>PNMI01000012.1 GCA_013823565.1 Sphingobacteriaceae bacterium | reverse complement strand
TTCTTCGGCGGCTTTCTCTGCTGCTAACTTTTCTTGTGCGGCTTTTTCTTCCGCTGCCTTCTTAGCTGCTAATTCTTCAGCGGCTTTCTTTTCTGCTGCTAACTTTTCTTGGGCTGCTTTTTCTTCAGCTGCCTTTTTTGCTGCCAATTCTTCGGCGGCTTTCTTTGCCGCTAATTCCTTTTCTTTTAAACAATTACCAACCTTAATTAATTGATCTGCTGGATATCTTTCACCAGTTATTATGGTCATTGCTTTTTCATAATTAGTTTTTGCCAAAGGACAATCTCCTTTTGCTAAAGCTATATCTCCAGCATTATTTGTAGAAGTAAAACTCTCTAGTAACACATTTTCTGCATTTCTTAATTGAGATAATGACCCTAACATTTGATTTGTGTATAATTCATCATCATCAAATTTTTTTCCTTTCTCTACATAACGAATCTTTGCTAAGGGTTGAGACAAGATTGAATAATCAATCGTTGGAAACGCCCTAGCCATAATTACACCTTCAATACCAAAAGACGGAGTATATTTATCATTAGCGATTGCCTCTGGAACTCCCATGGTAGAAATAGCAAATCTCTTTGTGTTACATCCCGCATAACTAACGGCTAAAACAAAATCGCCGTTGGCGGGCACCTCTATAATAAATTCGCCATTTCCATCACTTTGCATTTGAACCACTACCGTTGATCCTTTATACAATGTAATGGTAGCACCCGCTAAACTAGCTTCTGCCATTTCAACTTTATTGGTTAATCTATATGAACGAAGTTCAACTTTACTTTTAAGTCTTAAACTCCAAGCCGATTGAGAAAATAAGGATATTGTAAATGTTATAAATACTATAATTAGTAATAATTGTTTTTTCATTTCTGTAAAATAATTGTTTCTCTTTAGTTTTAAAAGTAAAGAAATTTTTCGGAGGCAAAGCGCATTGTTAAGAAAATTGAAAAACTAACTTTTAACAGTTTTACTATTCTCGCAATACTTTTTTTGAATTTCTAAGGAAACATTCTCTTCATACTAAAAAATGAGTATATTTTAGTATTTTTAATTTATGAAGTTACCTATTATTTCACTTATTAGCTCACTACTTTTTTTCGCATGTAATGATGTAAACGAAGAAACTACCATTGGCGAATTTAAAAAAGATTTTTGTTCTTCCATACATAGAGATACAAGTATTCACCTATCAAAAAAACTAGATTCATTATCTGATTTAATGAAACACAAAACGGGAGTTTATGTTTTAGAAGATGGTGATGGCTCGATGGTTACTCGAGCCTGGCTAAGTGAATATGCTGAACATACAATAGATATTCAATATTTTATTTTTACTGCCGATAATGTAGGATTAATTGCTGCAGATTATTTAGTGAGGGCAGCAGACAGAGGTGTGAAAGTTCGCATATTGGTTGATGATATTATGGTTGAAGCTGATGAACAAAAATTACTGACCTTAGATTCTCACGAAAATATCTCAATAAAAATTTATAATCCCTCTACTAATATTGGTAAAAATTTAAGTGACAAAGTATCAAAATTAACGCATGATTTCAGAGGCGCTAATCAACGCATGCATAATAAAACGTTTACAGTTGATGGTAAAGTGGTTATTACAGGTGGAAGAAATATAGCAGATGAATATTTTGATTATGATCATGAGTATAATTTTAGGGACAGAGATGTCCTATTAATTGGCGGGGTTACTCATAAAATCCAACAATCATTTGAATTGTTTTGGAATAGTGCTTATGTGAAAGAAGTAAAATCATTAATTGATACAACTCAATATAATTATACACAAGCAAATCGTTTTGATAATTTACATCAATATGCTTGCGACTCCAATAATTTTTGGCCTCAAGTTCGAGAAAAAATAAAACAAATCCCTACAGCCTTTGAAATGATTCAAAAATCTGGTAAATTACAATGGGTAGATAGTGTAGAATTTGTATCAGACATTCCAGGAAAAAACGATGGTTCTAAAGGATTAGGCGGAGGCGGCGTTACTACTGATGCTCTAATAAACCTAGTGAAACAAGCTAAAGAATCCATTATCATTCAATCTCCCTATTTAATTACAACAGATGTAGGAAAACAATTATTTAAAGAAGCCACTCAGCGAGGTGTAAAAATAACTATCCTTACTAACAGCATGGCTTCCACCGATAACTTAGAAGCTTTTAGTGGCTATCAAAGAGACAGAAAGCAATTGTTAGAAACAGGAGTTCGGATTTTTGAATTTAAACCAGATGCCGCCGTAAGATTAAAAATATTAACAGGTGCTCTACAAAAAAAATTACACCATACTCCCATCTTTGGTTTACATGCTAAATCTATGGTGATTGATGGAAAAATAACTGTCATTGGAACATTTAACTTAGATCCAAGAAGTGCAAATTTAAATACTGAATGTGTGACCATTATTCATTCTGAAGCAATAACAAAAGATGTGCAACAAGAAATGGAAGAAGAGTTAAAACCAGAAAATGCATGGGAAACCACTTTAATGTTTAATCCAGATGCGAAAGCCACTTTAAAGAAAAATTTAAAAACAACAGTCATGAAAGTAATACCGAAAGGTATTTTATAGAATCATTCTCAAACCTGTCTGTTCGAGCGCCTGCCTTGTCGGCAGACAGGGAGTCGAGAAATTTCCAATCTGCTTCTCGACTACGCTCGAAGTGACATACATAACTATATAAACAAAAAACGATGCAACAACAAAACTTAAAATCTCAATTTTTAATTAATCCTAATATTACTTTTTTAAATTTTGGTTCGTTTGGCGCCTGTCCTAAACCCATTTTTGAAGATTATCAAAAATGGCAATTAGAACTGGAAACCGAACCCGTTCAATTTATTACTGTAAATGGTTACAAATATTTAAAAGAATCGAGAGAAGCCTTGGGAGCTTATATTAATTGCCATGCAGACGATTTAGTGTTTACAATGAATCCATCCTATGCTATCAATATCATTGCCAAATGCATTGATTTGAAAGCTGGTGACGAAATCTTAACCACAGATTTAGAATATGGCGCCATGGATAAAACATGGAACTACTATTGCAAACAAAAAGGGGCAAAGTATGTTCGTCAACATATTGAACTGCCTTTAACAACAAAAGAAGCTTTTATAGATCAATTTTTTAAAGGACTTACAAAAAACACTAAAGTTATTTTTATCAGTCAAATCACTAGTTCAACGGCTTTAATTTTACCAGTAAAAGAAATTTGTGAAATAGCCAAAGAAAAAGGATTGTTAACCATTGTAGATGGAGCACATGTACCAGCCCATATTCCTTTAAATTTATCAGATTTAAAAGCTGATATATACACTGGCGCCTGTCATAAATGGATGATGGCACCAAAAGGCTGTTCATTTTTATACGTAAACAAAGAGCAACAACAATGGGTAGATCCATTAATTATCAGTTGGGGATTTGAAAGTGCTATGCCATCTCATTCTCAATTTTTAGATTATCACCAATTACAAGGTACCAGAGATTTTTCAGCCTTTTTAACCATCCCTAAAGCCATTGAGTTTTTAAATACACATGATTGGAATAAACATGCCGCTGCTTGTAGAAAATTAGTAAGAGACAACGCTTTGCGCTTTTGCGAATTACTGGGAACAAAACCTTTATGTCCTTTAACCGATGAATTTTTAGGACAAATGTTTAGTATACCAATTCATACAACAGAACCTGAAACGCTTCAACGAGATTTATTTGAAGCTTACAAAATAGAAATACCCGTGATGAGACATGGCAATGATGTGTATTTAAGATATAGCATACAAGTATTTAATACTCAAAAAGATTTAGATATGCTTTATGAAGCATTAAAAGAAATTATTGAAAATACAGAGTTGATACAAGTGAAATAAAACGAAAAAGCCTCAGTAATAACCGAGGCTTTTTCAATGGTAGCGGGAGAGTGATTCGAACACCCGACCTTTGGGTTATGAGCCCAACGAGCTACCCCTGCTCTATCCCGCAATATGTGCTTAATACTTAAAGTATTAGGGTAATTATTTTAATTTAAAAAAGAACGTTTTTTTATTGCGGTGCAAAGATATAATTCTTTTCTTTGTAAACAAATAAAAAATAAAACTATTTCACATTCCGCACATAAATCAGGCTTTGTAAGCATCATTGGTTGCCCTAATGTTGGCAAATCAACCTTAATGAATGTATTAGTTGGAGAAAAACTAAGCATCATTACCTCTAAAGCACAAACTACCCGTCATCGTATTATGGGCATTGTGAGTGGTGATGATTACCAAATTGTATTTTCTGATACCCCTGGTATTTTAAAACCTAACTACAAACTTCAAGAAAAAATGATGGAGTTTGTTGTTTCTGCTTTTAGTGATGCCGATGTGTTTTTATTAATAGTAGACATTTACGAAGATATTATTTTAGACGAAAAATATTTAGAGAAATTAAAAGTCACAAAAACACCAGTTTTATTACTATTAAATAAAATTGATATGGCTACTCAGGAAGTACTGGATGCAAAATTAGCTGAGTGGAAAGAGAAATTACCAAATGCCGAAATCATTCCTATCTCTGCCTTAAAGAAATTTAATTTAGAAACTGTTATGTATCGCATTACCCAACTATTACCAGTTGGAGAAGCGTTTTACGATAAAGATACCTTAACTGATAAGCCAGAGAAATTCTTCGTTTCTGAAATCATTCGTGAAAAAATATTATTACAATACAAAAAAGAAATTCCTTACAGCGTTGAAGTAGTTGTGAACTCTTTTAAAGACGAAGAATCTATTTTAAAAATACAAGCCGATATTATCGTAGAGCGTGATAGCCAAAAAGGGATCATTATTGGGCATAAAGGTGAAGCTTTGAAAAAAGTGGGTACCAGAGCCCGAATAGATGCTGAAACTTTTTTTGGTAAAAAAATATTTTTAGAACTTTTTGTGAAAGTTGCTAAAGATTGGAGAAGTAACGACTCAAACTTGAAAAATTTTGGATACCAAAATTAATCTAACTTTACACAATAGTAGTCTGAAATATAAGATTTATCATGTTTTTTCGATTCTAAAAAGCAGAAAAGATTCCTAAATTTACATTCTAAAATTAATAACAAAACTCGCTTTTTTAAATGGTATATTTTTTAAATGCATTAATTATATTAGGAACTTTTATACTAATGGAATTAGTTGCTTGGAGTTTGCACAAATATGTTATGCATGGCTTTTTGTGGTACTTACACAAAGACCATCATATACCGCACAATAAAAAATTTGAAAAAAATGATTTTTTCGCGTTTATATTTTTCATTCCAAGTTGGCTATTAATGATGTTTGGCATCATGGACGGCTGTGATTTTAGGTTATACATGGGAATTGGCGTGACGCTTTATGGATTCTGTTATTTTATGATTCATGACGGACTAATTCATAAACGTATTAATGTATTAAGTCATACAAAAAATAAATTTTTAATTGCCTTAAGAAATGGACACAAAGCACATCATCAATATGATGCTAAAGCTGATTATAAAAAAGAAAATGATATTTGTTACGGTATGCTTTGGGTTCCAAAAAAATTCTTTGATGAAGTATATGATGAAAAATCATCAAATACTAAACCTTAAAAATTTTATCCATAATTTTTGCTGAATTCAAACACAAGGGTATTCCAGCTCCTGGATGTACACTTCCACCAACAAAGTATAATCCATTAACTTTTTTCGAAAAATTAGAATGCCTGAAAAAAGCGGCGAATTTATTATGAGAGCTATTTCCATATATCGCACCAAAAGGCGTGGAATAACTTTCTTTTATTTTAGCTGGTGTTAACGTTTCTTCAATCTCAATATATTTTTCAATATCTGTATTTAAAATACGATTAATTTTTTCTACAACACTTTTTCTAGCTTTTACAACTAACTCATCCCAATTTTGTCCTTGATCATTAGGAACGGTTATAAACAAAAACCAATTCTCACAGCCTTCAGGCGCGTCTCCTTTCACATGTTTAGATGAAACGTAAATGTAAATTGAGGGATCGTCACTTAAACTATTATTTTCAAATACCGTTTTAAACTCTGTTTCATCATCTGCAGAAAAAAGCATATTATGAGTATTCAATTTTTCGTAGGTGTTTTTTACTCCCCAAAAAAAGGCAATTAAAGAACTTGATTTAGGTTGATTTAAAATATGCTCAGGCGCATTTTCTTTTGGCAATAATTTTTTAAACGTATAGTAAATATCCATATTACTAACGATCTTATTATATTTTATGAGTTCATGATTCTTGGTTTTTAAGCCAACAATCTTTCTTTTTTTTGAATCTGGTTCCGTAATAATTTCTTCAACAGTTGTATTATAATAAAAGGTAACTCCCATTTCTTCGGCTAACTTAACTAAAGCACAAATAATAGAGTACATCCCTTTATCTGGCAAATAAGTCCCTAAGTTTATTTCTAAATGTTGTATAACATTCAATGTTGCTGGTGCTACAAAAGGGTTAGACCCAACATAATTGGCGTAATTATTTAATAGCTGAATAACTTTTCTGTCTTTAAAAAATGATTTATTTCCATCATTCATGGATTTAAAAGCATCAATCTTATGAAAATTTAATACCCCATAAGCTGTACGTTTATTTAAAAAATTCTTAGCGATGTGTAAAGAGTTCTCTATAAATACTTCATTCGTTATTTTATATTTTGTTTCAATATCTTTTAAATAACGTTTAAACGCTTTTTTTGTGTCTTTTGTTTTTAACTCTATCTCATCACCAAATTTATCTACGTCACTATAAGCATTAATAACGGTTCCATCTTCGTAAAAATATTTAAATGGAGTTTTTAAATGGGTGTATGAAATATAGTCTCGTGGATTTTTGCCACATAAAACAAATAATTCATCTATCAATTGAGGAAGTGTAAAAACAGATGGTCCCATGTCAAAACGGTATCCATTTTTTCTGAATTCATTTAATTTTCCGCCGGCAATACTATTTGTTTCATAAACATCAACCTTATAGCCCTTTGATGCAATTCTAATAGCCGAAGCTAATCCAGCGATACCAGAACCTATAATTGCACAAGATTTCGTCATGTTGGGACTCAAAATACTTAATAAAATTAATTAATGAAACTAGGTCAAATATAAAAAAACAAGGAGATAATTCAATAAAATTAAGTGTAAAACGAGCAATTATCAATTAAAAACAATTACTTTTACTTTTGTTAAATGGAAAAAATAAGTAAGGAAAATATTAGCAATGAATTGGTAAAGTTTGTTCAAACTACCATTTTAGATAGCTCTATTACCATTACTGCCGAAACTTCATTTAAAGATATTGGTATAGATTCTATGTCTATTATCGAATTAGTTTTATTTATTGAACGTAAATTCAATGTACCTATTTCAGATAAAGATTTAGTGCCAGATAACTTAAAATCCATCAATACTTTAGCCGAATGCACTTATAAGTGCATGTAATTTATGAGTCGCTCTAAAAAAACAACCAATATACGCTTAACTGCTACTGATTGTTTTATTTTAGCTCTTGAAAAACATATTCATAACAAAGGCACATCAGGAAACACTTGCAGATATGTATTTGAATTAGAAGGCAAATTAGATGTAGATGCATTTAAACAAACTCTAAAAAACAGCAAAGAAACTCAGCATCTAGTCTCTTTTGCAATGTATAAGAGTGGTTTATTTAGTGTTCCTAAATGGAAATCATACAATAATATTGAGATAGACGTTACTGTTCATGAAAGCGATTCGTTTCTTCCTTATTCTATTCTTAATAAAATTATCACAAGCCATACGGCCCCATTATTTTGTTTTGATGTGATACACAGAAGTAATGGCAACTCAACTTTAGTATTCTCATGGAATCATTTAATTATGGATGGATACGGTGCTGTTTTGTACTTGAAATTATTAAATAACGGTGGTAACGAAAAAAGTTTTATTGGAAAAAATTATAAAACCAAAATAAACTATCATACTTTTAAAGAAGCTGTTAAAGCTAAATTTTATTTATCTGCTTCATCCAAAGAACTAACCTCTGGAATTAGTCCAACAACACATTATGAACAGGTTACACAGAAAATAAAAGTCATAACATTTACTAAAGAAGAAACTATCCAGATAGATTCTATCGCTCCAAAATTAGGTTCTAAATTTGGAAGGAGTCCTTACTTTTTAGCTTGTGCAGCAAGAGGCGTCAAAGAAATTTTAAAACGAAGAAATAACATTGTAAACGATTTCTGGATTCCAGTTCCTCAAAATCAAAGAAAAAAAGGAGCAATGGGACCACTTCTAGGAAATCATTTATCATTTTTATTTTATAGAATAAATTCTTCTTTACTGGATTCGATTGAAAAAAGTGTAAAAGATATTAATGAACAAATGGTAACTCAAGTAAGAAAAGGAATTCCTAAAGCATATGATGTGTTGATGAATTACTTAAAACGAATTCCTTCTGGCTGGTACTATAATCTAATTAAAGGGCCACAAGGAGATTCTCTTTCAGGTTTTTTATTTACGTTGGCAGAAGATCATCCTTCTGAGCTTTTAATATTCGGGAATCAAAAAGTATTAAATGCTTTGAGCTTCCCTCCAAATACGTATCCTCCAGGATTAACATTTGCGTTTATGCGCTTTGAAGAAAAATTACAATTAATGATTTTGTATTATGACGAAGTATTAAATGAAACTGAAGCGAACACTCTTGAAAATCAACTAAAGCATGAATTGATAAATGGAACTCCGTTCACAAATCAATAAGCATACACTAACTATTTTTTTGATAAGCATATGCATCAAAGAAAAATGACCATTTATCATTAATCCTTTTCTTTGTTAATTCATCAATTCCTAAATAAGAATTCTTTTGATAATTCTCAACGTCTTTAATCTCTTCTTTCAAATAAGGTTTTGCTTTCTCAAAATCACCTAAGTTTAATTGAGAATATGCTTTTTCTAATTGTTCAAGTGGAGATGAAACAAAATCAATGTAAGACATTTCTACCAATTGATTTGCTGGGATGAGTAATTTATCTACTAAATATTTTTTATACAATTTTTCGTAAGATGTAATAATGAAATCTTTCATGAACTCATTTTCAACTTGCTGAAAGCCTAATAAAGGAAGTATTTTTTCGTATAATTTTTCAGTAGATTGATATACTTCATAAGGATTACGATGAATATGAATAAAACAAGCATCAGGATATAACTCCAAAATTTCTTTTACTCGACCTGTATTAGCAGGACTTTTAAGTAAAATACGCTTTCCTTTATATTTATAGGTAATTTTTTTTGCGAAAAAATCTAAGTGTTTTTTCCATGTATTAACCTCTTTCTCACCATCGTTTTCAAATACAACCGATTCATTAAATATCTTATAAATATTTTTAGGAAAATAATACCCATGCACCATTGAAACATTACACATACTACCAATTGCAAATTCCTCTTCTTTTGGTTTATCTGCACCCGACTTCACATTATCTTGAGGACGAGTTGCTGGCATAGCCATTTTTAATATTTGTCGTGTAAAACCTCCAATACTTAAAAAAGCATTTGGTATTAATGCCTCATTAGTTGTACAAAAACAAAAATTAGGATCTTTGCTTAATACATATTGTAAATAAGTGGTGCCGCTTCTTGGGTGACCAATAATAAATACAGGTCGCTCAACTTTAATTCGATTAATTCGTTTGTTGTACTTAAGTGTTTCATATAGTTGAAATGGAGAGTTTGTTACAATATTACCTGTCATAAACAACACTTTAGGCAATGCTCTCAAATCAATAGCAAATTTATTCTTAGCTAAAAACTTTATCCAAACTGGCAAACTCATCCCTAAAGCAGTATGAGTCACTAAATTTAAATGGTTTTTAAAGCTATACTTGATATTCATTTACTAATAGAATTAGGCAAATGTAACCATTTAAACATAAACTCTTTACCATTAAAATTGTTTAACTAAAATAATTTTAATCAAAAAAAATACACGTCCTTTTTTTTATATTTTTACATAAACTATTATTGAATCACTTCATACTTACATGAGCTTAAAAAAACTCTATATTTTTTTATTACTTGTTTCAATAATTCCATTGGCTTATTCTCAAACTACCACCGTTGAAGGTTTTATTAAAGACAAAGGGACTAACGAGATAGTTCCTTTTATTCATGTTTTTTATAAAGGCACACAAATTGGAACGGCCAGTGACACAGCTGGTTACTTTAAAATAACAATCAGTAACGATAAAATAAAAGAAGACTCTTTAGTCATTTCATCATTGGGTTATAATTCATTAAAAGTTCCTTTTAAACGAAATCAAAAACAAACCATAACGATAGAAATTACAGCTCAGTTTTATCAATTACAAGAGTTTGTTGTAAAACCAGGCGAAAACCCAGCATGGGCCATTTTAAGAAAAGTAATTGCTAATAAAGAGTTTAATAATCCAGATAATAAAACAAATTATAAATGTGATGAATATTCTAAAATCAGATTTGATTTAAATCACTTTACCGATAAAATCAAAAAAAACATTGTGGTTCGTCCCTTCGATTTTATTTGGAAAAACACCGATACTACAGAAGATGGCATTACCTATTTACCAGTTTTATTAGTAGAAAAAGTAATCCAACATTATCACCAAAAATCTCCTAAAGAACAAAAAGATTACGTTAATGGCATTAAAACAGTTGGATTTCCTGGACCTAACATTGTAAAATTTGTAGATGATTTATATTTTACTCCAAATTTTTACGACAACTACGTGACTATTTTAGATAAAAGTTTCCCAAGTCCATTAAACGATAACTACAAATTTAACTACAAATTTTATTTAACAGATAGTTCAGGGATAGGAAATACCAAAACATATAAAATAACGTTTATCCCAAAACAAAAAAGAGAATTAGCTTTTACTGGCGAAATGTATATTGACTCCACGAACTATGCATTAAAAGACATTACTGTTCGTTTTGACATCATGGCTAACGTTAACTTTGTGAGGAGTTTTTGGATTAATCAAAAATACGATAGAGTTCAGGGCAATCACTCTATGCTTACAGAATCTAATGTCATTGGTGATTTTACAGTTATAGAAAATTCTTCTGACCTTACTGGTTTTTTCGGTCGTAAAAATGCTAAATTCTCAAACTATACTATTGATAGTGTTTTACCTAAAAAGATTTTCAAAGGAGCTGATATTGTTGTAGAATCGGATAGTTCGAAAACAAAAACCGAAGAATATTGGCAAGAGCATAGAGCCATAGAATTTTCTAAAGAAGATAAAGGCTTAGTAAAAATGTCTGACAGTTTAGTAAAAGATCCACGTTTTATTTTAAGAAAAAAAATAGCAGCAGCTATTGGTAGTGGCTACTATCCTGTAGGAGCAATTGATATAGGAGATTTTTACTCATTTTATAGTTATAACAATATTGAAAACTCAAGGTTTAAATTAGGATTAAGAACAAATGAAAATTTCAAATCACCAGTCTCTCTTTCAACTTATTTAGCTTACGGAACCTTAGATCAAAAATGGAAATACAAACTCAGTTCTGAAATTACCATTGGAGAAACGAAACATAAAATTGGCGCATCATATCGTTACGATATCGATCAATTAAGTAGGAGCTTTAATAACATAGAACTAGATCATATTTTATCTTCTTTTGTGCAAATAGGTAGCTCTCCTGCATCCAAAAACTACGTGAAAGATTTTAATTTATATTATGAAAATATTTGGTCTTCAGGCTTTGTTACACGACTCAACTACTTTTACAACAACATCACTCCTGTTAAAGATGTGCTATTTAATTATATTAATCCTAATGGAATATTAGAAAATCCATCTGATTTTAGTGCTTCTGGTTTAGACTTAACTTTAAAATTTAGTCATTTAAATAAAAAGATAAATGGAAATTTTTATAACAAAAGGGATCATAAAAATGCTTTTAGAAAATATCCTGATGTTACATTTCAATGGAAAATAGCTGACAAAAACTTAGGCTCTCAATTAGATTTTCAAAAAATGCGTTTATCATTTAAACAACAAATACGACTTCAGAAATTAGGTTACATAAAATATTATATTGAAACAGGAAAAACGTTTAATACTGTTCCCTATCCTTATTTAGATTTACCATACGCCAATCAATTGGTTGTAATGGACGAATACGCCTTCAATTTGATGAATTTTTTAGAATATGCTTCTGATGAATACATTTCTGCTCATATAGAACACCATATAGAAGGCTTGTTATTAGATAGAATTCCTTTGATAAATAAATTAAAATGGAGAAATTTTATTTTTGCAAAAGGATATTATGGCAATTTAAGTTCAAAGAATAATAATAAGATTTACTTATTTCCTAAAGACTTGAACAAACTCAATGATCCATATTATGAAGTTGGATTTGGCATCGAAAACATTTTTAAGATTGCAAGAGTAGATTTTATTTGGAGGCTAACCGATATTAATAAACCTGATGTGTATTATTTTATTGTAAAACCTTCGTTTAAATTTGCATTCTAATTAATCGCAGCAACAATTTACTTTAATCCTCTTGTCATTTCTCGTTTTCCTAAAGCACCAGGTAGCGATTTCACTTTGAATCCTGCCTGTTTCATATTTCGTTTCATTTGACCTTGCGCGCAATACGTCACTAAAACACCATTCCTCTTTAGTAAATCATACATTTTTTCAAAGATTGCTTCTGTCCAAAGTTCTGGTTGTTCAGAAGGAGAAAAGGCATCAAAATAAATGATGTCAAATTTTTGCTGAGAGCTAAACTCTTCTAATAAACATAAATGTTTGTTAAGAGAAAACGAATCAGAAATCTGCCCTACTCTATTCCATTCTTGTTGATGTAATTGATTAAAAACAATTTTCTCTTGTTCTGAAAACTGACTCGTATAATTAAGCCTCGAAGCTTCAGTTATAGGAACTGGATAAGCTTCTATACTTTGATAATTTATTTTCAAATCTTGCTCTTGAGCGTACAAATAAGTCATAAAGGCATTCAAACCAGTACCAAAGCCTACTTCTAAAATAGAAATTTCTTTTGATTGAAATTGCTCATGGACATACTGTAATCCATTTTGAATAAAAACATATTTACTCTCGGAAATAGCACCTCTTGTAGAATGATAGCTAGCCCTAAAACGCTCACTAAACAAGGTGTGTGAGTTATCGTCCGTTACTAAAAAAGAAATAGGATGCGAGTCTTTTTCTTCCATCATTCAATTCATTAAGCTTCGTAACTATATTCCCAAGCCGATTTATAAAAGTTATGCTTTTCACAATACTCAATAAACGATTTATAAAATGGATGATTGCCAATAGTTGCTGTATCCATAATCACCACCAATTTTTTCTTAGCACGTGTTAATGCCACATTCATGCGACGAATGTCCGATAAAAATCCTATCTCTGACGTTGGATTACTACGCACCAAAGAAATATAAATCACATCACACTCTTCTCCCTGAAATCCATCAATGGTTTTCACCGCTAATTCATTAATAGGATAAGCAGAATGATCAAAATCTGCTAATTTTTCTTTCAATAATTCTATTTGTTCTTTGTAGGGAGAAATGATACCAACATCTATTTTAGTGGTTTCTCCAGACAACAAATACTGCTGTAACAATAAATCTAAATGTTTAAATAACAAGTCAGCTTCGCCTTTATTAGATAAACTTAATGTTTCAGGATTTTGCAATTCATCAAAGCTACAACCAGCTGTATCTATTAATTCAACAGGAATATGTAAAATATCAAAATCTTCATTGGTAGATAGTAAAGTATCTTTTACGGTTGTGTCTGCTTCTAGTTCGTTATTATAAAAGTAAGCATTACTAAATTGCATAATGTGTTGATGCATACGATACTGTCTCGTTAACAAAGTAGAAATAGTATCATGTTGGATACATCTATCTAACATGGTTTTATCTAAACCCTCTTGTTTTGCTTTTACACTTTTTACAACAGGTGGCAACTGAAAATGATCGCCACTAAAAATAACACGATTACATTTTAATAATGGAATCCATGAAATAGCTTCCAATGCTTGAGATGCCTCATCAAAAAACAGTGTATTAAATTTCTTTTTTGACAATGCTCTATTTGTAGCTGTAACAGGTGTGCAACAAATCACTTGTGCGTTTTCAAATAAGGAATCAACAATATAATCTTCTAATAAGCGAGATTCTTTAATACAATTTCTAGCTTCAGAATAAAATAAAGCACGCTGCTTCGCATCTTCTTTTCCAAAAGTACGCTTAAATTTAGACGCCATTTTAAAATACTCTTCAGCAGTTTTACGAAGACTTTTAATATCTTTATAATTGACATGCGTTTGTATTTGCCCGTCAATGGTTGTTTTTTGCAAATCTTCCGAAACTCT
This sequence comes from Sphingobacteriaceae bacterium, assembly GCA_013823565.1. Taxonomy (GTDB): domain Bacteria; phylum Bacteroidota; class Bacteroidia; order B-17B0; family Aurantibacillaceae; genus UBA4416. Next base: position 110,028 of record PNMI01000012.1, on the reverse strand, counting down.
AGCAGGGTGGCCAACGCGTAATACATTAACCCCCTGTTCAATTAACTTCTCAGTTAATAAATCAACTGCTGTATTGGTTGGTGCGCATACCAATACTTGTTTTTCTGTTTGTAGAACTAGACGAATAGCTTGCACTATCGTTGTTGTTTTACCAGTTCCTGGAGGTCCATGAACAACCGCAATATCATTCGCAGATAAAATATGTCGAACCGCTCTGTTTTGAGATAAATTTAATTGAGGAATTACTAAACTATCATCTGTTTTTTCAAAAGTAGGCACTTCTGTTCCTTCAATAATTTCTCGTAACTCCGCTACTCTATTATTTCTTGCTACAATCACTTCATCTAATGCTTTTTGCATTTCGATGTAGCTGTTATCATCAAACTGAATATTAACTCCTATCCTACCTTCATAACACCAATACGGTAATTCATCTGTATGAAGAATAATCTTCATTTTGTTTTTACCAGATTGTTTAATTGTTCCTGTTAACTCCTGCAAATCATCAGGGTTTTTATTAGAAAACAATGTCACATTTTTACCAGCACTAAATTGGTGTGGTGTATCTAACTGATTGGTACGCTCTACTTCAATATGCACATAATCGGCATAACCCAATTCATCTGATAAAATTTGAATAGGAAACCAAGTCACTCCATTCTTTTTCCTTTGCTCTATACTGGCTCTTAAAAACTGCTCTTTGTATTGATAGTAATCTTCTTCACGTTCTATCAGCAACAATTCTTTAAGATGTTTTATTCTATCAATGCTATTACTCATTATTTTCTTTTGTCAAGTTGAGCGTAGTCGAGACTCTTTAAATGTTCTCGACTACGCTCGAACTGACATCCTTTAAATATTATTATTTACTTCTCTTTAATTCGAAACTATAAATCTGTCTACCTAACTCTGCCAAAAAAGGCAAAGCAACCGTATTGTATTCATACTTTCCATCATTTATAATTTGATTTTCGTTGGTGTAAATCACAGCACTTAACATAAATTCTACATTCTCTTTCTTATTTTGAATGTAAGCGCAATCCACCATAAAACCATAAGACTGACCAACGATATTGGTAATTTTAATATCTGAGTTTCTAATAGGTTTCTTACTATCTCCATATATAAAATACTTTTTATAACTATCAAAATAAGTTTTTGGATTATAGGTTGGATGAGAACTCTCGCGAGGATACATCGTTAAATGATTAATTAAAAACTGTCTATCCTCTTCCATCATATCAAAACGTTGTTCTAAGGGCAAATAATTACTGAAAATTAATCGCTGTAAAATTGAATGAGTGTTTTGCAGTGACATATAATTCATATTGGTAAAATCTTTTGGCTGATTGATTTTTTTGTTATTTGAATTAATATGTGCTTTTCCTACAAATACTTGTCCTAAAGGATGAGTATAAACCTTAGTTGCTGTTTTTGGCTCCAAATAAATAAATCCTCTTAAATTTTTATCTTGAAATCCAATAGCATTAGTTGTTGTATGCTCAGTTCCTTTGCATCCGCCATCAAAACGATGAACAATGCGGATATTTTTATAACCTAATTCTGCCAATCGATCATGAATATAATCAACCCCTAAAAATTCATAAATACGTCCGTATGCGTAGTTATCGCTTACGAGCGCCATTCGTTTGATATACTGAGCAACGCTTGGATACCCATTAATCGAAGTTGTATCTTTCCTCACACTTCGCTGGCAAGCATTTGCACTATCGGTAAACATAATCGTATTACTGTATATTTTAAGCTTCTTAGTTTTTTCTAAAGCTAAAATAGAACAAGGCAACTTTACCAAACTCGCACAATAAAAATAATTAGTTGAATCAACTTGATACGTATAATTTTTGAAACTCGGCTTACCTTCGGCGTCTCGAGTTATTTGCGTATAGATAATTTGTAAACGATATTTCTTAAAATTGGAGTTCACTTTCTTCAAAATAGCCTTTTTATTTAAAATGGAATCAAACGAAAATTCTGTTTGACTTTTACCAAATAAAAAAGACAAAAGCATTGATAAAATTAATATCGCTTTAAATACTGTTATATTTTGTTTTTTATTCATGATACAGTTTATACAAATATAAGTATAATCGAACGATAGATGTTATTGATAAGTGCTTATAAATTTCAGCATAAGTCGATTATAAAAAGTATAATTTTGCTCTTAAATGGACTCTATAAATCAGCCTAGATACAAATATGAATTGACAGAGAAATCTTTCAATGATTGCTTACCTGATTATTTAAAATTTGCTTCAAGATTATTTTTCACTCCTATTGAAGTTGCTAAAACTGCCAGTACATGGCTCACAGAAACCAATGCTAAAAACATCTTAGATATTGGCGCTGGAGTTGGCAAATTCTGTATTACAGGTGCAAGACAAAGTACTAGTCATTTTTATGGTATAGAACACCGAGCGAGCATTGCCAAAATTGGAAATCAAATAGCCAAGCACTTTGAATTGTCAAATGCTACTATTTTACATTCTAATATTTTAGATGTTGATTTTTCAAATTACGATGCCTTTTACTTATTCAATCCATTTTATGAAAATTTGGAACATGCCAAACGATTGAATGATGAAGTGCATTTAGAAGAAAGTTTATATCTAAACTACTTAAACTATACCGATGAACAACTAGGTAAAGCTAAAATCGGCACACGATTAGTGACTTACCATGGTAATAATTTTGAAGTCCCAAGCTCTTATACTAAAGTACAAGATGCTTTTAATGGAGATTTAAAATTGTGGATTAAACGAGAATAAGCTCAGTTCTGCTTAGTAGCAATCATAAAATTACTATTCTTATCCTTAAAGTTATATCCAATACCAAATCCAATTGGTTTAGCACCTTGTTGCTTATACAATGAATCTAAATCTTTTTGATAGAATTGTGCGAACATAGGAATTGGCTTTAAATACTGTCCAAAGAATGAGTAATTCCATTTATTAGTATCATCTAAGAAGTAATGAAACGCAATACCACTATCGTCTTGTATCACATGTTGACTTTGACCCAAAATTACTTTTCTAATCATTGAAAAATAATCTTTATGCATTAAATACGAAGCTCCTTTTAAATACGTATTTACTGTACCCATATTTTTTAAGTAAGCCATAAAACCTTTATTGTGTTTTAAGCCACCATCCGCTGCGTTTAAAGAAAAGTAATATAAAGTCTTTGGTTGATGATGAATATCATTAAATTTAATTTCTACCCCTCTTGTGTTCGTTTTTAATTTCTTTAAATCTGTAAATGATTTTACAAATTGAATATTTCCCAAGCTATCCACTGTTACTGGCTTAGCCGAACTAAATTGATTACCTGTGCGTTTTAAAAACAAAAACAATAAATGTAAAGTACCATCTACTTCTTCGTTTCTTAAATCCTTGCTCATACTTTCTGTTCTAAAAAAGCTGAATTTTAAAATCGCATTTAATGATGTGTTGACTTTATTAAAATAAGTATCTAATGAATCTGTTTCTTCTTTTTTAAACTCAGGTAAGCTGCCAACTGGCTCTAATCCAATCATTACGTATTTATCTGCTTCAGGAAAAAATGTTTGAGCATGTAAAATATCTGGACCAGAGAAAGGGTAAAATAATGTTGTTTGTGGTTTTACCACTTTTGAAATTTCATTTTCTTTAAACTTTCTTAAATTCATTAAACGAGTAGAATCGTATTTCATCCAACGTTTATCAAAATTTTTACTAAATACCTTAAAATCTGATGTTGATTGAATGTACTGATATACAGGACTAGCATCTACAATACCCGACATAATATCCGCAATAGCATTTAACGAATCATTAACCTTTAACTCTAAAGTCTTTGCCATTTGAAGTGAATCATTCAATGGTATTTCATCCACCGCTTCAACTTTAGCAGTGTCTTTTTTTACTTCCGTATGATTTTCTGAAGCGGATGAAGAACATCCTGCGATAAATAATACAACAGCAACTAATAAACTAATTTGTTTCAACATAACTCTTTTCTTTTTTTTCTGATAATGATTTTCCAATAAAATAAACGGCTCCGCCAATAGCTACATTTAATAAGCCCAATAACGATTCGGTAGGTTTTTGAGTAAACACAAAATAAATCGTAAATCCATTTAATAATAAAAATAAAATGGGCGTTACTGGATAACCCCAAGTCTTATAGCCTGTATTTTCTGTTTTTCTTTTTCTTAAAATAAAAACACTACTCACCGTTAAAAATGTAAAGATGCTTAAACTAAATCCAACAAAAGTTAATACTGCTTCAAACTGAGCTGTTACAATTAATAATACTGTAATAGCAGATTGCGTAATAACCGCCATATAAGGCACGTGATACTTATTTGTTTTAGCTAACAAATGTAACATTGGCAAATCCTCACCCATCGATTTTATAATACGAGGTCCGGCCATAATCATCGCACTGATGGAAGACAATAATAAAAAAGCAATAATCAAGCTCATCATTTTACCAAAGTATTCACCAAAAATATGTGCCGCACTTACATGGCCAATTTCTAATACACCTGTTAATTCGCTCATTGGTGCGCTATACAGAAACACAAAATTCAATAACACATAAATAACTGTTACAATGAACGTTCCCAGCAATAAAGCTTTCGGTAAATTCTTTTGAGGATTTTGCATGTCGCCTGCTAAATAAGAAGCGGCATTCCAACCACTATAAGCATAGGATACGTAAACCAATGATACCCAAAAACCTGCACTAAATATTTCACTCATTGAAGTTGACTGTGGTAAAATAGAAATTGGATGCGAAGGCTTATGAACCAATCCTGCAATTATAAAACAAACTATGACAGCAACCTTTAAAACAGTTAATGTTTTTTGTACGCCACTTCCAAATTTTAAATGCATCGCATGCACTAAGGTGATCACAGCCACAACGGTTAAAGCGCAAGCTGTAATATTAATTGTAGGAATAATTTTATTGACATAAGTCCCTAAGGCCATAGATGCCAAAGCCACTGGCGCTGCAAAACCCACAGTAGAAGAAACCCAACCCGACATAAAACCAACACTAGGATGCATTAATTTTGATAAATACACATACTCTCCTCCACTTCTAGGAATAGCTACTCCTAATTCTCCGTACACTAAAGCACCGCAGAAAGAAATGATACCGCCCAACAACCATAATACTAAAATGCTAAATACAGAATGAATGTCAAATAACTGAAAACCTAAACTAGTAAACACTCCCGTGCCTATCATATTAGCAATCACCAACGAAATAGCGGTGTAAAATCCAATCTTATACGTTGAGTTCATTAATCGAATGATTGTGTTGATTTAGATGAAAGCTCTAACATAATTTGGTATTCCTCAGGAGATAAATCGTTATAATAGAAATTAATAGGGTTTACTTTCTCTCCGTTTTTAATCACTTCATAATGCACATGTGGTCCCGTACTTAAACCTGTACTTCCAACATATCCAATTAAATCACCACGTTTTACTTTCACACCTGGCTTTGTAGCCATTTTACTCATATGTCCATATAAAGTCTGATAACCATATCCGTGATTAATCACTACATGATTACCGTAACCCTGAGCCGCTGCATCTGCCACTTCCACCACTCCATCTCCTGTAGCATAAATTGGCGTTCCTTGCTCTGCCGTAAAATCCATTCCAGGATGAAACTCTTGTGTTTTGTAGATAGGATGTGTTCTCCAACCATAACCACTAGGTGCGTGTTTTAAATTTTTATTATTCAATGGCATAATAGCAGGAATAGAAGCAATTAACTTTTCTTTTCCTTTAGCCATTTTTACAACTTCATCAAAAGATTTTGATTGAATATATAATTGTTTTGTAATTCTATCCAAACGTTCGGTTGCTTCTTTCATCAAAGCAGTATTATCATAACCCTCTAAATCTTTATAACGATCACTACCACCAAAACCAGCCTGACGAACAGAATTTGGAATAGGCTCTGCTTCAAAAATCACACGATAAATATTATCATCTCGGTCTTGCAAATCATTTAAGACGGTTTGCACTTGATTCATTTTTTTATTCAATAAATCGTATTGCAATTTCATAACCTCTGCCTCTCTTCGTAATTGCTTTTCTTTAGGAGAATCAATAAAACGATAGGCAATTAACATGGTTACGGTAGCAAACACAAGACCAATACCCAAGTACGAAAGCACCTGCAATAATCGCTGCTTAAAAGTAACTTTTACTTTCTCGTAGGTTAAGGATTTGGTATTAAACTTATATTTTACTTTTGACATGTTAAGCCCCTAAAAAAGGCTAACAAATATAGCAAATACATTGATTTGTAAAAGCTGTTTTATTTGTAAAATCTTGCTAAAAAGTGAATAATTTGTGATTTGTGATGCCAGTGTTTTTAGTATATTCGCTACTTCTTTTTAAAACACTATGGAATCAAATAAAGTACGTCAAACATTTTTAGATTTTTTCAAATCAAAAGGTCACGAAATCGTGCCTTCTGCACCAATGGTAGTTAAAGGCGACCCAACCTTAATGTTTATTAACTCTGGTATGGCTCCTTTTAAAGACATTTTTTTAGGAAATGTAGCCATTAAATACCCTCGTGTTGCGGATACTCAAAAATGTTTACGTGTAAGTGGTAAACACAACGACTTAGAAGAAGTTGGTGTTGATACTTATCATCATACCATGTTTGAAATGCTTGGTAACTGGAGTTTTGGAGATTATTTTAAAAAAGACGCCATTGCTTGGGCTTGGGAATTATTGACAGAAGTTTACAAAATTGATAAATCACGTTTGTATGTTACAGTATTTGAAGGTAGCGTAGAAGAAAATGTGCCATTTGACCAAGAAGCTTATGATACATGGAAATTATATGTTGAAGAAAGTAGAATTTTAAAAGGAAATAAAAAAGATAATTTCTGGGAAATGGGTGATACTGGACCTTGCGGACCATGTACTGAAATCCATTATGATGGAAGAAGTGACGAAGAAAGAGCAAAAGTTGACGGCGCTACTTTAGTCAATAACGATGATCCACAAGTAATTGAAGTGTGGAACAATGTATTTATGGAGTTTATGCGTAAAGCAGATAAAAGCTTAGAAAAACTACCAGCACAACATGTGGATACAGGCATGGGATTTGAGCGTTTAGTACGTGTTTTACAAGGTAAACAATCCAATTACGATACAGATGTATTTACACCGCTATTAAATAAAATTGAAGAGTTAAGCGGTTTACGTTACAAACCAGAAGACGAAGAAAATCACAAAAAACAACAAATCATCAATATCGCGATGCGTGTTATTGCTGATCATATTCGTACAATTTCTTTTTCTATTGCAGATGGTCAATTGCCAAGCAATACAGGTGCAGGTTATGTAATCCGTCGTATTTTACGTCGTGCTATTCGTTATGGATATCAATCTTTAAATATCAAGGAACCATTCATGTACCGTATTGTTCCAACATTGGCACACCAATTAGGACAACAATTCCCTGAATTAAATACTCAAAAAATATTAATTGAAAAAGTAATTAAAGAAGAAGAAATTTCTTTCTACAAAACTTTAGAAATTGGATTAAAGCGTATTGACCAGGTTTGTATTGATTTAACAGCTTCTCATGCTAGCAAAGTAATTGATGGCAAAGTGGTGTTTGAATTGTACGACACTTTTGGCTTCCCTTTAGATTTAACTTCTTTAATTGCACGTGGTTACGATTTAAGTATTGACGAAGAAGAATTTAATCGTTTATTAACTGAACAAAAAAATCGTTCGCGCGCTGCAACATCTGTTGACACTGATGATTGGGTAAATGTAAATGCACCTAAAGATGAAAAAGCATTAACTGAATTTGTTGGTTACACAGAATTAGAATGCGAAAGCAATATTGTTCGTTACAGAAAAGTAAAGGCAAAAAATAAAGAACAGTTTCAATTAGTTTTAGATAAGACTCCTTTTTATGCAGAAAGTGGCGGACAAGTTGGAGACTCTGGGACTTTATCTAATATCAATGAAACAATCACTATTGTTGATACTAAAAAAGAGAATGGTGTCATTATTCATTTCTGTGATAAATTACCAGATAATATGAGTGCTACTTTTTCGGCTAAAGTAAACAGAAGCAAACGTACATTTACAGAAAATAATCATAGCGCAACTCACTTGTTACATGCTGCTTTACGCCAGGTATTAGGAACACATGTAGAGCAAAAAGGAAGTTTAGTGAATGATGAGTATTTACGCTTCGATTTCTCTCACTTCTCAAAAATTACGGATGAAGAGTTAGCTCAAATTGAAAAAATAGTAAATACAAAAATTCGTGAAAACATTGCTAGCAACATTCAACAAATGACCATTGATGACGCTAAAAAAACAGGTGCTATGGCTTTGTTTGGTGAAAAATATGGTGATGTTGTTCGCGTAGTTGAATTTGACAAAAACTATTCTATTGAATTATGCGGTGGAACCCACGTAAAAGCAACTGGACAAATTGGTTACTTTAAAATTATTTCTGAAGGCGCTGTAGCTGCTGGTATTCGTCGTTTAGAAGCTGTAACTGCAGTTAAAGCAGAAGAGTTTTTTGATAATCAAACTGCTACTTTAAATGAAGTAAAAGCAATTTTAAAAAACAATAAAGATGTTGTGAAAAGCTTAAGTAATTTAGTAGAAGAAAATAACGACTTACAAAAGCAATTACAATCTTTATTAAAAGAAAAAGCTCAAACTATTAAGCAATCCTTATTAACTAAAGTAATTGCTAAAAATGGCATCAATGTCATAGTTGAACAAATATCATTTGATAGTGCTGAAGAAATTAAAAACATCTTATTTGAAATCCGCAATCAAGTTGAAAACTGCGTGTGTGTAATTGGTGCTGAAGTAAAAGGTAAACCTAGTATCTCCGTAATCATTGATGACAATTTGGTAAAAGAGAAAAACTTAAATGCTGGCAATATCATTCGTGATTTAGCAAAGGAAATTAATGGAGGCGGCGGCGGTCAACCTTTTTATGCTCAAGCTGGCGGAAGCAAATTAGAAGGATTAAGCTCTGCTATTGAAAAAGCAAAAGGATTGTTTTAATTAAATTTTTGGAACGTAATTTGAGTATAGAAATCATATAAAACTGATTTTTATACTCTTTTTTTCATTTTCCCTCCTTGAATTTCATCCTATATAAAATCAATTCACTCAGTCAAAATACAATTTCACTAATAAAATTGATATTTTCACTCAGTCAAGATAAAAATAATAGGTTTGATTTTCAGGCACTTAAGTTTACAACAACATTTATTTCACTTTTCCTTGTAACTATTTGTATCGTTTAGCATTATAAACCTACAATGCTTTTAGACGCAGTTCATATGGAATTTTCACCCCGATATCACCATACCGCAGATATGTTGCTCGATGAGCAAATGATCATTGAAGCTGCAAAACAAAACCCAGAGCACTTTGGGCCATTGTACGACAAATACTACAAACAAATCTTCGGATACGTTTACCAACGTATGGATGACAAAGACACTGCCTTTGACTTAACGGCTCAAGTGTTTTTAAAAGCATTAACTAATATCGAAAAATATGAATATAAAGGTGTGCCTTTTGCAAGTTGGTTATACCGTATAGCTCATAGCGAAGTGATGCAACTATTTAGAAACAATAGTAAATTACGTACAGTAAACGCTGACGTAAGTGACCTAAGAAATATTTGCGAAGAAGTTGAAGAAGAATACATGGAACAGTATAAGGGTATTTTAATGACAGTTATCAAAGATTTACCTGAAGATGAATTACAGTTAATTGAATTACGCTTTTTCGAAAAACGCGCTTTTAAAGAAATTGCTGAAATATTGAATTTAACTGAGACAAATGCAAAAGTGAAATTGTATAGAATATTAGAACGAGTAAAAAAAACGTTGACTAAAACATCCAAATAATGGGAACAAAATTTAATCTAGACAGAAAGCCAGTAACGGACGAAGAAATTAATTCACACAAAGATTTTGGTGAATTAGTCAATAAATTTAAAAAGCAAAGCATCGAGAAAGCCCGAAGTGATGTAAACTTTTTAAAAAACAAAAAGGCTACCTATTCGGCAATTATAGCAGGTGTCGCCGTTGTTTGTACCGTTACTTATTTCGCTGTATTTAAAAAAGAACCACCAAAAGAAACCGCCAATGATAAAATAGTTACTACCCAACAACAACATACTACTTCTCCCGAAAACAAGCAAAATAAAGCTTTTATTGCACCTCCCATCTCCAAACTAAACGTTCCATATACTTCCTATAAAGTAAAAACCGAACATGGAGCAACAATTAAACACAAATCCAATTCAAAAATTATCATTCCAAAAAAAGCCTTTGTTGACAAACAAGGACAAGATATTGTTGGGGAAGTTGAAATCAAATACAGAGAATTTCATAACCAAGCAGATATTATAGCCAGTGGAATTCCTATGACTTATGATAGCGCAGGTGTTCAGTCTCACTTTGAAAGTGCTGGAATGATTGATATTAAAGGATACCAAAATGGAGAGCCTGTGTTTATTAATCCTAAAAAACAAATCACCGTTGAGTTTTCTTCTGAACATACTGCGGATAGATATAATATGTATGAATTAGATACGGTTGCAAAAAACTGGACCTATTTAAGTAGAGACAATTCTTTAAAAAATAAAAAACAATCTATATCGAGTCAACCAGCAAAACAAAAGGAAATCGAAAAAACTGATTCTCCAAAAGCTGTTGAATTACAAAAACAAATTGATGCAATTCCTCCAAAAATAGAAGCAGAAAAAATAACTTATACTCAAAAAGTAAATCAACTTCCAAAACATACAGAGCCAAACAAACCAACAAAAGCAATTGCAGGCCGACCTCAATTTCAATTAGAAGTTAATTATAAAGAATTTCCTGAATTACAAGCTTTTAAAAATGCGGTGTTTGAAGTAGGAACAGAAAACAAAAATTACAACTCTAAATTAGCTGATATTACTTGGGGCAGTGCCGAAGTTTCTGAAGGTCCTCAAAAAGGCAAAAATTATTTATTGACTTTGAAGTTAAGAGAACGAGTAGAAAAACTGATTGTTTATCCAGCCTTAACAGGAGCTGATTACGACAAAGCTTTAAAATCTTATGAATCTAAGTTTGCTGACTATAAAAATTTAGCAGCTAAGCGCGAAGCCGATGAGAAAAGATTGAAAGAAGAATTTGAAGCAAAGCAAACTGCTCTTTTTGAAGAAAGAAAAAAATTAAAAGAAGAGCAAGTTCAAGCAAATATTAAATACTGGAAAGAACAACAAGCTAAACTAGATGAAGAATATAGTTCAATAGATAACCAAGAAAAAGTAGTAAGAATATTTAATATTAGTCGTTTTAGTATTTATAATTCAGACTGCCCTAAGAGCTTGCCAAATGATGCTAAAATCAATCCTATTTATGTTTTAGATAATGGTTCTTCAAGAATAAATCCAAGTAGTGTATACCTAATTTCTCATTCAAGAAATTTAGTATATAATTTACCTTATGGACAATTACCCTATAACACCAATGAAAAATATAGTTTATGTATTTTAGCCAAAGGGAAATTGTATTTGTGTAATAAAGAAACTTTTTCGGCAATCACTTCAGCTAAACAAAACAAAATACCATTGATTGAACTAGACGCTAATGTAAATGATGCAGCTGATTTAAAGAAAGCTATTGGAATTTAAATTAAAGACTAAAAAACCACTACTTATGAAGAAATTTATTTTTGCAACTATTGCAACAGCTACACTTTGCCTATCATTCACTAAAGAAAAATCTTTTATTCCTCCAGGAACAGTTCAAATAAATGATACATTATTTGCTGATGAAACTGAGATTTCAAATTTTAGTTGGATGGAATATGAATATTGGACAAAAGCCATTTATGGAGCAAATTCAAAAGAACATTTAGCTACTTTACCTGACACATTAATATGGAGAGAGAAAAATTCTTGTAATGAACCTTATGTGAAGTATTATTACAGACATGTGGGGTATAGAGACTACCCAGTTGTTGGTATTAGCTACGAGCAGACCTTAGCTTATTGTGAATGGAGAACTGATCGAGTGAAGGCATTCTTGACATTAGGTAAAAATTTTAAATACAATAATTTCGAATACCGTTTACCAACTAAAGCCGAATGGGAAAAACTAGCAGAATTTTCTACTCATGTTCTTAATAATAATGGAAAAAATGATAAAGGAAAGTATCGAATAAATTGTGCTCACCCTGATACAATAGGAACTCCATACCCTGATGTTACAGCTCCAGTAAAATCTTATTCAAAAAGCCTTTATGGCTTATATAACATGCTTGGCAATGTAGCCGAGATGGTTCAGGAAAAAGGAATTTGTAAAGGTGGAGGCTGGAGAAATAGATTGGAAGAATGTAGAGTTGGGAAAGATCAAGAATATGCAAAAGCAAATGCCTGGTTAGGTTTTAGATGTGTTTGTGTGATTAAAAAAGTTTCTAATTCTTAAATATTTTGTTGACAGAAATCAAGTTTGTTTGCTCAAAGGAAAGCTTCAAAAAGTAAATACCATCTGGAATTTCATCTAAATCGGCCGACACTTTTGTGTTTCCCGATTCCATCATTTCTGATTTTGAAATAATGACTCTTCCTGTTAAATCTGTTACTTCATAAATCAATTCACCTTTAACAGGAGTATAAAAATCAAAATTAATATCAGATGTTGTTGGATTTGGTGCAATATGACTGACCTTGGCTTTTGAGTTATCTGCATCAACACTTACTATATCAGAATATTTAAATTGCCCGTTATAATCTGTTTGTTTTAAACGATAATAAGAAATTTCATTACTTGGATTTTCATCATCAGCATCATAGTTTTTTATTTCATAACTATTTCCAGCACCTTTCAACCTTTTAAATTCCTCAAAATTAATCCCGTCTGTAGAACGCTCAAGTGTAAAATAATCATTGTTTTTTTCTGAAGCCGTTTGCCAATTTAGTTTTACTAAATCATCTATTCTTTTTGCATTAAATGAGATTAACTCAATTGGTAAAGTTGTAAGATTTGAACACCCAGCTGTTGCAACAAATGACAAATTACTGAAAGACACATATTGAACCGCTGGTTTTGGATTCATATTGTAATAAGCATTACTGGTGCTTGTTCCGTAAGCTGGTCTATATTTAATTGTGAAAGTTTTTAACGGATATCCCGCAGGTGGTGTAAATTTTACGGTTGTATTTCCACAAGCTGCGCCTGAAGAATATGAGCCTATTGTTTCTGACGAAGAACTGTGTCCTACTAATTTAACAGTGGTGCCAGAAACACTTCTATTAACATTTGAAGCTAAAGTTGTTGTGATGTTTGCCGTTGGTAGTGCTATACCTGAATTATCATACGTAGCAGTTATTTCTAAAACATCACAAAATGTAGTATTTGACTCATCTGAATTTATATCTTTTATTATTAGAGTCACTTCAGAACAACCATAACCACCAGAAAAAGAAAATGTAGTTGAAATATGAGAATTTGCAGATGCTAAATAGGAATTAAAAAAACCTGCATACAAAGCCAAGCTTGGATTAGTGTAACATGCGCCTATTGAAGAAGCGCCATCCACTCTTGGTGTTCCATCTCCAAATGTTAATGCATTTGATGAAACGACAGCTTTAATTCCTGTTCCTGTATAAGTATAATTAGGCGCAGTGCCAGTTCTTGTGGCTGTATTCCAATTTAAAGTTTGTGAAAATGAGAGATATGAAATACAACACAAACAAATTATAAAAATATTCTTTTTCATTTTTCAAGTTTAATACTCAAAGGTATTTTCCTGAAAATCGATTTAGAAGAGTGCCGGCACCTTGCAGCATGTGGGGCTAGCCCTCAATTTAAGTGATAACTTTTAAAACTTGAGAACAAAAAGAACTACTAAAAAGAATTTAGTAATAAATCAATTTCTTGTTTAGTATTAAAAGAATGTAAACAAATACGAAGACGTTCTTGCCCTTCTTTTACTGTTGGGCTTTTGATTGATTTCACAAAAACATCTAATTGATTTAATTTTTCTTCAGTCTTTTGAACTTGATGATTACCAGAAATTAATTTACAATGAATAGCGCTCTCACTTTTTATAAAATACGGGGAGTTATTTTGATGAGAATTAAAATAAGAAATATGACTTCTAAGTTTTTCTATTTCTGTAGTTTTTAAAAGTAATTGATAGGCTGCTTTAATAGCTAGCAAACTATGCTCTGGCATAGCCGTGGTATAAATAAATGAACGAGAAAAATTAATTAAGTATTTTTTTAATTCTTCACCCCCCACAATAGCAGCACCGTGACAACCCATCGCCTTACCATAAGTATAAATTCGAGCAAAACAATCCTTCTCTATATTCAATTCCTCACACAATCCTCTTCCTTGATTTCCAAACACTCCAATGGCATGAGCCTCATCAACGATTAAATGAATATTGTCATCTTTACAAAGTTTTGCTAATTCTACTAAAGGAGCATTATCTCCATCCATAGAATAAACACTTTCTACAACAATGTAAATTTCATTAAATGATTTTTTATGTCTTACTATTAATTCTTGTAAAGATTCCAGATTATTATGTTTGAATTTATAGTGTGTCGCAAAACTTAAACGAATACCATCAATTAACGAAGCATGAATTAATTCATCGCTTAATATTAAATTGCCTTTTTGAGGAACACTTGAAAGCAACCCTAAGTTTGCATCATAACCTGAATTATAAATTAAAGCCGATTCTGCATGATGAAATTGAGCGATTTCTTTTTCTATCTCATTAAACAATTCAGAATTTCCACTGATTAAACGAGAACCTGTTGAGCCTATATGAATTGAGGTATTTAATATTTTAAGTTCTTCTAGCAAATAACCTTGCGAAGAAAAGCCTAAATAATCATTACTCGAAAAATCTATTTTAGGATAAGAAGACATAAGGGAGCGTAGGCTCCCTTTATCTATTCGTTGTTGTAATAAAGAGGTAATAGTTGATGGATTTTTTTTTTGTCCACTCATATTTTGCTCTACCTCTTGTTATAATAAATTTAAACTAATTCTTCTTTTTTCAATTTATCTACAAAAGCTTGTTTTGTATTTAAACCTAAAATTTTAAACATTTCCATATCCTGATTATACAAAGGATTTGGAGTCGTTAATAATTTTTCGCCTGCAAAAATGGAATTAGCACCTGCCATAAAGCATAAAGCTTGCCCTTCCATACTCATACTTAAACGACCAGCTGACAAACGTACTGCTGTTCTTGGTAATACAATACGAGCAGTAGCAATCATACGAACCATATCCCAAATTGGCACTGGTGGTTGATCTTCCATTGGAGTACCTTCTACTGCTACTAAGGCATTAATAGGAACTGATTCTGGTTGAGGACGTAACAAACTTAATGTATATAACATCCCTACTCTATCTTCTACTTTCTCTCCCATACCAATAATTCCACCTGAGCAAACAGTTAAGCCTGCTTTACGGACATTATTAATAGTATTTAAACGATCATCAAACTTACGAGTAGAAATAATATTTTCGTAATTCTCTTCGCTTGTATCAATATTATGATTATACGCGTACAATCCAGCTTCTGCTAAACGCTTAGCTTGATCTTCTGTTACCATTCCTAAAGTAGCACAAACTTCTAATCCTTTACTATTAATGGTTTTAACCATATCTAATACAGTATCAAAATCTTTATTGTCACGCACTTCTCTCCAGGCTGCACCTAAACACATACGACTAGCACCTCCAGCTTTTGCATTATCTGCAGCAGCATTTACTTCAGGCACACTCATTAATTTATGAACCTTTACCTCTGTATGGTAACGAGCTGCTTGAGGGCAATAAGAACAATCCTCAGGGCAACCGCCAGTTTTAATTGACAATAACGAACTCACTTGTACTTCGCCAACAGTGTGATGTTGCTTGTGAACTTCTGCAGCTCTATATATTAATTCCATCAAAGGTGTATTATACACCTCCAAAATTTCTTCTTTAGTCCAATCTTTAGTTGTCATTATCTATTTTCTAATTCAAACAAATTTACTACAAAAGCCACAAACCACAAAACCTAATTATTGGAAAACTATGTTAGTAATTTTCAGCGAATTACAGGTATCTTTTTAAGATAAGTGCGTTATTTGTAGTGATGAAGAAGTTTATTGTTTTATCTCTATTTTTATTTTTTATTGGTCAACTACCAATAAGAGCGCAGTTTAGTGAAAGTAAAGAACGTAAAAAGATGTGGCGTAAATCAGGGAAACGACATAAACCACGCGAAGCTTACAATCCTTACTTAAAAAAGAAAGAAAAACCCAGTCAGCAACTTAGTAAGCAAAATGCGAGAGAGCAAAAACGCCAATTAAAAGCCGCTAAAAAACAAAAACGAAAGAGCATGAAAAAACTAGGTTATAAAGAAACGAAAGTGAAAAGAGCATAAAAAAAGGAGGTATTAACCTCCTTTTTTATTAACATTAAAAATGATTATTTATTTATCATCACTTTATAATTGAATAATTGATTATCAGAAACAATGTTTAATTGATATACACCATTTGCTAAGTGTGATAAATCCATTTGAGTTTCGAATGAAGCAGTTGTTTGAGTAAATACTTTTCTACCATTAACATCAAATACATTTACTTGAGAATTTAAAACTGGCGTTTTAACTACAACTAAACCATTTGTTGGATTTGGATAAATAGAAACCACATCTGCATTTACTGTTTGAATACCAGTACAAGCATCAACCGTCATGATATCAGCTGCAACTGCATTACAGTTATTTCCATCAGTGTAAGAATACATAATTGTGTAAGTTCCAACACCAACTGTTGCTGGACTAAATACACCACCAGTAACGCCAGACCCACTGTATACACCTCCTGATGGAGAACCACCAACCAATGTTACTGTATTTACAGTCACACAATGTAAATCAGGATTTAAAGTTAAAGATACATTTGGAACGGCATTTACAGTTACTGTAGCTATTGCTGTATTTGAACAGTTATTAGCATCAGTTCCAGTTACCGTATAATCAACAGGAGATGTAGTTGGAGTAACAACAATACTAGTAGTTGACTGTCCAGTATTCCAAGAATAAGACACAGCTCCAGATGCTGTTAATGTAGCTGAGTTACCAGCACAAATTGCTTCAGAATTTACAGATACAGATGGCAAAGCATTTACAATAACCGTTGCTATTGCAGTTGCTGAACAACTATTAGTTGATGTTCCCATCACTGTGTATGAAACTGGAGATGTTGTTGGAGCGACAACAATACTAGCGGTTGTTTCTGCTGTATTCCAAACATAAGAATTAGAAGTACCAGTAGCTGTTAATGTAGCTGAATTACCCGCACAAATAGTAGCAGAGTTTACAGAAATAGTTGGAGCGGCATTTACAGTTGCAGTTGCTACAGAGGTTGCTGTTCCGCAAGCATTACTAACAGTTAAAGTATAATCACTAGATGTTGCACCAGTAATAGTTGTACTAGAAGCATTTGGTGAACCTATTGTTCCAGCACCTGTCCAAGTGTATGTAAAAGGAGCATCTCCTAAAACAGAAGAACCTAAATTTAATGTTTGATTATCACAAATTGGCGAATTACCTGTAATGGCAGAAATAGTTGGAGAAGCACATGGTAAAGCTGACCCAGTAGCTACGCCATCAATATTGACGTTATCAATACTAAAAGTCCCACCTGATTGTTCTGCATTCCAACCATAAAAACGGAAAGATACTGAAGATGTAATAGTTGCCCCAAATAAGCTAATAGTGCTACCATTTTGTGCAGAACTAAGAGCATCTAAATTCCAAAAGAACTCATTTGTTCCTACTACCGATAAATTTGTATTTGTAGTTACAGAAGCAGGTAAGTTATTAGTAAACCCATCTGCACTTGTTCTTACAGCGTAATTTCTGATACCAGCAGCCGAACGTTGAACAGTAAAAATAATCGAATTTAAAGCAATTGTATAGCCGTTTACAGGAGTTAATACAATTTCATAATATTCTCCTGTATTAATAGCGCCAGTCATAGTTGAATAAGTATCAACACCAGAAGTTGCTCCTAAGGGCCAGCCTACAAATGAAAAACGTCCAGAAGCATTAGGATTAGCAGATGGTGTTCCAACCGCAGTAAAAGAACCAGAGGTAATTCCAGCTGCTGTAGGCGTTGGAGTTGGATCAATTAAACCTGTACTTGGCGTTACTGCCGAAAAAGGATATGTTAATGTAAAACTTTGTGAATGTGCTATAAATGCTACACACACAAACGCCATTGAAAGTATTTTTTTTATCATAGTTGTTGTTTTTTAGATTTTCTACAAATTTAAGGGATTAAATTCATATGAGTGTTAAGCCAATATCAATAATACTGGCAAAAACTCATTTTTTAACAACATGTTATGAAAAATGCTAAACTTCTTTTTCAGTAAAAATAATATTTAAGCCTTCTAATTCCGAAAGCATCGGCTCATAAATCTCTTTTACAGTCGGAATTTGAATGCCATACAATTTAAACTTTCCCGTTAAGAAATTTTTAATTGATATTGCTAAAGGCAAGCCTACTGTTTTTGCCATAGCTGTATGCACCTCATCATCCCCAATGACCACTAAAGAAGATTCTAATTTTTTATTAGCGCCGTTCAAGTTATATTCAAATTGATGCTGCATCACAATCATATCCTTATCTCCAGTTTTCAATAACCATTTCTCTTCTAATAAATTTTGAAGCAATTCTGCAGGAGAACCTTCTTTCAATTTAATTGGACGATTAGAGAATAATTCTAAAAATTCTAATTTAGACATTACCTCAGCATCTATATCAACCCCCATAAAATTGACTAATTTATCTTTAACCGAAGCTGAACCTTTTGGTAAAAACGCTTCTAATAAATCGGTATAAGTTAAAGTATTCGCATTTTTAATTTTATACGTATCGTCTGTTAATCCTAGTTTTACAAACACGTTCCATGCTTTACAATACCCTGGCATTCGCAAGGTGCCTCGCAACATCGTATTAGCGTCATTTAATCCATAAGGCTCTTTGTATCCTATACTATCACGGTTGGCATAGGCATCAAATTTACCGTAACCATCCACTTCGATTGTTTCTATTTGAGTATAAATACGATTGTAGGGGATGAATTTTAATTTACCTTCTTCAATAAATTGTGCCGTACCCTGTCCTGCTAAAATTACATTACGAGGATTCCAGCTAAATTTATAGCCCCATGGATTATCGTTACTCTCGGGAGCCACCAAGCCACCACAAAACGATTTAAAGCTAGTAATCTTTCCTCCTTTATCTTGTATTTCATGAATTACTTTCATCGCTGATGCGTGATCAATTCCTGGATCTAATCCGCACTCATTTAATAACAATAAGTTTTTTTGTTTGGCTTCTGCATCCAAGTCTTTCATATCCTGACTTACATAACTAGCTGTGGCAATATGTTTCCCTAAACGTACACAATCTCTAGCCACATCGCCATGCATAAAGGCTGGCAACATGGATACTACAAAATCTGCTTGTTTAATTAATTCTTCTCTTAACGATACGTTATTTACATCAAACTCTACCGCCGATGCCACTTCTTTATAGTTAGTAATTTTAGATTCTACTACTTTTTTGTTAGCATCAGCAATCGTTATATGCCAAGCATAAGTTTTGGCATTCGATAAAAAATAATCGATTAAACTAGATGAAGAGCGCCCAGCGCCTATTATTAATATTTTGCTCATAAAATAAGTTCTGCACAAAAATAACCTTAAATTTGTTATCAAAACATATAATATGGTTCAAAAGATAAAAGTCCTATTGTATTTACTTTTTTGTGGACTTTCAATTCAATCTCAAAATAACACTTTAGTTATTTTGAGTGAATCTGGCAATCCTTTTTTTCTATCTGTAAACAATGAGTTAATTAATAAAAATGCCCAATCTAACGTCAAAGTATTTAACTTCAATATTGGTTGGAATCATATCCTAATTAAAATACCCAATAAAGAACAATCTTTTAAAGATTCTATCCTACTGAGTAATAAATCAAAATTTTTAAATAAAGAATTTACTTATGTATTACTAGATAAAGAAGGGAAATTAACTTTGCAATTTAAATCGGTTTCAGAACAATCTGGCCCCGAAACTCCTCCTCTTCCAGAAGCACCAAAAGAAACAGTGCCATTAGTAGACAATAGTATTTACGGCAACTTGTATCAAGCCGTCAATAACAAACCTGTATTTTACAAAAATTTTGATACTGAGACCTCAACTTGCAAAACAGCTTTAACTGACAAGGATATTAAATATGCTCTTACTCTTTTTAAGAAAGCAAATGATACAGAGGCTGCTTACAGATATTTAAATCAAATTGTTGAATTAAACTGTTACAATGTTTTGCAACTAAAAGAATTATTGGAATCAACACCAATAGATATGGATAGATTAAACTCTGCAAAAAAAGCATACACTCATTTATCAGATAAACAAAATGCGAATACTTTATTAGTGATATTTAAATATCCTACAATGAAAGAGTCTTATACTTCTTTTATCAAGGAACAAGAAAACATCATCAAGCAAAAAAACATGAATTGTAAAGAGCCTATAAGCGATTCTAATTTTGAAGAATTATTAAATAAAATCAAAAAAGCACCTTACGAAAACGAGAAAGTAGTAGTGGCGAAAAAATTATTAGTTGATGTTTGCTTATCAAGTACTCAAGCAAAAAAAATGAGTGAATTATATACTCATGATAGAGAAAAAATGGAATTATTAAAATCTGCCTATAATGTTTTGACAGATAAAAATAATGCGCCTGTTTTAGCTGATGAATTTCAATTTAAAGAAACTAAAGAAGACTATTTAAAATACATTTCTCAATAATATGAACTCAAAAAAACTAACATTCATTGGATTATTGGGCGCTATAGCCGTAGCATTAGGTGCATTAGGTGCTCATTTTTTAAAAAGCAAATTACCAACAGGATTAATTACTCAAGAACAATTAATAGGATTTGATACCGCTGTAAAATATCAAATGTATCATACCTTAGCCATGCTTGCTTTAATTTTGCTTTCAAAACACACTACTCATAAATTTATTAATTGGGCTTATAATTGTTTTTTTATTGGTATATTGATGTTTTCTGGGTCTCTATATTTTTTATGTACCCGAAATTTATTTGGAGCCGAATGGTTAAAAGTATTAGGGCCAATTACCCCAATTGGAGGTTTATTTTTTATTGCTGGCTGGATTCTTATCATTCTAGTAGGATTTAGTAGTAATAAAAAGGATTAAAATTTAACATTTTACTTTTTGTTGATTTTCTGAATATTTAGAAAAAAGAGAGATTTTTTCTTATCTTGTAGAGTTCTAAAAAGTATAAAAATGAAACGTATATACGCCCTTGGCTTAATTTTTTTAAGCTTTAATTTATTTTCTCAAAGAGGTAAAGATGGTACACCAACCATTGGTGCTGCTAATACAGTTGTAAATATTTACACTCCTGTAACCAGTAATATAATTGCAGGAGCAGGTTCTAGTACAATTAGTGTTGGTAATACTGCTGGTTTTGCTGTTGGAGACCTGATTATGATTATTCAAATGCAAGGAACTAGTGTTAATGCATATCATGGAGGAACAACTGGTCCTTGGTTTGACGGAAATTCAGCATTGCCAACAGATACTACTTATGGACGTATAACAAATTACAATAACTGTGGCATGAATGAATTTGCTCAAATTAGTTCGATTCCAAATAGCACATCTATTGTAGTTGATTGTGATTTAAAAAATAATTACGATGTTACTAAAACGGCAAATATTGTTACAGGAAGTATAAATTTATTAGGAAGAGTTCAGGTTGTTCGTGTGCCAAGATATTCATCTTTAACTTTAAATGGTCCTGGAACGATATCATGTGCACAATGGGACGGAAGTACAGGAGGAGTTTGCGCAGTAGAAGTTGAAAATAGCATTACACTGAATACAGCAGGAGCTTTTAATGTTTCTGGAAGAGGTTTTAGAGGGGGGGCTGTTTTCAACTATACACCAACCACAATTATCAGTAGCGACAAATACGGTTGCAATAAATCTCAAGAAGGAGGTGCAAAAGGAGAATCAATTGCAGGTGACTCTGCTTTTTATAGAAACTATGCATCTGTATTCTCAAGAGGAAATATGGCAAATGGAGGAGGAGGAGGCAACTCTCACAACTCTGGCGGTGGCGGTGGCGCAAATGGACACAATGGTGTTCCATTTAATAGTTTAGGAAATCCTGCAACTGGATATAATACGATATGGAATTTAGAATTTGCAGGTATGGCAACCAATACTTCTTCGGGCGGGGGAAGAGGCGGCTATTCTTTTTCAAACAGTAATCAAAATGTCTCGACTGTTGCTCCTGGAACATATAGTACAGCTACAAATGCATGGGGTGGTGATAAACGAAGAGCAGTTGGTGGTTTTGGCGGAAGACCTTTAAATTATACGAATGGCAGATTATTTCTTGGTGGTGGAGGTGGAGCCGGACAAGGTAATGACAATAGAGCAACCGCAGGAGGAAATGGAGGTGGATTAGTATATATTTTATGCTATGGGAATATAACAGGTTCGGGAACAATACTGGCAGATGGTGCCAATGCTTCGAATACAGGTGTCGGATGTTCATCCAATGATGGTGCCGGAGGCGGAGGCGGAGGCGGAGCCATTATTTTAAATGTAAATGGCTCTATTAATTTAACCGCAGCAACTGCATTAAGTGCTGTTGGTGGCAATGGAGGAAATGTCAATTTCAATTGTGGTTTTCCAAATGCTACAGCATATGGACCAGGTGCTGGTGGAGGTGGTGGATACATTGCCTCTTCAGGAACTTTACCTAGTAATACAATTGCAGGAGGTAATAATGGAACAGTAACAGGTAATGCTAATAACATTGGAAATAACTTTCCTCCAAATGGTGCTACTAGAGGTGGGGCTGGGGGAACTGGCTCTGTAACTAGCTATACATTAAATGCTTCTGCTAGCCAAACAATTTGCACAAATCAATCCTTTACAGTAACAGCTTCTTCAACAGAGCCGAGTACTTCTATTAGCTGGTATAATTCAAATGTAGGAGGTTCTGCTATAGCAACAGGAACAGCATACGCTTCACCAGGTTATACAACCGCTGGAACTTATACGCTATTTGCAGGTGTATGCCCAGGAACATATCGTCAACCAATTATTATTACTGTTAATTCAGGATTAACAATCTCTGCAAATAGTCCAACCATTTGCCCTTCTCAAACAGTTGTATTAACTGCAAGCGGAGCAACAACTTACACTTGGAATACAGGACAAACAACTAATACTATTTCTGTTTCACCCTCATCCACAACTATTTACACTATTAACGGAACAGCAGGTTTATGTTCAGGAACGCAAACAACGGCTGTCACTGTTTCATCACAACCAACTATTTCTGTTGCAAATACAACTATATGTGCTGGCAACTCGGCAACATTAACAGCAACTGGAGCAACCAATTATACGTGGTCTCCTGGAGGGCAAACTACTACTAGTATCGTTGTAACTCCAACAACAAATACAACTTATACTATTATAGGTGCTAATGGAACTTGTACAAATAGTACAACAGCATCCGTAAATATTACCTCTACTCCTACTCTTTCAGCAAGTTCAAAAACTATTTGTGTCGGACAAATAGCCACATTTACTGTTAGTGGAGCAACATCCTACACTTGGAATCCAGGAAGTATTACAGGAAGCACTTATACAACAAATGCAACATCTTCTGGAACAGTTTCTGTAATTGGCGCTAGCGGAACTTGTACTTCTCAAATCACTACTTCTTTAACAGTAAATTCTAATCCTACTATTACAGTTTCTAACCAAACTATTTGTCCTTCACAATCCGTAACATTAACTGCAAGTGGCGCTTCAACTTACACATGGAATACAGGGCCAAATACAAATACAATTTCTGTTTCTCCTTCCTCTACAACTGTTTATACTGTTAATGGAACAACCAGTTCTTGTAATGCTTCTAGAACAGTTACAGTAACCGTTGCTTCTCAGCCAACTATTTCTGTTTCAAACGCAACTATTTGTTCTGGAAGCTCAGCAACCTTAACGGCAAATGGTGCAACAAATTATACTTGGACTCCAGGAGGGCAAACTAGTACTAGTATTGTTGTCACTCCAACAACTAACACAACATACTCTATAACTGGGTTTAATGGAACTTGTACAAATTCAACAACAGCAACGGTTAGTATAACTACTACTCCTACTCTGGTTGCTAACTCTTCAACTATTTGTCCTGGTCAAACAGCAACATTAACTGTAAGTGGAGCCACCACTTATACTTGGAATCCAGGAAGTATTTCTGGAACATCATATACTATTACTCCTGCTTCTAACACAACTGTTTCTGTTATTGGTGCCAATGGAACTTGTACATCTCAAGCAACAGCTTCAGTTACTATTGGTTCAGGTATTTCAATTTCTGTAAATAGTGCAACCATATGTACTGGACAAACTGCTTCTTTAATTGCAAGCGGAGCAACATCTTATACTTGGAATACTGGAGTAAACTCAAACACATTAAACGTGAGTCCTACAAGTACAACTGTTTATACTGTTTCTGGAATTAATGGTTCTTGTTCAGGAAACAATACTGCAACCGTTACTGTAGTATCTCAACCAACAATTACAGTGTCTAATACATCTATTTGTTCTGGAAGCTCAGCTACTTTAACCGCTAACGGGGCAACCAATTACACTTGGACTCCTGGAGGACAAACTACTAGTAGTATTGTCGTAACTCCTACTACAAATACAACATACACAATTACTGGATTAAATGGAACTTGTTCAAATTCAACAACGGCAACTGTTAGCATAACCTCCACTCCAACCTTAGCTTTAAATTCTGTTACCATTTGTGCAGGACAAACAGCCACATTAACTGTAAGTGGAGCCACAACTTATACTTGGAATCCAGGAAATACTTCTGGCACATCCTACACTATTGCACCTGTTTCTAATACAACAGTATCTGTTATTGGCGCTAATGGAACTTGTACATCTCAAGCAACAGCTTCAGTTACTATTGGTTCAGGTATTTCAATTGCTGTAAACAGCGAAACGGTATGTACGGGGCAAACAGCATCATTAACTGCAAGCGGAGCAACAACTTACACTTGGAATACTGGCGCGAATACAAATACATTAAACGTGAGTCCAACAAGTACAACTATTTACACTATTACTGGCTCCAACGGGTCTTGCAATGGTATAAATACAGCAACAGTTACCGTAAACGCTACACCTACATTAACAGCAAACGGTTCAAATATTTGTAGTGGACAAACAACTACTTTAAATGTAAGTGGTGCTAATACTTATACTTGGAATCCTGGTGCTTTAAATGGCAATAGTCAAACAGTAACGCCTACTTCAACAACTATATACACCATAACAGGAACATCAGTAAATGGATGTGAAAGTATAACAACAGCTACAGTTAATGTAACATCTTCTCCAACAATTAGCGTAAACTCTTCTTCTATGTGCGCAGGACAAACTGCAACTTTAATAGCAACAGGAGCAACAAACTATACTTGGAGCACAACTGAAAATACTTCCACCATTAATCCTTCTCCATCTGTAACGACAACTTATACTGTAACTGGCGATAATGGAGGATGCACGACATCTGCTACAGCAACCATAACAGTTGACAACACAACCTTATCAACGTATTCTCTTGCTGTGAATACTTGCCCTGCGGATACAGTGACATTATTTGCGACCGGAACAAATTCGGCTACAACCACTTATACTTGGAGTAATGGAGTTAACACTTATTCCCAAACGGTTAATCCTGTTACCACAACAACATACGTAGTTAATAGTACTTCTTTTTCGGGCTGCCCTGTTTCTTCAGGAACTGTGATTGTAAATGTAAATCCTATATCTGCAGACTTTAGTGGTATAAACTCTGATATTATGACTTTAGGAGAAACTTTAAATCTTACCGATATAAGTACAGGTGCTATTTCTATCTTATGGGATTATTGCAATGGCACATCTGCTAATAACCAAATTATCATTCCTTTAACTGATACTGGTTATTGTTGTATAAAATTAGTTGCAACAAACGCCGCATGTAAAGACAGTGTTACAAAATGTGTTACTATTATTAAAGAAACCATCGTTATTATACCTAATGTATTTACTCCAAACGGCGATGGAAGCAATGATGTATTTAAAATTAATTCTGCTGGCCTAAAAACTTTGACTTGTGCTATCTATGATAGATGGGGGCTAAAAATGTATGAATGGGACGGACTAAATGGTTATTGGGATGGAGCAGCTAAATCAGGAATAGCACCAGACGGAACCTATTTTTATATTGTTACCTATACTGATTTCAAAGATAAATCAACTACTGAAAAAGGCTTTTTAAATTTATTTAAAGACTAGGTCATTTAAAATAAATCTGTATTTTTACTATAACAATAATAAAAGGATGTATTATTTAAATAATTCATCCTTTTTTTTTACATAAAACTATGAAACAATTTTTAAATAAAAACAACTTACATTATTTTACAATCTGCATCATAATTATTTTATCAAATCACATTTCATTAGCACAAATTGTAGGAAGTAGTTCATACATTAAGGGAACTAGTGTTGAAATAGGTATAAATGGATCTGGGGGCTTTGAAGGTGTTGATATGAGTGTTTCTCCTCCGCCAATAGGAATGCATCCTCGAACTTCAACAAACTTTTTCGGATTTGTAGCTAATCCTCAATTAAATTCATGGGCTACATTTGATGGAGATTTCTTTACACCTGGTTCTCCAGAAAATGGATGGGGAGTTCAATTTGGTAATACTTCTTCTGGTGCAGGCGCAAGTAATAATTGTTCAAATGGTTTAGGAATTGGAACTTTATTAGAAATACCAGGTTCGATTACAAACTACTCTCAAATACTAGACTGTATATCTTCTGATTGGGAAGGAAACCTAATAAATTCGTCAACTAATCTTCATTTCAAAATAAATTATTTTTTACAACAAAATGACTTATTTTATACAACCACTATTTCAATTACTAATAATACTAGTGCTACCATTCCTTTGTTATACTACTATAGAAATTTAGACCCAGACAATAATGTAGAACAAACAGGAGATTATTCTACGACTAATACTATCGAAAATCAACCAGGGAGTGGCTCATGTGATTTAGCATGTGTTAGCGCAACTCAATCTCAACCAAACAATTCATACTTAGCATTAGCTGGAGTAGGTTCAGATTTCAGAGTGTCATATGGCGGATTTGACAATAGAAGTGGAGTGAATATATGGAATGCTGCTGGAAATTTAACTGGAACTCTTAATTCAAGCGTAACTCATGACAAAGCAATCTCATTAGCTTATAAAATCCAAAATTTTTTACCAGGCACTACCCGAACTTTTAAATTTGTAGTTATTTTAAATGCTTCCGACAAAAATAAAGCCTTAAGTAATTTATTGTATTTATCATATCCCGGTTCTCAAAACTTTATACCAACAAGTTGTTCTTCATCAATTGATACAGTAAAAGCTTGTGGAGGAACTACAAACATTGAGATTGCTGGTCCAAATGTTGGAGACTATTCATGGGGCTGGACACCTAATACATTTTTATCTTCATCAACAAGTTATAGCGCTTCAGTAACTCCTACTACTTCTATTGTTTATACTATAACTGGAACCCCTTTAAACTCCTGTGCATCACCAACTCCTTTAACATATACCATCGCTGTGGTTCCATTACCTGCATTACCCACAACTATAAATGCAAATTCACCACTATGTATTGGCTCGACATTAAATTTAACGGCAACTGGAGGAACTTACTACTCATGGTCGGGCCCTGATAACTTTTCATCCTCCTTACAATCTCCATCTTTTGTTGCTACATCAACATTAAGCAGTGGCACTTATACAGCCTTAGTAACCTCATCTGATGGATGCTCGGCCACAACAACTATTAATGTGCAAGTTGCTCCAGGCTCTTCGGTATCAGTAACTTCTAATACATCCATTTGTGCTGGAAATAGTATACAATTAACGGCATCTGGTGCTAGTAATTATACATGGTTTGATAATTCAACCTCTCCAACAATTATTGTTACTCCAACCTCAACAACTGTATATTCTGTATCAGGTAATAGCGGAGCAGGTGGATGTACATCAACTGCACAAACAACGATTACTACAATTCCTAATGCAATTGCTGACTTTACTGGGATTAATAACAGCACATACAATATTGGACAAACACTTAATTTATTAAATATAAGTAGCAACTTTACAAGTTTCAATTGGACTCTTTGTAATGGAGATACAGCTCTAAGTAATAGTTTAACAATTCCATTAAACACTGCTGGTGAATGCTGTATTAAAATTACTGCAGTAAATAATACATGTAGAGATTCTGTTACAAAATGCTACAGGGTAATTCCTGAATTTTCAATTTCCATTCCAAATGTATTTACTCCTAATGCTGATAATATCAATGATGTATTTAAAATTAATAGCACTGGACTTACAGATTTAAATTGTGCTATTTTTAATCGTTGGGGACAAAAAATTTATGATTGGAATGGAGTTACGGGTTCTTGGGACGGAAAAACTAAATCAGGCTTAGCACCTACAGGTACCTATTTTTATATTGTAATGTATACTAATTCAGAAAATAAGACCTCTACTGAAAAAGGTTTTTTAAGCCTATTTAGAGACTAATTTGTTAAATGATTAATATCATTGCAAAAAAGAATAAAAACTTAATTCAAAAACTGAAAGGCTTCTTATCTTTGAACAGTTTTTAAATTAAACTTTCATGAACGAATTTAGAGAAGAACTTCTTGTATTAATTTCTATACCTATTTACACTGTCGTGATAGGTATAGAAATTCTATATAGCTATTTAAAACATAAACAATACTACAGCACTAAAGGTATATTATCTAATTTATATTTAACCTCTCTTAATCTATCATTGGATGTTTTAGTAAGAGGTGTTTGCTTAGCCGTACTTTGGTATTTTTACCAATTCAAATTCACTGGTATCGATAAATTAGCTCACCCAATTTTATACTGGACTGTGCTATTGTTTGCTGAAGATTTTATGTTTTATTGGATGCATCGAATCGACCATTACTGCCGTTTCTTTTGGGCCGTGCATGTCACACATCATTCATCAGAAGAATTTAACTTAACCGTTGGGTTCCGTTCTTCTGTTTTTCAACCATTATATCGTTTTATATATTTTATTCCTTTATCTCTATTTGGTTTTGATCCATTAGATGTAATGTTTATGTATGCCGCTACTCAAATCTATGGCATTTTAATACACACTAAAACTGTTGGAAAACTAGGTCCATTAGAATGGTTTTTATCTACGCCATCTCATCACAGAGTTCATCATGCTAGTAATATTAAATACTTAGATAAAAACATGGGGATGATTTTTATTATTTGGGATAGAGTATTTGGCACTTTTGCAAAAGAGGAAGAGGAAGTAGTATATGGTTTAACAACTAATATTAAAACTTACAATCCTATTATTATGGTATTTCATGAATGGAAAGCCATTTATGAAGATTTGAAAAAAGAAACATCTTTAAAAAATAAATTCATGTATGTGTTTGGTCCTCCTGGCTGGAGCCACGACGGAAGCAGAAAAACATCTAGTCAATTACGTGCTGAAATAAAATCAAAATAAGCATTTTTCAAATCTACCGTAGATTGCTTATATTTACATCATATGGCAAACGTAGTTACACTTTTTAAGCGCGTCACACATTTTTTAACACATAATTTATGGCGTGTTCGACTTGATAAACTTAATAAGAAGCAAGGCTTTTTAGTGAGACAGGTACGTGTTTTTTCGTTAGCGATTAATGGATTTAATGAAGATAAATGTTTATTAAAAGCAACAGCCCTTACCTACTACACTCTTTTTTCTATTGTACCTATTATTGCCTTAGCATTTGCTATTGCCAAAGGTTTTGGATTTGAACAAAGCTTACAACAAGATTTATTATTAAAATTTCAAGATCAACAAGATATTTTAACTCAAGCTTTTGTATATGCTGATAAAATGCTAGCAAATACAAAAGGCGGATTAATTGCAGGTGTTGGTATTGTATTATTATTATGGTCAATCATCAGCTTGTTAAACAGTATTGAAAACAGCTTCAATGAAATATGGGAAATAAAAAAAGGAAGAACTTGGACAAGAAAAATTACTGATTATCTATCCATCATGTTAATTGGTCCCGTCTTTATTATTCTTTCTGGAGGCTTAACAGTTTGGCTAAAAACAGGTTTAGATACCGTTGCTTCAAATGTTGAAATTATAAGTCCTGCTACTGCCTTATTTTTAAAATTATTTGCCTTTGCTTTAATGTGGGGAATGTTTATTTTTCTTTACATGGCTTTGCCAAATACAAAAGTGACTTTTAAAGGTGCAGCTATGGGGTCTTTAGTTGCGGCTATATTATTTGAACTATTACAATGGGCTTATGTATCATCGCAAATTGGAGTTGCTCAATACAACAAAATTTATGGAAGCTTTGCAGCCCTACCTTTATTTTTAATATGGGTACAATACTCTTGGTTTGTTGTGTTATTTGGTGCCGAATTAACCTTTGCTCATCAAAATGTAGATCATTATGAATTAGAAACTGAAATCAATAATATTAGTGATAGATACAAACGTGTCATTGCGCTGATGATAGCAAATCTTGTTGTAAAAAACTTTAATGAAGGCAAGCCTGCTTTAACAGCCATTGAAATAGCTCATAAATTAGATTTGCCTGTGAGATTAGCAAGAGTAGTTATTAACGAATTTGCTGAAACAGGTATATTTAGCGAAGTTAAGATGGCAACTGATAAAGAAATAGGTTACCAACCAGGCATTTCTGATTCTAAATTAACAGTGAAATTTATTATTGATAAACTAGACGAAAAAGGAGTTAACGAATTACCTATCGAAAATAGTAAAGAATTAGAAATCGTTAATCGCTTAATGAAAGACATGGATGAAGTATTAAACACCACTAAAGGAAATATGTTAGTGAAAGATTTAGTATAATTAAGTTTGAAAAAAATTAAAATATTTATCATATCCATTTGTTTTATTTCATTTGCAGCTTTTTCAAACGATTCTCTATCTATATTTAAAAAACGAAAAATAGCCCTTGGTGTTTCTACTGCAGCATTAACTGGAGGATCTCTTGTGTATTTACACCAAGCTTGGTTTGCACAATACAATACCTCTAAGCTTCATTTTTTTAATGATAATGATGAATGGATGCAAATGGATAAATGCGGACATGCATTTACAAATTATCAAGTAGCAAGAGTAATGATGGGCGCTATGGATTGGGCCGGTTACTCCACAAAAAAACAATTATTAATTGGTGGCCTAAGTGGGTTTACATACATGACTGCTATTGAATTTATGGACGGATTTAGCGAAGGCTGGGGATTTAGCTGGGGTGACATTGGCGCTAATGCTTTGGGAACAGGCATAGCTGTGGGACAAAAAATGTTATGGAAAGAGCAACGCGTTCAGTTAAAATTTTCTTTTTATTCTTCGCCTTATGCTAAATATCGACCTAATACATTGGGTGATGAAATGTATATGCAAGTATTAAAGGATTATAATGGCCAGATTTATTGGCTAAGCATCAATCCATCGTCCTTTATAAAAAAAGAAAATAAATTTCCTAAGTGGTTAAATATAGCTGTTGGTTATGGTGCCAACGGAATGATTGGAGCTAGAGACAATAATTTTTTAATTCAGGATGCGGATGGAACCATTCGAACATTTAATAGATATCGCCAGGGATACCTTTCTTTAGATGTTGATTTTACTCGCATTAAAACAAAATCAAAGTTTTTGAAATCTGTTTTCACTTGTATCAATGTTATAAAAATACCTTTCCCTAATTTGGAAGTGAGTGAAGGAAAATTAAAATTTAATTATTATTAAATCATATGCTTTGTCAGTTCGAGTATTTTTTGGTGTCTCTTTGCAAAAAATGTATCGAGAACTTTTAAAAGCATACTTCTCGATACAAATTTGCATAGTACAGGCAAATTTTACTCGAAGTGACGGGCTTATAAAAATTTTGGAACGCAAATCTTTTCTACATATCTTTAAATCATCAACTCATTAATTATTATGCAATTATACTCTATCAACACCGGACATTTTAAATTAGACGGCGGCGCAATGTTTGGCGTTGTTCCAAAATCAATTTGGCAAAGATCAAATCCAGCCGACGAAAACAATATGTGTAGCTGGGCGATGCGTTGTTTATTAATACAAGATGGTAAACGTTTGATATTAGTAGATAATGGCATGGGTAATAAACAAGATGATAAGTTTTTTGGTTACTACTATCTTCACGGTAACGATACTTTAGATTCTTCTTTAGCCAAACATGGTTTTCATAGAGATGACATCACCGATGTATTTTTAACACACTTACATTTTGACCATTGCGGCGGAAGTATTTCTTATAACGCTGATAGAACTAAACTTACACCAGCTTTTAAAAATGCCACCTACTGGTGCAACGAAAAACACTGGGAGTGGGCCGTTAATCCTAATCCTAGAGAGAAAGCCAGCTTCTTAAAAGAAAACATCATGCCTATTAAAGAAAGTGGGCAATTGAAATATATTGATACTACTAAAGATTTTATGTCTGGTTTTAAAATGTATGAAGCCAACGGACATACAGAAGCCATGATGCTACCATTATTAGATTATAAAGGAACCACTGTAGCTTTTTTGGCCGATTTAATTCCATCCGTTGGACATTTACCTTTACCTTATGTGATGAGTTATGATGTGAGGCCATTAAATACCTTAAAAGAAAAAGAATACATTTTAAAAACAGCAGCAGAAAACAACTGGACATTATTTTTCGAACACGACCCAAGTATTGAATGCTGCACGGTTGCTCAAACAGAAAGAGGAATTAGAATGGATAAGAGTTTTGGGTTAAGTGAATTGTAATTTCTATTAAATGGAAACAATTCATTTAGAAACAATCATTGATGCTGATATTAAAATTTGCTTTGATTTATCTAGAAGTATTGACTTACATCAAATATCGACAGCCAAAACAAATGAAAAAGCAATCGCTGGAATAACTTCGGGTCTTGTAAACGTTAACGATTATGTTACTTGGGAGGCTGTCCATTTTGGCATTAAACAACAACTGACTTCTAAAATTTCAAAAGTTGAACCTTACATTCATTTTAGAGATGAACAATTAAAAGGAGCTTTTAAGTATTTCGTTCATGACCACTACTTTAAGGAACAAAACGGAAAAGTTATTATGACTGATCGTTTCGAATTTTCCTCTCCTTTTGGAATAATGGGTAAACTGTTCGACAAATTGATACTAAAAAATTACATGAAATTATTTCTTTTAGAAAGAAATCGAGTTATCAAAGAATTTGCCGAAACAGATAAATGGAAAAAGGTTCTTAATTCATAATCAACTCTGGCAAGCCCATAGGTGCCGAGTCGAAAAAGGCTAGTTCAAAAATCTCTACTTTCACATCCTTAATAATCGGAAAAGTAGCTAACATATCCATCACAGCTTCTTGGTCTTTTGCCTGCATGGTTACCCAAAGCTGGCTACGTTCCATATCTAAAGCGTAATTTAAAATCACGCGCTCTTCCATTAACTGATTCACGCGCTCACGTTGCTGTGGAATTAATGCCGCAAAACGGCGAGTGAAAACATCAGGTAAAGTTATATGTACTTGAAAGGTATTTAATGGTTGGAAAAAGCTCATTTTTTGTTCTTAATTTATAGTAAATGTAGTGAAGCAATTGGGAATTTGAGTTAAATTTGTCGAAATTTAGATAATTTAAGATTTACAGATTATGGGACGTATTTTTGAAACCAGAAAAGCTACAATGTTTAAACGCTACGCTAAAATGGCGAAGCAGTTTACTAAAATAGGACGTGAAATTGTGATGGCCGTGAAACAAGGCGGACCTCACCCTGAATTAAACCCAAAATTAAGAGCGTGTATTGCCAATGCAAAGGCTGTTAATATGCCTAAAACAAATGTTGAAAGTGCTATTAAACGTGCTTCAGAGAAAGATTCGTCGAACTTTGATGAAATTGTGTACGAAGGATACGGCCCTTTTGGTGTTCCTGTGTTAGTAGAATGTGCTACGGATAACCCTACACGTACGGTTGCTAACTTACGTGTATATTTTAGCCGTAACAATGGCTCATTAGGAACTACAGGTTCTGTAAGTTTTATGTTTGAACGTAAAGGCTTATTTAAAGTAGATTCTACTGGTTTAAACCATGATGATGTAGAATTAGATATTATTGATTACGGTGCTGAAGAATTAACTTGGGATGATGAAAACAACGAACTAATTGTACAAGTGGCTTTTACTGATTTCGGTTCGATGCAAGCAGGATTAGAAGAGAAAAAATATACGGTTAAAGAAACGATTAAAACTTATATTCCAACAACTACAAAAGAGTTAACAGAAGAAGAAGAAATTGAATTTAAAAAGATGATTGATAAAATGGAAGAAGATGATGATATCATGACCGTTTATCATAACATTGCTTAGTACATAAACTTTACAGAAGTTTGTCAGGCTGAACGGAGTCGAGAACTATTTTATATTTTAGAACGCTTCTCGACTACGCTCGAAGTGACATAAATCAAATACAATAATAATTTTTCGTGCAAAAGAAATGGAACATACATCAAATACAACATGTAGAAGAAGTTTCTTCTTTGCAAGCGGCATTATCTGTTGATGCTACCATTGCTAAGCTTTTATCTTTAAGAGGCGTTAAAACCTTTGAAGACGCTAAAACCTTTTTCCGTCCCAGTTTAGAGATGCTGCACGATCCTTTTTTAATGAAAGGCATGAACGTGGCTGTGGAGCGAATTGTAAAAGCTATTGCTAACAAAGAAAAAGTTTTAATATTTGGAGATTATGATGTAGACGGAACCACCTCTGTAGCCTTAGTATACAGTTTCTTTAAAAAATACATTCCAGAAATACGTTACTATATTCCTGATCGTTATGCCGAAGGTTATGGCATTTCGTTTAAGAGTATTGATTACGCTGCCGAAAATAATTACTCCTTGATCATTGCTTTAGATTGCGGGATTAAAGCCAATGATAAAATAGATTACGCCAATTCTAAAAACGTTGATTTTATTATTTGTGACCATCACTTACCAGGCGATGAAATACCAAAAGCAGTTGCGGTTCTCGACCCAAAACAAAACGATTGCCCCTACCCTTATAAAGAATTAGCGGGTTGTGGTATTGGTTTTAAATTAGCACAAGCCTTTTGCATACAAAATGGTATTGACGAACAAGAAGTGTTTGAATACTTAGATTTAGTAGTTACCAGTATTGCAGCGGATATTGTTCCTATTACTGGAGAAAACCGAGTACTAGCCCATTTTGGATTAAAAAAATTAAATGCCGATCCTCGTCCGGGTTTAAAAGCTTTACTAGCTTTAAATAAACAACAAGACAAAGAACTTGACATCAATACCTTAGTGTTTACGATTGCTCCTCGCATTAATGCCGCAGGACGTATTGAACATGGCTCTAAAGCAGTAGAACTTTTAATTAGTGATACAGATGAAGCGACTGAATTTTCTAAAAAAATAAACGAAACCAATTCTCAGCGTAGAGACATTGACATTAGCATTACCGACGAAGCTTTTGAAACTATGGATTTAGATCCTATTACTCCTTTCAAAAAATCAACGGTATTATTTAATCCTAGTTGGCACAAAGGCGTCGTTGGTATTGTAGCGTCACGTATGATTGAGCGCTATTATAAACCAACCATTATCTTAACCGAATCTAATGGTATGGCAACAGGCTCGGCACGAAGTGTGAAAGATTTTGATGTGTATACCGCTATTGAAAATTGCAGTCATTTATTAGAACAATTTGGTGGACATAAATTTGCCGCGGGCTTAACGTTGAAAACAGAAAACGTGAAAGCATTTGCCGAAGCGTTTGAAAACGAAGTATCTCGCTCTATTACCGATGATATGCTGATACCAGTAGTGGAAGTAGATTTAGAAATTGCTTTAGACGATATTAACGAAAAGTTAGTTCGTATCTTAAATCAGTTTGCTCCACACGGTCCTCATAATATGACGCCTGTATTTGTAAGCCGCGGTGTATTAGATACTGGTTTCGCAAAAATTGTGGGCAACAATCATTTAAAATTAGAACTGTATCAACCAAATACACAGCTCACCAAAGTAGAAGCCATTGCTTTTAATAAAGGTGATTTTTTAAATTTCTTTAAACGCAACATCCCTGTTGACATTGTTTACAAAATAAAAGTAAATGAGTTTAGAGGTACAACCTCTATTCAATTGATGATTGAAGAGATGAAGGCGTCTTAGTTATCAACCCAGAAATCAAAATTTTATGTAAATTTGAAATAATTGATTCATTAAGAGAATTTCAATTAAAGAATTAAATTTAGATAAATGACAGAACCCGAATTACATAAATTAATTGAAAGATTACTTAAACTTCCTAAAGAGTGTGAGTGGGCGGAGTTTAAATTAAATTATCAATCACCTGACGATATAGGTGAATATATTTCTGCATTAAGCAATGGCGCATGTTTACAAAATGAAGCTTTCGGGTATTTAGTTTTTGGTATTGAGGATAAAACTTTAAAGTTAATAGGAACAAAATTTCGTCCCAAAGCAGAAAAAGTTAATAAAGAAGAATTGGAACATTGGTTATTACAAAGAGTTTCTCCTCGAATAGAAGTTATTATTTATGAGACAGTTTACAATGACAAACTAATATCTCTTTTTCAAATTCAAGCGGCACATGGCCAACCAACTTGTTTTTCGCATAAAGATTATATAAGAGTAGGAAGTATTACTCGGCCTTTAAAAGAGTTTCCTGAAAAAGAAAAAAAGATATGGACAAAAGGCCCTAAACAATTATTCGAGAAGGCTGCGGCTTTACATGTAGATTCAGCAGAAGATGTAATTAAATTATTAGATACACAATGTTATTTTGATTTATTAAAAATCCCTTATCCAACCAATAGAAATAGTGTAATTGAAAAATTTGAATCAGAAAAATTCATCAAAACTACTCCTAACGGATATTTAATTACAAATTTAGGTGCATTATTGTTTGCCAAAAACACTCCTGAATTCGATACTATAAAAAGAAAATCGGTTAGAGTAATTCAATATAGTGGAAAAAATAAATTAAAAACTTTAAAAGATCAAGAAGGCATCTATGGATATGCTCTTGGATTTGAAAGATTAATGAAATTTATAAACGATCTATTACCCTCCAATGAAGTTATTGGTCAAGCGTTTAGAGACACTGTTACGATGTATCCCGAAATTGCAATAAGAGAATTAGTTGCTAATGCTATTATTCATCAAGATTTTTCAGAAAGAGGGACGGGACCGATGGTTGAAATTTATTCTGACAGAATAGAAATTTC
The DNA here is from genome assembly GCA_013823565.1 of Sphingobacteriaceae bacterium. Classification (GTDB taxonomy): domain Bacteria; phylum Bacteroidota; class Bacteroidia; order B-17B0; family Aurantibacillaceae; genus UBA4416. The sequence goes on along the minus strand of PNMI01000012.1, from coordinate 72,367 downwards.
AAATCCTGGTTTACCGCTTATTACCCCAAATCGTTTTATTGACGAATATCAATCACGGAATGAAGATTTAGCTGGTATTATGAGGCGTTTTAGAATATGTGAAGAAAAAGGTAGCGGCATCGATAAAGTAATCTCATTTATAGAAATGTTTCAATTACCTGCAATCGATATTCAGGTTCAAGAGAAGCATACAAAAGTGATAATTTATTCATACCTCAAATTTTCAGATATGGATAAAAAAGATAGGATTAGAGCTTGTTATCAGCATGCTTGCTTGAAATATGTCATGAATGAAAAAATGAGTAATCAAAGTTTAAGAGAGCGTTTTAAAATTGCTGACGAAAATGCTGCTATGGTCTCACGAATAATAAAAGACACATTTGAAGCGGGTCTAATAAAAGAGGAAGACCCTGATAGTAAGTCAAGAAAATATGTTAGGTATATTCCGAATTGGGCATAATCTTATTTGATTACGTGAGACAAATACGAGCCTTTTAATTCATAAATTACTGATTATCAATAACCTACTTATTTGACTGTTATTTGACTGAATTAACAAGTTATTAACAATTCAGTTTTTCTTTATTTGACAAAGTAAATGGGTTATTAACAATTCAGGAGTCAATCAGCTGATTATCAAATTGTTTTCATTTGACTGTTATTTGACTAAGCAAGCATTAACATCAAAAAATATTACTCCCTATTCTTACTATCCATTAAAATAGTAACAGGTCCATCGTTTACTAAACTTACTTTCATATCAGCACCAAATTGTCCTGTTTTAATAGGCTTATGAAGGAGTTGAGATAATTGCTGAATACAGTATTCGTACAAGGGAATCGCTATATCTGGTTTAGCAGATTTAATAAAGGAAGGTCGGTTGCCTTTTTTTGTAGAAGCAAATAAAGTAAATTGAGATACTAATAATACATCGCCATTAATGTCTTGTAATGATAAATTTAGTTTATCATCGGCATCTGAAAAAATGCGCATGCCTATTAGTTTTTGACACAACCAATCAACATCTTCTTTAGTATCGGCTTCTTCAACACCTACTAATACTAAAAAACCTTTTTGTATGTGGGAGTAAATAGCACCATCTATTTTTACAGAGGCCTCAGATACTCTTTGAATAACAAAACGCATAATTACTTTTTGTATTTACTAATACCGTCTTGTAACCAATTAATGTATTCAGGAATACTAGGATTGTAACCACGAATTGGAGCTAACACTTGTTCGTTACCATCTACTAACACGTATAATGGTTGCGTACTTTGTCCGTAGATTTTTTCTTGCATGTATTTAAACTTATCGCCAATATCCGTGATTTGTCTTTCCTTACCATACCATTGCACGGTCATATAATCTTTGGGATCTAACTCGCGCTTATCATCTACATATAAAGATACTAGCACCACATCGTTATTTAATCGTTTAGTAATCTGTGGGTCTGGCCATACGTAATCTTCTGTTTTTCGGCAGTTAGCACAAGCATGTCCAGTGAAATCAATCAGTAAAGGTTTGCCCACTTTTTTAGCATAAGCCAAGGCATGTTCGTAATCGTTTTTAAAATGCACTATGCCATTTTTATTCACTTCCATGTATTTGCCAAACTCTGCATCTTGAGGGATAGATGTATGTGCTGAAGCACCACCAAAACCATGTGGAGATTCAGAATATTCTAATGGAGGTAAAATCCCCGAGAATAATTTTAAAGGAGCGCCCCACATTCCAGGAATTAAATAAATAACAATAAAGAAAGAAGTAATCGCCACAAATAAACGCCCAACAGATACATGTTTTAAATCGCTATCATGAGAGGTTTTAAACATGCCTACTAAATACATCGTTAATAAAGCAAAGATCACAATCCATAATCCAACAAATACTTCGCGTGTTAAGATACCAGCTTGCACAACTAAATCGGCGTTAGATGCGAATTTTAAAGCTAAAGCTAATTCTAAAAATCCAAGCGTTACTTTTACGGCGTTTAACCATCCACCAGATTGAGGTAAAGAATTTAACCAACCTGGGAAAGCGGCAAATAAACCAAATGGCAAAGCTAGAGCTAATGAGAAACCAAACATTCCCCAAAACGGACCAGAGATATTACCTGTAGAAGAAGCTTCTACTAATAAAGTTCCAATGATTGGTCCTGTGCAAGAAAAAGAAACTAAGGCTAATGTAAAAGCCATAAAGAAAATACCAACATAACCACCTTTATCTGATTTAGCATCCATTTTATTAACGAAGCTGCTCGGTAAAGTAATTTCAAAAGCTCCTAAAAACGACATCGCAAATACTAATAATAATACGAAGAAAGCTAGGTTAAACCATACATTGGTTGATAAAGAGTGTAAGGCGCCTGCGCCAAAAATTAATGTTACTCCTAAACCTAAACCAACATATAATACAATAATAGAGGCTGCATATAATAAAGCATTTTTTATTCCCTCTGCCTTTGTTTTACTTTGTTTAGTAAAGAAACTCACATTCATTGGAATCATAGGAAACACACAAGGCGTTAGTAATGCTAAAGCACCACCAATAAAACCTGCGATAAAAATAGCATACCATGATTTTGGTGTTTCTTTTATTTCTTTAGGAATTCCTTGAGAAACAACGGGTTGTTCCTTAACTGCTGCTGCTGCATTAATTGTATCCTCTTTAGAAACAGAATCAACACTTTGTGCAGTTCTTATACTATCTTCTTTAGTTGCTGAAGTTACTGGTATAAGCTTCACCCCACTAGAAATACATGAAGCTGATCCTTGTAGTTGAAATTCAAAATCATCTGCTGGAGGGAAAATACATTTCTCTTCTGTACAGGCTTGAAATTCTAATTTTCCTTTAATCGAAATCTTTTTATCCGTTTTTAATTTAATACGCTGTGTAAATGTGGCGGTGTGTTTAAAATATTGCACATTCATTTCAAACACTTTATCAAATTCTTTTACAGGCTTACTCTCTGTTGTTTTGCCAACTAACTCATAATCTGCCGATTTTTTAAATGTAAACACCGTTGGATTAGGTCCATCAGTTACTGGTGTTAACGAATACATATGCCAAGGCTCATCAATACTTGCTATAAATTGCAAATCGTATTCGCATTCAGAAATCTTTTTTGTAGCAAATTTAAAATGCACTGGATTGTCTTGTGCTGTTAATAAGGAAATGCTTGTAAATAGCAATAAAAACAGGGAGAATAATTTCTTTAACATAGAATAATTTTGTTTTGTAAATGTAGAGGTATTTTCAAAAAAAGAGGTTTGAGTTTACCATAAAACTAAAACGATTATAAGATTCCTAAATGCCTATTTTTTTACCTGAGAATCTGACACCAAAACCGAAAACTCAAGTATAGTGGGCGGTAAGCACTGAATATCGTTACAAGTCATGAACTCTAAAGACGTATTTATTGTAAAGCTTTTTTGATTTTTTAACTTAATCTTTTGTTTAAATACTGCTCTTTCTGAAAACACAAACACTTTTGCGTCAAAAGCGGCTACATATTCCTCATGCGCTTCTTCTTCCTCAACTTTACCTATTAAATCAAAATCGGCACTTGTATTTACTGTAAATGAAGTTGGGATTGGACCAACATCTGTAGGGCGTTGAGAATAAATATGCCATTTTTTTTCAATCGTTGCTGTGTATTGAATTTCTCCTTCAGTTGCACTAGTTGGAACATAAACCACATTCCAAGTAACTGGTTTTAAAGGATTTTGAGCAAATCCAGAGATAGTGAATAAAGACAACAAGATTAAAAATAATTTTTTCATAGGTTCTAATTTTCAGTGAAAATAATAATTAAAAACTAGCTTATCTGAGACTATTTCTTAAAAAATGTTAGTTATAAAAAAACGCTGCCAGAGTTTAGAACTCTGGCAGCGTTAAACTAACCTAATATAATCTACTCAATAATCATTTCATAAGGCAATCTCGCCTGAACTCCTTTTAAATTTAAAACATTTTTAAGGTGTTTCATATATAAGTATTGCTCCCCTAAATAAGATTTCATAGTACGAGCTTCCATTTCGTCTTGTGAATTTGATAATAGTTCTTGTAAAGGATCTTTTTGTTTAGGGAAATCCACCAATTTGTATTCCTTTAACTTAGCTTGTTTTGCAGCATAGGCGATGGCATCATTAATACCACCTAATTCATCCACTAAATTTATTTTAATAGCATCTGCTCCACTCCACACTCGCCCTTGACCAATACTATCAATCGCATTTTTGCTCGTTTTTCTACCGGTAGCCACTTTAGTAATAAACACATCATAAATATGCTCTACACTTTGTTGCACATACTCATACTCATCCGTTGTTACACCTCTTAAGATTGTCCCAACATCACTATGCTTATTGGTATTTACAGTATCAATAGTAATTCCTAATTTTTCTGATAATGCTTTTTGAGCATTAGGAATCATCCCAAACACACCAATTGAACCTGTGATTGTATTAGGTTGAGCAAAAATTCTATCTGCCGAACAGCTAATATAATAACCGCCACTTGCCGCTACATCACCCATGGATACAATAAATGGTTTTGCTTTTTGAGCCAATACCGTTTCTCTCCAAATTACATCAGAAGCTAAGGCGCTTCCCCCTGGAGAGTTAACACGTAATACAATTGCTTTAATGTTTTTATCTAATCTTGCTTCTCTAATCGCTTTCGCAATTCTTAAGCTTCCAATTTTTTCATCATCACCTTCTCCGCTTTCAATTTCACCAATTGCATAAATCACGGCAATTTTATCTTTAGACAATTTTGAATCATGAACAGACGTTGAATATTTATTTAAGGACACAAAATTAATTTTATCCTCTTCTTTTAAATTAATATTCTTTTTAATGATACTAAACACTTCATCTTCATATTTTAATTCATCAACTAATTTATATTTAACAGCATCTTCCGGACTTCTAATGGCTAAATGATCGGCCATATCATTAATGTCTTTTATCGAAATTTTTCTGCTGTCGCTAATTCCTTTTGTCATATGATTCCATAAAGAACCTAAATAAGTTTCTACTTGTGTTCTATTGGCATCACTCATTTTATCTAACATAAATGGCTCAATCGCACTTTTAAATTTACCATGTCTGAAAATTTGAACTTCCATATCCATCTTTTCCAACATCTTTTTAAAGAACATAATTTGAGAGCTTAATCCCTTCACTTCTAAAGCGCCTTGAGGATTTAAATACAATTTATTAGCAGTAGTTGCTAAATAGTAAGCTTTTTGAGAAAACCCTTCTGAATAAGCATAAATAAATTTACCAGATGATTTAAAATCTAATAAACCATTTCTAACTTCTTCTAAAGTAGCAAAACCAGCAACTGGCTCACTAATTTCTAAGTAAATACCTTTAATATTTTTATCCTCTTTCGCTTTTTTAAGACTCGCTAAAATATCATTTAAGCCTACTGATGCTTTTGGCATGAATGGTCCTAAATCAATATCTCCAAAAGGATTTTTAACACCACGTTCTTTAATGTCTCCGTTTAAGTTAATTCTTAAAACAGTATTTTCTTTTGGCTTATACGCCTCATGCTCATTCATTTTAATAGCGTCCGAAAACACGCTACTAATTGAAGCAATCACAATAATAATAATGACTACTCCTGTCACTAAAATCCCTAAACATGAGCCAAAAAATGCTCCAAAAAATTGTTTCATCTCTATATATTTAATTATTTATTCATTTGAATAAGCCAATTTAAGATACATTCTTGTATTTTTACCAATAATTATATGAACGTTACGTATTTATGTTTGGGCGGTAATATTGGAGACAGAGAAACGGCTCTTAAACTCGCTTTATCGAAAATTGAAGAACAAATTGGGGAAATCACTTCTCAATCAAGTATTTATGAAACAGAAGCTTGGGGGGTTGAAAACCAGCAAGCTTATTTAAATCAATGCATAGAAGTTAAAACAACTTTATCAGCCCCTTCCTTAATTGAATCTCTTTTATTAATCGAACAAGAGTTGGGGAGAATGCGAACCATTAGTACCACTTACGAACCAAGAACCATTGACATTGATATTCTTTTTTATAATCACGATATCATTAATGAACCTAAACTTATGGTGCCGCATCCAAGATTACACCTAAGAAAATTTGTATTAATACCTCTAAATGAAATTGCATCAAACTATTTGCATCCTTTATTAAATAAAACTATCTTTAGTTTATTATCAGAATGTGAAGATTTGTCGGATGTTAAGCAAATTTAAGAGTATTTAATATGTTTATTTGTATAGAAGGAAATATTGGTTCAGGAAAAAGCACCCTAGCTCAAGCATTAGCTAAAAAATTAAAGGCAACCTATTTACCAGAACAATTTGAAGACAATACTTTATTGCCTTTGTTTTATAATGATAAAGAAACCTTTGCCTTCCCTACGGAGTATTCGTTTTTAATTGACAGACAAAAGCAACTCACTAATTATTTTAAAAACATAAAAAAAGGAACAAGCACTGTTAGTGATTTTCATTTTGATAAATGCTTGTGTTTTGCCAAAACAAATTTGTTATCTGACGATTATTCGTTTTTCAAAAAACATTTTAAACCCTTACGAAAAACTATTCCTACACCAGATTTGGTTGTTTACCTTGATACCTCAACTGATTTATTGCTAAAAAACATTCATAAACGTGGGAGAGAAATTGAACGCAGTTTAAAACAAGGATACTTGAGTCGGTTAAAAAAAACTTTAGATAAATATTATATGGTAAACGGGAAGATTGATACTTTGGTGTTAATTTTAACTATTAAGGAGTATAATGATATAACCCTAGAAAATTGCTGTCAGGAAATTTTAAACGTTTTGAAAACAAAAAAATAATTACATTTATATATGACTATGAAGAAGTATTTGTACTTTATTTTAATAAGCTTATTTACCCAATTGGTAAATGCTCAAGAATATGACGGAGACTTACAATTTGTAGGAAAAAATTTCTTAAACGGAAAAGCGCTTAACAATACCAAAATTAAGGTAATGAGCGGCTCTACTATTATTTCAGAATTAAACACAAAAGACAATAACAACTTTAAAACAAAATTAGATTTTGGCAAGGTTTACGATATTTATTTAATTAACCCTAATTGCCAAACCATGTATATTAGAGTTTTTGCGGATGGTGTTCCTGAAAATAAACGCCATTATAGAATGACCTATGCCTTGGATATTCCATTTTTTGTAAAAGACCCCTCTATCATTGATACCATTCAATTTTCAAAACATATTCATCAAATTGTATTTGATGGAAAATCAAAATTTGTAGATGATACTGTTTATATGAACAGATTTATCAGTAAAATTTACAAAAAAGAAATTCCAAAAGATACAACTGTACCATTTATAACAACAGAAAAACTAAAAGAATATGTTCAATTAGCTGGTAAATTAAGTTTAGATAACGACAAACAAACTCCTTTAAAAAACAAAACAGTATCACTCATTAACAAAAAAGGCGAAGTCATTTCTACCTCACAAACCACTAACCATGGTATGTTTGTATTTAAAAAAGTAGACAACCAAGATGTTAGTCAACTCTCTATATATGTTAGTAGTGCCGATAATCCTAATAAAGATAAAATAAAATTAACGAATACAGCTTCTGAAAAGGTAGAATTGTCAAATACGACAGACAATTTAATTTATACATTTAAAAACAATAACGAAACAAATTTAGTTAAGCTATTAACTGATAATAATTTTGACTTCAATATTGCGGGAAAAATCATTGCAACCAATGGAGACGCTAAAAAAGTAATGTCTAATAAAAACGTTTATTTATTAGGTAGTAAAAACAATATCATTCAAAAAACGAAAACTAATATTTTAGGAACCTTTTTGTTTTCTAATATAAAATCAGACGAAACATATTCTATTGCTTATGATAGCGTTGATGCCGAAACAAACTTCATAATGAATTTATACAGTGTAAAAGATAAATTTATTAAACGCCTCGATTCTGTCTCTGGTAAAAAATTCGTCTATAAGTTTCTTTCTGTTACAGGCAGTACTTTTAATGATTTGGTGATGGATGATTCTGAGCTAAGAATGAATATTAAATTAAAAATATTTGGCGATAATAAAAACAATCCAATTTCTGATTTAAAAGTTCTATTATTAAACGACAAGTATCAAACTATTGATTCTGCTATTACCGATAAAGATGGAGACTTTACGTTTAAACATTTACCATACACTAAACAAGTATTACTAACAGCCGAAAACGAAAAAAATATTTTAGAATCGTTTAATAATATTTTAGTATTTGACAATGAAGAAAACTTAATAAAAATAGTTTCAAATGTTAAGGGTAATAAATTTAAATACAGACCATTATCAACGGAGCAAAGTAAATTCACGGATATCTATGTGGATGATCCTTGGTTATCCATCATCGAAAAAGAGAAATCTGCTATTAAAAAAACTGGCACAAGCGAAACCATTATTGAAAACATTTTATTTGAGTTCAACAAATCTGAGTTACAAGAACAATCAAAACAAACCCTAGATAAAGTTGTATTAGCAATGTTAAGCGACGAACAATTTAGTGTTGAATTAAGCGCTCATAGTGATAGCAAGGGTGGCGATGCCTATAACTTAAAACTAAGTGAGCAACGTGCAAACAGTGCAAAAAAATACATTATAAGTAAAGGAATTAGTGAGGCAAGAATAACAGCAAAAGGTTATGGCGAAACTAAATTAATTAATAATTGTGGTAATAATATAATCTGTAGCGATGACGAACATGCTGTGAATCGTCGTTTAGAATTCAAATTAAATTTCAAATAGTATCATGTTCTCTCCTGCCGAATTAATTGAACCTTCTCAAATAATATATGAAGACAATCATTTGATTATTATCAATAAAAAAGCATCTGAAATAGTTCAGGGAGACAAAACGGGAGACATGCCATTGTCTGAAAAAGTTAAGAACTACATTAAACAAAGAGATAACAAACCTGGCAATGTATTTTGCGGTGTTTGTCATCGTTTAGACAGACCCGTTTCGGGAATTGTGATATTTGCCAAAACATCAAAAGCCTTATCTCGTATGAATGAATTATTTAGAGATAAAACCATTCAAAAAACATATTGGGCAGTAGTTAAAAACAAGCCTCCACATATTACTCAGCGCTTAACTCACTATTTAATTAAAAACGAAAAAACAAATACATCAAAAGCTTTTGCCACTGAAAGACCTGGTGCATTAAAAGCAGAACTATCTTACACTCTGATTGCCTCTATTTCTAATTATCATTTATTAGAAATTAATTTATATACAGGGCGTCACCATCAAATACGAGCTCAATTATCAGCTATTGGATGTCCTATAAAAGGAGATTTGAAATATGGTTTTGACAGATCAAACCAAACTCCATTTATTCATCTACATTCTTACAAAACAGAATTCATTCATCCCATTAAGCAGGAGCCTATCAGCGTGACTTGTAAACCCAGAACAGATGATACTGTTTGGAATGAATTGATAAAAGCATTATAAAAAATGAAAAAAAATGCAGTAATCTTTATTTTAAGTCTCACTCTTATTACTTGTAAAACAAAGAAATCTCAGGTATCTGGCTACGAAAATGCAACCTATAATACTTCAAAAGAATTGCCTGCTAAAACACCAGATGGAAAAATACAAGATTGTCCAGATGAACTAATTATTAACGCTATGCCAACAATGGATAGAAAAACAAGGGTCCCTAATCAATATTATATCTACAAAGGACTTCGAAAAGAAATAAATGAATTTGACAGCACTTGGGTAAAAAAATACTGCAAAGTTAAAGTAACAACTGTTTACTAAAACTTGCCTTGTAAACCAATACCAAAGTTTACACCTCCACCTTTTAAATCTAGCACATCATCTATTTTAGTGAAGGTGTTTGTAAAATCTAAATCTTGGTAATTATAATTTACATAAGCCAAATTAATAAACATACCGACGTGTTTACCAAAATAAAATCGAGGCTGTAAATGTAAATCAAACATTAATCCTCCGCCTTTTGCTTGAGAAATAGCTTGATCTCTTGCTTCCCAATTTAAGGTTGAATATCCCACATTAAACCCAGCTAACATGTCAACATATTTTGCTCTTACAAAATGGGCGTTAACTAATATGGTTGCATCTAAAGCTTGAACTTTAGGTTTAGAATTAGTAATAGAATCTTTTTCAGTAAAGTAATCACACAACTGAACTTTTGCTCCAATTCCCAACCAATTTAATACACCTCTTTCATAATGTAAACTCAACATTTTATTTGCTGCTTGATCGGTGTTTGATTTCGGACTTGATTCTATTTTAGATTCATAAGTATAAATTCCTAAATCTGCACCAAAGGCAATCACATTTGTTTTTTTCTCGAAGCTTTTTTGTGCCAATAAATTAACAGAACATAATACGCCTAGTGCCAAAATAATTTTTTTCATAGTTTTTTGTTTAAAGTTAATTTATTTACTGATAATTAAAAATTCTGTTCTTCTATTCTTTGCTCTTCCTTCTTCGCTTGTATTTTCGGCAATTGGCTTATTAGGACCGTATCCTTTTGCCCAGATACGTTTTCCATCCACTCCTTTTTCTTCTAGATACGCTTTTACAGTATAAGCACGATTAGCTGATAACGCTTCGTTGGCTTTGGCTGCTCCTACATTATCTGTGTGCCCCTGGATCTCAATTTTTATACCTGGATTTTCTTTCAAGTATTCGGCAAAAGATTCTAGTACAACAAATGACTCAGGTTTTAAATCGGCAGAGTTGGTGTTATAATATAAATTATTAAGTACAAATGAACTTCCTTCTTTCGCTTCACTCACTTCAATATTTACTGGTTTAGGTTGATTAGCAAAACTTGCTTCTTTTATACTCACCACTTTGGATGAAAACGCATAATCATCTTTTTTTACGGTAATTAATAAATCATCTTTGCTTTTCAAATTAATAGCCACCATTGCTGTTCCTTTAGCTGAATCAACTAATGCCAATGTTTTTTCTTTAGTTACCGTATTAGTGATTTCTACTTTAGCACCTTCCACTTTATTTCCTGATTTATCTTTCATTTCAATATTCATGAACGTAGTTTCTTGTGGACGAGCTTCTTTATACAAATCAAACGAATATAAATCATAACGCCCTACTCCTTTACCTCTCATTTTACCTTCGTCATATGAAAAGAAATATCCTGTCTTACTATCTGTACTCACAAAAAAACCAACATCATCCGATTCAGTATTAATTGGGTAACCAATGTTTTCTGGTTCTGTCCATTCTCCTTTTTCATTTTTACGAACATAAAAAATATCCATACCACCAAAACCAAAATGACCATCACTACTAAAATATAAGGTTTCGCTATCTGAGTGGATAAAAGGTGTTTTCTCATGACCTCCAGTATTAATTTTCGGCCCCATGTTTTTTGGAACACCCCATACTCCCGTAACTGGATCTTTACGAGTTACATATAAATCTATCCCACCAAAACCGCCAGGTCTGTCGCTCGCAAAGTATAATGCATTTCCGTCAGCACTTAATGTAGGCTGCGAATCCCAGTAAATTGGATGATTTACGTTTGCACCCATTTTTGTGATTTCACTCCATGATTCATCTTCATTAACGCTCATATAGATATCACAATTAGGTTGAGCACCGCCTTCTTGTCTACTCATAGCAAAATACAATAATTTATTATCAATAGATATGGTGCAGCCACCTTGATTATCATCCGTTGTATTAAAAGGTGGCGACATAGGCTCGCCAACATTAAACACGCCTGTTTTATCTCTATTAGCAACCATAAACACTTCTTTTTCTCCATCCAAAGCCTTTACTGTGTTCATTGATTTTAAAGGGACTTTACGTGTAAAAAAACATAACTTATCATCTGGAGAAATATAAGCCAAATATTCATCTGTTTTAGTGGAAACACCAGTTACCACTTTTGGGTCAAAAGGAACAATTTTCTTTTTTAATTCACTTTCCTTTTTGGCATACTTAATCATTTCTTTTGCTTGATAAATTTGCCCCTCATATTCTTTACCAAATTTTTTATCGTCATCATCTTTAAATTTCAAAAACAATTGCAGGTACTTAATAGCTGAATCATTTTTTACTTCTTCGTAATAATTAAATCCAATATAATAATAAGGCTCTGAATGAATTTGAGGACATGCTGCAATTGCTTTATAAAAAAAGGGAACAGCTCCTCCAAAAGATTTGTTCTCTAATTTACTATGCACCACAATCTCACGAGCCATCGCTAAATTAGCTTCCGCAAAATCAGGCTCTTCTGCTAAACACTCTCTTAAAAAGGCTAAACGTTCTGGTTTTTTGTACTTTTTTTTATCTAAAGCTTTTTCGTAAAGTTTGAGAGCTTTCTTATTATCAATCTCCACACAAAACTTAGAAGAAGCCTCTTCCTCCTCCTGAGCAAAAAATGAAACAGAAAATAATAATAAAAAAGGTAATAAGATTTTGTTCATGGTACTAAAAATTAGATTCAAGTAAATTTATAAAACCAATATCTTAATAAACTTTCAAACTCACTTAACTATTAACTTACTTAGGTTTATAAACTGGAGTTTGCTTATTTGGTTCTGGTTTTTTAACGTTATCCGTTTTGTCTTTATCTTTTCTGATATCAATGGCTGGTTCGTAAACCCATTTACCTTTTTTCATTTCCAAGGCATCAAAACTTCCATCTGGTCCGTAATATTGATATTGCCCTTCTAAAGTGGGATCTAATCCATTAGGTGCTAAATGACTGAAAATAATTTGTTTTCTATTGGAGTTATATTTTAAAGACATGGCCACTTCACTTGCATACTCAAACATAATACGTTTAGCAAATTTGCCTGGAAACTTAAATACATCTTTTCCAAACATAGGCGTGCCATCTGGTTTAAAATACAAAACATCTATAAACTTACGTTGAGTTAATTTATCATTTCCATCCCAAGCAATTAAAGTATAAAATTCCTCATCGGATTTGATACAATCTACATACAACATTCCAAACCATTTACTAGGATCTGACACATAATTCTCAGGTGTTTTAACAGTTGCCGATTTATCGACTAATGGAAATACATCATACTGAGCTGTGGTTTCTTTTTTAAATAATCCTTTTTTAATCGTTTTTGAGTTATTGACTTGAATAAATCCAAAGAAAGCATGCGTTTGGTCTTCTTTAATAATATTCCAAGTGATAATTCTGAATTTTTTATCAGGAGCCATTAATAATGAAACATCTTTTTTTAGGCTATCAAATGGATATTGCATCGATTTCTCATCTTTTAATACCTCATTCCACAAAGCAATAAACTGTTTGTTTGCTTCAAATTTATTTTTCTCTTTTTTACTAAAAAATACTCGTTGAGAAATGTTTTGCAAGGAATCTTCCAAATCAGCATAATACTTGACGTCAGTTTCCGACAGTTGAGCAAAACTCAACTGACAAATAAGTAATGTGCAAATAAAAAGAAAAAGGTTTCGCATTGCTCTATAACTGAATTATGTGTGGAAAGTTACAGAAAAAAACGCATTCTTTTGGAATGCGTTTCTTAAAGAATATTAAAATAAAAAGCAGAGTATTAAAAGTCACATATAAAAAATTGATTTTCGGAAATTTTACATGAAATATATAATGGATCAAAAGTACCTATATCTATTAAATTAAGATTTAAAGTTTCTTCTTTATCGATTATCTTTCTCTCACCAAAACTAAAAGCCTCGCCATTCGCATCTATCAATTGAAATACATGTTCGTTTAAAATAAATCTTTGCAACGGATTTAAATTTTCGATTGTTATTTTGACTTTATCTTTTAATCTATGTATCTCATAAGTTATATTTCCTATCAAAACTTTCCCTGTATTATTTTTCCACGTATAGCATTTTGGCATGTGGATCAAACTAAAAACAAGTTTATCTACATCTGTATAAGGGTTTAAAAGATAAATCGGTCCGCTTGTATAACATTTTCTCAACTCTACAGCATTTTTAAAAGCAATTGACGGAGCAGGTAAATCAGAAATTAAAAAAAGCTTATCCTTACAATTGTTTGGCAATAATTCTTTACTTACCATATATCCACAAACACAGCTCTTGCCTTTACAATCATTTTCGTGAATGTCATTTCCGCAATCAAAAACCTCATCTCCATTTCTACATTTAGATTTATGAAACGCTGTATAATTGTTTTCAAAATGCAGTAATATCCAATGTTCAAATGATATACTGCTAAACCCAATATTAACAATATTATCATTAATTATTCTTTGAGCAAGCTCAAAAGCTTCTTTTTGTTTTGGGTGCCCATCCTTATCGAAAACTGCCCAAACTTCGTCAAAAGCACCACTCTCCAACCCTATCTGTGCCTCTCTAACATATCTAATAGGCTGTGCTTTAAACTCGTCCTCAATTGAAAATTTTCTTAAATCCTCCTCTTTAGAAGGTTCCACTTCTTTTAGTTGACGCCTTTTTCCTCCGACTCTAACTTCATGAACTATTTCTTGCTCCTCCTTAGGTAAAGGTGAAATAGTAATAGCAACTTTTAGATTTTTATTAATTAATAAATCTCTTATTGATGAAAAGTAAGATGGTTCTGTTCCTTCTCCCTCGCATACTATTAATATAGATTTATTTACTTGATGACTCATTGTCAAACATTGAATCAATCGATTTAATTGAAGGAAGTCCTCCAAATTTACCTGCTAAATACCATTTATCAAAAGGTGTTTCCTCTCTAACTCCATCAAAATCTTGCAATGAAAACATATCGGAAGTACCAGTTTCATTTTTTTCTGCAATCCAAACTTGATCCCTTCTTATTAAATCTCTATCTAACAAAGTCATATCATGGGAAGTGAAAATCAATTGAGCATTTTTTGGATTCAAACTTTTCGATTGAAACATTAAAATAATCATTCGAGTTAAAAATGGATGTAAACTTGTATCTAATTCATCTACTATTAATATCCCTCCATTTTGCAAAGTCATTAAGATTTTTCCACCAATAGCGTACAGTACTTGAGTTCCAGTAGATTCGTCAGCAAATGACAAAGAATGCAATTCACCAGTATCAACTGAGTTATTAAAAATAGGATGTTGCCCAAATACTATATACGGATTAGCAACTAATTTTTCTTTCAAAGAATTCTGGATATTTGCAGAGATCTTTTCATCTTTTATATTATGTACCTGAAAACCTTTTAACTTAGTATCGGCAAAACGAATTAATGAATTCAATTTATTCATTAGACTAATATCATTAAATACCTCTGCACTAACTTGTCTTTCAATATCTAAACGTTGTTTAGTATTTGTTGCATTTATTATCTCATACTTTTTAAAGTATAAAAAAACATTTGTTAATTCTTCTAGTGGTTCATCGTCTCCAAATTTTGACAACAAAAGTTGATTATTAAAAACATTAATTTCTTTATCTTTCTTTGACAAAGATGGGCCTAAAATCCCTACATGTATATTTGAGTCGGTATCATTTTTTGATGATCTAGTAAACAGATTAGTTATTTTTCCACTAGGATAATAATTTAATGTTTCAAATTCTATTTGCTTTTGATTAAAAACTACTTGATAAATATATTTTACATTTTGCGGTCCGATAAAAACTACTTCAAATTCTGAATTACTTTTTGAAGACTCTTTATCAAATAAAAAAGGCTCATACATCCAAATTCTATCATTTACCTTGGGCTTCCGTGCAATATAATTTATTAAGGTCCAGAACGCTCTAATTAAATTAGTTTTCCCTGAAGCATTAGAACCGAAAGCCATTGCTACCTTAAGCAATCTAATGTTGTTCGTACTTGATAGTTCAATTTCAGTTAGATTCTGTGATTTCAATTTAGAAGCATCTGCCTCCATAGAAAACAAAACTTCATCTTTAAAGGATCGAAAATTTTTTATTTTAAAGCTTATTATCATTTTTTCAACTTGTAAGAATCAAGCAAATATATAATTTAAATAATCTAAATTATGATTTAAAATCGGTTTTTTGTACAAATTTAGCAATTATTCCATTTTTTTAAGCTAAAGAACCGTACAACTTCATGCGTTGTTCTTTCACTCCTTCATTTGCTAAGTACTCATCATAAGTCATTTTTTTATCAATAATACCATTTGGAGTTAATTCGATAATACGGTTAGCAACCGTTTGCATTAACTCATGATCATGACTTGTTAAAAGCACAACTCCTGTATAATCTTTTAAGGCATCGTTATAAGCAATGATACTTTCCAAATCCAAGTGGTTGGTTGGTTCATCTAATATCAACATATTAGGATTTACTTGCATCATACGACTGGTCATACAACGCACTTTTTCTCCACCTGATAATACAGAACATTTTTTCATCACCTCTTCTCCACTGAACAACATTTTTCCTAGGAAACCACGCACATAGCTTTCATCTTTATTAGATGAGTATTGACGTAACCAATCCATTAAATTCATATCGCCCGTAAAATACTTAGCATTATCATTTGGCAAATAGGCCTTATGAATAGTTGTTCCAAATTTATATTCTCCGCTATCAGCTGTATCTTCTTCGTTAATAATATCAAATAAAGCCGTAATCGCTAAATGATTTTTGGCAATGAACGCAATTTTGTCTCCTTTGGAAACATTAATATTTACATTTTTAAACAAAATCCCATCAGCATTTGATTTGGATAAATTTTCGATATGTAAAATTTGATCTCCTGCTTCACGCTCTTGTTTAAAAATAATACCTGGATACTTACGAGTACTTGCTGGAATTTCATCAATCACTAACTTATCTAATAATTTTTTACGAGACGTTGCTTGACTTGATTTACTAGCATTAGCACTGAATCGACGAACGAAATCTTGTAACTCCGTGCGCTTGTCTTCCATTTTTTTATTAGCATCGCTACGTTGTTTTAATGCTAACTGACTCATTTGATACCAGAAACTATAGTTACCAGTATATGTTTTTAATTTATTGTAATCAATATCACAAGTATGTGTACAAACCGCATCTAAAAAATGTCGATCGTGACTAATAACCACCACTGTATTTTCAAAATCCGCTAAATAGTTTTCTAACCAAGAAATAGTTTCAACATCCAAATCGTTAGTAGGCTCATCTAATAATAAAATATCAGGGTTACCAAAAATAGCTTGCGTTAATAAAATTTTTACTTTGTCTTTTCCCGTTAAATCTTTCATCATTTTATAGTGAGATTCAACCGGAATACCAACGTTAGTTAATAACGTAGCGGCATCGCTTTCTGCATTCCATCCATTCATTTCACCAAATTCTGCTTCTAATTCAGCTGCTTTGTTTCCATCAGCTTCACTAAAATCAGGCTTTGCATAAATCGCATCTTTTTCTTTCATGATGTCATACAAACGACGGTTACCCATCATAACCGTATCTAACACTGTATATTCATCAAATTCAAAGTGATTTTGTTTTAATACACTCATACGCATGCCTGGCAAAATATTTACCTGACCTTTGTTAGGCTCAATCTCTCCCGATAAAATTTTCATGAAAGTTGATTTACCAGCCCCATTAGCGCCAATCAAACCATAACAGTTACCTGGAGTAAATTTTACATTTACCTCATCAAATAAAATACGTTTGCCATATTGCAAACTCACATTAGAAACAGAAATCATCTCTTAAAAAATTAGGCGGCGAAGATAAGGAAAAGATGTGAGATTTAAGATATGAGATGTGAGATTTAAAACGCAAAAAAAGCACAAAAACAATAGTCTTTTATCTCATATCTCAACTCTCATATCTAAAAAAAAGGTAATTTCGTGCATCTAAAAATTAACACTATGCCAAAAGGAATTTATAAAGTACCAACAGCGGTTAACGAACCTATTAAAAGCTATGCAGCAGGAAGTGCTGAACGTAAAGAATTACAAGCAATGCTTAAAGAATTACGTAGCAAAGAATTAGATATTCCCATGTATATTGGAGGAAAAGAAGTGCGTAGCGAAAACAAATCTCGTTTAGCTCCTCCACATGATCATAAACATACCTTAGGGCATTTTCATAAAAGTGATAAAAACCACGTCACACAAGCTATTGATGCGGCATTAGCAGCCAAAGAAAAATGGGCTAATTTAAGCTGGGAACACAGAGCAAGTATCTTTTTAAAAGCAGCTGAATTAATTGCTGGACCATACCGCGCTAAATTAAATGCCGCTACTATGTTAGGGCAAAGTAAAAATGCATTTCAAGCCGAAATTGATAGTGCTTGCGAAATTATTGACTTTTTAAGATTCAATGTGCAATACATGACGGAAATTTATGCTGACCAGCCTATTTCTTCGCCAGGTGTTTGGAACCGTTTAGAGTGGAGACCTTTAGAAGGATTTATTTATGCCTTAACACCATTCAACTTTACAGCTATTGCTGGTAATTTACCTACTAGTTGTGCCATGATGGGAAATGTAGTGGTTTGGAAACCTAGTAACACTCAAGTATACAGTGCTAATGTCTTAATGGAAATTTTTCAAAAAGCTGGTGTACCAGATGGTGTGATTAATTTAATTTATCCTAGTGGTCCTGATGCTGCTGATGTTGTATTTAATCACAAAGATTTTGCTGGTATTCACTTTACTGGAAGTACAGAAGTATTTCAAAACATTTGGCAAACGATTGGAAACAATATTCACAAATACCGTTCTTACCCTCGTATTGTTGGAGAAACAGGAGGGAAAGATTTTATCATGGCACACAAATCAGCTGAAGCTAAATCATTAGCAGTGGCTATTTCTCGTGGTGCTTTTGAATACCAAGGTCAAAAATGTTCGGCAGCTTCTCGTGCTTACATTCCAAGTAATTTGTGGAATGAAGTAAAAGACTATGTATTGGCTGATTTAAAAGATATGAAAATGGGGCCTACAGAAGACTTCACCAACTTTATTAATGCAGTAATTGACGAAAAAAGCTTTGATAAATTGGCTAAATACATTGATGCTGCTAAGAAAGATAGTAATGTTGAAGTAATTGCTGGTGGAAACTACGATAAATCAAAAGGTTATTTTATTGAACCAACCATTATTGTAGCTAAAGATCCAAAATATGTAACCATGTGCGAAGAATTATTTGGACCAGTATTAACTATTTTTGTTTACGATGCAGATAAATTTGAAGAAACTTTAGAATTAGTAGATTCAACTTCTATTTATGCTTTAACAGGTGCTATTTTAGGACAAGATCGTTACGCTTTAGAATTAGCTACTAAAAAATTAAGCAACGCAGCTGGCAACTTCTATATTAACGATAAATGTACAGGAGCAGTAGTTGGTCAACAACCATTTGGTGGTGCTCGCGGAAGCGGAACAAATGATAAAGCTGGTGCTAAAATTAATTTATTGCGTTGGGTTTCTCCAAGAACAATTAAAGAAACATTTAGTCCGCCTACGGATTATAAATATCCTTTTTTACAAGCAGATTAATAAAAAATCCTCCGAAATTAATCGGGGGATTTTTTGTATAATATTTGGAGATTGGGTTTCTATTTATTAAATTTATCTTCAAAATAATCATTTACGTCCATAAAAAAATTGACTTTATCTAAAAAAATAACCTTTCCTAATTTTGAAATCGAAATCAGCGATTTTGGATTTTATAAAGTTTCCGTAAATGACTCCGAAGAATTTACGGTTGATGATTTAAAAAAATTAGTGAATGCTGAAGCGGAATTAGGTGGTGAGAAATTACCGGTTTTAGTTTTATGCGCCGAACATGCTACCACTAATTCGGAGCTAATGAATGCAATGGCTAAAAATATTAATAATCCATATTCTAAAGCTGATGCATTCGTTATAAAATCAATGGCTCAAAAAATATTAGCAAATTTTTATATTAAAATCAATAAGCCTGAAAGACCAACGAAGTTTTTTAATGATAAAGATGAAGCAATTAATTGGTTAAAACCTTTCCTATAGTCTGTTTGTTATGTAAGCATAAAATTATTCGTGTTGACAAAATCTATTTCAGAAAATAAATTTATTCTTTCATTTAATGAAACTGGATATTATGAGTTATCTATAAAAGACAATGTTGAGATTTTTATTGACGATATTCATCTTATCATCAATGCTCAAAAACAATTAAGTGGTTCAAAATTACCAACATTAATTTCTGGAGGCCAGTATTCTACTACCAACACCGAAACATTAAAATATGTTTCCGTTAACGAAAACATGCCCTACTCTAAATGCGCAGCGTTTATTGTAAGTTCTATCTCACAAAAACTATTAGGTAATTTTTATCTGAAAATTTATAAGCCTCAACGTCCAACAAAATTTTTCAACGATAAAAATGAGGCGATTACTTGGTTAAAACAATATATCTAGATTTTAATTATCTTTATCCTGTTTTGAAAACCTTATTAGTCATAGCCCTTTTTATTCCTATTTCCTTTTTTGGTCAAGAAAATCTACATGCCGGCAAGGCAGGAAAGAATGCGTTTAATCTATTATTAACAGCAGGGGTTTCGCCTTCTCAAGTACATGGCGATGCTTATAGTGGATACAATAAATTAGGTGGTATGGGCGGAATTGGAATAGAATCTGTTTTTTCAGAAAAGGCTAGCATGAATTTATCTTTCATATTTATTCAAAAAGGTGCTCAAAAAAATCCAAAACCCGACAAAGGAGATTTAACTGCTTATTATTTAAATTTAAATTATTTAGAATTTCCTATTTTAGTAACCTATACTCAAAAAAAGTTTTTATTTGACATAGGAGTATCTGCGGCTTACTTAATTAATTACTACGAAGCCGATCAAAACATGGTATTTACAGGGATGTACCCTTTTCAAAAATTTGACTATTCTGTTAAAATAGGATTAGGTTATAACATCAATAAAAAATGGTTTGTAAATTTCAGAACTAGTAATTCATTTATAACAACAAGACCCAATAGAACAAAACAAGCAATCTATTACAACAATATCCTCGCTCGAACGTTTAACAAAGGATATTATAATAATATTTTAGAATTTACATTAGGATACAGAATTAAACCAACTAAGAAACATGACTAAAAAACACAAAATAGTTGTGTCAATAACAGGAGCCAGCGGTAGCATTTACGCAAAGGTTCTATTAGAAAAATTAGCAAAGCTATCAGAACAAATTGAACAAATTGGCGTAGTAATGAGTGATAATGCCAAAGATGTATGGAAATATGAATTAGGTAATGAAGATTATAAAAACTATACCCAATTTACGTTTTACGACAAAAATAATTTTTATGCACCTTTTGCGTCTGGTTCTGCCAAGTATAATACCATGATTATTTGTCCTTGCAGCATGGGTACTATGGCACGAATAGCTTCTGGTATTAGTAACGATTTAACTACTAGAGCAGCAGACGTAATTTTAAAAGAAAGACGAAAGTTAATTTTAATGATTCGTGATACTCCTTATAGTTTAATTCACATTAATAATATGCAAACGGTGACTCAGGCTGGAGGTATTATTTGTCCAGCTTCCCCATCATTTTATAGTAATCCAAAAACGTTTGATGAATTAGCCGCTACGGTGGTAGATAGGGTATTAGATTTGGCAGGATTAGATATCTCTAGCTATCGTTGGGCTGAGTAAGAGCTTGTTTTTTAACATTTTAGCAATTCATTTGTTAGCAATTCTTAGTTTTTGTATAAAATATTTGTATAATTTTGATGAAAATTAAAATTCATCTAAAATGAAACAACTTTTATCTATTATTTTCATTGTTTTAACTGCTTCTCTTTTTGGACAAACAGCTATTACAACACCTGCAACACAATGTTATAATGTTACTATTTCAAATATTACAACAAATTCAATTAAAGTTAACTGGGCTTCGGGAAGTGGCACTTACGAACTAGTCGTATTAAAACCTGCGAGCTCAGCTGTTACTGCTCCATCGAATGCTAACATAGGTTCTTATAGCGCCAGTACAGTTTATGGTTCTGGAACTAATATTGGTAATTCTAATTATGTAATTTACAAAGGTTCTAGTGCCAATTCTGTTACGATAACTGGTTTAATTCCCAATTATAACTATGAAGCGATAGTATATTCTTATAATTATGGATGTTTGTCGTATTTTGGAGGTAGTTGTATTGGTGGTTACGGTTATCTGATTAAAACAACGTATGGTTCTGCAAATAGCGAACAACATTACACATTAGCTAATGAACCAACTGTTGCTCCTTCATTATCAGTTGCCACAACAGGAACAACAACAGCATCTTTAACATTTACAGGATCTAGTACTTGGAATTTAATTACAGCTTATCAAGCAGGTGTAGGTTCCTTCAATTATCCAAATGACGGAACATTTTACGCTCCTTCCACTGTGTTTGGAAGCGGTAATCAAATAGGTGGATCAGGAACTAATAATTTTTCTGTATATAGTAATTCAGCAAACAACTCTGTTAATATATCCAATCTTTTACCAGCCACTTCATATTATGCCATAGCATATGCTTATAACGGAACTGGATCAAGTACAAACAATAGTTATAATTATTATACAAATTATGACTATGTTTATTTTTCTACTTATAATTCACCTCCAACTATAAATACAATATCAAACTACACAGTATGTCAAGATGCACCAACATCTACCGTATCTCTTAATGGTATTACAAAAGGTAATAATGCTGCAGAAACTCAAACAATATCTGTAGCAGCATATTCTAGTAACACCACTATTATGCCTAATCCTACTATAAGTTATACCAATCCAAACAGTACAGGCACACTTACTTTTAAACCAAATGCGGGACAATCAGGTATTGTTGTTGTTTCTGTTGTTGTTCAAGACGGAGGTCCAAATAATAATGCCACTACAAAAACATTTACTGTTAATGTAAAAGGAATTCCTTATGCCGCAGGAGCAATTACTACTAATACAACTACATTATGTCAAGTTAAAAATGGTGTTGTATTCTCTGTACCTACAATTTCAAACACAACAACATATAACTGGACTTTACCTTCTGGATCTACAGTTACAGCTGGTGCAAACACCAATTCAATTACTGTAAATTTTAACACAACTGTTTTATCAACTAATATTTCGGTATATGGCAGTAATACTAATGGTTGTGGTAATGGAGTTTCTTCTCCACAGTTATTAGTAAATTTTGATAAAGTTCCAACTACTTCAGTTGCTGGGCCAAATCAACAAATATGTAACAACTTAACTGCCTTATCAGCTAATGCTCCTTCAATAGGAACTGGAGCTTGGACATATTGTTCAACTGGTTTAGGAAATTTATCTTCAACAGTAACACCAAATACAAATTTATCAGTAGTTAATAATCAAACAGTAACTGCCGTTTGGACAATTACAAATGGTGTATGCCCTGCAAGTAGTTCAACAGTAACAGTGGCTAATATCGACGGCTCTCCAAGCTGTACTCCAAATGCTGATTTTTTAGTAAACAATACAAGTCCTTGTGTAAACTCAGCTATAACTTTTACAAGCACATCGGTTGGTGCTACATCCTATACTTGGAATTTTGGAGCTAGTGCAACTCCATCTACTGCAACTACACCAACTGTATCCGTTACATATAATACAACTGGCGTTAAAACAGTAACCTTAACTATTAATAGTTTAAATGGTTTAGATACAGAAATCAAATCTGCTTATGTTAATGTAATAACAGTTCCAGCGGCTCCAAGTTTAATTACTGGTAATACAACTGTTTGTCAAGGAAAAACAGCTGAGCCTTACTTTATTAATACAGTAACAGATGCCACTTCATATAATTGGACTTTCCCTAGCGGAGTTGGACAAAATACAGGAGGTAATACAAATGTTATTTCAGCAAATTTTTCAGCTACTGCCGTTAGTGGTAACGTAGGCGTATCTGCTAGTAATGCTTGCGGCACAAGTTCAATTACAACGTTAGCAATTACGGTTAGTCCGTTACCAACACAAGCTTCTGCTATTACGGGAAGTAATACTGTTTGTCAGGGAGTTAATGGAATTGTATATATTGCTAATAATTTAAATAATGGATTATCATACACTTGGAATGTTCCAAATGGTGCTAATATTGTTGGCGGTTTAAATACAAGAACCATTACTGTAAATTATGATAATACATCAACTTCTGGTACAGTTAGCGTATATGGCACAAATGGCTGTGGTGATGGAAATACAAGAGATTTGTCTATAACAGTAAACCCTTTACCAGATGCGGCAGGAACAATTTCAGGGTCAACGTCTAATGAAGTATGTCCTTTATCAACAAATATAAACTACTCCATTACTCCTATAAATAATGCAACTGGATATACTTGGTTATATCCATCAGGATATTCTGTAGCTAGTGGTGCAAATACAAACTCAATCTTTTTAGATGCTTCATTAAATACTTCTAATGGTTCTATTAAAGTTGTTGGGACAAATGCATGTGGAGCTGGAGATACTTCAAACGTATTAAATGTAAATATTACAAGTTTACCTGCTCAACAAATTTGTGTCGTTACGGTAGATAGTTCTTCTATTCATAATGAAATTATTTGGCAAAAAAATGGAGTCTCTAATGTGGATAGTTTCAGAGTATATCGAGTTCAATCTTTAGTATTAGATACTTTAATTGGTACTGTTGATTATGCTGATTTAAGTCAATTAATAGACCTGACAGCAAATCCAAATGTTACAAGCTATACTTATAAAATAGCTGCTGTAGATTTTTGTGGGAACGAAGGTCCGAAAAGTACTCAACATCAAACCATACATTTACAAAGTATTTTCACTCCGTCTCCAGCAAAAATGGATTTAAGCTGGAATCTTTATGATGGGGCAACTGTAAATAATTATAGAGTATTAAGAGACACTAACAACTCAGGTAATTGGGTTGTTTTAATTAATAACCTTGCGCCAAACGCCACAAGTTATACCGATTTTGGTATTCCTGCTGGCGCTAATAGTGTTCAATACCGTGTAGATGTTATTTGGGCCAATTCATGTGACCCATCTGCTAAAGTTGCGCAAAGTATTGTGAATACAACTAAATCAAATACTAAAGATTATGTTATTACAATTCCTACTAGTTTAGCTTCTCAAAACGAATTATTAAATTCTGTTTCTTTATATCCAAATCCAACAAAAGATTTATTTGATATTGAATTTAAAGCGGGTATCGAAAGTTTTGATGTGGAAATTTATAATCAATTAGGAAGCTTATTAAAATCAGAGCATTTAAGTTATACAGATAAAGCTACTATAAATATTAGCGAATTAAGCTCAGGTATTTATTTTGTAGTTGTAAAAACTAAAATGGGTTCTGTAACTAAGCGAATTTCTAAATTATAAGGATATTTACTTAAAAAATGAAGGCTGCCTGCTTAAGGCAGCCTTTTTTTATTATTTTTATGCTGCAAATGCTAAAAAAACTATTTCTCATATTTTTCCTCATTACTAATCTTGTCTTATTAAAAGCTCAAGATTATAATTTCAAACATTATGGTCAAAAGCAAGGCTTAGTCAATGCAAATATCAAATGTATTTTTCAGGACAGCTATGGATTTATATGGTTCGCAACTCAAGGAGGTGGAATTAGTTCATTTGACGGAAAAAATTTCACTAACTATGATAAGCAAGACGGTTTAGTTGGCAATGATGTTATCTGTATTACAGAAGATAAAAATAAAAATATTTGGATTGGAACAGTTGATGGTGTATCAAAGTTCGACAGAAAAAAATTCGTTAACTATACGGTTGAAAATGGACTAAAGGAAAATAAGGTATTTCATATTTTATGCGATGATTCTAAAATATGGATTTCGACTTTTGGTGGAGGCATCGCTATTTTAGAAAACGAAAAATTTACCTACCTAAACGTAACCAATGGATTAAGTTCGGATAAAGTATTTTCTGTTTTTAAAGACAAAAATGGAAAATATTGGATTGGAACCAGTAAAGGTGGTATTAACTTATACAACGGAAAATCATTTACCGTAATTAAAGAATCTAAAAATTTCAATTCGGCATCGGCCTTTTGTTTTTACGAAAGTACCGATGGTAAAATTTGGATTGGAACTCCTGGAAAAGGAATTTATTATATTGAAGATAATTTGTTTCATCAAATTGATATCCCTTTAGTAAATACAGATTACATATCAAAAATCATTGAAGATAAACAACATAATATCTGGTGCGCAACTGAACATGGTTTGGTAAAACTTTACAAAAATTTAAATTATAAAATTTTCAATAAAGAAAATGGTCTTTCTGGCATTGACATTTCTTCTATTCTGTGTGATTACGAAGGAGATATATGGGTTTCTTCTTTTGGAAATGGTGTTTATAAATTAACTAATGAAGCCTTATCTGTTTATACCAAACAACATGGGTTAAACGAAAACCGAGTGGTTGCTTTTTGCAAAAAAGATAACGGTTTTTTATTTAGTACGACTAGTGGATTAAATCATTTTTTAAATGGCATTGTTGAAAATGTAGAAATTCCAAAAGAATTAACGGATAATATTATTACAGCTCTTTTATACCACAATAAGACGTTGTATGTTGGAACTGAAAGTAAGGGTTTATTTATTTTAAACGAATCCTCGAGAAATCATTTTAGTATATCTCAAACAATCAATAAAATAGATACTATTGAACTAAAAACCATTGTGACAAGCATACAAAAAAATGAAAATATCATTTGGGTAAGTTTATATGGAACAGGAATAGTAAAAATTAAAAATGGGGAATTTAGTTTATATAGTAAAGAAAATAAATTACTACCGACTAATGATGTGATGTGTATTTATTCTATTTTGGATGATTTATGGATAGGTACTATTGGTGAAGGTGTTTTAAAATTAAACACAACAACAAGCATCATGAGTCATTTTGGTAAAAAAGAAGGATTTACCAGTACTAATGTTTTTTCTATAAACGAATCTAATGGGCACGTTATTGTAGGTTCAATCGATGAAGGATTATTTATATTTAATAAAAACAAATTCAATAATATCAATAAGAAAAATGGATTATTAAGTAATTCTATCAATGTGATTCAAAAATCATCCGACAACAGTTTGTGGATAGGAACGGATTTAGGAATTAATAAATTAGTTTTAGATAAAGACTACAACCTTAAACAAATTAAAGCTTATACAGATGAAGATGGATTAAAATCTTCAGCTATTGAACAAAATGCGTCTATTGAACAAAATGGATATTTATATTTTGGAACTGGCGAAGGCTTGGTTGTTTACAATGCAAAAGAAGATATTGTAAGTAATGCAAAACCTAAAGTTTTAATTAGCGGGTTACTATTAAAGTATAGTAAAATTGACAGTACTAAAGTAAAATACGATTCATTATCAAAATTAAATTTGCCAATCAATCCAGTTTTTAACTACAAACAAAACGACATTACTTTTAAATTTAAAGCCTTATCTACTCAAGCCTCTAATTTTCAATTTTTACTTGAGGGCTATGACAAAGATTGGTCGCCAGTGCAAGTAAATAACGAAGCTGTATTTACAAACCTTTCTCCTGGTAAATATATCTTCAAGTTAAAAGCCATTAATAAATATAATATTGAAAGTGATATTATTGAATATCCATTTGAAATCACTCCTCCATTTTATATGAGATGGTGGTTTTTCGTTTTATCTATTTTAACAATCATTGCAAGTATATTTTCTTTTATTAAATATAGAACCCATAAACTCATAAAAGAAAAACAAGTGCTTGAAGCAAAAGTGGCCGAACGAACTTCTGAACTAAAAAGTGCAAACATAAATTTAAATATTGCTATTGAAGAAATCAAGGATAGTATCAACTATGCCGAACGTATTCAAAGCTCTATTTTACCTAATATCACAACGATAAAAGAATATCTGCCAAATGGATTTATTTTATTTAAACCTCGCGACGTGGTTAGTGGTGATTTTTATTGGTTTAATCAAAGAGATGGAAAATTGTTTTTTGCTTGTGTAGATTGCACAGGCCATGGCGTACCAGGAGCCTTTATGAGTATGATTGGAAACTCTTTATTAAATGAAATTATTTTAACTAAAAAAATCACTAGTCCTTCAGCTATTTTATCAAGTTTAAATAAAAGTATTTTCAAAGTATTAAAACAAAATACAACTGAGTCGAAAGACGGGATGGATATGGCATTGTGCATGATTGACCCTAAAACAAATACACTTACATACTCTGGCGCTAATAGAGAATTACTTCAAATTAGAGATGGAGAACTTATAGAGCATAAACCTACCAAAAGTGCTATAGGCGGATTCACTGATTCGTCAACTATTTTCAAAGAAACAGTGATTGAAGTGAAACCAAACGATTTATTTTACATGACAACGGATGGTTATGCCGATCAATTTGGTGGGGAGAAAGGAAAAAAATTAATGACTAAAAACTTCAAGGATTTTCTTCTTCAAATACATACATTACCAATGCAGCAACAACAAGAGATGCTTGATAAAAAAATCATAGATTGGATGAATAACACTCACGAACAAGTAGATGATATTTTGATAGTAGGAATTAAACTTTAATTTTTTTGTTCAATTACTTTTTATTAATTTAATTCTTGTAAAGATTAATTAAATACAAAATCATTATTAAACATCCATTACAAATACTCATTAAGAAAGGTATAATTAATTTGTTTATTATACTGTTTTGCTCTCTTGGAGTTTATGCTCAAAAAAAACAATTTACTTGCGATTCTAACTACTATGTGAGGTACAAAGACAAATTTATCGTCGCCATTTTTCAATCATACAGAAGTTATGGCATGGATTTAAGTCAACAAATCACAAAAGATTCTTTAAAACAATCAAATGTAAATTACCTTGCTGAATCAAATTTAATTTCTGGCATCGAGATTAATTACGATAAATTTAACTTCTCTATTGGTTTTAAAAATCCTACTGGACAGGTTAAACAAAAAGGCGATACTAAGTTTAGAAACATTGGATTAAATTTTGGTGGAGATCGATGGATTTTGGAAAATTCTTACAGAAGCTATAAAGGCTTTTATAATAAAAATACCGTTTCGTACGATACAAGTTTCAAAAGAACAGGAATATACGACCAGTATCCAAATATTAATTCGGAATCATATAAAACCAAATTTTTATTTTTCACAAACTCAAATAAGTTCTCATTCAAATCAGGATATTCTTGCATTTGCCATCAACTCAAATCAGCATTTAGCTTTGTACTATCAGCCAACTTATATTACAATCGAGTCAATTCCGACAGTTCATTTTTTCCTCTACCTGTAAGAGAGTACTACGGAAGCCAAAAGTCATTAAATGGATTAAATGTATTTGCTTTTTCCGTGTATGGTGGAGCTAGTGCAAATTTAGTTTTATGGAAATCCTTTTTTATGAATTTAACCTTAATTATTGGACCAGAGGAGCAATGGCGAAAATATCATTATTCTGATGCGCCGCCTTCTAAAACTATATTCTACACTTCTATTTCAGGAGATTTCAGAGCCTCGATCGGTTTAAATTTTAAACACTTTTTTGTACTACTCAATGGCTCATCCGATTTTAGTTGGTACAATGCCAGTCAAGTAAGCTATTTATCAAAATATGGAGCTGTTAACTTTTTAATAGGCGCAAGGATTCCTAATAAAACACCAAAATTTTATAAAAAATTCCAAGAAAACAAATGGTATAAAAAGTTTTAAAACTTTAAGTGCTTAACAGAAATACCAGCTTTTTGTAATTCTTTTAAAGAATCGATACCAATACGTAAATGATCATTTACAAAATCATTGGTTACTTTTTTATCGCTTTCTTCTGTTTTAACACCTTCTGGTATCATTGGTTGGTCACTCACTAATAATAATGCTCCAACAGGAATCTCGTTATGAAATCCAACACTAAAAATAGTAGCAGTTTCCATATCAATTGCCATGGCACGAATTACTCTTAAATATTCTTTAAAAGCCTCATCATGCTCCCATACTCTTCTATTGGTTGTATAAACTGTTCCAGTCCAATAATCTCTTCCGCTTAAACGAATAGTATATGAAATTGCTTTTTGCAAATTAAAAGATGGTAATGCTGGAACTTCGCTTGGAAAATAATCATTTGATGTTCCTTCTCCTCTTATAGCAGCTATTGGTAAAATTAAATCCCCAATTTGATTTTTCTTTTTTAAACCACCGCATTTCCCCAAAAATAAAACGGCTTTAGGTTCAATCGCTGTCAATAAATCCATAATGGTAGCAGCCATGGCACTACCCATACTAAAATTAATAATCGTAATCCCTTCTGCTGTAGCAGTTTGCATTGGTCTATCAAGTCCTTCAACTTCTACTCCATTCCATTCTGCAAACATTTTTACGTACCCACCAAAATTGGTTAGTAATATATATTGACCAAAATCTTCTATTTTTTTTCCCGTATAACGTGGTAACCAGTTATTTACTATTTCTTCTTTCGTCTTCATGCATCTGATTTTATAATTAAGCTAAGGTACAAAAGTTTTATTATCTTAACTACATTATTATTTTACCATATCTTTATCAAATTATTTTCGATTGTGTCATTACCTAAATTAAATTTTCCTGAAGTAGAATTTCGTTTCCAAAAAAACGAAAAAGGTTCTATGCAAGTATTTGATATTGTTAGAAAAAAATTTGTGGATATCACTCCCGAAGAATGGGTAAGACAACATATCATTCATTTTTTAATTCAATACAAGCAGGTCCCAGCATCTATGATTTCAATTGAGAAACAATTGATTTTGAATAACACAAAAAGAAGAACAGATATCGTTGTCTTTAATTCTTTATTAAAACCGTTATTGATTATTGAATGCAAAGCTCCTCATATTGAAATTAATCAATTAACAATTAACCAAGCATTGAGATACAATTTAGAGTTAAACGTTCCTGCCGTTTTTTTAAGTAATGGTCTGCAACACGTTTTTTTTAAATTAGAGAATGAGGTGCCCAAAGTGTTAAAGGATATTCCTGACTACCAAACCCTGCTAAAATTTTAGATTTTTTCTCAATTTTGTAACCTTTTTGTAATTAGAGAGTTAAACAATTTAGAAAATGGTTAAAAAGCCAAAATGTTAATAACTTCAAACCTGTTAACATCAATTAACATTGCATTTACAGAATAAAAATAATATACTTGCAAATCTCAAAATTTAACAAGTCAAGTGAAAACTAACAAAATATCTACTTTTTTACTAATGATGTCTGCATCATTGGTATTAAGTGCGTTTTCACCAAACGATTTAAATGCAAATATTACGCCAAAAACTATTTTCACTTTCAATACTCTTTCTCCTGATGAAAAACCAGTAAAAGATGATGGAAAAAAGAAAGCAGTAAAAAAGGACGATACAACTAAAACAGCTATTAATCCTTTAATTTTAGCCATTTCATCTGACGAACATAACCATGATGAAGAAGGTGGTGAAGAAGTAGATTCTTTATTAGCTTTTCCTTCAAATGATTTATATGCAAGTTGGGATACTGCTACTATTCACCCTTATTCATTTGCACAATGTTTCAAAAAGGATTCTGCAACAATAACTTTAACAGAACCTACAGATTGTGGATTTGTATTACCTTTTAGTGGAAATGTAACTTCCGAATTTGGTTGGAGAAAAAGAAGACCTCATTATGGAACTGATATTGATTTAGAAACTGGAGATACCGTTAGTTCTGCTTTTGACGGAATGGTTCGTATTGCAAAACTAAACAGAAGTTATGGAAACGTTGTTATTATTCGTCATAAAAACGGATTAGAAACTGTTTACGCGCATTTATCAAAAATATTAGTTGAAGCTGGTCAAACAGTTGAAGCTGGTCAAATTATTGGTTTAGGTGGAAATACTGGTCATTCATTTGGCTCCCATTTACATTTCGAAATGCGTTATTTAGGTCAAGCTATTGATGCTGAAGATTTTATTGATTTTGCATCTGGAACACTGAAAAACAACACGGTGATGATCACAAAAACAGATGTTGAAACAAAATATGATTTAAGAGCTTTACATAGTCGCCAGAAAAAAGATTTAAACCTATCAAGAGTATCAGGTTCTAAATCTAAGCACGGAAAAGTATATACAGTTAGAAAAGGGGATACTTTAGGGCGTATTGCTCAAAGAAACCACACTTCCATTAAAGCAATTTGTAAAAAGAACGGCATTAAACAAACTAAAGTATTAAGACCAGGTCAAAAACTAAAAATATAATATTTACAGATATTCACACCAAGCCTCCGCCAACTGCCGGGGGCTTTTTTTATGCCATATAAAATGTAAATTTGATGGAATTACACTTTATAACCAAATATCATTTTAATGAAGCTATATTTTAAATACATCTTAGTCTTTCTGTTTTTATTAAAAAAAATAGTAATTGCTCAAACCAGTTCCACCTTCTTTCCTAATTTTCAGCCTTATCCATCTAACCCAATTATTAAATATGGAGATGGTTTTGCAGATGCTGCATGGAACGATCCCTGTGTTATTAAACAAAATGGTCAGTACATCATGTACATTTCAGCTGCTAATGGAATTTCGGGTACTGGTACTGTAAAAGTGTATCGTCAAATTTCTTCAGATGGATATAATTGGACATTGTCTCCTGCAACTCCAGTTCTTGAACCATTAAACGGAACATACTATGCTGGAGGAACAGAAACCCCTTCTGTTGTTTTTAAAGATAGTACCTACCACATGTACTTAACATGTTATCCGCCAGGGAATGTAGGTGCAGATTTTGTCATTGCTCATGCAACTTCTACCAATGGAATTAATTGGGCAATGGATGCTACTCCAATTTTAGAATCTGACGGAAGTCCAACTATTTATGGCGGTTTAGTTGGAGAACCAGGCGCTGTGGTTTACCACGATAGTGTGTTTGTGTTTTTTACAAGTGCTGGTACAATATCTGGTAATCCTATTCAATGCATCGGTCTTATGAAATCTAATGATGGTACTGTGTTTAATGCTCCACAAATTGCAGTTACTCTCCCTACAAGTGTATATCCTCTATCAAGCAATTACTGGGGACTCTCTACGCCTTCTGCATTAGCTATTAACGATTCCATATATCTTTTTACAGATGTGGCACAAACTATAAACGGCGTTTGGACTCAGGTTGCCTTACATCAATTTAAAACGGATGGCATATCTGGTGTATGGCAATATGATGATGCACCTATACACACCATGCAAGATTTTAATTGGACTAACGGAACATTTTATTCTGAAATTAGATCAATTACGCCTTTAATGGACGATAACAACTTACTAAGAATTTGGTATGCAGGAAACAGATTAGCAGATGTTACTGCAGGAGACACTACTTACCATGTTACAGTAGACGGACAAGGAAATATTCATGTTGACCCTAATTATTGGGGAATAGGCACATCATCTTATCAATTTCAAAGTACTGTGTCTGTGTCTGAAATAAATAAAACTCAAGTAATAACAGCATTTCCTAATCCTTCATCTGGAAAAATATATTTATCTAAAAACAGTGATATAGTAATAACAGATGTAACAGGCAAATTAATTTTATCTCAACTAAATACTTCGGTTATTGATATTGCCAACCAATCATCTGGAATGTATTTTTTTACCATTACAAAAAACGAAGAACAGTTAACGCAAAGAATAAAAATCATTAAAGAATAATTTCTTAGTGCAGATTTCACTCATAGATACTATCTAAATATTTTTTATTATTTTTATTTTCTAGGCAAAAATCAAATTCCCTAAAAAGGTTTCATGAAGAAAAATATAAAAACAGTTGCAATTATAGGTGGTGGACCATCAGGATGTGCTTTAGCAACATTATTAAACAGACAAGGCTTTAAAGTAGCTGTATTCTACATTGCTAAACGTCCAGAAATTATTGTTGGAGAATCATTAGTACCAGCTATTATTCCTATGCTTCGAGAATTAGGCATTGAAGATGAAGTAAAGTCCTATAGTACTTATAAACCAGGAGCATCGGTATGGGTTAATAAAGATGAAGAAGCAACTTCACCTTTTAGTTATGGGCAAGGCTCTATTCCGGATTACGCATACAATGTTCCTAGAGTAAAATTTGATAAAACCCTTTTTGATTTAGCCGTTCGTGAAGGTGTTCAGTTTTTTGAACACGTAGCACAAATAGAAAAAACAGGACATGGAGATGAATTAAAATTAGGTGATGAAACTTTAAAATTCATTAACAACTATTTTAATGGGCAACCAGATTTAATTGTTGATGCTAGTGGAAGATCAAGAACAATTTCTCGTTTATTAAATATTCCTACAAAAAATGGTTACAGAAAAGACGTAGCTCTTTTTTCGCACATGGTAGATACCGAAAAAATTGAACCTTACAATATTCATTTACATCGTTTAGAAAAGGGCTGGGCATGGCGCATTCCTTTACCTGATAGAATTTCGATAGGAATTGTGATTAATCCAAAACATTTAGAAGAATTTGGAAGCACTAAAGAAGAGCGTTATGATAATTATTTAAAAAGCGAACCTACTCTGCAAAAATTTACGAGCATGGGAAAACGTGCTACAGGTGTTGCGCAATACGATAACTATCAATTAATTTCTCAGCAAATGTATGGTACTAACTGGGTATTAAACGGAGATGCGGGAGGATTTTTAGATCCCATCTTTTCGTCTGGTTTGTTTTTAGCCATCAAAGGTTCTTTTAGATTAGCTAGAATTATTGGTGATGGAAAAAATCCAGACTATGCGCTTTATCAAAAAGAGCAAATGCTTGAATTAAAAGTTTGGCAAAAATTAATTGACACTTGGTATAGCGGAAGACTGTTTACATTATTTAAAGTAGGACAAGACAGATTAGACACAGCTATTGGACGTTTTTTAGGTCCACATATTCAAAAACATTTAACACGTATTTTTTCGGGCGAAGCGGTTTACGTTGGTTATAGCAGACGCTTTTTAAATTTTGTAACTGGCTCTATGCTAACTATTATGAAAATGGTTGGCTTACATAATCGTGATGTTAAAGATTTAGAGATTAAGTAAAGAATAAAAAAGTAACAAGTTTAAAAACTAGACATATATACTAGTTATAGGTAAGCGGTTAGGAAAAATACAAAACGACCTGAAAAATTAATGTACGCCAAAGTAGAAATAGACAAACAACCTTCAAAGACAACTATTCTAATTCGACCTCAAAAGTCAATTATGTTTAAAATTGGGTTAACAGCTATAACTATAATTATGTTACCTGCGCTATTACTAGTTCTTGGACTAATCTTCACAGGGCACACAAAAAACACCTTTGAAACCATAGGTGTTATTGGGCTTGTAATTATTCTATTCATCTTCATATATAAACATTTAAGAGGTGCGTATAGAAAAGAAATCTTAATTATTGAAAATCATAAAGTAACATATAACAATAGTTTCCTTGGACTTGGGAAATATTTTGAAACAAAAACCAAAGACATAAAAGTCTTTAAACATATTGGTTACGCTCAACAAACAAAGCATCCATTAGATATCAAAGGTGATGTATTAGGTTTCGGAACACAAGAAGGTGAACTTAACTACCTAAATCAAATTGGGACAATGATTCTTGTCACAGAATTTGAGGTGTTAAAATTTGGCGTTGACGTAGACGAAGAAGATTACTTAAAAATAAAATATTTGCTTGACTAACGTGACTTAAACTAGGTACAACCGTCAACATATAACACATTGATATTTTCAAACGTAAAAAATAAAACAACACACTCATGAGCCATATACCTTTTCAAACCATTGATTGGACAAGCATAGAAAAAGTTGAACACAAAGGAGAAACGGGTGTTGCTTTTTGGCAAACCCTTCAATTGGGTGGCTTAAGAATTAGATTGGTAGAATATAGTAAAGGCTATTTAGCAGACCATTGGTGCGAAAAAGGGCATATTGTGCATTGTTTAGAAGGTTCGTTTATAACAGAGCTTAGCACTGGTGAAAAAACAATTTTATCAAAAAACGAAAGTTATGTAGTATCTGATGAACTGAGTTCTCATCGTTCGTTTTCCGAAAATGGAGTAAAACTATTGATTATTGACGGAGATTTTTTGAAATGAAATTATTCAAATCTGTTATACTAACTGGGTTATTTTTTGGAATCATTTCGGGGCTTTTATTAGTTGTATGTATTATATTTCCAATGCATCCTGAGTTAAAAGATATACTCATGTTAATTATAGTAATGGCATCTATTATTCTTTCTCAAATTTATATCGACATCACTAATAGCAAAGAAGCTTTTTATCCGATATTTTTCAGTTCGTGCATTGCCTTTATCTGCTTTCCCTTAAGTTTTGTATTATACTTCAATTTTATACAAAATCCTTTTGAAGTTGAATGGATTATATTACTAAGCTTAGGAATTATGGCCTGTTTTATAACAAGTGTATTTACTGCCTATATTCGAGCAAAAAATCAAAAAAATAAGCTATAAGATATCATATAAAGAATTTCATTCTTTTCAAAATTCCTTTTTTGTACATTTGGAACTATCAAAGTACAATATCACATATTTAGAAAACTTAAACTAGCAAACCTATTTTTGTTGTTTGTATTGTGCTTTGTATTCACAAATATTAAAGCACAGCAACCAGCATACTTTTCGTTTGCCGAAGAACAATTTAGAGGTGTTCAAATATATGATGTCATTCAAGATAAAAATTTAAACTATTGGTTTGCCACTAACGAAGGTTTATTTTATTTTGATTACTATACTTATGAAAAAATAGAATGCGACAAAGCTAAAGGAAGTTCGGTTTTTAACTTTGTGATGAGCAAGGAAGGTATTATTTATTGCCATAATTTAAATAATCAATTATTTGAAATTAAAGGAAAACAGTTCAATCTTTTTTACGAATTATTAGATGAGGATAGGAGTTCGGATGTCAGTTTATCTGTTGCAGATGATGGCAATTTAATTGTGGGGGCAAAAAAAATTATAGTCCTTAACAAAAATGGCAAAAAAATATTACAACATGATGTTTCAGATACTTATTTAGGCTCCGCCTTTAAAATAAATAACAAAATCATATTTCATAAAATGGGCTTTGACTCTATTTTCATTTATGAAAATAGAGCAATTTTAAAAAAGAAATTGACATTTTTATCAGGCGCAATTCAAAAACAAAGTGTTTTAAAATTCTTTCGTATAAATGAAATGAACTATGCCCTTGATTTAAAGACCAAAGAACTCTTCAATTACAACCCATCAAAAGATGAATTAAACGTATTGCCGAAAAATACTTTATTTGAAAGAAGTCAATCTGAAAGAGTTTACGAAACAAAAGATGGGCTTTGGGTAACTGGAACTTTACCTGGAGTTGCTTTAATTAGAGATAAAATAACAAGCGAAAAATATCCAATTTATTATGGCGATTATTTTATTTCTGATGTATTTAAAGATAATGAAGATAATATATTACTAAGCACCTTTGATAAAGGCATATTAGTTATTCCTGATACAAAAATACCAGATGTCATTAATTCTTTTAGAGATGACCCAGTTACCAGTTTATATTCTGATTCTGACTTAGGCTTAATAATGGGCTCATCAAAAGGTAAATTAATGAATTATCTTAATCGAGACATACATACTATCGATGTGAATGGCAAGCGTCCTATTGAACAATTATACGGAAATAAAAATAACGACTTAATTTTATTTGATAACGGAAAAATTAGAATTTTCAATAAGCGAACAAATGTAATTACTGAAATCATGGAGGCATCGCTAAAAGATGTTACCATAGACATAAATGATAATTTTTATTTTGGAACAAATAGAGGTATTTTAAAATTAATCTCTAATCATAACGGTTCGTATACTACCGAATCAGTTGCATCAATGAATCAACGTATCTATTCATTAGAATATAATCCTAATGATAGTTGTTTATATACCTCTACCGCTAGTGGATTTTACGTGATATTCCCTTCGGGCATTACTAAAAAAATATTGATTAACAAAGATGATGTTTTTCCAAACCACCTACTCTATTATAAAAATAATATATATGCTAGTACTAAAAAAAATGGCATCATTGTTCTTCATAAAGGAAACATCATTAATTCCATTAAACCATTCCTTAATCAACATCTTGAACCTCTTAAAAAAATAATCATTCATCAAAATACAATTATCGCCAAATCATCTAGTGGATTATTTCAATTTGACATGAATGGAAAATTATTAAAGTCTATTCATTCAGTATTTGGTTTTTCATCAAAACGAATTATAGATTTCACTGTACATCATCAGCAACTATGGGTAAGCCATTCGGGGGGTGTTCAGCAAATTGATTTAACGTATTCAAATAAAAAAACTAAAAAACCGATTATTAGATTAGATAATATATTAGTTAATGATAGCGTTATACATCCTTCAAAAACTTATACTTTAAAAAGTCATCAGCGTAAAATTCAATTTATATTTTCGTCTCCAACAATCAAAAATCATGAATCAATCAGATACCACTATAAACTTGTTGGATATGATTTAAATTGGAACATTAACGATTATGAATCTAATAAAATTACTTATTCGGCTCTTGCCCCAGGGGATTATACCTTTTATGTGAAAGTAGAAAATAAAGGGCGTTTTAGTGAACCCATTTCCCACTCTTTCTCAATTTCTGCCCCCTTTTATTCACGTTGGTGGTTTATCACCTTACTTATTATCGTTTTTTTAGCCATTGTGTTTTTAATATACAAATGGCAATTAAGTATACAACAAAGAAAATCTCAACAAATTAATGAGTTAAATGCCTCCAAACTTACTGCCATTCAATCTCAAATGAATCCACATTTTATTTTCAATTCATTAAATTCTATTCAGGATTTAATTTTAAAAGGCGATGTAGAACATTCCTATTCATACATTACTACGTTTTCAAACTTAGTACGAAGGACTTTGAGTTACTCAGAAAAAGACTTTATTGATTTTGATCAGGAAATAAAATTATTAGAATTATACTTATCCTTAGAAAAATTAAGATTTAAAAAAGATTTTACTTATACCATCAATACTAAAAACGTAGAAGATATCATGTTACCTCCCTTATTAATACAACCGTTTATTGAAAACTCCTTAATACATGGGTTGCTGCACAAAGAGGGGCAAAAAAACTTAACCATTACTTTTGAAATGAAAGATTTGTTAATATGCGTAGTTGAAGATAATGGTATAGGAAGAGAAAAATCCAAAGCTATCAAACTAAGACAGCGTTCAGAACATGAATCATTTTCTGGAAAAGCGATTCATAAGCGTTTTGAAATTTTAAGCAATGTATTTGATGGAAATTTTGGCTATGTGTATGAAGATGTGTGCGAGAATAACGAAGTTATTGGAACAAGAGTAATTTTATCTATTCCTATCAAACATAAGTTTTAATCCATTGCTAAATAAAACAAGTTAGTTTATAAAATAAATGTTAGGAATTTAGAATCGAATAGTAAGTTTGAAACAAGTGAACAAAATAAAAGCCATATTAGTAGACGATGAAGAAGGTGCTAGAGATGTGCTCGAAAATTTATTGTTGCGTTTTTGTCCAGAGGTAAACTTAATTGCCAAATGCCAAAATGTATTACAGGCAGTTGAAGTCATTAACAAAGAGCAACCCGACTTGGTATTTTTAGATATTGAAATGCCTAATTATTCAGGCTTTGAAATCGTTACCTTCTTTAAGGAAATAAATTTTGAGATTATTTTTGTAACAGCTTACGATCAATATGCTATCAAAGCATTTGAGGTAGCCGCTATCGATTATCTATTGAAACCCATTGATATTGAACGCTTAAAAAATGCAATTGCAAGAGTTGTTCAACAACGAAATATAGAACAACAATCACAACGCTTATCATTATTAAGTAACACCTTAGAAAGCAAACAGCTCAAAAATATTGTTGTTAGTGATAAAGGACAACAAAATATTATTACTATCGATAGTATTATTGCTATTGAAGCACAAGAATCCTATTGTACTATTCACACTGCAGAAAAAACATATATTGCTAGTAAAAACCTTAAACATTTCGAAACTGTTTTGGAGAGTTTACCGCAATTTTTCAGAGTGCATAAATCATGGCTCGTTAATAAAGATTACATCAAACATTATTCTAAATCTGATTTGAGTATTCAACTCTCTAATGGATTGACAACCAAACTCTCTAAATACAAAAAAGCGGAGTTTGAAGAAGCAATTTCTGCATAAAATTATCCATTCCTGAACTCAATTGACTGTTAATGAATTTTTTAATTCATCTAATTAATTTCTCTGTACCCTTGCCTAAAAAATCTTTAAAAATAATTTTATGAAAAAACTTGTATTGTTTGTTTTATTAGTAACAACTACTAAAATCTCTTTGTCTCAAATCGACATGATTACCGCTTTAAAAACTATTGGTGAAGATGTAGTTTATACTGAATACTTATTTGTTACTATTAAACCAGGCTCAAAAAACGAAATCTCACAAAAGAGATATAAGGCTAATCTTAAATTAGAAAAAAACAGATTTGGAAAAGTTGTTGGTTTTAATGCACTGGAAATAGATAAAAAAAATGGAGAAGAACATGGAATCAAATACAATTACATGTACAATAAATTTGATAATTACACGCATCCTTCTTATGCTGAAGCATCTGCTAGTCATGCTTATGCAATTATTAACGGAGTTATATTTTATCTTGAACATTTTGAGAATATTAACTCATTTGACATAGCTCAGGTTTGGATCCCTACAATTCCAAAGCCTCGATCTTCTGAAGCAGTTTTTCAAGGTGGAAAAATGTCTGATTTGCAATCTGCTGATCTTATGAAATTAGTAAAAGATTATTTTGTTGAAATGAAAAAAATACAAGAAGCGAATCCTTATAATGAAAGTGAGCAAATGGAAGCAGACGCCATGAAATTTACATTAGATTCGACTAATATTATGATTAGACAAGGAAATGCAGATTATTGGAATTCGGAAGCAGGACAAAAAAAATTGGCTCAGATGAGACAACCACGAATTATCCTAACAAACGATACAGGTGCAGATTTTTGTTTATGTCATGGACAAGGTGTTTCTACGGTTCTTAAACCAGGAGAAAAAAAAGAATTTGGATGTAGAGATGGTAAAGTTTACTTAGGCGAAAAAGTTCCTAACTCAACAAGCCTAAAACAAACAAATAAACTTTTATTAGATTTAAACGGCACTAATTGTGGTGCAAAAATAAATGCTAGCACTCTTTAAAATAAATTTCATTACCTATAAAAGAGCCCATCAAAATTGATGGGCTCTTTTATTGTCTATTACTAAAACCAAACTCTCCAAATACAAAAAAGTCGAGTTTGAAGAAGCGATTTCTGTATAAAAACATCCATTCCTGAACTCAATTGGCTGTTGCTGAATTGTTAGAAATAGATAACGAGTTAAGCTATAATTTTACTTAATAAAACTAAAATTATACTATGAAAAAATTATTACTCTTTATTTTAAGTGGCTTATTTTTAATCAACATTAATGCGCAAACAACTGCAAATTTCGAATGGGTCAGAAAAACAGGAGGCACTGGTTCGGATCAAGCTCGATCCGTTGCCGTAGACGCATCTGGTAATGTTTATACCGCTGGTAGCTTTCAAGGAACGGTTGATTTTGACCCAGGCGCAGGCACATATACATTGGCCTCTTTAGGATCGGATGATGCATATGTGACAAAATTTGATGCATTTGGAAATTTTATCTGGGTCAAAACATTTGGAGGAACTTTACAAGATATCGCTTATGATATTGATCTTGATCAGAATGGTAATATCTATACAACAGGCCATTTTGAAAACACCGTTGATTTTGACCCTAGTGCATCT
Organism: Sphingobacteriaceae bacterium; assembly: GCA_013823565.1. Classification (GTDB taxonomy): domain Bacteria; phylum Bacteroidota; class Bacteroidia; order B-17B0; family Aurantibacillaceae; genus UBA4416. The sequence continues at coordinate 30,428 of PNMI01000012.1, read as the reverse complement.
ACTTACACAATAACATCTTTGGGTTTACAAGATGTTTTTATAAATAAGTTAGATCCTTTAGGAAATTTTATATGGACAAAAGTTTTAGGAGGCACAAATAGTAATGTCCCCTATAGTATTGATGTTGACGCTACTGGAAATGTGCATACAGCTGGTTATTTTTCAGGTAATATTGATTTAGATCCTAGCGCAAGTACCTATACTATAAATGGATTAGGAGGTTTTGATATATTTATTTCAAAATTGGATGCATTTGGGAATTTTTTATGGGGTAAAAGTATAGCGGGGACAAGTAACGAAATAGCTTACGCCATTACTACAGATGCTTCAGGAAATGTATATACAACAGGTTATTATGCTGGCACCGTTGATTTTGATCCAAATGCAGGTAGCAGTCCTAAAACATCATCTGGTAATCAGCCAGATGTATTTATTTCAAAATTAGATGCTTCGGGAAACTATGTAAATGCTATTGGATTAGTAGGTAATTGGACAACAAATCAAGCTAATTCAATTAAAGTAAATAACACTGGAGAAGTTTATATAGGTGGCGCATTTGATGCCAACATAGATTTTGATCCAGGCACAGGAACTGCAAATCTTATGACAACAGCGGTAGGTGATATAGATATCTTTATTGCAAAATACGACGCTTCTCTTAACTATATTTGGGCAAAAAGAATTGGTAGTACTTTTGATGAGAGCTGTTTAGGAATAGATTTAGATGCTTCAGATAATATTTATGCTACAGGTTATTTTAGAGGTACTGTTGATTTTGATCCAAATGCAGGCGCATTTAATATGAGTACCGCTGGATCAAACGCTACTTATTTCCTTAAATTAGATCCATTAGGAAATTTTATTTGGGCGAGAAACATCGCCGCTGCATCTGGAAATTCAGGCAATGGGATAGTAGTTAATTCTTTAAATGATGTATATACTGTTGGTGGTTTTGCTGGCAACGTTGATTTCGATCCCAACACGGGAACGTATACATTAACAGCTGTGGGAAGTAACGATACTTATGTACATAAAATGAGTCAATGTATTGCTTACGCAAGTCCTGTAAATACAACCCCTATTCCCAATTTAACTTTTTGCCAAAATCAAGCAACCACATTAACAGCTACAGGCACAGGAACTGTTAATTGGTTTGCAACATCAACAAGTACGGCGGTACTTGGAACAGGATTATCTTTTGTTACCCCAACTTTAAGCGCGGGTTCATTTACCTATTATGCATCAACTACTAACACATGTGGTCTTGCATCTATTCGTACACCTTTTACACTGACTGTAAATGCAATACCATCTATTACAGTTAATAGCGGAAGTATTTGTGCTGGCAGTTCTTTTACAATTAACCCAAGTGGAGCAAATACATATACTTTTAGTAACGGAAGTGTTGTTACACCAACATCAAATACAAGCTATACAGTTACCGGAACCGGGGCTAACGGTTGTGTAAATTCGATTGGCTCTGTAAGTTCAGTTACAGTAAACGCGATACCTGTAATTGTAGTTAATAGTGGAAGTATTTGTGCAGGTAATAGTTTCACAATCACGCCAAGTGGCGCAAGTACCTACACTATCGAAGGAGGAGGTGCGGTAAAAACGCCAACTGCTACAACTACTTATACTGTTATAGGTAGAAGTGCTGCCGGTTGTACATCTTCAACTTTTGCTACTTCTAGTATTACAGTTAATGCAAGACCTATTATAACTGTTAATAGCGGTAGCATTTGTATAGGTAATTCATTTACAATAACTCCAAGCGGTGCTAATACGTATACAATTCAAGGCGGTAGTGCAATTAAAACACCAACAGCTAACGCAAGTTATACCGTAACAGGAACAAGTGCTGAGGGCTGCACATCATCAACTTTTGCTACATCTAGTGTAACTGTTAATCCAAAACCAACTATTGTGGTTAATGGCGGCAGTATTTGTTCAGGTAGCTCTTTTACAATTGTTCCGAGTGGTGCATCAACATATACCTTCAGTGGAGGTAGCGTTGTTTCGCCAACAGTAAACACAACATACACAGTTACAGGCACAGATGTTAATGGGTGTGTAAATTCAATTGGATCAACACTATTAGTCGCCGTAAACCCTCCTATTACAAATCTTTCTGTAGCAGCATCCTCTACAAATATATGTACAGGTCAATCTGCAACTATAACAGTTTCATCATCTCAAACTGACATAAAATATTATTTAAGAGATGACGCTACAAACAATATTGTTGTAGGTCCTGTTGCAGGAACTGGCGGCACCTTATCATTCAATACAGGTACATTAACTTCAAACACAACATATAATGTTTATGCCGAAACTCAAAGTCTTGGTAATAAAGGTTTAGATTTTGATGGCACCAATGATGTTATAACCACAAACATAACATCATCAACTACAAGTTCATTAACATTAGAAGCTTGGATTTACCCAAGAGCAACAACCGTTAAACGAATAATTTCAAATTATTTTAACAATGCGGCACAAAGCGGCGAATTTATTTTAGACACCTACAATGTTACAAATAATGGTAGAGGTTTAAGATTAGCTGTAGAAGGAGCTGGTAATACACTTCATCAATTAAGTATTGCAAATGTTTTAACTCTTAATGCATGGAATCATGTTGCTGGAACATTTAGTAATGGTGTTACAACATTATACGTTAATGGTATTGCTGTTGCTACAAGTACCGCTCCATTTACTTCTATACCAAGCTGTACCAACACAACTACAATAGGAGAAGATCCTACAATTGGCGCAGCGGAATATTTTAATGGAAAAATGGACGATATAAGAATTTGGACTACAGCCAGAACTCAATCAGAAATTTCTGGAAATATGAATAACTGTTTAATTGGTAACGAAAGTGGTTTAAAAAACTATTTCAAATTTTCTGAAAACGCAGGTAGCACAGTAACTGATTTAGTAACTGGGGCTATTGGAAACATGTCGGGAATGACTCCTGCAACTGCTTGGGTTACAGGTAATGTAGATTGCGGTGGTTCCATTTGTAATCATGAAATGACTCAACTTGTTACTATTAATGTGAATGCAACGCCAACTATCTCTGTTAATAGCGGTAGTATATGTTCAGGAAATAATTTCACAATTACACCAAGTGGTGCTAGTACTTATACGATACAAGGAGGTGGCGCTGTTAAAACACCAACAGCTAACACAACTTATACAGTTACAGGAACAAGTGCTGCTGGTTGTATATCATCCACTTTTGCAACATCAAGTGTGACGGTTAATACAACTCCAACAATATCAGTAAATAGTGGCAGTATTTGTGCTGGTAATAATTTTACAATTACGCCGAGCGGAGCAAGTACATATACTATTCAAGGTGGTAGTGCAATTAAAACACCTACAGCTAATGCAACTTATACTGTAACAGGAACAAGTGTTGCGGGTTGTACATCTTCAACTTTTGCAACATCAACAGTAACAGTAAATGCTTTACCTGTAATTTCTGTTCCATCAACAACAATTTGCGCAGGATCAACTGCAACATTAACAGCGAGTGGAGCGAATACTTATACTTGGAATACTGGTGCAAACACATCGTTTATAACAGCATCACCAGCTTCAAATACTACATATACTGTTAACGGAACATCTTCACAAGGATGCTTAGGGAATTTGGTTACTGCATCTATTACAGTAGGTTCAGCACCTAGCATTGCATTAAACAATGCTTCTGTATGTGCAGGAAGTAGTGCTACATTAATTGCAAGCGGAGTTAGTACTTACACATGGAATACTGGAGCCACTACAAATAGCATTGTTGTAAGTCCTACTGTAAATACAACTTATAGTGTAAGTGGAAATTTAACAGGTTGTACTAATAGCGCATCAAACGTATCCAATGTAACGGTTAATAGTTTACCTACAATAGCTGTTAATAGCGGCAGTATTTGTTCTGGAAATTCTTTCACCATTACTCCAAGCGGAGCAAGCACATATACTATTCAAGGTGGTAGTGCTATTAAAACACCTACCTCAAATGCAACTTATACAGTTATAGGAACAAGTGCAGCAGGCTGCGTATCCTCAAATTTTGCAACATCAAGTGTCACCGTTAATGCAACGCCAACTATAGCTGTTAATAGCGGTAGTATTTGTGCTGGTAATAATTTCACTATTACTCCAAGCGGTGCCAGTACTTATACAATACAAGGTGGAAATAACATTGTAAATCCAACTGCTAATGCAAGCTACACAGTTGCGGGAACTGGAACAAATGGCTGTGTGTCAAATACATTTGCAACAGCAAATGTTACTGTTAACGCAACGCCAACAATTATGGTAAATAGTGGAAGTATTTGTGAAGGAGAATCTTTTACTATTACACCAAATGGAGCTAATACTTATACAATACAAGGCGGAAACGCGATAGTAAATCCAACAGCTAATGCTACATACACTGTTGTAGGAACTAGTGCTAATGGTTGTATATCGTCCTCTTTTGCAACAGCAAGTGTTACTGTTAATGCAGCACCAGCTATTATTGTTAATAGTGGTAGTATTTGTGAAGGAGAATCTTTTACTATTACACCAAGTGGCGCTAGTACTTATACATTTAGTAATGGAAATATTGTCAATCCTTTAGTTAGTACTAATTATACAATTACTGGAACAGGTTCGAATGGTTGTGTAAATTCAATTGGTTCAGTAAGTTCAGTAACAGTAAATTCGGCTCCAATTATAACTGCAGTTAACGGTGCCATTTGTATAGGTAATTCATATACATTAAGTCCAAGTGGCGCTTCAAGCTATACTTATTCAAGTGGTTCAGCCGTTGTTTCTCCAACTAGTACTAGTACCTATACAATATCAGGAACGTCAGCTGCTGGTTGTCTTTCTAATACCCCTGCCATTGTAACAGTTACTGTTTCAAATACATTAAACGTTGTCATTAATGGTTCTAATACCATTTGTAATGGACAAACCTTAAATTTAACAGCTGGTGGTGCGGCAACTTACACTTGGAATACAGGTGCAACATCATCAACCATTGCACCATCACCAACTACTAATACTTCCTATTCCGTTATTGGTGCTAGCGGAACATGTTCTAATACTGCTATTATAAGCGTAACAGTTAATGCATTACCTACAATAAATGCAGTATCTAACGAAACTTTAATTTGTGTTGGCGAAACGGCAACTTTAACTGCCAATGGTGCATCCACTTACACTTGGAATCCAGGCGGCACAGGAACTACTATTTCAGTATCTCCAAGCGTTACCACAACATACACTGTTACTGGAACCGACATCAATGGATGTGAAAACAATTCAACGATAACTCAAGATGTTAGTTTGTGTACAGGAATTAATAATATAACAAATAATGATAATGCTATGACTCTTTTCCCAAATCCAAGTTCAAGTAATTTAAATATTCAAACAATTGAAGATATTCAGGAAGTATTTATTTTTAATACTTTAGGAGATTTAGTTCAAACAGAAAAAACTAAAACATTCTCTATAGAAAAATTACCTTCTGGAATATATATTGTTCATATAAAAACAACAAAAGGAATGAACTCTTTACGTTTTGTTAGAGAGTAACTTTATTATCACTTATAAAAACAAAAAGAGCCTATTTAACTGTAGGCTCTTTTGTTTTTTTAATAAAATATCTTTCTTAAAGTGACTTCGCTCGAAGTGACATACTCAGATGTCAACTAGAAATGATAAAAAATTAAACTTCATCCTCTCCACCCAACTCCAACAATTTAATATCACCGATAGCATTACCTGCAATGCCTTTGACTGAGCCATAAAAATTAGTAGTGTTCAGTAACACTTTTTCCAATTGTTTTTCACGCTCTTTCCAAATTTTCTGCATCGCATTTTTCTCTTTTTGGATACCATATTGCAATTCAGTAAAACCTTCTACAATAGCTTCAATTTGCTGTCTGAATTCAGTGCCTGTTAAATAAGAATATAACAAACTCATTTTATCACCTTTATTTTCTTGGCTTGATTGAGCGGCGTGTATTTTAATTAAACTATCGCGTAACACAAAAGCTAGTGATTTTATTTCCGTGAAACTACAAATCCAAACGCCATCTTTCATTCCAAAACGCTCCATGTCTTTTGGCATCGTCTCTGTTACTATAACTGCAATATCTGCTTGCGACGAACGCATATCATGTTTCAATTTATGAATCCAATCACCCCCAAAAGCTTTGGTATTTTTACTTTCGTAAATAATTTTACCACATACTTGTCCTAATGGATTACGAACCGTATGAATCGCATCTGCCCCTTTCACACCCTTCCCTACTTCATCTATTGAATCGAAGGGAAACGTACTACGCAATAATTCCTCTAAAATTAATTCTTGAACTTCACCTTGCATTTGCATCGAACCTTGTCCTTGCTTACGAACCATTTCTTCCGTTAATTTCTTTTGGTCTTCCAATTGCTTTTTCAATTCCATCATTTGCAACTGATAATCTTTTTCCTTAATTGAATTCTTTTCTAATTCTTGCTTTTTTATTTGTTCAGATAATAATTCTCTTTCGGCTTGTAATTTTTGCTGAAGTGTTAATTCAAACTGTGCTTCTTTTTCTTGTAATTCTTTTGCCTTTAATAAAAATTGTAATTCTTTTGCCTGACTATCTTTTAATTTAGTTTCTTTTTCACTCAACTCTTTATTAAGCATTTCCATTTGCAATTGCATTTCAGAAGCTGCCTTTTTAATGGCTTCTTGCTCTAATACTGCTTTTTGCAATTTTACTTTTTCAGCAATAATTTTCTCTTGTTCTTCTTGTTGTTTTTTTAATTGCTCTAATTGCAATTCGTATTGTTTTTCTTTATCTGCTAAATCTTTTTGATCTTTATTAAAACGTTCAACATAACGTGCTTTAATTTTAGCTTCTATTTCAGAAGATATAGCGTCGCCTAACTGAAATTCAGTTTTACAATTAGGGCATTTAACAGTGGATGAATTACTCATTTTGTTTTATTGAAAATTTGCCAAAGGCAATGATCTAAATTAATTCTTTTAATTTTTCGGATAATACTTTCATACCCTGAACCGCAGTAGCTTTAATAATCGTTAAGTTTTTAATATAGTCTAAATTAAAATCACCTGGATCTACTAAAAACTTAGGAATGTGTCCTTCAATCACATGAATGAGATTAGCAGCTGGATAAACATTTAAGGAAGTGCCAATGGTTACAAAAACGTCTGCTTTTTCGGCTAACTCTGTAGCTTTATCCATTTCTGGCACGGCTTCACCAAACCATACAATATGCGGGCGAATTTGAGACCCAACTTCGCATACATCTCCTGATTTAATTTCCCAATGTTTTAAATCATAAACCAATTCCTGCTTGGCAGTGCTTCTACCCTTCATAATTTCACCATGCAAATGCAATACTTTTTTACTTCCTGCTCTTTCATGTAAATCATCAATATTTTGGGTAATTACCTGAACATCAAAGTGTTTTTGTAATTCAGCAACCAAATAATGTGCTTCGTTAGGCTTAGCTTCAATTACTTGTTTTCGTCTTTGGTTATAGAAATCAAGCACCAGATCTTGATTTTTAAGCCAAGCATCATACGTTGCTACGTCTTCAATTTTATATTCTTCCCACAAACCTCCAGTGTCTCTGAAGGTTTTAATACCACTTTCGGCACTCATTCCGGCCCCGCTAAAAACAACTATTTTCTTTTTGTGCATGATTTGAGGTAAAAATAAACTTTAAACAATCTACAAACAAGTGTAAATTATATTTTAGCTTATCCTAAATTTACAAAAAAATATAACCCACTATGAAATTTTTTATTGATACAGCAAATTTAGCACAAATTAAAGAAGCACAAGACCTTGGCGTATTAGACGGAGTAACAACTAATCCATCGTTAATGGCTAAAGAAGGCATTAAAGGACAAGATAATATCCTAAAACATTATGTGGATATTTGCAATATTACAACTGGAGACGTGAGCGCAGAGGTAATTTCGACTGATTTTGAGGGAATGGTAAGAGAAGGCGAAATGTTAGCAGACTTACACCCACGTATCGTGGTTAAAATCCCGATGATTAAAGAAGGTGTAAAGGCAATTAAATATTTTGCTGACAAAGGCATTAAAACAAATTGCACTCTTGTATTCTCTGCAGGACAAGCATTATTAGCTGCAAAAGCTGGGGCAACTTATGTATCTCCGTTTGTTGGTCGTTTAGATGACATTAGCCAAGACGGTATGGATTTAATTGATGATATCAGAACGATTTATGATAACTACGGTTATGAAACAGAAATTTTAGCAGCTTCAGTTCGTCATCCAATGCATATTATACAATGTGCCAAAATTGGTGCTGATGTTATTACAGCTCCATTAAGTGCTATTGCAGCTTTATTAAATCATCCATTAACAGATAAAGGTTTGGCTCAGTTTTTAGCGGATGCTAAGAAGTAGAATATTTTGTTCTCGACTTCGCTCTCACGCCAAGGCGTGATGACAAAAAAAAGCCCTTGCTATTAATACAGCAAGGGCTTTTTTGTTCTCGTCATTACGACGAAGTAATCTCATACAATGCTAAAAAGTGAGGTTGCCTCGCTCCGCACGCAATGACGAATTACAATTTGTAATACACCACTTTCTTGGTATCAAAAAACTCTTCTTCGAAATAGTTTTTTAAATCATAAAATACTGCCTTATCGTAATGGTGTCCAAATTCTTCGCGTAAATCTCCTCCTTTTAAATAAAGGATTCCGTTAGGCAAATCATTAAAATTTTCTTTTAATACTTTTTTACTAATCCAGTTATAAAACTCTGGAAATGCTGTAACTGCACGACTTACGATAAAATGGTATTTATCATTTATTTTTTCGGCACGTTCATGTTGCGCGGTTAAGTTTGTTAATCCAATACCTGCAGCTACTTCGGTTACTACTTTAATTTTTTTACCAATAGAATCTACTAAATGAAAGGTTGAATCTGGAAACAAAATAGCTAATGGGATTCCAGGAAACCCGCCACCACAACCAACATCCAATACTTTAGTACCTGGCTTAAACTCCATTACTTTAGCAATTCCTAACGAATGTAAAACGTGGCGTTCGTACAGCAAATCACTATCCTTACGAGAAATGACGTTAATTTGAGCATTCCAATGCATATACAAATCATACAATTGCTCAAATTGTTGTTTTTGATGTTCTGTAATGTTTGGAAAATATTTTAGGATAATATCTGGTTTCACAAAAATAAAATATATACGAGTTAATGTCTGTTCGAGCGTAATCGAGAACTTTTTCACATCTTGCTATCCTTAGCTTCTCGACTACGCTCGAAGTGACAAACTCAGGATAAGTTCTACTAAAGAGTGTTTACATTCTATTTTCCTGATTTTTAAGGATGTTATATAAAAAGTCACGTGCTCTAAATAACTGTGCTTTTACTGTGCCTACAGGCAAATCTAGTTTTACAGCAATTTCTTCATAACTCAACTCTTCATAATAACGCATCTTCACCAACTCTTTGTAACGAGGTTTTAATTTTTCAACAACATCACGTAGCATCTCAACCTTTTGTTTTTTTATAATATGCTCTTCAGGGTCTAAGGTTTGTGATTTTATATTTTTAGAAAACTCTTGACCCTCATCATTTTCCATTTTAGTGTCTAACGACAAGGCGGTATTTTTCTTTTTATTTCGCAAAAAATCAATCGCATTATTACTGGCAATTTTAAATAACCAAGTACTAAATGCATATGTAGGCGTGTATTGTTCTAAACGTTTAAAGGCTCTTCCAAATGCTTCAATCGTTAAATCTTCTGCATCATCTTTATTATTACACATTCGTAACATCGTAAAATAAACCGATTCACGATAGCGCTGCAACAACTCGGCATAAGCTTTTTGATCACCTTTATGTAAAGCTAACTGTATCAGTTTATAATCATAAACTGCTTTAGTTGTAAGGTTTTCGCTTGGATCTAACTCTTCCATTTGTTTGGTTTATGAAATAATTTACTAATATGAAATACTGGATAAATTATTAATAAAATAATCTCGTAAAAAAATGCCATAAGCCACAAATCAACTTCATTTAATTTCTTAGACACTTTATTAAAGATAATCATTTGAATTAGAATTTTCAAAATAAAACCAACTAAAGCAGCTAAAATAGTTGTTTTGAAAATTAAGACAGACAAAAACAATAAATGAAATCCGTACTGAAAAACATAACCTAAAGTAATTTTAGTTTTGCTACCAGCATTATAATGAGGAGCCGTGGTTAAATGACGTTGTTTTTGGCGTTTCCAATCCGAAAATGTGGATTTTGCTATTGAATAAGTAATTGCATTATGAGAAACGACCACATTTGTATTTTCTTGGGTGCATGCCTGATTAATAAATAAATCATCATCCCCTGAAGTTATATGGTAATGCTTAGAAAAACCTTTTTGCTTGTAAAATAAATCTTTTTTATAGGCTAAGTTTCTTCCAACACCCATATAAGCTTTGCCTTTAATGGCAGCCGATAAATAATTAGCAGCAATTAAAAAGGTATCAAAACGAATCAACTTATTTAAGAAACCATCCTCTTTCTTGTACGCTCCGTAACCCAAAACAATCTCTTTCTTATTGACAAAACCTGAAGCCATATCTTTCAACCAATTCTCATTGGCAGGAAAACAATCAGCATCTGTAAATAATAAATTATCGTATTTGGTTCCTTTAATACCAACCATCACAGCAAACTTTTTACCATGTTTATAGTAATCGTCTTCCTTAATGGTTACTTTTTTAAGGTTAGGGAAAATCTTTGCAAATTCATCAATCACATTCTCGGTATTATCAATAGAACAGTCATTCACAACAATCACTTCAAACTCAGGATAATCCTGAACTAATATTTTAGGTAAAAACTCAGTTAAATTGTCATCTTCGTTACGAGCACAAATAATAATAGATACAGGCTCTTGGGAAGAACTGGATTCAAGAGAAGTCGTTTTTAAATTACCAAGCGGCAACACATTAATGGCATAGTGAATAACAATGCCTATCAACGACACAAAAAAAGCAACCAACAAGAGTTCGTCTGCTCCTATTTCAACAAAATCAGGAAAATACATGTAGCAAAAATACCATCCCTATAGCTCGATAATTCAGTTATATTTGCTTTTATTAAACAAAGAAATTAACAATGCTAACAGGGATAAAAGCCGTTATTTTTGACATGGATGGAGTTATTATAGACTCCGAACCACTTTGGCGCAGAGCCATGATACAAAGTTTTATTGAAATTGGCATTCCTTTTAGTGACGAACATTGCCGAATTACCACTGGATTAAGATTTAAGGAAGTAGCTGATTTTTGGTTTAAGAAACATGGAATTACTCATATTACTGTAGCTGAATTTGACGAATTGGTCATAAACCGACTTTGTGACCTAATTAAACAAGAAGGAAAAACCATGAAAGGCGTTATAGAAGCCTTACAATTTTTAAAGCAAAAGAACTTAAAAATAGGAATAGGAACTTCCTCCAATACTAAATTAATGAATACAGTAGTGGATGTTTTAAATATCAGACATTATTTTGATGAATTATGTTCTGCCGAGCACATGACTTATGGTAAACCACACCCAGAAGTGTATTTGACCTGTGCCCAAAAATTAGGTATCAATCCTTTAAATTGTTTAGTGATTGAAGATTCGGTAAATGGTATTATTGCTGGAAAGGCTGCTCAAATGAAAGTAGTAGCCATCCCTGAAGATATCAATAAAAACAATCCTAAATTTAGTATTGCGGATTATAGTATTGAATCTCTTTTAGAAATACAAAAATTCTAATCTATACATCCTCTCAAAAACTGATTTAGAGGCAACATCGCTTTAAATACTTTAGCAGCATAGGCAGGAAAATTTTTATCCAATACCTCACTATCTTTTAAATGATGTATCACTATAAAATGTTTATTTTGTAATAAACTTATTTCTGGATGATCTTTTGGATAACCTTTTGGAGCTGTTTTTAATTTATCTTCGGGAGATAATTCTTTAAAATACGTTTTAAAATCTTTTGCATTTAAAATCTTTTTAAAGTCTGCTGAGTTGTAATCAATCTCTTGACGAATCTTAGCTAAAACATCTGGTTGGGGCATGTAACAACCTCCTGCTAAAAAACATTTACCTGGCTCAATATGCATATAATAACCAGCGCCCATGTCCTTTTTACCACCTGGGTTCATACTAGCTCCCATATTTAATTTGTAAGGAGATTTATCCTTACTAAAACGTACATCTCTATTAATCCGGAACATGCATTTTCTGGCTTCTAAACCAGCTAATCCTTTATCAAAAACAGCGCTCTTGTCAATAACTGATTTAACGATGACTTCAAACTCCGCCTTACATGCTTCATACGTTTTTCTATTAACATCAAACCACTCTTTACTATTATTTTTCGCTAATTGTTTTAGGAATTTAAAGGTTGTTTCCATAATAATTACTCTGTTATATTTTCGGTCAGTTTTTTAAAGAATTTAAAATGATCCAAAAATTCTTTAGCAATAATTCGCAATAATGTATAGCAAGGAATTGCCACTACCATTCCTAAAACACCACCAAGTGCACCCGCCATTAAAATCACTAAAAATATTTCGAGCGGATGTGCTTTGACAGTGTTTGAAAAAATAGTTGGTTGAATCAACATCGCATCTACTAAATTAGTTCCAATTAATATCACTACTATTTTTGTGATAGTTGATGTAATTAATTCGTATTGATTAAATTCGATACAACCACTGATGCCTAAAAATACCGCAAAAAACAAGGTGATAATTGGCCCGATGTAAGGTATCACATTCATCACTCCTGCTAAACAACCTATTACTAATGCATTTTTAATTCCAAACATCCACATCAAAAAGGTTACAATAAAACTCACTAACACCATATCAATAAATAAACCAGTGAAATACTTACTCAACATCTTTCTAGAAGTTCTATAGATATCAAGCATTTCTGATTCATACGCTGAAGGTGTCATTAACAAAAGTGCTTTAACCACCATTTTTTCATCCTTTAAAAAGAAAAACGTAATAAACAAAACCGAAAATACTCCTCCTAAAATAGACCCTGTATACGAAATCGTATTATTAAAAATAGAACTCACATTTTGAAAATTCAAAAAGTGATTAACTTGTTCGGCAACACTTGTCATTATTTGTTGCTCTGAGCCCAAAGCCGATAAACTATCCTTAAGAGATGGATAATAAATAAAAATATTATGCATCACATCATGAAAATTTGAATTTGATAAAAATGTTACTTGAGAAATTAAGGGGGGTAAAAATGTTACACCTATAACATATAATACCCCAAAGAAAAAACACAAAGTTAATAGAGCAGCAATAGAGTCATTGATTTTGAATTTTCCTATTTTAAATTTAGAAATCACATTTACAATGGGCATTCCTAAAAGAGCTAAAACTAAGGATATGATTAAATAGATAACTACATTGGTGAACAAGTACACAAAAGCAATAGTTGCTAATAGCGTAATGATAGGAATGCTATACTTTTTTAAACTCATACTTTAAAAATACAAAAAAAGGCTATGCTATTGTCTTTCTGTTTTTAAAATAATTCATCAATAACACACAACTTAACAATAGGCTTAAACAATAAAACACATCCTCTACAGGAATGGTATATATCCTCATAGCCATATTTTCTTCGTTATTGTAGGTCACTATTGGCAATGAGGTTAGTAAGCCATTACATATTAAAAAAGGAAATAAAGAGATTAAAAAAGCTAAATAAAACCTTCCTAAGTCATTGAATTTGTATATAAACTGAGCTACTATAACCAAAAAGCAACAAATTCCAGCATTAACAATGGTATAAGTTCTATCATAGTATATAACACTTAAGGCTAGAGATATAGCGATAATAATAATACTTATTGCTTTAGTACAACCTATGATATCTCTCTTAACATAAGCACATACCACTGCATAAATAAATACACAGGCATAAGGCACACATATAAAAAATAAAACTTCCTCAATAGGAAGATTGACAATGTTAATTCCTAATATATATTTAGGATTAAAGCCCCAAACACCATTAGCTGTAAATTGAATGTCCCATAAAATAAAAAAAGCGCCTGTAATAAACATCGCTGGAAATAAATATTTCCACGACTTGTAAAATGTCACCTTTTTATCAAAACTTAATAAAAAAGGAAACAAAACACTGAGAATATCTAATAGCAAATACGTGTAACGCGAATTCATTCTAAAATTATTGCATAAATATACAATTTACTATTAATTAAAAAACTGAATTAATTTAATGAAGAGGATTTAAAATAACGAAAAGGAACTATGAGCATTCCGAAGTTTTCACTTTCGTGTTTTACGATACTTTTATGATGAATTTTATGTGCTCTTTTTATTCCTTTTACATACCAATTATTTGATTTTGAAAACCACTTAAATCTTTGATGAATAATGACATCATGCACTAAAAAATATGCTATACCGTAAATAAAAATTCCAATTCCGATATAAAATTTAAAATCATAGCCATTCATAACTCCAAACATCCAAAATAACCAGCTTGGAATGGCAAATACTAAGAAAAAAACATCATTTTTCTCAAAAAACGTCTCATTACTATGGTCATGATGATCCTTATGAAAATACCACATTAGTCCGTGCATGAGGAACTTGTGAGTAGCCCATGCCATAAACTCCATTATAATAAATGTCAAAAAAACTATTAATCCGTTTATTACCATGAAAAAGTAACAAACTTGCCAGTATTTTGTTTAAACAAAAAAGTAAAGCGCCATAAAAAAGGCAACTTGGGCAAAATAAAACACTTTAGCTGTTAAATTTGATATTTGAGACAAGTGTTTTTGAACCATTAAATTGAGCACAAAAGAAATTAAAAACCACGCCACATAATTTTGAATTGGAATTATGTTGTCTTTCCAATACCAAAAATCAAATTTTGAAGCATTTTGTTCCATGAAAAAATCAAGAAAAACCATTAGAAAAGCACCAAACAAAGCATTAATTACGTGGTTTTTGAATTTTGAGAATTGAGCTGTACTGTATAAAAGCATAGCCCAATTTAATCCTATTAATAAAGGCACTGAAAACAATTTATATCCAAAAGAATCGCCATAAAAATATGAACCAAAAATAAGTTCAGTTTTAACACCAAGTACTTCTACAAAAAAGGCCGAAACAGCTACTAGTAACAAAGAAGCATAAAATTTCCAATTCTTTTGTTTGCTGGTACATATCACTAATGCTGCTGATAACAATAAATTAACAGGGCTAAGTGCCTTAAAATATACAGGATTCACAATAAAACCAATAAACCCAATTATTTGAAAAATACAAATAATCACTAATGGTATATTTTTTTTTATAAACGACATTGGATGTGATATCGATACAAATGTAACTAAAAAAACAAAAAACAATTAACGCTTATTGCTTATATTTGATAATTAAATTGTTGCTTTAATTTAACTATGCAAAAAAGTAAAATTCCACACATCAACCGAGAAATAAGTTGGCTTTCTTTTAACGAACGTGTTCTTCAAGAAGCGTCAGATTCCTCTACTCCGCTTATCGAACGGTTAAAATTCTTAGGAATTTTTAGTAATAACCGCGATGAGTTTTATCGTGTTCGAGTGGCAACTATTAATCGTTTAACAAAGCTAGGAAAAAAGGCTATTGATATTTATGGCGACGATCCTAAAGAATTATTGCAAAAACTTCAACGTAAAGTAATTGAACAACAACAACATTTTGAAGAAATATATCAAGAACTACTTCATGAATTAGCCAAACAAAATGTTTTTATTATTAATGAAAAACAACTTAATAAAAACCAACAAGAATATGTAAAGAATTATTTTCATACCGAAGTAGAACGATCTTTGTTTCCTATCATGGTAGATGAGAATAAACCTTTCCCATACATGAAAGATAAATCGGGCTATTTATTTGTACGATTAATTTCTACAATTCAAAAACAAAAAAACAAATACGCCTTAATTGAAATTCCATCAAAAATTACTAGTCGATTCATTATATTACCTCAAGAAAAAAACAAAAAATACATTATTTTATTGGATGATGTTATCAGATATAACGTACACGAAATGTTTTCTGTATTTGGCTACATAACAAAAGAGGCAATTAATATTAAATTAACTCGAGATGCAGAATTAGATATTGACCAGGATGTTAGTAAGAGCATGTTGGAAAAAATATCTAAAAGTGTAAAAGATAGAAAAAAAGGTCAGCCTGTTCGTTTTGTGTATGATAGCACAATGAGTAAAGAAATGCTCTCTTTTATCATGAAAAAATTAGGAATGGATAAAAAAGATAATGCCATTCCTGGAGGTCGCTATCATAATTTTAAGGATTTTATTGGATTCCCTAATATTGGTGAAAAAAAATTAATGTATGATCATCCAACGCCTTTAGTGCATAAATATTTAGATAATATCAATACAACGATTTTAAATGTAGTAAAACAAAAAGACATTTTATTTCATTATCCTTACCATACATACGATCACATTATTACATTATTAAGAGAGGCATCTATTGCACCTAATGTTGAGTCTATTAAAATAACATTGTATAGAGTCGCAGATTCATCAAAGATTGCTAATGCTTTAGTTAATGCCATTAAAAATGGGAAAAAAGTAACGGTATTAGTTGAATTACAAGCGAGATTTGATGAAGAAAACAATATTTATTGGGCAAATAAACTACAGGAAGAAGGCGCTACTGTTATTTATGGAGTTCCCGGATTAAAAGTACATAGTAAACTCTTTTTAATTACGACTCGAGAAAGAGGAAAAGAAATAAAATACGCTCATATTGGTACAGGAAACTTCAACGAAAAAACAGCGCGCATTTATACTGATTTTAGCTTATTAACTGCTGATAAAGCCATTACTGATGAAATATCAGCTGTTTTTGATTTTTATGCTAATAATTTCAAAACAGGCTCTTACAAAAATCTAGCTGTAGCTCCTTTCTTTATGCGTCAAACCTTTGTGAATTTAATTGACAAAGAAATTGCTAATGCAAAGGCTGGAAAAACAGCTTATATGGTTTTAAAAATGAATAGTTTAGTTGATAAAGCTATGATTGAAAAACTATACGAAGCATCAAGAGCCGGTGTTCAAATTTCTTTAATCATAAGAGGCATATGTTCTTTAGTGACTGAAATTGCTGGCTATAGTGATAATATTAAAGCATATAGTATTGTAGATAAATATCTAGAGCATGCTCGTGTATTTATTTTTGCAAACGGAGGAAACGAAAAAATTTATATTACGTCTGCCGATTGGATGAGTAGAAATTTGGATAGTAGAAGTGAAGTGGCTGTTCCTATTTTAAATGCTGAAGTAAAAAAACAAATAAGAGATATTATTGATATCCAATTATCTGGAAATACTAAAGTTCGTATTTTAGATAGACTTCAACAAAACTTATACAAAAAAGCAAAACCTGGCGAAAGAAAAATTAGAGTTCAGGATGAAATATATAACTATCTTAAAAAAGATAGAGACATGTATTTAAAAACTAAATCAAAAACTACTACTAAATCTTTTTCTACTATATGATTTTTGCCGCTGTTGATATAGGAAGTAATGCCATGCGTTTGTTATTTTGTAGGGCTTACGACGTAAATGGGAAACCTCATTTTAGTAAAGAAGAATTGATTCGTTTACCAATTCGTTTGGGAGAAGATGTGTTTTTGAACGGAAAAATTTCTGACAAAAAAGCGGAGAAATTAATTACGGCCATGCGTGGTTTCAGAGAATTAATTAAAGTTTATGAAGTAGATGGTTATAGAGCCGTTGCAACCAGTGCCATGCGTGATGCTAGCAATAGCGATGAAATTATTGAGCGTATAAAAAAAGAAGCTGATTTAGAAGTTGAAATCATTGATGGAAAATTAGAAGCTCAATTAGTTTTCTCAAATCATATTGAAGAGTTATTAAATCCAAAACATTCTTATTTATATATTGATGTAGGTGGTGGTAGTACTGAATTAACATTATACAGTAACCATAAAGTAATTGCTTCCAAATCATTTAATATTGGTACTGTTAGAATGCTCTTAAATAAAGTTGAAAAGGATGAGTGGGAATTGATGAAAGAATGGATTAAAAAAACGACTTTAGGTTACAGTCCGTTAAGAGCCATTGGGTCGGGTGGAAATATCAATAAGATATTTAAAATGACCAAGAAAGAAAATAAAAATATTAGTTACAGTAAACTAAAAGGCATTAATGATATGCTTAATTCTTATACCTATGAAGAGCGTGTAGAAGTTTTAGGATTAAAACCTGATAGAGCTGATGTTATTGTTCATGCCTCTAAAATATTTATTACTATTATGAAAACCGCAGATATTGATGATATTTTTGTACCACAAATTGGGCTATCTGATGGCATTGTACACGATATGTACGATAAAGCAAAAGCTAAGAAATAGTCTATTATTTTTCGGCAATATAAATAGCTGCTAAACCTAAACCAACAGAGCTAAACGATGCGTTTTTATATCCAACTTTTTCAAGTATGGTAGTAAATCGTTCGTTGTCAGGAAAAGCTTTTATAGATTCAGGTAAGTAAGTATATGCTCTCGTATCTTTAGAAAACATTCGGCCTAAAGTGGGAGTAATGTATTTAAAGTGAAATTTATAAAATTGTTTCACTGGAAAATGACGAGGTGATGAAAACTCCAGAACGCAAAGTTGCCCTCCTGGTTTTAAAATACGTAACATATTAGCCAAGCCTTTTTCCAAATTTTCAAAATTTCTAACACCAAAACCAACTGTAATCGCATCCATTGAATTGTCTGGTAAATCGCAGGTTTCAGCATCGCCATATTGCAAAGTAATCGTTTTATCGAGATGTAATTTTTGTAATTTTTCTCGACCAAACTTCATCATCCCTTCGCTGATATCAATCCCAATAACTTTAGTTGGATTTAATTTCATTGCTGCTATAGCAAAATCACCAGTACCAGTAGCTACATCCAAAATATGTTTTGGTTTCTTTTCAGCAATAAGTTTAATACACTTTTTTCTCCAACCTTTATGAATACCCAATGATAATAAGGAATTTAAAAAATCGTAACGGAAAGCAATATTATCAAACATTTGAGCTACTTGCTCTTTTTTTGATTCGGTATTATTGTATGGTGTAATTTGTTGAGACATTATTTTGTTTTTGTTTCCCGCAGATACCGCAGATTATCGCAGAATAAAAAATACAATCATTCCTGCATTCACTAAATCATCTGCGTAAATCAGCGAAATCAGCGGGAACTTACTCTATTTCACAAAATCCAACTTCAACGCTTCTTCTAATAATTGTTCTTTACTAACAGGTACAACACCTATTTGTTCACACACTAAGCCACCTGCTAAATTAGATATGGCAGCCATTACAATTGGATTAACATGTAACGCGACTAATAAAGCCGCTACACTAATAACTGTGTCCCCTGCTCCACTCACATCTGCAATACTGCGAATATGCGCTGGCGTATGATGTTTTTCGGAACGAGAATTAATTATCACTCCTTTTTCAGCAAGCGTTACTAAAGCCGTGTCAAATTTTTGTTTTACTCTAAAACTACTAATAGCTCGTTGTAATTCATTAATATTATCAGAACTAATATCCATTTTTAAACCTTCACGTAATTCTTTCAAATTTGGTTTAAATAATGTCACTCCTTTGTAGGCATTAAAGTTTTTCTTCTTAGGATCCACGCAAGTTGGAATACCTTTGCTTTTTGCTAATTCAACTACTTTAGAAATTAACTTTGGAGTAATTAATCCTTTGTTATAATCTTCAAATAAAATAACGTCAATCTTATCATGTTGGATAATATATGAAATCAACGTAATTAATTGCTGTGTTTCTGCTGGCGCAATATCTTCTTCTATTTCCTCATCAATACGTAACAACTGATGACTATTACCAATCACACGAGTTTTTTCAGTAGTAATTCTATCGCGAGATTTTAAAATACCTTTCTGACTTAATTTTTGCGCTTTCAATAAATCTAAAAACGATTGCCCTTCTTGATCAATCCCAATCACAGAACATAAAATAGGATTTGCTCCCATCGCCTGAATATTTAAAGCTACGTTAGCAGCTCCACCCAAACGTTTTTCTTTTTTGTGAACTGATATAATAGGAACTGGTGCTTCGGGAGAAATGCGATTTACTTTTCCCCACATGTAACTATCAATCATCACATCACCAATAATTAAAACGTTTAAATTACTAAACGACTTAAATATTTCGCGAATGTGTTCTTTTTTTACAGATAACTTTTTCATTTATTACTTTAATTTCTCAATTGCCTCTTTCATTCTTTTTAAGGCTTCGGTTAATTTATCTTCAGATGTTGCGTATGAAAAACGAATGTATTTATCATCGCCAAAAGCAGCACCAGGAACTAATGCCACATGAGCAACATCTAATAAATACATTGATAAATCAGTAGCGTTGTTAATCGTAAACCCATTATATGACTTACCAAATAATGCTGATACTTCAGGATACACATAAAACGCCCCGTCAGGAACATTTGTTTTTAATCCTGGAATATCTTTCATTAGTTCTAAAACTAAATTTCTTCTTTTCAAAAATGCATCACGCATATAGTGTGTACTTTCTGCTGGTAATTCCATAGCCGCATGCATTGCTTTTTGAGTAATACTACAAGTACCTGATGTAAATTGTCCTTGCATTTTATCACAAGCTTGAGCTATCCATTTTGGAGCTGCCATAATTCCACCTCTCCATCCTGTCATCGCAAAACCTTTTGAAACACCATTAATCGTAATAACTCTATCTTTAATATCAGGAAATTGAGCCATACTTTCATGACCACCAACAAAATTGATGTGCTCATAAATTTCATCGCTCATGATGTATAATTCATCATGTTGTTTTACCACATCAGCAATCGCTCTTAACTCTTGTTTACTATAAACAGAACCTGTAGGATTACATGGAGTGCTAAACATCATCATTCGCGTTTTTGGCGTAATGTGTGCTTTTAATTCTTCAGCCGTAATTTTAAAATCATTTTCAATAGTGGTATCAATAATAATTGGAACTCCACCTGCTAATTTTAAAATTTCTAAATAACTCACCCAAAAAGGTGCGGGAATAATTACCTCATCTCCTGGATTTATTAAACATAATACTGCGTTAGCAATACTTTGCTTAGCTCCTGTAGAAACAACGATATCATCTGCTGTATAATCTAAATTATTATCTCTTTTGAACTTATGAGCAATTGCCTGACGCAACTCAACATAACCACTTACATGAGTATAGTAACTAAAATTATCGTTAATAGCCTTAATAGCCGCTTGTTTAACAACTTCTGGAGTAGCAAAATCTGGTTCGCCTAAACTTAAACTAATGATATCTATTCCTTGTGCTTTTAACTCACGACTTTTACGGGCCATGGCAATAGTTTGCGATTCTGAAATAAGATTTATTCTATCTGATAAATGTGCCATTTAGTAGGTTTTAAAATGCGTAACAAATCTAATAAATACTATAACAATTCAAACTTATTTTCGATGAATTTATTAGGTAAAATGTTATCAATTTCTTTTGTTAATCTGTGGCTTATTAGTTACTTTTCAGTTATAATTTTATTGTAAGAATCTATGAACTATTGGCTTATAAAATCAGAACCCTTTAAATATAGCTGGGAACAGTTTAAAAAAGACAAAATTACCTTTTGGGATGGAGTAAGAAATTATGCCGCTCGTAATAATTTAAAGGCAATGAAGAAAGGCGATTTAGCTCTGTTTTATCATAGTAATGAAGGGTTATGTGTAGTTGGCATAGCAAAAGTTGTGAAAGAAGCTTATCAGGATCCTACAACAAAAGAAACTGCTTGGGTAGCTGTAGATTTTGCGCCCTTTAAAACATTAAAAACACCCGTAACTCTTGCTCAAATAAAAGCAGATGAATACTTAAAAGACATGCAATTAGTAAAACTTCAACGTTTATCTGTTAGTATAGTAAAGCCTGAAGAGTTTGACAGAGTTTGTATGTTAGGCGGAATGTAAAATTTATAACCACACTAAAAATAAAAAATCATGAAAAATATCATCACCATACTTGCTCTGCTAATCTCTTTCAGCTTTTTTGCTCAAGTAAAAGGGCAGTTTCCTCCATTAGCTGGACATACACTTGAAGGCAACGCCATTTCTTTGCCATTAGCGGGCACTAAAAAATTCACCATCGTTGGTTTATGTTATAAGCGCTCGGCCGAAGAAGATTTAAAAACATGGATACAACCGATGTATGATGTGTTTGTAGCGCGACCAAAAGGAACTGATTATTTTGATGTTGCTAGTTACTTTGATGTGAATTATTATTTCATTCCGTTAATTAGTGGATTTAAAAAGGCTGCTAATGAATTTAAAGCAGCCACTCAAGAAGACTTGTGGAAAAATGTTATTGATTGTGATACTGATATCAAATTATTGAAAACACAAATGAAACCAGCAGATGAAAACATCCCTTATTTTTATGTAATTGATACTACTGGAAAAATTGTAGAAATTGTTACTGGAAAATATACAGAAGCAAAAATGGATAAAATTCAAGAAGCGATTGATTAATCGTTTTTTGAATTTCGTTTTTTGAATTTATAACACAAGCCAACATTTAACATATTGATGCGGTAACCTATTCCGCCTTCGATGTATAAGCCCACATTTTTTAAAGCGTAATATTTTACAGTAATTGTTATTCCAGCGGCTGGAACAAATTCGCTATCTCTTTCGGATGAATCAATTTCTTTTCCATCAATTTTATAATTGTGATAATATTTTAAATTTACACCAACAATATAACCGCTACATACATCTAATTTTTTTCTAACAAAAAAAGAAGCGTGATGTGTAAATTTTATTGCAAGAGTTGAATTAGAAAACAACCTTTCTGTTTTTTGGTTATTTTCTTCTGTCTCCTTAATGCCAATCCAACTTGTAAAATAGGGCCCTAAACCTAAATAGGCGTTACTAGCATGGGGATAAATACAAAAATCAGCTCCAACAACTATTGCAGGAGATTTTGAATACTCTTTCAAACTATAATCAATTCTGTTTAAATCTAGGTGTCTTTTAAAGGCGCCCGAACCTACGTAATAAGACGAACTTCCTTTACCAAAAGATTGGTCATTGAATATTTGTTGATTTTGTGATTTTGAAACAAAACGTAAACAAAAAAACAATATCAATATTTTTATTTTAAACATTTATAGAGCTTTTGCTTTCGCACGTAACATTTCTCCATACTCCTCATTAATATGGCTAATTGGTGTTGCATAAATAATCATATCATCTGAAAAGAAATTCTCTTTAATTTCTTTTTCAATATTACTATATAACAAAGCCTTAGTAATAAAAAATAATCTTACCGTTTTCCTTTTTGAATCTATTGTCAATAATGAATTAACATCAATATGTGTTTGTAAAGCATATTCTTTTTGTATCAAAAAGGAAGACATTTCCTCTGCTTTCTTTTCATCATTTTGTATAACGTTAAATAAAATCATAATACATAGTTTAAATTTCCTTTTAAATAAATAATATTCAATACTGTTTTAATAAATTTTAGTTTATACTCTGATAACTTAAGTTCAGATTCTAACCATTTATTTTCACGAGCATTTAAAATAAATAAAGAACTCTCTCCATTCACAAATTTTAATTTTTCAGCTTCTACTAATTGCTTGCTATATTTTACAGAACGTTCTGCATTTTGAAGTTGCTCTGCCAACAAACCAATATTTTGTTTTAATGCATTCATTTTAAAATCTAACTCATTACTTTTATTAGCTAATTCAAAAGAGTTATTTTGAAAATTTAGTTTTGCCATCTTATACTCATTTCTCGATTTTCTTAATAACAGTGGAAAAGATAAATCAACACCCCATTTATAATTATTTTGAGAATATACAGGACTGTATGAATTTGGATTATTGGACAATACATTATAATTAACGTTCAACTTAGGCTTAATCATTTCTCTTTTTATCTTATTTTCTATTTCTAAAATAGATTGCAAGGAGTTGTATTTAGCAATAATAGGATTACTAGAGGAATCTTGGTACAAACGTGCCACCAAACCACTTTTTACTCTTTCAAAATATGTGTCTAAACTATCTTCTGGAATATATGAAGAAGATAAAGCCGCGCTATTAGATTGCCAATTGAAACTTGCTAAATCATTATTTTGTTTCTGACTTTCAATTTCAGAACTCTGTAAATCCAACAATCTACTTTGATAAAAAATAGCTGCTTCAATAGTATCAACGGCTGCTCTTTCTCCTACGGTAGCTAAAGCCTCTATGCCAATTAATCGTTGACGAGCTAAATTCAAAAAATAATTATTTAACGAAACTTGTTTTAAACTAAATAGCCAATCAAAATATTTTAAAGAAGATTCAAATAACAATGCATTTAATTGAACATTTTTTTCAGCAGAATAATACTCAACATATTCTTTTGATTTCATCACTTCTGCTCTTCTAGAATCTATAACTAAACCTTGAAGTAAACCTACTTCTAAACCAACATATGGTAAACCATAAGATGATGTAAAATGTTCTGGATTAACATTAGAGCCTACCCCGTACTCATATCCAAATTTTAAATTTTGAGCAGTAAACAAAGGAATTCTAACGTCACTACTTAAAACACTATAATAATTAGAATTATTAAAATACTTATTATCATAAGTTCCCCTTACGCTTGGGTCGAAATTCCCTTTAGCGGCTTTATATTGGAGTTCTCCATATTTCTTGATATTATCCGCTTTTTTTGCCATTGGATTATTCTCCAAAACATTTTTCAAAAAAGCATTATAACTTAACACATTATAAGTTTGAGATACTACTTTAACTGAAAGAAAAATAAAAACAATATATATAATTTTATTTTTTATCATCTTTAGCTAGTGAATTAGATTTTACATAAAATTCTGGTGGGAAGCCATTTACTTGTCGCCATAACTCATACACCAAAGGCACATTATTTAACAGTGCAAATCCTTTTACGCCACTTCCAATTTGAATAGACTCTGGCCATGGTTCGCCGGTATTTTTAGCTAATACTCTAAACTTACCATTGTCCGATAAAACCTTATCAAAAGCAACAATTTCGGCGCTATAGGTTCCATAACTTATTCCTGGCCAACCAGAAAAAACAAATGCAGGCCAACCATCAAACACTAGTTGCATAGTTTGTCCTTTTTGTATTAGTGGTAAATCAATCGGATTAATATACATTTCAATAGCTTGCTCTTCTTGATCAGGAACTATAGAACAAATAGCAGCTCCTTCTTTTATAATTTCCCCAATACCTTGAACAAATGCTTTAGTAATATAACCATCCTGAGGTGCTAAGACGTAATAAAACCCTTTACGCATACTATAGTTTGCTAATTGATTTTGTAGTTTAGTTAAAGCGCCCTCGCCTTCATAAAAAGAAGAAAGTGCCGAGAATTTATCAGATTCAGCTTTCATTAATTTTTCTTGATAATCTTGCTGTACTGTATTTAAATCAATTTCTGCATTTAATAACTCATTTTTAGCAGACATAAACTTATTATCTGCTGATGTTTTTTTAGCTAGCGCTTCTTGAACTTTTACCCTTCTATTTTCTAAATCAGTTTTAGAAATCACTCCTTTTGATAAAAGTTCTTCATAACGGTTTAATTGTTCTTCGGCTGTTTTATAATTATTAGAAGCAGATTGTGATTCAATACTATCTGTAGAAACTTTAATTTTAGCTTGAATAATTTTATTTCGAGCTTGTTCCATTTTAAGTAACAATGTTTTATTTAAAGCGTCAATTTGAGAATTTACTGCATTTACTTTTTGTTCATAAGACTCTAAGGTTGTTTCTTTTGCTTTAATCTGTTGCTCAGAACGGTTAATTAATTGTGGATCAATATATTCATCTTTAATTTCAGAGATAAAAGCAATCGTATCATTTTTCTTCACATACTGACCTTCGTTAATAAACCATTTCTCTATTCTTCCTCCAATTCGTGAAGTAATAGTTTGCGGTCTTCCTTCTGGATTTAGCGTTGTTACTTTTCCAAAAGATTCTACGTTTTGAGTCCACGGCATCAACAGTATGATAATGCCAGAAATACCAATAGATAACAATAAATATTTTATTGCTTTAGAATATTTTCTCACATAAATATTAGAAATACTTTTTAATTCAACACCATTTTCTTGAACAAATGAATACTCATGATGATCGCCGAATATACTTTCTACTTTATATAAAGAAGTTATAATATCATAACAGGTACTTAAACTTCCCACCAATTTTTCAACTGAATTAATCACTAGAAAAATAATTATTTCAGAAGCAATAAACTGTCCGATATTTAACTCGCCAATTTGAACAAAATAAGCTCCAAAAAATAAAACAATAGCCGTAAATAAAACCTTAAAAATAATTATTCCTTTAAACTGTGCTTCTAAAACACTATAATGCTGTTTTCGCTCATCAAAATAATGATTCAAAATAACGTCTGTTTCATTAATAAAATTTGAGTCATCTAATTTACGTTCTCTCGCATTTAATTGAAACCATTTGATAAGCTTATATTTTTCGTTAGATACTCTGATATTTGTTTCTATACCTCTACTTCCATAATATTTAATAATAAAATAAAATGCTGCGCCTGATAAAAGTGTGAAAACTAAAAACCACGAACTATATATTGGTAATATTAATAAGCCAAAAAATATACTAATAATAGAAAAAGAAAAATCTAGTAATATTTTACTGATTCCTTTTTGCAAAGTTACTACCTCAAAAAATTTATTCAACTTGTTAAATACTTCATCCACATTTGCATTTGCATTTAAATAAAGACTAATACGAGATGCAATATTGCCGAAAATTTTTTGATGCAATGTCTCATTAATTCTCATTTGCCATATTTGAAAAAAACCAATAAAACAAGTAACTAAAATAGTAATAGAACTTAATAATATTAATGATGCTGAAAAAGAGCCCGCCATAATATAAGTTACAACTCCCTGTATCCCTAAAGGAATAGCTAAATACATAGCGCCTTGCAATAATGCAAGAAGGTATATTCTGCTAATAACCTTTCTTTCGTTATAAAGCCAGTTAAATAAGAGTTTTGATTTGTTTTTACGCATTTTAAAAATATTTCTCCAAAAATAGCAAAAATATCCAAAATGATAGTATTACTATTATATATTTGCAATTTTTAAGAAAAAATGATACTTTTACTATCAAATTTAAATTGCATGGAATTAGATATTCGAATTAAAATGAACGAAAAACTATTTCTTCGTAATCCTGAAGAATCGGTTTTAGGCAAGAAGATAGTTAAAAACGGGTTGATTTTAATTAACAAACTTGGTTTTGAGGAATTCACTTTTAAAAAACTATCTATAGAAATCTCTACTACAGAAGCAAGTATTTATCGTTATTTTGAAAACAAACATCGTTTATTAGTATATCTTATAAATTGGTATTGGAGTTATATAGAGTATAAAGTTATTTTCTATACAAACAACATGTCTAATCCTGAAATAAAATTAAAAACAATCATCAAATTATTGGTAGAAGACCCAGGTGATAAGGGATTAAACTCTGATTTTATTTCAGAACAAGAAGCTTACCAATTAATTATGTGGGAGGGTTCTAAATCTTATTTAACCAGAAATGTAAGTAAAGATAATAAGGATAGATTATTTAAACCTTATAAAGATTTATGTGAACGTATTTCTTGTACCATCAAGGAATATAACCCGAAATACAAATTCCCTCATTCAATGGCTAGTACAATTTTAGAAATGGCTCATTCACAGAAATTCTTCATGCAAAATCTTCCGGCATTAACTGATTTCTCTAAGGAACAAGATGATAAAAAAATTATTTTATTTTTAGAATCCATTCTGTTTAATTCCATACATCTTAAATAAAACAAATCCTGTTTAATCTTTCGACTAAACAGGACTCATACAAAACAAACAATATAAACCTAACACCCAACTCAATGATTTTTTTGTTTTAAAAATGTAGTGATTAAAAACACAGCTAAACCTACAACGCATATTACTGGTATAGCAAAATTAAAGTTTACAGAAGATACTAAAGACACTAATTTATTTTGAGCAAAAGAAGAGAAAGAAGTAGTTAATAGAATAGATAAAAACAATAGGACTTTGCTGGTGTTTTTAACATTGGTTTTTGAAGTTTTCATAACATATAATTTTAGATTGTTAAACATTCTGAATAATTATACCATCATAACAACAAAAAGTTTTTGACGTTTAGCAACTGGTCGTTTATTTACGATAACTGGTACCATTTACAAAACATCTGGAAAATAAAAACGCTGGTAGATTTCTCATACCAGCGTCATCATCTACTTGAAATATATTATTGTAAATTCAATAATGGTTTTCTATCAATAAAACCACCACCAATTAAATCATCTCCTTCGTATATTACAGCACTTTGTCCTGGAGCAATACCTGTAGCCGATTCATGAAAAACAATATTTAATTTATCTCCAACAGTATTAATGGTGCTTAAACGTCCGGCATCCTTATATCTAATTTTAGTTAATGCCACATAATCTTGAGGTAAACTTTCGTATTTAATTAAATTAAAATCGCGAACATTAATTTCCATTTCTTTCAAATCCTCCAAATCGCCTAACACAACAGTGTTTGTTTCAGGGATGATTTCTTTAACAAAAACAGGATCTCCCATTGCTAAATCTAATCCCTTTCGTTGACCAATAGTGTAAAAAGGATAACCTCTGTGCTTACCTACTTTTTTCCCTTTAAAAATATAATCTCCACCTTCTACACTAGCTTCTAAGTTTGGCAAACGGTGTTTTAAAAAAGCACGATAATCATTATCAGGAACAAAACAAATATCATAGCTTTCGCTTTTATTTGCCAAATCTATAAATCCAGCATCCTTTGCCATTTGTTTTATCTCCGCTTTTTTATAGCCACCTAAAGGGAACATTGTTCTTTTTAAACTTTCCTGTCCTAAACCCCATAACACATACGTTTGATCTTTCCCTTGATCGATGCCTTTAAAAATAACCTTACGATTATTCTCTTCGCGCAGTTGAGCATAATGACCAGTTGCGATAAACTCACAATCTAGCAT
Source organism: Sphingobacteriaceae bacterium (assembly GCA_013823565.1). Classification (GTDB taxonomy): domain Bacteria; phylum Bacteroidota; class Bacteroidia; order B-17B0; family Aurantibacillaceae; genus UBA4416. The sequence continues at coordinate 1,134 of PNMI01000012.1, read as the reverse complement.
ATCAGCTCTTTTTAATAAGGCTTCCCATTTAATGTGTGTATTACATAAAACACAAGGATTAGGTGTACGACCAGCAAGATATTCTTCAACAAAATTATTAATGATGTGATCGCCAAATTCACCTCTGATATCTAAAATATAATGAGGGAATCCAAATGTTACAGCCATGGAACGAGCATCATTGATGCTATCTAAACTACAACAGCCTGTTTCTTTTTTACTACTACCAGATGATTCGTAATCCCATGTTTTCATAGTAATACCTATCACTTCGTAACCTTGTTCATGCAACATCATAGCCGCCACAGAACTATCAATTCCGCCACTCATCGCCACTAATACTTTTCCGTGCTTACTCATCTTTTATTGTTTTTAACTGCAAAGCAAACAAAGCTTATCAGCAAAGATTGCAATGAAGTTATTTTAAATTTATTATAATCTACTTTGTTGTTTTAGGCTTTGAAGTAGCTGTTTTTGTTCCCGTTTTTGTGCTAGTAGTTTTTGTATCTGTTGCTTTTGGTTTTTCGTCAGTAGTTTTATTTTTATTAAAAAACGCTTCTGTTTCTTTAGGGGTAGCTAATTTACCTCCAGCTTTATACAATTCTTTTTCTTTGACCTTTCCTGTCTTGTCTCTATATATCCAAGGACCTGTTTTATAGCCATTTTTATAATAGCCAACGGCTGCTGTTACTCCATTTGGGAAATAAAATGAATTTTTACCATCTAGTTGACCATTTACATATACACCTTCGCTTTTAACTAAATTTTTGTCATAATACAATTTAAATGGCCCATCCATTTTTCCCATTTTATACTTTCGTTCTTCACTTACCACTCCATCAGGAAAATAAACATATTCCATTCCGTCTTTTTTTCCTTTAAGATATGTTTCTTTTGAAATTAAAACCGCTTTTTCATCAAAATATGTCCAAACAGAATCTTTATCTTCTCCAATATATTTTCCATAAGCCATTTTTTTGCCAGTAGGATGAAACATGGTAGAATAAGCTATTTTACCATCTTGCTTAAAATTCATGATAGCTTTAATTGTATCATGAGGGTAATAGTATTTAAACACACCCTGAGGTTTATCGTCTTTGAATAAACCCTCATAAATTAATTTATTGGTCTTTT
>PNMI01000011.1 GCA_013823565.1 Sphingobacteriaceae bacterium | reverse complement strand
CGGTGATTTTTCTTTGCATACTTTCTTTTTATGGGAGAAAAAGAAAGTATGTTCCTGCCTTTGATTAAAATATTCCTCCGCAAAAAGAAGGTACTCTTTTGTATGGCAGACAAAGAATATATGTACTTTGCCTCTTATTAAAATCTTATTCCGCAAAAGAAGATTTTATCATAAATTGTGAATTAACTTAAAGCTATTTTAAAAATAGCCCAATAATTTTTCTCTAAATTCGTTACAACAAATGTCCTGATTAATTTCCTGTTCTAATTTATTACAACAAAAAACAAAACTATGTTTGTATCCTACAGCGAATACCTCAACGAAATTTCAAACAGTATACTTCATGCCGATTATAGTTTGGCATCACGCCGTATGCTTGATTTCTTATACGATTATAATTTAGATCAACATGTTGATATTAAAGGCTTAAGTTTTGATATCAGAAATCGCTATTTGCAACAAGCACAAAATCAAGAAGCTGATGCGCAAATATTAAAACAGTTGTGCGAACAATGGCTACAAAATGTCAAACAATTACCCATTCCTGAAAACAGAGAAGAAGAAACAAATAACATTGTGTACACCGCTGATGATTTATGTAAAGAATACAATAGTGGTTCACGAAATTTTAAATTACATCCTGTTTCGTTAAGCATTAAATTGGGCGAACTTACCGCTGTGGTTGGCGAAAACGGAAATGGTAAAACTACCCTACTTCGCTTAATGGCCGGAGAACTAGCACCTACTAGTGGTCGCGCGTCTTACTTTGGCAACGAAGAAACTAACTGGTATGAAACCAAAGGAAAAATTGCTTACATCCCTCAACGCCCCGATAGATGGTACGGAACCTTAATCGATAATCTTCATTTCTTTTGCACCATTAAAGGAATTATTGGTTCCGAAAACGAAGATCATGTGAATTATATTTTACACCGCTTAGGTTTATATCAATTTCGAAATTTAAAATGGACAGAAATATCCAGTGGCTACCGTCTTCGTTTTGAATTAGCAAAAGCCTTAATGATGCGTCCTCGTTTACTGGTATTAGATGAACCTTTGGCTAATTTAGATATCAACGCGCAACAATTACTTTTGCAAGATTTAAAATATTTATCTCAATCAAGCAAACATCCTATGGGTGTTATTTTAAGTTCGCAACAATTACATGAGTTAGAGCGTAATTGTAAAAATATTGTGTTTATTAAACAAGGCAAAACCATTTATAGTGGCGAACAACAATCCTTTGCAGCTGATAGAACCAATAATGCTTTTGAAATAGGTGGTAACTTCAGTATCAGCGATTTACAACATCACTTAAATGCTTTAGGGGATATTAAAATTATTGACTCAGGCACTGTGCTTATTATTAACACGCCTTTATCGGTAGATGCTATTCAACTCTTAAAAGTTATAACGACTCAAAATTTACCGATTAATTATTTTAGAGATATTTCAAAATCAACACGTCAGTTATTTCAAAAAGACATTTAAACCCTAAATCCTATGTTAAAGTTTTTAGTACCTTCATTTATCAAAAATCTTGATAAAACCCTTGTCCTCAATTATCCATTTTGGTATATCGTTAAAATACACTACATCGCTTACTTCAGCGTGTTGATGTGGATAATTAGTTATACTGTAGGTTGTATTTTACCAATTGATATCACTTCTTATAACCCAGAAAATGTAACTGCTATTTGGACATTTGTGTTTTCTGTTTTAGCTGTGATTTTGTTTTGTGTATGGATGTATTATCTCACTATATACAATAACGAAGACCATTTTGGAAAATTTACCATTTGGGACGATGTGAAATTATTGGCAGTTTTAATGATAGGAATTAATTTGTTGATGTCCTTTTCTTACCCAATGCAAGTAAGAGTTAAAACAAGATTAGGAAATACTTTTACTGATGCTGATTTAGCAAAACAATACAATGATTTAAACCTAGGTCATAAATATGTTAATAGTGATTTAAATAATTATCAATACTGCGGCTACGATGTTCATGAGGTTGTAAATATTAATCACCTTAAACGAGATACAGACGAATTTGGAGAACAACGTTTGGTTTACGATTTAAATAAGTACAAAAGTTTTGTTCATTTTTCTCCAAGCGAAACTGGTGGTTATAATTACGATTTTAGAAATTTCTTTTTTGGTTCTTCATTATCCATTGCCTCTAGCGAATTTAATCAGTCATTTTATAATGATTTAAAAATAGAAAATGAATACAAACTTCACCAAACAGATGCCCAAAAATTAAATGCCATTATTAACTATTTTAAGGTTTTAAAAATATATGAAGGCAAGTATAATTACAATAAAAACTTAAGTTCCTATAAATCTCAAGATTATTTGGATAATTACAATCATTACGAAAAAACTTGTACTACATATTTTCCAGAAGCCTTTAATTTGAATACCGATGATAAATTAGCAGATCTTAAATATTTACCATATGAAGATGCAACAGCTTACATATATAATATTTATGAAGCCAAATTTGCCACTCACTTTTTATTAAAAGATAGTTATTTAATATTTGCATTCTACTTTTCTTTTTATGTTGGATTATTAGTTATCCTATTTCGTAATAATAGATGGCAGCATTTTTTAGTATCTATTGTGAGCTTTATTTTATTATCAATTATAATAGGTATCATATCAATTGCTATAGGCTTTAAATCAGAAAATGTATTTTTTACATTATCACTCATTACATGGATTATTGTTGGCGTTATGAGCATTAACTATTACTCTAAGAAAAACATTTACAGTGTTGTTGGTGTAGTGGCTTCAAACTTATTTTTCATTAGCTTACCAATTGCACCATTAGTATTTTGCGTGTATTTTCATGAAGTATTTGGTTGGTTAAGATGTTATGCCGATTATAATAATCCAATTGAAGTAGCTCATTGTGATATGATAAGACAGGAATATTTAAATGTGATTACCATTTCTCAGGTAATAGGAATTAGTACGTTTGTTTTTGCAGTGATGCCTATTTACAAATCCTTTTTTGCAAAGCAAAAAGCCTTACCTAGAGAGAAATAACAGATACTTTTATACCTATTTTGAGTCTAAAATACACAAAACCAGATAAAAACAAGTTTAGAAGAATAAAATCATAAAATCTTGTCAAAAAACACGAATTTATGTTTAAATTAGCGCATCAATTAAAAACACTAACAACTAGTATCTAAACAATAAATTAAAATAATATGGGCGTTTTAGTCGGAAAAAATTCAAAAGTAATAGTTCAAGGTTTCACAGGTGGAGAGGGAACTTTTCATGCTACACAAATGATTGAATACGGAACTAATGTAGTAGGTGGTGTAACTCCAGGAAAAGGTGGTACAACTCACTTAGACAGACCAGTTTTTAATACAGTGAAAGATGCTGTTGAAAAAGCAGGTGCTGATGTTTCTATCATTTTTGTACCAGCCGCTTTTGCTGCTGATGCTATTATGGAATCTGCAGATGCAGGTATCAAAGTTATTATTTGCATTACAGAAGGAATTCCTGTAAAAGACATGATTGCTACTAAAGAATATATTAAAGGAAAAAATGTACGTTTAATTGGTCCTAACTGTCCAGGCGTGATTACAGCTGGCGAAGCAAAAGTTGGTATTATGCCAGGATTTGTATTCAAAAAAGGCCGTATTGGTATTGTATCTAAATCAGGTACTTTAACTTACGAAGCTGCTGATCAAGTTGCTAAAGCTGGTTTAGGTGTAAGTACTGCTATTGGTATTGGCGGAGATCCAATTATTGGAACACCAACTCGCGATGCGGTTGAATTATTAATGAACGATCCTGAAACTGATGCTATTGTTATGATTGGTGAAATTGGTGGAAGCTACGAAGCTGATGCAGCTCGTTGGATTAAAGCTAATGGAAACAAAAAACCAGTAGTTGGTTTCATTGCTGGACAAACAGCTCCAAAAGGTCGCACAATGGGTCACGCTGGTGCTATTGTTGGTGGACATGATGATACAGCTCAAGCTAAAATGGAAATTATGCGTGAGTGTGGTATTCACGTGGTAGATAGCCCTGCTGCAATTGGCAAAACAATGGCGGCTGTTTTAAAAGGAATCACTGCTTAATAAGTAACCAAAATAATTTGTAAAAAGACCGTTTATTCGGTCTTTTTTTATTCTCTTATTTGAGGTAAAAGCCCTGTTTTTATATAGGTTTTGTAAAATATATGCCATAAATTTGAAGCAACAATTCCCCGATTGTAGATACCTTTTTTTATGAAAAATAAAATTTATATCATCATCTGCTTATGTTTTTGTTTTGCCCTGCAAATGCAAATACAAGCGCAATCGGTAAAAGATTCAAGTTTTAGAATTTTAATGGTCGGCTTACATTTTAGTGGCCAAATACCAAAGTTTGATTTAGAGAAACGCTTTGGCGAAAATTTAAGTGCAGGAGCTACGTTTGACTGGAAAACAAAACATAATATTTTAATTGGATTAGAAGGCAGCTACTTTTTTGGAAAAAATGTAAAAGAAGATGTTGTAGCCTCTATGCGAACAGATGATGGTTTTATTATTGATAATGAAGGCTATCCAGCTGACTTACGTTTAACAGAACGTGGCTGGAATATCCACGCCAATGTTGGTTATTTGATTTCAAAGTGGGGAAACAACCCAAATTCAGGTGTATTTTTTACTATTGGAGCTGGATGGATGCAACACAAAGTGAAATTATATGATGCCAACCAAAAAATTGCCGCTGTGAAAGGAGATTTAAAAAAAGGGTATGATCGTTTGAGCGGAGGTTTTGCATTATCTCAATTTATAGGTTATAAATACATTAGTAATAACCGTTTAGCAAACTGTTATTTTGGATTTGAATTTTACGAAGGCTTCACTCAAAGTTTAAGAGGTTTTAATTATGACACGGGTTTAAAAGACACTGATAAGCGATTTGATATGCTGATGGGCTTTAGATTTGGATGGATTTTACCTCTTTATAAGCGTACCAAAGATTTTTATTACTACTAGCTTATACTTCCAATATTTATAAAAAACTATTTCAATTTTTGAAAATAAATACAACATATTGTATATTTGATACAGCAAATTAATAAAATCACATCATGAAAATTAAAATTTTACTTTCGATATTAGCCGCAGTAGCTTTGCTTAATAGCTGCAAAAAATACACCTGTGAGTGCACTACATCAACTTACGATTACAACTCGCAAACATACGTTAATACCACTTCTACACACAGCGTAAAAGCAATGACAAGAGCAAAAGCAAGCACTGATTGCGCAACATATAGTTACGATTACGATACAGATTGTAGCTTACAATAATAAATCATAAAAAATGAAAGCATAAAAAAAACCATCAGTTAGTCGCTGATGGTTTTTTTATAAATTAATAATACCAATTTTTAGTATTGAGAAAACCCTTGTCTTTCAGTTACTTTATGTTCAATTAATAATCCAACACAAGCAGCATCCATTGGCTTATGCTTATCAGCAGAAGTTGCTCCGTTTGGCACAGAAACCTCAATAATTAACTGACGAGTTGAAGTACTTTGAAATTCAAATATTGGTTCGTTTTGAGCAGTAGCGTTATCGTATAATAACTCACTCGTACGAGCATCAAAGATTTTATAATTTAACTTATCCCCTAAAGCTGTTTCGCAACAAACATTTACTCTGTAATCCATTCCTTTGTAAATCACGCAACGGATTTTAGATGTTTGTCCTTGGTTAAATAATCCACTCTTAGATTGTGCATTGTACATCCAACCGTCTTTATCGCCTTTTTTAGTTTCAACTACACAGTATTTTCGGTGAAATTGGCCACACACGCTAGCTTGTGAAAATGCAATCACTGAGCTTAAGATGAATAATGATAAAAATATTTTTTTCATAGTCTTTAAATTATTTTGTTAAAGTATAAGAGTTTCTAATCGCTTTGATTTTCTCTACAATAGCTTTGTATTGGTCAGCTGTAATAGCAAGTTCTTTTCCTCCTCCTAATACATTTTTTGTTTTGTCAGTCGCAGCAGCAGCTTCTTTTTCTCCAATTTTATTGAACTCAGCTTGTAACTCAGTAAATTGAGTTAGCACACCTGCAACATTAGCATCACTTTCATATTTCTTTAAAAACTCAATTAAGTTATCTAAAGTGTATTTTTGATCGGCTAAACGCTCAACTACAGGGCTTTTAGCATCATACTTTGCCAAACTAGTAGCAATGTATAAACTCTCAATCCATCCACCAGCAACTACTAAAGACAAAGTTGGTCCTTGTTTACTTGCTTCTAAAGATTCGAAAGATGAGAAATAAACGTCATCCGTTATTACTGATAACGAATCAGGATTTCCGATATTTCCTTCTAAGCGTTTTAATACTTCAGGAGAAATAGCAGAAGAAACTCCAATTTGGTCTCCTAGTTGTTTTACAACTTTAAAATATTTTAATGCTTCAGACCCAATTTCAAAAATACTGCAGTAGCTTAAATCGCAACTATAAATACCAAAGTTTAATGCTTTAGATTTATTATCAGTATAATTTTTTTGATTATCAGGACTGTTTAAGAAAGATACATTTTTATTATTCTTGCCACCAACCATTTTAATAAAAGTCAACATCTCACCAGGAGAAGGAACTTGAAAAAATGTTTCGGTAATTTGTTCGGTTTGAGTTTCTGTCTTTAAAGTATCTACTCCAGACAATTCATCTCCACCTTCCGTTTTATCACCTCCACAAGAAACAAGCATTAAACTTGCAGCTAAAGGGGCAATTAAAAAATGTTTACGTTGCATCATGATATTTATATATTTCTATTTAATTATTTACCTATTAATTTAGATACTAAATCTGCAGCCTCTTGTAATTCAATTGCCGAATAAACTTTTAAGCCAGATTCATCAATTAATTTTTTAGCCTCTACAGCATTTGTTCCTTGTAAACGAACGATAATTGGAACATTAATTGTTCCCATGTTTTTGTATGCATCAATAACACCTTGCGCCACACGGTCGCAACGAACGATACCACCAAAAATATTCACCAAAATAGCTTTTACATTTTTATCACCTAAAATAATATGGAATGCTTTTTCAACACGCTCAGCATTAGCAGTACCACCCACATCTAAGAAGTTAGCTGGCTCACCACCAGATAATTTAATGATATCCATCGTAGCCATTGCCAAACCAGCACCGTTTACCATACAACCAACGTTACCGTCTAATTTCACATAGTTTAATTCTGCTTTACGAGCTTCTACGTCCACTGGATTTTCTTCCATCTCATCACGCATAGCTTCGATATCTTTATGACGGTAAAGTGCGTTATCATCAATTGATACTTTTGCATCAACAGCAATAATTTTATCATCAGAAGTTTTTAATACAGGATTAATTTCAAACATCGAAGAATCGATTGAATCGTAAGCTTTGTATAAAGCTGCTACGAATTTTGTCATTTCTTTAAAGGCGTTACCGCTTAAACCTAAGTTAAACGCAACCTTACGGCATTGAAAATCACGTAATCCAACTTTAGGATCAATTTCCTCTTTCCAAATTAAATGAGGTGTTTTTTCTGCAACTTCTTCAATATCCATTCCACCTTCAGTACTGTACATAATGATATTACGACCAGTTGAACGGTTTAATAAGATACTCATATAAAATTCTTTAGTAGGAGTTGCTCCTGGATAGTATACATCCTGAGCTACTAATACTTTGCTTACTAATTTACCTTCTGCGCTTGTTTGAGGAGTGATTAAGTGCATACCAATAATGTTAGTTGCTACTTCTTTCACTTTATCTAAATTTGGTGCAAACTTTACTCCGCCTCCTTTACCACGTCCACCAGCGTGAATTTGTGCTTTAACAACTACGCCATCGCATTTATATGTTTCCATAACTTGCTTAGCAGCTGCAACAGCTTGCTCTGGAGTTTCTGCAACAATTCCTTCTTGAATAGCTACACCAAAACTTTTTAAAATACTTTTTCCTTGATACTCGTGAATGTTCATATGATAGTGTTTATAGTTCTAAATTTGCTTTCAAAAATAGGGTTTTTATTGTAAAAGCAAACATTTTTTTGCAAAATATTTACCTAAGCCAAAAGCCTATAATTCCTCTAAAAATTGCTCCATTACTTTGTAAACATGTTTTATCTCATTTTCGGTAATACAATAAGGTGGAATTATGTACAAGATATTACCTAAAGGTCTCACAATGATACCTTTATTAAGAAAATAGGAAGCAATGCTCTCTGAGGAATTATTCAAGTAATGTGTATGTTCTTCAGTATTAATCTCAAGAGCCAAAATAGTGCCTTTGCTCCTCACATCTTTCAATTTTGGGTGATTTTTAAGTTTGATTACAAACTTCTGATTTAACTTTGAAATCATTGCAATTTGAGCCCAAGTTTCTTCTTTTTCCATCAAATCCAAACTTGCTAAACCTGCCGAACAAGCTGTGGGATTAGCCGTATAGCTATGTCCGTGAAAAAAAGTTTTTGTTTTATCATCACTCACACACGAATTATAAATAAATTGAGCGCAACTCGTTACTCCCAAAGGCATATAACCACCTGTTAAACCCTTTGATAGACAGATAATATCAGGCTTGTTGCTTAAATAATTTGAAGCAAAAAACTCCCCTGTTCTACCAAAACCAGTCATTACTTCATCTGCAATACAAAGCACTTTATTCTCTTTACACAAAGCTATTAATTCATCTAAATACTTTGCTTCATACATCAACATTCCTGCTGCTCCTTGCACTAAAGGTTCAAAAATAAATCCCGCAATATCGTTATGATTGATAAACCAACCTTGTAAAACTTCTTTAATTTGTTCCATATTATCATCATCTGGCAAGGGAATATGAATCACATCAAATAATAAATTCTCAAAGGCATTATTAAACACATTTCGAGCGCCAACACTCATCCCTCCAAAGGTATCACCATGATAAGCATTTTCAAAAGCAATAAATTTTTTCTTGCTAATTCCTTGATTATGCCAGTATTGCAATACCATTTTCAATCCTACTTCAACAGCTGTTGAACCATTATCAGAATAAAAAATCTTAGATTGATTTTCGGGCAAATGTCCTATTAGCCTTTCCGCTAATTTCACCGCTGGCTCGTGAGTAAAAGCACTAAAAATAGCATGTTCTAACGTATGCAATTGTTCACTTACTTTTTGTGAAATATATGGATGGCAATGTCCGTGCAAATTAACCCACCACGATGAAATTCCATCTAATAGTTTATTACCTTCTGCGTCATAAAAATAAGCTCCTTCTCCTTTTACAATTTGAATAGGCATTTCTGCATACTTTAAATGGGTAAAGGGATGCCAAACAAACTGCTTATCATTTTGTTGTATATCTGTGTACTTCAAGAATAATTAATTTTGATTCGAATGTATATAAAATAATTTAATTCATTTACTATATTTATGCTCTTATAAATAAAAACACCATGGACTTAGAATTTAATAAAAACGATGATAAAATGCGTTTGCTGATTTCGCAAATGGAACAACGCTTAAATAAGATTTATGAAGGTGGAGGAAAAAAGCGAATAGATAAATTACACGAACAAGGCAAAATGAGTGCGCGTGAGCGTATTGATTTTTTATTAGACAAAAACACACCTCGTTTTGAAATGGGTGCTTTTGCTGGTTACGAAATGTATCCAGAACATGGTGGTTGCCCTGGCGGCGGAGTTGTGATTGTAATTGGATATGTGAGTGGCAAACAATGTATTGTGGTTGCTAATGATGCTACTGTAAAAGCAGGCGCTTGGTTCCCTATTACTGGCAAAAAGAATTTACGCGCACAAGAAATTGCCATGGAAAATAAATTACCTATTATCTATTTAGTGGATAGTGCGGGGGTTTATTTACCAATGCAAGATGAAATTTTTCCAGATAAAGAGCACTTTGGGCGTATCTTTCGCAACAACGCTATCATGAGTGGCATGGGCATCCTACAAATATCAGCTGTAATGGGAAGCTGCGTGGCTGGTGGTGCTTACTTACCAATTATGAGCGATGAAGCTATGATTGTTGACAAAACTGGTTCTATCTTTTTAGCAGGTTCTTACTTAGTAAAAGCCGCTATTGGAGAAAATATCGATAATGAAACATTAGGTGGTGCTACTACTCATTGCGAAATTAGTGGTGTAACCGATTATAAATGTAAAGATGATGCGGATTGCTTAACACGTATTCGTAATATCATGAGTAAAGTGGGTGATTATGATAAAGCTGGCTTTAACCGTGAAACTCCTGCTCTTCCAAAAAAAGATCAAAAAGAAATGTATGGCATTTTGAATGATAAGCAATATGAAATCAGAGACATCATAGAGCGCATTGTAGATAACGGAGAGCATGATGAGTATAAAGAATTATATGGTCAATCAATAGTATGTACCTATGCACGCATTGATGGTTGGGCTGTAGGAATTGTGGCTAACCAACGTAAAGTAGTAAAAAGCAAAAAAGGTGAAATGCAATTTGGCGGTGTAATTTATAGCGACAGTGCTGATAAAGCCGCTCGTTTTATTATGAACTGTAACCAAAAGAAAATTCCTTTAGTGTTTTTACAAGATGCTACAGGTTTTATGGTGGGTTCTCGTAGCGAGCATGGCGGAATTATCAAAGATGGCGCTAAATTAGTAAACGCTATGGCAAATTCAGTTGTGCCAAAATTTACAATCATTTTAGGAAACTCTTATGGTGCTGCTAATTATGCGATGTGCGGTAAAGCATACGACCCACGTTTAATTGTTGGTTGGCCAACGGCACAAATAGCAGTAATGGGAGGAGCACAAGCGGCTAAAGTATTAGTACAAATTGAAGTAGCTAGTTTACAAGCTAAAGGCGAAGAAATTACTCCTGAAAAAGAAGCAGAATTATATAACAAAACAAAAGACCGTTACGATACGCAAACTACACCGTATTATGCAGCCTCTCGTTTATGGATAGATGCCATTATTGACCCAACAGATACTCGTAAAGTAATTAGCATGGGTATTGAAGCCGCTAATCACGCTCCTATTACAAAACAATATAACGTAGGAGTATTACAAACCTAGATAATGATTGTAAAGGAAGAGCTCTATACTGTTAAAGAACTTGATTTTCCTGAAGTAAATCTTCAGTTGAAATCAAACGATATTGTTTATGTAACATTTAAGGATAATTGCAATTTAGATATTCCTTTACAAATGCGATTATTAGATTACTATTACGATATTACAGATGGTAAGTTGATGCACTTTATGTTTTTTGCTGCCGAAAACGTTTCACTTTCAAAAGAAGCTAGAGATAATGCTGTTAAAATTGAAGACCAATCTATGCTTGGCGCTACAGCAGTTGTGGTTGACACCTTAGCCTATAAACTTATTGCTAATTTTTATTTAAAATTTAATAAACCTAAAAGACCTTATCAAGTTTTTAGTAAGGAAGAAGATGCCATAAAATGGCTCAAAACGATTAAATTTTAAAATGAAAAAAATTATTCTAAGTTGTTTTTTAGCGTTACTATGCCACACTATTTTTTCTCAAAATAAAGTTCCTGCTATTTTTAGATGGCAAGATAAATACGCCAAAAAAAACATCAAAAAATATGTAGCCTACGACACGCTTATTAAAACTAGCGAAGCATCCGTTCATATAAGTTATAGCAATACTCCTTCTAAACCCTATCTTTTAATGCTTCATGGTATGGGAGCTAACGCCAGAACTAATTGGAGCAGTCAAATAAAAGCATTATCAAAAGATTTTAATTTAATATTACCTGATTTAATTTATTTTGGAGAAAGCACTTCTTCTTCTGGAAACTACTCTGTAGAATTTCAAATAGAACAATTACATGAAGCTATTTTAAAACTAGGGATTACATCTAAATTAAATGTCATGGGATTTAGTTATGGCGGATTAACAGCAGCTATGTATAATCAAATGCATTCATCAGAAGTTATTAAATTAATTATTATTGATGGCCCCGTAAAATTTTACTCTGGGGAATTGGCTGATAGTTTAGCAAATGTAGTGGGTGTAAAAACCATGAAAAATGTGATTGTACCATCAACCATTGAAGAGTTTGACGGGATGCAAAAAGCGGTGATGTCGAGTACCTTTCCTTTTTCAAAAAAAATGAAGAGGAAATTATTACACTTTTTCTTTATGCCAACTAAAGTATTGAGAGATGCTCAAATGGATTACTTATTTGAAAGACAATCTATTTACCAAAACTATAATTACAATTTAGACAAAACACAAACACTTTTAATTTGGGGAGAAAAAGATGGAGCTATTCCTGTTTCTGTTGGGAATAATTTACACAAAGCATTTCCAAATACCACTCGATTAATCATCTATCCTAAAGCAAAGCATGATGCTCACTTTAGATATAGCAAACAATTAAATAAAGCGGTTATTGAATTTTTGAAGTAATGTAACTAGAACATTTTATGATACTTTTGAAGCCAAAAGTATCCAAAAGCTTTTGATTTTGTGATAGGCAATTCCTACCGACCGCTGCTAAAATAAATCCGCTTGCGCATGCCGCCCCTGCTTTATTTTTACTGCTATTGCTGCACAAAATCATATTATCATCATCGGGGCTATAAAATTATTCAGAGCTAAATTTTAATATGCCTTTTATTAAACTGCGTTTTTAATTTAAAATACTAATCTTGTAAATATAAAGAGCGCGTAGCTATCGTTTTGACAAAGAATTTTTGATTCTTTTTGATCCGCAAAAAGAAGGTATTCTTTTGTCTAAAACTGACATTTTAATTTATTGTCCATTCCATTTGGGTAATCTACCTGGCGTTGACGGTAATTTTAATTCCTCTAGTTTGTTTTCAAGTGCCGTCAATTTTGTATTCAAATCAATCACAGAGTCGTACACTGTTTTAAATTTAGGTTTAATCTCTGCTAACTTTTCTTCAAAAGTACTAGTCATTCCTAATGATTGATTCCATGTCCCACCAACAATCGTTTCTACCGAACCTACAATACCAGATAATGTTTCAAATTCTCTTTTCTCCAAACTTCTATCTCCATGCATTGCTATTTCCGCATCCTTCATTTGTTTTTCTATAGCTTTTAACTCTACCATGTATGTCATGCTAGTTGATGGTCCTTTTTGAATGCCTGCTTTTAAAAATTTAATACGCTCATTCATACTTCCTATAAATTGATTAGTGCCTAACACTACTCTTCTAAACTCTCCTAACGATTTATTAGAGGCTAATAATTTTGCTTTATCAACTTCTGGTAACGTTGAATTAGATAGTATATTTAAATTAAAACTCATCTTATCCGATAAGTTTTCTAAAACACCATTTTCTACTTTTACTAATTGAACAAAATATTTTCCTGGTAAAGCTACTGGCCCTTGCTCATCACTTTCGTATGGATTATTAGGATCAGGAGTGTAAAAAGAAACAGGAGACGTTAATTCTAATCTGCCATCCCACACGACTTGTTTCATGCCTTTGGTAGCAGATTGTTTTATTTTTCTAATTTCATTTCCTTGCTCATCTGTAATCACCATCATCGTGTAAGGAGCTTCTTCGTTATCTTCTATACGCATACTATCCTTTGAAGGATAAGCTACAGCTTGATTGTTTTTAATTTTTTCTTTCTCTAATTCCTTACGTTTATCTTTTAAAGATTTATAATCATCTTTTAAATAATAACGAATCGTAGCTCCAATTGGAGGATTCTCTGCTACATAAAATGATTCGCCTTGAAATGATTTTCCTTTATGTCCATATGGTTGGGATGGATTAAATACCAAGCCATCCATCATAGGAAAAATAGTTGCTTTCTTTTCTAAATCTTCTTTTTTAATTGTTTGTAAAACCGAGTAATCATCAATGATATAGAATCCTCTACCAAAAGTAGCAATTACTATATCATTATCTTGTTCCTGAACAGCAATGTCTCTCACGCAGATAGATTGAGGCAAACCTCCGGAAATTTCTATCCAATTTTTCCCAGCATCAATACTGAAATAAAAACCAAACTCTGTTCCACAGAATAATAAATTTTTGTTTTTATAATCTTCCGTCACACAATATACCGAACCACGAGCTGGTAAATTATTACTGATGCTTGTCCATGTTTTACCTTTATCCGTACTCTTCATTAAGTAAGGTTTAAAATCTCCATTACGATGATTATTAAAGCACGCATACATCACATTTTCATCGTGGCGAGACGCTAATACATTTTGTAACAACACTTGATTAGGAACACCAGCAAAGCTCGACACTTTTGTCCAACTATCACCACCATTATCCGACACTTGAATTAAACCATCATCTGTACCAACTACTAATAATTTTTCGTTTAAAGGTGATTCTGATAATGCCGTAATGTTTCCATAAATAGAAGTCGATTGATTTTTCGCTACCGCATCCATGCTCCATACTTTACCCATAACTGGTAATTTATTTCTATCAATGCCTGCCGTTAAATCAGGGCTAATTACTTTCCAAGAGTTACCTCTGTTATCACTTCTGAATAATTTATTGGCTGCAAAATAAATACGTTTATTATCAAACTTACTAATGATTAAAGGCGCATCCCAATTGAAACGGTAAGCAGGTTCACTACTTTTTTCCATAGGTTTAATATCAATGGCTTCGCCATTTTTTCTATCATAACGCACTAAGCCACCATATTGCCATTGGCTGTATACAATGTTTGGTTCTGTTGGGTCAACACGAGACTGGAAACCATCACCACCAACTGTAACAAACCAATCGGCATTGGTAATTCCACTAGCGCTAATAGTTCTGTTTGGTCCACCTAAAGTATTATTATCTTGAGTTCCACCATACACATAATAAAAAGGTTTACTATTATCTACACATACTCTATAAAATTGAGTGATTGGTAAATTACCAAAAAAGCGCCAAGATTTTGCACCATCAAAACTTTCATATAGACCACCATCACAACCCATAATTAAATGGTCGGTATTTTCTGGTTCTACATACAAGGCATGATTATCGACATGCTTATTTTTTTCACCAACTCCTTTAAATGTTTTTCCGCCATCTGTAGTTACTTGAGCCCAAGTATCTAAACTATATACTTTGTTTTCGTCTTTAGGGTCGGCAACAATTTCTTGATAATAATTACCTGCCGTTGACCAATCGTTTTGTTTTTCCCAACTTGCTCCACGGTTGGTGCTTTTATAAAATCCCTTTCCTTCGGCAGCTTCAATAATAGCATACACATAATCGGTATTCACAGGAGAAATGGCTAAACCAATTCTTCCCACATCACCACTTGGCAAACCATTGCTTAATTTATTCCAGGTTACACCATAATCGGCACTTTTATAAATAGCGCTTTCTGGTCCACCACTAATATAAGTGTATTCATGGCGGCGACGTTGATGAGCAGCTGCATAAACAATATTAGGATGCTTAGTATCTACTAAGACATCATTACATCCAGTGTTTTCGCTAATCGTTAATGTTTGTTTCCAAGTTTTTCCGCCATCGGTCGTTTTATAAATACCGCGTTCGCCACCAGCATTCCATAAAGCCCCATAAGCCGCTACATATACTACATCTGAATTTGTTGGATCAACTGAAATTCTACCAATGCGCTCAGATTTTTCAAGACCCATATTTTTCCACGTTTTCCCTCCATCTTCACTTTTATAAACGCCATCGCCATATCCCACCGAACGTTGGTTATTATTTTCGCCAGTTCCAACCCAAATAACATTTGAATTATTAGGATCGATGGTTACACAACCTATAGAATAGGAACCTTGATTATCAAAAATTGGATAAAAAGAAACGCCTGCATTATCTGTTTTAAAAACTCCTCCAGCTGCTACGGTAATATACCATTGACTTTTATTAGTTGGATTAACCGCTATATCACTAATACGACCAGATGTAACCGCTGGACCTAAGGAACGGAATGATAAAGCCGAATAAGTTTCGGATTTAAACAAAGGATCTTTTTGTTCGAGTTTAGAATCTTTAGCGCTAGATGATTTTTGTGCGTTAATTGTAAATGCACTTGTTAATGCAAAAGCTAATACTAAATGAGGAGATAACTTCATTGGTTTGATGTTTAAGATATACAAATCTATTATTTTTCAATTAAGAACATAATCCATTCATCAATAATTTTAGTTTTTAGTCATTTTAATAGAATAAATTTCAACAGTGGTTCAGAATAAATGAAAATCAATTAGATTTGTGTATGGAAAAAACTAAGATTTTAGACTCAGTTCAAATCAACCAAAAATTAAATCGTATGGCTTATCAGGTTTACGAAAACAATTTTAAGGAAAAAGAATTATTAATTGTTGGCATTGAGGGTAATGGATATAAAGTAGCAGAAAAAATAGTGGCTATTTTAAATTCTATTTCTACCATCAAAACCAAATTGGGTAAAATTAAAATTGATAAAGAAAATCCATGGAGCTTTGAACCTAAAATAGATTTTACTGAAAAAGATTTTGAAAACAAATCGGTGATTTTAGTAGACGATGTTTTAAATAGTGGTAAGACATTAATATACGCCGTTAAGTTATTTTTAAACAAACCTGTGAAGCAATTAAACACCTTAGTACTAGTAGACAGAAGTCATACACGTTTTCCTGTAAAAGCTGATTTTGTAGGTTTATCCTTGTCTACTACTTTACAAGAAAGAATTGATACTGATTTTTCGAAAAAAGGAAAAGAAGCAGTTTATTTGGTTTAATAAATTATTAGCTAAAATAACATTCAAAAAAAATCCCCCAACAATTCTGTTGGGGGATTTTTTTATTTTAATAAAGTAACATGGCCGATGTAATCGTGTTTTTTTCCGAGTACATCTTTTAATTTAACCTTCCAAATATAAACATCTTGTTTACCTTCTGCTGGTTTGCCTTGCACTCTTCCATCCCAGCCTTTGTTTATATCGTCTGTGTAAAAAATTCTCTCACCCCAACGATCAAAAATCCACATTTCATATTCGGCAATACCAATACCAATACCATTAAAGTAATCGTTAATTCCATCATCATTTGATGGCGAAAAAGCATTAGGAATATAGAACGTAAATTCTGGTTTAATTTCTACGGCCACATAAGCAGTATCTCTGCATCCATATTGATTCATTACAATCAAATTAGTGTAATATGTATTAGCTGAGGCATCACTGTAAAAATGTGTTGGATTGATGTTTACCGAATCTGATTTATAAGGACCGTCACCAAAACTCCACCACCACTTTGTATAATCTTGAGAAAGATTTGTGAAATAAGTTAAAGGAGTTAAAATGCTTCCAGGATTTGGATTAACATCATAGTTAGCAATTGGTGTAGGATATACTGTAATAAATCCAATTTTATTATTTGGCAAACTCACACATCCACTATCAGTTGTTACAACTAATTTAACATCATAAAGTGCTAATTGACTTGAACTGTTGTTATCATAACAATGATTTACAGCCGCACTATTTGTATTCGTTACAACAGAACCATCTCCTAAAGTCCATTGCCATTGGTTAATTTGTGATGGACCTGTAATAGGCAAAGTAAGATTATTAAATGTAACACAGTGCGTAGGACAACCATCTGGATCATTCACATTAAATAATGCTACTGGTACATAATTAACATATATCGGTTTGCGGATTGTATCTCTACAACCATGATTTGTTTCAGAAACTAAAGCAACTGTATGTGAACCAGGGCCTGTAAATGTAAATCCTGAATTTTGTCCTGTTGCTTCAATTGTTGCAATAGAATTATTAAAATCCCAGAACCAATTTGTAACTGTTCCACTATTTGCTTGAGCTACAGCAGTAAAAGTCATAGCTACTTGATCGCAAGCAGGAGAATTTGCAATTAACATAAATGGTTTTTGATACACCTCTACTTGCTTCACAACATTTGCAACACACCCTTTGTTAGACGTTACTGTTAATGTTGTATTATAAGTACCTGCTGCTGCATAAGTATGAGTACTTGTTGAAGCAGAAGTTGGTGTAGAAACCGCACCATCTCCATAAGCCCAAACAAAAGCTGTATTTGTGCCAACAGCTATTGAACTTGCTGAACCATTAAATGTATTAGGCTGAGCGTTAATACAATTATTTACAAAAGTAAAATCTGGAACTGGAATCGGGTTAACCCACACTGTTAATGAACTTGTGGTATTACTACAAACTAAACCAACTGCTGGAGAAGTAGACACTGTATAAGTTACAGGATTACTTCCTATAGAAGGAAAAGTAAAGTTAGGATTTTGAATACCTGTAACATCTACAGTACCATTACTTGAAAAATCCCATACAAATGAATTGATAGCATTTCCATTTCCACTACTAGCATCTGTTAAATGAGAAGGGGAACCAAAACAAACAGAATCTGCCGTAAAAGATGCTGTTGGAATAGCATACACATTAACTGTTTTTACTACATTATCCACACAATTGTGAAGTGATGTAGCTGTTAATGTTACGTTATAGGTTGCGTTAGCATTACCCCCTAAAGTATAGGTGTGGGAAGGAGAAATAGCTGTTGAAGTTCCGCTAGCATCAGCAAAATCCCAAACATAAGTGGTGCCTGAACCAACATTAGCATTTGTTGTCTCATCTGTTAAGTTTGTAAAAACACTTGAAGTACCGAAACACACTTTATCTGGAGTGAAATTAGGAATCGTATGTCCCCAAACATTTACAGGCATACTAACGGTGTCTGTACATCCGTTTGAAATAACTATTAAAGTAGTTGTAAATGTACCTGATGCTGGAAATGTTAAAGATGGCGATGCTGTTGTATTATCTATGGAAGTATTACTCGTGAAATCCCATTGCCAACTTGAGATAGAGCCAGTAGGTGTTGATAAATCAGTATAAGCTGTTGCTGTTCCTTGACACACAGAAGTAGCACTAAAATTAGCAACAGGTGAAGGAAAGGCCTCTACTGTTTTTGTAATTGTTGCTGTACAGGTTGTATTAGCAGTGATATTAAGACTAATTGTCTTAACCCCAGGAGTCGTATAAACTAAACTTGGATTAGCTATACTAGAAGTTGCTGGCGATGCTCCTGAACCAAAATTCCAACTATAAGAAGAAATATTTGCTGCTGGAGACGAGGTGTTATTTAATGCTACGTTTGCATTTACACAAGCATTTGATGGGCTAAATGTTGCTGTTGGTATAGCATTTACAACTACTGGAATTGTTAAGCTATCCCTACAGCCATTGTTAGTAGTAACTACCAACTCTACGCTGTAATTTCCAGCAGCTGTATAAGTATTTGTTGGATTTTGTGTCGAATTATCCGATGTTCCATTATTATCAAAGTCCCACGCCCATGTATTAATTGTAGCAGGAGCGGCAACATTTGATGTATTATTAAATGTTGTAGGTAATCCTAAACAAACAGTATTTGCCGAAATAGCGGCGACCGGATTTGGAAATACATCTAGGGTTTTTGTGATTACACTTTGACAGCCGCTAGAATTTGTAACCGTATATGTTACATTTTTCACACCAGGAGTTGTATATGTATGAACAGGGGTTGCACCTGTGCCATTTGGTGAACCATCACCAAAATTCCAAACATGAGATGCTAAACCTACTGTTGGAGTTGCAGTACTTGTGAAATTAGTTGCCCCATTTAAACAGCCACTTGTATTATTAAAGTTTGCTGTTACAGCTTGTGAAACAGTTAACACTTGAGTGATACTATCTGTACAACCGCCGTTAGAAACTAATAATTGAGCACTGTATGTTCCAGGAGCTGTGTATGTATTTGTTGGGCTCTGCGCTGTGTTATCAACAATTCCATCATTATTAAAATCCCAATACCAATTTGAAATAGGTGGACCTCCATTAAGGGTAGTACCATCTACAAAAGGAACAGATAAACCATTAGAACAAGGGTTCGTGGAAAAAGTAAAATTGGCTATAGGTTTTGGAACTATATTAAACGCAGAGTATAAGACAGGGTTTTGACAACTCGTTCCCTGCATACCGAGCGTGACCGAATAAGTTCCAGAGGTGGATGTGGTGATACACTGATTTGTATTACCATTGGCGCCTCCTGGTCCCGACCATGTATAGGATGTAAATCCAGGCGGAGCGCATAATGTATTTGTGGCTGTTGAACACATATTCGTTGTAGTTTGTCCAACAGGAATATCTGTACCATTTAAATTTAAAGTCATTGGATCGCAAGCAGCATCTATATAACAATATCCTGGATGAGCTCCTTGAGATGCTACACAACCACCAACAGTAAATTCAATATTCACACATTGTCCTATATAGGCCGTTAAATCAAAAGAACGTGTTTGCCAAGGCAAATAACTCCAACCCACACCACTAGACCCATTTGTATATGTAAGGAAGTTTGGATCTCCACTTGAACAAGCAGAGCCCATTTGAGCTACTTGATACTGAGCACAAGGAATCACTACATTATTACAAGTTTCAAACTTAATATTAAAAAAAGGCTGATCAGAACAAGCATGACCACCATCTTGAAGAACAACTGCATATTTGTAAATGAAAACCGAATTTGCTGCTGTTACCGTAAATGTTTGATTTAATCTATAAGAGGTTCCGCCTGTTCCTGTTTGCCCCAAACGAACAGCAAAGTTTCCACCGCCAGGAGGGACTGTTGCAATTAATGGAACGTTAGCATCAGTTCCAGGACCAACAATAACAGCTTGAGTCGTTGCAGCATTAGTCCAAGGTAACATAGTTTGTGAATTATTATTTGCAGATTGAACAGCCGTCCAACCATTTAATGTACCATCCTCAAAACCTGGATTTGTACAAGGAGCTTGGACCGTAGGATTTGATGGAACAACTGATTTTAATCCATAATGAAAATCAATATAACTTCTTTTAAGAAGTGCTACAACTCTTTTTTGTTGCCAAAGTTCGTTGGTTTGCAACTGAGCTTGTTGCCAAGCAGCATTCTCATCAAAACCTACCAAAGAATCCGTAGAGAATTCAAATGGTAAATAAAACTTATCGATGTGTTCACCATTAAGTCCATTGTGCTCATGATGACTATCTGTTTGAGCTATTCCAAATGCAGGAATAATAACACAAACAGCAACAATAACTTGTTTAATAAAGTGTTTCATGCTTAGTTGTTGATTTATCATACAATAATATATTAATTCTTCTCAAAATAATAGAGGGACGCCCCTCCAATCTAACAAAACCCAAAAAAAGAGTTTTAGCATTACAATAATATATACTTTTTAATGAAAAATCAAACTTTAAACTAAAAAGAAATAGAGATTAACTAACTGATAATCAGATTTCACCCAAATTCATTTTGTAGGGATTCTGTAAGCATCCAATTGATTGATTTACAACATAAAAGCTCTTTTAAAGCGCCGCCTTATTACAAATAATCTGTAAATGATTATCGTCAGGAATTACATGTTTGAGTATACCTTTTTCCAAATTGCCAAAGAATACAATCTTACTACAAAATTGGGTCTATGTTTTAATACCTCATTAAAATTATTTGTCAGATACTCCTTATTCAAAAAATGTAATTCTGAACTTATTAAATCTAGGATTTGATTTTTATGAGGCATAAACCATTTTTGAACGGGGGTTTCAAAACCTATTTTATCCATACGAGAATAAATAGAATTTGGAATATATTGTTTTGATGCTTCTCGCAATAAATACTTAGAAATACCATGTTTAATTTTTTGTTTTCCTTCTATTGAAAAAATAAAATTTACTAATTCAACGTCATCAGAAAATGGCACTCTACTTTCAATCCCAAAGGCCATACTACATCTATCCTCACATTTCAAATACGATTTTAAACGTCCATGATAATCATTTTGCAATTGTTGGTTTAGTGATGCAGCTATTATTTCATTCTTACTTTTACCAAATTTTTTTTTATTGGAATTAAAATATTTCGAATAATCAACACTTAATCCAAATGTGTCTTTTAAAACTGTTTTGGCTAATAATTTAAATCCTGATGAAACTGTTTTTTTTGATTCGTTTATTTGCTTAAAAGTTCCCAGTCCTATATTTTCTTTCCATAAAGCGATATAGTGATGAGGATATCCTCCAAATAATTCATCTGCACCTTGTCCATCTAACACAACTTTAATATCATTTTCAGCGGCCAATTTCATCACTCGATGTTGTGAATAAGTACTTGTACTCCATACAGGTAAATCCTGAAAATAGTTTAAAGTTTCGATATCTCTAAAAAACTCATCCGCAGTTGGACTTACTGTTTTCCAATTACCGCCAACGTAGTCTGAAACTTGTTTTGCATAATTTGTTTCATCAAATGATTCCTTAGGAAAAACAGCCGTAAATAATTTCATTTGCTTATTAGATTGCAAATGTTTTGAAATTCCTGCAATAATAGAACTATCCAATCCACCACTTAAACATGAACCAACTTCTACATCGCTTCTTAATCTTATGTTAATGGAGTTTAATAATTTTTCTTCGATGGCAGCAATAATTTCTGATTCACTTTTTAGAGCTAAAGTATTTGTTGGAAGATGATAATAATTAGTAATCTTAAACGAATGAGAACTTAAATTATAAACTAAATAATGAGAGGGTTTTAATTCATAAATTCCTTTAAATAAACTTTGCTCTGTGTTTTCTAAATTACCATTAACTAAAAAATCAAACTGCTGAACTTCATTAATTTCAAAAGAAACTAATTTAGATTTAATAAATGCTTTATACTCACTAGCAAAAGCAAAAGCACTCTCTGTGTTAGAATAATAGAATGGCTTCACTCCTACTCTATCTCTTGCACAAAATACTTGATTGTTTTTTTTATCCAACAGCGCAAATGCAAACATTCCATTAAATTTCTGTAAACAATCAAAGCCCCATTCTTTATAAGCTTCCAATACAACTTC
This sequence comes from Sphingobacteriaceae bacterium, assembly GCA_013823565.1. Lineage (GTDB taxonomy): Bacteria > Bacteroidota > Bacteroidia > B-17B0 > Aurantibacillaceae > UBA4416. Next base: position 109,696 of record PNMI01000011.1, on the reverse strand, counting down.
GGTATCTGTTTGTGTTACAAAAACATGCCCTTTACTTTTTAGCTCTTCGCGTAATTCAATATAATTATAAACTTCGCCGTTAAATGTAATCCAATAATCGCCTTGTTTATCACACATAGGTTGGTGGCCAGATTCGGATAAATCAATAATAGATAAACGACGATGCGCAAATGCTACATCATAATTTGCATCTAAATCCTGTAAAGATATTTTAGGATTAAATAAAAAACATCGGCTCTCTTTATTTATTGGTGGTGTTTCGTTTGAATAAACTGGAGTTGAATTTATTTTTGAAAAAAAAGCAAAACCTTCGCCATCTGGACCACGATGTTTAATAGACTGGCTCATAGAATAAATAGTATCTTTAAGAGATACCGTATTATTTTTAGAAATGATGCCAGCTATACCGCACATATTAATTACTGATTTTTGATTTTTCTAAAAGTTGCTTATAAACATCTATCCACTCTTTTTGAGCTGGAACAAAGCTATCATTATGCCAAACGGAAACAAACTCACCACCTTGTTTTTTCACTTCATTTAGTAAGCCATTTATAGTGGCATTTGCATGCTCCACAGTATATCCATTATAATCTCTTAAAGTACCTTCCATGATTGTACTTGGATGTATGGTTAATGAAGTAATTTCATTCTTCTCTAAATCAAACCAAGGGTAAGGAGTACATAAGCCAGTTCTAAAACCTGATTGAGAAGCATAAATCATCGTATAATCATCAGTGATACCCACTTTTATAAAAGTTCTATAAGTTTCAGGGAATTTCACTTTTAAAAAATGGCAACGAGCAGAAGTCACTTTTTTTTCGATGATTTCCTCTAAACGTTTTTTTTCAATTTCAATTTTTTCTGGGTGGTTAAATGATTCATAAGAAGGGTGTAATCCCATTTCATACTGATTTGATAAGCCTTTCAATAATTTCCTAAACCCTTCGTTTTTATAATGAGGGTTTTTATCGTAAGCACTATAATCTCCAATTAGCACAAAATACTGCAATGCAGTTTGTGTTTCTTTACTTAAAGAGTTTATTACATCAAATGTATTGTATGGATCTTTTTCTTCATTTAAATTACTAACGATACGATGAACAACTTGATTTATTTTTAAAGAAAAAACATCTTTCACTAATCCGCCAATATTACGTTTCAATCCTTTGTTAGCGAAGGCAAATGCATTATCAATATCTATGGTTGAAACAAAATTAAAAGCTCGTTGATGAAATTTCAGAGAAGAGAATTGATTTTTTAACTTATCTCCAAATTGCTGTATCGCATTATTTAAAAAAGGAATATGCAAACTATTATATTTAAAAGAAATACTATTCTCTGCCTTAAAACGTTGATGCTCATCTAACTCCAAGCTTAAATATTCTTCGTATCGTGTAGCAAAATAAAACACCATTGCAAAAATATCGTAGCCTAAAAAATCGTGAGTACTTGACTTAAAAAACTTAGGAAAATCTACATACTCTTTCTCTGCATCAATAATTTTTGTTTTAATATCTGATTCAAATAATAAATTATCTGATTGAATAAACACCTCAAAATTTTCATTTAATTTAGTGTAAGCTATTTTTGTAGACTTATTATTTTTAAACTCTTCTTTATTATCAGTAAGTTGAAAAGATATATTAAGTACAGTTTTAAATACTACATCCATAGCATATGAAACACGAGGTGTAATATGATGAGTGTAAATTAAAATCATGATTTACTTGTTGCTAATTGAACAATTTCCTCATATACATTTTTCCAATCAACCCACTCAACAGATGTTCCCATGGTATCGTTATGGAAAATAGTAATTAATTCGCCATTGTATTTTTTAACCTCGTCTATAATTGGTTTAGCAAACTCTGAAACAGTTTGTGGAGTAGCATGATCCTTATATCTCAAAGAAGTTTCGCTTAAACAAAATGGATGAATTTTTAAACCTGTTTCTAATTCATCATCTAAATCATACCAATAAAAGGGCATACAAAAACTTGCTCTAAATCCATTAAAATTAGCATAACCCATCGAAAAATCATTTGTTATACCTAACTCTAATAGCGTAACATAAGTGTCAGGAAATTTCAACATTGAAAAATGTTGACGTGAATTAAATATATCACGATGCGTGATTTTTGCCAAGCGATTAATTTCAACTTTTACTTGGTTCAAATTTCCATTTGAACCAAAAGATGGATGAATACCTGGAGATGCGTAATCAGATAAATGTTTAATTAACTGTTGAAATCCATAATTATTAGAGGGATGATTTTTATCGTTCATTCCGTAATCACCAAGTAAAAAGAAGTAAATTACTTTTAATTTATATTTTTTTTGAATCTCTAATTGGTAATCATAAGAATCAAATGGGTCTTTTTCTTTATTTAATAAAACAGCTGTACGTTGCTTTAAATCTGCTTTGTCAATTCTTAAAATTGATTTCAAATACCCTCCAATTGACCTCATCACACCTTTTTCTTGATATTTATAGGCCGTATCTATATCAATAGTAGAAATAAATGAATACGGTTGATGAGTGGTCATTAAATTAGGAAATTTTTTAAGCAATATCTTTTCAAATTCAACTATCCATAAATTAACTAATGGAATATTTAAAAAGTCATATTGATACGCTAAACTATTTTCTGCTTCAAATCTATTAAAGGCATCTGGAATAAATGGTAAATATTCTTCATATCTACTTACCAAATAAAATGATGCTGCAAATACATCAAATGGTAACACATTATGATAGGTTTTGAAAAAATATTTCAAAAAATTCTCGTGATTTTGCATTTGAATCGTTTGTTCTTTTATTCCTGATTCAAATAATAAAGTATGAGCTACGACATGAAAGTCACTTTCTACATCCTGATTGGTATACGAAATTTTATTGCCTTCATAAGACTTAAAATCATCAATATTATTAGTCAAGGTGAATTCTAAACCCAAACAATCTTTTAAAATTAGGTTAAAGGTATATTTCACCCTTGGTGTAATTTTATGAGTGTAAATAAAGATATGTGCGTTTGGATTCAAATCTTAACAGTCTTTCTAACAAATATAAGGTAATGCTGTAAAACGCACCGATAAGATGAAAATTGTTATTTATAAGAGATTGTTAATTAAAAATAATATCGAATCCTCTCAGTTTATCCTATTAATGGGGAATTTTTATACTTTTAGGCACTATTTAAAAGCATTTTTTGTGTAACAATTAATATTATAAAACAAATAACCAACTAAATGTAACCTATTAAAGGCATATGGTTATTAAACATTGGTTTTGGATAAGTTGACTGACAAAATGGTAATAAATTATATTATCACTAAAAAAAATGAAATAAAACTATATACTTTAGAAGCAAACAATTAAAAAGAAGTAAATAAAAATAGCTTGTAAACTACAAATTATAAAACGTTATAAGATATAAAGCAATTGAATTATTTAAAAAAATATCCAGAATATTTACTTCTACTTTTATTTTCTATAATTGGCGTATTTACAGTAAATTCATATGGCTATGCTTGGGACGAGCGAGACCAACGTGAAATAGGGATAACTTGTTTTAATTATATCTTTAATGGTGATTTATCATATAGAACATTACAGGCAAGAGATCATGGGGCCATTTTTGAATTATTTTTAGCAATCATTGAGAAAACTCTAGGACTAACAAAAGAAGGAGATGTTATTGTGATGCGTCATATTTTTTCTCATTTTATATTCTTAATAAGTGCTTTTTATTTTTACAAATTAATCTTGTTAAGATACGAAAACAAAAAAATAGCAATACTAGGCTTTTTATTATTGGTTATTAATCCAACTATTTACGGTCATTCTTTTTTTAATTCAAAAGATGTTCCATTTCTTGCAATATTAATTATATGTTTCTATCAATTTGTCATTGCATTTAAAAACAAAAAATATTACCAATTTATTTTACTAGCTCTTTTCTCGTGTATTCTTATAAATATAAGAATCATGGGTATATTATTTGTTTCATTTGTAATATTTTTCTTAGTATTTGATTTAATTGTTTTTTATAAAGAGAAAGGTTCACTGTTAAAACACTTATTATTACTAATACTTTTCTCTTCAGCTACAATTTTTTTCACAATAGCTGCATGGCCTTTACTTTGGGAAAAGCCGCTAGAAAATTTTTTGTATGCCATTGAAAATTTATCCAAATATCCATTTCCTGGAAAAGTATTATTTAATGGAGAATTAATTAGCGCTCAAAAATTATCATGGAACTATGTTCCAACTTGGTTCTTAATAAATACCCCAATTGTATATTTATTTTTAGGATTTTCAGGGCTTTTTCTATTTATTTATCATCTTTTTAAAAATCTTAAAACCTTTGATTTTAAAGGATTAGACAAAAACAACTTACTCTATATATTTTCTTTTTTAATACCTGTTTTTGTAGTTATATACTTAAAATCTGTTTTGTACGATTCTTGGCGCCATCTATTTTACATTTATCCTGCCTTCATTTTATTAGCAATTTACTTTATTAATTACTGCACTAAAACTAAATTTAAATCTGCAGTTTCTGTTTTTACTGGTATTTCCATAGCGGTATCTATTATTTTTATGGTAATTTATTTTCCTTTTCATCACGTGTATTTTAATGCGTTTGTATCGCTTCACGAAAAAGAATATATAAGAAAAAATTACGATTTAGATTATTGGGGAGTTAGCTACAATAAATCTTTAGAATACATTTTAAAAATTGATAAAAGAGACACTATTTATATTTGTGCTCCTAATCCTCCATGTGAAGTAAACATCATGATGTTACATGAAAAAGACCAAAAGAGATTCGTATTTAGAGATTATTTCAATAAACCTGATTATTACATAACTAACTATCGCGAACACCCAGAAGATTATAATCCAGATGAATTAGAGGAGATAAAATCATTTAGTGTTTTAAATAATAAGATAAATACCATCTTTAAGTATAAAAAATAGCATAAACCTCCACTTATAACATAAAACATATCTAGATTTTAGAAATTATTTATGTGAATTTTAGTTACCTTTTTGTCTAAAAAAATACCATTAGCTATACTAAATTCTAAACCCAAGAAATCTTTTAAAATTAGATTAAAGATATATTTCACCCTTTGTGTAATTTTATGAATGTAAATAAAAATATGTGCATTTGGATTCAAATCTTAATAGTCTCTTACTAAAAAATCTAAGGTAATGCTGTAAAACGCATTGATAAGATGAAAATTGTTATTTATAAGAGATTGTTAATTAAAAATAATATCGAATCCTCATAGATTAACCTATTAATGGGGAATTTTTATACTTTTAAGCACCATTTTAAACCTTTTTTTTATGCAACAATTAATAGAATGCGTTCCTAATTTTTCTGAAGGACTTGATTTATCAATCATTAAACAAATAACTGATCAAGTAGAATCTGTTGAAGGAGTAAGATTACTAAACGTTGATCCAGGCAAAGCCACTAATAGAACAGTTGTTACTTTCGTAGGAACCCCTCAAGCGGTTATTGATGCTGCTTTTTTAGCAATTAAAAAAGCTGGTGAATTAATTGATATGAGCAAACATAAAGGAGAGCACCCTCGTATGGGCGCAACCGATGTTTGTCCGTTAATTCCCATTGCAAATATTAGCATGGAAGAAACCGCAAAATGGGCGCAAAAATTAGGAGAACGTGTGGGAAAAGAATTACAAATCCCCATTTATTTATATGAAGCTGCTCAATCTAATAAAGAAAGAAGTAACCTTTCGGTTATTAGAGCTGGAGAATACGAAGGCTTTTTCAAAAAAATTAAATTACCTCAATGGAAACCTGATTTTGGCCCCGCTGAGTTTGATGCAAAGCGTGGAGCTACTGTAATTGGTGCTCGTGATTTTTTAGTGGCGTATAACGTTAACTTAAATACAACCTCAACACGTCGAGCAAACTCTATCGCTTTTGATGTCCGTGAAGCTGGACGAGTAAGGCGCGAAGGTGACCCTATTAATGGAAAAGTAGTGACGGATGCTAATGGCAATCCAGTTTCTATTCCTGGTTCATTAAAATCAGTAAAAGCAATTGGTTGGTTTATTGAGGAATATGGTGTTGCACAAATCTCCATGAACTTAACCAATATTAATATCACTCCTTTGCATATTGCATTTGATGAAGTATGCAAAAAAGCAACCGAGCGTGGTATAAGAGTTACTGGTTCTGAATTAGTAGGATTAGTTCCTTTAAAGTCGATGTTAGATGCAGGGAAATATTTCTTACAAAAACAGCAACGCTCTATTGGTGTTTCAGAAAAAGAACTAATCAAAATTGCTATTAAAACAATGGGCTTAGACGAATTAAGCCCGTTTAAACCAGAAGAACGTATCATTGAATATTTACTAAAAGATAAGGCTGATAGAAAATTAGTAAGTATGACTTTAACCGATTTTGCTGATGAGACAGCTAGTGAAAGTCCAGCTCCGGGCGGTGGGTCTATTTCTGCCTATGTTGGTTCATTAGGAATTTCATTAGCAACGATGGTGGCCAATTTATCTTCACATAAAAAAGGTTGGGATGCGCGTTGGGAAGAATTTAGTGTGTGGGCAGAGAAAGGTCAAAAAATAAAAGATGAATTAACCAAATTAGTTGATTTAGATACAGCGGCTTTCAATAAAATTATGACAGCTTTTAGTTTACCTAAAGGAACTGACGAAGAAAAAGCTGCACGTAAACAAGCCATACAAGACGCTACAAAATTTGCCATTGAAGTTCCATTTAAAGTAATGCAATTATCTTACGATAGTTTAACAATCATTAAAGCGATGGCCGAAGTTGGAAATCCAAATTCCGTTTCTGATGCCGGTGTAGGCGCTTTATGTGCTCGTTCAGCTGTTATGGGAGCTTTTATGAACGTTCGCATTAATGCTAGTGGTTATGATGATAAAGCTTTTGTAAACGATATGATTTCAAAAGGAAAAGATATTGAGAATAAAACGATTGCTTTAGAAACTGAGATTTTAAAAGTAGTGAATGAGAAAATTGGAGTTTAAATAATAATAGATGAGTAATCAATTTACTGCTTTTTTAGAAAATAAAACCAAGGTATGTGCTTCATTGGTTTTGATTCCATTTTGCATATATTTTAAAAGTTTGTTTTTCGATTTTTCACCAATGGATGATCAATGGATGATTATCAAGAATGCTGATGTTCTATCTGATTGGAAAAACATTGAAATCTTTTTCACAAAACCATTAGTTGGATTATATTATCGACCTTTATTTAGCCTTTCGTTAATGTTCGACTTTCATATTGGCAAAACAAGTCCATTTATATATCATTTAAGTAATCTTGCGTATCATCTCTTATCAGTTATTCTTTTATATAAATTGTTTTTAGCCTTAAAAATTGAAATAAAAACATCCTTTTTTCTTAGTTTAATTTTCGCCGTACACCCTGTCTTAATTCATGCTGTTGCTTGGGTTCCTGGACGAAATGATGTTTTACTAGCTATTTTTGCTCTTAGCTCAATATTGTTTTTAATTAAATTTTTACAAGAACAAAAAACTCAATATTTTATTATTCATTTATTGTTATTCATTTTCACAATTCTCACTAAAGAAAATGGTATTATTCTGCCCTTATTTTTCGTAGGACTTATTTTTTATTTTAATCAACAAAAAAGAAAACTCGCTCTATGTATTGTATCTTGGTTTATTATTATTCTAGGATGGTATTTATTAAGAAGTTTAGCGGTGAAATCTTCTCTTTCGTTTGGTACTGATATTTCTATATCACTAAAAAACTTCTTGATGGCTAATTTATTATACATTGGAAAAAGTATAATTCCTGCTCAACTATCTATATTTCCAACTCTAAAAAATTCTTCTATTGTATATGGAATATTTGCGTTAGCAATTATATGTATTGCTATTTTCAAAATAGGTTTAAAAAATAAAGCTTTAGCTGTTTTAGGAGTTATTTTATTTTTTAGTATGATCTCAATACCTATTTGGCATGGAGCTTCTGGAAGTCTTGGAGAACATTATGAACATAGGATGTATCTGCCTTTAATAGGATTATTATTATTGATCTCTCAGTTAAAATTTAATCAAAATTCTCCAGCATACATTTATGGTTTCTTTTTAATCATTATAGGATTTAGTATAAAGACTTTCTCGCGATTAAACGTCTATAAAAACGAATATTCTTTTATAGACAAAGGATTAGAAGAGGCTCCTGAATATTATTTCTTTTATGCAATTAAAGGTGATAAATTGTTGGAACAACAAAAATACACTAGCGCTATTCCGTATTACAATTCCGCTATTAAAATGCAACCTACTCGTCCTCAATTATATAGCTCTAGAGGTTATGCCTTTACTGAAATTGGAAAAATGAAAGAAGCAATAGATGATTTTTCAAAAGCTATTGAATTTTCAAAAAATAATCCTGACATGTATCTTAACCGTTGTTTAGCCTATAAGAAACAAGGGGATTTTGAAAATGCAGTTAAAGATTTAGATTATTTAAAACAAAAATCTCCTCAAACAATTCCACAAGGTCTGGAACCTGAACTAATAGAACAATTATATAACTCTTTATTACAAAAAATAAACCTTCAAATTAGCCTAGATTCTAAAAATGCATTACTATACGTAAGAAGAGCGAAAATTTTCATTTCAAAAAACAAACTATATGATGCTTTGAAGGATATAAAATATGCATGTGAATTAGAGCCAAAAAACCCAACATTTCAGATATATCTTAATCAAATAAATTCAAGGATAAAGTAATTATATTAAATATCTGATACTCCCTAGTACTATATAATCAGCATTAATGGTTATTTAAAAATTTATCAAATAAAATTCGTTTAATTTTAATAAATTTGCTTTCCTAAAATTTACGTAAAGATGTTTGATAATTTATCCGATAAACTCGAAAGAGCCCTTAAAACCCTTAAAGGTCAAGGTAAAATAACTGAAATTAACGTTGCTGAAACGCTAAAAGAAGTTCGTAAAGCCTTATTAGATGCCGATGTTAACTATAAAGTTGCTAAAACATTTACGGATACCGTTAAAGAAAAAGCATTAGGTCAAAACGTTTTAACAGCGGTTTCACCAAGTCAATTATTAGTAAAAATTACCCATGATGAGTTAACTCAATTAATGGGTGGACAAATGGAAGAGATTTTCCTTGGAGGAAATCCAACCATTATTTTAATGAGTGGTTTACAAGGTTCGGGTAAAACAACCTTTACTGGTAAACTAGCAAATTTCTTAAAAACAAAAAAAGGCAAAAAACCATTACTAGTAGCTTGCGACGTGTATCGTCCTGCGGCTATTGACCAATTACATGTTTTAGGTGAGCAAATTGGAGTGGATGTTTTTTCAAATAAAGAAGAAAAAAATCCTATTAAAATTGCTGAAGCTGCTATTAAACAAGCTAAAGAAAATGGAAATAGTATCGTATTGATAGATACAGCTGGTCGTTTAGCAGTTGACGAGCAAATGATGAATGAAATTGCTGATTTAAAAGCAGCCATTAAACCTAACGAAATTTTATTCGTTGTTGACTCTATGACGGGGCAAGATGCTGTAAACACAGCAAAAGCATTCAACGACCGTTTAGATTTTGATGGGGTTGTTTTAACCAAATTAGATGGTGATACTCGTGGTGGTGCCGCTTTATCTATTAAATCAGTTGTTAATAAACCAATTAAATTTATTGGTACTGGCGAAAAAATGGAAGCTTTGGATATTTTTTATCCTGAGCGTATGGCTGATCGTATTTTGGGAATGGGTGACGTTGTATCATTAGTGGAACGTGCTCAAGAACAATTTAATGAAGAAGAAGCAAGAAAATTATCTAAAAAAATAGCAAAAAATCAATTTGATTTTAATGACTTCTTAGGCCAATTACAACAAATCAAAAAAATGGGTAACATTAAAGATTTAGTTGGGATGATTCCAGGTGTTGGAAAAGCAATGAAAGATGCTGAAATTAACGATGATGCTTTTAAAGGAATTGAAGCCATTATTGGCTCTATGACTCCTAAAGAGCGTTCTAATCCTGAGTTAATAAATGGTTCTCGTCGTCAGCGCATTTCAAAAGGAAGTGGTCAATCTATTCAAGAAGTAAATAAATTATTGAAACAATTTGAAGATACTCGTAAAATGATGCGAATGATGGGAGACAAAAACCAAATGGCAAAATTGATGAAAAATATGCCAGGTGGAATGCCAAAAATGTAATCAATAAGTTAGGAAAGTTAAAAAGTTGAGAAAGTTATTGAGTTATCAAACTTACTAACGAACTTTCTAAACTTTCCAAACCAATAAACTTTCTAAACTAATGATACTAATCGACGGAAAAAAAATATCTCTTGAACTTCAGTCTGAAATTGCTCAAGAAGTAAAAGATTTAATTTCAAAAGGAAAAAAGCAACCTCATTTAGCCGCTATTTTGGTGGGTGATGATCCCGCGTCTCAAACTTATGTAAGTAGCAAGGTTAAAGCTTGCGAAAATGTTGGATTCAAATCAACTTTGGTTCAGTTTGAAGCAAATGTTTCCGAACATCAATTGTTATCAAAAATTGAAGAATTAAATAATAATGATGATATCGACGGATATATCGTTCAACTACCATTACCTCGTCACATTTCCGAACAAAAAATTATTGAAGGCATCAAGCCAAGTAAAGATGTAGATGGTTTTCATCCCATTAATGTTGGCCGTTTAGTATTAAATTTACCAACTTATGTAAGTGCCACACCTTTTGGTATTGTAACTCTTCTTGAACGTTATAATATTCCCACAGAAGGAAAACATTGTGTAGTTATTGGTCGCAGTAATATTGTAGGTTCGCCCATGAGTATTTTAATGGCTAAAAATACCAATTTAGCTAATTGTACAGTAACTCTTTGCCACAGTAAAACAAAAGATTTGAAAGAACATACCTTGCAAGCCGACATCATCATTGCTGCCATTGGTCGACCAAATTTTGTAACAGCTGATATGGTTAAAGAAGGTGCTGTTGTAATTGATGTAGGTATTAATCGCGTGGATGACGATACTAAAAAAAGTGGCTTTAAATTGGTTGGAGATGTTCAATTTGAAGAGGTTTCTAAAAAAGCCGGTTACATTACTCCTGTTCCAGGAGGTGTAGGACCAATGACTATCGCCTCTTTGTTAAAAAACACTTTAATTGCTGCTAAAAAAGAGTTTTAAGGGTAATTTAAAAATTAGAATACAGATTCAAGGAATTTAATAAAATATCTGGCTTTATCTGCGCGATTATAAAAAATCAGTAAAAATCTGCTCAATCTGCGTTCTATTACCTATATAAAAAGCGAAAGTCCCGGCCACTACCCCGAGACTTTCTAACCAATTAATCTAGAACAAAACTACACTAAAACTTACTGCCAAAAGTAACAGCAATTGTCGTGCCAGAATTTTTAAGCGTTGATTTATCAACGAAATTTGGATTGTACATATAATAATTTTCGTTACTCATACTTTTTGTAAAGGAAATATCTAAATACATTTTTTCTCTTCTAAAGCCAATTCCTCCAGTATAAAAAGATCTCACAAAGTCTCCAGAAAATGTTTCTCCAAATGGACTACCATACATGGCATATCCTAATCTAACAAATAAAGGTTTTAAATTAGCTTCAGCTCCTACTCTTAAATTAGACGTTTGATTATATTTTGTTCTAATTGTATTATTTACATCTGTAAATTCCTGAGGATTACTTTGCAAGGAAGCTTGCTGATAATTGATGACATCGTAATCAATATTTAAAGCTCCTAATTTTTTGTACAACAAAGCTATACTTCCCGTTATTTTCATAGGAGTAATTATTTGATAATTAAACCTCCCTCCATTGTCTGGCGGATTTTGAGTACTAAATGAACCGCCCTCATCATAATCCGCTGTCATTTTATACACATACGCATCTGTTAAATTATAAATAGTAGGCGTATGAAAACTAGCTCCTAATCTAATGAAATCAGCAGCTCTGTAAATTACACCTAACTTTAAATTATACCCAGTTCCTGTTGTTTTATAAGTTTCTTGATAAGACATGCTCTCAAATCCACCTACTCCTTCAGATAAATAAGCATATGTAGGAGATGTATTAGTACTTACATTCATAGAATCCTTATCATCTACTTCTTTATAAACAGAATTATAATTGTATGAAACACTTGGTATTCCTAAAGTAGCACCGATATATAATTTATCTTTATATCCATATGCATAGTTGAAACACCATTCGTTAATTCTTCCTGATGTTTCAATAGTTTTTGATTGTTTTAAATCATATTTAGTATTAATTAAACTACAATACTGATTGGTAAGCGTATCATAAAGATCAATTAAATAATTATCATAAGCCATTCCTGAAAAATTATTATCTAAATTTTTAAGAGACTTGCCATTTGCAGAAGATAAAAAAGCATCAGCAATACTCTTATTATTAGATCGCCCTTCAATTGACACATTACTATTAAAATTAGAAATCTGATTACAAGAAAGCCCTAAAGCATGATGATTATCTGGCTGAGTTTTACTGTTCCATGCACCTACTAAGGTTAATCCATCAAAAGGAACATTAACTTTGTATCTTTTACTAGCAGTTCCATTATGTGTTGCCTCAACCGAAAAAACTCTTAATCCAAAAGATAAATTAATATCTCCTTTTTTATATAAACCAATCCCGGCTGGATTATTAGCCATACAAGAACCATCTGCACCTAATGCGCCAAAAGAGCCAGCCATTGCTTTGCTTCGAGACGTTCCTCCAAAATAAGTTTGAGAATATCTCATGGCATCTATGTCATTTTGAGATACAAGAGATAATGATAACAAGCTTAATGTTGTTACACTAAAAAGTAATTTCATAACTATTTGTTTAAATATTAAAACGGGGAATAATTATTTATCTAGGACGACGTCCTCCACTATTATTACTTGGTGTAGACCCTCCACCATTATTACTAGGAAAGCTTGGAGTTGGATTACTATTATTTTGCCTTGTTGGAGCTTCAAATTTAGGAGTCTCAACACGAGGCTTAATAGGCTCAGAAGTTTTAATAGGGTTTTGTTTAACAGGTTCCGAATTTCTTATTGGATTTTGTTTTACTGGAGGCGTGTACTCGTTAGTTTTAGTAGGTGTTGTTTGCTCTTTAACTGGAGCTGTATCATAATCTTTAATTGGATTTTGACGAACTGGCTCTACCTCATTACCATTTTTAGGATTACTATTTCCTCTAGTAGGATTAGTCATTCCATCATTTTTTGTTGGTTGGCTTCCTGATTTTATTGGAGTACCATTATTATCAACTCTAATAGGATTATCATAGTCTTTTACTCTAGGAGTAGACACTGGTGAAAATTTAGTATCTCGTACCTGCTGTTCTGCCATTTGGCTAATAAATTTTTCGGAAGAAGACAATTCTCTTTTTCCATTAGTTCCTGGATTAGACGTTCTTCTACTATTACCTCCACCATACGAAGAACGAGGTCCGTAAGAATAACTACTATTATGATCATAACTATTATAATATCCCCATCCATTGTACGGATTATTGTAGCCATATCCATAATATGGATATCCATAACCATAATTACCATATCCGTAACCATAATACGGGCTACCGTATCCATAATAATTTCCAAAATAGCCATTATAAAACCCATTATTATAACCAGCCATGTATCCAGCCATATAAGGATTGTATCCACCGTAGTATCCATAACCAGGATTACAACCCCAGCCCCAATTACTATAAAAATTAATGGAAGGATTATAACTATAGGTGTTATAACTAGGACCCCACCAACTATAACCACTGTATACACTTACTCCATAATTATATGGATTTGGGTTATACCAATATGAATTGGTATAATAATTATCATAATAGCTTAAACCATCAATTCTATTATTAAAACGTCTTACACGAGTAGCATATTCATAATCATAATAATCATCATATTTAAATTCTCTGTCTTTGTAATATGGATTTGCATCATCCTTTTCTTTTTGTGCTTTTTGTACGGCAGCAATAGAGTCATTATAACGCTTATCAGCAGCCTCTTTGGCTTGTTTTTTCTCAGCAGCAATTCTTGCCTCTTCCACCCTATCTTCTTTTGGGTTAGCATAAACATCATCATTATAGCTTGAAGTCCCCGTTTTTTGCGAAACACAAGACGATAAAAGCATAATAGCAACAGTTGATATGACAACTAATTTTTTCATTTTATTAGTTTTTAAAATATCAGACGTAAACGTCCAATAAAAGTTTAAATTTGCACGGGGAATGCACTGTAAAGTTACCAAATAAAGTGCCAACCTAAATATTAATTTTATTATTTAACATTTGTTAATAAACATGAGTAAGGAATTGACATCGCGCGCAGAAGATTATAGTAAGTGGTATAACGATTTAGTTGTAAAGGCTGATTTAGCAGACCATTCGGCCGTTAGAGGCTGTATGGTTATTAAACCATATGGTTATGGTATTTGGGAAAATATGCAAAAAGCATTAGATAAAATGTTTAAAGATACAGGGCATCAAAATGCATATTTCCCATTGTTTATTCCTAAGAGTTTATTTGAAGCAGAAGAGAAAAATGCAGAGGGTTTTGCTAAAGAATGTGCTGTGGTTACTCACTATCGTTTAAAAACAAATCCTAACGATAAAACCAAACTCATTGTTGACCCAGAGGCTAAACTAGAGGAAGAATTAATTGTTCGTCCAACAAGTGAAGCTATTATTTGGAACACATACAAGGGTTGGATTCAGTCTTACCGTGATTTACCTATTTTAGTAAATCAATGGGCTAACGTGGTGCGTTGGGAAATGCGCACTCGTTTATTTTTACGTACCGCTGAATTCCTTTGGCAAGAAGGACACACAGCACACGCCACCAAAGAAGAGGCGATTTCAGAAACAAAACAAATGCTAGAAGTGTATGCTGACTTTGTGGAAAACTGGATGGCTGTTCCAGTTGTAAAAGGAGTAAAATCTGCTAACGAGCGTTTTGCAGGAGCTGATGACACATATTGCATTGAAGCCTTAATGCAAGATGGCAAGGCTTTACAAGCTGGGACTTCTCATTTTTTAGGTCAAAATTTTGCAAAAGCATTTGACGTAAAATATGTAACCAAAGACAATAAACAAGAATATGTTTGGGCAACATCTTGGGGCGTTTCAACACGTTTAATTGGAGCCTTAATCATGAGCCATAGTGATGATAACGGATTAGTATTACCTCCAAAATTAGCGCCAATACAAGTAGTTATTGTTCCTATCTATAAAGGAGATGAGGGTTTAGCTAAAGTTTCAGAAACTGCTAATGAGATTAAAAAGAAATTACAAGCAAAAGGTATTTCTGTAAAATACGATGATAGAGATTCTCAACGTCCAGGTTGGAAATTTGCTGAATACGAATTAAAAGGTGTACCTGTTCGTATTGCAATTGGAGAAAGAGATTTAGCGAATGGAACTGTTGAAATTGCTCGTAGAGATACGTTAACTAAAGAAACAGTGAGTATCGAAGGTATTGATTCATTAATTGAAAATTTATTAAATGAAATTCAATCTAACTTATTCAACAAAGCAACTGCTCGTAATAAAGAATTAACAACAACTGTGAATTCATACGAAGAATTCAAAAAAGTATTAGACGAAAAAACAGGTTTTGTTTATGCTCACTGGGATGGAACACCTGAAACAGAGGAAAAAATAAAAGAAGAAACAAAAGCTACTATTCGTTGTATACCTTTAAATAATGTACAAGAAGCTGGTGTTTGTATATACAGTGGTAAACCAAGTACACAGCGTGTATTATTTGCAAGAGCATATTAAAAATTTAATTATTAAACTATATTAGAATTATAAAATGGCAACTTTAATTATCTTTCGTCACGGACAAAGCGTTTGGAATTTAGAAAACAAATTTACTGGTTGGGTAGATGTTGAATTAACAGAAAAAGGAGTACAAGAAGCAAAAAGTGCTGGTGAAAAATTAAA
This sequence comes from Sphingobacteriaceae bacterium, assembly GCA_013823565.1. Lineage (GTDB taxonomy): Bacteria > Bacteroidota > Bacteroidia > B-17B0 > Aurantibacillaceae > UBA4416. The sequence continues at coordinate 93,649 of PNMI01000011.1, read as the reverse complement.
GCCTTTCAAATTTGATTTAGCTTATGCTTCTGATTTAAAACGTGCTCAAAACACTTTGAAATTAGCATTAGAAGTTTCTAACCAACCTAACGTTCCAACAACTTATGACAAAGCTTTAAACGAGCGTATGTATGGCGATTTACAAGGTTTAGATAAAACAGAAACTGCTCAAAAATTTGGAGAAGATCAAGTGAAAATTTGGAGAAGAAGTTATGACATCGCTCCTCCAAACGGAGAAAGTTTGAAAGATACAGCCGCACGTGTTATCCCTTATTTTAAAGCAGAGATAGAACCAAAATTAAAAGAAGGAAAAAACATTGTTATTGCAGCACACGGAAATAGCTTAAGAGCTTTAATTATGTATTTAGAAAACATGACGCCTCAACAAATTTTAGAATTTGAAATAGGCACAGCTATTCCCCGTCACTATGAATTAGATAGTGATTTAAAAGTTTTAAAAGCTGAGAATTTATAATATCATGGAACAACAATTCATTAATAATAACAGTAAAACAATAGCCATTGATTTTGATGGAACTATTGTAGAACATCAATATCCTCGTATTGGAAAAGAGATGCTATTTGCTTTTGCAACTATTAAGGAATTGCAAAAAAAAGGACACAAATTAATTTTACACACCTATCGCACTGGCACTTTATTAGACGAGGCTGTTGAATATTGCAAACAAAATGGGGTTGAGTTTTATGCTGTCAATAAAAACTATCCTGAAGAGGTAATTACTGAAAGTACTCCCAGAAAATTAAATGTGGATGTATTTATTGATGATAGAAATGTAGGTGGTTTTTTAGGTTGGAGTGCGGTTTGGCAAATACTTCATCCTGAAGGTGGAGAGTTTAACCACACTTATAAAAATCCAGAGGCTCACCATAATTATAAAAAAGAAGAAAAATCTTTCTTACAAAAATTGTTCGGAAAATGATTATACTTAAAAATAGAGAAGAGATTGAATTAATGAGAGAGTCGGCACTAAGTGTATCTCGAACATTAGGCATCATTGCAAAAGAAATTAAACCAGGAGTTACAAGTCTTTACTTAGACAAAATTGCTGAAGAATACATTAGAGATAATGGCGGAGTTCCCGCTTTTAAAGGTATGTATGGATTTCCTAACACTTTATGCATGTCGTTAAATGCGTCGGTTGTTCATGGAATCCCAAATAACAAGCCATTAGAAGAAGGAGATATTATTTCTGTAGACTGTGGAGTTGTAAAAAATGGCTATTTTGGTGATCACGCCTACACGTTTGGTGTTGGACAAATAAAACCAGAAGTTCAAAAATTATTAGACGTGACAAAAGAATGCCTATATCTTGGTATCGAACAATTTAAAGCTGGTAATCGAATTGGAGATATTGGATTTGCCATACAAGATCACGCTGAAAAAAATGGCTATGGAGTTGTAAGAGAATTAGTTGGTCATGGATTAGGTAAAAAATTACACGAAGATCCTGAAGTTCCAAATTATGGTAAACGCGGCGACGGACCCAAAATTAAAGACGGGATGGTAATTGCCATTGAACCAATGATTAATATGGGTTCCAAAAACATTAAACAATTAAAAGATGGCTGGACAATTTTAACAGCCGATGGACTTCCTTCTGCCCATTTTGAGCATGATGTGGCACAAATTGATGGAAAACCCGAAATTTTATCTACTTTTAAATATATAGAAGAAGCTTTAGGAATTATCTAAAATTTGTCAATAACTGAAGTAAATTATTATTTGGCTATGTCGCTAAAATTTATTTACTTGCATAGGTTTTTTAGCAACAAACAATTAAATAAAGACGATGAATATCAAAAAATTTAAGTTGAATACAAAAATTATTGCTTTCGGATTAGCATCAGTATTGTTATACTCTTGCGGCGACTCTAAGTCAACTGAAGGAGAAACTGGTGATGATTTAGCAGACACAGATACTGTTAAAGCCGTAGCCCTTAATGTAGGAGGAGAGTTATTTAGCGTTCCTTCTCCAATGCAAACAGCCTTATTAATTCAAAAATCTGGCGTTGCTTATGATAAAGCAATTTTAAATGCTGGTAATAAAAATGGGCAATACGCATCTGACTATACCAAATCTTTAAATTTAGGAATTTATGGTGCTGATTTAGGTTATGTAAGTATGTATAACCAAACTCAAGATGCTATAGGTTATTTAAGTGCTGTAAAAAATTTAGCAGATAAATTAGGAGTTTCTGCTGCATTTGATCAATCTACAATGAAGCGTATTAACGACAATATTGCTAACAAAGACAGTATGTTAATGTTAGTTGGTATTGCTTACAGAGCAAGTGACGCTTATTTAAAAACTAATAAACGTACAGAAATCAGTAGTTTAATTTTAACTGGTGGATGGATTGAAAGTATGCACTTCTCAGTGATGGCTTATAATAAAAAACCAACTGATGAAATTAAATACCGTATTGCGGAACAAAAACAAGCTTTAGGAAGTATTGTTAGATTAATTAAATCTCACAATTTACCTGATGCTGCTGAATTAGTTACACAGTTAGAAGACTTATCTAAAATTTATGAAGGAGTAACTACAAAATATAATTTTGTGGAACCTACAACTGATGAAGCTAAGAAAACAACTTACATCAACAGTACTACTGAAATTTCAATTAGCAAAGAGCAAATAGAACAAATAGCTGCTAAAGTATTAGCTATTCGCGACAAAATCATTAATGCAAAATCTTAATTAACTACAATAAATTATGAAGAAAAGTTTATATAAAGGCCTATTAATTTTATCTATTGTAGGTTTATCAAACGCAGCGAAAGCTCAATGTGATTCAATCGCTAGCTTATGCTCAAAGCATATTATTGCTCAATTTATTTCTGATGGACAATCATACCGTTCATTATTATTAAATTCAGAAGAAATGGCTGAATTTCACACAACCTTTTTTGGCGAAACAACATACCGTTTAGCTGCTTGTAGTGGGAAAACTGATGGTAACTTAATTTTTAATATTTACGATCAAGATCGTCATTTATTATTCACTAATAAGAATTATGCAAATGCTCCTTATTGGGATTTTAAAGTAAAAAACACGTTAGAGTGTACTATCGAAGCTCAATTAGACGCTAACAAAAATGCAGGTTCTGGTTGTGCAGTTATTTTAATAGGATTTAAACAAAAATAACATCAAATCAAATAAATTATAAAAGGATAAAGTATTTTGCTTTATCCTTTTTTGTTTAACAAGTAAATCAAAGAATCATGAAGCAACTTTTTTTAATTTGTTCGCTTACTTTTTCAATCGTAAGTTTTAGTCAATCTACTTGTGACTATAATTTTAAAGCAGATTCTTGTTCTATTCAAAGTCCAAGTAAAAAAGAGTTAGTGGATTTAATGGAAGTGAAAATTAAAAACAACTACCTTGTTCAATTTATTAAACAAGACAAAAAAAATTATTTAAAAATTATTGTCCGTAATGATTTAGGATTCGGTAAAAAAAGTTCTCTATTACTTTTATCAAACAAAAAACAGATTTACATCAAAACGATTGAATTACAAACTATTGATAAATCATCTGCCTATTTTTTAGTTTCTTTAAACGGAACAAATTATTTAGAAAACATAAAAGAGTTAGGATTATCAAGTATTGTATTTAACGAAACAGCTGAATTCAGTATTCCAAAATCAGATTCGGAACAAATAAAAAAGGCAGCTAATTGTTTCTTTAACCAAGTTTCAGAAAACATTAAGCTGCCTACAAAATAATTATTTGAAACCACTTTTGTTTCCTCCAGCGGTTTCAAACAAACATCTTTAAAATTTCAAATTCAATCCTAACATAAAATTTGTTGGAGCTGCAGGTGCTAAGTAATTGGATGAATACATATTTTTATCACCATTACTGTCCGTCATTGAATAAGTATAATTATATCCATTAGTCTCATAAACAGTATTAGATAAATTATAAATCACAGCTATTAAATTTATTTCTTTAATTAGTTTAGTTTGAATTGCATAATTTACTCTAAAATCACATACTAAATAATCATGAATCGCTCTTTGATCATTAGATGTATTATCTAAATATTGTTTTCCAACATATTTATTTAAAAATCCTATCTCTAAATTTTTAATCGGCTTAAAAATAAAATTAGCTGCTGCAATGACATTAGGAGAAAACGAAATATCTGTATTAGAATGCTTCACGGTATCCTGTCCTGGATAAATATCATAATTATCAATAAACTCAGAATAGTTTTTCACTTTATTTTCAGATAAAGTAACATTACCATTAAATGTAAAATATTTAGTGATATTTGCGTTTAATTCAACCTCAACACCTCTTCTATAGCTATTTTCAACATTTACTCTGTTGTATGCGCCCACATCATTAATTTGTCCGTTAAGTACTAACTGATTTTTATACTGCATGTCATAAAAATTTAAACCAATACTTACGTTTTTAAATCTATGAGTGGCTCCAATTTCTAAATCATTTAATTGCTCAGATTTTGGGCGACTTTTTTTACTTGAATTAATGAAATCGTCTCTGTTTGGTTCTTTATTGGCGATAGCATAACTAGCATACACGTTTGTGTTTTTAGTAACTAAATAATTCACTCCAACTTTTGGATTGAAAAACCCATAAGATGTATAAACTTGTTTCTTTTCAACTAAAGAAGTATCAAATCCTAAAAAATTATAATTAACGACTCTATATTGTAAATCAACAAATGCAGTTAATTTTTCAGTTGGTTTAATCGTTGTTTTTAAATAAACATTTGCATCTGATTTATTAGCTTGGTTATTATAATACACAGGCTTAAAATCATTTGGATTACTGTATTGAGCCCAAATCACTTCACCAAAATGTTTTCCAAAATAACTGTTATAACCTCCACCCAATACAAAATTCAACAAAGTATTTGGTTTATAATTAATGTTTCCAATAACTCCTGTAAAATCATTATCTAACCAACGTCTTCTAATTAAATCGGTAGATGATATAATTGTATTACTGTCTACTACAACATCAGGCATATTATAATCGCTCAATGCTTCGCCTTGTTTATATTGCTCATAGTATCCTTTTCCTTTAGTATAATGTCCAGTTAAATTCACATTTAATTTATTATTAAATGAATGGATAAAATGTAATTGATAATTATCTTGACGATAATTATCTGTTTCGTTATCATAATATTTAATATTTCCATTAGAATCGGTGTACATCCCACTTGGATTAAATGTTCTGTTGCCATTATTCAAACTATCTGTTGGAACATAATACCAAGCCTGATATGTTTTTTCCCAACCACTAAATACGATTGCTTTTAAAACTGTTTTCTTTCCATAATATCCTCCAGACAGATAAAAAGAATTTAATTTTGATTTTGCTCTATCAATGTAACCATCGCTATTAATTTGTGATGCTCTTGCATCAAACGTAAAATGGTTGTTTATTAAACCTGTTCCAGCAGCAATTGTGTTTTTCATCGTATTAAAAGAACCAATACTATTATTTATTTGCGCGTAGGCTTTTTCGTTTAATTCATTGGTTTGCATATTAATGCTGGCACCAAAAGCACCAGCTCCATTAGCAGAAGTTCCAACACCACGTTGCACTTGAATATTATTAGTGGACGATAAAATATCTGCCATATTCACAAAAAAAGTTCCCTGACTCTCTGCATCATTGATTGGCACACCATTAATTGTCACATTAATACGCGTTCCGTCTGTTCCTCTAATTCGCAAACCTGTGTAACCCACTCCATTTCCGGCATCCGAATTAATAACAACAGATGCCATTGAGTTTAAAGCATAAGGCAAGTCTTGTCCTACATTTTGTTTTTTAATATCCTCACTACTTAAATCACTATGGGCAAAAGCTGAGGTATTATCTACTCTTGTAGAATTAACAACAACTTCGTCTAATGATTTATCATCTTGATTTAATGTGATATCAATAGACATGTTTTCTTTTAAATCAATAGAATCGATTTTAGCTTTATAACCAACACATTTGGTTACTAGAACATAAGCACCTGGTTTTAAATTTTTAAATTCAAACTGTCCATTTGAATTAGATTGAGTTGACAAAAACGTGTTTTTAATTCCTATGACTGAAAAAGGAATTGGTGTTTTTTCGGCTGAAGTTACCGAACCGCTCAAGGTAACTTGTGCTTGCAAGATATACGAGCAAGACGTAAACAAGGCTAAAGCCATTGCTTTTTTGATTGTTTTAAAATTCATTTTACACTTTTTTTAAATTGTTAATAATAACATCGCAAGGGGATGCGACATCGTTGTTAACTGTTTCCCTACGCAGGCATTACCCTGATCAGGTGCATACACACAAACGTTTGGCGTTTATATGTAATGGGTATAATCTCAGCTTTAAATGGTAATTTATTTAAAGCACCCCTAAAGATCTGTGGCAAATGTAATTATTTTTTTGAGAAAGAGAAATTATTAAAATGTGTCAAGTCGGGATGTTAAGAGGAAGGAGTTTTTGTCACTTCGAGTGAAGTGAGAAGCGTTCTAAAAACTCTACTGGTTCTCGGCTAGGCTCGAACTTACAAGTACTAAAGACTCTAAGGAAATTTATTTTTACAAACCCAAATGTTTTGACTTTACTTCTTGTCCAAAAAACAAAGACGCATGTTTATCAAATATTTCTGTAGAATCTGTTGTTAAAAATTCTCTTTGATTATTTTTTGTAATACGAACTTCCATTTCGGGATGGCGAACTAAATAATCTTTTAATCCTTCAGCAACAATATGTCCCTGAGTAAGTATTTGAACACCTTTAGGTAAATGTTTTTCGATGAGTGGTTTTAATAAAGGGTAATGCGTGCAACCCAAAATAACCGTATCAATGTTTTTTGATTGAGAAAATAAATGTTGCACATGTTTTTCTACAAAATAATTAGCTCCTACTCCATTTAACTCATTATTCTCTATTAATGGAACCCACATAGGACAAGCCTCTTGAAACACTTTAATATCTGGAAAAAACTTTTCAATCTCCATCACATACGATTGCGAAGTCACAGTTCCACTTGTTGCAAAAATCCCTACTTCATTTGTTTTGGTATAATTACCTACTATTTCTGTGGTTGGTCTAATCACCCCCAATACTCTTTTATTTGGAGCTATAATTGGTAAATCTTTTTGCTGAATGGTTCTTAAGGCTTTTGCCGAAGCTGTATTACAAGCTAATATTACTAGTTCACAACCTTGGTCAAACAAAGCTTTCACGCTTTGTAAGGTATATTCATATACTGTGTCAAATGAACGAGAACCATAAGGCGCACGCGCATTATCTCCTAAATATAAATAATCATATTGAGGTAATGTATCTACTAACTCTTTTAAAATAGTTAGTCCTCCATAACCTGAATCGAAAACTCCAATGGGTGAATATGTTTTTGAGTTCGTGATAATTAACAATATTAGAAAACAAAATTAATCAAAACTCGGGTTTTTTGAGTATTTTTAGAAAATAAGTACTTTTGTACTTTTAAATAATTTAAAAAACTATGGCATTTTCTCCTATTCGCTTTATTGACAAAGACAAAGATAAAGCTCTTTTTTTCTCAACTCTTCGTAAACGTGTCGATGGTTACTTTAAAGAAAATAATATCTCGAAGCATTACAATACCACAATGGTTGTAAAAACTATTATTTTAATTAGTGCTTACCTTCTTCCTTTTATTTACATTCTTGCATTTAATCCCTCTTTTAAAATTGCTTTGATATTATGGGCAATTATGGGATTTGCATTATCAGGCGTAGGCATGAGTGTGATGCACGATGCAAATCATGGCGCTTATTCTACTAGCCATAAAGCTAATTACTGGCTTGGTCATTCTTTAAATTTATTAGGCGGTTCTGTTTTTAACTGGAAATTACAGCACAATGTGATGCATCATACTTATACAAATATTATTGATTATGATGATGATATTGCTGATAAGTTAATTTTAAAATTCAATCCTCACACTCAAGTAAAATGGTATCATAAATTACAATTTATTTATGCTTTTTTCTTTTATGGTATCTTAACCTTATACTGGGCTCTTTTAAAAGACTTTATTCAATTTCACAAATACACCAAACAAGGAGTAAATACAAGTTCAAAAGAAGAAAACAGAATTATTTGGCTTAAAATATTTTTAAGCAAAGTGGTTTATTGGGCTATATTATTTGCATTGCCTGTTTTTGTATTTCATATTCCTTTTATTCAAATATTATGGGGTTATTTATTAATGCAATTTATTTCGGGGGTTGTATTAACTGTTGTTTTTCAATTGGCACATACAGTGGAAGGAACTACGCATCCTGTTCCAAACGAAAATTATACTATTGAAAATAATTGGGCAATTCATCAATTAAATACAACCGTTAATTTTTCTCGCAAAAATAAATGGATTTCTTGGTATGTTGGAGGTTTAAACTTTCAAGTGGAACATCATTTATTTCCAACTATTTGTCATGTTCATTATCCTGCTGTTTCAGAAATTGTAAAAGAAACTTGTGAGGAATTTGGTGTGCCATATTTAGAAAACCCAACTTTTATGTCTGCACTTAAATCACATGTAAAAGCCATTATTAGTTTTGGAAAATTACCTGATATAAACGAGGCAATCGGGTAGAAAGCTCACCACGAAGACACTGAGTAACAGAGATATTTAATAAAAAACCCTAGTCATAATTGATTAGGGTTTTCTTTTAATAAAATATTTCAAAAAATTCTCTGTACTCTTTGTGCCTCTGTGGTGAACTAATACTGTTCACTCTCATTCGGAAAATCTTTACTTTTCACATCTTTAATATATTGCTGAAAAGCTCCACTCATACTTTCATATAAGTTTAAATACCTTCTTAAAAAACGTGGACTAAACTCATGAGTCATACCTAACATATCATGCGTTACTAAAACTTGTCCATCAACTCCCCCACCTGCTCCAATTCCAATAACAGGTATTGAGATACTTTTTGCCACTTCTGATGCTAATTTTGCAGGAATTTTCTCCAAAACCAATGCAAAACAACCGCTTTCTTCTAAAATTTTGGCATCCTCTATTAATCGTTTTGCCTCTTCTTCTTCTTTTGCTCTTACTGTGTAAGTCCCAAATTTATAAATAGACTGAGGAGTTAAACCCAAATGTCCCATTACTGGGATACCAGCCGATAAAATACGTTCAATAGAGTCTTTAATTTCTCGTCCACCTTCTAATTTAACAGCATGAGCTCCACTTTCTTTCATGATTTTAATAGCAGAAGTTAACGCCTCTTTTGAATTACCTTGATAAGAACCAAAAGGTAAATCAACCACTACCAAGGCTCTGTCAATGGCTCTAATAACCGAAGAAGCATGATATATCATTTGATCTAGGGTTATTGGCAAAGTTGTTTCGTGACCAGCCATGACATTACTAGCACTATCACCAACCAAAATCACATCAATGCCAGCATGGTCAATAATTTTTGCCATGGTATAATCGTATGCGGTAAGCATGGCAATTTTTTCGCCACGGCGCTTCATCTCTTGTAATTGATGGGTTGTTACCTTTTTAACTTCTTTGTGAACTGACATAGTTTGATGTATTCTGGTATTTTTTTGTAAAATTACTGAAATAATTTGGAGTTCACTTAAAAATGGTAACTTTGCTATCCTACTTATTTAAAAAATGAAAAATATTAAATTATATACTGGATTATTAGCAATAGCACTTATTAGTTTAAGTTCTTGCAAAAATGATTTGGATGTTTTGGCTCCAGGAGAAGAAACAGTATCTGTTTATGCTGTATTGAATCCAAATGAAAGTGTTCAAAATGTTAGAATTAACAAGGTTTATTTAACGGATGGTGATGCTTTAACAGCAGCTCAAGATGTTAATCAAATTAATTATGATACGGCTGAACTTCGCGTTTCTTTACAACGCTTTTTAGTTGGTGGAACTACTCCTACTCTAACAACAGTAGGAAATTCATCTAAAAAAGAAATTGTTTTAACAGGAACAGTTGTTACAACGGCCTCTGGAGGCTTTAATACAAACCAAACCATTTGGCAAACTACAGATAAATTATATAACTCAGGAGAATACAAATTAATTATTTTCAATAAAAAAACTGGTAAAGAATTTACTTCTCAAAATGTGATTATAGATAGTGTGAAACCAAATGCAAACAAACCTTTCATTTATCATCCCACATTATATCCTACTCACGGTAATTATGTAACTACAGGTTCTTTCCCAACAGCGCAAACAGGCTATATTGATTACTCGATATTAACAGGCACGCAAAAAATCAGATTTACGTCTATTGCAAATGCTAAACTCTATGATGTAGTTTTACGTTTTCATTATATTGATTCATTAATAGCTGGTGGAACTAACAATGGATACGTTGATTTTAAATTCACCACTCAAAAATCGTCTACTCTTGCAGGTGGAGAACCTATGGAAGTGACATTTTCTCCTAACGATTTTTATGTAAACTTAGGTCTTCAAATGTCTAAAAAAACAACTGTTGGTATAAAAAACAGACGTTCATTTTATTTAGAATATGTTATTAGAGCTGGAGCAGAATCTTTGAATACTTTTTTACAAGTGAACCAGCCTTCAAACACAATAGCTCAAGACAAACCTAACTATTCAAACATTAAAGGAGGCGTAGGTATTTTTTCTACCAGCTCACGTTCTATCATCACACATGATATGTGGAATGATTTTATTGATAAAATTGCTTGTCATCCAAGCACATATCCTTATTTATTTTGCAAAAGTGATGGAGTTGTGGCTCCCGGCCCCTGCAATTAAAATCTGACAAAATTCACGCTTTTAACCGCCTAAAATGACATATTTTAGGCGGTTTTTTATTGTTTGTGTCAGCCTGTCATAATTGCAGCTTCTTTTTGGATTGGCACAAACATTGACTAAAGTACTGCATAATTTAAAAAATCGTAAACAATTAAAAACACATATATTATGGGAAAAATTATAGGAATAGATTTAGGTACAACAAATAGCTGCGTAGCGGTTATGGAGGGTAACGAAGCTGTTGTTATTGCTAATAACGAAGGAAAAAGAACGACTCCATCAGTCGTAGCATTTGTTGAAGGTGGCGAGCGTAAAGTAGGAGATCCTGCTAAACGTCAAGCAATCACCAACCCAACAAAAACTATTTCTTCTATTAAACGTTTTATGGGAACTTCTTTTGACGAAGCTCAAAAAGAAATTCCTCGTATGACTTACAAAGTAGTAAAAGGCGACAATGGAACTCCAAGAGTATCGATTGACGACAGAAACTACTCTGCACAAGAAATTTCGGCTATCATTTTACAAAAAATGAAAAAAACAGCTGAAGATTTCTTAGGAACGACTGTTGATGAGGCCGTTATTACAGTGCCTGCGTACTTTAACGACGCTCAACGTCAAGCGACTAAAGAAGCTGGTGAAATTGCTGGTTTAAAAGTAAAACGTATCATCAATGAACCTACCGCTGCTGCTTTAGCTTACGGTATGGACAAAAAAGGAAAAGACATGAAAATTGTTGTGTTTGACTGCGGTGGTGGTACACATGACGTGTCTGTTTTAGAATTAGGTGATGGTGTATTTGAAGTAAAATCTACTGACGGTGATACTCACTTAGGTGGTGATGACTTTGATAACTTAATTATTGACTGGTTAGCTGACGAATTTAAAAAAGACGAAGGAATTGATTTACGTCAAGATCCAATGGCTTTACAACGTTTAAAAGAAGCTGCTGAGAAAGCGAAAATTGAATTATCAAGCACTACAACTTCTGAAATCAACTTGCCATACATTATGCCAGTTAACGGTATTCCTAAGCATTTAGTGAAGCAATTAACTCGTGCTAAATTTGAGCAACTAGCTGATGGTTTAATTCAACGTACAATTGATCCTTGTAAATCAGCATTAAAAAATGCAGGTTTATCAACTTCTGATATTGATGAAATTATTTTAGTTGGTGGCTCAACTCGTATTCCAGCTATCCAAGCTGCCGTTGAAAAATTCTTCGGAAAAGCTCCAAGCAAAGGAGTTAACCCTGATGAGGTTGTAGCTTTAGGAGCTGCTATCCAAGGTGGTGTATTAACAGGAGAAGTAAAAGACGTATTATTATTAGATGTAACACCTTTATCTTTAGGTATCGAAACTTACGGTGGAGTGTTCACTAAATTAATCGAATCAAATACAACAATTCCTTCTAAGAAAACAGAAACATTCTCAACAGCTAGCGATAACCAACCAAGTGTACAATTACATGTATTACAAGGTGAGCGTCCGATGGCTAAAGACAACAGAACAATTGGTCAGTTTAACTTAGATGGTATTATGCCAGCTCCACGTGGGGTTCCACAAATTGAAGTAACATTTGATATTGATGCAAACGGTATCTTATCAGTATCTGCTAAAGATAAAGCAACTGGTAAAGCACAAAACATTCGTATCGAAGCTTCTTCTGGATTAAGCAAAGAAGAAATTGAGAAAATGAAACGTGAAGCAGAGATGAATGCGGATGCTGATAAAAAAGCAAAAGAAGAAGCAGAAAAAATCAATGCGGCTGATGGATTAATTTTCCAATCTGAAAAACAATTAAAAGATTACGGAGATAAAATTCCAGCAGAGAAAAAAGCAACGATTGAAAGCGCTTTAACAGGATTAAAAACTGCACATGCTGCTAAAGATTTAGCTGGTATTGATTCTGCAACAACATCATTAAACGCTGCATGGGAAGCTGCATCTCAAGAAATGTATGCTGCTATGAATGAGCAACAAGGTGGCGCTGCTAACCCAGGTGCTGAAGGTGCTGCAAATGCAGACGCAGGCAACAAAGGTGAAAACGTAACAGATGTTGACTACGAAGAAGTAAAATAATCTATTAAAGATTGATATAGTAAATCCCTCCAACAGAATTGTTGGAGGGATTTTTTTATATTTGATTATAAATACTTATAAGTAACTCTAATCATTTGTAATTAATGATAAACTAATATGTAGCGCTTAGCGAGTAGTTAGCGGCCAGCTTAAAACGACAACATAAACATTAAACGGCAGACTTAATGAAAAGTACAAATTTAAACTTACTCTTAATCATCACCTCGCTTTTAGGATATTTGGAATGGGGTGGCGGGAACCATATATTTCTTTTTACAGGAGAGATTGAAATAATTCAAAAGCTCTTTACAAATCCGACTTCTATAATTCATCCATTCACATTAATCCCCTTAATGGGTCAAATATTATTGCTAATTACTTTATTCCAAAAGACACCAAGTAAAATACTGACATACATTAGCATTGCAGGATTAAGTTTACTTTTAGGATTTATGTTCATTATTGGATTAATGAGTATGAATTTCAAAATAATAATTTCAACTATTCCGTTTATAGTTGTATCCATTTTAGCTATAAGACATTACAGAAAAATAAAATGACGGAAAAACTATAGACAAAAAAGCCAACCGCTAACAGCACCTAAAACTTATGCGGGCGACAACAAAGCATTTGCAAATTCAAGATCGCTCCGCGAAACACATTTTCATTTTGCAAATGCCTAGAAACATAGTATCTTTATTTAAACTTTTCGGTAGACGAGTGTTCCAAAGCCGCACAAGTTCTAGCTGCAAACCGTTAGCAATAATAACCGCGAACGAAAACAAACAAACCAAACATTGACTCTAATACAGAAAACATATATAATAATAAGCATTGTTCTTTCGAGCTTTATGTTCGGACAACAGCCCTCAATTGACAGCATTATTAATGTTGGCGGCTGTGCAATGGACGCAGAAATGCCACAATTCATCGGAGGTAACGACTCGCTAAAAAAATTCATTTCGAGAAATTTTAATTTATCCGTTGACAAATCCTGTACTGAAGGAAAAATATTTTTAAAATTTGCTATTGAAGAAGATGGCTCTCTCAAAAATATTAAAGTAACCCGTGGTCTCAGCTACGAAATGGACAAAGAAGCAATAAGAATCTTGCAAACTATGCCTAATTGGAAACCAGCAACTCATAATGGAAAACCAGTCAGAATGATTATCCATTTACCTCTAAAAGTAGGTTGACAACTAAGCGACCTGAACCAAAACTGTGTAGAGGTTACTACTGCTAACCGAACCTAAATCCCATTTGGGCATTCGGCTTCGGCATTTGCAAACATAGTCACCCTGTCTTCGGTTAATTTGATTTATTATTCTAAATTTATATCGTAATTATTTAGACTACAAGTCTAAGGATTAGGTGCAATTTATGACAACTCAAATAGAAAATACTAATTATGACGATTTAGGAAAATCTTTGGAAGATCTTCTTAATGACATTGGAAATCTTCATGATATAATTGACATTGCACATCGAGGTATTAGTTTAACTCAAGCGATGCCTAAGGTTGCAAAGGTACTTATGAAGGTTGAAGGAGAGAATGAAAATAACAGAAGCGCAGTCGAGAATGCAGAAAGAATCGCTCAAGTTGCTAAGGTAGAAATAGACAACGGATTTCCATTCCTTTTTTCACAAGGCACTTTAATGTTATATTCTTATCTCGAAGGAGCAATAAAGAGATTTATCACAACGTATTTCAAAAACAACGCAGTGAATAATATTAAGGAATTTAATAACGTAAAAATTTCATTGGGAGATTATTTATGCCTTGATGAGAATGAGAAATATGAATACATATTCCAGCAATATGAGAAATCAGTTGCAATTGGTATTCAATACGGTGTGACAAGATTTGAAACACTGCTGTTTCCAATAGGGTTCGGCGGGCCCGTTGACGAAGAAACGTCTAAAAGTATCTTTGAGTTAAGTCAGCTAAGAAATAACATTTTGCATAGAGGCGCCATTGCCGATCGTTTTCTTATTAAAAATTGTCCATGGCTCAATTACAAATTGGGCGACAAAGTTAATGTGGAAAAAGAGTCCTATAACAAATACTTTAAAGCCATTAGTTCATATCTAGTTCTTATTGCAATCAGACTAGGTGAAAAAAGAGGAAAAGATATGAGTGAGTTTAAAACTTCTTGACAAACTGCACCTAACACCCCCTACACACAATCTCTTTAACACAATATAACTTAGCGCTAAATTGCAAATACCATAAAACACTATATCTTTGGTTTACATTTAGGAAAGCCTTATGAAAGCAATACATCTTATATTTATTTTATTAATCACCACTAACTTATCATCATTCGCCAGTGATTCCCTAAACATCATCAATAAAAAAGTGAGTTTTGGTTTTGCTCCTAATAGTAATCGCAACGTTAATAGTGTGATTGTGCATTCTACCTTTAATAATTCGGGAGGAGAAAAATATGATATTGATTTGGTACTCAAACAATTTTCTACGTATGGCGTATCCGCTCATTATGTGATTGGACGTGATGGCACCATCTATCAATTAGTTGATGAAAAAGATAATTCGTATCACGCTGGTAAAAGCAGTTTACCAGATGGCACTACCAATGTAAACTCCTGCTCTATTGGTATTGAAATTATGACTTCTTATACCGAAAGCCCAACCGAAGAGCAAACTAAAGCTTTACTCAACTTAATTAACAGCATCAAAAAACGTCACTCTATAAAATATGTGCTACGTCATAGCGACATTGCTCCAGTTCGTAAAACCGACCCTTGGAATTTTGATTGGGATGCTTTTAAAAAGCGATTAGAAGAACAAAAAAATAATTAAAATTCCATTAATCTTTCTTTCCGAAATCTATTTAAACAATAGTCTTTGCCGTTTGTTACACAACTGACAATAGTTTAAACCTATTTATCAGTTTACATTGGATATAGAATTTTACAAAGAACAATTAAGTGCCAAAGAAGATATGTTAGCAAGAACGACCAAGTACTTGACTGACATACGATTTGATTTGCAAGAAAAAAACAGAGAGCTACACGAAGCGCATAATGATATACTAGGCAGTATACGTTTTGCCGAACTCATTCAGCGTTCGTTATTACCTGATATTAGCATTTTAAAAATATTTTTTCAAGATGCAGCCTATGAAGTAAAACAGCAAATTGGTATTGGTGGAGATGCTGTATTTATTAAAAATACTTCTCAGGGCATTGCATTTGGTTTAACAGATTCTACTGGTCACGGTGTTCCGGCAGCCTTACTAAGTATCTCTGGTTCCTTAATGCTTAATGAATTAACGACTTCTATTGAAATTGAAAGCCCTAATGTTTTAGTAAAACTACTAAACTATCAATTACATAATACCTTTAATTCCAATCAACATTCCATTGCTCACATGGAAGGAACCGTTTGTTATTATTCTACTAAAAAAAGAAAATTAAGCTATTGTTCTGCCAACGGCAAAGCCATTTTATTTAATAAAAAAGGAGAATTAAGAGAGCTCAGCACAGGAAAGTATTCGATAGGCGAAAATCTAGCCGATGAGTTTGAAAATTTTGAATTAGATATCATGCCTGACGATAGATTGATATTATTCTCAGATGGATTAACGGATCAATTTGGTGGCGAAAAAAATAAAAAGTTTTCGAGAGCAAGACTAAAGCAATTAATTATAACACACTGCGAGAAACCAGTGGATGAAATAAAACAAATTTTAACAGACGAACATTTGAATTGGAAAGGCTCCAATCAGCAAACAGATGATGTTTCTTTTCTTATTGTAGAATTTTAATGACAAAAAATATGACTTATAATAATCTTGAATTTGAGTTGATTTACGAATGTGAGTATTCTAAACTTTATTACAATTATGAATTAATGATGGCGATTTGTTTAGCCGAACAAGAGTATATCCCAATCAGTAATTTCAAAACCATGTTTTTAAAAGTGTCTGATTTGATCGAAACATTTCCAATCAAACATTTAATATTTGATAAACGAAATTTGCGAACCTTTCATCAGCCAAGTATGGAGTGGTATTTCGCTATTTGGAAACCAATTGTAAAAGAAAAAGGTTTAGTTAGCCACTATAAAATTTTACCTGAATTAGATTGGTTTGAAAAAGCGGTGGAAGCAGGGAAACATGAAATTATAAAAAAATACGGAAAAGAAATTTTAAATGGATTAAACATATTCTATGTAAAATCTATTGAAGAGGCGATTGAAAATGTAAATAAAAATTAAAGAACTTATATCAACTCCATTTGGTATAAATCCAAACCTTTTGCCCAATGGTCTTTTTCGAAGGCAACGGTTTTAAAACCATACTTCTCAAAAAACTGAAAGGTGTGTTGCGTAGTTCCTAAAGCAATTTTAATTCCAGGAAAAATTTCTTTGGCTTGATTAATTCGATGCAATAACAATTCTTTCCCAAAACCTTCTTTGTGATGCTTGTTATCTACCATGCCCCAAGTCATAATAACATGTGGTTCGTTAGTATATTTTGTAGGTTGATTTAAGGCTATGCCTCCACAAGCCACAATCACATCATCTTTTACAATTAAAGAGTAAGGACCTCTGACGCTAGCATCTCTATCTAAAAACGCATCAAATAATGCCACTTCTTCTTCAGCAAAATACAAAGGCATATTGCTTTTAAAAATCTCGAGCAATCTACTTTTAGTTTCGGGAGAATATAATTTAATGGTTGTCAATTACTTTTGGAACCTTAAAGTAATCCGAATCTTTTTTAGGAGCATTTTTCAATGCTTCTTTTTGCGTTAACGTTTCTTTAGGAATATCGTCACGCATCACGTTTTTCTCGTCGGTCATGTATATTAATGGCTCTACTCCATCCGTATCCATTTCGTTAAGCTTATCTACAAAAGCCAACATACGATTCATATCATTTAAGATTTCGGCTTTACCTTCTTCGCTAAACTCTAAGCGAGCTAAATGTGCTACTTCGTCTACTGTTTTAATATCAATTTTTTGTGCCATTGTATTCGTTTAATGTATCGTTAATTAATTTAAAAACGCGTTCTCGCAAATCTACTAAATTTTCGTCAGTCATACCTTTAGTTTCAATAGGTTCTAAAATAACCGTTTTTGCTATCCCAAAACGTCCATTACTTTTAAAATAACCGCCATTTTGAAGCAATTCCCAATTATTTAAATTGACTACAGGTACAATAGGCACCTGTTTATCTATGGCTAATTTAAATGGTCCGTTTTTAAACGGCTTTAATTTACCGTACGTAGAAATTGTTCCTTCGGGGTAAATTACCATACTGCGACCTTTATCAATTGCCTGACCAGCCTTAATTAAAGCTTTTGGTGCATCAATTTTACTTTTGCGGTTTACCGTAATATCCATCCCTCTAAAAAACACACCAAATAAAGGCGCTTTTTCTAATTCAACTTTAGCCATATACAAAGCCAAATGATCAATATACATAGTACTTAAAACAATATCTAAATAAGAAGTGTGGTTAGCTACAAACACACATGGTTTAGGCATTTTTTTAGACTTTGTTTTATATATCAATTTTGGAAACACAAAAGAACCATACGCAATGCAATACGACCAAATTCGTTTTATTTTAAAAGTTGTATCTAACTTTTGTTTTTTGATAGTATAATAAAAGAAAGGATATAGTATCAAAAAAGAAATAGAAAACACGATAAAGAACCATGTTTTCCAGATAGGGGCAAATATGCGTTTGATTAATTTCAAGGGCATAAAGATACAAAAAAATAGTGATGAGTAATCACCTATTGTCAGTTCGAACGTAGTCGAGAACTTGTTCAAATAGAATGATTTACAAAAACTTCTCGACTACGCTCGAACTGACAATAATAAATCATTCTTTTTATTACTTTTATAACCATAAAAACAAACCTTGCAAAACCAAATTACCATACAAGTAACTAATGCCGGAAAAAAATTTGGCCGTGAGTGGATTTTCAGAAAAGTGGATTTAGAAATTAAACCGGCAGAAAAAGTAGTTATTTTAGGCTTAAATGGTTCTGGTAAATCTACTTTATTGCAAGCAATGACAGGTTACTTAACGTTAAACGAAGGCTCTGTTGCATACTCTAACAATCAACAACAAACAGAAGACGAGCAGCAATACAAACTCATTAGTTTAGCATCACCTTATTTAGAATTAGTAGAAGATTTTACTTTACAGGAACAAATAGAACACGCACATATTTACAAACCTTTTTTAAATAATTTAAGTATTGCTCAAGTTATTGAGTTATCTGGTCTAGCAGCTCATAAAGACAAATACATAAAATTGTTTTCGAGCGGTATGA
Organism: Sphingobacteriaceae bacterium; assembly: GCA_013823565.1. Lineage (GTDB taxonomy): Bacteria > Bacteroidota > Bacteroidia > B-17B0 > Aurantibacillaceae > UBA4416. The sequence continues at coordinate 74,432 of PNMI01000011.1, read as the reverse complement.
GACAGCGCTTAAAATTAACCTTAGCTATTCTAGCAGATGCACCAATTTTATTTTTAGATGAGCCAACTACTAATTTAGATGCGACAGTGATTGATTGGTATAAAAATATGATTACAACTTATGCCATGCATAAAACGATTATTGTTTGTTCTAATTCCATTAAAGATGAATATGCATTTTGCGAAAGAATTATTACCATGGAGAATTTTAAGAAGTAATATCAAACATCCTTCTGTTCTCGACTACGCTTGAACTGACAGGCAGAAAATTTAACTTACTAAAACATGAAGCAACTCTTCCTCATTCGTCATGCTAAATCTGATTGGACAAACCCCGAACTAAAAGATATAGAACGTTACTTAAATGAACGCGGTTATAGCAATGCCAATATGATGGCTGCTAAGTTTAATTACAAACCTGATTTAATTATAACGAGCCCGGCTGTTAGAGCGATAAGTACCGCATTAATTTTTGCCAGAAACATTCATTATAACGCAAACAACATTTGCATTAAACAAGAGTTGTACGAAAGCTCTGTGAAAGATTATTTATCTGTTATTCATTCAATCGATAATTCTTACAATACAGTATTATTGTTTGCGCATAATCCAACGATAAGCCATGTGGCACAACATCTAACACAAGCTTTACCCATGGAAATGCCAACTTGTGCTATAGCAGGTATTCGCTTTGATGTAACTGATTGGAAGAAAGCAAAAGAAGGAGATTTATTTTTGTTTGATTTTCCGAAGAATTCAAAAAGTTAACTTTATCTATCCCCCCTCTGGAGACTTGCCTGACGGCAGTCAGGGGGGCAGAGGGAGGAATTTAAAACTACTTAAACAAATCCGTAATATCAACGCCTGTTACATACTTTTGTAAACGCGATTCATCAGGCTCCATAATAGCTATGTCTTCCAGCTTATTAGTATAAGCATTGTAAAATACTTCTACATAGGTATCATCTACTATAAATAAACTAATTTTAAAAGCATATTCTTTAATAGATGATATATAATCTCCATCACAAAACACAATAGCTGCCCTACCGTGCAAATCTGATTTAGAAAATAACTGATGATTCATACCACAAAGTTAAGGCAAGACCTCGTTGCTTTGTGCTATGTTTTGTAGCAAAATGAAATTTATTTAGCAACATTCAATTTACTTTTCTTATAACCATATAATAAGTAAACTACTAAGCCTATCACTAACCATACGCCAAACATCATCCAGTTGGTCCAACCCATGCCAGTTAGTAAATAGCAGCATGATAATAAACCTAATACTGGTATTAAAGAATAGTTTTTAATAAAAGAGAAGATTGCAATCGTAATCCACACCAAATAAAATACAATCATAGGAATGTTATAAGTTGTATCATCGTTTATTATCATACTTGCATGATTTGAAAATATAACAATCAATGATACTATTGTAATAATAGGAACAATAAATTTGGCGTTGATATAAGGCATTTTAAATTTACCTTTTTCTTTAGCATCCATATTACGAGGCAATATCAAAACGCCGCCACAAACTAATACAAAGGCAAATAAAGTTCCAATACTTGTAAAGTCTAATACAAATTTTGGTGTTGTAAAAAAGATAGGAATACCAACTACTAAACCTGTAATTAGTGTTGAGAAAGCTGGTGTTTTATATTTAGGATGAATCTCTGCGAATTTTTTTGGCAATAATCCATCTCTACTCATCGCCATCCAAATACGTGGCTGCCCCATTTGAAAAACTAAAATCACACTTGTCATAGCCACAACAGCCGCAATAGAAACAATAAATAACATCCATTTAATTCCTTTCATGGCAAATACTTCTGCTAATGGGTCAGATACATTTAAAGCCGTGTAAGAAACCATACCTGTTAATACTAATGCTAAAATGATAAATACAATTGTGCAAATAATCAACGAATAAATCATCCCTCTTGGTAAATCACGTTGCGGGTTTTTACTTTCTTCGGCTAAAGTAGAAACAGCATCAAAACCAATATAAGCAAAGAAAACGCCAGAAACACCTGCCATGACTCCACTAAATTGATTAGGCATAAATGGTGTCCAATTATCAATATCCACATAAGAAGCACCAACTACAATTACCAATAAAATGATGGCTAGCTTAATAATTACCATGATATTACTAGCATTACGAGATTCTTTAGTGCCAACGTACACCAACCAGGTTACTAAAATATTAATCATCACGGCTGGTAAATCAATAATAAATCGCACTCCTGCTATAATAGGAGCTGTGTTCCAAGCATCACTCATTTTACCAGCAGTACCATCTAAAAAAGCTTGATGCGAATCAGAATAATTATTAGTTAACCAAACAGGAATATGTAAACCAAAACTCTCAATCAAGTTCACAAAATAACCACTCCACGAAAACGCCACATATATATTACCAATGGAATATTCCATTAATAAAGCCCAACCAATAATCCACGCCGCTAATTCACCAAATGACACATAAGCATACGTATAAGCACTACCAGAAGCTGGAACACGTGTGGCAAAATCAGCATAACACATAGCAGTGAAACCACAGGCAATAGCGCAAATAATAAATAAAAAAATAACGGCTGGCCCACCCGAAAAACAAGCCGAACCAATACTACTAAAACTACCAGCGCCAATAATAGCGGCGATACCAAAAAAGGTTAAGTCTCTTACCGTTAATACACGGTGCAATCCTTCTCCATGGCTTTCTGCATCTGTAATTGCCGAAACTGATTTTCTACGAAATAAATTATTAAAAATAAAACCCATAATATAAATTAATGCTTAAAACAAATATAACTATTTAACTAAATGTTTGACAAAAGGAATCTTTTTTAAAATATCCGAATTCAAAAACAACAACGGTATCATTAATAAAAAAGGAATAAAAGGAATCTTGTATCTTACTATGGCTCCAGTCACTGTAGTGGTAATTCCAATTAAAATAAAAGATGTTACTACAATTGCTATACAACACATGAACAAATTTTTATCAATTGGCATTTTATCTCTAAATAGAAAGCATAGGGCAAAGAATAATAAAAAACATAAATTTTCGAAAGATGCCATTAACTCTAAAACAGACCGACTATCATAAAATAAAGGCTTACATAAAACATTATAAAACGATTGAGGAATTAATTTAGCAAAGGACGAAAATGAATATTGAAGTCTATCTACATAGATAGCTGAACCCGAAGGAGCACACACTGATCTTAATTCAAAATAGGAAGTATCTTTATTGTTAGTTTCATAAATAGTGTCTCTCAAATTATGAGTATTCCAATACATAAAAGCGGAGTGTCTGTCTAATTGAAATAAATTATTAACGGTGTCTACTTTATGAAAATGCGTAGTATCGTTATATTCAAAACGAACATACTTGTCTTCATGAATAAAAAAGCGCCCACCTTTACTTAAACTCACAAAATCGTTTTGGCGAACAACAATGGTATTTAATACATCTTTATGAAATACAAATTTCAAAGTCAAAATGCCTACTCCGTATATTAACAGTAATGAACTTAGATAAAATATAGCTACTCGTTTTATTTGATATCGCTTCACAAGTGAAAACAATATTAATGGCACAAGCAACAATACAATGATGTAAGGCTTAATTATTAAAAACAATACAGAAGATAATACAATAAGTAAAATATATTTCTTATGAAATTGATAATGGACAAATAATTTAAAATAAGCGTAAACAAATAAACCCAATAAACACATAGCAATAGGTTCTTTTAATACGCCAGAAGTCCAAAATAAAATGGATGGTGTTAAGAATATAATTATTGCCAATAGCATTTCTTTTTTCGGAAAGTATATTTTGAATGTTTTATAAAAAGCAAACTGACCAATAAACGAAATCACTAACATCACTAATGCATGAACAGCATAGTTTCCAAATGAAAACAACATAATAATGGCATTGATGCGAATGGGGGTTCTATTATCATTTAAAAAGAAATCAGAAGTCACATCTGCCCTGCCCCACTTTTCAATATTTTTAAAATAAGGCTCATATAAAGGATCTGTATCTAATTCGGAGTGAAATCCAAATATCATTCTAAAATAATCAACGGGATGATTAGGTAAAGCATCATACATGATTTTAGCATCATGTAAGGTTGAAACACTATCCCCGTTAAAACCCGCTGGATAGTAACAAAAATATACCCAATAGTAAGCGGCACATCCAACACACTTAATGATTAAAATTCCAAAAATGATTTTTAGGGGAAGAATAGAATCCTTGAAAAAAGACAATTTGCTTACTAAAAAACAAAAGAACAAAAAATATATCGCTGCTAAAATCAAATGTTATTTGTATTCTTCAAAAAATTTAACTCCCATTAATCGTTTGTTTCCTTCTTGACTTTCAAAACCAAACTGAGCATACAAGCTATGAGCATCTAAAGTCGCTAACATAAAACGACGAAGTTTTTTTACAACATCTTGTTCCATAATAAATGTCATTAGCTCTTTACTTAAACCTCTTCCTCTGTAATCTTTATCAATAAATACATCTGCCAAATAACCAAAAGTGGCATAATCGGTAATCACTCTGGCAAAACCAATTTGTTTATTGTTTTCATAAACTCCAAAACACAAACTACCTTCAATAGATGTTTTAACAATATCCATAGGAATATTTTTTGCCCAATAACTTTCTTTACTTAAAAAGTGATGGATGTAATCAAGGTTTAATTTTGACTTATCCGTTGAATACAAAAACTTTCCTATATGTTTTTCATTCATCATAAATTGCTCACTATGACTAATTGTTTTGTTTTACTATCAAAAACAAAGCGTGTAATTTTTTTAATTCCTAAACTCGAGAAAGAAAATAACACATCCCATGTTTTTGTTAGTTCGTTATACCTTAATAAATCTGCCCCTTCTGATTTAATTAATCCTAATTCAGAATGCCAAATAAAATCTTCATTAAGCGATGGATAAGATGAGTAAAGAGAGCTCTCACGCAAAGCAGGATTATAAATTCTAAATTGAATAGAACTTGAATCTTTTACTCCATAAATAAAATGAGAAGTGTTTCCGATTTTTTTAAACGCACGTGTTGGATGATTACAAATCCAAACATCTTTATTTGTTTTCAAATCTAACACGCGTAACGAATGTGGCTCAGTTAATTTATAATACATTAACGTGTCGGCATTTAACCAAGTGTGGTAGCCAATAGAATCAGTTCCTTCATGAACAATAGCTTTAAATGTACCATCCATATTAAATTGCCAAACACGCTGCGCCGAATCTTTTTCAACCACCACCGAACTAAATCCTAAACCACTAGGAATAATAGTTGGAGAATACTCACTTACTTGCGATTTAGTTAAATTAACTGTCGTTTTTTTTGAAATAGAATATTGATAAATATCGGCTTGTTTTGTGGAATCAATCAACACATATAAAATTGATTTACTATCAGAGTTAAATGTAGGTTGATTATCATAACCAGCTCTATGAGTGATATTTAAAGGATTGGTATATAAATACTTTCCCTCTTTTTTTTCAATTTTAAATAACCAAATATCTGTTTCTGGCATTTGGCCAAAAGCTAATAAAGAGCTAAACAGACTAAATACTAACAGTTTCATTAAATTTCTTTTTAAACGTGTATTGTATTAATTGATAAACAACGTATCCCCAAAACAACCCTACCACTGTTCCTACAAAAATATCGGAAGGATAATGCACTCCCAAATACATGCGCGAATATGCTGTTAAGGCTGCCCAAAAAAAGAAAGAGTATCTAAATACAATTGATTTTTTATCAAACAATAAAAACAAAATCATAGCCACACCAAATGAATTAGTAGCGTGTCCAGAGAAAAACCCATAAGTCCCACCTCTGTATTCATTTACTATATGAACTTTTGATTGAATTTCGAGATTATGAGTTGGGCGATACCGCTTTACCGCATGTTTAATTTGATTAGACGTTTGGTCCGTTAAAACAATCAACAGTACAAAAAAACCCAATAAAATCAATAACTTTTTAGCACCTGTTTTATTATAAACGAGGTATAACCAATAAAAAAATACAGGAGCAAACACCCAAATTTGAGATACATAATACATCAAACTATCAAACATTGGGGCATGCAAGCCATTAATGGCTAAAAATAATTCGCGATCTAATAATTCCAATTTATCAAACATCTCTTAAAAGTAAAAAAAATAGAGTTAAAAGCGAGAATTTTCGATTAAAAGCAAATTGTTAAAAACTTGTTATTAATTGATTTATATGGATTTTTAAGCACTTTTCAACAAATCACCTAGAAGCCCTTTGAACGATTATCTTTGTGTTTTACTACAATTTATGAGCAATTCAAAGAAAATAAACAGTGCATTGATATCCGTTTTTTACAAGGATAATTTAGAACCAGTAATTAAAAAATTAAACGAGTTAGGCGTTACGATATACAGTACAGGTGGTACTCTAACTTTTATAGAAAACCTTGGAGCACCAGTAAAATCAGTAGAGGGATTAACTTCTTTTCCTGAAATTTTAGGTGGCCGAGTAAAAACTTTACATCCAAAAATCTTTGGAGGAATTTTAGGTCGCAGAGAATTAGATACAGATGTGGCTCAAATGGAACAACACGAAATCCCTACTATTGACTTAGTAATTGTGGATTTATACCCATTTGAAGAAACGTTGGCAAGTGGTGCTTCAGAAGAAGACATCATCGAAAAAATTGATATTGGTGGCATTTCGTTAATTAGAGCTGCTGCAAAAAATTATAATGATGTGGTAATTGTTTCATCAAGAAATGATTATTCTTCTTTATTAAATTTATTAAATGAAAAAAATGGTTCTTCAGATTTAGCCGACCGAAAAACATTTGCAGCAAAAGCATTTGCGATGAGCAGTCATTATGATTCAGCAATCTTTAATTATTTTAATACTACTGAACAATTACCTGTTTTAAAAAATAGTTTTAATGGTGGAACTGTTTTACGTTACGGAGAAAATCCTCATCAAAAAGGAGTGTTTTATGGCGACATGGATGCTATGTTTGAAAAATTAAATGGTAAAGAATTATCTTACAATAATTTATTAGATGTTGATGCTGCTGTTAATTTAATGGCAGATTTTACAACCGAACCAACTTTTGCTATTTTAAAACATAACAATGCTTGTGGCGTGGCTAGTCGTGCCAAAATATTAGACGCATACTTAGATGCTTTAGCTGGAGATCCTGTATCTGCATTTGGTGGCATTTTAATTAGTAATACCGAAATTGATTTTGAAACAGCAGAAGAAATTCACAAACTGTTTTGTGAAGTGGTAATTGCTCCTAGTTATTCGGCAACAGCATTAACTTTATTGAAATCAAAAAACAATCGTATCATCTTAGTTCAAAAACCAGTTGCTTTACCTACAAAGCAAATCAGAACATTATTGAATGGTATTGTTGAACAAGATAAAGATTCAGTTAGCGAAACTGCAGCAAACTTAACTTTAGTAACAAAGGTTGCTCCAACTGAAGCTCAAATAAAGGATTTATTATTTGCTAATAAATTAGCCAAACATACCAAATCAAATACCATTGTGATTGCAAAAAACAATCAGTTAATTGCAAGTGGCACTGGTCAAACATCTCGTGTAGATGCTTTAAAACAAGCCATTAACAAAGCCATGGCTTTTGGTTTTGATTTAAAAGGAGCAGTGATGGCAAGTGATGCATTTTTTCCATTTGCTGATTGTGTAGAGATAGCTCATAAAGTTGGTATTGATACAGTGATTCAACCAGGTGGCTCTATTAAAGATAAAGACAGTATTGAATACTGTGATGCAAAAGGTATGAGTATGGTATTTACAGGAACAAGACATTTTAAACATTAAAACAAACTAAATAGTAACTCATTAATTCTTCAATTCAACAACTCATTAATTATTAAATATGGCATTATTCGATTTTTTAACTCAAGACATTGCGATTGACTTAGGTACAGCCAACACAATCATTATTCATAATGAGAAAGTAGTCGTTGACCAGCCAAGTATTGTGGCTGTTGACAGAACAACAGGTAAAGTCATTGCGGTTGGTAAACAAGCGCAAATGATGCACGGTAAAACACACGAAAACATTAAAACCATTCGTCCTTTACGAGATGGAGTTATCGCCGATTTCCAGGCAGCAGAAGAAATGATTAAAGGAATGATCAAAATGATTAATCCAGGGAATCGTTTTTTTAAACCATCTCTTCGTATGGTAATTTGTATTCCAAGTGGTATTACAGAGGTGGAGAAACGTGCGGTACGTGATAGTGCTGAACATGCAGGAGCAAAAGAAGTATACATGATTCATGAACCAATGGCTGCGGCAATTGGTATGGGAATAGATGTGGAAGAGCCAATGGGAAATATGATTATTGATATTGGCGGTGGTACTTCCGAAATTGCCGTTATTGCTTTAGGAGGTATTGTGTGCGATAAATCAACTCGTATTGCGGGTGATGATTTTAACGCAAACATTGAAGAATATATGCGTCGTCAACATAATATTTTAATTGGTGAGCGTAGTGCTGAACAAGTAAAAATTGAAGTTGGTGCTGCGATGACAGAAATTGAAAACCCTCCTGCGGATTACGCTGTTCAAGGAAGAGATTTAATGAGTGGAATTCCAAAAGAAGTATTTGTAAGTTATGTTGAGATTGCTCACTGTTTAGATAAATCTATTTCTAAAATTGAAGAAGCGATTTTAAATGCCTTGGAAATGACTCCTCCTGAATTAGCAGCCGATATTTACCGTACTGGTATTTATATGGCAGGTGGAGGTTCTTTATTAAGAGGACTTGACAAGCGTATTTCATTAAAAACAAAATTACCAGTTCATGTTTGCGAAGATCCATTAAGAGCTGTAGCTCGTGGCACTGGCATTGCACTTAAAAATGTACACAAATTCCCTTTCTTAATTAAATAATTAAAATCACGTACCATGAAAAAACAAATAGTATTAGCATTAGCTTCTGTTCTTATTCTATTTAGTTTTAAGAGCAACGCTCAAGATGAAACAGCATTTGAAAAAGGTACCGTTGTTGCAACAATAGGTTATGGTTTTCCTGATTTATATCGTTCAACTTTAAAAGTTGCCTATAATGGTTATAAATCAAAAACTGTTTTTGGCTTAGGCCCAATAATTTTAAAAGGCGATTATGGTATTTACAAATTTAAATGGGGTCATACTATAGGTGCGGGAATTGTATTAGGTTATAATTCAACTACTATTAAGTTCGACTATAGTCATTATAACAAAGGACAAGGAACTTATATGGATTATACCGAAACAGATGTATATAGAACTATTACTGTTGGTGCAAGAGGTTCTTACCATTTTTTTACAAAAGAAAAATTTGATTGTTATGCAAGTATTGGTATAGGATTTAATGTAAATAGCGCCGTTCAAACCACTGATAATCCTGATGGTGCTAATATTGTAGTTTCAAAACGCTCAGGTATGTATGAATCTTTTACTGTTGGAATTAGATATTATTTCACTAAAAACTTTGGAGTATATTCAGAACTTGGCTGGGACAATTCAACACCAATACAAGCTGGATTTGCTCTTAAATTCTAAACACAATAACTAAAGTATAAAATTCACATAAATGAAAAACCTTTTAAATTTCTTATATAAAAACAACTTCTTTTTTGTGTTTTTATTTTTAGAAATTATTTGTTTTTTCATCATGGTTAAAAACAATGGTTATCAGGGGTCTAGTATTTTAAATTCTTCCAATAAAGTAAGTGCCGAAATTTATAAAGTGGAAGCTAGTACCAAAGAGTATTTATTATTAAAAGATGAAAATGAACGTTTAGCAAAGATGAATACATTTTTACTAAATAGAATTAAACTAGGTTATGCCGCTATTCCTCTAAAATCTTACAAAAAAAACGATACACTTTACAAGCAGGAATATGAATTCATGAGCGGTAAAGTCATAAACAGCTCCGTGAATAAGCGTAATAATTATTTAACTTTAAACATTGGCGAAGCGCAAGGTATCACCCATGATATGGCAGTAATTACAAGTGATGGAATTATTGGAATTGTAAAAGATGTATCTGAAAATTTCTCTTCAGCCATGTCTATTTTACATAAGGATGTTAGGGTAAACTGTCAATTAAAAAAAGATGGAACTTACGGTCCTTTAATTTGGGATGGTTCAGATTATCGCTTCTCAAACTTAACAGATATTCCTACACATGCTAAAATTAAAAAGGGAGATACTGTGATTACGAGTTCTTTATCTGGCATATTTCCAGAGGGAATTATGGTAGGAACTGTAGAGAGTTTCGAACAAAGACCGAACGAATCTTATTATACAGTAAAAGTAAGATTGAGTGCTGATTTAAAAAAGGTGAATCATGTGTCTATTATTAAATATAATTACAAGACAGAAAGAGATAGTTTAGAACTTAAATCGCAGGTACAAAGTGATAAATAACGTCATTAAAATAAGTATTCGTTTTATACTATTAGTTCTTCTACAAGTTCTAATCGTTCAGAACATTCATTTAGGTTCATATATTATTTTGTTCCCTTACATCTTATTTATTTTATTACTCCCTTTCGAAACTCCTAAACTAGGCGTATTAGCAATTTCGTTTTTTACAGGCTTAGTCATTGATATGTTTTACGACACAGCAGGCATGCATGCTGCAGCTTGCACGTTAATTGGATTTTCGAGATATTATATTTTAAAATTACTATCTCCTCGCGAAGGTTATGATGCAGGATTAATTCCAAATGTAGATTCTATGGGACCAGTATGGTTTATCACCTACTCTGCTTTAATCATTTTTATTCATCACTTGTTTTTCTTCTATCTAGAAATTTTTAGATTCAGTGAATTTTTCAGAACTCTATTAAGAGTATTATTAAGTACAATTGGTACATTTTGTTTCGTTTACGTTGTTCAATTTTTATTTTATAAAACTGATAGAAACAAATAATGAATAACAATTCTCACCTAGCAGATAGAAAATACATCATTAGTGGTTTCTTTATTGTAGTAGCCATCGTGTATATTTCGCGCTTATTTTATATTCAAATTGTTGATGATAAATATAAGTTGGATGCTAGAAATAATGCTTTTAGAAATAGAACAGAATATCCTTTAAGAGGTTATATCTACGATCGTAATGGAAAATTATTAGTTCAAAACGTATTATCATACGATTTACTAGTCACACCAAAATTAGCCAAAGGCTGCGACACCATGGCACTTTGCGAAATTCTTGAAATCACAAAAGAAGAGTTTTTACGTAAAATGAAAAAAGCGTGTCAAGCTCCAAACTCACCACGTAAAGAAAGTATATTCGAAAAACAATTGTCTAATAAAGTATATGCGGCCCTTCAAGAAAAATTATATCGCTTCAAAGGATTTGATGTTCAATCAAGAACCGTGAGGAGATATCCAAGACCAATAGCAGCGCATTTATTAGGATATGTAGGTGAGGTAACCAAAGAAAAAGCAGCAAAAGACAATTACTATATAGAAGGAGATTATATTGGTATTAGTGGGATTGAACGTTCTTATGAGGAAGAATTAAGAGGTGTGAAAGGAAAACAAATTGTGATGGTGGACGTTCATAATAAAACCAAAGGACGCTACATGAATGGCTTATACGATACTGCTGCTATTCCAGGTAAACCATTGTTTAGTAGTATTGATATTGAGTTGCAGGAGTACGGAGAAAAATTAATGAAAGGAAAAAAAGGTGCTGTGGTTGCTATTGAACCAAGTACTGGAGAAATATTATGTTTAATCTCAAGCCCTGGTTATGATCCTAATTTATTAGTTGGAGGAAAAGAACGCTCAAGAAATTTCACAAAATTATACTACGACTCTTTAAATCTTCCTTTATTTAACAGAGCATTAACAGCCATGTATCCTCCAGGCTCAACCTTTAAATTAATTGATGCCTTAATTGCACAACAAGACGGATTAATTAATCGTTCAACCGTTTATCCTTGTCACGGAGGATATCCACCAATGGGAGGGCATCCAAAATGTCATCCCCATCCTTCAACCGATTTACCTGGTTCAATTGCCACATCTTGTAACTCTTATTATAGTTATGTATTTAGAGAAATTGTGGATCAAAAAAAATATCCAAATTTTGAAGATGGATATAATCATTGGAGAGATGCCGTTCGTTCTTTTGGCCCAAATACAAAATTAGGAACAGATTTGCCATTTGATAAACCAGGTAACGTCCCCTCCGTAGAGTATTACAATAAAATATTTGGAAAAAATCATTGGAGAAGTAATACTGTGGTTTCATTAGGTATTGGACAGGCAGAATTAACCCTAGTGCCTTTGCAAATGGCAAATGTAGTTGCTTCTATAGCCAACAGAGGATATTTTTATACTCCTCATTGTATTAAAGGTGTTGGAATTGAAAAAAAATTAGATCCAAAGTTTAAGGAAAAACATTACACCTATGTACAAAGTGCCGAAGCTTATCAAAATGTGTTGGATGGAATGCAAAAATGTTTTGACGCTGGTACAGCAACGGCTTCTAAAATTCCGGGAATAGTGGCATGTGGCAAAACTGGTACTGCCGAAAATCCTCATGGAAAAGATCATGCCGTATTCTCTGCTTTTGCACCAAGAGATAATCCAAAAATTGCCATGGTATGTTTTGTGGAAAATGCTGGATTTGGTGGAACATGGAGTGCGCCAATTGTAAGTTTAATGATTGAAAAATATTTAACAGGAAAAGTAACACGCCCAGAAATGGAAAAACGAATGATGGAAGCCGATTTAATTGGTGGAAAAAATTTATTAGGCAAACAAACTAGTACTCCAAAAAAGAAAAAAGCACATTGAGAAAACAAGAACATAGTTTATTTTATGGTATAGATAAAGTTGCTGTACTTGTTTATGTTATTCTAGTTTTTATGGGATGGCTTAATATTTATGCAGCTGTTTATAACGAAGAGCATCAAAATATTTTTGATACCACTCAAAAATATGGTATGCAACTCATATGGATTGGAAGTGCCTTTTTTATTGCCATCTTTATCTTAATTATTGACGCAGGATTTTATACAATATTTGCTTATTTCTTTTACGCCTTTCTGTTATTAGCCTGCATTGCCGTTCCTTATTTAGGAAGAGAAGTAAAAGGTAGCCGCTCGTGGTTTCGATTTGGTTCCTTTGGTATACAACCAGCTGAGTTTATGAAATTTGCTACTAATTTAGCATTAGCAAAATATTTAAGTAACGTAAATATTGAAGTTGAAACATCTCGCAGAAATAGAATTTCTGACTTAATTAAAAACTACAAAAACACCATTTTTGCAGTTATTATTTTGGGCATGCCTTTAATTATTATTAAAGTTTTACAAGATGAAACAGGATTGGCGCTTGTATTTATTGCATTCATTATCACCTTGTACCGAGAAGGTTTATCCATTAATTTTTTAATTTTCGGATTAATTTCCACTTTATTATTTGTACTTTCTTTAGTAATTTCTTCTCAAACATTAATTATTGCTTTAGGAATTATTTCGGCATTAGCCTTTTTATTTGTAAAGCGTTCTCGAAAAAATTTAATTATCGTTTCAATTGTTTTTGCAACTGCTGGTGGTGTAGTTCTGGGTACAAATTATGTTTATAGTCATTTAGAATCTCATCAAAGAGACCGAATTGATATTTTATTAGGAAAAAAGATTGACCCAAAAGGTAAAGGCTATAATGTAAATCAATCAAAAATTGCGATTGGATCTGGAGGATTTTGGGGTAAAGGATATTTACAAGGCACCCAAACTAAATACGATTTCGTACCTGAACAGGACACTGATTTTATTTTTTGTACCGTTGGTGAAGAATGGGGTTTTGTGGGAACAAGTATCGTTATTATGCTAGAATTATTTCTCATTATCAAGGTCATTTTTATGGCCGAAAGACAGCGCTCTCCTTTTAGTCGTATTTATGGATATGGTGTCGCCTCTGTATTATTTTTCCACTTAGCTATTAATGTTGGCATGACAATTGGACTAATGCCAGTGATTGGTATTCCTCTGCCATTTTTTAGTTACGGAGGTTCATCACTTTGGTCATTTACAATCTTGCTCTTTATTTTTATAAAACTTGATGCAAATAGATTAGTTATTTTGAGATAGTTTTATTTAGATTTCAGTTTTGTATTTGTTCTTTATATAATTAAAATTTGTAATTTAGTGTAATGAATGCTTTGAGAAGTAAAATTGAAGACATATTAATTAAAGAAAGCTACACCTTTAAACAGTTGGCAGATTATTTAAATCTATCTGAAGAACAATTAGAAGATGGATTAGCTAATAAAACTCTTGAATTAAGATATCTAGAAGATATTTCCAAAAATCTGAAAGTTCCTTTATATAGTTTCTTTAGAGATAATAATATTAAAATTAACTATAGCGAAAAGCCTTATTTCACTAATAAGTTATGGAATGATGGCGAAGAAACAAGTCCTCAAAAACTAATAGAAGAAATAGAATTATTAAAGCAAGCTATTGCTCACAAAGAAGCCGAGTTAGCTAAAAAGCTTAAATAACCTCATTTTAGCTCAGTTTTAATATCTCCAATTCTATTGCTATATTTGTATAAGGTTATTACTTATATATGTTAACAGATTTATTTCTTACTTTTTTACTTGTTCTATTAAATGGTTTTTTTGTAGCAGCAGAATTTGCCCTTGTTAAAGTTCGTTCTTCACAAATTGATTTATTGGCTCAAAAAGGCAGCAAAAGAGCAAAAGTTGCTCAACAGCTGGTTGCTAAATTAGATTCTTACTTGTCGGCAACTCAACTTGGCATTACACTTGCGAGTTTAGGTTTGGGTGCTTTTGGAGAACATGTGATGAGTGATGTTGTTGGTAATATTTTCACTAACATGAATATTACGGTAAATCCTCATGTTGTTACAGTTCCTATTGCCTTTACTTTAATCACATTTTTTCATATTACTATTGGCGAACAAGTGCCTAAAATGTTTGGTATTAAATATCCATTAGAAATGACTTTATTCATTTCGTGGCCAATGCGTATTTTTTACTTTGTATTTGCTCCGTTCATCTGGTTATTAAATCAGTCATCAAACATGTTTTTGAGAATGTTAGGCATCAAAAAAGTTGGAGAAGAAGATGTGCACACGGAAGAAGAATTGCGTTTAATATTAACCGAAAGTGAAGAAGGTGGAGCCATTAAACCAAGCGAAAATGAATTAATTCAAAATGTATTTGATTTTGACGATCGATTAGTGAAACAAATCATGGTTCCTCAAAATCGCGTAACGGCTATTGATATTGAAGCTTTAGACAAGGATGGAATAGTTCAAAAAATTTCGGATGAAGGGTTTTCTCGTTATCCAATTTACTTAGGCGACATTGATAATATTATTGGGGTTATTTATGCCAAAGATTTATTTAAAGAATTAATTTCAAAAAAATTCAGAACCATTAAAGACATTATGCGTCCAGCACACTTTGTGCCTGAGAGCATGAAGATTAATGATTTGTTACGTGACTTTCAAAAATTACACATGCAAATTGCTATTGTTACCAACGAATTTGGAGCAACGGCAGGCATTGTAACCATGGAAGATATTATTGAAGAATTAGTTGGTGAAATTCAGGACGAACATGATGAAGAAAAACCAACCGTTGAAAAGAAAAGTGAAACTGAATATATAGTGAATGCCCATAGCAGTATTGGTGATGTTAATGAATCTTTACCAATGGCATTGCCAGAAAGTCCTAAATACGAAACTATATCAGGTTTAATAAATTTCTTGTGGGGAAGAATTCCTGGCGTTAACGAAAAAAGACAATATGGTGGTTATGAAATCACTGTGCTTCAACGAAAAAAACAAACCGTTGAAACTGTAAAATTACGTGTACTAGAAACTGATAAGGTTGAGTAAGTTTTAATTATCTAAATAAATTCTTCCTTGCCTCCACATATCAACCGCTTGATACCAAGGTGCTTTAAAAGCCTCACTTCTTTCTAAATAATAATCGTTATCCGTAAATGGATTGATTACTTTTATAAATGAAAAAACGATTGAATTAGGGTTACCAATTTCTCCATATGTCCAAACCTCTCCGTTTTTTCGTTTCGTTACTTTATTAGGAGCACCAAACACAACATATATCATACCTCTATCTGTTTTCCATCCTTCCTGAAAACTCGTAAATAATTTATTAGCTTCTTGTACTCTACCATAATATTTACGAATCAATTCTTTTGCTCTTTCATTACTTCCACTGATATCTAACCAAAATTTATCAATAGCAGCTTTTTTATCTGTTGCCATCATGCAATTATCATATTCCTTTTTTGCCATGATAAATCTTGTCGCCATAATCATTTGTTCCGTATTTTTTATTTTAGGAAAAGAAGATTCATACACAAAAAAAGTAACGCCTTCTTTTGTTTCATTATTTGTTTTTAGATGATAAAAACCATTTTGAGGTAAGGCAATCTCTATCTTTTCACGCTTCAAATAAAGACTAAATACAGAGTCTGGTTTATAACTAAAATGTTGCATGGGCTCTGTTGAAAAAGGAGGCGGAGCCAATCTGAAATTGGATTTTAAATAATCGACCTCGTATAATTTTTCTTTATTTCTGATGGATTGAGCATATACAATTTCGTTTGGCTTGTAATAAGATGAAAACAACACCTCATCTCTTGCATTTGTCATCAAAAAGTTTTGACGAGTTGCTACTGAAGTTTTATTTGAATACTCGCTATGGGTATAAATTGTTTTTTTATTAATATCAATCACATTAATATCTATATAATAATTCGAACCACTTTTTAATTTAAATAAAACATCTCCTTTTAAATATTTTACAATAGCGTCTGTTTGTTTATCTATAATCATAACCGAAGCTGTATCTAAAGTTAATCCAAGATTATCTTCGGCACTTACCTTCAATAATAGTTTAACGTTACTAAAAAAGGCTATACTGGTGTCTGTTTTTTTATACAATAAGGATTCGTTTGAAATATCGTAATACAATTGGCTTATACTATCATTAATATGATAAACAGTATATTTAGCAGCTAGTTCGTTGTTTTCTTTTTTATAAAGTCTATCTGTACTAGTTTGATTTACTTTTTGAGACGTGCAAGATGTTAGCAGTATAAATGCTACATATTGAAACCAAAAAAATATCTTAATATAATTCATGCGACGACGCTGAAGTTTAAATCAACCACATTAAATTACTAAAAAAAAAACAAGAAATGAAATTATTTTAATTCAAACGGTTTGCGTTCGTATTGACAACAAGATGCTAACTTACCATAAGCATAATCATCTCCGTAGTAGCCATCATTATCGTAACCAGCTTTAGCAATTAATTCCTCAATACCATTTAGAGTAATTTTAGTGGTATCAAATTTTACAGTCATTAATTTTGACTCAACATTCCAATCTTTTTCTGTTACACCATCTACATTACAAGCTGCCTCAATAGTGACTTTGCATTTTTCGCAGTTACCCCAAACCTTAAAAGTTTCAGTTTTTTCAGGAGTTCCTGTCTTGCATGAAAATATTCCTAATGTTAAAAGAAATAAAATATAGTACGCTGGTTTCATTTTTAATTAATTAAAGAACTGCAAATTTATAATTTAATTTCAAAAAATGTTCGATATATTGAGGAAGAGCGAATTTTAAATTTTTTTGTGCTTTAACGTTGTCGTGAAAAACAATCACACTTCCATTTCTGGTATATCTGATGCTATTATCTAAACATTTTTTAGGAGAAGTCATTTTGTCGTAATCATAACTTAACACATCCCAAAAAACCACCTTATATTCCTTGTTAAGAGCCATAAACTGGCTCTTTTTTATTCTACCATAAGGAGGTCTAAATAAGTTAGTTTTAGTTAAAAGTTGGCATTTTTCAATATTTTCGAGATATTTTCCTTTACTCATTTCCCAACCCTTCACATGGTTATAGGTATGATTACCTATTTGATGTCCTTCTCGTAAAATACGTTCAAAAATGGTTTGGTTTTTAGTGATGTTATCGCCTACACAAAAAAAAGTAGCTTTCACATTATATTCCTTTAAAACATCTAAAACCCAAGGAGTTAACTCTGGAATTGGACCATCATCAAATGTTAAATAAATAACAGGTTCTTTTTTATCCATGCGCCATAAAGAGCCTCTATAAAAGCTTCTTAATAACTGGGGCGGACGAACCAATAATTTCATATTTTTTTATCTCGTTTTTATAAAAAAAATCATTTAAGGTTGTCATTTGCCTAAAACAATCTTGATAAAACTACTGCTAAAGTAATAATTTATTTAATTGAGTGATTTTTCAGACTTAAGATACCTCCTTAGCCTCCTTTTCATCCAAAATTTCATGTTAAATAAATCGCTCACTTGCTTAAACATTACTTTTACATACTCATAAGCATTTCTTAATCAGATTAACATATGAAATTGGGCTATTATTACTATTTTTAAAGCTGATAACACACATCTATAAAATGAAATTTATTAAAATCGCATTATTTTTAAGCTTAAGTATACCTTTCTTTACTTTTGCTCAAACTTTAAAAACAAATTTACATGAGGCAGCAAGTTTGAACCCTGTAAAAAATAAATCAAACAACACTCCCAATTTAATTTATTTAGATGAAAACAAAACAATTAATCTTCCAGCGGATGGGGCTTTCTTATACAGCAGCCTTAACCCTGAATCAGGTATTATGCCGTCTGGATATAATAATAATGAAGATTATGTTTTAACCATAAAAAATCAATACAACAGAAGAGTATTTTTGAGGAGTCATTATTTTTCTACTGAAAGTAAAAATGATGTTTTAGAGATTTTTGATGGAGAAAATACAAGTGCCCCTCTAATGAAATCTATATCGGGTTTTTTAGATGAAAATTTTGCACTAATGTCCACTAACGAATATTTAACAATTCGTTTTAAATCTAATAATTCAATCACTTCAAAAGGGTTTCGATTCAGAATTGATAATGGACCAAGTGTTGGTAATAAAGCAGTATCGCCATTACCAACCCCTATGGCTTGTGCCTCAACACCAGCTGCGAATGAATGCGTAAATGCGCCGTTAATTTGTGATTTGAATGGTTATTGTGGTAATACTAGCAGTGCTTATACAGCTGGTAATACATCAGGATTAGGAAATTTTTGTGGTTCTATAGAAAATAATTCTTGGTTAAGTTTCGTTGCAAGTAGTACTAGTGCTTCTTTGGGTTTTAATTCAGGTGGCTGTCAAGATAATAGCGCTGGGATTCAAGCTGTAATTTACGCATCAAGTAATTGCACAAGTTTCACGGAAGTCTCTAACTGTGAATCTCAAGGTAGTGGATCAGGAACATTCACTATTACAACAAATGTAAGCTTAGTTCCTGGACAAACCTACTATGTAATGGTTGACGGATTTGCTGGAAACGTATGTAGTTACACTGTAACAGCTCAGGCAGGTGTAGCATTAGGTCAGCAAATAACAGGTCCTTCACAATTATGCCCAGGTGGTCCAGGTGTTATAGGAGCTAGTTCAACAGCTTCATCATACAACTGGACATCTAATCCAGCTGGAGTTTATCCAAATACACAAACTATTACAATTACACCTACAGTAACTACAACCTATACCTTAACAATGGGACCGTCCGCTTGTACGCCCACTGGTATCACTATAGTAAAAACAGTTACAGTTACCAATACCTTAGATCCAGCCAATATAACAGCTCCACCATTAGTTTGCTATGGCAGCAATGTTTCTTTAACATCGCTTACTAATGGAGGAACTTACGTTTGGACCGGACCAGCGGGATTCACTTCAAATGTACAATCTCCAACAATAAATAACTGGACTACTGCAAATAATGGAACATATTCATTAACTATTAATTATGGTGGAGGCTGTTCTACTTTACCTGCAACAGTAAATATAAATGGAGTTGCATCCCCCACTGTAAATTTAGCAGTTGTTCCATCACTCACAATTTGTGCAGGGCAATCGTTAACTTTAACTGCATCAGGTGGAACAGGTTTAAATCCTTACAATTGGAATTGGAACCCATTTCAAACTTCTATAGTTCTACAATCATGTATTTCTGTTCCAAATACAACATTCCCCTTTACTCCACCATTTATTACATCTTGTGTTGATAATCCAGTTTTTTCAGCAATACCAGGCGTTTCTAGCACTGGACCAATGGCTGTAGTTACACCTAATCAAAATACACAAGTTTGTGCCTCTTTTGAAAATGCAACAGGATGTATAGGAAACAGATGCGTTAACATTGTGGTTTTACCTGCAACTCCCATATTAACTGTATCTCCAACTTCTACTATTTGTCCAGGTCAAAGTAGTACATTAACGGCTACTGGTGGTACAACTTATACTTGGACACCTGGCACATCATTAAATACAGTGAATGGTGGAACTGTTATTGCAACACCAAGTATTACCACAACCTATAGTGTTAGTTCACCAGGATGTAGTGGCAACCAAACATCAACCGTTCAGGTTGTGGTTGGTGGAACTCCTCCTGCTATTGGAGCCATAAGCGGTACTACAACTATTTGCCCTAACCAAACAGGAGTAACTTATTCGGTTGCTAACGTTGCAAGTACTAACTATACTTGGTCGGTACCAGCAGGAGCAACTATTACATCTGCTCCTACAAATTCAAATGCTATTACAGTTAACTTTGGTGCTACAGCAGGAACAGTTTCTGTTACGGCTACAGGCAGTTGCGGAACAGCAACAGCAGCAATCACTGTTAGTTTAAATCCTGCTATTAATTTAACTGTCACTCCTGCCTCATCAACGGTTTGCGCTGGTGGTTCTACAACACTTAGCGTAAGCGGCGCAACAAATTATACTTGGAGTCCAGCTGCTAGTTTAAATACTAGTAGCGGAACAAGCGTTATTGCTAGCCCTACAACATCAACTACTTATACCGTTATTGGTTCAACAGGAACATGCACTGGTTCTGCTACAGCCAATGTAGCTATTGGAGGTGCCTTAACATTAACACTTTCATCAAACACCCCAACTGTTTGTCCTGGAGCATCAGCGTTATTAGATGCCAATGGTGCGACATCCTATACTTGGTCTCCATCCGCTACGTTAAGCTCTGCCAATGGTTCTAATGTTACAGCCTCTCCTTTAGGAAATACGACATACACTGTATTAGGTTCAACTGGAACATGTACTGGAGTAGCTACAATATCTGTTGGTATTGGCGCATGTGTTTCTAGTTCATGTAATATCGCCTTAATTAAATCTACTTTAACTGCGGCAGGAAATATTGAATTATTAGGAATGAATAATTCATGTAGTTTATACTTTATTAATCCTCAGTTTATGACAGGGCCTCAAGCTCAAGCTTATGCTCAGTCTTTTGGTGCTAATCTAATTTCTGTACAATCGGCTAGCGAAAATGCAGATTTAGTGCAAGCCTTATCTAATCAAGGTTTTTCATCAAATGTAATTTGGATTGGATATAGTGATGCTGTTGCTGAAGGATCTTTTGTTTGGTACGATGGCGCTCCACTTTCTTATTCAAACTGGGCGCCTGGCGAACCAAACGATGCTGGAGGTGTTGAGGATTGTACTCAGATTTATCCTGATGGCAGCTGGAATGATTTAAATTGTTCGGGTTATAATTCTTTATCTGTGATTGAAGTTAATATATGTCCTCAAGTTACAGTGAGTACACCTACTATTCATTGTCCTGGAACCAATGTGACATTAAATGCGAGCACACTGTTAGGTTCTCCTGGTTATACCTACACGTGGGTTCAATCAGGAACCGAAACTTTTACAAATACAAGTTCTCCTGGAAATACCGATCAAATTACAGTAACTTCTCTTGGAGCTAATACATTTACTGTATATTCAGAAGATAGATATTCTTGCCCACAATCTGCCATCACAACATTAAGTGTTAATCCTTTACCTACTGTAACCGTAAATAGTTCAACTATTTGTGCAGGACAAGAAACCGCAACCTTAACTGCCAATGGAGCCTCTACCTATAGTTGGATTCCTGGAACTGGTTTAAATGCCACAACAGGTTCTGTTGTAACTGGAACTCCTGGTGCTACTCAAAATTACACAGTTATTGGGACTGACGTCAACGGATGTATAAGTGGCACTACCACTACTATAACAGTTAATTCTGTTCCAACCATTAGCGTTTCACCTAACGTTACCATTTGTCCTTCTCAATCAGCAACATTAACTGCTAGTGGTACAACATCATATACTTGGTCACCAACAGCCTCATTAAGTTCAGCAAACGGAAGTGTGGTTGTAGCCACACCTACTATTCCAACTACTTATACGGTTCAAGGCTCTTCAGGAGGTTGTATTGGAACTAATACAATTTCTGTTAATATGTCTGGAAATGGATTTCCTCCTAACGTTTACATTGTGCAAAAAAATAGTTTGTGTGACACTAGTATTTTAAATTGGTTAAATGTAACCTCAGTTACTCCAACATTAGCTCAAGGTAATTTACCTAATGGCATTACATTTAATGCCACTCATTCTGGTGGAGGATTATCAACAACACCATCTATGTTTAGTGGTGGGACATTCCCTGCAAGCTATAGTGTACCAATTGCTGCAACCACTATTAGAAATGATTTAGCTGGAACATTTAATTTTTGTTTTAGCCAACCAGTTATTAATCCACAAATTGCTTTTGCAAGTATTGGACAACCAGCTCTCCCTATTACTATTACAACTGGCGTGCCTTACCAAGTTTTATGGACTGGTATTAGCATGACTTATGTTAACCCAACAACACTTATAGGTGCCGAAGGATTTACAATCATCAGATTTCCTGGTACTCATTCTTGTATTTCATTTAATTATAGTAATAATGAAACATATATCAATCTTGCCTTTGGCGTGATGGATACCGAATGTCAAAATCAACCTATTTGCCCGGGTGATCCAATAGAATTAATTGGCAATGGAGCAGCAACCTATTCATGGAGTAACGGAGCTACAACCAGTACAATTGCCCCAACTCCTGCTACTACTACCACCTACTCTGTTACTGGACTAAGTGCGGATGGATGCCCGAATACAGCTACAACAACGGTTGTTGTTCACCCTTCACCTACTGTAACAGTAAACAACTCTACTATTTGTATTGGACAACAAACAGCAACATTAACAGCTAATGGAGCTGACACTTACACTTGGTCGGCAGGATTAAGTGCAACTAGTGGTTCAGTGGTAACTGGAACTCCAGCTTCTACACAAAACTATACAGTAACAGGAACCGATATTAATGGTTGTCTTGCTGATACAATATCTACCATTACAGTTAATCCACTTCCAATAATTACAGTAAATAATGCATCTATTTGTATTGGACAACAAACAGCTACTTTAACTGCCAATGGTGCCACAAGTTACAGTTGGACACCTAGTACCGATTTAAGTGCGAGTACTGGTTCATTAGTTACTGGAACGCCTACAATTACTCAATCTTATTCAATTACAGGAACCGATGCTAATGGTTGTATTAATAATACAACGTCAACTATCACTGTCAATTCATTACCAACAATCACCGTAAATACTGCCAGTATTTGTGTAGGACAGCAAACCGCTACTTTAACTGCCAATGGAGCTACTACATATAGCTGGATTCCAAGCACAAATTTAAGTTCATCAACTGGTTCGGTTGTAACTGGTACACCAAGCGCCACCGAAAATTATACAGTTGGCGGTATGGATGCTAATGGTTGTATTAATGCAACTGTAACAGCTATTACCGTTAACCCATTACCTACTGTTACCGTAAACAGTGCTAGCATTTGTATAGGGCAACAAACGGCTACTTTAACAGCTAATGGTGCTACTACCTACAGTTGGATTCCTGGAACTGGGCTTAGTGCAACCACTGGCTCAGTTGTAACTGGCACACCTACGGTTACTCAAAATTATACCGTAGCAGGTATGGATGCTAATGGCTGTATTAACGGTACTATCACTGCCATAACGGTTAATCCTTTACCTGTTTTAGTAACATCTGCTAACTCAACTGTATGTCCTCTATCTACCAATACATTAACGGTTAACGGAGCGGATACTTATACTTGGTCTCCAAATGTATTTTTAAATACAACTACAGCTTCTAGTGTCATTTGCACTCCTTCAGTGACTACAACTTATACTATTGATGCTACTTCAACAGATGGCTGTACTAATAGCAATACCTTATCTATTGTTGTAAACAATACCGTTGTTGTGACTGCATCTGCTAGCACTCCAACAATTTGTCCATTGGGCAGCACATCATTAACGGCTAGTGGTGCAACATCATATACCTGGACTCCAAGTTTAAATTTAAGTTCGGCAAATGGAGGAACCGTTACTTCTACTACTCCATCTACTGAAACCTATACGGTTATTGGAGCAACAAGTACTTGTACAAATTCAACACAAGTTGTGGTTACAGTCACTACTAATCCTGTGGTAAGTATTGTCTCATCTCCTTCAGTTATTTGTAGTGGCAGTTCTTCTATTTTAACAGCTAGCGGAGCTAGCACTTATACATGGGCACCTACGGCTAACTTAAATGCAGCCACTGGTACAACTGTAAATGCTAATCCAAATATAACAACAACCTATAGCGTTATTGGAGCAAGCACATTAGGTTGTATAGGAACCGCTACTACAGGATTAACAGTAGTTCCTACACCTACTATTACAACTTCTGCTAATCCAATCACTGTCTGTTCGGGAGAAACATCCACATTATCCGCTAGTGGTGCCACTAATTATACATGGTCGCCAAGTGCTACTTTAAGTAATGTGAATGGAAGCACAACAGAAGCATCTCCTATTTTAACAACAACCTATACGGTTATTGGAACTAACGGAACCGCTCCTTTTTTATGTACTTCATCCAATACTATAAAAGTAAATGCGATACCAAACCCTACAGTAATAGCTGGAGCCAACCAAATTATTTGTGAAGGCAGCAATGCTTTATTATATGCTATTGGTGCCAATACTTATACTTGGAGTCCAAACGCTGGTATTGTTGATATCCATGATTCAACTACCAATGTTTATCCTCAAGGTTCGGGTGTATTTATTTATACAATTACAGGAACATCTTCTAATAATTGTACGGGATCAAATACCTTACAAGTAACCGTTAATCCATTGCCAACAGTTTATGCTGGTGAAGACACGACAATAAATATTGATAACACGGTGACTTTATTTGGCACAGGAAATAATTATGTACAATTAGGATTTGTGAGTGCTTCAGATGGCACATCTTTATCTTGCAATTACTGCCCAACAGTTACTGTTAACCCACAAAATAATACTTGCTACACTTTAGAGGCGATTAGTTCTTTTGGATGTAAAAATACGGATGTAGTTTGTATAACAGTTACTAAGGATTGGAACGTTTATATACCAAATGCCTTTACGCCAGATGGTGATAAATTAAATGAAGTATTCATCCCTGTAGGGTATGCAATTAGCGAAATAAAACTCACTATTTTTGACAGATGGGGTCATGTTGTATTTAAGAGTAATGATACAGTGATTGGTTGGGATGGAACTAAAAATGGCAAAGTATGCGAACAAGGTGTTTATGTGTATCAAGCTGAAATAACGGCTATGTCGGGAGAAAAAGTTATAAAAACAGGTCATGTCACCTTAATTGGTAAAGCAAAATAAAATACACATTCTATAAAACAAAAAAATCCCGCTGCCTAAACTCAGCGGGATTTTTTTAATAAGTTATAAAATTCTAAAGTGAAATTTTATGAACTCGATTAATTGGAATGACTACTCCTTGTTTTAAAATCACTCGTTTGTCGGTTACTCCCCACACAGTAGTTTCTACTAATTTACGAGATTGGTCGTCTTCGAAATAAATTTTAATTTTTGTATGTTCTAAATTACCCAAAGCCAAAGCTCTGTTTAATTCAGATTCTCTTTCCTTAATTAAATCTTTATCTTTTAAAACCTCGTCGTTAGGAAACTTTAGTGTTTCAATCTTTTCTTTAGCAATGGTTTCAAATGTAGCTGTCATGGTTTATATTAAATTTAAGGTTTGTATTTGTATCGTTAAACCTCTATTTGTGTAAAATGGTTACAAGAAAGATGAAAAAACACCAATTTTTATTTCAACTCTTTCTAAGTTATTGGTTATTAACACTTATCATAAAAACAAGAACTAAAATGCTGAATCTCACGCCAACGAGTGTTTTAATTTTGTGAAAGGCAAAAAATTGACTTTTTGTCTTGAAACAGGATAATTGTGCAGCGCACAATTAGGCCAGTAAGTGCGGGGTCACAAAAAATTCTTAGAACAGTTTGTTAATACTTTTGCAGCCAAAAGTTTACAAAAGCTTTTGATTTTGTGATAGGCAATTCCTAGCGGACCGCTGATAAAATGAAACCTCTTGCGCATACGGCGCTTCATTCATTTTACAGCTATTGCTGCACAAAATCAAACCTACATGCGAAGTTTAAACTTTCTATTGTAAACATAAACGTAAAAACAAAATTCTTACTGCTATTTTTTTACAATAGCATACATCATAATTATCTTCTTTCTAGTAACACCACATTCTCAACATGAGCGGTTTGAGGGAACATATCCACTGGCTGAATCTCTTTAATTTCGTAATGTTCCATCATCATTGCCAAATCTCTTGCTTGTGTAGCAGGGTTGCAACTCACATACACAATTTTTGGAGGCGCTGCTTTTAATATCACTCTCACAACATCCTCATGCATTCCTGCGCGTGGCGGATCAGTGATAATCACATCTGGTTTTCCATGCTTTGCAATAAAATTTTCGTTCAACACATCTTTCATATCTCCTGCATAAAACAAGGTATTTGCGATACCATTAAACTCCGAATTATTTTTTGCATCAACGACCGCATCTTCTACATACTCCACTCCCACAACTTGTTTTGCTTTTTTAGCCACAAAATTGGCGATGGTTCCAGTACCTGTATATAAATCATACACCACTTCGTTACCGGTTAAACCGCACAAATCACGGGTGATTTTATATAACTCATAAGCCTGTGGCGAATTAGTTTGATAAAAAGATTTAGCGGATATTTTAAATTTCAAACCTTCCATTTCCTCAAAAATATGATCTCGGCCATAAAAAGTAATAATATCTAAATCTTGTAAAGTATCGTTCCCTTTTTGATTAATTACATATTGCAAAGAGGTGATTTGAGGGAACTTTGTTTTTAAATGATTTAATAATAATTCAATATTCTCAGGTTGGTTTTCAAAAAACTGAATCAATACCATTAACTCTCCATTACTCGACGAACGAATCATCAATGTTCTTAATAATCCTATTTTATCTCTTACACCAAAAAAAGTTAATCCATGTTTATTAGCAAAATCACGTATTTCGTTACGTATTGAATTAGAAGGTTCTTCTTGCAAATAGCAATTTTTAATATCTAATATTTTATCAAACATTTTAGGAATGTGAAATCCTAATGCATTGCGATTATCAATCTCCACCCCACTCTTCACTTCTTCATTGGTTAACCATTTTTTATCCGAAAACGAAAACTCTAATTTATTGCGATAAAAATAGCTCTCCTTATTCGCAAAAATGGATTTAAGTGTTGATATATCTAAATGTCCAATACGAGTTAAAGCATCGGCTACTGTTTTTTGTTTAAAAAATAATTGAGTTTCATAATTCATGTGTTGCCACTTGCAGCCGCCGCAATATCCAAAATGCTCGCATTTAGGCTGTAACCTGTTTGGCGAAGCTTGTTTTAAAGTTACCACATGTCCCTCGGCATAATTATTTTTTTTGCGAGTAATCATCACGTCCGCCACATCACCTGGCACTCCGCCATCCACAAAAATAACCATGCCATCCACTTTGGCTACAGATTTGCCTTCCGAAGAGATGTCAACAATCTCGGCATTTTCCACAAAAATATTTTTCTTAATCTTACTCATAGCAGGCAAAGATAAGAGATTTAGATACATTTCTTAAAAAACCATAACATATCTATAAATAAGAGATATATGATTAAATTTATGGCTGAAAATGAACTTGAAAACCATCCTAAACCTATATTGCAAAAAGAGCCCATTCCTTATATGTGCATTCTTACTATTATCGGTTATTGGGTTATCTCAAACTAAAATACCTGTTGGAGATAAAAAGGAACCTAAATTAATTAATATAAAACATGCTAAACGATTATCCTACGACAAATCGTTAGGTATTGATGCTCGACGATTAATTGGTGATGTGGAATGCGAACATGATGGTGCCGTGATGCGTTGCGATAGCGCTTATTTATTTAGCGATAAAAAATTGATTGCTTACGGGCATATTAGCATTATTAAAGGAGATAGTATTTTTGTGTATGGTGATTCTTTAAGATATGATGCAAATACCAAATTAGCTCATATGAAAGGCAATGTACGTTGTATTGAAA
This sequence comes from Sphingobacteriaceae bacterium, assembly GCA_013823565.1. Classification (GTDB taxonomy): domain Bacteria; phylum Bacteroidota; class Bacteroidia; order B-17B0; family Aurantibacillaceae; genus UBA4416. The sequence continues at coordinate 45,881 of PNMI01000011.1, read as the reverse complement.
AAGATATGACACTTACCACTAATACTTTAATTTACGATATTGGTAATTCAGTGGCGAGTTATTATGATGGAGGAAAAATAGTAAACAAAGAAAACACCTTGATTAGTAAAAATGGGCATTATTATTCGGCAAGTAAAGATATTACGTTTCATTATGACGTAGAATTAACTAATCCTGATTACAAAATGCGTGGCGATACCTTAAGGTATAATACTATTAATAAAACCTCTTACTTTATTGGCCCATCTATTATTACGAGCAAAGAAAATTATATTTATTGCGAAAATGGTTGGTACGACACCGATAAAGAAATTTCGAGATTCAGTAAAAACTCTATCATTGTTACTAAAAGCCAAAAACTTTACGGCGATAGTATTTTTTACGACCGCAAAAAAGGATATGGAAGAGTAACTAAAAACGTGCGTATTATTGATACCACCAATAAATCTATTATTACAGGTGATTTTGCCGAACATTACGAAAAAACCAACAAAGCCATTGTAACTCAAAATGCCATTTTTGGAAAAATTTTAGAAAAAGACACCTTGTTTTTATCGGCTGACACTTTGTTTTATGAAAAACCTGATTCAACACACTCATACGTAAAAGCCTATCGTCATGTCAAATTATTTAAAACTGATTTACAGGGCATGTGCGATTCCTTAACTTACTATACTCACGACTCTTTAATTACCATGTACAATTCACCAGTATTATGGACAAAAAATGGACAAGTAAGTGCCAAACTCATGAAACTAACTACTAGTAAAAAGGGAGTGAAGTATTTTGAATTATTGAATAACGCTATTGTGATACAAAAAGCAGATAGCTTAGATGCCAATAAATTTAATCAAATAGAAGGTAAACGTATTGAAGGATTTATTACTAACGATACTATTAGAAAATTAAACGTCATTGGTAATGCGCAAATCATTTATTATGTGAAGCAAAAGAAAAACTACAAAGGCGTTAATAAGACCATTTGTAGCGATTTAACAGTTTGGTTTGCCAATGGCACCGTTGATAGAGCAACCTTTAGAAATAAACCCGAATCAACTGTATTTCCATTAACAGAAGTGAATGATGAAGATATGAGATTAAGACATTTTGTTTGGCTCGAAAGTAAACGTCCAAAACAAAAAAGCGACATATTAATTCGTTAATAGCCGTTTAAAACTTTAGCTTTTTATCAAAATATACTTAATATGATAATTTGTATATTTAGCCTTTAATTAATTTATATATGAAGTTATTACAAAATAAAGTTGCCATCATTACTGGTGCATCAAGAGGAATTGGAAAAGGAATTGCTGAGAAATTTGCTGAGCAAGGTTGCAATATTGCTTTCACATTTTTATCATCTGTTGAAAAAGCAAAAGCTTTTGAAACAGAATTAGCATCTAAATATGGTGTTAAAGTAAAAGGATACCAAAGTGATGCCGCTGATTTTAAAGCAGCTGACCAATTAGTAACAGATGTTGTTGCTGAATTTGGAACGGTGGATGTATTAGTAAATAATGCTGGTATTACACGCGATACCTTATTAATGCGTATGAGCGAACAACAATGGGATGAAGTTATAAATGCTAATTTAAAGTCAGTGTTTAACTTAACCAAAGCGGTTCAAAAACCAATGTTGAAAGCACGTAGCGGTTCTATTATTAATATGAGTTCTGTAGTTGGAGTAAAAGGAAATGCTGGACAAGCAAACTACTCAGCATCAAAAGCAGGAATTATTGGTTTTACCAAATCAGTTGCTTTAGAGCTAGGTTCTCGTAATATTAGAAGTAATGCTATTGCACCAGGTTTTATTGAAACAGAAATGACTGGCGCATTAGATGAAAAAACAGTTCAATCTTGGAGAGATTCAATTCCTTTGAAACGTGGTGGAACAGCAGAAGACGTAGCCAACTTAACCTTATTTTTAGCAAGCGATATGAGTGCATACATTACGGGACAATGCATTAATATTTGCGGAGGAATGTTAACTTAATATAGATTTTAGAAATAAGATTTTAGAAATTGTAATAAATTCTAAATCTTATTTCTTATTTCATAGATCTTAAATATAAATGGAATTTATCTCTAATTATCCTTGGTATTACACCCTGTTATGTTTGGTAGCAGGGTTTGTTTTTTCTGCCATGCTATATGTGAGAGATAAACAAAATGCAGAACGCTCAAAAGTTTTACTATACAGTTTAGCAGCATTACGATTTGTTTCGATAAGTTTAATTGCCATATTATTACTCGATATTTTTATCAAGCGTTTAGTTAACGAAACCGAAAAACCAGTCATTATTTTAGCACAAGATAATTCATCATCCATCCTTGCTAGTAAAGATTCAACTAAACTAAAAAACGAATACACAAAAGCACTAACCTCTTTTATTAATAATGTAAAAGACAAATACGATATCAAATCGTATCGATTTGATTCTGAATCTAAAGCATCTGAAACATTTGATTTTAAAGGAAAAGAAACAGACATTTCAAAATTATTTTCAGATATAGAAAATAATTATGCCAACAAAAACATTGGAGCTATTATTTTAGCAACAGATGGTATTTACAATAAAGGAACAAATCCACTTTACAGTATCGAAAAATTTAATGCGCCAATTTACACCATTGCTTTAGGAGATACCATTCCGTTAAAAGACGTTTGGATACAAACTATTAACCACAATCAAGTGGCTTATTTAGGAAATTCATTTCCTGTGGAAGTTGTTGTTAATGCTATTGATTTAAAAGACAAATCCGTTAGTGTTTCTGTTTCACAAAACGGTAAAGTTTTAAAAACAGAAAACCTTACTATCAATTCAAATGCATTTAGCACAACGCTCAATTACTTATTAGAGGCAAATAAACCTGGTATTCAAAAATACACGGTTGCTATTTCTTATCTTAATGAAGACAAAAATATTCAAAATAATACCCAATCGTTTATTATTGATGTGATTGACAATAGAGAAAAAGTTTTAATCTTAGCTAATGCGCCTCATCCTGATATTGCTGCTTTAGAACAAAGTATTAGTGCGCCTCAAACTTATGAAGTAGAAGTTGCTTTAATCAATGAATTTAGTAAGCCGTTAAAACCTTATTCGTTAGTCATTATTCATCAAGTTAATAATATACCTCAGCGCATTAACAACGAATTAAAAGCTAATAATCAATCCGTTTTTTATATTGGAACCAATACAGGTTCTTCTGCAAAAACCTTATTTAGCAGTAAAAACAATGATGCAGAGGGAGTATATCAAAAAGAATTTTCTTTATTTACGCTAAGCGATGAATTAAAAAATTACATCAAAGACTTTCCTGCTGTGGCAACTCCTTTCAGAAATGGCGCAGTTGCCAACGGAGCCAATATTTTAATAGCGCAAAAAATAGGTGTTGTAGAAACTGAAGATCCATTGTTACTATTTACAGAAATTAATGGTGTAAAAACTGCACAATTTTTAGGTGATGGCATTTGGAAATGGCGCATGAGAGATTATGCTGATCACAATAACCATAATTTATTTAACGAATTAATTAGTAAAACCGTACAGTACCTATCCGTAAAAGCCGATAAAAGTTTCTTTAGAGTTTTTACTAAAAAAATTATTAATGAAAATGAAGCAATTGACTTTACAGCTGAAGTATACAACCAAAGTTATGTGCTAGTCACAGAACCCGATGTGACATTAATATTAAAAGACAATAAAAACAAAACATACAATTACACCTTTAATAAAAAACAAACCATGTACGGTTTGTCTGCTGGCCAATTTCCAACAGGCGAATATAGTTATGAAGCCAAAGTAAAATATGGGGATAAACTTTATACAAAAGCTGGTATCATTATTATTAAAGAAATTGTATCCGAAAAAATCAATACGGTTGCTAATCATCAATTATTATTTCAAATAAGTAAACAAAGCGGTGGTAAATTATTTTACGAAAATCAATTAGAGCAATTACAAAAAGAAATTTTAGCTAGCGATTCCATTAAATCGATAACCTATTCACATAAGCAATTAACCGACCTTGTGAACCTCAAATGGTTGTTTTTTGTCATTTTAGCATTCCTGTCAATCGAATGGTTTTTAAGGAAATACAACGGAAAAGTGTAATACTATACTCCAAAAACCTTATTTAAGAATCCAATTTTAAAGCTCAATTATGGCACTTTTATTGATTTAGTGAAAGAGCTAAATAACTATATTTGTTTAACTATTATTAAATTGTAATCACGAAAAATATATAACATGAAAAAATTATTAATCCTTTCTTCTGCAATCATCCTAAGCTTATCTGCATTTACAACTAGTGATGGCGACAAAATCCCTTCGGCTAACGTTAAAAAATTAGATGGTTCAGCTACTAATTCAAACACCTTCAAAAACGATGGCAAACCAATGATTATTAGCTTTTGGGCTACATGGTGCAAGCCTTGTAAAAAAGAGTTAGATGCTATTAACGAAGAATATGCAGAATTAGTAAAAGAAACTGGCGTAAAATTAATCGCTATTTCAATTGACGATGCTCGTAGTTCTGGGAAAGTAGTAACTGACGTTAAAGTAAAAGGTTGGACATACGAAGTATACATTGACGAAAATCAAGATTTTAAACGTGCGATGAACGTTAATAATGTTCCTCACACATTTTTAGTGAATGGAGATGGTGAGATTGTTTGGAGCCATAATTCATACGCTGAAGGTGACGAAGAAAAATTATTTGAAAACGTTAGAAAGTTAGCTAAAGGAGAAAAATTAGCTCACTAAGCATTTAAAAAATAATAACACTTAAACACTTCACTACTACCGTATGTCTTTAAAATTAGCATCACGTTTATTACTTATATTTTTTGTAAGTTTATTTTATACATCTTCATACGCCCAACTAAAAGATGAGTTAGGTGCCATTCACGGTAATTTTCAAATAGATGCTGCTAATTATCAAAGAGACACTATTATTGGTGCCGACCCTGGCAAAGAAGTATTTCGATATAATGCATTCGGTAATATCAATTATCAAAAAGGAGGATTTAGTGCAGGTGTTAGATTTGAAAGTTACAACCCACCTTTGTTAGGTTATCTTCCGGGCTACAGAGGTTCTGGTGTGCCATATCGTTTTGCAAGATACCAACACAAGGATATTGACATTACGGTAGGTAATTTTTATGAGCAATTTGGAAGCGGTATTACTTTAAGAGCTTATGAAAACAGAGGCTTGTTATACGACAATGCCTTAGACGGAATGCGTGTTATTTTTACGCCTAAAAAAGGTATTGCTATTAAAGGATTAGTAGGTAAACAACGTACTTATTTTTCATTATCTCCAGGGATTGTTAGAGGTATTGATGCAGAAGTAAATATCATGGAACTATTTGATTCTATTTTAGGGAAATCAAAAACCAAAGTGATTATAGGAGGAAGTTATGTGAGTAAATATCAACAAGATCAAAATCCAACATTAGTTCTTCCTGAAAACGTTGCCACAGGTGCTGGTCGTTTTACTGTTCTGAGAGGAGGATTTAATTTTAATGCAGAATATGCTTACAAAGCAAATGACCCTTCTTATCAAAATAAATACAGCTACAAAGATGGTCATGCTATCATTGCTTCTACTTCTTATGGTATGGATGGATTCTCCATTATGTTGTCGGGAAAAATGTTAGACAATATGAGTTTCAGAAGCGACAGAGATGCGCAAAACACAATTGCAATGATTAATTATCAGCCTGATTTTAGCAAATTTCACACCTACTCATTAATGGCTTATTACCCCTATGCAACTCAACCTAATGGCGAAGTTGGTGGTACTGGAGAGATTCAATACAAATTTAAAAAAGGAACATTGCTAGGTGGTAAATACGGCATGGATATTACAATCAATGGCTCGGCATATTATGCTCTAGATACTACTGGTATTGCTCCAATCAACGATACCTTGAATAACTATAAATACTCTACAAATTATGGAAGTATCGGCAATGAGTATTACCATGACTTTAATATTGAAATCACAAAAAAATTAAGTAAAAAATTAAAGTTCACTTTAATGTATGCCAATCAATTCTTAAATCAATCTATTGTTCAATTTAACACGCCTGATAAAGAAGAACATCCAGATATTACATCTCACATTGGTGTTTTAGATGTTGTTTGGAGATACAAAACAGGTTCTGCTATACGAATTGAAACACAAGGTTTTTTTGGAGAGTATGACTATAAAGAACATGCCATTGATGCTAATGGAAATAAAAACATTACAAGTAATACTGGTTCTTGGTTATCAGGTTTAATTGAATGGACTCCAAATACTCACTGGAGTATAACAGTTGCCGACCAATACAATTTTATTAATCCTGATGATACAAAAAAAATACACTATTACTTTGGAATGATAGGCTATACCAATGGACCAACTAGAGTATCTGTAAGCTACGGTCGTCAACGTCAGGGAATATTTTGTGCAGGAGGTGTGTGTCGATTTGTACCTGCTTCTAGCGGTTTATCAATTAGCATTTCATCTAGCTTTTAAAAAATTAAAAAATAAGTCATGAAAAATATCATTTATCAATTCATCATTTTAATCTCTGTATTATCGGCAATGGTAAGTTGCGATAAAGTAAATGACGTTAGAGATCCTAACGCTGAAGCTATTACAGGAAATAGAAAAGTATTTGTGGAAGATTACACTGGCCATAAATGTGGAAATTGTCCGGCAGCAGCTGATACATTGAAATATTTAGAGAAAAAATACGCAGGTCAAATTGTTCCTTTAGCCATTCATGCTGGTTTTTTTGCTACAACCAATGCGTCTTATCCAACTGATTTTAGAACAACCGCAGGTAATGCCTATGATACGCAATTTGGAATTTCTTTGGCCGGAAATCCAAATGGATTAATTAACAGAGGTGGTTATGGATCAGGTGGTTTTATAAAAGCTTACACCTCATGGGAAGGTGAAGTGGCTCAAATGCTCAGCAAACCTGCCAAATTTGAAATAAAAATTAAAAATAATTTTGTGACATCTAGTAATAATTTAAATACAAGTATCACTGTGCGCTCTTTATCTAATAACAGTGGTATATATAAATTAGTGGTATTATTATCGGAAGACAGCATTATTGCTGAACAGTTGGATTATAGATTACCTTCAGGAAGTCAATTAATTAGCAACTACGAATTTAAACATGTATTAAGAGATGCCATTAATAGTACTTGGGGAGATGCTGTATTTGCAAGTGGTGCTGTAGCTAATGATTCTATTGTAAAAACTTACTCTAATTATAGTTTAAATTCTGGATATAATGCAGCTAAATGCCACGTCATTGCTTATGTGTATGATGCAGATCCAAATAGCCCAACTTATTACGAAGTGCTTCAGGTAGAAGAAGCGCATGTGAAATAAATTATTAAATGAACGTCACTTCGAATGATTTTTTGCTCCTGACTACCGGCAGGTAGGTGCCTTTTCGCAAAAAATTGTATCGAGAAGTTTAGGATAGTCGTTCTCGATATAAAAATTTCAAAAGAACAGAAATTTTCTACTCGAACTGACTACACTTATACATTTATTTCTTCTTTGCAAAGCTCTCTTTAAATGTATATTTTTACGTTTTTAAGACTAATATGAAACCATCCATTCCAAGAGGCACTAGAGATTTCGGACCTGCAGAAATGCAGAAACGTCAATATATTTTCAATATCGTCAAAGCTAATTTTCAATTATTTGGTTATGCACCGATTGAAACTCCTTGCATGGAAAACATCAGTACTTTAACAGGTAAGTATGGCGAAGAAGGTGATCAATTAATTTTTAAAGTTTTAAACTCTCGCATTCACGAAAGCAAAGACGATAAAAAAGAATTATTAAGAAAAGAATTTGAAACGTCATTAGAAAAATCTTACAACTCTGAACATTTAACCGAAAAAGCATTACGTTACGATTTAACGGTACCTTTTGCACGTTATGTGGTCATGAATAATCATGCTATTACTTATCCTTTTAAACGTTATCAAATACAACCCGTGTGGCGTGCTGATAAACCTCAAAAAGGGCGTTACCGCGAATTTTACCAATGTGATGCCGATGTGATTGGTTCTAACTCATTAATTAATGAATTGGAATTAATTGCCATGATGGATAAATCATTTAGTGAATTAAATATTCCTGTTTTAGTTAAATTTAATAACCGCAAAATATTAAGTGGTATTGCCGAAATTTTAAATGCCAGCGATAAAATTATTGATATTACTGTTGCGATTGATAAGCTAGATAAAATTGGCAAGGATGGTGTTGTGAAAGAATTACAAGAAAAAGGGATTTCTGAATCTGCGATTAAACAACTAGAACCTTTAATTGATTTATCTAGCTCTAACGAAGATAAAGTGGCTGTATTAAATACATTTTTAGCGAATAGCGAAATTGGTAAAAAAGGAATTGAGGAAATTAATTTCTTATTATCTAATTTAAAAACGATTGAGATTAAACACATCAAAGTTGAATTAGACATTACTTTGGCTCGTGGTTTAAATTACTATACAGGTACTATTTTTGAAGCCAAAGCCAATGCAGGAACCTTTACACCTAGTATTTTAGGCGGCGGACGCTACGATGATTTAACGGGCATTTTTGGATTAAAAGGTTTATCAGGAGTTGGTATTTCGTTTGGTATTGATAGAATTTATGATGTGATGGAAGAATTAAATTTATTTCCTGAAACGGTGAATAAAGTTTCTACCACAAAAATTTTATTAGCCAACTTTGGTGATGCTGAATTAATGCACTGCGTAGGATTAGTTTCTAAATTAAGAGCTGCTGGCATTAATGCCGAAGTGTATCCAGATGTCGTTAAAAAAATTGCCAAGCAATTTGAATACGCTGATAAAAAACAAATTCCTTTTGTAGGTGTAGTTGGTGGCAACGAAATGGCAAATAATACCGTGATGCTAAAAAACATGATTACGGGTACTCAAGAAGAAGTTAATTTTGAGAAATTGGTACAGAGTTTAAAATAGCTTCAACATATCTAAAATTAAATCATAAAAAAAGCCTTCAAATAAATACTTGAAGGCTTTTTTAATTTTTTATGATGAGAAATTACTCTGCTAAAACAATCACTTTGTTTTTGAATACTTCCACTACTCCACCTTTTACTTCAAAAGTGTGAGCTGTGTTATTTTCTTCAATTAATTCAATGTTGCCTTTTTTCAAAGTTGCAATCATTGCCGCATGATTATTCATTAATCCAAAAGAACCCTCAGAACCAGGAAATACAGCTGATTTCACTTGTCCTTCAAATAATTTTTTATCAGGTGTTATAATTTCTAATTGCATTTTTTTAATATTAAGCGTCAGCTAAAATTTTCTTACCTTTTTCGATAGCTTCTTCAATAGAACCTACTAAGTTGAAAGCTGCTTCTGGATACTCATCTACTTTACCATCTAAAATCATGTTAAATCCTTTGATAGTATCTTCAATTGGAACTAACACACCTTTTAAACCTGTAAATTGCTCAGCTACGTGGAAAGGTTGAGATAAGAAACGTTGTACACGACGTGCACGGTGAACTGTTAATTTATCTTCCTCACTTAACTCATCCATACCTAAGATGGCGATGATATCTTGTAATTCTTTGTAACGTTGTAAAGTACCTTTTACTCTTTGTGCACAATTGTAATGAGCATCACCAATAACTGAAGGTGTTAAGATACGAGAAGTTGAATCTAATGGATCTACCGCTGGATAAATACCTAACTCAGCAATTTTACGACTTAATACAGTAGTAGCATCTAAGTGAGCAAATGTTGTTGCTGGAGCTGGATCGGTTAAATCATCTGCTGGTACGTATACCGCTTGAACTGAAGTAATAGATCCTTTCTTAGTTGAAGTAATACGCTCTTGCATCGCACCCATTTCTGAAGCTAAAGTTGGTTGGTAACCTACCGCTGATGGCATACGACCTAATAAAGCAGATACCTCAGCACCAGCTTGAGTAAAACGGAAGATATTGTCAACGAAGAATAAGATATCACGACCTGGACCAGTTCCATCTCCATCACGGAAATATTCTGCCATCGTTAATCCTGATAAGGCAACACGAGCACGTGCTCCAGGAGGCTCATTCATTTGTCCGAAAACCAATGTTGCTTTTGAATCTTCTAAAGCAGTTAAATCAACTTTAGATAAATCCCATCCACCTTTTTCCATATCATGTTTAAACGCCTCACCGTATTTAATAACGTCTGATTCGATAAACTCACGTAATAAGTCATTTCCTTCACGAGTACGCTCACCTACACCAGCGAATACTGATAAACCAGCATAAGCTTTAGCGATGTTGTTTACTAACTCCATGATTAATACAGTTTTACCTACACCTGCACCACCAAACAAACCAATTTTACCACCTTTTGAATATGGCTCAATTAAGTCGATTACTTTGATACCTGTAAATAATACTTCTGATGAAGTAGATAAGTCTTCAAAACGAGGAGCTGCACGGTGAATAGATACACCATCATCTTTTTTAACAGTGTTGATACCATCAATAGCATCACCAACTACGTTAAATAAACGACCTTTTACTTTATCACCGATTGGCATTTTGATAGCAGAACCTGTCATTTTAACTTCCATACCACGGCATAAACCATCAGTACTATCCATTGAAATGGTACGAACCATATCTTCACCTATATGTTTTTGTACTTCAAGAATCAAAGGAGTTGAACCCGGACGGGCAATTTCCAATGCATCTAAAATACTAGGTAGTTTCCCACCATTTAAATCAAAACTAACGTCCACTACGGGACCAATAACTTGAGCAATTTTACCAACTTGGTTAGACATGTTATGTGTATTTTTTAAATTCGGGTGCAAATGTAGGGTTTAAAGTTAAAAATGCAAAGTAAAAAGTACAATTTCGTCGAATAAAATGTGTGATTTATTCACAATTTTTAATGATTGTTTATATCAATCAAACTCAACTCCTAAAATCACATCAAACTCTGATGTCATGTCATCTTGCTTAAACTCTTAAACATTCATTTTCAGAGAGTAATCCACTGAGTGCTTACCTGAACCGTAAATAATAAAGAATATGGCAAGCAACGCTATGACAGAAGCCTGCAGCATATTATCAATATTCATAGTTCCCATAAAATTAACAGCTACCGCGCCAATTAATATAGGTAATTGAACTAAAAGAGAAAGCCTGGTTAATAATCCAAAGGCAACTAAAACACCACCACAAAGGTGCGACATAGTTACATAATGAATTAAAATAAACGAAGCTCCCAATGATGTTCCCGCTGATCCCAGAATATCTTCTAGATAACGAGTTTGGGTTGCAAACTGTATTCCTTTTAAAACAAGAAATAACCCAGTCATTATACGCAATGTATCAATAACAACGTATGTATGAAGGTTTGCCCATTTGTTTAATTTGACAACTGTTTTCATAACTTGTATATTTTAAAATTGTTATGATTTGTCCGAAACAGAGTTGGGGATAAATGATAACAATTGCTGTTAACTATTTACCATTTTACTACTATAAAGTTACAAAAAAAAAGGAAAGGAAATTGGCCATAATGTGATTCAAAATCACAATGCTAAATGTATTATTTTTTACGATTTATCAAATCAATTACTAATTCTGGTGGCCTACCAATAATAGCTTTGTAACCATCAATAATGATTGGTCTTTCAATTAAAATGGGATTTTCAATTAACAATTGAATCCACTCTTCATTTGTGAAGGTTTTATTCTTAAATTTTTCAAGAAAAACAGGCTCTTTTTTTCTTACAATATCAATGGCTTTTAATCCTAATTTGTCTAAAATATTTTTTAACTCCTTTTTGGTTGGAGTTTCTTTTAAATATTCAATGATTTCAATATCGCATGCTTCTTCTTGAAGCATTTTTAAAGCTTCGCGGCTCTTTCCACAGCGTGGATTATGTAATATTTGTACTTTTTTCATGATTGTTGTTCTTTTTTAAACCACATAGACACATAGCTTTATATAATTTATTTGGATTAGTTTTAAATAGAGAAGCTTTGCCTCTTAGATAGAACCCTATGTTTAAAAACATGTTTTCTATCTCAAACTTCTTTCCCTATATATCTATGTGGTTAATATCTAAATGTTATTTCCGTTTACCTTGACTCATTAAATAGGTTTTTAATAGTTCATCAATGTTACCATCCAATACACTTTCTGCATCTGTAATTTTTAATTCTGTTCTGTGATCATTCACCATTTTATAAGGATGCAGCACATAACTTCTTATTTGACTACCCCACTCTATTTTCATTTTACCATCTTCAACAGCATCTCTAGCTTCGTTACGTTTACGCATCTCTAATTCATATAATTGGGAACGTAACATTTGCATAGCTTTTTCGCGATTTCCTAATTGAGAACGTTCTACCTGACATACTACCACAATGCCAGTAGGTTTATGGGTTAATTGAACTTTAGATTCTACTTTATTAACGTTTTGTCCGCCAGCACCACCACTTCTAGAAGTACTCATTTCAATATCGTTAGGGTGAATATTAATTTCAATCGTATCATCAACTACAGGGTACACATAAACCGAGGCAAAAGACGTGTGGCGTTTCGCATTACTATCAAAGGGACTAATACGCACCAAACGATGTACACCGTTTTCTCCTTTTAAATTACCATAAGCATAATCGCCATCAATTTGTATGGATACAGATTTAATACCTGCTACATCACCATCTTGCCTATCCAATTCTGTCAACTTAAAACCTTGCTTTTCCGCCCACATCATATACATACGTTCGAGCATACTAGCCCAATCGCAACTTTCTGTTCCGCCTGCGCCTGCATTAATTTGTAATACACAACTCAATGCATCATCTGGTGAGTTCAACATATTTTTAAACTCCACATCATCCAAAATTTTTAAAGCAGCTTGATACAATTCTTCAGCATCCGCTTCAGAGGCATCTCCACTCTTATAAAATTCATACATGGTGTCTAAATCATCAATAGCAGAAGTGAGTTTATCATACGAAGACACCCACGACTTACGTGATTTTACTTCTTTTAAAACTGCTTCGGCTTTTTTTGAATCTGTCCAAAAATTAGGATCAAGAGTTTTTTCTTCGAGTTCTCTTAGCTCGTGACTTTTCTTATCATAGTCAAAGAAACCCCTTCAGAGCGATATGTCGTTCGTGAAGGTCCTTTAGTTGATCAGTTGTAAACATAGAACAAAGTTAAAATTAATTATTGAATTATTGTCCACAGATTACGCGGATTTATATTTTCTGATTTCTACGTCTATCTTCAGAAGAACCGTCATACTTTAAAAACAAGATATAACAAATTATCATTACCAATCCAAAACTTACTAATCCCATTCCAAACCCAATAAATAAATGTTGAAGGATTCCAAACGAAAATAAATAGATTTTAAAAGGGCGAAACCATACCAAAAATGGAAATGATAACTGATAGATCATTGTGAAATAAGTTAATCCCATACATACACTATAAGGAATAGACTGAAAAAGAGAATTAGAAAACTCAGGAACTTGAAACGTTTGATACACAGCTATTCCTTCCATCCATGAACTATCAGTTATTTTATAATACCCAGCAATAAAATAAGCTAAGCATACTTGTATTTTTAAGGCTAATAAAGACGTGTTATGCAAAACCGTTTTAATGTCATTTATCACTAAATGATTAGATGCTTGAGGTAATAAAAAACAATTAAATAATAATAATTGATTCAGCATATAATCTCCACCCGTGTTAACAGGATATAAGAAATTAGAAAGATTAATAACTGCAAACCATAAAACTGCATTAGTGATGTAATTCGATTTTTTTAATAATCCAATTATAGATAAAACTGCTACAGTAAGTATAAAGACAATAGCTAAAGAAATGGAATAGTGGTTATTTAAGAAAAAGCTTGAATCAATAATAACATTAACCCGTTTCACGGAGTGATACACCAATCTATTGTCAGAAAACAAGGCATTAAATTGAGCTATGTACAAAAATACTTTATACAACAAAAACAAATACAACACATTTCTAAACCATCCTATTTCTTTAGGTTGATTTTGAGTATTAAAAAAATATGTCGTTATTTTCTTCAAATTTAATTTACAAGCAAGAATTTGAAATAATACGCATCAGTACTTTTTGTATTAGATGAAACTAATAGGTACTCACAAGGAGTTCCTGCTTTTATATCAAAGTTAGATTTTAAATATTGACTGATTTCAAAATGCAACACTGCAAAATCTTTATTTTTAGGCATTTCTGAGTAAGCACGCGAGCCAACGCCACTTAAAGCCACAAATTCATAAATAAGCGAGTTGGATAACAACAAATAAATTGATTCCCGCCCAACAATTCTGTTTTTTTTATGATTTTCGATTTCGTCTGATAGAATATCTTGCCAAGACGTATATCCAGTTTTTGTTTGATATCTCACAAATATGCTATTTTTAGCACTAGGCGCGGGAACAAACAAACACCAATTTTGATGAAATAAGGGGTAGACATAGGCATAACTAATCATTTTAAGTTTACTGTCTTTGTTGTTTATTGGTAAACAATATGCAGAAATTAACAAAAAATGAATGCTTACTATTAGCCCTAAACCAAAAAGAAATATTCGTTTAAAGGCTTGATTCATGATTAATAACTAGTAAATGCGCTGACAAATGTACTTAAAACAAAAAAAACAAAAAAATGTGAATTTATGGGTTACTTAAATGACTCTAATGGATTAATGCATACATTTGCAAATCAAAATTTATATATACTAATGAAAACAATAAAATTATTTTTAGTTGCTGCAGTTATATCTGCATCTAGTTTATTTACCATTTCATGCGGAAGCGGTGAGAAAGAAGCAAATCCATTAGCAGATAGTTTGTCTGGAGTAAATGGAGAGTTAAATGGACAATTATCTGAAAAAGAGGCTGCTCTTCAAGAGTTTGTAAATTCATTTAATGAAATTCAAGATAACTTAAATGCTATTAAAGAAAAAGAAAAAATTGTTACCGCTAGCTCTCAAAGTGGAGATGTGAAAAGTAAAGAAGAGACTATCAAAGAAGATATTCAAGCTATTTACGATTTATTAGCAAAAAATAAAAACCGTATTGGTTCTTTGAGCAAGAAATTAAAAAATGCAAATTCAAAAATTGAAGGTTTGGAGCAAATGATTGCAACGTTACAAGCTCAAATTGATGCAAAAGACGGAGAGATTTCTGAATTAAAATCTCAATTAGAAGCAAAAAACATTGAATTAAGTAACATCGTTATGAATTTAGAAGCTGTTGAAGAAGAAAGCGCTGCTAAAACAGAAAAAATAAATACTGCATTTTATGCTTTTGGTACATCTAAAGAATTAAAAGAAAAAAATGTGATTACTAAAGAAGGTGGATTTATTGGAATGGGTAAATCAACTAAATTAAAAGCTGATTTCAACAAAGAATATTTCACTAAGGTGGATGTTTCTAAAACTTCATCAATTAATATTGGTGCTAAGAAAGCAAAAATCATTACAACTCATCCTTCAAGTTCTTATAAATTAGTTGGAGAAAAAACGGTTGAGAAAATTGAAATTTTAAACGCAGAAGATTTCTGGTCTAGTTCAAAATATTTAGTAATTATTACTGAATAAAAATTCAAAAATAATTCAGAAAGCCTTGAAAAGCCTGGTCGATATCGATCAGGCTTTTTTGTTGTTGCGCGATATTGCTTATCTGATAAAAAAAAATTTATAGAATTTATTTTCCAATTTTATATCTATTACTTAGCGCAAAATCAAACATATCAAAACATGAAAAAAATAATACTAATCATCGCTTCCTGCTTTTCTATCATAAGTCAAGCACAAACATTTCCTGTTGGGCACATGAGTATAAATTTTAAAGATGTTTCTAGAACAGGCGGATATTCTATATCTGGTGGAATAACTACAAGTACAGTAAGTGGAAGAGATATTGGAACCGAAGTATATTACCCAGCTACTACAGCAGGTAATAATACATCAGTAGCCAACGGCCAATTTCCTGTAGTTGTAATAGGACATGGTTTTGTGATGACCTACGATAATTATGACAATATATATAATCAACTTGCTTCTAAAGGTTATATTGTTTTACTTCCCAGAACAGAAGGTAGTTTTTCTCCTGCTCATGCCGAGTTTGGCTCTGATTTAAAATACCTAGCTAATGCTGGAATGAACTTAAATACAATTTCTTCTCCTACCGCTTTAGCAACATTTAATGGTAAAGTTTTACAGAAATCTGCAATAGGTGGTCATTCGATGGGAGCTGGTAGTTCTTATTTAGGAGCAGCGAGCAACAATTCTATTACTTGTCTTTTTAATTTTGCAGCAGCAACAACCAATCCGTCTTCCATTTCTTCTGCATCCTTAATAACAGTTCCTTCACTTGTTATTTCAGGAGCAAGAGATTGTGTAGCTGATACTACTGTTCAAAATAGTCACTATACAGCTTTAGCATCAACAAAAAAATTTCATGTGATTTTAAAGCAATTGACACATTGTGATTTTGGAAACGGAAATAGTACAAATTGCACTTTTGGTCAAGGAACTTCAGGATGCGGAAATCAAGTGAGCAACTCATTAGCTTTTCCAAGATACATGAATTATTTACAAAACTTTTTAGACAATCAATTAAAAAATGATTGTTCAGCAGGGCAACGTTTTATGGACTCAATCCAAAGTAATTCTTCTTTAATTGCTGGAAGAAAAATAACAGGAACAATTGCATCACCCTTTAATATCTCCATTACAGGAGCGGGAAGTGTTTGTAATGGAAATACAATAACGCTAACGGCTAACGGAGCTACAAGTTACACATGGACTAATGGCATAACTAATGGAGTAGCATTTACGCCAACCATTTCTCAAACATATAGCGTAACGGCAACAAATAGTGTAGGCTGCACTAAAACTGTAACAACTAGTATTACCGTTAATTCAAATCCAACAATCACAGCTACTGCCTCCTCTTCATTATTATGTAAAGGTAATACCGCTACATTAACAGCAAGTGGCGCTACTAGTTATACTTGGACCTCAGGGCCAACGACTTCTATTTATGCAGTAACACCAACCGTTACCACAAGCTATACAGTAACAGGCTCTAATGCAAGCGGATGTACAAATAGTACAGTTAAAACAATAACCGTCAATAATCTACCTACTGTTACGGCATTAGCTAGTAATTCGGTAATATGTAATGGAAACGCAACAACACTTAGTGGTGCAGGCGCAACAACTTATACTTGGACCAATGGAGTAACAAACGGAGTAGCTTTTTCTCCTTCAACTACAGCAACTTATACGGTAACTGGTACTGATGCCAATGGATGTAAAAACAGTGCCACCAAAACAATAACCGTAAATAACTTACCTAACGTTACAGCATCAGTTAGTAATTCTGTAGTATGTAATGGAAGTTCAACCACACTTAGTGGTGCTGGCGCAACAACTTACACTTGGACCAATGGAGTAACAAACGGAGTAGCTTTCTCTCCTTCAACTACAACAACTTACACTGTTTCTGGTACTGATGCCAATGGCTGTATAAACAGTACGACTAAAACAGTCACTGTAAATCCATTGCCAAATGTCACTATTGGTTCTAGTACTACTACCTTATGTTCAGGACAATCAGCAACACTTACATCATCAGGAGCCACCAATTATACATGGACATCAGGTCCGTCAAATTCTATTTATATAGTAACTCCATCTGTCACTTCAACCTATTCGGTAATTGGAGTGAGTTCAAATGGATGCTCAAATTCAGCTACAAAAACAATTACTGTAAATGCTGTACCTGTTATAACAGCTAGTGCATCCAATTCAATAGTTTGTAATGGAGGTTCAACCATCTTAAGCGGAAGTGGGGCTACGTCTTATACTTGGTCTAATGGAGTAACTAATGGAGTAGCATTTACACCAAGTGCAACCAATACATATACTGTGATTGGAACCGATATGAATGGTTGTGAAAACTCCGCTATAAAAACAATTACTGTAAATGCCTTACCAACTATTACAACAGTAAGTAACTACTCTACTTTATGCACTGGGCAATCTGCTACTTTAACTGCCATGGGTGCTACAAATTATACATGGACTTCAGGCGCAACTAATGCTAACTATGTAGTTACACCATCTGTTACCACAACATATACTGTAATTGGCGAAGACATCAATGGTTGCTTAAACTCTTCTTCTATTACTCAAAGTGTTTCGGTATGTACTGGAATAAACAATTTAATAACTAACCAAGTAATACAAATATATCCTAACCCAACAGATGGTAATTTAACTGTATCCTATCAGTCATTTTCAGAGTCTATAATCAAATTTGTGATATACGATGTATCAGGAAAAGTAGTTTATGTTGAGAATGAAATACCTAATAATATTTATATCAATAAAGAGTTAGAGATTAAAAATCTAACGCAAGGGTTATACATATTGTATATCGAGCAAAAAGACTTTAAAAAATCCTACAAGTTCATTAAGAATTAAATAAGAGACATCTTATTTTTAAAAATTTAAAGCTAAAAAATATCACATTAAACATCATACCTTAGACATAACAATCAATAAAACATGAAAAAACTATTATTACTAATTACATCGTTTATTGCATTAAGCAATCAAGCTCAAACATTTCCCATTGGGCACATGAGTATTAATTTCAAAGATGCTTCAAGAGCGGGAGGCTATACCATTTCGGGAGGCATTGCTATGACGGGAACAGGAAGAACAATTGGAACAGAAGTTTATTATCCAGCTACAGTTGCTGGAAATAATACCGCTGTTGCTAATGGTCAATTTCCAATAGTCGTTTTTGGACATGGTTTTGCGATGACTTGGGATAGTTACGATAACATTTACAATAAACTAGCTTCTCTTGGATATATAGTTTTGTTACCTAGAACAGAGAGTGGAATCTTCCCTACTCCAAACCATGGTGACTTTGCTGCAGATATAAAATTATTAGCAACTCAGGGCTTATTATTAAACACAACTAGTACTCCTACAGCATTAGCAACCTTTAATGGCAAAGTGCTTCAAAAATCAGCTATTGGTGGTCATTCTATGGGCGCAGGCTGTTCTTTTGTTGCGGCGCAAAATAATACAACTATTACTTGTTTATTTAATTTAGCTGCTGCTACATCAAATACTGCTGGAGTATCTTCGGTGGCAGGTGCTAGTTTAGTAACAGTTCCTACTTTAGTTATTTCTGGTGAGAAAGATAATGTGGCTGATAGTACTGTTCAAAATAGCCATTACAATCCAACATCTTCATCTATTAAATTCCATTCGATTATTAAAGATGTAACACATTGTGATTTCGGTAATGGAACTAGTGGCACTTGTACTATTGGCCAAGCCGCTTGCAATACTCCATCTTGTAACACTATTTATTTTAATAGATATATGAGTTACATTGAACCATTTTTAGCTTATGAATTAAAAAATGATTGTAGTGCTGGGAATACATTTATGTCATTAATTCAAAATCCGTCGGCAGATAGAGTTGGAAGAAAAATAACAGGAACTATTGCATGTGCAACAACCGATTTAGAATCATTCAATCAGCTAAACAACTTAGCTATTTTTCCAAACCCTGCCAAAGAAAAAATCATGATTTCATACACTACCGAAAATACTTCTGCTATTCAGTTTGAATTATATGATATATCAGGTAGACTTATTTTAAAAGAAACTGAAATTCCGGTACAATCAACTAACTCAACAAAAGAAATAAATATAGAATCAATTGATCATGGTTCTTATATCTTATTCATAAATCAAAGTGGTTACAAAAAGGCATTTAAATTAATTAAACAATAGGGTTTTAATACACTCATTAAAAAAGGAGAAACAAATTGTTTCTCCTTTTTTATACCTTAGTGTAAGAATGTATATCATTTAAATTAATGGATATACTCCCATCTTTATTAGGCATCTGTTTCATAGGAACAAACTTTGCGTTCCATACCAATTCAGAAGATTTATAAGACATACGAGAATATACTGTTTGAAAATAAGTATCAGTGATTGATTTTATTAAAATAATAAATTCTCCGTCTCTATTTTTTAAATCATTCTCAGATAAACCATACAAAGGGCTTTTATCTTCAATAGGATGAACCACTGTCCACGTAAGGGGTAATAAATTAATTTTGTTTCTTTCTAAATCTAAAAAATGAAAATCTCTACGTTCTGTGTCTAAATTATTAATTGCCAAAATAACTTGACACTCTGTTTCTATTAATTCATTTTGTTTTTTATTGGCAACTCTAAACATTAAACCAGTTATTTCTTTATAAGGAGCAATGATCGCCTCATTACTATATTGTAAATCTGCTCTAGGCTTAGAAAAACGACCATATAAAATACCAGTCACCAAAGCAAAACCCATTAAACCTAGCATGGATTCGATAGATGAGATTGTGCTTGGAAGGACACTGTTAGGATAAATATGACCATAACCCACTGTGGTTAAAGTTTGGGCACTAAAGAAAAATAACTGGTAAAATTTTTCGGAGCCTGTCCCCACATCTAATCCTCCAAACTTATCAGCACCAATAACATAGTATATTATGGCGAACATTGTATTTACAATCACGTAACTAATAAATACCAACCCGAAAAATTGAGGCCAACTTATACCTAATAACCAATGATATAAATCAAATCCAATGTGTTTATCGGACACTTTTCGCCTAACATTTACTGTTCCGTTTTGATTTAAAAAACGCACAGACTCGTTATAATTTTTGCTCCCGAAACCAATCTCTGCGGTTTCTGTTTTTTGTTTGTTAAAAACGTCTTTAATCATACCTTTGTATCATGAACTCTAAAGGTAATTATTATTGGCTATTATTAATTATACCATTGGCATTTGTAGGATGGTATTTTTTTAATAAAAATGAACAAAAACCACTTCGCAATTTACCCTACTATGGGCAAAAAAACTCCATTAAAAATGGCGACACATCTTACCATACGGTAAAACCTTTTATGTTTATTAATCAACATGGAGAAAAGGTTACCGAAGAAACAGTAAAAGGAAAAATATATGTTACTGACTTTTTCTTTACCACCTGTCAATCTATTTGCCCTATTATGAGTTCAGAGTTAGAACGAGTGTACAAAACATTTTCTACCAATAAAGATATTTTAATACTATCACACACTGTTTCTCCAGAAGAAGATTCGGTTAACGTTTTAATGGACTATGCTAAACTACATGGAGTAAACGATAATCGTTGGCTCTTTTTAACAGGCGAGAAAAAACATTTATATGACATGGCAAGAACTGGTTATTTATTAAACTCAGAGGAAGGTAACGGAGATGAAAATGATTTTATTCACACTCAAAACTTTGCATTGGTAGATAGAGAAAGACATCTGAGAGGTTTTTACGATGGAACGGACAGTTTAGATGTTTCAAGATTAATTACTGATATTAAATTATTATTAGAAGAATATGCCTATAACGAAAAACATAAATAAGTTCTTAGTCATTTTTATGCTAATGATTTTCGCCAATGTGTATGCGCAAAAACCATCCGTATACAAAATTGATGATTTAACAAAACGTATTTTTAATCATAACGATACAACGTACGTGATTAATTTTTGGGCAACCTGGTGCAAACCATGTGTAGCCGAACTACCCGAGTTTGAAAAATTACATCAAAACTCCAAAGACAAAAAAATAAAAGTTCTTTTAGTAAGCATGGATTTTAAAGAAGAGATAGATAAAAAACTAAAAAACTTCTTATATAAAAATAAATATACCTGCGAAGTAATTTTATTAGATGAAATCAATGGCAATGATTTTATTAATAAAATATCAGAAAGCTGGAGTGGTGCAATTCCAGCTACACTTATAACCAGAAATAATAAATCTCAATTTGATTTTTTTGAAAAGAAAGTAACCTATGATTTTTTGGTTGAAAAAATTAAGTAATTATCAAAATATCTAATTAAACCTCATTTTTTTATTCAAATATCCAATTCAGATATTATCTTTACCCAACTATGGCATTAACAGTAAAAACATCACAACTACCTAATTCAGGTAAGGGCTTATTTACCACAACAGCAATTAAAAAAGGAACTCGTATTATTGAATATTTAGGAGAAATTATTGATTGGAAAGAATATGAAAAACGAGTTGAAAGAGACGAAGATGGTTATTTATTTTTCGTCAATAAAAAACATTGTATTGATGCTTGGAATACTCCAGAACATAAAGCAAGATATGCGAATGATGCTGCAGGACTGGGAAGAGTAAAAGGATTAAAAAACAATGCTGTATACGAAACTGAAGGTAACAGATGTTGGATTGTTAGTACAAAAGATATTGCCGCTGGCGAAGAAATTTTCGTTAGTTATACTAAAGAATATTGGGATTGTGTGAAATACAATATCAGTATTGGAAGAGGAAGAAAATAATGCAAAACTTAGATAAAATATCACTCAATTTTATTTTATCTACTGGTAGAACTGGTAGTACATTATTGAGCTCCATGCTAAATATGCATCCTGAAATTTTATCAGTATCTGAAGAACCATTTGCATATAATTTATACCCAAAATATAAAAATGTAATAAATTGGGATGACAAAAAAATTGAAGAATTTTGTTACGACTTCTATTTATTTAGTGAAGGTAAGCTAGAGCCTCAGTTTGGGACAAAGCAAGATTTAATAAATATCTTACAAGAACATAAATCTAATTTAACTGGCGAAAAGGCTATAAAACTAGCGTACTTTGCTTTTTTTCCGAATAAAGATAAATCACAAGTAAATACCATTGTAGACAAAGAACTTAAATTTCATCATTTTTTGGAAGAAGTTGCCGCCTTTTATCCTACAAGTAAATTTATTGTTTTATCTAGAGATCCACGTGATAACGTTTTAATTAAAATAAAACGAGCTATTAAAAAAAATAAAAAACCTAGCACTATTTTCTTAGCTAAAACTTGGAATTATGAATACGCTACTCTCAATAGTAAAATAAGCCAATTAGATTCAAAAAGATATATCAAAGTTAAATATGAAGATTTAGTTTCATCTCCCGAAATTGAGTTAAAAAAAATAACAGATTTTTTAAATTTATCTTATCAAGAGATTATGCTTAATTACGATGAGAAATTTAAAGAAGAAGTGAAAAGAAACGAATCCGTTATAGGAGAAACAGTAAAGCAACATTTAACTTTATTTCATGAGGGTTTGACTCAAAAAACAAATACTAAAAAAGTTGGTATTTGGAAAAAAGAATTAACGCCAGCTCAAAACAATAAAATTTGGACCATCTGTGGAGACACTGCTAAGGCATATAACTATGAACAAGAGGGTTGTGAAAATATTTCATATTTCAAATTATATATGTTATATGATTTAATTCGTTTTTATTTAGATAAAATTGCTGTTCCAAACATATATTATAGTATGCCTTATTCATTAAAATATCTTATCAAAAAAATAAAATATGGTAAAAATTTTAAAAATGGCACTTGGGCAACAAAAGATTTTTACAAAACAACCCTGCCAAAAAATTAAATTACTTTAATCAAATTCAATTTAACTGAAAGCGGCAAATAATAAATTAGTTTATTTTTTAAAATATTTTTATTAGCTAATAAAAGTCCCTTATAATATTTTATAAAATTAAGAGATGTTTTTGAAGATTTGATATCGTACTCAAATTGAGCATCAACACTACAAATATTAGAAATAATATTTATTTCATCTTCTGTTAATCTTTCTCTCCATGCATCTACTCTATCTGTATTAACAGGTCGGCTTAACTTTAAATATTTCTCTTTAGCCTGTTCCCTGATGATTGAAATATTTTCTTCAATTTTTTTAATATTGTTTTCTTTAATATCTGAATAAAAGCTCAACATTCTATCATCGTAAGAAAAATCGAAAAACTCAGACACTCTTTTTAACTGGCCTGCAGGATTAGCCGCTAAATCTTCGTATTTTAAAACACAAAACTTGTGCTCATTATTTTTAATTACATTAAGTGCGGTAGTATTAAAAATCCTCCAAAGTTGGGTATCAAAATATATATTAGCTTTTTTGTTTTTTAATTTTTCTTTTCGTGAAAGATAATTAGCTCTTGGGTCTCTAATAACATAAACAAATTTCGCAGAAGGAAATGCCTTTATAATATCTTCAAGTACCATCGTATTATAAGGATTTTTATCAAAACAGTGAGTGTATTCCTTTTTACCATGAGCATACACAAATGCTCTATAAAAACATTGGTAAATTATCTCGAATGAAATAACCTCTGATTTTTCAATTAAATTTTTAAAAATAGCTTCATCCCATGAAAATGCATTTGATTTTCTTCTGTTTTCAAATTTTTTCAAATAAGACTTAATACTAGAGTGATCGTTTTCCGAAAAATTGGTTTTATTTTTCCAACTATGATAGAAAAAAACAAAAAAATCAACTTCAGGTGTAGCTTGTACTGACGGATGAGCATTTAACATCGACATTAATAATGTAGTACCTGAATTAGCTTTACCAACAATAAAATTAAAAGCTATTGAATCCATTATCTTTAAAACTATTTTAAATATTGTTGATTTACTTTTTTGATTTAATTCTTGCTAATTTAAATTTTAATGGAAATAACGAAACTATTTTATTATAATAAATAAATTTAATCGCCATAAACTTCCCTTTTAATCTACTGATAGTATCTGCTATATAACGTGAATTATTAAATTTTAAATAGCCTAATTTTAAAGCTAATTCGGATGTAATAGAATCAATTATATTTATTTCTTCAGAGTTTAACTCTGTTTCCCAAGCATTTAATCTATCAGAATATATAGGTTTACTTAAATCGGAGTACTTCACAAGGTACCTATCTTTTTTCTCAACATTATTTATTCTTTCAAAACTGAATTTTTTTACATCTTCATGAAACAACAGCATCTTTTCATCATAAGTAAAACCAAAAAAAGTAGCCATTCTTTTCAGTTCAGTTTCTGTATTTACTATCAAATCTTCGTATTTAACAACAAAAAAATTATTGGGATATAATTTAGAATAATGAAATACTTCTTTGTTATATAAAAGCCATCTGTATGAATTAAAATAGATATTAATTGACTTAGTATTTTTCTTTTGTTTTAATGATAAATAAGTGGCTCTTGGGTCTCTAGTTAAAAAAATAAATTTTGCGTTAGGAAATGTTTTAATAATTTGTTTTAAATACAAACTATTAATTGGATTTTTATCAAAATAAAAACTGCATTCTTTTTTAACTCCACCATATAAAAAACTTTTATAAAAATGCTTGTATAATTGTCCGAAATTTACGCTTGAGTCTTTACAAAAAGAATCAAAATCAAAATCAAATCCAGAGAAATTATTTGCTTTATATGAATTAAGGTAACTTGTAACTAAATTTATATCATCTTTAGAAAACTCAGTTTTATCTTTCCAAGAACTATAAAAAAAATTAAAAAAATTAACTTCTGGAGTTGCTTGAATAGAAGGATGAGCATTCAACATCGACATTAATAAAGTAGTGCCCGATCTTCCAATACCAACAATAAAATTAAAATTTTGGGCACTCATTATATCTGTTTTTTTTACTAAATTTATGGTATAATACTTAAAGTTCCAAATATTCTACAGAATCAAATACATACTCATTTTTTGTTGTGTACAGAGCGAACTGGCAGTTCGCTTTTGTCGCTAATGATGAATTTACATTCAAATGTAATTTGCCCTTCTGAAGAACCTTTTGCTATATTCTTTTATCAAAAATATGCTAATAAAACAAAGTGGAGTAATACTGAAATTTTAAACTTTATAGATGAATTTTGGCTAATCGCTGAAAAAAATTTGGACTTATTTTTTACCTCAAAACAAAATTTATACAACCAGTTAATTACACATAAAGATGATTTAAACTATCAATTACTTTGTACAATCATTTACTTGCAATTTTTTGAGCCCAAGCCTAAACAAGAGATTAGTGTCATTCTTGATAAACAAATAAAATACTTTTTTTATTTAAAAACTTTAATCAAATTATACCCTGAATCTAAATTTATAATTCTTGTAAGAGATCCAAGAGTAAATGCTATAAGAAAGAAAAGTAGAAAATTAAATGCCGGACAAAGTCCATTGTACTTATCTGCATTATGGAATAACACTTATAAAAATATAGATTATTTAACTTCCAAAAACAAAGAAGTTTTAATTGTAAAATATGAAGATTTAGTTTCGTCTCCTGAAATTATTTTGCAGAGTATTTGTCAGTTTTTAAATATTCAATACAACAATAAAATGCTTGAAACAGAAGGAGTTTATGCATCTTTTTTAAATATTCAAAAAGATAAAATAGACCCCAAGCATATAAACTATCTAAAAGATTTTCAAAGCAGTTTATTTCAAAAAGTGAATAAGGAAAAAATTCATTTACAAGAAAATGAATTGGATACCGTTTTAAATGATAAAATAGTAAAACTAACCAAACCTTTATTAATTAAGTTTGGGTATGATACAGCACTACAAAGTAAATCTGCTGTTTACTTCAATTTAAGTGATTATTGGCAAATTATTAAATCCTATCTATACAGACCTCTATTGATCCGATTTTATTTGGCTATCCCTTTATCGATAAAACTAATTATTAAAAAACTAAGAAAATAATTACTTCTTTAATTTATTTCGAATAGGAATTAAAATTCTAATTAAAAAAGATAAAGGATACGTGATGGGATACAACCACTTTGGATTTACATTATAAAGCTTTGGAAAAATATTCCCTAATTGCTGCATATAAAAACTAGCCAATACAACCCCACAGATTTTATGTTTTTGAGATTTAAACCCTGGCTGCAATATATCGAATAACATTATTATCCTCTGTTTATCTGTTCTATTCCAAGCTTCGTGATCATATGCATCAATAAAACCAATAACCTTTCCTTGTTGCCAATTCTTAATCTCATGATTTACTTTTATAGCACAAGTTTCATTCTCGGCGGGAATTACTAATCCCAAATGACATCTAATGACAGCATTTGTATCACCACAATGAGGCTTTATAGCAGATTGAGGTTCTAATAAATTAAAGCCAACATTAACTACTCCATCAATATTGGATAATAGTTTCATCGTTTCAGGAAAATATTTTTGAATTTCATACATTTCAACTCCCCACACCCTCAATGACCGTACTTTCCATGATTTAGGTTTTTCAACCATCATCGTATTAAACTGGCTTTCTAAAACAAAACTTTTTAAATAATTTTCCAGTTCAGTTAATATAATTGAATAGCTATTTTCTAAATCTGCAATTCCTTTTAAATGTGAAACAGAAGGATAATGCGGCTCAGTGCCTTTGTATTTTCTTTCATGTAAAAGACTAAACCAAAGCTTATGTGTATTGACTGCCACTTATTTATATTTTATAGAGTGTAAACTATTTCTAACTCGAATTGCCATAAATGCAAATGGGACAAGTAAAGTTCCAATTACATTTTGAATTTTTAAAGGTAGTTTATACAAAAAACCTAAACTCTCCGCCCTATTTTGTAAAAACAATGAAGTCATTGCAACGGCACATATATAATTACTTTTATTTTTAAATTCAGGACGAATAACATCGAAAGAAAATATAAATCTATTTCTCTCGCTCAAATTTATAGCTTCATGATTAACGGCGTCAACAAAAACTAAAACCTTTCCCTCTTCCCAACTGCGCCACTCTTCTCTCACTCTAAAACCACACACTGGGATTTTATCTGGAATTTCTAAGCCTAAATGACAACGATAAATACCATTAGTGTCTCCACAATGTGGCTTTATTTTGCCCCGAGGCTCTAATTTATTAAACGAAGCAGAAACCAAACCATCTATCGAATTTATGATACTCAAGGTTTTAGGAAAATACTGATAATTCTCGTAAAATTTAATTCCCCACCATTCTAAAGAAATAGTTTTCCATGTTCCATGTTCTTCAACCATAGAAGAATTAAAATAAGTTTGCAACTGATGTTGAGTTAAATAATTTTCTAATTCTTTCTTTATAGTAGGGTAGTTTTCTTCGATTAATTGTGCGAACGAAATGTCTTCTGTTTCATAAAAAGAGGGCTCATCTCCTTTATAAACACCTCTATCATATAAACTAAACCACAATTTCGACATGATTTTAATCACTAATTATATTTAGTTTAAAAGCAACAAAAGCTTTTTACAAACTAAAATTAAATGTAAATTTACTATATAAAAGTACGTATTATTAATGAATCTAAAACATGTTTTTAATCATGGAAAATTTTACAGATAAAAATCCAAAATGGTTTTATGATATTTCCGAAACACCAGAATTAAAAATTTTAGAAGAAAATTATTCAAGTATTTTAGAAGAATTAAATCAACTTAGAAAAAATGCAAAAAACGGTTTTTGGTTAGACACATTTCCAGAATATCTACATCCTGAAAGCAAAAACATATGGAAAGTATTTACTTTTCAGTTTTTTGGTATAAAGCATCCCCTTAACTGTAGTTTATGTCCAAAAACTTATGCTGTTTTAAAACAAATACCCAATTTAGTTTCTGCTGATTTTTCTTATTTACCTGCAAATACTCAAATAAAACCTCACAAAGGATTTACTAAAATGGTACTACGCGCTCACTTAGGTTTAATTATTCCTGAAGATTGTGGGATACGCGTTGGAGAAACAACTAAAACATGGAAACCTGGTAAAATGCTAGTATTTGATGATTCTTTTGAACATGAAGCATGGAACAATAGCAACGAAGACAGATTTGTATTAATGCTAGATATCGCTAATCCAAAATGGGGCTATACTGCAGATGAAATCAATAAATATAAGATAGAAACATTACAAGATGAATTTATGCTTGGAATGTTCCCTAAAGAAAAATGGCTATACTTTTTAGAAAAAGGAGAACTGGATATTTTTCCTGCTGTCTAATTTTTTTTATTTTCTCTTAAATATTGATTGATTTGCTCTGCTTGAGTATCAATAGGTTCTCCAAATATTTTAAAATCCGCATCATCTTTATGTAAAATACCAGCTGCTTTAATTAATCTATGACAATGGGTTTTATACCTTTCTTTGGTTAAATAAAGTTTATACCATTTTCCATCTTCTGATGTTTCTTTGATCTCGTAACCTAACTTTAAATTAAAATCTAATGCTTTTTTGTTATCAATAGCTACAGTTGCCACCGAAGCATCTCCCGATTTAAAAATTTCAAATACTGCTTGCAACATGGTAAGTGAAGCAAATACAGGGATAGATGTTCCCCAAAAACTTTTTTTCCATATAAAAATACCACCCTCAGCTAATCGAGTGTCTGGCTCAGTATCTTTGCAATTAATTAATCCAATTTTTTCACCTTGATATTCGATAATAAAATAATAATTAAACGGATTATTGATTTTTTCAAACCACTGCTGTTGCATTAAAGGAGTAATATAATCCTTAAATTGCATAGTATCTCTAATGAAAGACTGATTACGCCAGTATCTTAAAACTTCTAAATCTTTAGGCTGCACTCTGTGATATGTAACGCCAAATTGCTTTACTATCATATTTTTTCTTTGATGTAAAATGCTGGCTTATTATTTTGCATCATCAATACATTTCCTAAATACTCCCCAATAATACCTAAACAAAATAAAATTAAACCAGCACTAAATAATACAGAAACGATAATTGAAGTATAACCCGCAACAGGTGTTTTGTGAATTATTTTTTTAAATAAATAAAAAGCACCCGTTAAAAAACTAATAAGTGACATAGATAACCCTAATGTTTTTACAAGCTTAAGAGGCATGGTGGTACTAATCATCAATACATTTGACGAAAGGGAAAATAATTTCAAAAAACCATATCCTGATGCTTCTTTTTGAGATTTATGAAAGTTAAGCTCACAAACATCAATACTAGATGTATACCACAAAATAAGTTCATCAATAAAAAATAAATGATTTTGATGTGATACAATTTTAGAAACTAAATCTTTTTTAAGCGCTCTAAAACTTGATCCTACACCTGCATATGGATTTTCGACCTTAGATATAAATTTATAAAACTTAGTAATTACATTTCGTGCAAAAGATTTTTTTGCATTTTTTGAAGTTCCATATACTACATCAGATTGACTTTGCTTTAGCTGACGATAAAGCATTAATATATCTTTTGGATGATGTTCAAAATCATCATCAATTGTTATCACATATCTTCCATTGCAATTATGAAAGCCACATAATGTTGCTTTATGTTGTCCGAAATTTTTGGATAACGAAAATGCTTTAACATGTTTTAGTTGCAAACATATTTGTTTAATCTTTTGCCAACTATCATCACGACTAGCATCATCAACTAAGATGATTTCAAATGTATGATTTTGCGAATGTAATAATTGATGTACTTCGGAAACCAAATTCTGTATACAAGCAGAAGCATTATAAACAGGAATTATGACAGATATTTCTTTTTCTTCTTCCATCTAATTAATTAAATCCTAAAGTTAAACCACCATCCATTTTTAAATTAGTGCCTGTAATCCATTTGCTAACATCTGATATAAAGAAAGCGCTAGCCTTAGCAACATCATCTGGTTCTCCAACACCTAAAGGATATTTAGAAACAAGTTTCATCATCTCTTCATTATTTACAGCGGCATCAATCGTACTTTCAAAAATAGCTGTTTTCACAAGAGCTGGTTGTAAAACATTTACTCGAATTTTTTTAGGAACAAGTTCTAAAGCTAAAGTTTTAGCATAACCCTCTAATGCAGCTTTAGAGCTAATATAGGGTGCTCCACCAAAGTAAGCGTGCAACGTTGAGACAGATGAGATAAAAACGATAGAGCTATTGTTATTGATTTTCTTTTGTTTTAAAAGTTCTGAGACTGTATTTACTGCCGAAAAATAATTCACTCCAAATACATCTTGTAATTGCTCTTGTTTAATAAATTTAACAGGAACAGGCAATACCTTGCCACAACAATGCACAAAGCCATCGATAGCTTGTATTTCTGTTATTATTTTTTTTATATCGTCAATGGATGTTAAATCGCCAACAATTTGTTGATGATTGGGATTTGCTTTCAATTTCATGAAAGTCTCATTAAGATTCTCTTTGTTTCGAGCTGTAATGATAACATCTGCTCCTAATTCGCTAAATAAGATGGCAGTTGATCTTCCTATTCCAGAAGATGCTCCTGTTATTAATATTTTTTTATTTAATAATGATATCACTATAACTCAATTAATGGTAAACAAATAAAGGGTTTTGTATGAATTAAAGCGCTTCCCCATGAATAACCGACACCAAAACCACATAAACACAAATTATTACTTTTAGTTATTAAGTTCTCTGAAGCCTCAGTAATCATAGTTAAAGGAATTGATGCGGAACTAGTATTACCGAATTTCTCAAGAGAATATAATACTTTAGAGACATCTGCAATTTTTAATTTTTTACGAACCGATTCGTTAATCAATTTATTAGCTTGATGAAAAACAAAATAATCAGTATCAGCCATACTTTGATTTGATTTAGCGTAAAGTTCATTAACATTTGGAGACACTTCTCTTAACGCGAAATTAAAAATTTCAATGCCATTCAATTTTAAGTGTCTTTTTTCTCTAGCTATTCCTGGCTCAATCTCAATTAAATCAAATGTATCTTTTTGAATACCATTTCTAGAACCACCATGTTCAATATTAATAGCATCCTTTCCCGAACCATCAGAAGCTAAATTAAAATACATGGTTTTTGCATTTTCATCAAACTCTAGTGCCGTTGCCGAACCTGCATCTCCAAATAGCGGATATGCGCTTTTATCAGTAAATGCAGTAGATACTGTTGACTTATCTCCTACTAACAATAACCCTTTTTTTAACTGACCAGAGCTTATTAAATTTCCTAATACAAACAAGCCATAAACATATCCAGAGCAACCTAAGTTAATGTCAAATGCTAAGCATGATTTTTTTAACCCTAAACGATCTTGTAAAATAACAGCCGAACCAGGAATAAAATAATCTGGAGATTGAGTCACCATAATTACAACATCAACATCCTCTTTATTCCAATTTAGCTTTTCTATTAATTGTTTTGCTGGCTCATAACACATATCTGATGTTGACATGCCTTGAGGTGCCACTCTTCTTTCTTTAATCCCAGTTGTTTTAATAAATAACTCTCTTTCTTCCACAGTAACGTGACTGTAATCTAAATTAGAATACTTAACAGATGGAACAGCAGCAGCTATACCTTTTAAAGAAATATTATTAACCGTTACAAAACTCATTATTTCATTTTTTCGCAAACAATAGTGTATAAATCTCTCACTGTTTGAGTGTTTTTTAAATCATCTGCGCTAAGTTGCACATCAAAATTAGCATCAATAAATGCAATAATAATTAAAGCATACATAGAACTCCAATTTTTAATCTCTCTGTAATTTGTATCTGGAAAAACCGTATTAGGTTCCACGTCTTCAAATTCTGTAACTAACTGATTTGTAAATTCCTCTGCTGATATCATAATTTCTATTTT
Source organism: Sphingobacteriaceae bacterium (assembly GCA_013823565.1). Classification (GTDB taxonomy): domain Bacteria; phylum Bacteroidota; class Bacteroidia; order B-17B0; family Aurantibacillaceae; genus UBA4416. Next base: position 13,221 of record PNMI01000011.1, on the reverse strand, counting down.
TAATATTCAATAACTGTTGCGCCCCAACTATACCCTATACCAAAACCTGCAACTAAAACTTTCATTCCTTTTTTTAAAACCCCTTGTTCTTTAGCGTCCTTTAAAGCTACTGGAATAGTTGAAGATACAGAATTTCCAAACTGCTCTATATTCACAAAAAATTTTTCTTTAGGAATTTTGCATTTTCTTCTTATCACATCTAACATAAAATAACTAGCCTGATGAAAAACAAATAAATCAATATCATCAATCGTATAATTATGTTTCAATAAAATGTCCTGTACGAGTTTAGGCACTGTTTTAACTGCAAATACAAAAATTTCGGTACTCTGCATTTTCATATGTCCTAATGGCATATTATTTTCTTGAAGCTTCTCTATTGTTTGAGGATTTCGTGAAGCGCTGTGGTCAACTATTAAATTATGATATCCACTTCCATCAGTTCCAAAAATAAAATGCTCATTATAAGATGCTTTTGTAATGATAGTTGCAGTGCCTATATCACTAAAAATACTTTTTAATTCTAAATCGTCTTTATGAATAACGGTTGTCGCCATATCTGCTGTTAAAAACAACACCTTTTGACTCATTCCACTGGTTAAATAAGCATTTGCCATTCCTAAACCATAAATATAACCAGAACAACCATAAGGCAAATCGACACAGGCAATATTTTTATTTAATCCTAACCTATGTTGAATTAAGCAAGATGTAGATGGTCCTTTATGGTCAAACCCTTCTGAACAAAAAATCAAAAAATCAATGTCACTTCTATCAATAGAATAATCCTGAAAAAGAGTTTCAGCAGCTTTTACGGCCATATCAGAGGAAATTTCGCCAGGAGCCGATAAGTAGCGTTTTTTTATTCCCGTATTTTTAAATATCTGCTCACTTGAAACATTAAACTGAAGAGACAAATCCTCATTTGTTAATATTTTTTCGGGCAAATAAGTAGATATGTGATTTATAGAAATAGCCATATGTATAAGGTAAATTTATACAATAACCTTAATAGTTTTACTATTTGGGTCAATATTTTTTTATGCTCCTTTTTTTAAAGAACTTACTCATCAAAACCCCAAGTTCAAAAATTAGTTTTTGTTTTTTTTTGCTTTTCAATCAAACAAGTCTATATTAGCATAAATATTTAAAAACTATTATCATGAAAAAAATTCTTTCAATTGCTTGTTTAGCAATCTTAATGTTTTCTTTTAAAGCTTATGCTCAATCTAATATCACTTGGACTTTAAAGGATAATTTTGCAAAAGGAGCAATCAAAACAACAACTGTATTAAATTCTAATTTTTCTGGACTTAGTTCAAAAGAAAACGCTATTGCGTTTGTTCAAAAATTAAAAGCAAATCCAGAAGTTGCTTCTTGCGATATCATTACCAATACAGGTTCAAGTTGTGATGTGAAATTAGTAATGAAAAAAGCTCATGACAAAATGTATTATGTAAATATGGCACAAAAATTAGGGGTAGCTTATATCGAAGTAAATGGTCAGAAAAAAACGCCAGCTCAATTTATTATCGATAAAAGAAATAAAAAGAAATAATTCAAGCTCAATTAATAAAAAGCGCCTCAATAGGCGCTTTTTTTATTAAAAGATTTTCTCTTTATTACAGTATTTCTTTTATTTTTACATGGTAAGCAACTATTAACTAATGATACTTTACTTTAAAGAACATAAAAACGTTTTTTTTACCTTTCTGGTTTTAGTTTTTTTATTTTACGGAAACTCTCTTAAAAACAAATATGCCTTAGATGATGATTACATTACAGTAACTAATTTTCCCGAAAAAGGCAAGGGATTTAACCCTAACCACAAATTAGTTTCTAAAGGATTTAAAGGAATAGCTAAAATTTGGAGAAGTAGATATGCTCACGACAGTGAAGGTTCTTTTGACTATAGACCTGTGACTACTACAACTTTTGCAATAGAGTATGGAATATTTGGTCAAAACCCTTTTGTAAGCCATTTAATTAATTTGCTTTTATATTTCATTACTGTTTGGTTATTATTTTGCATTCTCCTAAATTTATTTGAAGATTATAAAGTTAAGTTTGACTTAGCTTTTATTACAGCTTTTATTTTTTTAATCCACCCTATTCACTCAGAAGTAGTAAACAACTTAAAATGCAGAGATGAATTATTAGCTTTTTTGTTTGGTATTAGCGCGTTATGGTACGGTTTAGAGGCAATAAAAAAGCCTAATATGAAGAACATTGTGCTAATTATTTTATTACTAACACTAGGACTTCTTTCGAAACGAAATACCATACTGTTTTTTGCTGTTATCCCTTTGTGTTATTTACTATTTAGGAAAGTAAATTTTAAAATCATTTTAACATGTGCGCTTTCTGTAATTTTCATATATTATTTAGCGGTTCTAGTTAGAAATCGTTTGGTGACAGAAAAAGCTATTCGCTTTTTTTATCATTTCGAAAACCCTTTGTATACCGATCATGTTTCATTTTTTCAAAAAATAATTGTAGGGATTAAAACTCTAGGCTTTTATGTGAAATTTTTAATAATACCGTATCCATTTAGGAACTATTATGGGTTTAATACATTTGACGTCACTACCAGTTTAAATGTTTATTTTTTAATTGGTGCTGGATTTCTTACCTCAGCAGGATACTTCATTTATAAATTAAGAAATAAAATATTGTTATTTTCTGTTCTTCTTTTTCTTGGTTTAATAGTTCCGTTTTTAAATGTAGGTATTCCAGCTCCAGGTATTTTAGGTGAGCGATTTGCATACTTTGCTTCTTTTGGCTTTGCATTAATCATTGCTTTTATATTTACTCATTATTTCCACACAATTAATTTTAAGACAATAGCAAGCCTTTTTTCAAAACCTTTAATTTATATTACAGTGCTTTCAGTAGTTTTTATGATTTATTCGTGGGACAGAAACACTGACTGGCATAATAAATTAACGTTATTTGAAGCAGACATTAAACATCAAGAACATTCAGCTAAAGCCAATAGTTTATTAGCCAACGAGTACTTTGAAATGTTACGATTACCCAATAAAAAATATCCAAACAATATATTAGTTCAAAAATGCATCAAACACTACACTCAGGCTATAAAAAATGACTCTACGCTTTATTCAGCATACAATAATGTTGGTGTAGTATATTATTCTTACTTAAATGATATACCAAATGCTAAAAAATATTTCTCTCTTGCTATTACAAAAAGACCCAAATATTCTCAAGCATATGAAAATCTAGGCAACTGTTATAAGCAAGAAAAAAACATAAAAAAATCATACGAATGCTATATTAAAGCTATCGGATATAATCCTAAACAATTTACGGCTTTTTCAGCTGCGATTGATTTGTTTTTTGGACAAAAAGAGTATGATAAATCATTACATATTATTAAGATAGCTCAGCAAAACTTTCCCGATAATTATGAGTTAATTGCACAAGAAGCTAATTGTAACTTGATGAAAAAAGACACATTAAGTGCGATAGAAAAATACAAAGAAGCGTATGACTTAATGCCTAATTCTAATTTAGCACAATATATCGCTAAAAAATACATGGAAATTGGAGATACTGTAAATGCTAAAAAATATCAGTACTAAAAACAAAAAAAATGAAGTATTTAGATTATATATATGAAAAGAAATTTATTCTCTTTTTCCTTATATCGTTTTTACTTTATGGTAATACCCTTAATAATGGTTACGCAATTGACGATCAATTTGTAACCGAAAACAGCTATACAAACAAAGGATTAAAATCAATCAAAAAAATATTCACTTCATATTATGCTGAAAATGATGGGAAAAACAATTATGAATATAGACCAATTGTAAAAATATCATTTGCAATTGAACATCAATTTTTTGGGGTGAAACCTTGGGTTGGGCATTTAATTAACGTTATTTTATATAGCATCTGCTTATTATTACTTTTCAAAGTTCTTCGTTCTATTTTTTACAATTACTCAGAATCATTTAGCCTACTCATAACCATTATATTTGCATTTATACCTACACATTCGGAAGTTGTTGCGAGTTTAAAAAATAGAGATATTTTAATTTGTTTTATATTTTGCATGTTCATTTTTATTCATTTAGAATCTTTTTTTAGAACTGGAAAATATCGCTTTTTAATTTATACACTTATCTTTTCAGCTCTTTCGTTCTTAACAAAGTTTGATATTTTGCCATTCTTTATTATCATTCCTTTAGTGCTATATAAAAAATATAAAACAAAACTCATCCCAATAGCCTTAAGCATTTCTATTTTCACAATTGGCTTCTTTATATTCAGATTTCTGAAACGTTCGCTACTTGAAAAAGGGATGAGTGAGCGAATTTTCAAATACCATGAAAATCCGCTATTCTTTGACGAATCATGGGAACTAAGAATTTCCACAGCATTTAACTCCTTAGGCTTTTATATAAAAATGCTATTATTCCCTAATAAAATGGTTTGTTATTATGGATATAATACATTAGATACCTATAACTTTATTTCATTGTATTCCATATTAGGTATACTAATTGGCCTAGTAATGATTTATTATTTTTTTAAACTTTTTAAAACAGAAAATCCATTTTGGTATGTTATTGTATTTTTTGGGATTGGAATTTCTATGTATTTAAATATAGTTAGGGTTGTTCCTGGCATAGTAGCAGATCGTTTTCTTTTTTTCTCTTCTATTGGATTTGCGATTTTATTAGGATACACTCTGTTATATTTTTTAAATAAACATACACACATCGTTTCGTTGCAAAAAACAAATTCAAATTTCAAAATAGTTTCCTTGATTATATTGGTGTGTTATTCTTATTCTGTTATTTCAAGAAACACTGAATGGAAAAACAGAGTAACACTTTACGGCGCTGATATAAAAAAAATGCCGTCTTCTGTTGCACTTAATCTATTATATAGTAATGAAATTTTAGTAAATATAAAAAATCCTAATTTCTTTAAAGATGAGCGAACTAAAGCTAACTACATCAACACTGCAACCTCTGCCCTAAGTAATGTGCTAAAAATAGACTCATTAAATACAACGGCATTGAATAATTTAGCATTTATTAAACAAAGTGTGTATAATGATTTTGCAGGAGCAATTCCATATTATCAAAAAGCATTAGCAATTGATTCTACTAAATTTGAAATCCAATTTAATTTATGTTACTGTTTATATAAAACATCAAACTTTCAATTAGCTCAAGGCTTAGCATTAAAAATGTTTATGGAAAATTCAACAAATCAGCAAGTTTTGGATTTAATGAGTTACATATTAATAGAAAACAAAAAAACAAAAGAAGGAATACAGATTTACTCCAAATTACGCAACGAACAGCCAGAAAATAATAGTCTAAATATAATTTTGGGAAATTTTCACATTTCTGCTCTTGATACTGCAAATGCAAAAATCTACTATAAATTAGCTCTACAAAATGACCCAAATAATCACCAACTGATTGAAATAGTCTCCAAACTGAGTAAATAATCAGATTAGTTTATTTAAAAGAGCAAACAATTTTTTGTTTAATAGGTTAGAATTCCTATTTTAGATGAAATATTATACAAACTAATCCTTAAGAATTATGAAAAAAAGTTTACTATCCGTTTTTTTCGTTCTAACCTGTTTATTTTCTTTCGCACAGCTATCTGTCACTCCCAACCAAACCGCAACTAATCTTGCAAACTATCTTTTAGGTGGTGGAGTCACGATTTCAAATGCTCAACTAACTTGCCCAACTGGTGCTAATGGTATTTTTACCAATGGAGCTACTACCAATTTAGGTTTTAGTAACGGCGTAGTACTTTCAACTGGCTTAGTTGCAAATATCCCAAACGGTAATGGAGCTCAAGCTAGTACTAATAATGGCGCAGGCGGTATACCTGCTATGGCACCTTTAACTGGCACAAGTAGTAACTATGATGGTTGTATGCTAGAATTTGATATCAATCCTCACTGTTCTCCATTAAATATTCGTTATAAGTTTGCGTCAGAAGAATATCCTGAATATGTAAACTCAGGTGTGAATGATGGTTTTGGATTCTTTATTTCTGGACCAAATCCAGGAGGAGGCACTTACAACAATTTCAACTTAGCAACTGTTCCTGGATCTAGTACTCCTATTACTATTGATAATGTTAACTCTTCTTCTAACTCAGCTTACTACCAGACAAATTCAGGTAGCACGATTGTATATGATGGTATGACTACTGTATTAACTGGAAGCGCTAATGTTACCCCTTGTGCTAATTATCACTTAATTTTAGCGATTACTGATGGTGGTGATGCCATTTATGATTCTGGGGTTTTCCTTCAACAATCTGGTATTTCTTGTGTTAGTCCAACTGTATCTGCAGCCAATCCTGCTGCTATATGCGCTGGACAATCTGCAACATTATCAGCATCTGGAACAACAACTTATTCATGGTCAACAGGTTCTACTTCAAGTTCTATTGTAGTATCGCCAACTGTAACAACAACTTATACCGTTGGAGGAAGTAATATAGGAACCTGTATTCAAAGTTCAAAAGTCGTCACTGTTACTGTTAATCCGGCCCCTACTGCAAATGCTGGGGCATCACAAGCATTAACCTGTACAAATACTAGTACTATTCTTTCTGGTTCTGGAGGAGGCACATATTCATGGTCTGGTCCAGGAATAGTTTCTGGAGGCAATACAGCAACGCCAACCGTAAATCAAACTGGCACGTATACTTTAATAGTTACAGCTTCTGGCTGTCCTTCATTACCTTCTACTGTTGCAGTAACCCAAAGTGCTTCTCCTCCTGTCGTTACAGCTGCTGCTTCTGGAGTATTAAATTGTACATTAACTTCAGTAAATGCAAGTGCAACTACTGCAGCATCTCCTGTTTCTTATAATTGGTCAGGTGCTGGAATTACTGGTGGCGCTGGAACAGGCACTATAACAGTAAATCAACCTGGCACATATAATTATACCGTTACTAACACATCTAATGGTTGTATTACAACAGGGTCTCAGGCTATTAGTCAAAACATTACAACTCCTTCTGTAACGATGCCTGCTTCACAAACAATTACTTGTGCATCGCCAACGGTTTCTTTAATAGGGTCTGCGAATCCTTCTTCTTGTACGCCAGTATGGACTGGTGGTGTTTCTAGTGGAGGAACTACTTATACTGCAACCGCATCTTCTTCCAATACATATACATTAACAGTTACTAATCCAGCTAATGGATGTACAAGTTCTGGTACAGTTCAAATTTCTTCTAGTACTGGAGTTCCTGTAGTAGCAGCATCTGCATCCAATTCATTATCTTGTTTAACAAGCACAGCTCAAGTTGTGGCAACAACTACCGCTTCACCTGTTACTTATAACTGGACTGGAACAGGCATAACAGGTGGTGCTAATACGGCTTCTGCCACAGTAAATGCACCTGGAACTTACACAGTTGTTGTAACTAACACAACTAGCGCATGCTCTACTACAATCACTGTTCCTATTACACAAAATACAGTGACTCCTTCTGTTACGGCTTCTACTTCTGGTGTTTTAAATTGCACATTAACATCTGTAAATGTCAGTGCATCAACTGCAGCATCCCCAGTTTCTTATAACTGGTCAGGAACAGGAATTACTGGAGGAACAGGAACTGGTACAATAACAGTAAATCAACCAGGTACATTCAACTATACAGTAACTAATACTTCTAATGGATGTACTGCTTCAGGCTCACAAGCTGTAACTCAAAATACAGCTGCTCCAGTGGTCACTTCTACAGCTCCTTCTGCTCTAAACTGTACATTAACATCTGTTAATGTTGATGCAACAACTGCTACTACTCCAGTTTCGTATAATTGGTCTGGGACAGGCATTACCTCTGCAACAAATATTAGTACAATTACTGTTAATCAGCCTGGTACTTTTAACTACACTGTAACTAATACTTCTAATGGATGTTCAACAACAGGATCTCAAGCTGTAACTCAAAACACAACGGCTCCTGTAGTTTCTTCAACCCCTCCTTCTGTATTAAATTGTACTTTAACTTCTGTTAACGCTAATGCTACTACCACTACTAGTCCAGTTTCTTATAACTGGTCAGGAACAGGTATTACATCTGCAACAAACATTAGTACAATTACTATCAATCAACCAGGTACTTTTAACTACACTGTTACTAATACTTCAAATGGATGTTCAACAACAGGTAGTCAATCTGTTTCTCAGGATATAACAACTCCTCCTGTAAACATTAACGTCTCTGGTGGATTAACATGTGTCGTTTCTTCTGTAGATATTACATCTTCTTCTGCAGTGAGTCCATTAACATACACATGGTCAGGGACAGGAATTACTTCTGCAACAAATACAAGTAGCATTAGCGTAAATCAACCTGGCTCATTCAGCTATACTATTACAAATCCAAATAATGGATGTTCAACTTCTGGATCTCAGTCTGTAATACAAAATACAAATACACCTACTGTCACAATGCCAACCACACAAACCATTACTTGCGCATCTCCTTCTGTGGCTTTGGTTGGCTCTGCATCTCCTTCTATATGCGATCCGGTTTGGACTGGAGGTGCTTGTTCTGGTGCTACAACTTATACAGCATTTGCTTGTTCGCCAGGGATATATACATTAACAATCACAAATCCTTTAACTGGATGTGTAAATTCAGGTACTGTTGATGTTTTAGCTAGTACAGGTATTCCTGTTGGAACAGCTTCTAGTAATGGTAGCATTACTTGTTCAACAAATACTGTAGAAATCGCTGTTACTTCAACAGCTACACCAATTACCTATTCGTGGTCTGGGCCTGGTACGGTAAATGGATCAACAACTTCAACTGGAACTGTTAGTGTTGGAGGTACTTATCAATGTGTTATTACTAATACACTATCAGGCTGTTCTTCAACAATAACAACTGTTGTTCCCACAAATACAACACCTGTTACGGTTACAATTGCTCCAACATCATCATTAACGTGTGCTACAACATCTATATCAATTAGTGCTGCTCCTACAGGAACAAATTATTCATACTCTTGGACTGGAACTGGGTCTATAGTTAGCGGAAGTAATACTGCTTCACCAACTGTTAATTCTGCTGGTAATTATGATGTTTTAGTATTAGATGCTATTACAGGTTGCACAACCACGGCATCTACTTCAGTAGGAAGTAATACCGTTGCGCCAACTCTTACTTTAACTGCTAGTAGCACATCTATTAGTTGTGCTGCTTCAACTAGTACATTATTAGCAACAACAAATGTTACTGATACTCCAACATGGTCTACACCTTCTGGCAACTCTCCAAACCCTGTTATTGCAGGAACTTCGGGAGACTATATTGCAACTGTTACAGATGCTTCTAACGGATGTTCTACTACTCAAACGATAACAGTTACAGGCGGTACAACTTTACCTTCTGCTGATGTTAATGCAAGCGTATTCATTCCTTGCGCTAGTCCAACGGTTACTTTACTTGGTTCTACAACTTCTACAGATGTTGTTACCTATGAATGGTCTGGTCCAAATGCAACAAGTATAACTAGTGGAAGCAATACTGCATCTCCAGTTGTTATTGATCCAGGAGTGTATACATTAACTGTTACAAACACAACAAATGGATGTTCATCTACTGCTACTGTAAATGTTAGTCAAAGTATCGTCACAGCATCTTTTACAGCAAACCCTACAATTGGCACATCTCCTTTACCAGTTAATTTTACTGATGCTAGTACTGGAGCTACAGGTTATAATTGGAATTTTGGTGACGGAAATTCGTCAACTTCGCAAAATCCAAATAACACATTTAATAGTAGCGGATCTTACACAGTAACTTTAATCGCTACAGATGGTCCTTGTTCAGATACTGCAACTATTGTTATTACAGTTGAAGATGGTTTAACTTTAGAAATCCCTAACGTATTTACTCCAAATGGAGATAACACAAATGATGTGTTTACAATTAAATCTACTGGGGTTAAAGAAATCACCCTGCAAATATTTAATCGTTGGGGACAAAAATTATATGAATTTACTGGCCCGAAGGCATCATGGGATGGATTAACTCCTAGTGGGGCTAAAGCACCTGAAGGAACTTATTTCTATTTTGTTATAGCAACGGGCTTTGATAATAAAGAAATCAAACAAAATGGAACTGTAAATCTATTTAGGTAGAATTTTCAATTATCTGTAAATAAAAAAGGTCTTCTAATAATAGAAGACCTTTTTTTATGAAAATATTTAACAAATAAACTAGAACACAAATGAATACTAATCGAAAAATTATCTACTTTTATCACTGGTTTAACATATTTTATCAGACATGAAAAAAATTAAAATACTTACTACTCTATTGTTATTATTATCTGGAATTTATTCTATACAAGCACAAGTTAGCTCTGCCCCTGCTGGAAACAATCCAGCATTAAAGGAAGCTGCCTTAAAGGCAAATAAAAACAAGTCTAATCAAAAAGAGCAGAAGTCTCAAAACAACTCATCAAGCTCTAAATCGTCTACCACAAATAATTTTCAGTTAGATGAAAACGATCCGTATCAAGGCAGAAAAGCGGAGTTTTTAAACCAACTCATTGTTTCTGAAATACCAGCAGACTTCCCTAAATATGAAAAATGGATGGGAGTGAAACACTATAATCAAATTATAGATGATTACTATAGAAATCACTTAGATATTTTGAAAGAAAAAGTTAAAAATAAACTTTTAAGAAAATAAATATTACTCTTTTAACACCTATTAAATTTAATTAAGATAGTTAAGACCTATGAAAAAAATTTACTCACTATTTACTATTATAATAATTCTTCTTTTTTCAAGAGAAGATTTTTTTGCACAAGGAAATACTTGTTCTACAGCAGAACCTTTCTGTACTTCAGTAGGAACTCCTTATTCCTACAATAATGTGACTGGCTCTCCAAGTGCAACTTCTATGGGTTGCTTGAGTACAACACCAAATCAATCATGGTTTTTCATAAAAACATCTGGTGCAGGTGCAATGACTTATAGTTTAACACAATCTTCAGTTGCTCCAGGAGGAACACCAAATTTAGATGTTGACTTTATAGCTTATGGACCTTTTACTGCTGCACAATTTTCTGTAGCTTGTTCAACCTTATTAACGGGTTCTTGTACTGGTGACCACAATTGTATTGGTAACATTGAGGATTGTAGCTATTCTTCTGCGGCAACAGAAACAATGACTCTTACATCTCCAGGAGCAGGTCAATATTTTTTAATCATGATAACTAATTTTGATGGTGCAGCTGGTTATATTACATTTTCACAAACAGGCGGTCCCGCTTCAGACTGTTCAATTACTTGCCCTCCAAGCACTTTCACATTAGTTGCTACTCAAGATTCAAATAATGCTAATATTCCAAATGGGAGTACTGTAAATTGTAGTGAGCCTTTTTGGATTGACCCTCCTGATTTAACGCCAGCAGGACAACCCTATAATCCATTTTCTGATCAATTAACACCTTGTTTAAAGGTGGCAATTAATCCTATTACTAGTCAATTACAATCAGATGGTAGTATTTCCGTTTATGAAAACGGTACTGCTTACTGGACAGCCTGTCCAACCGTCGCATGTCCTGATAATGTTGGAGGAAATTCAACTCCAGGAAGTCAGTTTAACTGGTTTTTAGGACAAGTAGACCCTAACTTCAGCCATCCAGCAGTTTTCTGTAGAACAACTACGGCTGGAACAACACCTACAGTATCTTTAATGAGCTGTTGGAACAATACCTTAACTTTAGCAGGGCCTCAAACATGGGGTACTACTTCCTGTTTTACATTAACTGCTCCTACCGGGACTGCTGCTTATGGAGCTGCAAGTTTTTCTATTGCTCCAGCAACAGGTTCTGTTGGAATTGTTGATTTAGATTGGGGTAAGGCATATGTTGATCCTTCGTACCTTCCAAGCGGAACAACTTATACTGTAACTTACACTTTTAATAATGGTGTTTGCGGTAATGTTTATGGATATTATGTATTTACGGTTCCTAGTACTCCAACTATAACTGCTATTAGCAGTCAAACAGTATGTTCTGGCTCTACTGTTGCAGCTACCAATTTCACTGTTACTCCATCTGCAGGAGCTTCTGTAAGTTGGGTTAACAATAATACAGGAATTGGGGTTGTTGCATCTGGCACTACAAATATTGCTTCTTACACGGCACCAACTGTTACTGCAACTACTGTGGGAAATTTCACAGTTGCCTCAGTTTCTAATGGATGTATAGGAAATCCTAGGACTTTTACTATTACTGTCAATCCTAAACCAACAGCCAATGCTGGCTCAACAAATACATTAACTTGTTCTAATCCTACTTTATCGCTTTCTGGTTCAGGAGGTGGAACTTATTCATGGACTGGTTCAGGAATAGTATCAGGTTCTACAACAGCTACTCCTGTTATCAATTCACCTGGAACTTACAGCTTAATTGTAACTAATTCTTTAAGCTGTGCATCAAATGTATCTACCGTTTCTATTTCTCAAAACACCACAACACCTTCTCCTTCAGCATCTAACTCTTCTACTTTAACATGTGCTATCAGTACAGTTGCTTTAACTGGTGGGCCTGCGTCTGGCGTTACTTACCAATGGAGCGGGCCTGGATTTAGTGGAGGAACAACTTCACAAAATGCGGTTGCTAATGCACCAGGTACCTACACTTTAAACGTAACTAGTAGTGTTAACGGTTGTACTAATACAGCTGTTACCACTGTTGCACAAAACACTACAGCTCCATCTCCTTCAGCATCTAATGCAGCGACCCTAACTTGTACTACAAATACAGTTGCTTTAACTGGTGGGCCTGCATCTGGCGTGACTTATCAATGGGGCGGTCCTGGATTTAGCGGGGGAACAACTTCGCAAAATGCTATTGCTACTAATCCTGGAACATACACTTTAACAGTTACTAGTACCGCAAATAGTTGTACGGCTGCTGCTACTACTGTGGTTTCTCAAAACACAACGGCTCCAGTTCCTTCTGCATCTAACTCAGCTACTTTAACTTGTTCTACAAATACAGTTGCTTTAACAGGCGGACCTGCTTCAGGAGTTACTTATCAATGGAGTGGTCCAGGATTTAGCGGAGGAACAACTTCGCAAAATGCCATTGCCACTGCTGCAGGAACATATACTATAAGAGTAACTAGCTCCGTAAATAGTTGTACAGCAGCAGCAACCACTGT
>PNMI01000010.1 GCA_013823565.1 Sphingobacteriaceae bacterium | reverse complement strand
CCAAACATTATCTGCTTTGGTTCACCCTGCCAGGATATTTCCATTGCTGGCAAACGCAAAGGGCTTAAAGGAAAACGAAGCAATCTCTTTTTTGAAGCAGTTAGAATCATTAGGGAATGCCGACCCGATGTTTTTATCTTTGAAAACGTCAAAGGGTTATTCTCCAGTAACCAAGGCAAAGACTTTGAAATCATACTGCAAACGTTTGCCGACCTTGGGCTTTATGACATCCAATGGCAACTGCTTAATACTAGCTGGTTTCTACCCCAAAACAGAGAGCGGGTTTACTTTGTCGGATGTCTTAGAGGCAAAACCAAACCCCAAATATTTCCTATCGGAGAAAGCACTCAAGGGAGTGATGCGTTCGATAAAGAAAAATCTCAAAGGAAAATTATAAGCCCAACCATCGATACGAAAGTTGGAGAAAGCACACACCGTTCTCCCTATGTATTGCATTGGAAAGGCTCTTCTACCAAATGGAAATACGATCAAATGGAAACAAGCCCTGCATTGAATACACAGCAGGATTGGATTCGTCAGCCGCTTATAGCAAACGGAGTGGCTTATCGCACACGAAACTACAAAGGACAAGGCGGAAAGATTGAATTGCGGAAAGATAATATCGCCAATCAATTAACCTCTGTTCAAAAGGACAGCATGGTGATGTTACGCGAGCTTACAAAAAACGAATCGGAACACAACCGTTTGTATGATTCTAAAAACGGCATATCAAAAACAATTAAATCTTCGGGTCATGGAAGCGGATCTCAAACAGGAAATTATTTAGTCAATAAAAAAATAAGACGATTAACCCCTACCGAGTGCGAGCGCTTACAGGGCTTCCCTGATAACTGGACTAAGAAGGGAGTATTTCATATTCCTGAAGACACACAAAAAGGATATTCAACAGCTAAAAAAGGAGACAGCATTAATTTGTCTTATTTGGAAGCGAACAAACGAAGAGGGCGTGTAGGAAAAGGAATTGCAGGAACGATTGATACAGGTGTGCAACAATACACACTTGCTAAAAATAACTTAAGAAGATTAACTCCCATTGAATGTGAACGCTTACAAGGCTTTAAAGATAACTGGACAAGACCCGGAATATTTAACGGTTCAGTTTCGGAAATATCCGATTCACAACGCTACAAATTATTAGGCAATGCAGTGAGTGTTCCTGTTGTTCGGGCTATTGCCGAACGACTCATCGGAATGAAATTGATTGAATTAAAAAATGACGATGCGATAAAAAACTTAACGCTCGAACTGCAATTAGAACTATTGAATTTTAAACAAGCGGCTTAATGAAAACACCCATCACCTATTACGGAGGCAAACAAAATATGATTAAACACTTGTTGGATATTATACCGGCTCATACGATTTATTGCGAACCATTCTTTGGAGGCGGTGCATTATTTTTCGCCAAACCTAAATCCGAAGTTGAAATCATTAACGACAAAAATGGAGAGGTTATTAATTTCTTCAAAGTCGTTAAAACAAAGTTTGCCGAATTACAAAAGGAAATCCAAGGCACGTTGCATAGCCGTGAGCATTATAAAAAAGCGATGGTGGTGTATGAGCATCCCGATTTGTTTACCGATGTAAAACGAGCGTGGGCATTGTGGGTACTAACTAATCAGGGCTTCGCCAGTATGATTGGTTCCTGGGGATTTGGAAAAGAAAACTCAAAAGAAAAATCACTCGCCAATAAACGGGATGATTTTACAAGAGCCTATGCTGACCGTTTACGAATGGTACAAATTGAAAACAATGATGCTATTAAAGTCATTCAAAGAAGCGATACAAAAGACACATTTATTTATGCCGACCCTCCTTATATCGGTTCTGACATGGGACATTACAAAGGTTATTCAGAGGAAGATTACAAAAAACTCTTGGATGCCTTGGTAAAAGTAAAAGGCAAGTTTTTATTGAGCTCGTATCCTTCCCTCATTTTATCGCAGTACATCAAAAAATACAAATGGAAAATAAAAAAGGTGGAAAAATCAGTAGCCGTTACAAAACATACCGATAAGAAGAAAACAGAAATGCTCGTAATGAATTACGACCCCGAAAAAATAAAAGCAATTGTTCAAACAGTAAAACCAAGTATTAAAAACATCTCAGTTAAAAATTTAGAATCAAAACTTAAACGATTAAAATTCGCAGCATAATGAAAATTACAACAGAAAATTATTTTGACACCGTTAAAAAATTCGATTTAAAGGAATTGCCTGAAGTTCTTTTCTTATCGCACGAATTTATTATCAAAGGAACTGATAACGGAAAAGATTGGTCAGCTTTTGGAACAGATGCAGGGTTTACCCGCATGACCAAATTGGTGTTTCAAAAACTGGAAGAGTTTATGAATTCCAAAAAAGGAAATTTATCCGGTACTATACAAGAAGAAAAAATGGACGGAACGAAAGGCAACGAAAATAAACCGAAAAAAGTTAATCCGTATTCTAAAATTGGAACGGAGATAAAATTCATTCATCGTTTTTTAGCATTCCACGATAAAATCCTTTACAAAAATACGTTTGAAATTTTTATTAATGAGTTGCAAAAAGCGATTCAGAAAAAAGAGATCACAAAAAAATCTCCCGTTGCCAAAGATATTATTGCGATGCAAAATGCCGTCATTAATGCGTTCAATACCATGAAGAATGCAAAGCATTTTGTACTCAAACCCGAAACCATTAAACGGTATAAAACCATCATTGAAAAGTATGAGAATGCTTACGAAGATTTGGATGATGAACCAACAGAAAAGAAGCTCAAACGCAAATCCATTGGATTAAATGGAGTACCTCAGAATAACAGCAAAATTATGAGCAGTTTGGACTTTGCGAACCTCGAATTCAGTACCATTGGGCTAAAAGACAAGTGGCTCGAATTTATAGGCGATCCTGCACCCGGATTCACAGCTATGGTATATGGACGCCCAAAGATGGGGAAAAGCTATCTGTGCGTAGATTTTGCGGGTTATTTGGCAAGAAATCACGGTAAGGTGCTGTATGTGGCAAAGGAAGAAAAACTGGATGCCACTTTGCAGAAAAAATTGAAGGATAAGGACGTTGCTACTGAAAATCTCTTCGTTACAGATAATCTACCCAATGACCTATCAGGATATCAATTCGTGTTCCTGGACAGCGTGAACAAACTTGGCCTTTCTCCGCAAGAACTTACCAAGCTAAAAACGGATAATCCGGGTGTAAGTTTTATATACGTTTTTCAAAGTACAAAGGAAGGCAAGTTCAGAGGAACGAATGAATTTCAGCACGATGTGGATGTGGTTATTGAAGTACCTGAAAAAGGAATCGCTATTCAAAATGGTCGTTTT
The DNA here is from genome assembly GCA_013823565.1 of Sphingobacteriaceae bacterium. Classification (GTDB taxonomy): domain Bacteria; phylum Bacteroidota; class Bacteroidia; order B-17B0; family Aurantibacillaceae; genus UBA4416. The sequence continues at coordinate 136,165 of PNMI01000010.1, read as the reverse complement.
AATCAAGGTGGTGAGATGCAGATTTTTGATGATGGTATTTCAGGAGAAGATGATTTATCAGGAATCGACAAAGTAAAAAAAAAGTCCATACACGAACCGAGTATAGAAATTGAAACTGAATTCAGTATTCCATTAGAGGAATTAGCAATGGAATTAATTCCTGCTAAGAAACCACAGGAAGGAATTGTTGATTTATTAGATCACAAATCTGAAGAAGCCGATAAAGCAGTAAGAAAGATTATTGCTGATTTTATTTCTCTTGAAAAATTAACTATTGCTGCTACAAAAGTAAAGTTCAATCAAATGGACAGACCAAAACTAAGTACAGGTGTTGCCTATTTTGATGTTACTTTAAAAGGCAGCAAAAGCGATCTTAAAAAAATAGCCGGTGAGGATTCACTTTTTGTTTATGATTGGGAAAACCCGACCATAGAAGGTGTTTCAAAGAATGAAAACACGATTGTTATTAAACCAACCTTTAGCGCTTCCCTAGAAGAATTTGATTTTCTTGTTGAAAGAGGTGAATCCGTCCAAGAAGCAATTAGAGCCAATAAATCTGAGGCAGAACGATGGGTACAAAAACTTGCTGAAGCCCAAATTAAAAAAGAAGGAGCGAAAGTAAAAGTTGATGCTGTTTATTTTATGTCTAACGATGATGAAGAGGAAGAAGATGAGGAAAAATTTTCGTATTACGATTTGAGAATATCGGGTTTGGAAAAAGAACTCAGAAAAGTAGCAGGTAAAGACAAGGATTTATATTACGACTGGAAAGATAAAGAGGATGTTAGCGGAATAAAAAAAAGTTCTTCAAAACATAACTTGACTTTACGGAATAATGTACCGTTGTTAGACGGAACTAAAAATAAAGCAATGAAAAAGACCACAAATAAAAAGGATTGGACAGAGCCTGAATGGTTAAACAAAGCTGACTGGCAAAATTTAAAAATCATCAAAAAGTATTTTGATAAGGGTGATTTTAAATCAGCGATGAATCATGCCATGAATAGCGACACAGTAATCCGAGAAGAAATACCACCCGATGTTTGGAAAAAAATGGGTGGTCAGTTAACTAAAACTGGAGAAGAAAAATTGAAAGCAATGAAGCAAAAATCTTCTCCTAAAATTACTGAACAAATAAAAAAGCCAACGATTGTTTTTAATCTCGGAGTACGTTTATTGAAAGGTGTCATTGAGCGTGAGTGGGATTTGGAATTAACCGATGCAGACTATATTGAAATTTTAGATATCGCACGGGAAAGAAGTTCCAATCTCCCTGAAATCGTTAATGCGATTCACAACAACCTTTCCGAATTCTTAACCATTATGAGAAAGGCTTTAGAAGAATGGGATAAGAAAACAGGAAAATCGGTAGAAAAATCAAGAGAGAAATTCTACCCGGAATTTTATGCCAAAAGAAAAGATGATGAAAACCCAGGCTTTCTATTCAGCCTTGCAAACACAAAAGTGCTTACAGAAGCTTTACAGGGTGATTTTGATCTTGTTTATTTGGTTCGAAGGGAATTAGCCAACAGGGGGTTTGATAGCAAAGGCAAATGGGTTGGTTTTGAAGAAGCTAAGAAAATTCATCGGTTCAATAATGGTTGAAGATTTTGTTTGGTTTAAAGGCGGGAATTCCCGCCTTTTCTTATTCTTCTACTTTCTTTTTACTGTTTCAATGTCTCGTTTCCTTTCTTTCTATTCGTTATGAATAAATACTTCGTAGTCTATTTCGGCCAATTCGAATAAATAATTTCGAATTTAAAATAGCTCTTCATCTGTATAGTGTTCTCCATTTTTGTGGAGGATTTCTTTCATTTTTTTAAGAGAAACCCTTTCTTTTAACTTCTCACTAATCCTATCTTCCTTTTGTTGGAAAGGTAAATAAATCGCCTAGATTTTATGCGTTTTTCACGTGATTTTCATACTTCTATAAATATTTATCAGGTTACCTCTTTTTTCGTACATTTATGACTGAATCTTAAAATTCAGTATAAATCTCTATCATGTCCATAAACTCAAATATTCTATCTAAATCTTCGGGGTCAAAGTTCTCAGTTTCCCCCATTGGCTCCACCATAAAAAAATCAAGCCTTTCAGGAAACTGAGAGGCTTTTTTTTTACTTCGATGTAAACATAAATTGACTCCTTATAATGTATATAATAAATTAGTTATAATGCTCTTCAATAAGGAATTCTATAATTATTCATATAAATTAATGGATAAATTGTAAAATATTCCATCTTTCATTTGGAATTTAAAATAATATGCTTTACCTTTGACGTAGAAAAAATTATTTGAGATGAGAACTAAATATAAATTTAAAGATACAGAATTGTCCTTTAAGGTACAACCTACTTCTTATCAAGCTGCATTAGATTATATAGGAGAATGTTCAATTTTTGATGAGTCAAGAAGTGTATACGGTTATTATAACTCGTTAACCGCACCATTTATGTTTTCACCAAAAACTTCAACGAAATTGTATCAAATTGAAGAGAGACTAGGAATGACTAGATTTGAGATAATTTCTATTCTTGAGGAGGCTGGTTATTCCATACCAAATAAAGCCAATTACACGCTTACTTTCGACCAACTTTCAATAATTTCTAAAGCATACGAAAAGTCTCTAAAACTTCTATTTAAAAAATATAAGAAGCAAACACAGAATTATGATTTTAATTCGATAGAAGAGAATGCAAATTATTTCAGAGCATTCATAGAAGATTCTGAATGGTTTAATAGTTATGAGATATTTAACCAAGAATTAAGTTCGAAATTAATAGAAAATTGGGTTTTCAATAGAGTTTTTGCAACATATTCTGAAGAACTATTTGATAATTCATTTTCACGTCTTGTTCGAAAATTAAAATTTCAATTACAGAAGTTATATAGAGACTTGCGAATCCAAATCTCTTCCATTATTCTTTCACATCATTATCATGTCTTTCCAAGTGAAGAAGATAGTTCAGAAAAAATCAATTCAGCATTGAGCTTTTCTGACTCTCTATTTAATTGGATGAGAAAAGCTAAAATAGGTTTTAATCTTATAATAGCTAATAAAAATGACAGATATACAGAATTTAATACAACATATAAAAGAATGCAATTTATCCGAGGATGATAAAAAGAAACTAATTTCTATACTCGAAGGGCAAAAGCCAGATATTAATAAATTTCTCCATACCCTTTTAAATATTATGAAGGTCGGGAAAGAAGTTTTAAAATTCTACGATATAGACATTGGAGATCATTAAAAAAATACAGTATGAATATAGGAACAGCAATTAAGACACTAAGAAAACAGAAAGGGTTTTCACAAAAAGAAATATGTGATGCTTGTGGTATTTCGGTGAATGCTTTAAGTTTAATCGAAACTAATGTAACATTTCCACAAAAAACAACAATTAAGTCTATTTGTGATGCGCTAGGTATTCCAGTGTCTTATTTGCTGTTTTTTGCTATAAGCGACGAGGACGTTCCTGAAGAAAAAAGACTTGCCTTTAATTCCCTTAACAATGCTATTAAAACAGTATTACTTAACGACAATTGATTTTTTGAAATAATTTGAACCCACATTACTAACGAGTATTCGCAGTAAAAAATTCACAACTCAATAACATAAAAAACACTAAATGAATTGGTTTACAGAAATTCAAGAAATTATTAATCTTTATTTAACTGGTTTAAAATTTAAATACAATAAGACGAAAAGTCAATACGAACGGGATGAAAAAAAATATGCTGTTCTTGTTTATACCTTCGGTTTAGAGGGTAAGAACTACAGTAAAGAAGAAATAGCGCTTCTCTTAGATTTATCAGAAGAGAGAGTTAGACAAATAATTATTCAAAGTATTAATGAAATTAGGAAACATATATTTCAACCAGATACTAGAAGTTTATTTGGAAAAACATATGATTCTTTAAATAGATTTAAAATCGAGTTGGAAGAACAGCAAATTCTTTCTTATAATAAGTTTATCGAAACAATTCAAAAAGAGCTAGGAATAGAACTAGTTTTATTAAAACCTCTGATTGACTTAGTATTTGCAATATTTGATTTTAAGGTGCTGAAAATTACGCTTCATCATTTACGTAATAACGACTTAGTTTTAACAACAAAAAAAATTATAGGGAAAGATTTTGTTTCTTTATGCTATGCAACTTATTTAACAATTGAAAAGAACGCATCACCTATTGAAGTAAATGACTTATACATAGGAGTAAAAAGAAAGTTGGAAAATATTACATTCACAAAACAACATGTTATATTAGCATGTAAGGTTGTAGACTCCATAAGTTCAAATGAAAATCAAAGTCAATTCAATTTAGTATTTGAAAAGCTGTCTTCTTCGAATGATATGGCATATAGAATTCTTTTTGAAAAGAAGCGCAAAATGAAACTTGCTGAAATACAAAAAGAAATTAATCATAGATTAATTGGATTTGACCGGAAACCTGTTAGCAAAGTGAGTCTAAACACTCAAATGAATATGGATAGTAGGCTAACTTCCATTGGGAAAACAGGGATTTGGGCTTTAAAAGAATGGAATGAAGTAAATAAGACTATGTATGATTTGATAACTGAAACATTGGTATTATTTAACAAACCATTATCTAAAAAAGAAATTTTCAATCACATTTTTAAATCAAGGCCCGAGATACCCCCTCGTTCATTGAGTGCAGTGATTTATAATGAACGATATTTAAAATTGAAAGGAAATAAATTTATACTAGCAGACTGGAAAGAACTATATAAAAAAGAAATAATTCAAACAACTAATCGAAATACTCATCAAAAAGAAAATCCTGTAGCATCGCAGATTAAAGAACAAATTATTAATTTATTTTCTGAAAACAACTCAACATCAATTCTATTACCAACAATAATAAAAACACTAAATAAGAACTTTAAATTTCCTAAAACATCAATATATAAAGTAATAAGTGAAAATCCTGAATTTGAAACTAAGTTAGTTACTAAAAATAAAAAGATTGTGTCGCATAAATCAGTTAAAAATCCAAAAGTTAATCCTACAAAATCTACATCAGTATTTGTTTCCTATAGTTGGGAAGGTGAGCAGCACAAAAATAAAGTTATATCGTTTGTTGATTTTCTGAGAAAAAAGGGGTTTGAAGCAGATATGGACGTAAAATATATGCAAGAAGAAACGGCTCTAGACTTTAATAGGTTAATGCACATAGGAATCCTTAAGTACGATAAGGTTATTGTTATATTATCAGAATCATTTAAATCAAAAGCCGAAAATTTTGAGGGCGGCGTAGGTAAAGAATATAAATTTATAACTGGTGATATAGAAAATAATCCCAAAAAATATATTTTGACTTCATTTACAAAAATTAATAAAGCAATAATTAATAAAATTGTTCCAGCAGATTTAAAAGGTCGAGAAATTGTTGATTTAACACAGGATGAAACTGATAACTTTGCAACTTTATTTTCTAAACTAGCGAATGAAGGACAATATAAATTTAGTGAAGTAGCTAAAAATACCCCATTAGTAGAGGAAAAGAAAATAGAACCTTTTACACTGAAATAAAATATATATTGTAATAAGGCTAGTTTTTTTATTTACAAGCTTTTGAAAATGATTGTCAGCTAATGAAATATATTACCCGAACCATTTGGATATTATCTTTTGTTAGTTTATTTACTGATATAGCAGGAGAAATGTTGTATCCTGTTATTCCCGTTTATCTTCAATCCATTGGTTTCTCGGTTATATTTATTGGTATTTTAGAGGGTATTGCAGAAGCAACATCTGGCCTAAGCAAAGGGTATTTTGGTAAACTTTCTGATTCTACTGGCAAAAGAGTGCCTTTTGTTCAATTTGGTTATGCTTTAAGTACCATTTCAAGACCACTGATGGCTGTTTTCGCTTTCCCATTATGGGTTATTTTTGCAAGAACACTCGATAGATTTGGAAAAGGAATACGAACTGGTGCAAGAGATGCCATTTTATCTGATGAAGCTACTCCTGCCACAAAAGGAAAAGTGTTTGGTTTCCATCGTTCTATGGATACTCTAGGAGCCGTTCTTGGACCGTCTCTTGCCCTACTATACCTTTATTTTTACCCCGAAAACTACAAAACATTATTCTTTATAGCTTTTATACCAGGCGTTTTAGCTGTTTTTGGTTCTCTTTTAATAAAAGAATCAAAAAATACAGAGGTACGTAGTGAAATAAAAACAAAGGTTGGGCTATTATCATTTTTAAAATATTGGAATGAAGCGCCTGCTGATTATAGAAAATTAATGCTAGGACTACTAACCTTTACTTTATTTAACAGCTCTGATATTTTTCTATTATTAAAAGCCAAAGAATCTGGGTTAACCGATACTCAAGTTATTGGAGTTTTTGTTTTTTATAACTTCATCTATGCACTATTTGCATTCCCGCTAGGAAGTATTGCTGATAAAATAGGATTAAAAAAAATGTACATAGCTGGTTTAGTAATATTTACCATTGTTTATTTTGGAGTAGGCTTAAGTAATAATTTTTATGTGGTAGGAGCTATGTTTTTATTATACGGTGTTTATTCAGCGGCGACTGAAGGAATATCAAAAGCTTGGATTAGTAATATCTGTGACAAAAAAGATACCGCAACCGCTATCGGAACATATACGGCCTTTCAAAGTGTACTAACCATGATTGCAAGTACTTTAACAGGCTTATTGTGGTATAATTTCGGTCCAAGTTTAGCTTTTATAGTAACTGGCTGTGTTAGCTTTTTAGTAGTGATATATTTATCTATATTTATAAAAAGAGAATAAATTAAAAATTGTAAGGGGCAGCCCTCTCTTAGTTTTTAAAAATAATTGAGATATTTGATTTTCTGTTTAATTAAAACTATTTCATTGAAAAAAATAAGTGTCATATTTTCATTTTTTTTAATTACTGTTTTTTCTACAGGTAGTTTCTTCATACATAAAAGCTATTTAAAATCTTATAAAAAAGAATTTAAATTATTTGTGTTTCAAAACAAAACACATGCTAATTACAACATCATCAAAATTAATCCCAGCGAATTATATACTAACTCAAAAACAATTATTTGGGAAGACGAAAATAAAGAAGTTGTTTACAAAGGTGTTTTATATGATATTGTTTGCATAAAAACTATTGGCACTAAAGTAGAATTAACTGCCGTATCTGATGAACAAGAAATGGAATTAAAAAAACAATTCGCCTCTCTGTATGATATTAATTCTAACAAAACAACTAAAGAACCAGTTAACTTACTTAAAAGTTTCTTCGCATTAAAATACCTAGTTCCAAAAACAATACTTGATCTTAACCATTTAGAATCCATTTTAAAACCCACATACATTCATTCTGTTTTTAAAATCTCCTCAGGTTTCATTTCTCAAACAAACCCTCCTCCCAATTTTTTTGCTTAGTTGTATTGGCAACTAATTTTTATTCGAATTATATTAAGCTCAAGAAAAGACTTTGGGCTAGTAATTATTTTATTATTAAAATTAAACTATGCGAAAAAATTATTTTATTATTTTGCTTTGTGCTTTATCATTTATTTCTGTTTCACAAACAATTACTGTTAGAGATGAATCTACCAGAGAACCTCTTCAAGATGTGGTGATACAAGATAAAAATAACAAGCAAGTAAAAACGGATGTAAGAGGTAAGGCAAATATTTCGACCTTACTAAAAAATGATTCTGCCTTTGTTTACCAATTTGGGTATTCAACAAAAAAAATATTTATAACGGATGCAACAGACATGTCAATTGAACTATCTGCAAAGTCAGTTAATTTAGATGAAATTGTGCTGTCTGCTAATCGAAAAGCTGAATCAAAAATTGATGTTCCATATAGTATGGAAATCATCAAACAAAAAGATATCGAATTTTCAAATCCAGCTACGAGTGGAGATTTATTACAAAATACAGGACAAGTGTTTGTGCAAAAAAGTCAAGCGGGTGGCGGAAGTCCTAGCTTAAGAGGTTTTGAAGCAAATAAGGTATTACTTGTGATTGATGGTGTGAGAATGAATAATGCAATTTATCGAGGAGGCCATTTGCAAGATGTGATGACGATTGACCCTAATATGTTAGAAAGAACAGAAGTTGTTTTCGGGCCATCTTCTACTATGTATGGGAGTGATGCATTAGGAGGGGTTATGAATTTTTATACCAAAAACGCTCAGTTAGGTTCTGATGATAAAATGCTGGTAAAAACAAATGCCATGGTTCGATATGCCAGTGCTGTTCAAGAAAAAACAGGACATATCGATTTTAATCTAGGTTGGGAAAAAATAGCTTCGTTAACCAATATAACCTATTCTGATTTTGGCGACGTGATGAGTGGTTCAACTAAACTTAATGGCTATTCAAATAAATGGGATAGAAATTTTTATCAAGAGCGAATAAATAATAGAGACACAATGCTTGAAAATTCAAATAATAATTTGCAAAAAAATAGTGGCTATAATCAAATAGACATCATGCAGCGTTTTCAAATAAAAACAGGAGCTCACCTATCTCATAATTTGAATTTTCAGTATGCTAAATCTAGCTTTTTACCTCGTTACGATAGATTAAATGGCGATTATTCTGGTGAAAAATTCAGATGGGCAGAAAATGGATACGATCCTCAAAAACGTTTACTTGCTGCCTATACACTTAACTTTGATAAAAAAACAATTCTGACGGATAACATAAAAATAATTTTAGCCTATCAAAAAATTGATCAAGATAGAATTACTCGCAGATGGCAAAAAACAGCCAGAATAACTCAACAAGAAGATGTTACTGTTTTGTCTGCCAATATAGATGCCTATAAAACTATTCGAGAAAAACATGAACTGCGTTACGGCTTAGAATTTACAACGAACGACGTACAATCGGTTGCGGATAGCGTTAATGTTTTATCTGGCGCCAAAGGAAAAGCACAAACAAGATATCCTGACGGAGGAAGTAAAATGAATTCGTTTGCAATTTATCTTTCTCATGCTTGGGAAGTCAACAAAAACTTTGTTGTTACCGATGGCTTACGATATACTAACACTAGTTTAACTGCAAATTTCAAAGACACTACTTTTTTTAAATTTCCGTTTACAACTGCTAAACAAAATAATCAAGCTCTTACTGGTACTTTAGGTTTTACATGGAAATCTGAAAACGATTACAAAGTAAGTTTATTAACCAACACTGGATTTAGATCTCCAAACGTGGATGATATGACAAAAGTATTTGAAGCTCCTTCTGGTGTAGTTATCGTACCTAATCCTAATTTAAAACCTGAGTATTCTTATAATTTTGAATTAGGAATAAGTAAGGTCATACAAGGGAAATATAAATTTGATATTAGTGGATTTTACACGAGTTTAACTAATGTTTTAGTAGTAAGAGATTATAGTTTTAACGGAAACGATTCCATTAACTATCAGGGAGTAAACAGTAAAGTTCAGGCTATGCAGAATGGAAATAATGCTTACATCCTTGGCGTTAATGGAGGTATTTTATTTGATTTCAATGAGCATGTCTCTTTTAAAAGTGTCGTAAATTATACTTATGGCAGAGTAACGGATACAAAAAATGATACGGTTATTCCTTTAGATCATATTGCTCCTTTATTTGGACAAACTAGTTTGATTTACAAAACTAAAAACATAGATGGCGAATTTTTTATCCGCTATAATGGCAAAAAATCTCTATCTGAATATGGCCCAGCTTATATATCTACTGAAGATAATATACAATACGCAACCCCAAATGGAATGCCTGCTTGGTTTACATTAAATATTAGAGTTGGAGTTAACCTTACTAAAAACCTAAGATTAAATGCGGCATGTGAAAATATAACCGATAATAGATATAGAACTTTTGCAAGCGGTATTAATGCACCAGGAAGAAATATCATTATTAGTTTAAGGTACAAAATGTAAAAAAAATTTCTAATATTTTAAAAAGCGTCCTTCTTAACCAAAGGGCGCTTTTTATTTAACCGATTTAGTAATAAAAATGAGGGGGTGCCCCCCTAACATAAATACCATCATTTTTTGATATTTGTTAGGTATCCTATTCTTAATCAACCTATTTATTATATGAAAACAATTTTACGTTACTTTTTTTTTATTTTAGTTAGCACATTTAGTTTTGCATTTTCTAAACTTAGTGCTCAAAGTAATAACAATGGCTTATCTTGGTCAACAAAATTTGGATACCAAAAAGCTTTTATTGAAAACAAAGGGCAATTCATTATTCCTGATGCCTTTGGTAATAATAGCCCCGTACTATATGCTGTAGATCACGGCAGCACAAAAATCTATTTCACTAAAAAGGGAATTACTTATACTTTACTAGAGGCTACTAAAAAACAAAAAGATGCTCATGAAATTGAAAGGGAACGTAGAGAAGAGTTCAGAAGTCCTGAAGAGCACATGCGTCATGAAAAAGAAGAGCATCAATTAAAAGTAAAATCCGATCAGGTAACCATGTTATGGCAAAATGCCAACACCAATGTTACTATTGAAAACACTGAAGTTACCTCTGATTATCACAATTATTATTTTAAGCAGGCTGATGGCGAATACAAAAATGTTTCAAATATCAAAGGTTTCAAAAAAATTACTTACAAAAACTTGTATCCTAACATCGACGTTGAATATGTGTTTCATGAAAAAGATGGTTTAAAATACTCTCTAATTCTTCATCCAGGAGCAGATCCTTCTCTAGTAAAAATGGTTTACGATAATCATGTATCATTAAATAGTAATGGCGACATTAGAATCAGTACAAAATTTGGTGACATTATAGACCATGCTCCTTTATCATTCTATCAAAAAAATACAGCATCTATTATTACATCTAGTTTTATAAAAAACGGGAAAACAGTTTCATTTCAATTAGCTAATTATGATAATACAAAAACTGTAATCATTGACCCTTGGACTCAAACACCAGCGTTTGCAAGTAATTGGGATTGTGTTTGGGAATGTGAAAAAGATGGGGCAGGAAATGTTTACATTTTTGCTGGCGTTACTCCTGTTCAGTTATTGAAATATAATAGCGCTGGGGCTTTACAATGGACATATAATACTCCTTATGATACAACCTCTTGGATTGGAACTTTTGCTACAGATAATGCAGGTAATTCTTATGTGACAAATGGAACATCGGCAGGTATAATAAAAGTTAACACTGCAGGAACTCTTCAATGGACTACAGGTGGTGGTGCCTTAGCCGAATATTGGAATATTGCTTTTAATTGCGATCAAACTAAATTAATTGTAGGGGGTACTGATAATTTAAGAGGAGCAATATATGATATTAATACAAGCAATGGAGCCGTAACAGCCACAAAAATAGTTGCATACGGTTCTGCTTTTGGATTCCCTCCAAGTATTCAAGAAGTAAGGTCTATAACCTCATGTGGCAATGGTCGATATTATTTTTTAACCTTAGATTCTATTGGTTACATTAACCAAAATCTTACTTTATGTGGTCCAAACAATTCTGCAATATATAAAACAACTAGTACACATGGATTTTCTTATAAATGTGAAAATTATCGATATGATAATACTGGCATAATGGCGATTCGTGCCGATTTAAATTTTGTGTATACTCACAACGGTACAACTTTATATAAACGTTCTTTAGCAACTGCAGCAATCATTGCATCTGTTGCTATACCTGGAGGAGCTGCTACAACAAGTTTAGGTCAAAAAGCAGTAAGTTGTAGTGGTATTGATATTGATGCTGCAGGAAACATTTATGTGGGCTCAACCAATGCTGTTACAAAATTTAGCCCTGCTTTGGTTCAATTAGGAACTGTAGCTGTGCCTTTTAATGTGTATGATGTGCATGTAAGTACTGCCGGAGATGTTATTGCTTGTGGTTCAACAGGTAATTCAGGAACAGGTTCTCGAACTGGATATATACAATCCATTTCATCTTTAACAGCAAGTAATACATTATCATTAACTTGTTGTGATGTTAATATATGTCAGCCAGCTAACGTGTGTTCAACTGCCTCTACATTTACCTTACAAGCAGCTACTGCCGGTGGAACATGGGGAGGAACAGGTATTACCAATCCTGCTACAGGTGCATTTAATCCTGCAACTGCTGGTGTTGGATCTCATGTAATTACATATAGCTTAGCATGTGGTGTAGGTTCTGTAACAGTAAATGTTCTTTCTTGTGGAACCGTTACACTTTGTAACAATTCAGGTACCTTAACTGTAGGTGGCGGAAGCGGAAGCTATACTTTAGCCAGTACATCCACTTCTGTGAGTTGTGCGAGTTGCCCAGGTGGCGTTTGTGTCCCTTTTGTTTGTTCAGGAACAACTGTTCCTACATGGACAGCCTCTGGAACAACCGTTGTTGCGCCTGCTGCTGGTGTATTTCCAATCAAAGTAACAGATATAGGAACAGGTACAACATTTACATTTACAACATTAGGTTCAATTCCTGCTTGTTCAACCCCTTCGTGTCCTACTTTATCATTATCTGTTACATCTCAAACCAATGTCAATTGTTTTGGTTCAAGTACTGGAACTGCCACGGTTGCTGGTTCTGGAGGAACAGGTCCTTACACTTATACTTGGACGCCAGGAAACTTATCTGGAGCTAGTCAATCAGCTTTATCTGCTGGAACTTACACTATTGCTATTAAAGATGCAAATAACTGCACGGGTACTGGAACGTTATCTATTACACAGCCAACTGCTGCCTTAAATGCTGTTATTTCGGCTACTACGATTACCGGATGTGGAGTAAGCACTGGCGGCGCCACAGTTACAGCATCTGGTGGAACACCTAGTTATACTTATAGCTGGACTCCAAGTGGAGGAACTACAGCAGGTGTTAATAATTTAGGCGCAGGTAACAATACGGTGACAGTTACAGATAACAAAGGGTGTACAACAACCGCAGTAGCAAACATAACTTCTGCTAACGGACCAACTTTATCTGTGGCGTCTCAAACAAACATTAATTGTTTTGGTGCAAGTACCGGAACAGCTAGTATTAATGCAACTGGTGGAACGGGGCCATATACTTATACTTGGACTCCAGGAAATTTATCAGGTAGCAGTCAAACAGGATTAACCGCAGGAACATACACCATTAATGTAAAAGATGCCAATCAATGTACAGGTACAACAACATTAACTATCACTCAGCCAACCGCAGCTCTTGCTGCATCGATTTCAGCTACTACAACTACTGGTTGTGGAGCCAGTACAGGTGGGGCCACAGTTACAGCATCTGGTGGAACACCTAGTTATACTTACAACTGGACTCCAAGTGGAGGAACTACAGCAGGTGTTAATAATTTAGGAGCTGGAAGCAACTCCGTAACCGTTACTGATGCAAAAGGTTGTACTGTAACTGCCGTAGCAAATATTACAACAGCTGGGGGGCCAACACTTACTGTTATATCACAAACAAACGTTAACTGTTTTGGTGCAAGCACTGGAACCGCAACTATTGCTGGATCAGGCGGAACAGGCCCTTATACTTACACTTGGAATCCAGGAAATTTAACTGGCGCTAGTCAAACTGGATTAGCAGCTGGAACTTATACAATTAATGTTCTAGACGCTAACTTATGCGCCAACTCAAATACCATATTAATAACACAACCAAGCTCATCATTAACAGCCGTTATTTCTGCAACCACAGCAGCTGGTTGTGGAAGCAGTTCTGTGAGTGTATTTTGGACTGAAAATTTTGGGGTAGGCTGTAGTCAAAATCAAATTGCAAATGGATTTAATCCAAGTGTTAATGGAGCTTGGACAGTAACCAATACTGGAGTCAATAATGCTGCAGCAAACCAATGGTATATTAGCGCTACAGAATCAGGAATGGGAGTTGGAAATTGTGGCGACGGATGTTTAGGAACTGGTACAACTAATAGAACATTACATGTTGCAAATGTTTCAACATCTCCAGCAGCATTTATTTTCTGTCCTACAGGTGATTGCGGAGCTGCTTATGATACAGGAATTGGAGCAAACAATGTTGCTGCAGATAAACGCGCAGAGTCACCAACCATAAACTGTACAGGACAATCAAACATTACATTAAATTTTAACTATATCGAAGGTGGACAAACCACGATTGATGATGCCACTTTATGGTACTTCAATGGTACTGTTTGGGCACAAATAGATAATATGCCTAAAACAACAACTTGTGGTTCTGGCCAAGGATTATGGGCTTCTAGAACTATCGTTTTACCTGCTAGTGCAAATAATAACGCAGCTGTTAAAATCGGTTTTAGATGGGTAAATAATGATGATGGTGCAGGAGCAGACCCTTCTTTTGCTGTTGATGACATTACATTATCTGCTAGTTCTGGAGTTGGATCTTTAGGAGGCGCAACCGTTACCGCTAACGGTGGAACAAGTCCTTATTCGTATAACTGGTCTCCAACAGGAGGTACAACTGCGGGTGTTAATAATTTACCAGCAGGCAATCATACAGTTACAGTAACAGACAATGGTGGCTGTTCTACATCTGCTATAGCTACCATTACGTCTGCTGGCGGACCTACTCTTTCTGTTGCCTCACAAACAAACGTAAATTGTTTTGGAGGTAATACGGGAAGCGTTACTGTTAATGCAACTGGAGGTACTGGTGTAATTACATATACTTGGTTGCCTGGAAACTTATCTGGCTCAAGTCAAACTTCACTCAGTGCAGGTATTTATACTATCAATGCAGCAGACGCGAATGCTTGTGCTTCATCCTTTACTATTTCTGTTACTCAACCCACAGCTGCATTAAGCAGTGTTATTTCAAACACAACAGCTGCTGCTTGCGGCCTAAGTAACGGTAGCGCTTCGGTTACAGCAAGTGGTGGAACACCAACTTATTCATATAGCTGGTTACCAAATGGAGGAACAACCTCATCTGTTTCTAATTTATCATCTGGCACCAGCACAGTAACTATTACAGATTCGAAAGGATGTACTACAACATCTACTGTAACGTTAAACTCTGTTAGTGGCCCTACTCTTTCCATAGTATCTCAAGCAAGTGTTACTTGTTTTGGAACTAATACAGGAACTGCTACAGTTAATTCAACTGGCGGTACTGGACCATATACTTATACATGGTCTCCAGGAAATTTAATTGGCGCCAGTCAAACTGGATTAGCAGCTGGAACTTATACAATTAATGTATTAGACGCCAATCAATGTAGTGGCTCTGGTACTATTTCTATTACCCAACCTACATCTGGAATTACAGGAACTATTTCTACAACACCAACAGGATGTGGGACTAGTGTGGGTAGTGCAACTGTTACCGCAAATGGTGGTACACCAGGTTATACATATAGCTGGAGTCCAACGGCTGGTTCAGGAACATCTATCTCTGGTTTGGCGGCAGGAAACTATTCGGTATTAATAACTGACACCAAAGGTTGTACAGTAACTGTGAATGCTGCTATTAATACAACAGGCACAGGCCCAACATTATCTGTTGCATCTCAAACAAATATTACATGTAGTTCTGGTTCAACAGGTGCTGCTTCTATTAATGCTTCAGGAACTGCACCATATAGTTATACTTGGACTCCAAGCGGTGGTAATGCTGCAACTGCAACTGGGTTAGCAGCTGGAACCTATACTGTATTTGTAAATGATGCATCTTCATGTGTAAGTACTATAACTGTTACCATTACACAACCACCTCCAATTATTGTAACAACTACTTCAACACCTGCTTCTTGCGGTAATTATGATGGTTCTGCTACAGTTAATGCCTCAGGAGGTACTGGAGGGTTAACAGTACTATGGAGCGTAAACAGTAATAGCACAACTGTTACAGGATTATCTGCTGGAACGTATAGTGTACTAGTAACAGACGCAACTGGTTGTACCGCTACAGGATTTACAAACGTAAACTCCGTTGGAACATTAACCGTTAATGTTGGAGATAATGTCACTATTTTTGAAGGGCAAAGCACAACATTAACTGCAGCTATTCCAGTTGGGGCTACAATTATTTGGACACCTACTACAGGCTTAAGTTGTTCTACTTGTTCAAATACAATTGCTTCTCCAACAGTTACAACCGAGTATTGTGCACTTACAACTATTGGCTCATGTACCAATACATCTTGTGTATTAGTGAATGTTGAAATCGATTGCGCTAGTAATTCTGATTATTCAGCGCCAAGTGCATTTAGTCCTAATGGCGATGGTATTAATGATGAGTTTTGCTTACAAGGTTGGGATAAATGCGTTACCACATTTTATGTAGGCATCTATAATAGATGGGGCGAAAAAGTATACGAATCAGAAGATGCTGGTTTTTGTTGGGATGGTAAATTCATGGGCAATCCATTAAACCCTGCTGTTTTTGTATACTATATAAAAGCAACAGTGAAAGACGTGGGTGAAATTATTAGAAAAGGGAACATCACATTAGTAAAATAAGAAACATGAAAATAAAACTAGTAATATTAGTAACAGGATGTTTAATGTATAATACATTATCCTCTCAGGATTTTCATTTTTCTCAATACAACGAAAATCCATTATTGATGAATCCTGCATTAGCTGGAGCTACCAACGTGATGAGGCTTTCTGTTAGTTACCGAAGTCAATGGCAAAGTGTAACTACACCTTTTAATTCTTATGGCTTGTCGTTTGAATCGAGATTTAAAGCAAGTAATTGGGACAAAGCAGACCCTAAACAAACGATGACTTTTAAGAAATCGAAAAACAGAATGGCTGGTGGAATTACGATTTACAATGACAAAGCTGGTGATTCAAAAATGGGAACACTTGCTACAAATTTAACCTACGCCATGTTTTTTCCTTTAAATAAAAACAGTAATCTTTCTCTTGGTTTACAAGGAGGGTTTGTGCAACGAAAAATGGACCCAACAAAATTGATATATGGTGCGCAATACAATGGCTACACTTATGATCCAACAATGTCTTCAGGCGAGGCTTACTCCCGCCAAAGTTTTATGTATGGAGATTTAGGAAGTGGTATTTGTTATACATTTAATCGTGAAGAACGATCCATAACCGCTAATGATAGAATCATGGCCCAAGTTGGCTTAGGGGCTTTTCACTTAACAAGGCCAAATCAAAATTTCACCAATGGCGAAAAAGATCGATTACACAGAAAATATGTATTTCATGGTAACTTCTTATTTGGAATACCAAATTCTAAAATAGGAATTGCACCAAGTTGGATTACACAATTTCAGGGTTCCTCAAAAGAAATTAATGCCGGCATGATGATTAAATATTACATCAAAGACAATTCAAAATACACAGGTTTCTTAAAACAATCGTCCATTGGCTTAGGAGCTTATTACAGAACTGGAGATGCGGTAGTATCTACATTATTAATTGAAACTGGTAGATTTGCAATAGGTTTTAGTTATGACATAAACACCTCAAAATTAGCGACTGCGAGTAATGCAAAAGGTGGTTTTGAAATAAGCTTGCGCATGATGACTCCAACAGCGTTTTTATACCAACGCCATGCATCTAAGACTATGTTTTAGATAGCATAATTTTTTTATTTATTGTTTCGATAAAGGGCTTACCTTTGTGTATATATTATTCACATGCAACAACCTGCTCTTATATTATTACGAGGCTTGCCTGGTAGTGGCAAAACAACCTTAGCAAAGGTGTTGTCCGAAAACAGCACGTATCCTGTGTTTTCGGTAGATGATTATTTTACGGACGAAACAACAGGAGAATATATTTTTAATTTTCAAAACAACCATTTAGCCTATAAACAATGTGAAGCATTAACCAATGATGCTATGCAGCAAGCTATTCCTAAAATAATTGTGCATAATACATTTACGATGGATTGGGAACTAGAATCCTATTTTAAATTAGCTTCAAAATACCATTACCAAATTTTTGTAGTAACTGTTGAGAATTACCACGGACACCAAAACGTGCACGAAGTAAGCGATGAGCAATTGCTGAAAATGGCCGAGAAGTATAAAGTGAAGTTGTATTAATAAATATACTTTCTTTGTCTGCTGTTTTTCGATTCGTCTATATCTACATAAAAAAGTAAAACACTCGCTGATGAATTTTGATTTTGTTCAATCCCACAAATTTGCGGGACTGTAAAATTTACAAAAAAAATCCCGCTGTTTTTTTGCAGCGGGATTTTTATTTTGAATAAATTTCAAAAATTATTTTTTAGGCATTTTATCTTTTGGTATTAAATACACAACTGATAAGTCCATATAGTTCATTGCGTTTTCTGGGAAATTACGAACGTTTAATTGCTCTAAGCGGAAGTTCTCATCATAAAATATTGGCATAAATGGCGCCTCATCTAAAACTATTTGTTCTGCTTGAGTTAATAATGCATAACGTTTTGCTTTATCTGGCTCAGTAAATGAAGCAGAGAATAAAGAATCGAAACGTGCATTTTTGAAACGTGTGTAGTTGATGAATGATTTCTCAGTAGCTGAAGTTGGAACATGTTTACCATAGAAAATAGTTAAAAATGTTTCTGGATCTGGATAATCAGCAATCCAAGCAAAACGGAAGAAATCTACTTTACCTGATTGCACTTGCTCAATATGCTCAGCAAAAGGAACTGTATTAATGTCTACATCTACATTTAAATTTTCCTTCAACATTTTTTGTACAACTTCGGCAATTAAGATGTTATTACCTCCACCACTATTAATTTGTAAAGTTACTTTAGGAAATCCTTTACCATCCGCATAACCAGCTTTTTTAAGGTATTCTTTTGCTTTAGCAACATCTAAGGTATATCCTTTTAAATCTTTAAAGTTATATCCATCTTTCTCAAATGCATCAACGTAAGGTACAATACCATAGTCCCCGGCATTTCCTTCACCTTGTAATGTAAAGTCAGAAATTTTATGTCTATCGATAGCATAGTTAAACGCTAAACGCACTTCTTTCTTGTTAAATGCTGCACTAGCACAATTAAAACCTAAATAATTTGTATTAAATGCTGGTGAATTTAAAATTTGGAATTCTGTTTTACGATCTTTAGCATGCTCTAAATCACCTAAAATTTCTGGGATAATCTCAACAGGTAAACGATATACCATATCTAAATTTCCAGATTTAAATTCTAAAATCTCTGCCTTTTTCTCACGAATAAACGTGTATTTTAATCCATCTAAGTAAGGTAATTTGTTACCATCTTTATCTACACCATAGTAATTAGGATTTTTCTTCATAATTAATACTTCTCCTTCTTTCACAGTTTCTAATTGGAAAGGACCAGTACCAACTGGGTGAACACGTAAATCTAAAGCATACTTGTCTAAAGCCTCTTTTGGATAAATCCAGCATCCTGGCATAGCAATAACATTTAAAAAACCTGCAAAAGGACTTTTTAAAGTAATAGTTATCGTCGTATCATTAATCACTTTAATACCTGAAACGTTTAATGCTTTTCCTGTTTTAGATGCTTCAAATGTTTCATTAGCACCAACCACGCGGTCTTTGAATGTTACATCAAACTGCGCATTATTAGGGTCAGCGGTACATAACTTATCAAAGCAAAATTTAACATCACTTGCTTTTAACTCTCTGCCTTTTCCATCTGCAAAACAAGCATCTGCATGAAACATTACTCCTTGACGGATATGGAAAGTCCATTCTGTTTGATTTTCATTGCTTTCCCAAGAACGAGCAATAGCTGGTTTTATAGATAAATCGTTTTGATCAAATTTCACTAAACCCTCAAACAATTGAGTGCCAATATGAAAACCTACGATTTCGTTTACAGCAATTGGATTTAAGCTTTTAAAAGCTTCTACTTCGTTCATACGCATCACGCCACCCATATACACGCCACCCTTGCCTTCAGAGCCTTCGTGGTTTTCTTTTGTGTCGTCCGAACATGAAACTAAGCTAAGTGTTAACACGCTAGCTACTAGTGGGATAAATATTTTTCTCATACCTAAGTACATAAGTTTTTAGTAATCACAAATATAACCTAAAAATCTAAAATAACTAAAAAAAGTAACCTAATTTGTTAAAATTCCATTTCCAACAAAACTGGGCAGTGGTCGCTGTGCATCGCATCTGGTAAAATCACTGCTCTTTTTAAGTGTTTATCCAAGTGATTGGCTACTAAATTATAGTCAATTCGCCAACCCAAATTCTTACCTCTGGATCCCGCTCTATAGCTCCACCAGCTGTATTGGTGGGGCTCTTGGTTGAAATATCTAAATGAATCTGTAAATCCAGATTGGATAAATTGCTCCATCCACTCTCTTTCTTCAGGTAAAAAGCCAGATGTATTAGCATTTGATTTTGGATTATGAATATCTATTGGTTTATGACAAATATTATAATCTCCACATAAAATCAAATTAGGGATTTTGGTTTTTAAATCATCAATATATGATTGGAAATCGGCTAACCACTGCATTTTAAATGCCTGGCGATCATCTCCACTGCTGCCACTTGGGTGATAAACACTCATGACCGAGCATTCTTGGAAATCTAAACGAATGATGCGGCCTTCAAAATCATATTTTTCAATGCCACAACCATACTCCACGTGCTTTGGCTTTAATTTAGAAAAAATAGCCACACCGCTGTACCCTTTCTTTTGGGCCGAATACCAATATAAATGGTAACCTAAAGCTTCAAATGCTTGAACATCCACTTGATCAGGTGTTGCTTTGGTTTCTTGCAAACACAACACATCTGGGTTTGCTGCTTTAACCCAATCCACCAAACCTTTTGTCATAGCAGCACGAATGCCGTTTACGTTGTATGTTATAATTCTCATTTTAAAATCAATTTAAGGTTTAAAAATACAATTTCTATATTTATAAACCGTTATTAGCATGGTGAGTTTTAGGTTAATTTTTATAACATTGTTTTTGTGTGGATATTCTATCCAGACACAAGCCCAAACGAACCTAAAACAAAAATATTATTTTGTAAAATCTGATACCCTTTATTTAGATACCTTAAGTTTAATGCCAGGCACAGTATCTATTACTTCAAAAAATAATCCTCTAGATTCTTCAAGCTACAAAATTAATTACCCTTTAAAAGCTATTATTTTTAAAGTAAAGCCAAGCGACCCAATTTTTGTGAGTTATAAAAGTTTTCCCTACAATTTCGAAAAATCGTATTACCACCAAAGTACATCCCTTCTCACAAAAGATTTATCATTGCCTTCAAATCCTATGACCCTAGCTTTTGCTGGTTCAGCCGTACCTAATGAATCTTTTGTGTCGGATGGTTTAAATAAAAACGGGAGTATCAGCCGAGGTATCAGCTTTGGTAATAATCAAGACGTGGTTGTAAATTCTAGTTTAAATTTACAAGTTAGTGGAAAGTTAACGCAAGAAGTTGATTTATTATTAGCTGCTACGGATGATAACATACCTTTTCAGACCGATGGAACAACAGCGCAATTACAAGAATTTGATAAAGTATTTGTACAACTATCAAACAAAAACTCAAAATTAATTGTAGGAGATTTTCAACTGCAGAGGCCTAACAGTTATTTCATGAATTTTTATAAACGTTCACAAGGAGCATATTTATCTAACGACTATTACGATACGATTAATAAAAAGCAAGTGGTTTTTAAAACACAGGTAAGTGGCGCTGTGAGTAAGGGAAAATTTGCTCGTAATGTGATACAGGGTGTAGAGAATAATCAAGGTCCTTATAGATTACGTGGCGCTGATAACGAACAATTTATCATAGTGCTATCAGGAACCGAACGTATTTACATTGATGGAAAATTATTGCAACGCGGACAAGAAAACGACTATATCATTGATTATAACACTGCAGAACTAACCTTTACTGCCAAGCAAATCATCACAAAAGACAAGCGTATCATTGCAGAGTTTCAGTATGCCGAAAGAAATTATGCGCGCTCACTCTATTTTTTTAGTGAAGAAATTGAATCAGAAAAACTGAAAGTGCGACTTAATTTTTTTGGTGAGCAAGACAATAAAAATAAAACTTTACAACAATCTCTCACAGAATCACAAAAGCTAACCATGTTTAACATTGGCGACACTTTAAGTAAAGCAATTACCAGTGGTGCCGAATTAGCAACGTTTAATACAACAGATGTGTTTTATTGGAAAAAAGATACGACAGTTTCTTCGGTGACATATAATGGAATTTTTGTTTATTCAACCAATCCCGACAGCGCTCAATACAGAGTAAAATACAGTTATGTTGGGGAAAATAATGGTTTTTATATTCAGGTATCAACTACCGCTAATGGCAAAGTATATAAATGGGTAGCCCCTGTAGGAGGTGTTTTGCAAGGAAATTATGAGCCAGTTATTCCATTAGTGACTCCAAAGAAAAAACAAATGTTTACGACTGATATTAATTATCAGTTTAATAAAAATCATAATGTAGATGTTGAAGGCGTTTATACTAAAAACGACATCAATACTTTTAGTGGTTTTAATTCCAGTAATGATGATGGTTATGGTATTAAAATAAATAGTAATAACCAAAGCGTTATTAAAAAAGACACTGTAACTAAACAATCTTTAAATGCTGTTTATAATTTAGGTTACGAATACGTGCAACAATATTTTAATCCCATAGAACGATACAGAGCTATTGAGTTTGAACGTGATTGGAACAGACCCATTAATGCCCCAATTAATGCCGACCAACATGTTGGTTTTGCTCAAGTAGGGATTCAAAAAAACGAAAAATTAAAATTAATATATGGCATTAATTTTTTTGATGAAGGCGCATTTTATAAAGGATTAAAACATAGTATTACTAGTTTGTATAACACCAAAACAAACACAACTACTTACAACGGTTCTTATTTAACTAGTAATTATAATTCTCAAC
This sequence comes from Sphingobacteriaceae bacterium, assembly GCA_013823565.1. GTDB lineage: Bacteria > Bacteroidota > Bacteroidia > B-17B0 > Aurantibacillaceae > UBA4416. The sequence goes on along the minus strand of PNMI01000010.1, from coordinate 113,323 downwards.
TAAGTAATTTTTACAGACACAAAGCCTCTTTCTCACAATCTATCTGGAAATTAAAATTGAATTATTTGGATGAATTTGAACAAAATTTATTTAGAAAAACTACCACTGATAGTTTACTTTCTCGCAGCTATCAGTTTTATGAGTGGGAAGGAAATATTACTAATAAGGATTCTACAGGTAATTTATATAAACTATTTTACAGAGAACGAAGAGACAAACAAGCTTATGGTTCTGTTTTAAAAGATTCTACATTGGCAAAAAACACAGGCTTTTCAGTGAATGTGAATAGTATCCGAAATCATCCTTTCTCCGTGATATTTACATATAGAGAATTACAGCTCAAAAGAGATTCGATGACAATTAAGCCTGATAATACTTTATTAAGCAGAATTGAATATTCTCCACGATTAATAAAAGGATTTATTACCTCAAGTATCTTTTACGAAACAGGTTATGGTTTAGAAAATAAAAAGGAGTATTACTATTTATTGGTTGCGGCTGGTCAAGGAACTTATGCGTGGAAAGACTATAACGATAACGGAATTAAGGAATTAAATGAGTTTGAAATTGCGCAATTTTCTGACGAAGCATTATACATCAGAGTATACACGCCAACCAACCAATATGTAAAAGTATTACACGATCAATTTAGTTTTTCTTTAAATCTCCGTCCCTCTGTCTTCTTAAAAGATAGTTCTGGCAAAGCCATGAAATTTATTGGTCGTTTTGCTTCGCAATCTGCTTACCGCATTGATAAAAAAACAAACGACGATGGACAACTATTTACATTTAATCCAATAAACATAAATCTTAACGACTCCTTACTAACTGCTTTAAACTATTCATTGCGACAAAGCATATTTTTTAACCAAGGCGCTGCTGTGTTTGGAACTGATTATACGTATCAAAGTAATTTAAGTAAACAGCTCCTCACTAATGGTTATGAAACTCGAGAAAACACGACACATGAATGGAGATGGAGATGGAACGTTACAAAATCATGGAGTTTAAACAGTACGAATGTATTTGGCATTAAATCAAACGAGTCGGGGTTTTTAACGACTCGTAACTATAAAATTGAAGCGTATGATTTAGAACAGAAGTTAAGCTACCAGCCTAATACGGCATTTAGAATTAGTGTTTTATATAAACACAACAAAAAACAAAATATCATTTTAGAAGGTTTTCAAAAAGCAGAACTAAATGATTTGGGATTAGAGTTTAAATTTAATCAAGTAGAAAAAGGAAGTTTAACTGGCAAAGCTGATTTCATTAATATCACATATAATGATGCGCTCAATCAAAACACTCCTGTAGCTTATGAAATGCTAAATGCTTTAAAAACAGGATACAACTATACTTGGGAGTTAAGCTACCAAAGGAATTTATCTAATAATATTCAAGTAAGTATTAATTATAGTGGAAGAAAATCGCCTGATAGTAAGATTGTAAATATTGGCGGAGCTCAAGTACGAGCGTTTTTTTAAGTTGTACTCTCTAAGAAATTAATGTATCACTATTACTTTTTCTGAAGCCATGATTTTTTCGTTATAGATTATTCTACAGGAGTATATTCCATTATTTAAACTAATCAAGTCAATAGAATTAGCGTCTGTATTTTTCAAAATTAAATTTCCTAATACATCATAAATTTCTAAATCATAGAATCTATATTTACTACCTAATAAATATAAGATGTCATTAACTGGATTCGGAAACAATACAGGCATATAATGAGTTAAATCTAGTTCTTGAATAGCAACCTCTTCAATAAATGGGCAATTTGTGAAATCGGACAATGCAAAGGTATATAATGGCTGTTGACCTCCCACAAAAATATTAAATGGCTCAGGAGTTCCAGGAATAAATGGTTGAGGATTGACGTAAGAAACATTTTGAGCTATGACTTGAAAACTCGATCCAATAGTAGCGGTTAAAGGAATGATAATCTTCAATGCTTGTTGAGGGGTACAATTAAAATCAATTGGCTGAAAAGTAAATGCTGTAATAGCTGGAAAATATCCTCCAAAAGAAATGTCAGCGGATATAGATTCAGATTGATTTTTATCCTCAATGTTTATATAAAAAGTGTCGCCTGGTAATACATATAAACCATAACAGTTTTTTACGGAACCACAAGATAAATAATCTTGCTGTGTTATCTCGCAAAATGTAACAGCCGATTTGCACTTATTATATAATGCATAATGTTCTCCTTTAAAAGTACTAGGCTTTTGCGAATAACAACTTAAAACCCCGATGAGCAAAAAATTTAATAATAATTTCATAATAAAATTATAGATGGGGATATATTAAAGGTACAAATTATTTTATAACCTCAGCCATTTAATATAATATTAAAGCTTTATCTTTACTCCTATGTTTACAGGAATCATAGAAACTCTTTCAAAAGTAGAAGCTATTGAAAAAGAAAACACCAATGTACATTTTACATTTAGTTGTGCTTTTACTCACGAATTAAAAATTGATCAAAGTGTGGCACACAATGGCGTATGTTTAACAGTTGTTAAAATAAACGGGAATCAATACACGGTTACAGCTATTGATGAGACCTTGCAAAAAACCAATTTAGGAAATTTAAAAGTGGGCCACTATGTTAATCTAGAACGTTGCATGCCTGCTAATGGAAGATTCGATGGACATATCGTTCAAGGTCATGTTGATCAAACTGGAATTGTTTCTTCTATAATTGATAATCAAGGTAGTTGGACCTACACCATAACATATAATAGTCAATTAGGAAATGTAACTGTTGAAAAAGGAAGTATTACCATTAATGGAACTAGTTTAACGGTAGTAGATTCAAAAGATGATTCCTTTTCGGTTTGTATCATTCCTTATACTTTCGAAAATACTATTTTTAAACATTTAAAAGTAAACGATGTTGTTAATCTAGAATTTGATATCGTAGGAAAATACGTGGCTCGATTACTTAAAAAATAAACCATGCAGCAAAAAGTAGATTTCTTAATTATAGGTAGTGGTATTGCTGGTTTAAGTTACGCGCTTAAAGTAGCCGAACACGGTACAGTATATATTGTTACTAAAAGCAACGAGGACGAGTCCAATACCAAATATGCACAAGGCGGTATAGCGGCCGTTTGGCATGATAAAGATTCTATTGAAAAACACATTCAAGATACTTTAATTGCAGGAGCAGGATTGTGTGATGAAGAAGCTGTAAGAGTAGTTGTTACAGAAGGAACAGAACGTGTTCGAGAACTCATTGAACTAGGCGCTAATTTTGATAAAAACAAAGAAGGCTCTTATGATTTAGCCAAAGAAGGCGGCCACTCCGAGCACCGCATTTTACATTATAAAGATATTACTGGCTACGAAATTGAACGCGCGTTAATTGCGCAAATTCGTAAACATAAAAACATTACCGTACTCGATCATCACTACGCCATTGATATTATTACCCAACATCATTTAGGCGAAGTAGTCACCTCTCAATCAAAAGATGTAAAATGTTTTGGTGCTTATATCTTAAATACAAAAACACAAAAAATAGATACGGTTCTTTCTAAAATTACCATGATGGCAACAGGTGGTGCAGGCCATGTGTATGCTACTACAACCAACCCTACTATTGCTACAGGCGATGGAATCGCGATGGTTTATAGAGCAAAAGGACGAGTGAAGGATATGGAATTTGTACAATTTCACCCTACCTCATTATATAATCCTTTAGAGCATCCTAGCTTTTTAATTACTGAAGCTATTAGAGGATTTGGTGCTGTATTAAAAACAACTGATGGCAAAGAGTTCATGCAAAAATATGATGAACGCTTATCCTTGGCGCCACGAGATATTGTAGCTCGAGCTATTGATAATGAGTTAAAAACTAGAGGGGAAGATTTTGTGTATTTAGATTGCAGACACATTGATAGAAAAGCCTTTATTGAGCATTTTCCAAACATCTATGAAAAATGCATGAAATTAGGCGTTGATCCTTTTGTGAAAATGATTCCAGTGGTTCCAGCCATGCATTATTTATGTGGTGGTATTTTAGTCAACAAAGAAGGTCAATCGACTATCGAAAATTTATTTGCTGTAGGCGAATGCGCATGTACAGGTTTACATGGCGCCAACCGTTTAGCAAGTAATTCTTTATTAGAGGCTGTTGTTTTTGCTCACAGAGCAGCTAAAAAAGGCTTAGAAAATCTTCCAAAAATTTCATTTACGGAGGGAATTCCAAACTGGGATGCTGAAGGAACTGAACATGCTGAAGAAATGATTTTAATTACTCAATCGCAACGCGAAGTACAACAAATTATGAGTAACTACGTAGGTATTGTTCGTTCAGAATTACGCTTAAAACGTGCCTTCGACCGTTTAGAGATTTTATATAAAGAAAATGAAGCGCTCTACGAAAAAACCACTGTTACTCAAAAACTATGTGAATTACGAAACTTAATATGTATTGGATATCTTATTATTAAACACGCCATACAACGTAAAGAGTCTGTAGGCTTACACTATATGGTAAACTATAAAAAATAAATTTTGTAAATTTTATTGCTTATAAAAGAAATTTATTACATTTGTAGCCCAAAATGGTAGATGTAGCTCAGTTGGTTAGAGCATCGGTTTGTGGTACCGAGGGTCGAGGGTTCGAGCCCCTTCATTTACCCCACTAAAGACTGTCCGCTAGCTAGCGGACGGTCTTTTTTTATGGCTTTTTAACATTTCATCAAAACCTTTTATTTTCTTAATCTGTATAAAGACAGTAATGCTGTAACAGCATTTCTAAAAAATAAAATAATAATAACCTAAATCCCTGTATTATGAAAAAAATTATTTTATCGAGTCTGTTAATTATCCAGGCATTAAATGTCTCAGCTCAATCAATGGCAAAAGGAAAAAGTGTATTGTCTCTTGGGGCAGGAGCAGGAAGTGGCTATTTTGGCTCTTCAAAATATAAAGGTTATGGATATACCTATCGCTCTATCCCTTCTATTCATTTAGGATTTGAACATGGCATTTCGGAAGCAATCCCAAAAAGTATTATTGGATTAGGGGGTTCGCTTTCTTTTTGGCATGGCTCACAACATTACAATGATAAATTTGGAAGAACTTGGGACAAAAGCTGGACTGATGTAACAACTTTAGTAAAGGGCTATTATCATCATAAGTTTTTAGTAAGCGATAAATGGGACGTTTATGCTGCTTTAATGGCAGGTGTTAGATATAGAACCTATACTTTCACAACAAGCGACCAATACTATAATTATGAAAATCGTAATGAAACTGGGGCTTACCCTGCTGGAGGAATTGCTGTGGGAGGAAGAATATATGTAAGCAAAAAGTTTGGTTTTTATGCAGAAGCTGGAACTGGTGTGAATGTCGATTATATTCAAGTAGGCATGGCCTTGAAACTATAATTAACCTATTTTATTTAAGTCTGTTTACTAATTAGTAGGCAGACTTTTTCTTTAAAATCGTTTCAATTGATTATTATCAAAAGTCCATTCTGGTGTTTCAATTTCAGAAGCTGTTTCCTCTAAATCATGCCAAGGAGAAATAGCTGGTTTGTTTGTATTAATCAATATATGAATGTCTTGCGCTGGCATATAGCTTTGGGCAATCATAAATACTTTTTTGTTGGTTTTAGGATTTACTGCCATATCTACCACAATCACCGCATGGCCAGGAGAGCCTCCTTTTATAAACACATCGCCAATTTGCATTTGAGATAAAGTAATTTGTTTTAATTCTTTAGTTAAAGACGCAGTCCCTGCATAAGTAAACACCATATTTAAATATTCTCTAAATGATTGATAAGATGTGCTTTCTTTAGTAGTTTTTACCCAATTTACATTATTGCCTTTTACCGCAATTCGATATCCACTTCTCCATTTACTATATTCAGCCTTAAAGCCATTGGTAAAATTAAAATGTAAAGCATTAAACTGCTTTGTTTGATATAGATACTCTGCACGCAAACGCATTACTGCATCCGCACATTGTTGTAAGTCCTTATTTCCTACATCATAACTCAAAACAGCTGCTGCCACTTTGTTTGATTTTTCTTCACCACTGTAATAATGTACTAAAGTGCCATGTGGTTTTAAAGATGTGTTTTGTAAAAATTCAGCGAAAGAGTTTTTATCTGATTTTAGCCTTGTATAATTAATGGGAGGTGAAAACCGCTCAGCAATAGTTGTTCCAGAAGGAATAACCAACTTTGATGGCTGTTGTTTACGAAAAGCAAAAAGAGAAATTAAACAAACAACACAGGTTAATATACCTAACTTAAAATATGTGCTACTTGTATTTATGATTTTAAAAATATAAATCGTCTGTTTTTAAACGTAAATATCTACTTACAGAAAGGGCAGCACTTAATCCAGAAATTAAAACGCCTAAAGCTACAATGCCCGCAAACAAAACTGCTAATAAATTAGGGTCTTGCAATTGCAATAAATCAGGAATATAATTTGTACTTAAAACCAAGAATCCAGCTAGTAAAAAGCCTGCTAGTAAGCCCGCAATAACGCCTTGGCGAATACCTTTTAAGATAAATGGCATTCGAATAAAGCCCTGTGTAGCTCCAACTAAATACATGGTTCTAATTAAAAAGCGCTTAGCGTAAATAGACAATCGAATGGTATTGTTAATTAAAGCAATAGCTACCACTAATAACAAGCCACTAAAAATTAAAATGTATAAACTAATTACTTTAGCATTATCATTCACCTGCTTAATCATGTCTTTGTGATAGATGACTTCTTTCACAAAATGTTTTTGCATGATTTGTTTTTCAAATCCTACTAAACTATCAATGTTGGCATAATCAGAATTTAATTTGACGTCTAATGATGATAATAATGGATTATATCCTAAAAACGTAATAAAATCTTCTCCTAAATCTTTTTGTAATTTTTTAGCCGCTTCGTCTTTACTAATATAATCAACCTGTTTGGTAAATGCTGAAGAACTAATTTCTTGTTTTAATATGTCTAATTCAGCTTGTGTAGTGGTGTCTTTTAAAACAACTTGAAAGCCCACATTTTCTTTAACATGATTAGATAATTTTTTAGCATTGATTACTACTAAGCCTAATAAACCTAGCATAAATAATACTAGTGCCAAACTAATGACAACAGTAACCGAAGATGTTTTTAATTTTTGAGAAGCTGTTCTATTCGACACGTTCTATAATTTTAATATCTACTAAAAATAAGCAGTAAACAAAAACACAATCAAACTATAAAAATGAATAATTAACAGATGAATGTTTGTATAACCCTTTAAGGATTATAATTACAATAATAAATCAGGGCGACGAAGTTTCGTTCTTTCTAAAGATTGCTCATGCCTCCACTCTTCTACCTTTTTAGTATTTCCGCTGGTTAAAATATCTGGCACTTTCCATCCATTATAATCTGCAGGGCGTGTGTAAACCGGTGGCGATAACAAATTATCTTGAAAAGAATCTGATAAAGCTGATGTTTCATCATTTAGCACCCCTGGAATTAAACGAATAATGCCATCACATAAAACAGCTGCTGGCAACTCTCCTCCGCTTAACACATAGTCTCCAATAGAAATTTCCTTAGTGATAAAATGCTCTCTAATACGTTCATCTATGCCTTTGTAATGACCGCATAATACCATAATGTTATTAAGTGTTGAAAGGTGATTGCAAGTGTTTTGTTTTAGAGTTTCTCCATCAGGAGTCATATAAATAACTTCGTCGTAAGTGCGTTGTTTTTTTAAATCATTAATGCAATTCGCAATAGGTTCAATCATCATCACCATTCCTGCACCTCCTCCAAACGCGTAATCATCCACTTTTCTATGAGGCTCAATTCCATATTCTCTTAAGTCAACTACATTAACTGTTACTAAACCCTTTTGGGCAGCACGTTTTAAAATACTATGACTGAAAGGACTTTCTAATAAAGGTGGATGAACCGTAATGATATCAATATGCATATGAAGAAGTTGTTTAAAATTTATCTTATAATTTTGTTATATGCCTTTTTGGCTACAAATTCGTTAAATTTTTCGAGATAGTAAAAACTATCTCTGCAATCCCGCCAAAGCGGGAGCCTCTTTTCGCTCAAAAATACATCATAACAATTATTCCAATATAAATTCAAACAGCTTCTCAAAATTAACAAAAAAAATAGTAATAAGTTTGTATTTATATGGGTTTAATTGTAGCTATAAACTATATTTGTTTAACAAAAATACAATTATGAAATATATCTTATTAGCTATTACATTTTTTATTAGCTTTCTATCTTTCTCTCAAGAAAAAGGAAAAGACAAGGAGAAGGAAAAAGAGAAAAAATCGAAGCTTGAAAGTAAATATTTATATAAAGATGCTTCTGTAGAAACAGATGATTACAATATTTATATTGTTGATATTGTTGCCGCAGAAGGACAAGCTAAATTTAAAATCAGAATCTTTAATAAAACAAACGATTATTTGTTAGTTAAGCCTACTGAATTTTTATATACTTCTGGCGGTAAAAGTATTTATAGTAAAGACAAAACTTATGTAGTGCCTCCTAATGAAGAAGAATCAGAAGTAGTGGATTTTAAAGATAAGGGAATGATGGTAGAAAATTTTACAGTAGAATTTAAAGGGATTTACAAAGCATCAGCTGGTGGTAAACCAATTCCCGTTCCTGATTTTGAACTTCCCGCAACGACTAAAGAATTTACTGTTGAAAATTGTACCTGTACTTTAAAAAAAGCTGATCTGGCAACAGACAAAAGCGTTGTGAGATTTGATTGTACGTATAATGGAGATGGCGTAAGCATTATCAATCCAGTAAAAGCATCTTTAATTATGCCTAATGGAGTTGAAAACGCTAACACTAAAAAACACAAGCCTTTGATTTTAGAAAAAGGTAAAACAGATGATTTCTTTATGGTTTACTTAGAAGTAAAGGGTGCTGGTGACATGCAAAAAAAGAAAACGCAAGTAAAATGGAACGACACTTTTAGAGAATCGAAAGTATTACAAATCGGCGGGGCAAAAATTAACTTCGAAAAAGAAACTGGGAAAAGATAATTTATTTTTTTTCTAATCTTCCCCAAACTCCTAGTGGTAATTTAACTCCACTCTTTGCATTCAAATACAATTCCCCAATACTTAAATTAGATTTGTGTTTGGCTGCAAATGGCTGCAATAAGTTTTCGGGCACCAATGCCGAAAACCCTAGTGAATAAGCGTTTAAAATTAACAAATGTTGTTTAGGGTCTACTATCTCTAACACGCTATCAATCATTTCTAAAATATTATCTTCTAATTTCCACTTCTCACCATTTGGTCCGTGACCAAAAGCTGGTGGGTCTAAAATAATACCTTGATATAAATTTCCTCGACGTTGTTCTTTCTTTACAAACTTCAAAGCATCATCAATCATCCAACGGATATTATCCAAATTTGATTTTTGCATGTTTTCATTTGCCCAATTCACTACTTGTTTAATACTATCCACATGTGTTACATCTGCGCCAGCTGCTCTTGCTGCAATACTTGCACCTCCTGTATAAGCAAATAAATTTAAGAATTTAGGTTTTTCTAAATCTACCAAATAATCATAGATCACATCCCAATTACAAGCTTGCTCAGGAAATACTCCAACATGTTTAAATGATGTTAGACCTAAACGTAATGTAATTTCAGTTTTACCTAAAGGATAATTAATCGTCCATTGATCAGGCATTTTTTTCAAGGCTTTCCATTCTCCACTCGAGCTACTTTTAGGTACAAATTTTACATGGGCTTGTTTTTCCCATTCACTATAAGAATAGCGTTTCTTCCAAACAGCTTGTGGTTCGGGACGAATAGTAATGTATTTCCCAAAGCGTTCTAATTTTTCAAAATCACCACAATCTATTAATTCATAGTCTTGCCAATGTGTTGGAGTAAGTAATTGCATTTTGTGAAGTTATGGGTTATGAATTATGAGTTATGAGTTTTTTAAAAGAAGTAGTAAAAAGAAGGTTGTTAATAAATGGGTTTAGTATTAAAAATGAACCCTAACTAAAATCTATATCTTAGGTAAATATTAAATTTATTTTATGCAAAAATTACAATCATCTTTTGTAGCGCTAATAAGTGTATTTTTCTTTTGGGGTTTTGTAGCGGCAAGTAATGGCATTTTAATTCCATTATTTAAAGAGAAATTTACTTTAACGCAATTTCAATCGCAATTAGTTGATTTAGCTTTTTATGCAGCTTATGCTGTAGGTTCCATTATTTATTTTTTTACTTCTCGTTCTATTGGCGACCCAATTAATAAAATAGGATACAAAAAAGCATTGATTTTAGGTTTACTAATTTCAGCAGTAGGTTCTTTATTTTTTATTCCAGCAGCAAGTTTAAATTCTTACCCATTATTGTTATGTGCTTTATTTGTGATTGGTTTAGGTTTTGCATTACAGCAAATCGTAGCCAATCCATTTGTCATAAATTTTGGCGCTAAAGAAACAGGCGCTCAACGTTTAAGTTTGGCTGGAGGCATTAATTCTTTTGGAACAACCATTGGTCCTGTTTTATTAAGCTATGCTTTATTTGGAAACATCAGTGCTCCTGCAGCAGCGGATAGTAGTTTAGAAGCCGTGAAAATCCCTGCACTTATTTTATTTGCTTTATTTATTTTATGCGCCGGTATTTTGTGGTTTTCTAAATTACCTGAAGTTACTAATTCCGAAAAATTAGATAAAGACTTAGGTGCCTTAAAATACCCACAACTAACCTTAGGGATGATTGCCATCTTTGTTTATGTTGGTGTAGAAGTAACTATACAAAGTAATATGGGAGCGCTTTTAGCAATGCCCGAAATTAAAGGAATTGATCACACAAAAATTTCACACTTCATTTCTTTGTATTGGGGTAGTTTAATGATTGGTCGTTGGACGGGCGCATTAGCGGTTTTTAATTTTAGTAAAACAGTAAAAATTATCATGCAGTTTATTACTCCATTTATCGCATTTGGTGTAATATGTGGTGTCAATTATTTAAGAGGAAGTCATGTAGAAGATTACTTATTTTACATTCCGTATATTTTATTGGCTACTTTAATTTTTATTTTTTCTGGTGACAATCCAGCGCGAACATTAATGATATTAAGTTTAACCGCTTGCGCCATGATGATTGTTGGCTTAGTGAGCACTGGAAATTTAGCATTGTATTCATTTATTAGTGGTGGGTTATTTTGTTCTGTTATGTGGCCATGTATTTTTGCATTAGCCATTAATGGCTTAGGAAAATATACCAATCAAGGTTCATCGTTATTAATTATGATGATTTTGGGAGGAGCAATTATTCCACCAGTACAAGGATTTTTAGTGGATGTATTAAATCCACACCTATCGTATATCATTACTGTATTTTGTTTCGCCTACTTAGCATGGTATGCATTCAAAGTAACTTCTATATTTAAAAAACAAGGCGTTGAGTTAGATAATTCCAATTCAAGCGCTGCTCACTAATAAACAAACATATTATGATTGTAACAATAAACGTAAAGCTAGTTAACTCACAATTTAATCAGGCCTATGCTGATAAAGACAACGAGGGCGAAGAAACTGAAGACAATATCAAATACTTATGGGAAGATGAATTTGAAGTTCAAGGTAATGTAACTAATTTCAAAGTAAACAATAATACCACTTATTTGTTAAATGGATTATATCCAAATGATGATGAGTTTAGTTTCGAGATTCCTGATATGACTGTTTTAGAATGTACACTAGATAATGGTTCTATAACATTGTTACCGTTTTCTAAAAAAGCAATTAGCAAAACCGAAAAAGTAGAAACTAAAAAAGGAATGACATTTTACGTACACTTAAAAAGTATTCGTGAAGTCGTAAATCCTATGACGGGTGTTTATATTTTAAAAGATGACTATCCTAAAGAGTTATTAGAGCTATATAGCGATGAAGAAGAATAGATAACATGCATGAATAATAAATTATTCTACATAATTTTTATATTGGCGAGCTACTTAGGTTTGGCCCAATCAAGTAAACATAACGTTTATGTAAATCCATTTATTGGAACTGGAGGTGCTGGGCACACTTTTCCAGGAGCTGTTGTACCTTTTGGAATGATGCAACTCAGTCCTGATACTCGAATTGATGGAAGTTGGGAAGGGTGTGGCGGCTATCATTATTCTGATTCTGTTATTTATGGTTTTTCGCACACACATTTAAGTGGCACGGGTGTAAGTGATTATGGCGATATTTTAATCATGCCTATTAGCAATTCAAAACACTACAAAAACAAAACCTATCCCACAAAATTTTCTCACTTAAAAGAAAAAGCAAGCGCAGGTTTCTATCAAGTACAATTAGAGAATAACATCGATGTGAAGTTAACTGCAACACATCGTGTAGGCATTCATCAATATAGTTTTCCTAAAATGGATACGGCATCCATTGTTATTGATTTACTGCATAGAGATAAAACATTACTCAGTACCTTAAAAATTATTGATAGCGTTACTATTGTAGGTTCTCGTATTAGCGAAGCCTGGGCCACACAACAATATGTTTATTTTGTAATGAAATTTAATAATCCTGTTATTTCAACTAAATTAAACGCCATTATTAAAGATCAAAAAAAACCAAACGAAGAAGAACAAACTACAGCCGCATTAATTCAGTTTAATAATAAAGACGGACAACCTCTTCTTATTAAAGTAGGCATTTCTCAAACTGGTATTGAAGGTGCTATTAAAAATTTAGAAGCTGAAGCCATGCATTGGGATTTTGAAAAATATAAACAAGATGCAGAAGCCCTTTGGGAAAAAGAATTATCTAAAATAGACATACGAACTAACAATACTGAACAAAAAATTATTTTCTATACAGCCTTGTATCACTGTTTTATTCACCCATCTTTAGCAGGCGATGTAGATGGAAAATACAGAGGTCGTGATTTCAAAGTACATCAAGCCAATGGTTTTACTCCCTACACCATTTTTTCGTTATGGGATACTTTTAGAGGATTACATCCATTGTTTACTATTATCGAACAAAAACGCACGAGTGACATCATCAATACATTTTTACAACAACATAAAGAAAGTGGTCGTTTACCCATGTGGGAATTGTCTGCCAACGAAACCAATTGTATGATTGGTTTTCACAGCGTTTCAGTTATTGCCGATGCGATGATAAAAAATATTGGAGGCTATGATAAAAATGCCATTTATGATGCTATGCGAGCAGCAGCAACTTATACAAGTTGGGGCATTCCTGCATTTAATCAAAATTATTTTTTACAAATAGATGATGAATCCGAAAGTGTTTCTAAAACATTAGAATATGCTTATGACAATTGGTGCGTCGCACAAATCGCTAAAAAATTAAACAAAAGATTAGATTACGATACTTACATCAAACGCGCTCAAGCCTACAAAAATGTATATGATAAAAAAACTGGCTTTATGCGTCCTCGTAAAAACGGAAACTGGTTATCGCCTTTTGAGCCAAGAGAAGTAAACAATCATTACACCGAAGCAAACAGTTGGCAATACACTTTTTTTGCCCCTCAAGATATTACTGGCTTGATTAATTTAATGGGTGGCGAAAAACAATTTGAACAAAAATTAGATGATTTATTTAATGCAAAAAGTGAAACCGAAGGCAGAACACAAGTTGATATCACTGGATTAATTGGGCAGTATGCGCATGGAAATGAACCAAGTCATCACATGACCTATTTATACAATTATGTTGGAAAGCCGCAAAAAACACAAGAAAAAGTACACCAAATATTAACGGAGTTTTATAAAAACGCTCCTGATGGATTAATTGGTAACGAAGATTGCGGACAAATGAGCGCTTGGTACGTATTAAGCTCCATGGGGTTTTATCAAGTATGTCCTGGTAAACCAGAATACACTATTGGTTCTCCCTTATTTGATAACGTGGTGATTCATTTAGAAAATGGAAAAACATTTGAAATTAAAAAACAAAATTCAAATCAAAAATTTCAATACATTCAATCTTCTGTACTTAATGGCAAGCCGTCCAATAGTACTGTATTAACACATACCAATCTTGTTAATGGAGGTGTCTTAGAATTTATGATGAACGAAAAGTTAGATGATAAATCTTTATTTGGAAAAACAAATTTATTACGTCCCCAAACAAAAATATTAGAAAAGTCCATTGTTCAAGCACCTATCATTAACGGTCCCTCAAAAATAACAGAAACTGAAAAAACGGTGAGTATCGAACATCCCGATAATAAAGCAATTATTTACTACACTTTAGATGGAACAGAACCAACAAATTTATCTAAAAAATATACTGGTTCATTTACCTGCGATTCTTCCACAACTATAAAAGCCAAAGCATTTACTAAAAAGGAATGTAGCACAACGACTACAGCCCATTTATATAAAAAACCTAATGATTGGAAAATAACTATTCAGAGTCAATATAATAAACAATATGATGCAGGCGGTGATGATGGTATTATTGACGGACAACATGGAACTACCAATTGGCGCAGTGGTGGTTGGCAAGGCTATCAGGCACAAGATTTTAATTGTATTGTAGATTTAGGAAAAATAAGCATTATACAATTTGTGAATACAAGTTTTTTACAAGATACACGGTCTTGGATTCTTTTCCCTAAAAAAGTTGAATATCAGGTGTCAGAAGATGGTATTCATTATACTGATTTAGGCTCTATCGAAAATGGTGTAGCAGCTGATGATTACAATTTACAAATACGAACTTTTTATAACACTAATGCCAACAAAATAAGCGTAAGGTTTATTAAAATAAAAGCGACCAATTTTGGCAAATTACCAGACTGGCACCAAGGAAAAGGAGGCGATGCGTTCATATTTATTGATGAAATTGAGGTTAGATAAATAGGTTTTTTGAAAAAATACTTTTTATTTAGCATAATGAAACGCTTTGCCCTTATTTTTGTTTTTATCTCATTTTTTTGTTCTGCACAAACTAAAATTAAGACTGGCATTTGGCGAGGTACACTATTATTGAATTCTGAAAAACAAATTGAACTTCCATTTAATTTTGAAATTAAAAACACTAAGGGAAAAACAACCTTAGTCATTCATAATGCTCAAGAGCGAATTACTATTGACGAAGTTTCTTTAATAAAAGATTCTTTAATTTTTAAAATGCCGATTTTTGATACTGAGTTCAGAACACAACTAACAGGCGACAGTATCATCAAAGGGCTTTGGATTAATCACACGAAAAAAGAAAATAAATCAATTGCTTTTAGTGCCCGTTTTGGAAACAAAAATCGTTTTATTGTTCCTGTAGAAAAACCCACTAATTTTTATGACGGACGATGGGAATGTTCTTTTAGTCCAGAAACCAAAGATAGCAGTAAAGCCATTGGAATATTTAAACACGTTGCCAACTCAAGTATTGTAGAAGGAACTTTTTTAACCGAAACTGGTGATTACCGTTTTTTAGAAGGTACTGAAAACAATGGCAAATTATATTTAAGTTGTTTTGATGGCTCACATGCCTTTTTATTTTTAGCCGAACATAATGGCACAGAAATTACCAAAGGTGAATTTTACTCAGGTTCTTCATGGCACGAAAACTGGACAGCAAAGCGTAACGATAAATTTGAATTACACGACCCTGAAAGCCTAACCTATTTAAAAAACCCCAACGAAAAAATTGACTTTACATTTTATAATACCAAAAATCAAAAAGTAAGCTTAAGTGATTCCAAATACAAAAACAAAGTAGTAATTGTACAAATTATGGGAAGCTGGTGCCCTAATTGTATGGACGAAAGCGCTTATCTATCCAAAGTTTACAAACAGTATAATAAACAGGGCTTAGAAATTATTGCTCTTGCCTATGAAAGAACATCGGATGCTGAGCGAGCTAAAATCAACTTAAAACGTTTAATTAAACGTTTTAATATTGGCTATGATATTTTATTGACTGGATTAACTGGTAAAGAAAAAGCATCAGAGAGTTTGCCGTTTTTAAATAACGTCATGGCCTTCCCCACTACTATTTTCTTAGATAAGAATCATCAAGTAAAATCAGTTTATACAGGCTTTAGCGGTCCCGCAACTGGCAAGGCTTACGAGGACTATACCATTAAGACAGAAAAGTTATTGAACGAATTGCTTTCTAAGAAGTAAAGTTTTAATAAAACAAATTATTATAAGGAAATCTCACTACGTGAACTTTCTTAACCGTGTCATAAACCAGTTTTTTAAAGTCAGCAATGTTTTCTTTATTCAAGGCACTAATGTAAACACAGGTTTGATCTAAGTTTGTCATCCAGGTTTTTTTCAGTTCATCTAGTGATAAGTTTTCTCTGCTAACAGGTGTTAAATCATCCTCATCTTTTTTCACATATTTAAAGGCGTCGATTTTATTAAATACCAAAATCGTTTCTTTATCTCCTGCACCAATATCAATTAGCGTTTGGCGGACCACGTTAATATGATCTTCAAAATTTGGATGAGAAATATCTACCACATGCAATAATATATCAGCCTCACGCACTTCATCTAAAGTGCTTTTAAAACTCTCTACTAATTGTGTTGGTAGTTTTCTAATAAAGCCAACTGTATCCGTTAATAAGAAAAATAAATTATCAATAGTTACTTTACGTACCGTTGTATCAAGAGTAGCAAACAATTTGTTTTCGGCAAATACTTCGCTTTTGCTAATCATATTCATGATGGTTGATTTACCAACATTGGTATAACCAACCAAAGCCACGCGCACAAATTCGCCACGGTTTTTACGTTGCGTAGCCATTTGCTTATCAATCACTTTCAAATCTTCTTTGAGCTGAGCAATTCTATCACGCGCAATACGTCTATCTGTTTCAATTTCTTTCTCCCCTGCTCCACCACGTGTGCCTGTGCCGCCGCGCTGACGCTCTAAGTGAGTCCACATACCTGTTAAGCGTGGTAATAAATATTGTAATTGCGCTAATTGTACTTGTGTTTTAGCATGAGCCGTTTGTGCTCGTTGCGAAAATATTTCAAGAATTAAAGTTGTTCTATCTAATATTCTTGTACCTAATTCTTTCTCTAAATTTCGTTGTTGCGAAGGCGATAGTTCATCGTCAAAAATCACCACCGAAATTTTATGTTCTTTAATAAAAGCTTTGACGTCATTCAGTTTTCCCTTACCCAAAAAAGTAGCTTTATCAGGGCGTTCTAATTTTTGAGTAAATACTTTTTTAGTTTCAACGCCATAGGTTTCTGCTAAAAAAGCCAACTCATCTAAATACTCATAAGATAACGCTTCGTTTTGTCGTTTATTAATAACGCCAATTAAAACAGCTGTTGATGCTTGTGTTTCGGTTGAATGAAGATCTGCTTTCAATAGTATTATTTTCCTTTTAAATCGGTTTCAATATAAGAAGCCACTGCCTCAATTTGTTCAGCAGATAAAGCTTCTTTATAAGCAGCCATGGTATTTTTACCATTCGTAATAATTTCAACAATACCAGCATGTGGCAATTGAGTCACTGATAAATCCTTAGCACCACTTAACGCTAATTTACCATCAGCACCATGACACAAGCTGCATTTTTCTTCAAAAATTTCTTTCCCAGATAGGGCAACTATTTTTTCTCCTGCCTTAGCATCTTTAGCTTTATGCGCTAAGCCAAAAGAAACAACAATTAAGAAAAAAGATAAAGTAGCCAGTACTTTGTTTTTCTTTTTATATCCAATAACCGCTAATGGAATAGATAATACAACTAATACAATTTTAACAATCATAATAGTTGTGACAACTGGTAACTGGGTTAATAAGAAAACACCAGTAGCTAAAAAGCCAAAGCTCACAATCATTTCAACGACTTTAGTCTTCTTTTTAAATTTCTCTAAAAGTTCATCTTTGTCGCTTAATAATAATATTGTTTTAACTAAATAAATTAATGTAAAAAGCACTACAAATAAGTAGTGAGAGTGTAACATGCCTGTTGCCATAGTTTAATTTTAAATGTGTCTCAAAATTAACAATTTATCTTTAAATAAAAGACACAAACTTGTTTTTATAGATGCTCTAGAATGTTATATTTGTTACAATTAACTATACATTATGCGTCAACTATTTTTTTTAATATCCTTCATTTTTATAATTGCTCCATTAGCAATTGGTCAAACTACTTTTCCAACTAATGGGGCTCCAAATACAATGCACACTATTTATGCATTTACAAATTGCACCTTGCATGTGGATGCGGATGTTACTATTATCAATGCTACCATGCTAATACAAGATGGCAAAGTGTTGCGCATAGGCGAAAAATTAGAAACTCCAAAAGATGCTATTGCCGTTGATTTGAAAGGCAAACATATTTATCCAGCCTTTGTGGATTTATATAGCGATTATGGAATGCCAGAAGTAAAAAGAACAGATTTTAAAGATGCGCCTAAAAAGGGAGCCTACGGCTGGAACCAAGCTATTAAAAGTGAAGCAGAAGCTCATAAATTGTTTATGCACAATTCTCAAAAAGCTGATGAATTAAGAAAATTAGGATTTGCTACTGTATTAACTTCTCAAAAAGACGGTATCGTGAGAGGAAGTGGTACACTAGTAAATTTAGCTTCAGGTAAAGAAAACGAAAGTATTGTTAAAGACAGAGCTGCTGGTTTTTACTCATTAAACAAAGGTGTATCACCACAAGATTACCCATCTTCATTAATGGGAGCTATTGCATTATTAAGACAAACCTATTATGATGCAGAATGGTATAAAACCAATCAAGCGAAAACTGAATACAATATTACTTTAGAAGCTTTTAATAAATTACAAGATTTGCCTTCTGTTTTTGAAGGCAACGATAAATACAATGATTTAAGAGGTAAAAAAATTGCTGATGAATTTAAAGTAAAATATATCATTAAAGGTGGGGGTAACGAATACCAAAGATTGTATGACATCCAAAACACGTTTTCCAAATACATTATTCCTGTAAATTATCCTGATGCTATTGATGTAGAAGATCCATTAGATGCAGAACAAGCATCGTTAACCGATTTAAAACATTGGGAGATGGCGCCATCTAACTTAGCGGCTCTTGAAAAAAATTATGTACAATTTTGCATCACCACTGCTGATTTAAAAGATAAATCTATTTTCTTAAAAAATATAAGAAAAGCAATTGCTTATGGTTTATCAGAAAAAACGGCTTTACGTGCTTTAACATACAATCCAGCTAATTTTATAGGTGTGCAAGATAAAATAGGAAGTTTAAAACAAGGGATGTTTGCAAACTTCTTTATTTCTTCTAAACCTATTTTTGAAGAAGATGCTATTATTCACGAAACGTGGAGCAATGGGGAAAAACATGTTTACAATGATTTATCTATTCCAAATATTAGTGGAAGTTATGAGTTATCATACGGCACAACTATAAATAAATTAACTATCAACAGAGAACAAGAAAATTATACAGGTTTGATAGTTTTAAAAGACAGTTTAAAAGCCAAGGCAAACATTGCATTTAAAAACAATCTTTTAACTCTTAGCTTTCCATACGATTCAACATTTACACTTCGTTTATCAGGGAACTATAATGAACAAACAAAATCATTTACAGGAACTGGTCAATACAGTGATGGTAATTGGATAGATTTTAAATTAAATTACATAAACGTCACAGATACTACAAAACCTAAAGTTGCTAAACCTAAACAAAAAATTAATTATGGGAAAGTGTATTACCCATTTGGAGCATACGGTGAACCTGAAGCGGAAAGTGAAGGTTTAATAAAAGACACTTGGGGTAAATTTAAAAAACGTTATGATGCTGTTTTAATTAAAAATGCCACTATCTGGACAAACGAATCTGATTCAATTTTAAAAGAACAAGACATTTATATTGTTGATGGAAAAATAGTGCGTATTGCACCAAATATTGATGCGCCAAAAACAGCTTTTGCTAAAGTAATTGATGCTAAAGGAATGCACTTAACTCCAGGAATTATTGATGAACACTCACATATTGCACTGTACAGTGTAAACGAAGGAGCGGATGCTAGTAGTGCCGAAGTGAAAATGGGCGATGTGATTAACCCAGATGATATTAATATTTACCGTCAATTATCTGGAGGTGTAACAACTGCTCAGCTATTACATGGTTCTGCAAATCCAATTGGAGGACAAAGTTGTTTAATAAAACTACGTTGGGGGAAAAATCCTGAAGAATTTAAATATGAAAGAGCTCCTGGTTTCATCAAATTTGCTTTAGGCGAAAACGTTAAACACTCTAATGGTTTAAATCCTGATTTAGAACGATTCCCTCAAACACGAATGGGAGTAGAGCAATTGTATTACGACTATTTTACAAGAGCAACTGCCTACAAAAAACAAATGGAAGGTTTCTCAAAACTATCTCCAAAAGAAATTGAAAAAAACAAAATCACTTCTCCTCGCAGAGACTTGGACTTAGACGCATTAGTTGAGATTTTAGATGGCAAACGCTTCATTACTTGTCATAGTTATGTACAAAGCGAAATAAATATGTTAATGCATGTGGCAGATAGCATGAAGTTTAAAGTAAATACCTTTACTCATATTTTAGAAGGATATAAAGTAGCTGATAAAATGAAAACTCATGGCGCTAACGCTTCTACTTTTGCTGATTGGTGGGCTTATAAACTAGAAGTAATGGATGCTATACCTCATAACGCTTCTATGTTAACCAAAGCTGGAGTGAACACCTCTATCAACTCTGATGATGCTGAAATGGGAAGACGTTTAAATCAAGAAGCGGCAAAATCTATTAAATATGGTGGATTAACAGAAGTACAAGCATTAAAATTAGTGACTTTAAATCCTGCTAAAATGCTACACATTGATGATAAAGTAGGAAGTATCAAAGTTGGTAAAGTAGCTGATTTAGTTCTTTGGTCTGATAATCCTTTAAGCATTTATGCTAAAGTAAATACAACAATCATTGATGGACAAATTTATTATGATAAAGACGAAGATGCAAAGTTGCGTGAAGACATTAAAAAAGAACGTGCTCGTATTATAGCTAAATTAATTACAGAGAAAAATAAAGGCGCTAAGGTTATCAAACCTCAACCTAAAAAACAAAACCATTTCCATTGCGATAGCGAGGAGAGTGGGTTTTAATGTCATGCTTTCTTTTGACCTTACTTATATTCAAACACAAGTTTTTGACGCTTGTGGCTTTAAATATACAGAGTCTTTAATTGAAACAGAAAGTTCAGAATATAAAGCGTGTTATTTTACACTTAACAATTTACACGTAAGATTTAGAAAAGCAAAAATCACTCCTACTAAAGTTGGTCAGTTTGTAACACTTTGGAAAAGAGTTGAAAGTGGTATCATTGCGCCATTTGCAGATACAGATTCCATTGATCTTGTTATTATCAATGTTGTAAATGGTAATCAGCTTGGTCAGTTCATTTTTCCAAAATCAGTATTATGCCAACAAGCGATATTAACAGTTAATGATAAAGAAGGAAAACGAGGCTTTAGAGTTTATCCACCATGGGATAACACCACAAATAAACAAGCCATCAAAACGCAAAAATGGCAATTGAATTACTTTTTGGATTTATCAAATTTTCAATCTGATACTTTAGAAAAAGCAAAGGCACTATACAATAATAAATAGAGTATTAATAAAAATTAAACGTAACCACTAAATCTCTTTGGCCTGATTGACTATGGCAGCTAATACACGGCTGCGGATCTTTATTAACGCTGTAAAACACGTCGCCATTATTATATACCTCGGCCCATAACCATGTGCCTTCTTTCTTGTACATGAATGCATTTAAACCCGATTGCATCTCTTTCACAATAAATGAGCCGTTAGGAAATTGTTGTCCTACTGGAATTTTTCCATTGTCTGTTAATACAGTAGCTGCAATTTTATTAAATTTTAATTTAAAAGCAGAATGAGCGCCAGTTGTTCCAGGATACAAAGTCGAAGCATCGTTTTTGTAATAAATAAATACAGATGCATTTTTAGCACTATCTAACAAAGCCTTGTCGCTGTATGCTAATAATGGGTTTTTAGCAACATCTTTTGTGCATGAATAAAACACACAAGATGTTAATGTGGCTAAAAATAATAATATAGATAATTGATGTTTCAAAAGATTAATTTAAATACTTTGCTAACCAAGTTGATTTCAAAGGTTGTTTCCATTTACTTGTTAATTCAGTTGATTCTGTTACTGTATTATCAAACACTAAAGTATTTGCGGTAATCGTATTATTTGCCAATAACTCTTTTATTTGAGAAGCTTTAACGACCTCAACCTGATTATTGTTTTCGTAAGCAACTAATAAACGATTTAATAATTCTAAAGAAAACGCTTGTTCTAATTCTTTTACAAAGCGTAATTGCTTATCGATACTACAACCACTAGCATTGTACTTGTCTTCGTTTACTTTAAATATTAGTAAACGATTTTGATACAAATCAAATGATGCATCTAAACTCACATCGTGAGCAGTCCAACCATTTACAAAACTTTGACAACGATTTTTAAAATCATCTAATTGTTCGCTAGTTAGTTCATGACTTAATGTGTAAATCCAAATACGTTCTTTCATGATGCTACTGTTTTTTATTCTATATATATTTTCTTGCTTATCAATTCTCCATTAGACATGATATTGACAAAATATATTCCTTTTTCTAAAGTCAAATTAATGGTATTGTTAGTGTTTTCTAATGCTTCAACTATTTGACCAATACTATTAATCACCGTTAATTTGTCAACGTTATGCTTTAACCCTATAATTGAGAAGCTCCCATTACTCGGGTTAGGAAATAAAATAACTTGATCGTTAATATTATAATAGTTTTTAACTCCTGATAAAACAGAATATCTTTTTGAAAACTCTTCTAAATACTGATTAGCTATAATAGCATCATGAATTATTAATGTGTTTTCGTCATATTCTTGATTGGCTGAGTTTGACCAATTGTGAGAGCCAGTGACAACAATAGGATCGGAACTTGTATTTACTGCATCAATAATACAATATTTATGGTGAAAATCATTTGCTACATTTTCATGAGAGATAACAGGAATACCTGCGTTAACTAATTTAGTGTACTCTGACCCAAAATAACTAACGTTTTCAATGATACATCTAACATTTACTCCTCTGTTTTTAGCAGCTACGACAGCATCTCCTAAATCATTATCTGTGAATGTAAACATAGCAATATCTAAACTAAAATTAGCCGAATTAATTGCTGTTACAATTTTAGAGGCTGTTCCATCAGTTGGAGAAAAATAAGATTCAATAGTTGAGCCCCCAATATTAAAACTATGAATAGTATTATCAGCTTTAGCGGGACCAAATTTACTATTGGTTGTATTTGGCTGAGCCCCTGTAGAGCCCCACATTTCATTAAACTCAGTTGTATAATTTTGTGATAAACTAGAATTTGAAATAATAACAATATTATTATAATCATCAAACATGCTTCCATTACCAAAATTCATAGAGCCAATTAATAATTTAGCATTATCAGCAATGATAAATTTATTATGCATCACATTACTTGTTAAAGTAGATGTGCGTTTTAAAAGCGGGATATTTGAATTTAAACCAGATAAAGCAGTATTTAAACTATTAGTTGAGGAAATGTAACGAACCTGAACGCCTCTTAAATAAGCGTTATTTAGAGCAGTGACGATTTTTGTGCTTCCATTATCCCAAACAGCAATATCCAATGTTGTATTAGAACCATTGATCAAAGCACAAATAGTATCATCTAAATGGGCAGATGTTTGTGCATCAGTAATCGCAGAGACTGTATTATCAACTGATTGATTGAAATACACTTTTATGGTTTGCGCATTAACTGTTTTGGTAGTTAAAACAATAAACAACAAGAATAAAATCTGTTTCATTTTAAAATCTTAAATAAATTTACATTTTCGGCTCGCAAAAGCACACATGCGTAATAAGATTAGACCATGTTTAAACCGGGAAATGTTAGTACTTCCATAAGTACGTTCTCTGTAACGAATTGGAATCTCTACTATTTTTAAATTTAACTTATGTGCTCCAAATAATAAATCAAAATCACCAAATGGATCAAATTCTCCAAAATATTTTCTATTCTTGGTTAATTTAATATAGTCTTCTCTAAACATCACCTTCGTTCCGCACAACGTATCTTTAAATCGTTGGTCTAAGAGCCATGTAAACGCCCAGCTAAAGAAATGATTTCCTAAGTAATTTAAAAAACGCATCGCTTCTTTATCCATCGGATACACTAAACGTGTTCCATTAATAAAATCACCTTTGCTTCCAGCAATGGCATCGTAAAATTTAGGAATGTCTTCTGGCGGAACCGTTAAATCGGCATCTAAAATCATTAAGATATCTCCCGTTGCAATTTTATATCCTTCACGCACAGCATCTGCCTTTCCTTTTCCTTTTTGCTGACCGATTTTTATGTCGTGAGTGTCTTTATATTTTTGTTGAATCTCTTGTATTTTCTGCCAAGTATCATCGGTACTGTTTCCTTCAATAAAAATAATCTCCACATGTTTTCCAAATTTTGGTAAACGTGTAATCGCATTTTCAATATTACCACTCTCGTTTCGAGCAGGAATAACAACTGTAGTAGAATATTTTGTTTTATACTCTTCAGGGTTACTAATAGGTAAGGGCTTTGCAAAGGAGTATGTGTTTAAACTAAAGAACCTAAAAAATGGAAACTTTGCTAATACTAAATTATGTAACTCCGCAATTAATGGAATGTAGAACGGGAAAATAAAGCGTTTGCTATTTCTATATACATCAAAACCCGACACAAATAATAAATTATTAACGTCTTTTGTATTTAACCAGTTTTGTGTAGGTGTTTTTGTTTTTAATCCTAATAACTCTGCAAACTTTAAAACGGGTTCCCAAAGCGAATTATAATATTGAACAATAATCTTTGTGTTTGGATGACAAACTTTTTGTACTTGTTCAAATACATTTTGAATATCATCCACAAATCCTATTAAATTACTAATTACAACAAAATCGTATTTCTCAGTTAATGTAATATTGTTAGCGTCCATTAAAATGAATTCGATATTTTTGCCGGCATGTTTTTCTTTAGCCCAAGCTATTTGCCCTTCACTAAAGTCAATGCCAGTTTTTTTGCTTCCAGCAATCCCAGCTAATAAATCTCCGCTACCACAACCAACTTCTAAAACAGAGCTATCCTCATGAGAAAAGTAATTACAATAATTCGTAATTTCTTTCCAATAGTAATTTGTTAATCCTCGTCCCTTTCGTTTAGACGCAATGATGTTAAAATATTCTTTTATGTTTTGCAAAATGTAATTTTTTTAAGAAAGCTAATTTACAAGTTTAATTTAAAACTTTATAGTTTCTGATTTAACTTATCGGCCACAAATTTACCCATACTAAAGCAAGCTTGAAGCAAATAACCGCCTGTTGGTGCGTCCCAATCGAGCATTTCGCCCATACAATAATGATTTGGTAGTTTTTTAAGCTCCAAATTCTCATTTACTTCTTCTAAACTAATCCCTCCAACCGTTGAAATAGCATCATCAATGGGTGCAAAATCAGTTAAAATGAGTGGAATTTTTTTAATCAATTCACTAATTATTTCAGGTTGATTATACTCTTCCTTTGAGGTTTGGTATTTTAACAATTGTATTTGAACTGCTGAAAGATTAATCTTTTTTTCTAATACATCTTTAATAGATAATTTTCCCCTATTCTCAAATCTATTTTGAATTTCTTGTAAACTTAGTTCTGGTTTAAAATCAATGAACAATTCAGCCTTTTCGTCACAAATTATCTGCTTTCTTATTTCCTTACTTAAACCATAAATCCCACTACCCTCAATGCCAAAATCAGTTAAAACCGCTTCTCCTTTTTTATGCATATTGCCACAAGAAAACTTGCAGTTTTTTAGGGCATGTCCAGAAATATGTTTTACTAATTCTTGGTTCCAATTAATTTTGTAGGCACAATTAGATGGATAAAATGGATTGATTTGAATTCCTTTTTCTTCGAAGTATGAAGTCCAATCTCCTACACTTCCAGTTACTTTCCAACTAGCACCGCCTAAAGCAAAAACAACTAGGTCTGATTTTATAATTTTAATTTCACCATTGTTCGAAAACAAGAGATTATTATTACTCCAACCTTTCCACTCATGATTATAGTAAATTGAAACATTGTTTTTTTTAAGCATCGATTCTATCGCGTTTAATACTTCAATAGGTTTAATGCCTTTTACCGGAAACACGCGTTTACTTGTTCCTATGTAAGTTTCAATCCCAATTGAGCTTAACCAATCTCTAAAATCAGCATTTGGAAAATGATTTAAAAATGGCTCGATAAATTGTTTGGGATGATAACGTTCTACGAACTGCTCTAAATTTTCGGAATGTGTTAAATTAAAACCTCCTTTTCCTGCCACTAAAAATTTACGACCTAAGCCGGCGTTTTTTTCGTAGATAGAAATATTGAATTTACTCGCATCTAATGAACAAGCCAGCATCATTGATGCTGGCCCGCCACCTATTATCGTTATGTTTTGTTTAGACAATACTACGCTGTAAAATATTTATAAAACAAAGGGATGGTTTCAATGCCTCTATAATAATTAAATAAACCATAATGTTCATTTGGCGAATGTAAGCCATCGCTATCTAATCCAAAGCCAAATAAAATACTATCCATGCCTAACTCTTTTTTAAATAAAGCAACAATAGGAATACTTCCGCCACTGCGTGTTGGAACTGGCTTTTTGCCATAAGTTTCTTCCATGGCTTTACTTGCTGATAAAAAACCTTTAGAGGTAATTGGCACAACCACTGGCTCTCCACCATGGTGAGCTGTCACTTTTACCTTTACTGATTTTGGAGCAATGCTTTCGAAATGCTTAATAAATAAATCGCTGATTTCTTTTGATGATTGATTCGGCACTAAACGCATCGAAATTTTTGCAAATGCTTTTGATGGTAAAACTGTTTTTGCTCCTTCGCCAGTATAGCCACCCCAAATACCATTCACATCTAAAGTTGGACGAATGCCTGTTCTTTCGTTAGATGAATAGCCTTTTTCGCCACGCTCTTCTTCAATATTTAAATCTTTTTTATACTCCTCTAAATTAAAAGGTGCTTTTGCCATTTCCGCTCTTTCTTCAGCACTCAATTCTTGCACTTTATCATAAAAACCCGGAACTGTAATATGATTATTTTCATCATGACAAGAAGCAATCATTTTACATAAAATATTAATTGGATTTGCCACTGCTCCTCCATAAACACCACTATGTAAATCTCTGTTTGGTCCAGTTACTTCCACTTCCATATAGGCTAAACCTCTCAAACCGCTATCAATACTGGGGATATCGTTGGCGATAATAGACGTATCAGAAATTAAAATAATATCTCCTTTTAATTTTTCTTTGTTTTCAATAATCCATGGTCCTAAACTAGGGGAACCGACTTCTTCTTCGCCTTCAATCATAAACTTTACATTACAAGGTAATGTGTTTGTTTTCATCATGATTTCGAAAGCCTTAACGTGCATGTACATTTGGCCTTTGTCATCGCAACTTCCGCGAGCAAAAATAGCGCCTTCGGGATGAACCTCTGTTTTTTTAATCACAGGTTCAAATGGGGGAGAGTCCCATAAATCAAGAGGATCAGCAGGTTGCACATCATAGTGTCCATATACCACTACAGTTGGTCTTGATGGGTCAATTATTTTTTCGCCATAAACAACAGGATAACCTTTTGTTTGACAAATTTCTACTTTATCAGCGCCAGCTTCAATTAAGCGTTGTTTAATCGCTTCGGCTGTTTTATCCATATCAGATTTATGTTCGGCACGAGCACTAATTGATGGGATTTTTAATAGGTCTAATAATTCGTTTAAAAAGCGTTCTTTATTTGAATTAAGGTAAGTTTGGATTTGATTTCGTTCCATTATTGTAGAATTTGGGTACTAATGTACTTTTTTTATTTAAAATGCCATTTTGGATGATTAAAATTATTGATAATTAACTGATTTATAAGTATTTTTGAAGGTATGAGGAAAAAAATTGTAATCACTACGGCGACATTACTTTGCTTATTTTTTAATGCAAAGTCGCAAATTACGACTGGAACATTAACACCCACTCAATATGTTCAAAATGTATTATTAGGAGGGGGTGTAACAGCTTCTAATATTACTTATACTGGCTTGCCAGAAATGATAGCAACATTTAGTGCAACACCTAGTGGTAATTTAGGAATAACAAAAGGGGTTTATCTTACTTGTGGTTCTAATGGAACCATTCCAGGCGAATTAGGTCCTAATGGCCCAAGTTCAGGATTTCAAAGCGTAAATCAATTTCAACCTGGAGACACTGATTTAGATGTCGTTTCTGGATTCTCAACTTTTGATGCATCTATCTTAGAATTCGACTTTATACCTCAATCTGATACCGTAAAATTTAGATATGTGTTTGGTTCTGAGGAATATAATGATTACGTAAACGGTGGTGTAAATGATGCTTTTGCTTTTTTGTTAAGCGGTGTCACCACTCCAATGGCTCAAACAAATATTGCCTTAATTCCAGGAAGCACAACACCTATTTCTATTAATACAGTAAATAATGGCAATTCTGGTGGGGTTTCTACTGGGCCCTGTACAAATTGCGCATACTATAGAGATAATGTTAATGGGTCTATTAACTGTGTATATGATGGATTAACCACTGTTTTAACAGCTAAAGCCAAAGTATTATGTGGAGAAAAATATCATATTAAAATTGCCATTGCAGATGCAGGTGACCATATTTTTGATTCGGGTGTTTTTTTAGAAGGTGGGTCATTTAGTAGTTTACCTCCATTAAATGTTTACACAACAAACTCCAATTCTAACATTCCTGATTCTGTTTTAGTTGAAGATTGTAATACTTATTGCGCTTATTTTATTAGAAATGGTAATTTGGCTAATGTAGACTCGTTTAATCTTCAAGTTACTGGAAATGCCATTCTAGGCACAGATTATATTCAATCAGGAAATCCTTCATTTGCCTGGCCAACTAAATTGATATTTGCTGCTGGTCAAGACACTATAAAAATTTGTAATATTTCAGCATTACAAGATAATATAGCAGAAGGGTCAGACACTCTCTCCTTTTCTATGACAAGTTTTGTGACTCCAACAGTTACTACCTGCTTATCGTCAAATGTTGTAAAGTTTAATTTGTATATTCATGACTATGTGCCTATTACTATTGGTCAAAACAACACATCTGTTTGTACTGGCAATTCAATCATTCTTAATGCAGGGGCAACTAATGGTTATGCGCCGTATACATACACGTGGACAGCCCCAGCTGTAAATACACCAACATTTAGCACTGGTCCAATAAATTCTTCTCAAAACTATACCATAACTGTTAATGATATTTGCAACAAGCCCGTCACTCAAATCATTACTGTTAATCCAGTTTCTACACCTACTGTTGTTAGTTCTAGTACTTTAATTTGCATTGGCACAACAGCTTCTTTAACAGCTTCGGGCGCAACAACCTATACTTGGAGTAACGGCGTTGCGAATGACACTTTATTTGTAAGCCCAACAGTAAATACAACTTACACTGTAATAGGGGCAGTTGGAGCTTGTACAAATTCTGCTGTTTCAACGGTAAGCGTTATTGGAATCGCACTTTCTGTTACTGGAAATAATTCTATTTGTTTAGGGCAAAGCACCAATCTTACAGCATCAGGTAGCACTAGTTATACTTGGAGCACTGGCTCTACAAATGCAACCATTAATGTTTCTCCAACAAGTACAACTAATTATACCGTTAGCTCAATCGCTGCATCATGCTCAAATACTGCTGTCTATACAGTTAGTGTAACCCCTCCCCCAACACTAACGGTTTCGGGGACACCCTATTGCGCTGGACAAACAACTACAGTTACTGCTACTGGTGCTAATAGTTATACATGGAGTACAGGTTCTACAACTAATTCCATTGTAGTATCACCACTTGGCAACACCACTTACACTGTTGTGGGATCAAGTATTCCATCGTGCACTAGTAGTGTTGTATTTACACCTAGTCTTATAACCACTGCTCCACAAATTATTAATTCCTCCCCTGTTATTTTTTGTTTAGATTCTATCAAAGCAATTACTGTAAGAATAGAAGGAGGAAATCAGCCATATACTGTAAGTTGGCTAATTCCAAGTGGAGGTATCGTTCCATTTGACACGACTACCTACACGTTTTATTTTACACAAAGTTCAACACCAAGTAGTGGTTCTTATACCATTGTTGTAGCAGATCAGTGTTTGTATTCAGATACATTAGTAATAGATATTAATAGTATAGATTGTGATATACTTGCGCCAAATGTTGTAACTCCTAATGGAGATGGTATCAATGATTTCTTTAGAATTAATGGCTTAGAAAATTTCCCTGGTTCATCGTTAAATGTATTTAATAGATGGGGCAATAAACTTTATAGTAATGATGATTATAAGAATGATTGGTCGCCAAACGTCACTGATGGCACTTACTTTTATATTGTAAGTGTTTCTGACGGAAGGAAATTAAATGGATTTTTTCAAGTATTTAAAGAATAAAACAGATTAAACGATTTAAAACATATTTAATATTCTTTTTTTTGCTAAGTTTTAAATTAGCAGAAGCTACTCACATTGTTGGGGGAGAAATTTATTACGACAATTTAGGGGGTAATAATTATAGAATAAGAATGAAAGTTTATCGTGATTGTTTAAATGGAGTTCCTCCATTCGATAATCCTGCATTCTTTACAATATTTGATGTAGCAGGAAATGTTGTTACAACTTTACAAGTTAGCGTAACAAGCAGTATTACAGTGCCTCCATCAAATAATAGTCCCTGTGCTCCTGCTTCGTCTGGTAACGCTTGTGTAGAAGAAGCAATATATGAAGCCGTAGTTAATTTACCACCACTAACTGGCGGATATTACATTGCCTATCAACGATGTTGCAGAAATGGTACTATTTTAAATTTGGTAAATCCAGGTGGTGTTGGTGCTACCTATTGGGAACACATTCCAGGGCCAGAAGTAGTTGCGGTTAATAGCAGTCCAAGATTTACAAATCGCCCTCCAATTTATATTTGTAACGGTATTCCAATTGCCTTTAATCATGCTGCTACAGATCCAGATGGTGACTCTCTTGTATATAGTTTGTGTACTCCCTTTAATGGATTAGACGGCTGTTGCCCTGTTATTGGAACTGGCCCCGCTCCAGTTGGTCCGCAATGCTCTGCTCCTCCATCTACATGTCCATCCGTTAATACAGCACCGCCTTACATCAGCGTACCTTTTCTTGCTCCATATTCAGCATCTTATCCAATGTCTTCTAGTCCAGCAATCAATATAAATCCTACAACTGGTTTTTTAAATGGTGTGCCAAATATTATAGGACAATGGGTAGTTGGTGTTTGTGTTAGTGAATATAGAAACGGACAATTAATTGGGGTCCATCATCGTGATTTTCAGTTTAATGTTATTAATTGCCCATTTGTTGTTTCTGCTGATATTATCTCACAAACAACTACTAACAACGGAGCGGGAACTGGCTATTGTAATGGATTTACTATATCATACTCCAATAATAGTTTTAATGGTTCAACATATCACTGGGATTTTGGAGACCCAAATACACTAGCAGATACTTCAAACGCATTTAATCCAACATATACGTTTACAAACACAGGAACATTTACAGTCACCTTAATCGTAAATCCTAATAGTCCTTGTGGAGATACTACTACAGAAGTCTTTCAAGTATACCCTCTTTTATCTCCTGATTATATTACACCAAATGCTCAATGCTTTAATGGTAATAGTTTTGATTTTAGTGGCTCTGGATTATTTCAAGGAAACGGAACATTTAGTTGGAACTTTGGTTCTAATGCTACACCGCAAACTGCCAATACTTTATCCGTTACAAATGTAAGCTTTAATGCCCCTGGTGTCTATCCTGTTGTTTTTACAGTTAGTGAGAATGGATGCACGGCCGTTACTACAAAAACGATTGAAGTCTTTCAAAATCCAAATGCTTCTGTTGGTTCTTTTCCAGCATCAGGTTGCGATCCTTTAGCTATTACATTTACAAATACAAGCACGGCAGGCACACCAATGACTTATTTATGGACTTTTAGTGATGGCACAACATCAACACTTCAAAATCCAACACATATATTCTCTCCAGCTGGAGTTTATAGTTTTTCGTTAGATGTAATGACAAACCAAAACTGTATTGATACAAGTCAAATAACATCTGTTAATAGTATTACTGTGAATCCAACACCTGTGGCGAACTTTACTTATACTTCTTCTACTGGACTTTGTTTTAATAATAATAATTTTTCGTTTAATAGCACTAGTAATTTTCAAGGGCCTACAGGAAACTTATCTTGGAGTTTTGGTACTGCCGCATCAACACAAACTGCTAGCACACAATCTGTAGCGAATGTTAATTATAATGCCATAGGTTCTTATCCTGTTGTATTGATTGCTGAAAAAAATGGATGTTCTGATACAACCACTCAAATCGTTGAATTGTATGAAAACACAGTGGTCTCAGTCGACCCAATTATTGCTCTTGGTTGCGATCCAATGGAAGTAACATTCAATAATACAAGTACTGGATCTTCTACTTTATCATACTTATGGAATTTTAGTGATGGCACTTCTTCTACAGAAGCAAATCCAACACATGTTTTTAGTCCTGTTGGAGTTTATAATTACACATTAACTATTATCTCAAATAGTAATTGCATAGATACTAATCAAATTGTCTCTGTTTCCAGTATCACAGTTAATCCGGCCCCAATTGGAGGGTTTATAGCAACCCCTACTTTAACCACTATATTTGACCCTGATATTTCATTTTTCAATATAGCCAACCCTGCTAATATTGTAAGTTGGTATTACAATTTTGACGATGGAACTGGTTCAAATGAAATAAACCCAACTCATACATATGCCACATGGGGCGACTATTATGTTACTCAAACAGTAACCAATAATTACGCGTGCTCGCATACGGTTAAATTATTAGTTAGGGTATTACCCGAATTTAGATTTTGGATACCAAATGCATTTACTCCCGGAAACAAAGATGACTTAAACGATATTTTTAAACCCCTAGTAATTGGTGTTGAAGATTATACGTTTATGATTTTTAATAGATGGGGGCAGATGATTTATAAAACAAATGACACAGAAGCTGGTTGGAATGGAACTTTCAAAAATCAACCATGTACAGATGATGTGTATGTGTGGAAATGCGAATTTAAAAATATCGTAACTAACGAAAAAGAATCTCGAGTAGGACATGTTACTTTAGTAAGATAACTTCTTCAATTAATAAAACATTGTTCATAATACTTATTTGTCATGTTGTTTAGTCATCAAAAAATAGTTTCTTTTGTTTCGTGAACAGTTTATTTACAAGAATAAGAGATAAGCACGCCCTTTGGTACAAAGGGATTGTTTTTGCAGTATGTGTTATCATTTGCACGTATGTACTTCCTAAGCAGAAATACCAAGATCTTAGTTATATTAAAACAGGTGATGTTTGGCTAAACGATGACTTGATTTCTCCATTTGATTTTTTGATAAAAAAGACGGATGTCGAATTAGCTAAGGAAAAAAAAGATGCCCAGAAATATATTGCTTATTTTAAAAAATTAAATAAAACTGATTTTAGTTTTTTGAATAACATCAAAGAATTATCTTCTAAAGAAGTTTCAGATTTACATCTACATTTAGATAGCATTTTTAAAATAGGAGTCTCTTATTCTCTCATCCCTTCTTCTTATGAAGATTCCAGTATATATATTGTAGAAAATAATGAAGTTGTTTTAGTGAATAAAAATATTTTGTTTGATGAAAAGAAAATAAAAAATATTTTAACTGACAAAATAAATAACCCTGTTGTTGTTACGAAAATTTTAACTCAGCTCTCTCCTAATATTGTATTTGATGAAATTTTATCAAGTGAAATGGTCACAGAAACACCTGAAACAAATTACATCTATAAGTCTAAAATAGAAAAGGGCGATATTTTATTACGAAAAAATGATATTGTTTCAGAAGAACAAAGAAATATATTATTAAGCTATAACAATGAACTAAACGAACAAAAAACTGAGACAACAATGCTATCTGTAATTGCTGGTCAAATATTAATTTGTATTCTAGTATTAGGAATAATGATGTTGTTTTTAGCGTTTTTTAGAAAAGCTATTTTTAGTCAAAATTCACAAGTCACTTTTATCTTTTTAGTCATCCTCTTAATTGTCATCATCACTAGTATTGTTGCAAAATATAACATTAAATATGTATATGCTGTGCCATTTTGTTTGGTGCCTATTTTAATTAGAGTATTTTTTGATAGTAGAACTTCTTTATTTAATTTTTTAAATATTATTTTACTATGTGCATTTTTTACTCCAGATAAATTTGAATTTGTATTCGTTCAGCTTATTGCAGGAATAGGAACCATTTTTAGTGTGGCCGACATGGGTAAGCGTTCTAAATTATTTATTTCTGCACTTCTAACTTTTGTATTCTATGTGTTATCATTTGTTGCCTATCATATGGTTAATAGTACGATGCAAGCGATTGGAAATATTGAAAACTATATTCCTTTTTTAATAAGTGGTGTATGCGTCCTGTTTTCATTTCCTTTAATTTTTATTTTTGAAAAGCTATTTGGATTTACTTCTGATTTTACACTGTTAGAATTGTGTGATTTAAACTCACCGTTACTCCGACAACTTTCTCAAAAAATTCCAGGTACATTTCAGCACTCACTTCAGGTAGCTAATTTGGCAGAGGAAGCTTGTTACAAAATAGGTGGCAATCCTTTATTAGTAAGAACTGGGGCAATGTATCATGATATTGGAAAAATGAGTAACCCCCGTTTTTTTACAGAAAATCAAGTTGGAGAAGTAAGTCCTCATGAAGATTTATCATCAGAAGAAAGTGCTCAAATAATCATCAACCATGTTATTAAAGGCGTTGAAATAGCAAAAGAAAATAAGTTGCCAGAAACAGTGATTGATTTTATTAGAACGCATCACGGAACCACCACAACTCGATTCTTTTTACACAATTACAAAAAAGAACATGAGGGAGAAATTATCAATGAAGATTTGTTTAGATATCCTGGGCCTATTCCTTTTAGCAAAGAAACTGCTATTTTAATGATGGCAGATGGTGTAGAAGCATCATCAAGAAGTTTAAAAAAATATGATGCCATTGCTATTGATGAATTAGTAGATAAAATCATTAATCATCAAATTAATGAAAATCAATTTATGAATGCTGATATTACATTCAGAGATATTAATCAAATAAAAAAGATATTTAAAAAACGATTAATGAATATTTATCATGTAAGGATTGAGTATCCAAGATAAATTAATTAATAACACTTTTTTAACGCGTTACTAATTTTGCTTAACTCACTAATATTAATGTTTTTTTCTGGTAAAATTTTATAGATTTTCATTTGTTTACGTCCTTCTGAAAGAAGTTTGGGATGGCTTACCTGATTGCCCTTTACAAAGCTGATGTAAATATCTCTCTTCTTATTGTCATAGCTTACAAAACAAAACCATTTTCCATTATAATAATAAAACGGAGTATTAAACTTTCGTTTAAACTGTAATCCTATTTCATTCATTAAAAACTGGTGCAAAAATAAAAGAGCAGATTGTTCGGGCTCTGGTAAGGTTAAGAAATAATTATCAATTTGATCTTCCAATTAATAGTCTCTATAAAAATTATGTATACTCGTTTTAACTCCAAAATATATATAAGGAGATTGTAGTTCGTAACCTAAATCATCTTTAATGCTTCTTTGAATGTAACCTAATTCAACTCTTAAATTCATTTGTGGAATAACATAATAAGTAAACTTAATATCGCTCTGCATTAGTTTCATTTTATTTCCTTGAGTTGTTTTATGTCCATATTCATAAGGTCGTGTCGTATAACTCACAAATATATTTTGCCCTAAATTTGAACCCAATGTATCCATACCAATTGTTGCTGATATACCCTGAAAACTTAACATCCAGCGGTTTGCTCTATAACTCATAAAACCAAGGTACTCTTTAAAATTAGCGCCAAAAGGATGAGCTAAAGCTTGTCCGTAATTTGCATAGTTCTGCTGAACACTACCGTGTGTATAGGTGTATGGTCTAACTTCATTGTATTCAGCTTGAATAGTCAATCCTTTTACTTTAAAGGCATTAATGTACTTGGCTCCAAACTGCCAACCTTGTTTATTTGCCCACCAGCCTTTACGTGCTTTGATTTCTTTGAAAAAAAATTCATCAGCAACAGCTTGAGCATATATTTTTAAACCTCCAAATAATTTAGCTGAAATATTTAAACCCATCATGGAATTATCTGACGATCCAACAGAATATTCTTGAGGTCTGTAAAAAATAATTGGATTTAAATAATTTACATCAAAATTTCTAACTCGATTCGTATCTGTTCCTTGCCAAACTACGTTTTCAAAAAAAGAAATATTTAATCCCTTAAGTGCATTAAAACTTAAGTAGTGAAATGTTCCATATTTATTTTGTAAACTTTTTTGAGAGCCATCGTGTGCCGAAAAATCTTTCATCCACGAATACCACACATTGTATTGAATTCTCCAAATATTTGCGTTAATACCAAAATACGGATTGTTGTTTGAAAAATCTGACAGTAACAATGAACGATAACCTTCTCCAATAAAATGTTTGTCTTTTCCTAATTGAAAATTAAATGTTTTATTTGGGCTATAGGAAATGTAACCCGTTAAATTAGAAAAACTATAACTGCCATCGCTGTTTTTAAATGCTCTTCCTAAGCCTGGAATTAATCCAGTTGTTTGAATAGAGGTGTCTATAAAATTAGGATAAGAAACCCTTCCTCCAATGGCGGTTAATGCAAAGGTGAAATCATTATTAATATTTATTTTAGTATGAGCGCCGCCTATTGTTTCTAATACAAATTTAGAGTTTAATAAATCGTATCCAGTTTGGATATCAATAATTGGAAGAGCTTGTACATTATATTGATTTCGTTTGTTTGGTCCTTCGTTAAACGTTTTACTTAAAAATGTATTTTTAATGGGATGATGCAAAAACTGAACACACGTATCAGAATAGTTTTGAAGTGTAGAAGACAGATATGGTTTAAATGAAGAGTGAAATTCGAAACTTGGCTGTTTTATATCCCATGCATCAATCGTATTTTGATTTTCATGATTAATAAAAATATTTTGAGCTTGTGGTTCGTTTTGAGAAAATGCAAGCATTGTGAAAAAACAAAATACAAGAGTTGCATTTAAAAAGGACACATGATGAAATATGTTTTTTATTCTTCTCAATGTATATGCTAACTTTTTTTGTTTTTTGCCGATTGATGTGAAAAAGACACAAATAAAATAAACACAGCACTAGATCCTAAAATAGCCAATAACGAAAGGCTTGGATTTAAAAAATAACTAAACAATGAAACAGCTACTGTTACAATACTAAAGATATAAATGATGATTACTGTTTTAACATGAGAATAGCCACAATCTAATAAGCGGTGATGTAAATGGTTTCTATCTGCTGCAAAAGGCGATTGTCCTTTCACGGCTCTTAAAATAAATATTCTTAACGTATCTGTTAATGGATATGCTAAGGCTGCCACTACAAAAATAGGATTAGAAATGTGAATCCAAAAATCATCCAATCTATCCATAGGATATTCTATTAACTTAATACTTAATACACATATAAACATTCCTATAATTAACGACCCGCTATCTCCCATAAATATTTTAGCTGGTGAGAAATTAAATATCAAAAAGCCTAATAAGGCGCCAGACAGAGAAAAAGACAAAGAAGCTAATGTATATTCGTTTGCAAAAATAAACCAAACACCAAAAACAGAAGATGCGATGAAGCCTACACCCGCCGCTAATCCATCAATTCCATCAATTAAATTCATAGCATTTACCACAACGATATATGTAAACAATGATAAAAAAATACTTCCCCAAAGTGGAATTTCCTCTATGCCAAAAACTCCATGTAATCCTGTTATTCTGATATCTCCCATCAGTACTAATATTAATCCAACTAAAATATTGGCAAACAATTTTTTTACTGGAGATGTACCAATAATATCATCTTTAACGCCAACAAAAAACAACACCAAGCTTGTTGCTACTAATATTTTAAACTCTTTAACGGATTCATAAATTTGATCGTACTCATGAATATCGTCAATATTATACCATAGTGAAAAAGAAAATAATGTCGCGGCATAAATAATAATTCCTCCAATAGTTGGAACTGCTCTTTTATGAACTTTTCTTTCCTCTGTTGGTAAATCAATTAGCCTTTTTAAAACTGCCACTTTTATAAGCGCAGGTGTAGAATACAATACAACTGCAAACGCTGTGATAAATACTAAAATTAATACTGCCATAATTTATATTTTAAAAATCGTAATAAGTATTATATAAGTTTGATTTTATACTCAAGGTATAAAAAGTTGTTTTATTATTTGATACATTAAATCCTAAAAAATCTTGGTATCTATAATTATATCCTAAAGATACATTAAAATTATACGCTGTGTTAATGGTGTATCCCAGCTGTATTTTTGTTATGGTGTTGTTGTATAACGAAAAGTTATTTAACGTTATCCATTGTAAATTGAGTTTCGCATTTATAAAAGCTCTTTGGTATTTATAATCTCCTAGTAACACAAGCTCTTTACCATACCCTAATGTATAGGCTAAATTTTGGTTATAGTGCGAA
Source organism: Sphingobacteriaceae bacterium (assembly GCA_013823565.1). Classification (GTDB taxonomy): domain Bacteria; phylum Bacteroidota; class Bacteroidia; order B-17B0; family Aurantibacillaceae; genus UBA4416. The sequence goes on along the minus strand of PNMI01000010.1, from coordinate 74,454 downwards.
TAACTTTGATTGGTATACGTGCCAAAAGGACTATTGTATGAAGCCTCTGCCACATCGTTATATTCCGCCTGAATCATTAAGTTTTTTAATTTAAAGGCGTCAAAATATTTTGCTCCTACTTGATAGCCCCATCCATTTCCAATGGCAAACGTATTGCTAAAATCATCTCCCATAAACTGCCCATAAACAGAAATAGTGTTTGAGATTTTTACATTAGCTGTTGCGCCAATCACAATATTATTTTTATTATTTAATCCATAAAATCCAATATTTGAAAATATGATGGGATTAAAATATTGCCATTCTAAATGTTGCCTATTCATACTGTCCGCAGCATTCCAAACCATGCCCTGAAATAAGCCAATGTTAATTCGTTTATTGACATTATAACTTAAATACTGAAAAGACACAGCTTTCTTTTGAAACAAAGGTTCTGTGTTTTTTGGTGTAGGCGCTCCTCCTGTTGTTAAATTCATTAACACGGCATAAATATTTGTGTATTGCAATTTTCCCTTGAGCCACTCTGATGTCACTCTTAGATATGGATAATTAAAAGCATTATCACTTAATAAAATTGAACGATAACCATTTCCGATTTTTTGTTTACCGTGCCCTACTTGAACGTTTAATTTTTTAAACGGTTGGTAAGAAATAAAGCCCGAAGAAAATGCGTAATCATACCCTGTTGTTTTAAAAACTTTATATCTTCCCTGACCAGGAACTATTTTTGTTTGATTATTATATTTTGAAATGTAATACGGAAATTGGCTTTGGTTTTCAGAAAACATCGTCTCAAAATAAAAATCTTTCCCAATCGAACCACTAGCAATAAAGCCACGAGTGTTTGTAGAAATTCGTTGTGTGTTTGCTGTATCATAGTATGCTCTACCAAACTCTAAATTCAATAAAGGGTCAACCTTAAATTCATATTTACCCGATTTTGGTTTTATATGAATTAAATGGTCGAAAAACACTTTGTCTAAAAATAAGTCATCGCTTATGTATTTAAATATACGATGAGTGTCTCCTACAAACTCATATTTTTTATTAAAGAATGGGATGTAAGGCTGTATGCTGGAGTGTATTTGTTCTGAATCTAAACGTGCTAATTGACGTTGAGAAATGGTATTAAAAAAATATTCATTTGGCAAATTATAAAACTGTGATTTAAGAGAAAAAGATAGATGAACCAAGACTAAAAGAGTCAGGACTTGTTTCAATTTATATCTTCTTATTTGTTTAATCACATCTACTATTTTACTACCAGGCTTTAACACCTTCTTTCTTTTTAAAATCGTCGTAAACTTGTTTGATGCCTTCAGGCAATTCAATTTTATGTTTCCAGCCTAAAGAATGTAAATAGGACACGTCCATTAATTTACGTGGTGTTCCATCAGGTTTAGATAAATCGTGAACGATTTCTCCTTTATAACCAACAATATCTCTAATTAATAAAGCCAAATCTTTAATAGTTAAATCTGTTCCAGAACCAATATTCACAAATTGTTCTCCGTCATATGTATTCATTAAAAATACACAAGCATCTCCTAAATCATCGGCGTGCAAAAATTCACGCATTGGTGTTCCTGTACCCCACATTTCTACCGACGGCAAATTATTTTCTTTTGCATCATGGAACTTTCTGATTAACGCTGGTAATACATGAGAATTATTTAAATTATAATTATCATTTGGTCCGTACATGTTTGTTGGCATCACCGAAATAAAATTACAACCATACTGGCGTTTGTAGCTTTCGCACATTTTGATGCCTGCAATTTTTGCAATAGCATAAGGTTCGTTAGTTTCTTCTAATAAACCCGTCAACAAATATTCTTCCTTTAAAGGTTGAGGGGCCATTTTAGGATAGATGCAAGAACTACCTAAAAACATTAATTTTTTTACGCCGTTTACATACGAATTATGAATCACATTATTTTGAATCATTAAATTCTCGTAAATAAAATCTGCTCTGTAAATATTATTAGCTTGTATGCCTCCCACTTTAGCTGCTGCTAAAAAAACATATTCTGGTTTCTCTGTAACAAAAAAATCAGCTACTGCTTGTTGGTTTCTTAAATCTAATTCCTTTGATCCTCGAGTGATAATATTGTTGTAACCTTTATTTTGTAGGTTACGCATAATAGCAGAGCCAACCATTCCACGGTGACCTGCAATATATATTTTGGAATTTAGTTCCATCTGTTCTGTTTTTATAGTTTTAAAAAAACCTCCATTGCTGGAGGTTTTAATTTTTTATTCTTTGTAATTTAATATTTTATGTCCGCCCTCTAACAAATATTTATCTCGTTTAAACAACTCCACGTCCGCGTGTACCATTTCTTTACACAAAGCAGCAACTGTATAAGTTGGAGTCCAACCCATTTTTGTTTTAGCTTTTGTTGCATCGCCTACTAATAAATCAACCTCAGCTGGTCGGTAATATTTTGGATCTATTTCTACTAATATTTTCCCTGTTGAAGCATCAATTCCTTTTTCATTTTCATTTTTTCCATCCCACTTCAAAGTAATACCAACTTCAGCAAATGCCATATTTATAAATTCACGAACTGTGATTTTGATTCCTGTTGCTAAAACAAAATCTTCTGGTTCATCTTGTTGCAACATGCGCCACATTCCTTCTACATAATCTTTTGCATGACCCCAATCTCTTTCAGAATCAATATTTCCCATAAATAGTTTGTCTTGTAATCCCAAACTAATTTTTGCAGCTGCGCGAGTAATTTTACGTGTTACGAATGTTTCGCCACGTAACGGACTTTCGTGATTAAATAAAATACCATTGCAAGCAAACATACCATAAGCTTCGCGGTAGTTTTTTGTAATCCAAAAGGCGTATAATTTAGCAACACCATAAGGGCTGCGAGGATAAAAAGGTGTTGTTTCTTTTTGAGGAACTTCTTGCACCAACCCGTATAACTCAGATGTAGATGCTTGATAAAAACGTGTTTTCTTTTCTAATCCTAAAATACGAATTGCTTCTAAAATTCTTAAGGTTCCAATACCATCAGCATTAGCTGTATATTCTGGTGTATCAAAACTTACTTTTACATGCGACATAGCCGCCAAATTATAAATTTCATCAGGTTGTACTTCCTGAACAATTCTAATCAAATTTGTACTATCTGTTAAATCACCATGATGCAATTTAAAATTCACATGTTTTTCGTGTTGATCTTGATATAAATGATCTATTCTATCTGTATTAAATAAAGAACTTCTTCTTTTTACACCATGTACTGTATATCCTTTGCTTAAAAGCAATTCCGAAAGATATGCTCCGTCTTGACCTGTTACTCCTGTAATTAATGCTACTTTACCCATGTTTTTGTTTATAGAATAGCAATATTACGAAAAATTAACGAAAAAATGATGTGTTTTTTAGGGGATTAAGACTTTGTAAAACGAAGTTTTTTAATAGCTTTGCTTTCCTAAAACACACAGAATGAAATATCCGCGTTTGCCTAAAAACAAACATCAATTGAAATAAACCGGATATACCATATGACAACTAAAAACAATAATAACAACATATGAAAACAACATTTGGAAAACAAAACTATCAAATCTTAATTGGCGGAATTGTATTAATTATTCTTGGATATTTATTGATGATTGGTGGTGGTAGCGAAGATCCAAATGTGTTTAATCCTGCTATTTTTGACACACAGCGCATTACTATTGCTCCAATGGTTTGTTTATTGGGCTTTGTAACTGTTATTGTGGCTATTATGTGGCGTCCAAAAACTAAAAACGAAGAAGCTTAATTCTTCTTTTTTACCTTTTCTTTTATGACATACTTTGAAGCATTTATTATTGCCGTTATTGAAGGCTTAACTGAGTTTTTACCCATTTCTTCAACTGGCCATATGATGATTGGCTCTGCGATTTTAGGAATAAAAGCCACTCCTTTTGTTAAATTATTTACCATCGCTATTCAATTAGGCGCTATTTTATCGGTGGTTGTTTTATATTTTAAACGTTTTTTCAAGTCTATTGATTTTTATATAAAATTAGTGGTAGCTTTTATTCCTGCAGCTATTTTTGGAGTATTATTAGGAGATTATATTGATGCTGCTTTAGAGAATTTAATTGGAGTTGCATTAGCTTTATTTATAGGAGGTATTCTTTTATTATTTGTAGATAAGTGGTTTAAAAATAATTCGAAAAACGAAGAAAAAGATATCACCTATCCAACTGCTTTAAAAATTGGATTATTTCAATGTTTGGCTATGTGGCCTGGTATGAGCCGTAGTGCTTCAACCATTATTGGTGGTATGACACAAGGATTAACTAGACAAAATGCAGCTGAGTTTTCATTCTTTTTAGCTGTGCCAACTATGTTTGCTGCAACCGCTAAAAAATTATTAGATTTTTATAAAGAGGGTATTTCATTAAATGGACAAGAAATTAATATCCTAATTTTTGGAAATGTAATTGCGTTTATCGTCGCATTACTTGCGATTAAATCCTTTATTGGATTTTTAAATAAACACGGCTTTAAAGGTTTTGGTTGGTACCGAATAATTGTGGGAGGTATTTTAATAGTTTTATTTTTATTAAAAATTCCTATTGCAATTATATAATTTTAATAAGGAATAATAGCAATTCCGACAGAAAAAGGATTAATTCCTTTAGGTCCTTTATTAGTAAACACTTCGCTAAAATAGTAGCTTGCCGTTAAACACACTTGCTCCACTCCAACTCTAAACACAACTCCATAACGCCAAGGATTCACGTTTTTGATATTATATAAACGAATTCTTCCATTGGCATCATCTGTTTTATTGAAATTAGAAATCACATAACCAATTTTTGCACCCAACATCATTTTAAAAATCGTCGTTGTTTTAGTTCTAAATCTCAATTCTAATGGTACTTCAAAACTTCTCTCATTATATCGATTAGCAATATAAGACGTTGTTTTAGGTTCAATGATCGTATTAGTGTGCCCAGAAATGCTATCAAATTTATATGTTAAATTACCATTTGAACTAAAGTTGTGTGTATAAAATCCTAAGCCATATCCAAAACTAAAATTTGAATTTTTTATTGGCTTGTCAAATAAAGTATAGAACCCAAAACCAATACACTTCCAGTCGGTTTTAATATTGGATGCTTTACCTAACCAATCGGTATAGTTTACTTCAAAAATGAGTCTGTCTTTAGGGTCAGATTTATAATTCTTGACATCAAATTCGGAAATTATTTTTTTGTTTTTAGTCGTGTCTTTTTGTGCTTTAATGGTGAAAGCAAAACTCAAGAACAATAAACAATATATGACGATTTTTTTCATTGATTTACCAAAAGTAACCGCTTTTTAGGAGATAAAAAAACAAAATAAAGCCTAGCGTATTTGCTGCTATTTTACGTACTTTGTGGTCCAATTTATTATTATGGCAAAAGCAGGTCCAATTGTGTGTTCGTTTTGCGGACGAGACAAAAAAGAAGTAAAAGTTTTAATTGCTGGTGTTACTGGTCATATTTGCGACCAATGTATTTCTCAAGCATTTAAAATTGTGAATGAAGAGGCAGGAGCGCAAGGCAATCAACAAGTTCAACATGCCTTAAATGTTCTAAAACCGCATGCTATTAAAAAGCATTTGGATGAATATATTATTGGCCAAGACGAAGCAAAAAAAATAATGAGTGTGGCTGTTTACAATCACTTTAAACGTGTGGCTCATGTAGCAGATGCTAAAGAAGATATTGAGATTGATAAATCAAATGTGATTTTAGTTGGCGAAACTGGTACAGGTAAAACCTTAATGGCGCGTACTATTGCAAAATTATTAAATGTTCCTTTTTGCATTGCCGATGCTACTGTTTTAACTGAAGCTGGTTACGTGGGCGAAGATGTAGAAAACGTATTAACGCGTTTATTACAAGCGGCTGATTATGATGTAGCTTCTGCTGAAAGAGGAATTGTATTTATTGATGAGATAGATAAAATTGCTCGTAAAAGTGATAATCCATCTATCACTCGTGATGTAAGTGGTGAAGGTGTGCAGCAAGCGATGTTAAAATTATTAGAAGGCTCTGTGGTAAACGTACCGCCACAAGGTGGACGAAAACATCCGGATGCAAAAATGATTCAAGTAAATACTCGTAACATTTTATTTATTTGTGGTGGTGCATTTGATGGTATTGATAAAAAAATTGCTCAGCGTTTAAACACACAAGCTGTAGGTTACTCAGCATCTGTGGCCAAAGAAGAGATTGATAAAGCCAATTTATTACAATACGTATCCCCTCAAGATTTAAAATCATTTGGTTTAATCCCCGAATTAATTGGTCGTTTACCGGTTTTAACCTATTTAAAACCTTTGGACAGAGCAACGCTTCGCTCTATTTTAACGGAACCTAAAAACGCTTTAATTAAGCAATACAAGCACTTGTTTAAAATGGAAGGCATTAAGTTGGAGTTTGAAGAAGATGTTTTAAACTTAATTGTAGATAAAGCATTAGAGTTTAAATTAGGCGCTCGTGGCTTACGTGGTATTTGCGAATCTATTATGGTAGATTTTATGTTTGACGCCCCAAGCGACGAAAAAGCACCTAAAAATTTAACGATTACTTTAGAATATGCTTTAGAGAAATTAAAAAATGCAAGGTTAACGCAATTACAGGTAGCATAAAATATTCTCCAAACTATATTGATTTGTATGAAATAAAAAACCTCTGTAGAATTTACAGAGGTTTTTTTACATTTAATTTTACTTTCTTACTCTCACTAATTTTATCACTTTAATTTTATCCAAAAACAAAATAATCGGGTAAGTTGGATCAAATTCGTACCACTTAGCTGCAAAATTTGGCTTAGCACCAGCGTGATGATGATTGTTTTGAAATAATTCTCCCATCAATAAAACATCCCAAAGCAATGTGTTCTTCGATTTATCTCCTTCTTCAAAATTACGGTAGCCATATTTATGCCCTGCCCAGTTTACAATAGCGCCTTGTATTGGCCCTATTAAAAAATGAATTGGTAATAATAAAAATATGGTCCAATGATAGCCTGGCACATAAATAAATACTAATAAATACACGATAAAATATAATGTACCAAAGCCAATACGTGTAAACCAACTATCTGCTACTTTATCAATTGCAGGATATTCAGGAAAATTACGATCAAATTTTTCTTCAATAACAACACGTTTATTTAATACATCATTATATATTTTTTTAGTGTGCATCATCATTGTGTACACGTCTTTAAAAAAGTGAGGCGTATGTGGGTCTTTTTCGGTATCACTATAAGCATGATGCATACGGTGTAAAATAGCATAAGCACGGGCGTTCAAATAAGAAGAGCCTTGTGTTACCCATGAAAAAATATAAAAGAATTTTTCCCAAAATTTATTCATCGTAAACATTTTATGAGCGCTGTATCTATGCAAGAAAAATGTTTGTCCGAAAAGAGATAAGTACCAGTGCAAGGTCAGAAATAAAAGAATAATCATTATAGTGTTTTTAGTTCGGGTACAAATGTGAGCATTAAAAATGATTTTTTGTCATCTTTTATCGAAAACATAAGGTTAAACAATTGTAAAAACAGTATTTCTATTTACACAAAAAAAGCTTCTACAAATTTGTAGAAGCTTTTTAAAATTAAGTTAAACTTTTTATTTACCCGTTTAATGCTTCGGCACCAGCAACGATTTCTAAAATCTCAGTTGTAATAGCTGTTTGACGAGCTTTGTTATAACTAATTTTCAAGTCACGTAACATATCTTTAGCGTTATCAGTTGCTTTATGCATCGCTGTCATACGAGCACCATGCTCAGAAGCTAATGAATCTAATAAGGCTTTATAGAATTGTGTTTTTAATGAACGAGGAATTAAATCGCTAACGATAAACTCTTTACTAGGTTCGAAAATATAATCTGTATTTGAACTTGTAGAACTTGCAGATACTGTTGCTTCAACAGGCAAAAACTGTTCATCTTGTACAATTTGTACAGCTGCATTTTTAAACTGATTGTAAACTAAAACTACTTTATCAAAATCTTTTAATACAAATGCGTTCATTACTCTTTCAGCAATTGGCGCAACATTATCATACGTTAAATTATCAAATACCTCGTTTACATTGTGTGGTAAATGAGATCCATGAATGATGTAATCAGTACGTTTAAATGCATCCGTTACTTTTTTACCAATTGGTAAAACAGTAATCGTGCTTCCGCTATACTCTTTATTAATTAAACTCCATGTTTTCTTAATCACGTTAGCATTAAAACCTCCCGCTAATCCACGATTAGAAGAAATCGCAATTAATAATACATTTTTAGGAGCCGATTTGCGCGCGTAAGCGTTTTCGGAAGTATCCAAACTTGAACTTACATTTTGTAAAATCTCCTGCAATTTGTTAGCGTAAGGACGCATTTGCGTAATTGCATCTTGCGCACGTTTCAATTTAGCAGCACTCACCATTTTCATGGCGCTTGTAATCTGCATCGTTGAACCAACGGATACAATTCTATTTCTTACTTCTTTTAAATTTGGCATGTTATCCTTTGTCTACTGCTTTTTTAAGTTTTTCGAAAATTTCTTTATTGTACTTCTCTAAGTCAGGCTTCACCTCAATAAAACCAAGATTTTTAAACTCATCATTATCAAAAATCACCAAAGCTTGAGCTCCTGTTTGAGGATTTATTATTATTCTTTGAAGTATTGCGATATTTGATCTTTTGTTTTTAATAGCCTCGTTAATATCAGAATATGTGGTAATTTTAATAGGATAACCAAAGGCGGCAGAAATTAACTCATCATTTAGTCCATCCAACATTTTACCATTTACCAATAATGTCCTTGCTTTCAAATTTTCTGAATTAGAAACACGAGGCTTAGACTTTTCTTGATCCTTCATCTCTTTTAACTCCTCTTTTGATAAAAGACCTTTAGAAAAAGACTTATTCAAATAATCAACAGACATAGTTAAACTAAACACATTGAAAGAATAGATTGAGGCCATTTTAATATCTTTAGTAAAATCTACATGTCCGTTTTTTTCAAATATTTTTTTTCTAAAAACTAGGTTCTTTGCTTTACCTATTTTCAACATGCGACTTGCAACCGAGATAGTTTCTACATAACCTTGAAACGTAATTGAGGTTCTATCGCCATTTCCATGAATGTTTTTTGCTTCAAAAATATATCCCAGGGGGATCATCAAAAAAGCCTCTCCATTATTTTGCAAAAAGGATTCTAACTTATCAAAATATACAAATTCTACTGGGCAAAAATTCCATCTTTCTTTAGTGAAAACTCCACGAATATTGTAATTATAACCTGCTAACAAAGGGTTTGAATTTGAACTGGCGTCAGTAGTATCAAACATCAAAACATATAACTTACTATTCTTTAATTCAGTATAAAGCTCTGCTTTTTCTTGTGAAAAACCAGTGAATGAAATTAAAAAAGTAAGTATTATAATAAATTGTTTCATGTAGAGTACAAATACCTAGCTTTTCAGCTAGGTATATTTTTGTTAGTTATATTTTGCTGATAATTCTTTTGCAGTTGCTTCTAACACACTTGTAATCGAATCATCAAATTTACCTGCTTTTAAAGCATCTAATTCTGCTTTGTTTTTACGCTCACAAACGTCTAAGAATTCTTTTTCAAACTCTCTTACTCTATTTACTGGAACATTACGTAATAAGTTTTTAGTTCCTAAGTAAATAATAGCAATTTGTTGTTCAACACGTAAAGGAGATGCGTTCGCTTGTTTTAAAATTTCCACGTTACGAGCACCTTTATCTAATACTGATTTAGTAGCAGCATCTAAGTCAGAACCGAATTTAGCGAAAGCCTCTAACTCACGGTATTGAGCTTGATCTAATTTTAAAGTACCTGCTACTTTTTTCATTGATTTAATTTGAGCATTACCACCTACACGAGATACCGAAATACCTACGTTAATTGCTGGACGAACACCAGAGTTAAATAAATTAGACTCTAAGAAAATTTGTCCATCAGTAATCGAAATTACGTTAGTTGGAATATATGCAGAAACGTCACCCGCTTGTGTTTCGATGATTGGTAAAGCTGTTAATGAACCACCACCTTTTACAATCGGTTTTAACGACTCAGGTAAATCATTCATGTTTTTAGCAATATCATCAGAAGCATTAATCTTAGCAGCACGTTCTAATAAACGACTGTGTAAGTAGAAAACGTCACCTGGATAAGCCTCACGTCCTGGAGGACGACGTAATAATAATGATACCTCACGGTAAGCAACTGCTTGTTTAGATAAATCATCATACACGATTAATGCAGGACGACCAGTATCTCTAAAGAATTCGCCCACTGCAGCACCAGCAAATGGAGCGTAGAATTGCATTGGAGCTGGATCAGAAGCGTTAGCCGCAACAACTACAGTATATGCCATTGCACCATTTTCTTCTAATGTACGAACAACGTTCGCTACAGTAGAGCCTTTTTGAGCAATCGCTACATATATACAGAATACAGGTTTTCCTGCATCATAAAATTCTTTTTGATTAATGATTGTATCTAACGCAACTGTTGTTTTACCAGTTTGACGGTCACCAATGATTAACTCACGTTGACCACGTCCAATTGGAATCATCGCATCAATTGCTTTGATACCTGTTTGTAAAGGCTCAGTAACTGGCTGACGGTAAATTACACCTGGAGCTTTACGCTCTAAAGGTAATTCATAAGTCGTTCCTTGAATAGGTCCTTTACCATCAATAGGATTTCCTAAAGTATCGATTACACGACCTAACATGCCTTCACCAACATTGATAGAAGCAATACGTCCTGTACGTTTTACTGAAGAGCCTTCGCTAATTCCTGTACTTGCACCTAACAATACGGCACCTACGTTATCTTCTTCCAAGTTTAATACAATTCCTTGTAAACCTGTTTCAAATTCAATCAACTCACCTGATTGAACTTTAGATAAACCGTAAATACGAGCGATACCATCACCTACTTGTAATACAGTTCCAACTTCTTCTAATTCAGCTTCCGATTTGAAACCTGATAATTGTTGTCTTAAAATTGCAGATACTTCTGCTGGTTTTACTTCAGCCATTATTGATATGGTTTTTGTTTATTAATTTAATGCTTTGTTTGTTAATTCTTTCTTCATATTAGATAACTGACGAGCCACTGATTTATCTAGTTGTTTATCGCCAATTTTTAAAATAAATCCTCCAATAATATTAGCGTCTACTTTCTCTACTAATTCAACTTCTCCGCTTAATTGAGATTTTACTAAATCTAATGCTTTTTGTTTTGTAGCAGCATCCAAACCGTTAGCCGATGTCACTACTGCCGTTAAAATATTTTTGTGTGAGCGATATTGTTCGATAAAGCTAGTTGCCATTGCAGGAATAATTGATTCTCTTCTTTTAGCAGCTACAATTGTCAAAAAACCGTCTGTGATAGGATTAAATTTTCCTGCAAAAACTGCTTTAATTACAGCAATTTTCTTATCTGAATTAATAATAGGACTATTTAAAAATACTATTAATTCTCTTGAGTGTTCGCAAATTCCTTGCACTTGCATCATATCAGCATACACAGCCTCTAATTGGCCTTTCTCTACTGATAAGTCAAGTAATGATTTCGCGTATCTTGTTGCAACTATCATGATTAGTTAAGGTTTACGTCTTTCATTAAGTTGTTTACTAATGCTTTTTGTTTATCATCACTTGATAATTCGCTACGTAAAATTTTCTCAGCAATTTCAATTGATAAAGTAGCTACTTGGTTTTTTAATTCAGCAACAGCAGCATTTTTTTCGTTAGTGATTTGCTCACGTGCAGATGACATAATACGATCAGCTTCTGCTTGAGATTTAGCTTTAGCTTCAGCAATGATAGCATCTTTAGTATCACGAGCTTCTTTTAATAAGTTATCACGTTCAGCGCGAGCTTCTGCTAAAATCTTTTCATTATTAGATTTTAACTCACGCATATCGTTTAAAGCATTTTCAGCGCTCGCTAAAGCATCTTCAATTCCTTTTTCACGAGTTTTGATAGCATTTAAAATTGGTTTCCAAGCAAATTTGCCTAATAAAACTAGTAATAAGACAAAAGTAATAGTTGTCCAAAATATTAAACCAACTGCTGGCTCGATTAAACTTGCTAAAATAAATAAGTTCATTTTATGTTGTTTTTAGTTGTACTCTCTTTGTTTACCAAATAAAAATAATTTAAACCAAAGCCATTACCAACCGTAATAGCTTTGGTTTGTTTGTTGAAGATTACTTCGACATTAAAGCAACTACTACACCGAATAATGCAACACCTTCTACAAGGGCTGCAGCGATGATCATAGCTGTTTGAATTTTCGAAGTAGCTTCTGGTTGACGTGCAATGGCATCCATTGCGTGTCCACCAATTTGTCCGATACCGATACCAGCGCCTATTACTGCTAAGCCTGCTCCGATTGCTGCGATACTACCTGTCATTTTTCTTTGTTTTTATTGGTTATTAATTAATCTTTAAAATCTTAGTGTCCTGCTTCTAATGCTTTATCATCACTATTATGAGCGCCATCTTCGTTATGGTCAGCCACTGCCGAACCAATAAATAAAGCGGTTAACATGGTGAATACATATGCTTGTAAAAATGCTACTAAACACTCTAACACATCAATAAATAAAGCAAAGGCTACAGATACTGGTGCAATATAAATTGTTTTGAATACGAATATTAAACCTACTAATGAAATAATGATAATGTGTCCTGCTGTCATATTAGCAAATAAACGCATCATTAAGGCAAATGGCTTAGTTAAAATACCTACAACCTCAATTGGAATTAAGATTGGCCAAATTGCTTTTGGTGCATGAGGCAAGAAAATATGAGACCAGTAATTTTTGTTACCATTAATGTTTGTTACAATTAACGTAGCTACTGATAACACTAATGTGAAAGCAATATTACCTGTTAAGTTTGCTCCAATTGGAATCATACCAAACACGTTATTAATTAAAATCATGAAGAAAACCGTCAATAAATACGGTACAAATTTTTCAGATCCATGACCAATATTTCCTTTAGCGATATCATCGCGCACAAATAAAATTAATGGCTCAAAGAAAGATTGTTTTCCTTTTGGTGCAGATGTAACTCCTTGTGTTTTGTATGCTTTAGCAATTGAAATAAAAATCCATAAAATCACAAAAACCGAAATAAACATTTGAGCGACATTTTTAGTGATTGAAAAGTCTAATGGCGTAGCATTTGAAACACTTACTTCTTTTTCTTCTGCAGTTAATGTAACATATTGTCCATATTCATTAGCAGTTTCATTAGCAAAATAAATTTTCTCTTCAAACATAACGAAACGCTCTCCGTTTTTTTCAACAACTACTTTTCCTTCATTATCATGGTGAAATTCAGAAGACATAAAAAATGCAATTCCATTATTTCCTTTTAAAATAATTGGTAATGGAGCAGCCACCGCATCATGCCCTTCGCCCCAAAAATGCCAAGAATGAGAATCAGAAACGTGCTCTAAAGCAATAGCAGAAATATCAATAGGTCCATTAGCCTCGTGAGCCTCATGTCCACCGTGTGTATCTGCTTCAACGTGAGTTGCATCTACCTCATGTTCCTGAGGTTCTGAAGCTGATAAATTATTTGAAAACCCAATAAAAAGGGAAAATATCAATAAAAAGATACTTGTAAAGCGTTTGTATGTATTAATTTTACTAGTCATTACGAAAAAAGGTATTTGTAAGCTTTAAAATTCGGGTGCAAATGTAGGGATAAAATGACAAAACCGAAACTTTTTTTTGGGTTTTAGACAAAGAATATAAAGAATTCGGTGAAATTTTTTGGATAATGTTAAAACACAACATAATCCTGAGGATTAATGGCAAAACCATTATACCATAATTCAAAATGCAAATGAGGTCCGTTACTATTTTCTCCCGTGTTTCCAACAACACCAATTGGCTCTCCAGCCTTTACATAATCTCCTGTTTTTTTAATGATGTTGGATTGATGTTTATAGACACTTGTAATGTTGTTACCATGTTGAATTTGAGTAACATAACCATCATCTGGAGTAAATCCAGCAAAAATAACAGTTCCGTCTAGGGTTGCTTTAATTAATTCATTTTCCTTAGAAACGATATCTGTTCCAAAATGTTCTTCTCTAATATTATAAGATGTAGTAATCACTCCTTTGAGAGGGGTGAAAAAGAAAAAATTACTTAAAGCGTTTAATTTATTAGCAGAAACCTTATCACTAGTTGACTCTAACTGATTGGTTTCTATGTCATTGCGTAATTTAATATCTTGTTCACTAGGTTTAATATCAATATTAGCATACTTACCTGTTGAATCTTTTGCTGGTTTCGTGGTTCTACCTTCTGTTTTCCCCGAAAACACATTTAGTAAATTATTAATATACCAATCTCTTGCTATTAAGGTTTGCTCTAAAGAATCTGCTTTTGAGCTTAACATGATAATGTCTTTTCTATCATCCACATTGCCATATCCAGGAATATATTCTCTAAAAGGGGTGAATGCCACTAAACTTATTACCAAGGTAGTCATAACAATAGTAACAGAACCTAATAAAATGATTAATCCAAGAGGAGAAAGTCGTAACGAAAACTTTTCTGCAAAAGAATCGTCGTTCAATATAACCAAACGGTATTTATTCCGTAATTGATCGGTAAAAATTTTCCAACGACTATTTTTGGTTTCAGACATACGTTCGACACAAAAATATACTAAATTTACGATTTTGACGTTATTACCTTATTTTTGTACGCTATTTTTTGAAATCTATATATACATATACCCTAAGTTGTTTTGTTTTTTTAATCCTGTTATCTGGATGTAAAACAAACAAAAATACTTTTATCCATAGAGGCTATCATAATTTAACGGCTCGTTTTAATGGATACTATTATGCTACCGAAAGCATTAAAGAAGGTGAAGAAAAAATTAGAACTAGCTATAAATATGATTATGATAGGTTGTTGCCCGTTTTTTTAGTTCCTACTAATGAAACCACAAAAGCCACTTTTCCAGAATTTGATAAAGCCATTAAAAAATCTTCAAACTGTATTCAGCGCCATACAATAAAGGATAAAAAAAGAGTATACGAAATTACAACTGCTGGAAAATGGATTGATAATAACTGGAATGTTATTGGTATTTCTCATTTTTATAAACGAGAGTTTTTCTCTGGCATCGAAGCTTTTGAATATGTTATTAGAAGCTACAAATCAAGAGATAAATATAAAGCAATGATTTGGTTAGCGCGTTCTTATAACGAAATTGGAGCGCCTTCTCAAGCAGAACCTATCATTAGTATGCTGAAGGAAGATAAAAAAATATCTAAATACGCTGTTAAAGAATTGCCAGCTGTTCAAGCAGATTACTATATAAAAAGAGGGATGTATAAAGAAGCGGAAGCTGCTCTATTAATTGCTTTAAAAGGTGGCGAACCAAAAAAGAAAAGTGCTTTTGCTAATTTATTATCTGTTGTAAAAACTCGTCCTTCTAAAAAAACAAGGGCCAGATATTCATTTATTTTAGCGCAGTTATTTGAAGAAAAAAAAGACAATAGAAAAGCCATTCAATATTATCAAAAGGTAATCTCTTTAAAACCAAATTACGAATTTGTGTTTCATGCAAAAATGAAACAAGCCCGCTTGTATGATGTCAAATCTGGAAACATTGCTAAGTTAAAAAGAGAGTTAATGAAAATGACTCGTGATGTTAAAAACACGGAATACTTAGACATTATTTATTATACGCTAGGAGAAATTTTTGAAAAAGAAAAAAACGAAGAGCAGGCGATTGTAAACTATAAATTGTCTGTGAAAAACAGTACACAAAACCCAAAACAAAAAGCATTATCCTATTTAAAATTAGGAGAAATTAATTTTGAACAAGCAAACTATACTGCTGCTGGCGGATACTACGATAGCACCATGATTACTTTGCCAAAAGATTATAAAGACTATAATATCATCAGTAAACGTAAAGAAACTCTTGAAACTCTTATTGGTTATATCAGAACGATTCAAAAAGAAGATAGTTTGCAGCGTGTTGCAAAAATGACTGTAAGTGATAGAACTCGTTTTATTGAAAAAATGATTAAAAAAATTGAGGAAGATGAAGAGCGAAAGAAAGAAGAAACAGAGGCCTTATTAGCACAAAACTCAAATCCAAATAACAACACTGTGCCAAATAACGGACTTCCAAATTTAAGCAGTGGTGGCGCAAAAGGTGATTGGTATTTTTATAATCAAACTACTTTAAGTTTTGGTCTTAACGATTTTATTAAAAAATGGGGAAACAGAAAACTAGAAGATAACTGGAGAAGAAGTCAGAAAGCTTTAAGTTTTGATAATCAGTCAAATCCCAACGACTCTGCAGCTGCTGTAACCACTAATGGAAAGCCAAAATCCACCTCCAACAAAAAATCAGTTGATTATTATTTAACCGACTTGCCTTTAACTGATTCTTTAATTCAAAAATCTGATAAACGCATTATTGATGCTTTTTACAATTTAGGCAGTACATACAAGGAAGATTTAAATAATAACAAAAAAGCGATTGCTGCTTTTGAAGAATTAAATAATCGCTACACCAATCACAAATATAAAGTTTCTACCTACTTTCAACTATATAGAATATTTGAATCTGTTAAGAATAAAGCTCAAGCAGATTACTATAAAAACAAATTGTTAAACGAATATCCTAATAGCGAGTACGCTCAAATTATCAAAAACCCAAAATACATTTCTGAAAAAAACGCTCAAAAAGGAGAAGTTGAATTGTTTTATACAGACACTTATAATGAATATGCTTTAAATAATTATGCTTCTGCTTTTAGTAAATGCAATGAAGCAGAATCCAAATTTGGAAAAAATGATTTCGCTCCAAAATTTGCCTTTATTAAGGCGATGTGTATTGGCAAATTAAAAGGTGCTGACTCATTAGAAATCGCATTAAAACAAATACAAGTATATTATCCTAAAGATGCAGTTGCAAAACAAGCACAGGATATTTTAGAAGTATTGTATAATTTAAAAAATCCTAGCGAAGCAACGGGTGCAGTAAATAAAACAGATACATTTAGTTTAGATTTAAACGCTCCACATCTTATTGTGGCTATTTGCCCCGATGATGCAGCTATTGCTAATGGTTTCAAATCGGCCTTAGCCGACTTCAACAATACTTATTATAGCAACTCCAATTTAAGTATATCGAGTAGTTTGTTTGGAAGTTCGGATCAAATAACTAATGTGAAAACTTTTAAAAACGCAAAAGAAGCTTTAGAATACATTGATAATTTAACCAAAGATAAAACAGTATTTTCTGGTAAAGTTAAACTTGAAATGTTTACACTCATGGCAATTTCAGCAGATAATTTACCTAGACTTTATAGAAAAAAACAAGCTAACTACTACAAACCCTTTTACGACGATCATTACAAGTTACAGAAGTAATTTGTTATATTCGTAAATCAAATTAAAAAGATCATGTTTCAAAAAGTAAATAAATCTTCGGCTGTTGAAAGTTCATCCATTAATTTAATTGGTAATGGAACACATATTACTGGTGACATTAACTCAAATGGAGACGTAAGAATTGATGGTACTCTAAAAGGCAATCTTTCAATTTCTGGAAAACTGGTTGTAGGGCCATCTGGAAACATAGAAGGAAATGTTGTTTGTCAAAATGCAGATATCTCAGGTGAAATTCATGGAAAAGTAACTGTTAGCGAATTATTATCTTTAAAATCTAGCGCTAAATTATTAGGTGACATTATTGCTGGAAAAATATCTATTGAACCAAATGCAACATTTACAGGCACTTGTAATATGGGTGCTGTTGTAAAAAACATTTCTAATGTCGAAAAACGAGAAGCAGCCACACAAACCGCTTAGTGCTTATGCCAAATATAGTGCTCTTGGTATTCAAATGGCACTTATTATTGGTGGAGGCTGCTATGGTGGATATAAACTAGATGAGTATTATAAAAACACAGCTCCTGTTTTCACAATCATTTTAAGTTTAGTGTCTATTGCTTTAGCGATGTATATTGTTTTAAAAGATTTTATAAAACCAAATAAGTAAATGCAAAGTCAAAAAAAATATTACATACAATTTATTACAGTATGTATTGGGGCATTAATTTTTTCATATGGTTTAAGTCAAATTCCTAATCGTTACTTTAGCACCAATCACTTTTGGATTCCAACTATCTTCTTTGCTTTGAGTACATTAGGCGTAAATGCTTTATTAACCAAAGGCGACAAACAATCTAAAGAATTTGTTTTTAAAACATTAGCCATGAGCATGGCTCGTTTATTAGTATGCATGATTTTTGTATTTGTGTATTCTCTCATCAATAAACCGCAAGCGCTTGCATTTACATGCCATTTTATGATTCAGTATTTAATATTTACCGTTTTTGAAATTTCCTTTCTTCTTAAATATATAAAACAAGCCAATTAACTTCATATTATAACCAGTCAACAATTATTAAATGACTCAGTGTTTAATAATTTCTAATTTCACGGAACTAAACAATAAAATCTACGTATGAAAAAATTATTTATCACCACCATAGCGATTTGCTCATTTACATTTAGCAAAGCTCAACAGGCGCCTTATCAGGAACCTCTTTCAAACATGAAAGGCAGCGAATATAAATTTACTGTTGTAAAAAGCTTAGACGCTAACGCTGTTCAAAATCAAGGACAAACAGGAACATGTTGGTCATTTTCGTCTATGTCGTTTTTTGAAAGCGAATTAATTAGAATGGGAAAAGGCAAAGATTTTAATTTTGCAGAAATGTATATTGCTAGAAAGGCATATCCACTAAAAGCTGATAACTACGTTCGTATGCACGGGCGAGCTAATATGGCCGAAGGTGGTGGATTTTCGGATGTTGTGAATGTGATGAAAAAATATGGTTTAGTTCCTGAAGAAGTATATCCTGGGAAGAAAAACCTAAAAGAAGCTCATAATCACTCTGTCTTAGAGGCTACCATAAAAGGAATTACATCTGCAGTGGCTGATGACAAAAACAATAAAATTGATTTTGAAGCTATGCACACCGCTGTAGAAAGTACTTGCGATGCCTTTTTAGGTAAAGCTCCAGAGAAATTTACCTACAAAGGAAAAGAGTATACGCCAAAATCTTATGCTGAAGCAACTGGTATTAATCCTGACGATTATGTTTTCTTAACTTCATTTACTCATCATCCATTTTACAGTAAATTTACATTAGAAGTTCCCGATAACTGGAATTGGGATCAAATGTATAATTTGCCGCTCAACGAATTTCAGGTAGTGATGCAAAGCGCCATTAATAATGGATTTACATTTGCTTGGGCAGCCGATGTGAGCGAAAAAGGATTTAAATTTAAAGAAGGATTAGCTGTTGTTCCTGAAATGCCATTTTCGGAAATGAGTGATGCAGAAAAAGCTGACTTAGTTAAAAAACCTCATACTCAATTTAAAGTAACTCAAGAAAATCGTCAGTTAGCGTTTGATAATTACGAAACACAAGATGACCATGGAATGCATATTGTTGGTTTAGTAAAAGACCAAAACTCAACGCCATATTATATTGTGAAAAATTCTTGGGGTAAAGATAGAAATGAGTGCGATGGATATTTCTACGCATCTGAAGCTTATGTGTTATATAAAACAACTAGTATTATGTTACACAAAAAAGCTATTCCAGCAGCTATCGCTAAAAAATTAGGAATTGTTCAATAGCGTTAAAATAAACTAATTAAGAACCCTTAGTGAAAAACTTTCGCTAAGGGTTCCTATTTTTATACTAATTTTGGGGGAAATATTAATTTGTAATGGAGGAA
This sequence comes from Sphingobacteriaceae bacterium, assembly GCA_013823565.1. GTDB lineage: Bacteria > Bacteroidota > Bacteroidia > B-17B0 > Aurantibacillaceae > UBA4416. The sequence continues at coordinate 54,575 of PNMI01000010.1, read as the reverse complement.
AGCACGTCGAACGAAAATCGTAAAAAATCAGGACTTCTATGGATTTTAATTGCCTTATTGGCAATTACCAATGGTGTTACATTTTGGATGTACACACAAGAAAAAAATAAAGCTGCAAATGAAATTATTGTAAAAGAACAAGTAATCGTTGAGCGTGATAACGTGAAGGGAGAATTATTGCAATTACAAAAAGATTTTGAAAATTTAGAAACGAACGACAAGGCTTTACAAGCTGAGATTGAAGCAAAAAAAGCTGAGATTACTCAATTATTAGAAGACGCCGAAAAACACAAAGGTGACGCTTACATTATTTCTAAATTAAAAAAAGAATCTGAAACATTACGCCAAATCATGAGAGGTTATGTTAGAACTATTGATTCATTAGGCACATTAAATAAGACATTGATTGTAGAGAAAGATAATGTATTAAAAGAATTAGATTCTGAAAAAGGTAAAACAACAACCTTAAACAAAGAAAAAGAAGATTTAAAAGCAACCATTCAAAAAGGGTCTATTTTGACTTGCTTTAATGTTGTAGCAAAAGGCGTTAAATTTAAAAATGGTGGTAAAAAAGAAAGCGAAACAAGCAAAGCTTCTCGTACCGAAAAAATTAAAGTATCTTTTTCTTTAGGAGAAAACAAAATAGCTAAAGCTGGAGAAAAAACAGTATATGTACGAATTGTTACTCCTGATGGGAAAGAAATGGCAAAAAATTACGATGACAATTACCGCTTTACTTTTGATAAATCAAGCGGATATTTTGCTGGCAAACAAGCTTTAAATTATGCAAATGCTGAGATTAGTGGGGTTACTTACTGTGAGGGTAAAGATCCATTGGTAGCAGGTAATTATATTATTGAAGTTGTTTGTGATGGTGTAATTATTGGCAACACAAGCTTACGATTGGATTAATTAAAAACATCCGTTTATAAAAAAGCCCTATGAAATCATTCATAGGGCTTTTTATTTAATAGATTATCTCTTTGGTTTGGGCTTTTGGGGTTTTACAACTTCTTTTTTAACTGGTTCGGCTACCACTTCACCCATTTTAATTTCTGGTGCTGGTTTTAACTCAGCCTTTACGTATTTTACTTTTCCTTTAACAACTTTTGTTCCTGGTTTTGGTTTTACACAAGTTTTAGTTGTGTCTTTAGGTGTTGGATTTGCTCTCACGCCACCCATAACATTATGGTCAACTTGTACATCACCTTTTGTTGTTTGTTGAGTTTGGGCAACTCCAGAAGATGCATTAAATAACCACATACCAAATGTAAAATACAAAATAACTGCAAATCGTTTTGTGAAATGAAACCCTTTAAACTCATTGTAAAATGCATCAAAGCTTAAAGAGGTTAATTGTGTTTTTTCAAAGCGACCACAAACCTTTTCATCTTTTTTGCCAATAAAAAATTCTTTAATCTCTTCTATTGATTTATTACTAAAATCAACTACTGTTTTTACGCATTTACCACAAAAGGCGCCTTGTTCGTTTGGAGTCATAGCATCCCAGTTTTCGTGACAAGGTTTTTGAATTGAAATTTCCATACTATTTGTTTTTGCAATTTAGATGCCAGCAAACAACAAATTCCATAATGCGATTCAAAAAATATGTTAATCCCTGATTAATAAGGAAAAATATGAATATATATAATTCTAGAAAGTTTGTAGTTTTTTAAAGAAAAAAGAAAAATAACCGCTAGTATCATTAAAACAACCCAAATAGTAGGTGTATTTGGAAAGAAAAAATAAAGCATTAAAAAAGTAATAATTCCTTGCAACACAGCTAAGCCGTAACTAATATACATGGCACCCAAAAAATAACCAGGCTCTCTATCAAAATAATAATTGCAATCATTGCATCTATCATTCATGATAGGTAATTCCAACAGATGTTTCTTTTTTTGATACACATCTCCCTTTCCACAATTCGGACATTTTTCTTTAAGAATTAATTTTATTAGATTATCCTTAATTGGTTTTGAATGATTAATATTGTTCATGTTTACTAATTTTATTGACAAAATTACTGATTAGAGTACTTATAGTGCTATAATTAAAATAACATTGTATAGCACAATAAAGACATTTTAGTATATTTATATGGTGAAAAAGTTGCTCCCAATATATAATATCAAACACTTTAAAGAAGACTCTTTAAATACTGATTTTTATGCCAACTATTTTATTCCACATATTAAACACCATCATATCGTAGCAGAACCACACAAACACGATTTTTACTTAATTGTTTTGTTTACAAAAGGCAGCGGCACGCACGAAATAGATTTTAATACTTATGATATAATACCTGGAACTGTATTTTTAATGAGGCCAGGTCAAATGCATCACTGGATTTTATCGAAAGACATTGACGGATATGTATTTTTTCATACAGGAAATTTTTATGATAAAGGTTTTACACTGTCTAGCATTCTAGATTATCCTTTCTTTAATTCTATTCACAATCCTCCACAGGTTTTGCTTAAGAAAAAAGCTTTTGAAGAACTAAAGAAAACATTTAAAGTAATTGTAGAAGAGTATCAAGCAAGTGAACTCATGAAATATGAAAAAATTCATTCTCTAATTTCATTAGTCTATATAGAATTATCAAGACACTACTTACCTGCTACAAAAATTGAAAATGAAACTTATCTATTAAAGCTTCGAAAGTTCGAGCATTTTATTGATGTATATTTTAAAACTAAAAAACACCCTAATGAATATGCCAGTTTAATGAATATAAGCGAAAAACATTTAAATCGTATTTGTAAAGAGTGTTTAAACAAAACTACTTCTGAACTAATAGCAGAACGTATTATTATAGAAGCTAAGCGATTATTAATTCATAACAAACATACTGTTTCTGAAGTTGCTGCTGAATTGGGTTATGATGATAATTCTTATTTCTCACGTTTCTTCAAAAAAAATTGTGGTCAAACACCTCTTCACTTTTTAAATAACTATAAATATGAAAGTATCCGAAAATACACTTAAATGGGGTATGAGGTTATATCCACCTTTGCTACTACAACGTATTTGGATACGAAATATTGACGCTGGATTTAAAGGCGCTGATGTGAAAATAAATCGCAGTTTAATCACTCTTAATTTTGGAAAAGCCATTTTTGGAGGCACAATTTATACAGCAACTGATCCTTTTTATGCCATGTTATTTGGACAACTATTAAAACATAAAGGTTATAGCATCAGCGTTTGGCTTAAGGGTGCGAGCATACAATTTTTAAGGCCAGGAAGAACAGATTTGTTTTATCAGATAAAAATTACAAACGAAATGATTAATGAAGCCGAAGAGGCATTAAACAAAACCGGTGTTTTTATAAAATCTTATTCTATAGAAATTTATTCGAAAACTGGCGATTTATATGCCATTGCAAAAAACGAGATTTATATCAGGAAAAAATAATCTTTCCATATAAAATAAACTTATACTTTTGATCTTTCAAATTTATAGACCTTTTAAACTCAATCTATGTCAATTAGCCAAAAACTTAAAGAACGAAACGGAGAATTATGCGAATTATGTAATAGCGAACCTGCTACCCATGAATATACGGTATCTCCAAAAAATGATGAATCTATTGAAAACCAAGTGGCATTATGCAATACTTGTTTAGAAGCAATTGATAGTAAAGATGCAAGTTTTCACTGGCGTTGTTTAGAAGGAAGTATTTGGAGTCCTGAACCAAGTGTGCAGGCATTAAGCTATAGAATTTTACAAAACTATAAAGAAGAAGATTGGGCAAACAATTTAATTAGCTCAGTTGATTTAGATGAGAATGTCACTCAATGGGCATTAAGCGCTTTTGAAGTAGCCGACGTGCACAAAGATGCGTATGGAAATATATTAGAAAATGGCGACACTATTGTTTTAACTCAAGCCTTAAATGTTAAAGGAACGAACTTTACGGCTTCAAAAGGAACTGTAGTGAAAAAGATAAAATTAGTTCACGATAACGTTGAACAAGTGGAAGGCAAGATAAACGATCAAACGATTGTAATACTTTGTAAATACACTAAGAAAAATTAATCATAAAAAAGCCTTCCGCCAGCTGGCGGAAGGCTTTTTTGTACGCACGAAGGGACTCGAACCCCCACCCTCACGGACCAGATCCTAAGTCTGGCGCGGCTACCAATTACGCCACGTGCGCATCTTTGCTTTCAATTTTGTACCTTTTAGAACTCCACTTAAGCATTAGGACTGTAAATATACGGTTTTTTATAAAATCATGAATAAATCCAGTTAAAAAATCCTTAAAATCAGTGAATATTCTTTAATTTGTATCTCAAAATTCAACATTATGTACGGAAAATTTCAAGAGCATTTACAAAGTCAATTAAACGAAATAGAACAAAATGGTTTGTTCAAAAAAGAACGTGTGATTATTACTCCTCAAGGCGCAAGCGTAAAAGTAAGCGATGGTAAAGAAGTTATTATCTTTTGTGCAAACAACTATTTAGGTTTATCCTCTCATCCAAAAGTTATTGAAGGAGCTAAAGCCGCTTTAGATTCTCATGGATACGGAATGTCATCTGTTCGTTTTATTTGCGGTACTCAAGATATTCATAAAACATTAGAAAAAAAGATTGCAAACTTCTTAGGACAAGAAGATACTATTTTATACGCAGCGGCATTTGATGCCAATGGCGGAGTATTTGAACCATTATTTGGGGAAGAAGACGCTATTATTTCTGATGAATTAAATCATGCGTCTATTATTGATGGTGTACGTTTATGTAAGGCACAGCGTTACCGTTACAAAAACTGTGACATGGCAGATTTAGAAGAACAATTAATTAAAGCACAAGCGCAACGTTACCGCATCATTGTAACAGACGGTGTATTTAGTATGGATGGTTTTGTGGCTCCATTAGATAAAATTTGTGACTTAGCAGATAAATACAATGCTTTAGTAATGGTAGATGAAAGTCACGCTAGTGGATTTATTGGTAAAACTGGTCGTGGTACAGTTGAATTGAAAAACGTAATGAATCGTGTGGATATTATCACTGGCACATTAGGTAAAGCATTAGGTGGGGCGATGGGCGGTTTTACAACTGGTAAAAAAGAAGTAATCGAAATTTTAAGACAGCGTTCTCGCCCATATTTATTTTCTAATTCATTATCTCCTGTAATTGTTGGTGCTAGTATTGCCGTGTTTGATATGTTAAGCGAAACAACCGAATTAAGAGATACATTAGAAAGTAACATTGCTTACTTTAAAACAGGATTACGTAAAATAGGCTTAGAATTTAAAGAAGGAGATTCTGCCATTGTTCCAGTAATGTTATACGATGCTAAACTGTCTCAAGTATTTGCCGATAAATTATTACAAGAAGGTATTTATGTGATTGGATTCTTCTTCCCTGTTGTGCCAAAAGGACAAGCACGTATTCGTGTGCAATTATCAGCTGCTCACACCAAAGCGCATTTAGATAAAGCTTTAGCAGCTTTTGAAAAAGTGGGAAAAGAATTGGGAGTGATTAAATAAGAAGCTTTTTTCTAACTATTAAAAGAGCCTTGTAAAAATTACAAGGCTCTTTTGTTTTTAATATATTCTCACTTCTGTAGCTCCATAACCATAATCTTTATAGGAAGCATCATAATATTCGATATCATCTATTGTTTTTAAAATCGCTGCGATTTCCTGTTTGAGTTTCCCATTTCCTACACCATGAATCACAATCAATTTTTTAATTCCATTACTTAAACAATATTGTAATTCTTTTTCAAAACGCTCAAGCTGAATGGATAAAATTTCGTGATTCGTTAATCCACTGTGAGAATCTACTAACTCTTCAATATGTAAATCAATCTCTTTGGTTAAATCTTTAATACGTTGTTTCGCGACTGACGTTTTTTGAGGCTGTTTGAATTCTTTAATTGCTTTTAAACGCGTTAAATCTTCCATCGTAATAGTCTTTTCAACCACTTCTTTGTCAAGGAAGTTTTCTTTTAGAATATACGCATACACAGGAAACTTAAATTCGTTATGTTGTATTAATGTTGACTGTGACATGATTTTATCATTAATATATAAAATCTCTGCTAAAGGGATTTGAGATTTATAGTGCATGTTTTTATAAAACAAACATTCTATTTTATGGTAAGCATATTCTTTAAAAAAGTTTTTCTTTACTTGTTTTAAAAATACTTTTTGATACGCTCCTAATTCACCATGTTTTAGTGTTTGAAAATATTCATCATCTTTTACTGAGTACGAAAACAAAACATTGTATGATGATGAATTAAATAAATAAAATTTATAATCACTTACCAAAGCAGGCATTTCATGGTCGGGCTCAATAATAAAATAAATAGAATCCGATAGAATCGTTTCTAATTCCATTTCTATATTTTCTACCTCTGGATTTAAAATTAATTCTGTATGAATCGGCACCAAATGTTTACACAAATAAGGAATTTCGAAACCATCAGCCATCTCCACAAAAACAGTTTCTTTGTCTTTAAATCGTGTGATTGTTCCTTCACCTACTTCGTTCAAAAAACGAACCTTATCGCCTATTCTAAGTTTCATAATATTATAAATTTACACAAAATGCGCCGCTTTCTTTTACCGAATAAAACGGAATGTCTAATTGAACGCATTGCTTCTTTAATTTCTTTACAAATTTATAACTGTTACTGCAATCGGCAATAATAACAGGCTTAGTTTTATAATTAGTTGTGAGTTCTATTGGAACATCGTTGCTAACTAAAACATAGTTTGGTTTTAGTTGCTCTATATTAGAGTACGAACTGGATTTTAAAATTACTGTTGAATCTACCTTAAAAGCATCTGTATCAACATTTACCATTTTCAAATCAGTATGATTTAATAAATAAGGCTTTACATATCTTTCAAAATCTTTCTGTTGAAGCGTGTTAAAATTTCCATAAACACTATGACCAACTCGCAAAGCAAAAGCCGATTGGTGTTTTATATAAAACACCATTAACTCTTTTTGTTTTGAGTCATTGTAACTATTAACAATTGAAAAAGAAAGCCACGAAATAAGCAATAAACATAATGCTAATACTTGCTTATAGCTTTTGGTTGATAATATCATTAAACATAGAATAATTATACCTGTCATTAAACAAAAATCTGTTTTCGAAAAAGAAATAAAATCAATAAATCCATATTTTGGATTGTCAGTTAATTGAGCAAACCACAACATAATACTGGTTGAAGTATTAATAATATAAACCAACACACTATTAATAAAAACTACTTTATAAAGCAATAAGAACAAAGCCGCTGCTCCCATTATCAAAAAACTAATCGGTATGATAATCATATTGGAAAACACAAACCAAATTGGAAATTGATGAAAGAAGTATAATGAAATAGGTAAAGTAAATACAGTAGCTGAAACAGACATTAGAACTCCCGACCATGTTGTTTGAAGTATTTTATTCTCGAAAATATATATTTTCTGAAGGATAGGATATAAATACATGATTCCAAAAACCGCACAATAACTTAATAAAAACCCAACGTCTTTAATTAAATACGGATTATAGAGTAACAACAAAAATGCTGATAATAAAAGTGTATTGTAAGAATTCCCATGCTTGTAAAAGATTTTCCCAACTAACACTAAACTCAACATCAAAGCCGCTCTTAATATAGATGGAGATAGTCCTGTGACTAAAACAAATAACCACAAGCCAAGCATCACAAAAGCAAACTTTGTTTTCTTGTACTTATCGTATTTGTCTATTAGAGTAAATAAAAAAATTAAAACAGCATATAGTACTCCTGTATGCATGCCTGAGACAGACAAAATATGCAACGTTCCCGAATGAGAAAAACTTTGCATCACCTCCGTATCAATTTCATCATCATAACCAACTAATAAAGCCGAACAAATAGAAAACGCTTCTTGAGACAATTCACTATCACGAAGTATAGAAACCAATTGAGATTTAATATATATGCCTATTTGAGAAAGATAAAAGTTGTTGTTATTTGAAATAGTGTTAATGTTTTTACTTTCCGCAAACACGGTATGAAATATGTTTTTGCTTTCTAAAAATGTTTTGTAATTAAATTCATTAGGGTTTTTAGGTTCGTTTAAATAACTGAATTTAGAATTGATATATAATTTATTACCTACATTTAAGAGAAGTGTTGAATCTTGTTTTACATAAACAAGCGTTCTGCCTTCTGCATAGTGCCATGTGTTTTCCGCTTCAACAACATTTACTTTAACCAAAAGCTTAATAAATTTATTCGAAATAACAGGAACCTCATCAATAGTTGCAATAAAAGATTGTGAGTGAGGTATTATGTAATGCGAATAATGATTTGGATAGTTTTTATCATTATATAAGAAGCAAGATTCAAATGCCAGTATAAACAAAAAAACATTTGCAGAAATTATATATAAAGTCTTTTTGAAAAACAAAACAGGTTTATAAAATTTTTGGAATAAAAAAGCAACAATTAATAATGCAAAGGAACCTAAACTTAAAAGATGAATGTTTGAAAAAACACCAATTTGTAATGCGAAAAAAATCCCTATGCAATAGGGAAATAAAATTTTAAAAAAGGGAATTGATTTAAAATTTATCACATATTAAATGTAATAAAAAAGAGTTATACTTTTAATCCTATTAGTAAAATATCATCTGTTTGTTCGTACGAACCTTGCCATTCTGCAATTTCTTTCACTAATCTTTCTTTCAATTCAGGAAGAGCGAGATGATTGTTCATTAATAAAAACTGACGTAAACGGGCTGGATTATATTTTTTATTTCTGTCTCCTCCAAACTGATCGGTAATTCCATCTGTAAACAAAAACAATAAATCACCTTTTTTAATAGATATTGTTTTGGTTGGGATAACACTATCAAAATCAGCATAACCACCAATATTTACATTTTCTGATGTTAATGTAATTAACTCATCGTTTGAAATAATATACAAAGGTCTGTTAGCATTTACATATTCAATGGTGCTTTTTTCTTTATTATAACAGATTAAAGAAATATCTAATCCATCATTAATTTGATCTGAAGTGTTTTGACTTAATCTAATATTAATTTCTCTTCGCAAAAACTCTAACATTTTTGCTGGGCTATAATGACTTATGTTTTTGTCTATCGATTCATTTAAGATGCTACTAGAAATGAGGGACATAAACGCTCCAGGAACTCCGTGTCCTGTGCAGTCAACCACAGCTACATAAACCAATCCGTTTAATTCTTTTATCCAATAATAATCTCCACTAACAATATTACGCGGTTTATAAAACACAAAACTATCAGAAAAATAGTTTTTCAATATTTTAATGTTTGGTAAAATAGTTTGTTGTATACGTTTAGCATATTTAATACTATCTGTTAAGTCATTATTAATACCTTGAATTAATACATTTTGTAATTCAATCTCTTTCTTTTTATTTTCAATCTCAGAAGTACGTGCTTTAACTTCTAATTCTAGTTTTAATTTTTCGCGCTTAAGTCGTTTCTCTCTGTTGATTACAAAGAAATATAATAACGTTGCTGAAACTAAAAACATGAACACATAAAACATTGTTGTTTTCCAAAAAGGAGGAGTTACACTAAAATGGTAAGTGTATTCTTTGGCTGAAGAAAAATCATTACTCAATGAAGCTTTAATCACTAAGCTATAATCACCATCTGGCAAATTACGGTAGGTTATTTCGTTGGAGCTAAACAACTGAATCCAATCTTTATCATACCCAATTAATTTATAGCTGTAATTCATGTGCTTTTGCTCAGCAATATTATCGGTGTTTAAAATAAACTGAATACTGTTATGCGTATAATCTAATTTTAAATCTTTTGGCATTTTATACCAATTATAAAATCCATCAAAACTTATAGATGAATAATCTCCTGATGAAAACAAGGATGCATCTGTCCAATCAATGATTTTATTTTCAATTAAAATATTATTAATAAAAACGGCCGCATGTGTTTGTTCTATATTTTTATCACCTTCATTAATGTTTTGGTATTGTGTTAAACCATCCACTGAACCAATCCAGATAAACATATTGTCATCAAACACAGAGGTATTAGGCTTATTATCGTATGATGCAAATCCTTGACCTTTATTGTAGGCCTTGATTTCTTTAATTTTATTTAAGTAAGCATCTATTTTTAACTCATTAATTCCGTTGTTTGAAATAAACCAAACAGCATCATTATTTATTAAAATGGTGTTAATACAATTACTACTAATTCCATCCTTAGTTGCAATTTTCTCGAAACTGTTTGCTTGACCATTAGCAAAATAGCTTACTCTTAATTTATTTTTTAAAATAATTGCACCTACATCTGAACTCCCAAGCCACATATTTCCATTCCAATCTTTAGCAATGGTTTGAATGTTTTTGAATATCGTAAACTCATTATCAACGTATCCTGTTTTTGGAGTTAACTTCCAAACGCCTTCGTTAGATGTAATCCAAATATTTTGATTGTCGTCTTCTAATAAACACGAAACATTAAAATTAGATAGATTGGTTATTGGAAATGAGGTAATAGTAAAAGAAAAATCTTTGTTTAAAATAATCCTGTCGATTTTTGAACTAGATTGATATCCAACCCAAATTGCCCCATTAGAAGCTCGATATAAATAAGATACATAATTAGAAGACAAATTATTAAGTTCGGAAATTACTTTGCTGACCTGTAATTGTTTTTGTGTGTTTTCTTTCGAAATAATACTTACACCGCCGCCAGACGTTCCTAATAAAATGTTTCCATGCGAATCTTCTACGATGCTTTTGATAATCGATTCACTTATTCCTTGTTCCCAAAAACAACGGGTAAATTTTTTATTCTTAAATCTAAAAGCTCCTCCTCCATATGTTCCAGACCAAATACAGCTATCCGATGATTTATAAATGCTAATTATTTTTTCTTCTTCTAAACCAGATTTTTGATTGTAGCTCAAAGAGCTCTTATTATTAACAGCAACTAACCCATCATACAAAGTACCTACCCATAAATTTTGAAATTTATCTTGTTTAAAACATAAAGGATTACTTCCAAAAAAACCTTGTCCATTACTTAACCAACTAATATTTGTTTTTGAATAATCATTTTCGTTCGTGTTTTTATCTATTGATACTTTCAAAAAACCAAAGCCGTCGGTAGCTAAATAAATATTACCCTCTTCATCTTTTTGTATGTTAACAAATCGATGTATCATATCTACTCCTGGTATTATAGAATCAAAAGCAAAATAATTTGCATTAAACCCTGTGTTATTAATAAAGTCAAATTTGATTTCTGCTAAACCATTGCCCCAATCACTTACCAGCAAATTATTGTTTTTATCAAATTCAATAGAATAAATAGATTCTCCTTTAAATAAATTTTCTGAATTAAAATTTGCTATACGAACTAGTTTTTTATTAATAGTAGTTGAAGCCACTGAATTTTGAATTAAAACAAATTTTGGAATTTTAGTAGAAATCGTTTTTTCTATAAAAAACAATCCTTGTCTATTTGTAGAAATCCAAATATTTCCGTTTTCATCAAACGCTGCATCTGTTGGGCCTTGTGAAATTATGTTTGGAATTGCAATAGAGTCAACCGTGTAGTTTTGTTTGGTAATATCCAATAAATAATAGCCTTTTGATGTAATAATATGTAATATACCTTTGCGCTCTAGAATCTTTTTAACATTACCACTAATTTTTTGATAAATGGGGTTGGTTTCTACTTTATTTCCTGAATAAGAACAGAAGCCTTTTTTGGTTCCAATAAAAAGCGCCTCGTTTGTAAATAACAAACTCGAAATTTCATTTGAGGGCAATCCATTAGTGGTTGTAAAATTATCGAATGTTTTTCCGTTGAATTTTGATAATCCATAATTTGTAGCTAGCCACAAGTTTCCATAATCGTCTTGCTCAATTTGCTTAACAGTGGATTGTATTAAACCTTCTTTAACGGAAAATTTTTGTAGGTTCATTTTTTGAGAAAAACCTACTGACGCATTTAAAATTAATGCTAATATGATGTAGTAAAATGTCTTCACTTAATTATCAAGACAAGTTTAACTAAAAAAAGAGACAAAAAACAGCTTTTTATCTAAAATAATGCCGTTAAACCAGCGTGAATTTTCCCAATTCTCAAATCAAAACTATTGCCATATTGTTTACCAATGGCGTAGCTTAAATTAAAAATGCCCGCTTTAGTTTCAAAATTTATCCCAGCTCCAACACTTATTGGCGTATCGTTGGTATAACCTGACACATTGCTGTTTTCATACCAAGCCCCTTCGCCAAAAACAAATAAATTGGAGTTTTTTTCAAATAAAAATCGATATTCAAGAGTTGGAATCACATAAGTTGATGCATAAATACTTTCCTCATCAAAACCTCTCAAGGTTCTCAATCCTCCTATTCTAAATAATTCGTTTTTGTAAATGGTGTTTCCAAATACACTTCCAAACTGCGATGATAGCTTAACTACATGGTTTTTGAAAATATTGATAAAGCCTACTGCCGAACCTTCCAATTGGTATTGAGAGGTTTTTAATGTAATATTTGAATATGCTAAATCATTTACCTTCGGATTTTTTCGGATTTCTCTGCTTCCTACCGAACCTTGCAAATTAACGCCTATTCCTTTTTTAGGATTAAATCTATAATCCAAATTTTCGAAAAATAATCCTAACCCGTACGCTTTGGTATTCACATCCGCATATTCGGGCAAAACGGTAATTGTAGATAATCCAGATGTAGAAATTAAATTGGCATTTCGTTGCTTATAAAAAACCTTTATAAAGTTTAGGCCACTAAAATAATAGTTCAATCCTAAGGCATTATTGACATCTAAAAAAGTAGTGTCTTTTTTATAAATCTTAATGTTATAATCTGCTCCCACAGGAAGCCCTGCGATATATGGATAAATTATACTCGCCTTTAAATCCTGTGTTTGTGTTTGTAATCTTCTCCAATTGATATCAAAGGTTTCTCCACTTTTCAAAATAGAATTAACGAGTTTGATTTTTAAATCTCCTGTAAATACAGTTTTACCATTGTCGCCAGGCAAAATACCAACTATACCATCAAATTGTGAGGCGTTTTTTTTCTCCAAAAACAAAAACAATTTATTTTGTTTATCGGTCAATTGCATAATTGGAGCCTTTTTTTCGGTAACAAAAGGTAGTTGTCTTATCTTTTTTGACACTAACGAAAAAGTCTGAAGATTGTATGGCATTCCGTGTTTTATGCCTAAATACCTCAACAAAAATTTTTGGCTTACTTTTCCTGTTCCCTCTGTCACCAAACTATCTAACTTAATAAACACATTTCTCTCAACTAACAATTTGGCTTGTACCGATGAATTTTCAAACTGTAAACTATCTAATTTTGCTAAAGCAAATGGATACCCATTATTTTCATAATACGTAATTATTTTTTCCATGAACTTTGATAGTTCAGAAAAATTAAATGGTCTGTTTGAAAAAAAACGTTCGCCATAGCCTAATTTACTGATAACCGCTTGGTCTTTTTTATCATACCTTAAATTTACCCATGTGTATTTTTTTCCTGCGCTGATAAATGATGTGTAATTAAGGCTATCATTTTTAATACTATCCACACTAGCCGAAATAAACCCTTCGTTAATTAATGAAACATAAATCTTGTTTGTTTCCTTATAAATCAAATCCCTATTATTGAACTGTTTTTTGTAATTTATTTTCTTAAAAACAGACACGCTATCTGTATTTACAACAGTTAAATAATAACGTTCTTGTGCTACTGTTTTTAAAACCATTAGCAAAATAAAGCAGATAAAATATGTTGTTTTGATTTTCAAAAAATAGCAGCTTCTAAGGTAATTATTTTTACAGTTAGATATACCCTAAGCCAATAAACGCTTAAAACGTATTATTATTTTAAGTTCTAAGCAAGATAATGTTTAATGATTAATGTTGATTTTAAGTGTTTTTAACCTATTTTTGTTAAAGACAGTTTAAATTAACTGTAAATTTGTAATTCAAAAAATAAACTATAATGAAAAAAGGATTAATTGTTTTAGGAGTTATCGCTGGATTAGCTCTTATTGTATTTATGATGTACAGAAGTTCATATAACACTGCTGTAAATTTACAAGAAAATGTAGATGAAAAATGGGGAGATGTAGGCGCAACCTACCAACGTAGAGCAGATTTAATTCCTCAATTAGTAGCAACTGTTAAAGGAGCTGCTGCAAACGAAAAAGGGATTTTAACTCAAGTAACTGAAGCGCGTGCAGGTATTGTTAATGCAAAAACACCTGAAGATATGGATTTAATGGGCAAAAAAATCAATACAGCCATCAACTTAGCGTTTGAAGCTTATCCACAAATTCGTTCCACTCAAAACTTTAGCGATCTTCAAACTCAATTAGAAGGAACTGAAAACAGAATTGCAGTTGCACGTCAAAATTACAATGGCGCTGTAAAAGAGTACAATTCTCATATTCGTGGCTTTTTTAACAGCATGTTTTTAAACAGCGAAACATTCCCTAAAAAATCAGCCTTTAAAGAGTCTGCAGGATCTGAAAATGCTCCAAAAGTTGAGTTTTAATCCTCCGCGTATATGTTTTCTAAAAAACCTCTTGTATCAAAGTCTGACGAAGCTCGTTTAATAAAAGCCATTCAAATGGCCGAATTAAAAACTTCGGGAGAGATTCGTGTGCATATTGAAAAAATATGTCCTGGAGATGTTATAGAGGCTTGCAAAAAAAAGTTTGAAGAACTAAAAATGCATGAAACAAAAGACAGAAATGCCATTTTGTTTTTTTTAGCAGTAGACTCTAAAGCTTTTGCTGTATGGGGGGATGAAGGAATTCATCGAAAAGTATCTGATGAGTTTTGGAAAAGCATTACCGATTGCGCTATTAGTTATTTTAAACAAAATGATTTAATGACGGGTCTTGAAAAATCAGTAGAAATGTGCGGTGAAAAACTAAAACTGCACTTTCCTATTGAAACTGACGATAAAAATGAACTGTCTAACGAAATTTCTTATTAGTTGAAAAAAACAGCTTGGATACTTACCTTTTTTGTTAGCTTTTTTGCTTCATTATCTTTTTCGCAAGTTCCCGATAGACCTAGCCCTGCAAGATTAGTAAACAATTTATCCAAAGAGTTTCCAAATTTTATTTCCGCTCAAGAAGAACAGCAGCTTGAACAACAATTACAAAATTTTAGTTTAGAAACCTCTAATCAAATTTGTATTGTAATTGTTGATGATTTAAATGGCATGGATGATGCCTCTTTTGCGGTTGAAATACTTAATAAATGGGGAGTTGGGCAAAAAGATAAAAATAATGGCGTTGTTGTTTTAATTAAACCTACAGGTAATTCGGGAGACAGAAGAATCTTTATTTCTGTTGGTTATGGCTTAGAAGGAGCCATTACAGATATACAAACCAAACACATAAGAGAAAATCAAATTGTTCCCTACTTTCAAAACCAAGAATTTTTTAAAGGATTGGAAGCTGGCTGCCAAGCATTAATGCAAGCGGCTAAAGGAGAATACAATGAAAAAACAAATCCGAAAAAGGTTGATTTAAAAAACTGGATTAGTGAGCATCCAATTCTATTCCTGATTATTGTGATTATTATTGTATTTATCATGATTAAATCACCCAAAGGTGGTGGCGGTGGCGGCATGACGTATTACGGTGGAAGATCTTCTTTTGGTGGATTTGGAGGTGGAAGCGGCGGCGGCTCGTCTTTTGGTGGATTTGGAGGTGGTTCTGGCGGTGGTGGCGGTTCGGGCGGAAGTTGGTAATAAAAAATTTGTATATTTATGCTTACAAATTAATTACTACACCTATGAAAAAAAATTTACTCATTCTATTTATTAATTTTTTTACCCTTTCATTATTATCACAAATTAGTATTAGTGTTTCTGATATGCCTATTAGTGGAGATACTATTAGATACAGTAATGCGCGTTTAAGTTCCGTTGGAGATTACACTACAACTGGTGCAAACTATTCATGGAATTTCGACACCTTACGCCCTACATCTCAAGGTCGTAGAGATTTTGTTTCAGGTCCTAACACTCCGTATTCGGTTGTTTTTGGTTTTACAGCTTATGGCGAAAAAACATTGGATACCGTTCCAATTCCAAACATCCCTATTACAGGTATTCCATCTATTAGCATAACAGATGTGTACAGTTTTTACAGCAAATCTTCTACAAAATTTATAACAGAAGGATTAGGTTTAAAAATGAATGGAATTCCGCTTCCTAATTTCTATACCAATGAGGATGAATTATACTTTTTCCCTTTAAATTATACAGATAGAGATTCTAGTACATTCCGATTTTCAACCGTTTCAAATACTTTAATTCCTTTTCAATACATCAAACAAGGTCACCGCATTACCGAAGTTGATGGTTGGGGAACAATTGCTACTCCTCATGGCACCGTTAGTTGTTTAAGAGTTGTAACCACTCAATATTCTATTGATACACTTAAAGGAACTATAAATCTTCCTATTATTGGCATTCAGCCTTTTGCTTTTGGTTTCCCAAATTATGTGAGAAGTTATCAATGGTTAACTACAGGAGAACACATTCCGTATTTTGAAGTTTCTGGAACATTAACTGGAACTACTTTTAATCCTAATCAAGCAAGATATAGAGATAACTACATCAATTTGGTTGGGGTAAAAGAAGAAACAAAAAACTTAGCCATCTCCGTTTTTCCAAATCCCACAACCAATCAAATAACTGTAATAACAAACAAAGATAATGGTACTATTAAAGCGGAAATAATGGATTTACAGGGCAAAATCGTACTTTCTAAAGAGTTAATGCATAATACAGAAATCGAAAATAAGCATATACTAGACCTTAATTTATTAGCAAAAGGTCTCTATATTTTGAATTTGTCTAATTTAGAAGGTAAACAATCCATAAAAATTTCGATACAATAGTTTTGATTAATAAATAATTCAATTATTTTTACCCTGTCTGCCGACAGGCAGGCCAAAAATATAAATAACCAATAAAAACATTATTATGAGTTCTCATCACGATCACGACAATCATTCTAACGAAGCAAAACCAGTTGCATTTCGTACACCATTAATTTTAGGATTAGTTACAATCTTAATTATTTTATTAGCAGTTAGCACATGTGATAAAAAACATGGCTGTTGTGAAGATGAAGAAAAATGTGAAGCTTCTTGTGAATCAAAACATGGTGAACATGGGGCTATAGCAGCACACGGAACAGAACATGCTGAAGAGGCTCACGATGCTGTTGTTGAAGAACATACTGCTGTTGCTGACACTACAGTAAAAGCTGATACAGCACACGTTGCTACTCCAGTAAAGGCTGAAGAACAGGCTCATCACTAATAAATATTAGATATATTTTAAAGCCCTACAACATTTGTGGGGCTTTTTTGTTTTTAGACAAGAACCCAATAAACAACCCCTTTTCTTTTGTGGGTTCAATAGGATTTTTGTAATATTACACACCTTAAAAAAATTTAAAATGGCTACAGATAACTTTCAAGCACACGATTATTATTTAATGGACGAATTATTAAGTGATGAACACAAATTAATTCGTGATACTGCCCGCGCATGGGTAAAAAAAGAAGTAACTCCAATCGTGGAAGAAGCTTGTCAAACAACAACGTTTCCTAAACAATGGATTAAAGGATTAGCAGAGATTGGTGCTTTTGGACCATATATTCCAACAGAATATGGTGGACCAGGCTTAGACCAAATATCATACGGAATTATTATGCAAGAATTAGAGCGTGGCGATAGTGGTTTACGTTCTACTGCATCAGTTCAAAGTTCATTAGTGATGTATCCTATTTATGCATATGGTAGTGAAGAACAAAAGAAAAAATATTTACCAAAATTAGCTACAGGTGATTTAATGGGATGCTTTGGCTTAACAGAGCCAGATCATGGAAGTAACCCAAATGGTATGATTACTAACTTTAAAGATAAAGGTGATCACTACTTATTAAACGGTGCTAAAATGTGGATTAGTAATTCTCCATTTGCTGACATTGCTGTAGTTTGGGCAAAAGATGAAGCGGGTGAAGTAAGAGGTTTAATTGTTGAAAGAGGATATGAAGGATTTACAACTCCTGAAACTCATGGAAAATGGAGTTTACGTGCAAGTGCTACTGGTGAGTTAGTATTTGATAATGTAAAAGTTCCTAAAGAAAATTTATTGCCAAATGTAAAAGGATTAAAAGGACCTTTAGGTTGCTTAAACTCTGCACGTTTTGGTATTGCTTGGGGTGTAATTGGTGCGGCTATGGATTGTTATGATAGCGCATTACGTTACAGTAAAGAGCGTATCCAATTTGGTAAACCAATTGGCGCTTTCCAATTAACACAAAAAAAATTAGCGGAGATGATTACAGAAATTACAAAAGCTCAATTATTAACCTTCCGTTTAGGTCAGTTAAAAAACGAGAACCGTGCAACTCCTGCTCAAATCTCTATGGCTAAGCGTAACAATGTAAACATGGCTTTACAAATTGCTCGTGAGGCTCGTCAAATACATGGTGGCATGGGTATTACTGGTGAGTATCCAATTATGCGCCACATGATGAACTTAGAATCAGTAATTACTTACGAAGGAACTCATGATATCCATTTATTAATTACAGGTATGGATGTTACTGGATTTAATGCTTTTAATTAATCATTAAAACATATATCAACAAAACAACCCCCGAAGAAATTTTCGGGGGTTTTTTATGATTTACATTTACATTCTTTTTTACCTTGCTTTATCGCTTCTTTTTCTGTCATCTCAAATATTGAATGTTTACACCTACCCAAAGCGGAATGATCTTTAGTTGGGTGATAAATTTTACTTTCTCCACACACATATACTTTTATGTTTTCAGTCTTTGTGAAAATTACTGTTGTAAAAATAATTCCTATAAATATTAATTTCATCTTATAATTTTCCTTTTACAATCTCATCAACAACTGCCGGGTCCAGTAATGTAGAAGTGTCTCCTAAATTACTGACATCTCCTTCGGCAACCTTACGTAAGATACGACGCATAATTTTTCCACTACGTGTTTTTGGTAAACCACTTACGATTTGGATTTTATCGGGCTTTGCAATTGGGCCAATAATTTTATTGACCTCAGCAATAATTTCCTTACGTAAATTATCGTGATTTTTAGTGGTTGAAGGCGCTATCACATAGGCATAAATACCTTGTCCTTTAATGTCATGTGGGTAACCAACAACGGCACTTTCAACTACATCCGCATGCATATTAATGGCACTTTCAACTTCTGCTGTTCCAATACGGTGCCCCGAAATATTCATCACATCGTCTACGCGACCTGTTATTCTATAAAATCCATTTTCATCTCTACGGCAACCATCGCCTGTAAAATATAATCCCGGATAAGTAGAGAAATATTCTTTCTTGCAACGATCATGATCTCCATATGTGGTGCGAATCATGGATGGCCAAGGAAATTTAATACATAAATTTCCTTCTACATTATTTCCCAAAATTTCATTTCCTTTTTCATCCACTAATAATGGTTGAATCCCCGGCATTGGCAAAGTTGCAAAACTAGGTTTAACTGGTGTTACTCCTGCTAAAGACGAAATTAAAATACCGCCTGTTTCGGTTTGCCACCACGTATCTACAATAGGGCATTTCTCTTTTCCAATGTTTTTATTGTACCAATTCCAAGCTTCTTCGTTAATGGGCTCTCCAACACTTCCCAATACTTTTAACGAATCTAATTTGTATGGGTTCACAAAATCTAATCCTGCTGCTTCTAAAGCTCTAATCGCTGTTGGAGCAGTATAAAAATGAGTTACTTTATATTTATCAATCACTTGCCAAAAACGTCCAGCATCCGGAAATGTAGGCACGCCTTCAAAAATCACTGAACTTGCCCCTGCTAATAATGGTCCGTATGCAATGTACGAATGTCCTGTAATCCAACCCACATCTGCTGTGCACCAAAACAAATCTTTTGAGCCTGCATTCAAATCCATTTGAAACACATTTTGAAATGTATAACAGGTATACACCATATAACCACCACACGTATGCACTACTCCTTTAGGTTTGCCTGTAGAACCAGAAGTGTATAAAATAAAGAGCGTGTCTTCTGCATCCATTAATTCGACAGCACAAGTACTTGAAGCGTTAGGAACAATATCTTGCCAAATCACATCTCTTTCTGTTAAAGAAATTTCTGTGCCTGTATGTTTATAAACTAATACTTTCTCAACACATTGACAAGTTTCTAAGGCTTCGTCAACCACTGCTTTAATGGGAATGTCTTTTACTCCGCGATAAGCGCCATCGGTTGTTAATACAACTTTACAATCACTGTCCTGTATTCTGCCGGCTAAGGCTGATGACGAAAAGCCAGCAAACACTACCGAATGCACAGCTCCAATGCGTGCACAAGCTAACATCGCAAAAACGGTTTCTGGTATCATTGGCATGTAAATACAAACCCTATCTCCTTTTTTTACTCCTAAAGATTTTAAAGTATTTGCCACTTTGCACACTTCGTCATGTAAATTTTGATAGGTAATGACACGATGTGTTCCATCAACAGCATTAGGTTCCCAGATAAAAGCGGTTTGGTTTGCTTTTGTTGAAAGATGTCTATCTATAGCGTTTTCCGTAATATTAAACTTTCCATTAATAAACCATTTTACATCTGGACTATCAAAATTCCACTCTAAAGTTTTGGTCCATTTTTGTTTCCAAGTAAATTCGTTGGCTATATTTTCCCAAAAAAGCTCTGGGTTTTCTACTGATGTTTTGTACTCACTTTGGTACTGTTCAAGGCTTGAGATTTGCATGACATGAGATTTTACACCCTAAGTAACATAAAAGATTAACTAAATACAAGCCAAAATGGGTTAATTTCTTATTTAGAATTAGTTTAAATTCCACTCTATGACAATACGATGACACAGGAAAGTCAAGAGTTCCCGACCTTTGCATACGGAATTTATGAACGCTTTTAAGATAATTTCACTTACACATAAATCAGCTCCTTTAGAGTTGATAGGGAAATTACATTTAGATGAAAATCACCAACAAGATTATTTAGGTGGTTTAAAAATCAGAATGGATTTAAAAGAATTAATGTTCTTAAGTACTTGCAATCGCGTTGAATTTGTGGTAAACACAGAGCGCGAAATTACTCCAGAGTTTTTATCGGATTTATTTTATTCTGTTAACTCTCGTTTAACTAAGGAAGATTTAACAGCTTTAATAGACAAAACTATTACTTACGAAGGAGAAAACGCTTTAACACATTTGTTTGAAGTATCTGCATCATTAGACTCTTTAGTCGTTGGCGAAAGAGAAATCATTACCCAAGTACGTAAAGCCTATGAATTTTGCAATTTATTAGGTTTAACAGGTGATACCATTCGTTTAGCCATTAAGCAAACTATTGAAACGGCGAAACAAGTTTATACCGATACGGACATTGCTAAAAACCCAGTTTCTATTGTGTCTTTGGCTTACCGTCAGTTACGTAGTTTAGGTATTAAAAATAACGCTCGTATTGTTTTTGTTGGCGCTGGAGAAACTAATGCTAATATGGCTAAGTATTTGAAAAAGCATCAATACGCTAACTTCACGGTATTTAATAGAACATTAGAAAATGCCGAAAAATTAGCGAAGCAATTAAACGGTAAGGCTCGTGAGTTAGCTCATATCAGCGATTTTAAAGAAGGTTTTGATGTATTGATTTCGTGTACTGGAGCTCAAGGGGCTGTTGTTACGAATGATATTTACAAATCATTAATAGGAAACGATACTTCTAAGAAAGTAATTATAGATTTAGCTATACCTGCAGATATTGATGCAAAAGTAATTGAGTCGAACGATGTTCACTACATTGAT
Source organism: Sphingobacteriaceae bacterium (assembly GCA_013823565.1). GTDB lineage: Bacteria > Bacteroidota > Bacteroidia > B-17B0 > Aurantibacillaceae > UBA4416. Next base: position 32,658 of record PNMI01000010.1, on the reverse strand, counting down.
ATTGAATCCTTAAAAAAACAAGCTGCTGATAATTTATTGAAACGTGAAGGAGAAATTGAAGCTTGCAAAGCCATTATCAATAATAAAGTTGAAGAGTTTAAGCAATTGTTTCAAGAACGTAGAATTGAATTAGCTTTTGGAGAAATTCCTAAACAAATTAAATACATTAAAGAAACAGCCTTAAACGAAGTGTTTGCTAAAGAAATGAATACTCTTGATCCACAAGGAAAAGAAGTACTTGACAAGGTATTGAGCTACATGGAAAAGAAATACAATGCTTTGGCAATTAAAACAGCTAAGAAAGTGTTTTTAGAAGAAGATTTGTAATTTATTACTAAGTAAAAAAGTTCTTGACTCCGCTCGAACTGACAAAAAAATAACTTATCTTGTAGCCTCTAATTTTATTACAATACTATGATTATCATTGGCACACGCGGTAGCGATTTAGCACTTTGGCAAGCTAATTTCACAAAAGATTTATTAGAAAAACAAGGTCACGAAGTGGAGATAAAAATTATCGAAACAAAAGGTGATACCTCTCAACAATGGAACACTAGTTTTGATAAATTAGAAGGAAAAGGGTTTTTTACTAAAGAATTAGAAGAAGCCTTATTAAATAAAACCATTGATGTTGCCGTTCATTCGCACAAAGATTTACCAACCGAAAATCCAGATGGATTAATTATTGCAGGCGTTTCCTCTCGCGAAAACCCTGCTGATTGGTTAATTATGCGCGATGAAGCAGAAGACACCACCAAAAAATTTAATTTAAAAGAAAGGGCTAAAGTGGGCACTTCTTCTGCCAGAAGAAAATCACAATTATTATCATTCAGACCAGATGTGGAAATTACTGATTTACGTGGTAATGTTCCTACTCGAATTAAAAAATTAAAAGAAGGTCAATATGATGCGATCATATTAGCAGCTGCTGGTTTAGAACGTTTAGAATTAGATTTATCTGATTTTACTGTAGAGCAATTAGAAACTTCTGAGTTTGTTCCAGCTCCTGCACAAGGCGTATTAGCTTGGCAAATACGTGAAGACGATTATAAATTAAGTGATGTATTTGATGCCGTGTGTGATTATGATGTGATGATTAACATCAACATCGAACGCCGAGTATTAAATTTATTAGATGGTGGCTGCCAATTACCCTTAGGTGTTTTTTGTGACACAGAGATGAACGACCAAGACCGAAAATTATTTAAGGTTTGGGTTTCGGCAGCTGATGCTTGGAACACACAAGTAAAACAACTGTATTATGAAACCACCAATACTGAAGATTTACCAGAAAAAATAGTTGAACATTTACAACGTATCAGTTCGAAATCAATTTTTATTTCTCGCGAAGCACACGAAAGCAATAACTTAAATAGATGGTTAACTAATTTAGGATTTAATGTAGAGTGCAAAAGTTTAATTGATTTAAAGAAACTAACGATTAAGGAATTACCTAAAAGCGATTGGTTGTTTTTTAGTAGCAAACATGCCGTAGAGTTTTTCTTTATGCAAAAACCTGATATTGGAAATACTAAAATTGGATGCATCGGTAAATCTACTTCGCAAGCTATTCGTGAATTAGGCTTGCGCGCTGATTTTATTGGACAAAGTACGGATACAAAATTAGTAGGGAAACAGTTTTCGGCACGAGTTGGTTTAGGCAAGGTGGTTTTTCCAGTGGCTCGTGAAAGTATGCGCACTATTCAATGGCAATTTCCAAAACAACAAAACTGTATTGACTTACCAATTTATGCAGCTTTAAAAGTACCACACGAAGTAGCTGAAACAACAGACATCTTAGTATTTACAAGTCCTAGTAATGCAGAGTCTTATTTAGAAAAAAATAAAATTCATCCGCATCAAAAAGTAATTGCGATGGGAGAAGCAACAGAAAAATCATTATTAAAAGCAAAAGTAAAAGCCGAGCAAATTACTAAACCTTATTCGTTTGATGATTTAGGTTTATACAGAGCTATATTACATACATTATAAAATTATTCAACACAGAGAAACAGAGAAGAAGAGTTCTCAGAGAAATGGTGGTAGCCATTTTCAAAACAAAAAGAACTCCATGAACTCCAAAACTCCTTAACTCTGTGTTAAAAGAAATAACTACATGACACCCTTTCAAAATCCAACCATACACATTGGCGATTTAAGAATAGATGAGCCTATTACAACGCTTACTGATTTATTATTTATCGGTGTTTGTTTTTTTGCGTTTTTTAAAACAAAAAACATTTCGGATGATAAAGGATTAACTCTTTACCGCTGGTTCTTTTTATTAACTGGAGCTTCTACATTGGTTGCTGCATTAATTGGTCACGCTTTTTTATATTACTTTGGTGTAGACGCCAAAATATATGGCTGGGTTACAGGTATTTTTGGAACTTCATTTGCTCAATTTGCTGCTCTATATCATGTTCGTAAAAGCATTGGAGAATCTGCTTTTAAAAGCTTACTCATATTATGTTGTGTTGAAGTTGTAACAGCCTTTGTTTCTGTATTTGTATTTTGGTCGTTTGTGGTAGTTGAAGTACACTCTGCTTTTGGCTTAGTATTAATCGTCACTATTTTAGAAAACATTCACTACAAAAAAACGAAATCACAACTCAGCTTGTTTATGATATATGGTGTTGGTATGGCAGTTGTTGCTGTTCTTTGTCATGTATTTAAATTAGCATTCTCTATCTGGTTTAATCATGCCGATTTAAGTCATATTTTTATGGCTATTAGCATGTATTTAATGTACAAAGGAGCTAGCAAATATCAATCGCCATCTATAGAATTAGTATAAATCATTAATATAAACACCATGATTACTCATCGTCCACGTAGAAACAGAAAATCAGAAGCTATTAGAAACTTGATTCAAGAAAATCATGTAACGGTGAATGATTTTATTTTTCCTTTATTTTTAATTGATGGGAAGAATAAAAAATCAGAAGTAAAATCAATGCCAGGGATTTTTAGATTAAGTCCTGATTTGATGCTAAAAGAAATTGAGCAATGTTTAAAATTAGGAATTACCACCTTTGATGTGTTTCCTAGTTTAACTGATAAATACAAAGATAAATTTGCGACAGAAAGCACTAACAAAAACGGCTTGTATTTAAAAACATTAGCTCTTATAAAAAAGAAATTTCCTGAAGCGTGTATTATGACGGATGTGGCCATGGATCCATACAGCAGCGACGGACATGATGGCTTAGTTGAGAATGGAAAAATAATAAATGATAAAACGTTAGATATTTTGGCTAAAATGGCGGTTGCACAGGCTGATTGCGGTATTGACATCATAGGACCAAGTGATATGATGGATGGTCGTGTTGGGTTTATTCGCGAGGCACTAGATGATGCGGGGCACGAAGATGTATCTATCATGAGTTATACCGCTAAATATGCGAGTGCATTTTATGGACCATTTAGAGATGCCTTGGATAGCGCTCCAAAATTTGGAGATAAAAAAACCTATCAAATGAATCCTGCTAATAGCAAGGAAGCATTAATTGAAGCACAATTAGATTTAGAAGAAGGGGCGGATTTTTTAATGGTAAAGCCTGCTTTATCTTATTTAGATATTATCAAAGACCTCAACACTAATTTTGATTTACCAATTGCAGCCTACAATGTGAGTGGCGAATACGCCATGGTAAAAGCAGCCGCAGCCAAAGGTTGGATTGATGGAGACAGAGTGCGTGATGAGATTTTATTAAGTATGAAACGCGCAGGAGCTTCTGTCATCTTAACTTATTTTGCAAAAGAGTGGGCGTTGAAGTATAAAAAATAAAATATTTTACTATCTTAGTGTAAGAAATGCTAAGAACATTGAAATATTTATTTATTCTTTTTTCTGTTGTTTTAACATCATGCGCAACACATGCTTTGTATATTCCTACTCTTGTGAACACACCTAATTTTGATAGTACCAATAAGTATCAAATCAATATCGCTGGAGGAATTAAACATTATGAACTTCAAGCAGCAGTTAGTCCTTTAAAATCTTTTGGAATTATACATAATATCCACTATTCTGATAAAGGTAATAATGTAGATATTGCATTTGGCTACTATAAAAATAATTTTTTATTCAAAAATTTTAGTTTTGATGTTTTTGCTGGTTATGGCATAGGCGAAAGAAAATATTGGGATAAAACTAAGCATTTAGAGGATGAGCATTATATGGGATTTACAGTTGATAATTCGTTTAAGAAATACTATTCTCAGGTTAGTTTATACCAACATTTTAAAAAAGGGCATCAATTATCATTTACGTTTAGAACTAGCAATATTGACTATAATTGGTTCAATTATTCTATAGATTACTCTTCTCCTGATAATACCTCTTCTACATTTAACAGAAAGGATGTCTATATAAATGACAATTTAACTGTTGCTTGTTTTGATTACATGCTAACATATAAATACAGATATAGAATGGTAGGATTCTTTATTCAACCAGGTATTTATATAAACAATGGACCAAAAAATGAATTAAAAGATTTACATTTTAGTTATCCTCAACAGTTTGTCTTAAATACTGGTTTCAATTTGTATTTTGGAAAAAGATATAAAAACTAGCCTGTAACCTCAACCACTGCCCCATCCTGCGAAGTGTAATAAGTAGGCGTAGTAGCCTTACGCATTGCTAAATATTTAGAATAGATGTCAGAAAAGTTTTTACGTTCTGTAATCACTTCATTAAAATTGCCGTTTAGTCCAATTAGTAATTCACAAGCTTCTCGCACGGCTCCGTTTCCACTTGAAGCACCAGTTACATAATCTGCTAAAAAATGACGAATCACATACTCATTAAATAATGGATTGGCGTTGCGAGAAATAAAAATTCTCAAGCCACATACTTCTGCTAAGCTCAAATCTAATACGTCATCAAACACATAACATATTTCGTTTACATGTAAGCCGTAAGTTTCGCACAAGTGTTTAGTAGCGTCTAGTTTATTAGCAAACTTTGAATATGAGGCATGAAAACGTTCTCTATCCACAAAAGTAAAAGCAGCACTATTTTTTTCACCTGATATAATAGCAGTAGTTGGAATTGTTTTATGATTTAAAAAGTATGAAAACCTCAACAAGTTTGTTCCCATACTATCTACTTCATTGAAATGACTTTGTAATAAATGATCTTTACTACCATCAGTAAATACACCATCCCAATCAAACACAAAAGCTTTGACGTGTTTTAACTTTTCCATTAACTCTGCCTCTGGTGTTATAAATTGACCTCCGATTTCAGTAAATAGTTGTGTGAGATGTGACATATAAATTTTTAATTAAAGAATAAAGATAAATAAAGTATTAGATTTTTGAAGCTAAATTTGAGATTTTGTACCCATTACTATTGCGACAATTATAAATACATCGCCTCAGTATTTATTTGCATAAACTAAGGCATTAATGTAATTTAGTTAAATATTAAATATTTATGCGTTTAAAGATTTTATGTTTTGCAGTTTTTACTTTTTTTAATCTCGTTGTTTTTTCTCAACAGGTTACTTTTTCGGGAAACATATATGGGTTTTTAGGCGAACGAGTTTTGCTTATAAAAAAGGCTAGTAAAAATGTTAGTTTTGAGGGGCCAATTGGCGGTGCAAAGCTTAGTATTAAAAATGAAAATAATTCATTTAATATCTATTCTGATATTACAGGTTCGTTTTCGTTTGTTTTACCAAAGCCAAATAAATATGTTGTTGAAATTACCAGCGAAGGCTATTCTTCTGTTCAACTTACTATTAACTATGAAGATGCTGGCGAAAAAACAAACTATCTAGGCACGTCATTTATTTTAAAAAAAGGCGACAACTCATTCAATAATCTAGGAGAGCTAACGGTTAGTGACGGAGGAACGCTTAAGTATGTTATTAATACAAGTATTCAAAAAAAATCTAGTGCGGATGTTCAACAATCTAATAAAATATTAATTGAAAAATCTGTTACAATTAATAATTCATCCAAAAAAAACCTTGCAAAACTTGCCTCAATTCCAGCTTTAAACTCTTTCAAAAAAAACAACGAAGCTGATAATCTAAAACACTCCTCTGCTTCAGTGGTTTTAAAAGCAGATACTGCCGCTATTAAGCTTGGTAAAGCTATACAGACGTCTTTAAATTTTCTTCTACAAGATTCTTTAATGTCAATTGATGAAATTAAAAACCAAATAGAGGAGGCAAAAAAATCATTATCTCTGATTAATCCTGAGAGTGAACATTATGAGTTATTATTATCTCAAATCAAAAATGCCGAAAATCAAATACAAGTTAAAGAGTTACTCATAAAAACTCAACAAAACGAAATTAGTGCTTCAAGAAAAAAAATTATTTATCTAGGCTTATTTTGTGTTTTTGCCATCATATCTATCCTACTTCTATTAAATTTTTTAAATACAAGAAAGAAACACAATTTAATATTAGCCGAAAAAAACAAAAACATTAGCAAAATAAATGCACGACTTTTAAGCAGTATTCGCTACGCCTCAATTGTTCAGTCTAGTTTTTTTAAAGATAAATCTTCATTAAATAACTTGTTTCCAATCTCTTTTATTTTTAACCAACCAAAAGACTATTTATCTGGAGATTTTTATTGGTTTAGTCATGTTAATAATCATAAAATTATAGCAGTTGCTGATTGTACAGGGCATGGAGTTCCTGGAGCACTGCTCTCAATTTTGGGACATAGTATTTTAGAAAACATTGTAAATGTTCAGGGCAATGTATTGCCGAGCAAAATTTTATATGAATTAAATCAAATGATTGTATCTGCTTTTTCAAATGATAAACAAGTAGAGTATGGTATTGATATTACGATTATCAGTATTAAAGATGGCTCTAACGATCTTTTGTTTTCGGGCATTACCAATGGTTTATATCAAATTACAAACAACACCATCATTCACCACAAAGTTACTGCAAAAACAATTGGTCTTTCAATCAACGAAAAAGATTTAGCAGATCAATCTGTTCCGATAAAAAAAGGAGATTGTTTTTACTTATTGAGCGATGGATACTGCGATCAGTTTGGTGGAAAAACCGAAAACGTTGAAAAATATAATTTAAAACGAATGGATGAATTATTAAGAAAGGTTTCCTCCTCTTCTAATTTTTCTAATTCTGAGTCTGTTTTGGAAACAGAGTTTAACACCTGGAAAGGAACTAAAGAACAAACAGATGATGTTCTTGTGCTTGGATTTAAAATTTAATATTCTGTCAATAGAATATTAATTTCAGGAAACACGCTTTGAATTTCTTGTCCCTTTAATTTAATTAAATCATCTTCTTTTGAGTATTTCCATATAACCTTAACAGAAGGGGCTTTTTCATAAACCGTTTTGATTAGCTTCAAAATCTGCTTATTAGACATAGAATTCATATACTCAACGTTAATCTCCATATTTGTGATACTATCCGTCTCAAAGAAATTAAAAACGGTTTCGAATAAAGGAGTATAAAAATCAAATAAATTTTCGGGCATAGAAACACCTTGAATTAGAATACTATTGACGCCATCCTTTTTTTCAAGAACAACTAATGGAGTATCTTCTGTTGCTTCTATTATGTGTGGATTTTTATTCATAATTCACTTGAATGGATAACATCAATTCTGAAACTAAGATACTTTTTTTAATTGTGTTAATCCCAATTTTTCTTGGGAAAATTAATGTCGCTACATCTATTAATCCTAAACCCCCTTGTTGGGTTAAATCCTGTAAATTATTTTTACTAATAATTTTTAGGCTTTCCTCGTCTGCCTCGTTTAATAATTCAACTTTTTTAATTAAGCGATTACTTTGTTCCTCTTCAATTAAATTATAGGTTGTAATGTGCAATCCATCATCTTTCCATTCTAAAAATAATTGTCCACGACTCTTGTTTTCAATTTCAAAGCCGTGTTTTTTAACGTTTTGAATCATTTCAATTAGTAAATGATGTGTTTTCCTGTTTTTACTATTTAACTCATTTACCTTAGCTGTTTTTAAAAGATCTAAAAGTGATTTTATAAACGTCGTTGAAAAATCTCCTCCATAAATTAATGAACTTTTATTTCCCTTGAAATTCTCTTTAAATTCTTTTACAATTAATTCTGCTTTAGTATTATCAATGGTAATCGCGTCCATGCTTTTATCCATAGGAATAGAAAAGCCCATGTTAAATGTTGAATACGTGTCAGAGACTTTATCAAAGGAGTAATATAAACTGTTTTTGCTTTTTCTGGCTATATCAATCAATCCTAATCCAGCGCCTTTTTCTGTTTTTGTTTCAGATGAAAGAACCTGAATATATGTTTCGTCTAGTTCTTCCTGACTTTTATTAGAGATTGTTTGTAGTCTGTTTGATAGGTCATTTACCTTATCATTATAAATAGTATTTTGAGTAATGATATAAAAAGACTTTCCGTCACAATAGATAAGAGAAAAATCTTCGGACGATGCAACATGAGCACTATATCTCTCAATATTTTGAAGAGACTCTATTAATAAATAGACTAGTTTTTTTAAGCTTGTTTTTTTTACTATTGGCTCAAAATGTTTTTCCACAACATTAATTATACTTAATGTAGGAGATAGAGTATAATCTCCCTGATAAAATAAAAAAAACGGAAGTTCCCCTATATCATCAATTAACTGTGATTTGTTTGCCATAATATTAAAGTTAAACTTTTTTTGCTAAAATCCTCATAAGCGTAATTTTATTCCAAAAAAAAACCTGCCAAAATTGACAGGTTTTAAATTTTAATGTGAATTTTTATCCTTTCATATCTTGAATATCTAACATACCAACCGGTTTACCACCATCAGTCACAACAATAGTATCAACGTTAGTTTTCTTAAATAAAGAATTTGCATCGTTTAATAAAACATTAGCATCAATTGTAATTGGTTCTCTATATTCTAAATCAGATAAGTTTTTCGTTAAAATATCTCTTCCTTTTTCTCCAATTAATTTACGTAAGCTACCATCTGTAAATACACCTTTAATACTTCCATCAGCTTTAGTAACAGTAACTGCACCAAAACCAAATTCTGTCATTTTAACGATTGCATCTGTTACCGAAGTGTTTTCTGATACTAAAGGATTAGTTGCTTTAATAGCTTCTTTCACTTTTACCATCATTAAACGCGTATCTTGTATAAACTGGTCAGTACCTAAAGTAGTGAAGTTATTCTCCGTTAATTGTTTGATAATTTTTAACGGAACGGTAATAGTGTGAACACCAATATTAATAGCGTTACGCACGTGTTCTGCATTACGCACTGATGAAAACATGATTTTAGTATCGTAATCATATAAGTCAACTGCATCTACACATTGTTGTACCAATGCTAAAGCATCATGTCCTTGATCTTGTAAACGACCAACTAATGGACAAACATACGTTGCGCCCGCTTGCATAGCCATATAAGCTTGTTGTAAGGTATACACTAAGTGTACGTTTACTAAATAGCCTTTATCGCGTAACATTTTACAAGCTCTAACGCCTTCTAATGAAACGGGAATTTTAAATACTGTTTTCTTTGGGTCTAATCCTAAGGCTAATTGGCGTTCCGCTTCTGCTAAAACTTCTTCAGCTGAATTTCCTAATGCTTCAATTTGAAGTACAGGAACCATTTTGCTTAATTTTACAATCGTTCCATCGATATCTGTAATACCTTCTTTTTGCATGAAGGTAGGAGTAGTAGTAAGACCATTTAAGAATCCTAATTTAAAACCTTCTTCAATTTCTTTAAGGTTTGCTGAATCTAAGTATAATTCCATTTGTTTTGTTTTTGTTAAGGTTCAAATATACATTTTTTTATAATATGAGCGGCATTGCTATTGACGACAATTCTTTAGGCCTCAACAGCTCTTACGCCGGGTAAACTTCCTTGTTCAATGTATTCTAACAATGCACCACCACCCGTACTCACATAACTCACTTGGCTAGCTAAATTATATTTGTTAATAGCCGCCACACTATCTCCGCCTCCAATTAACGAAAATGCCCCTAATTTAGTTGCTTCTGCAATAGCTAAAGCTACTTGTTTAGTGCCATTTTCAAAACTACTCATTTCAAAAACTCCCATTGGTCCATTCCATAAAATCGTTTTTGAATTCTTAATCACTTCACTATATGTTTTTATAGTTCCATTACTAATATCTAATCCCATCCAACCATCAGGAATTGAATTAATATCACTTTCTTTAATGTTTGCATCATTCGCAAAATTATCAGCAATCACAGCATCTGTAGGAATATATAAGCTCACCCCTTTTGCTTTTGCTTTCTCTAATAATTCTTTAGCTAATTCTAATTTATCATCCTCACACAACGATTTTCCAATGGTTCCTCCCATAGCTTTAACAAACGTAAATGCCATACCACCACCAATTAAAATATTATTGGCTTTACCCATTAATTGCTCAATAATCAAAATTTTATCGCTCACTTTTGCCCCGCCAACAATAGCTGTAAACGGTGCTTCTGCTCCATTAATTACTTTATCAATGCTCGCCACTTCACCTGCCATCACATAACCAAAACATTTAGCATCTGCTGCAAAAAATTGCGCAATCACTGCTGTTGATGCGTGCGCACGGTGAGCGGTTCCAAAAGCATCATTTACATAAATATCACCGTGTTTGCTTAATTTTTCAGCAAAAGCAACATCTCCTTTTTCTTCTTCTTTATAAAAACGTAAATTTTCTAGTAACAACACTTGTCCTGGTTTTAAAGCTGCTGATTTTGCAAAGGCATCTGTGCCAATGCAATCATCTGCAAACATAACCTCAGCGCCAGTTAACTTACTAACGGTGCTCACAATATGTTTTAAAGAATATTTCTCATTGGCTAAGGTCGCTGAGCCAGCCGAAGTGTCTTTTGGACGACCTAAATGCGACATTAAAATAACGCTTCCTCCTTTTTCTAAAATTTGTTTAATAGTTGGTGCTGCTGCTCTAATACGAGTATCATCTGTTACTTCAAAAGCATCATTTAATGGAACGTTAAAATCTACACGAATTAAAGCGCGTTTGTTTTGAAAATTAAGGCTATCGATTGTTTTCATTATTTCTAGTTTGGGTGCGTAAAAATAATGTATTTTTTAAAACGGGAGTAGACTTCTGTATAAAACTACAGTTTAGTGGGTCTAACCCTGCTTTTTACAATAAAAGCATAAGGATAATCTTCTTTAATTTTCTTTAATAGCTCGTAAGCTTCTAGCTTAGTTTTATAATCCCCAACCATAATTACAAAATTAGGTTGCTGATACTCTTCATAAGTAGGCACATCGTTGTATTGAGAAGAAAATTTTGCTTGAACTTCTTTGGCTTTACTTTTATCTGAACCAAAATGAATTTTTACACGGTAACCGTCACTTTCTCCGTTTGTTCGCTTATGATACTCTTCCTTTTTTTCTTGTAAGGCTCTTACTTTTAAGGATGTTTGAATAGCGTTGCTATTTGGATTTTCTTGAGAAAATAATCCCAAAAAAGGAGATAAAATGAATATTAAAAATAATATGTGTTTCACGGTATAAAAGTACCCATTTTTCCATTAAAATCCTTAAATTAGCGCTGTTTTTTAACGAAAATTAAAATGGACAAATTTTCCTATGTTGGCACAAGCGATGTAAACGCTATTGAGAGTTTATTTTTGCAATATTCCCAAGACCCAAATTCTGTTGACGCATCATGGCGCGATTTCTTTAAAGGCTTCGAATTTGCCCGTACTTCCTACGAATCGGATGGCGGCGCTATTCCTGAAAATGTAACTAAAGAATTTAAAGTGATTGGTTTAATAAACGGTTACCGCCAACGCGGACACTTGTTTACTAAAACAAATCCTGTTCGTCAACGTCGTACCTATGAACCAACTTTAGCTCTTGAAAACTTTGGTTTATCTGATAAAGATTTAGAAACAGTTTTCCAAGCTGGTAGCGAAATTGGAATTGGCGCAGCCAAATTAAAAGATATTATTGCTCACTTAGAGTGTACCTACTGCCAAAGTATTGGTGTAGAATATTTATACATGCGTGAACCAAAAGTATTGAAGTGGTTACAAGAGCGCATGGAAAAAAACAAGAATACGCCTTCATTTTCGGTAACAGAAAAAAAAGTAATTCTTAAAAAATTAACTCAAGCAGTTGTTTTCGAAAACTATTTACATACAAAATTCGTTGGCCAAAAACGTTTCTCTTTAGAAGGAGGCGAGGCTGTTATTCCAGCAATGAATACATTAATGGAGCATGGTGTAAATTTAGGTATTCAAGATTACGTAATTGGCATGGCTCACCGTGGACGCTTAAATGTGTTAACGAATATTATGAACAAAACTTATAAAGATGTATTTACTGAGTTTGAAGGAAGACCAAGTGAAGATTCTTTATTTGATGGTGATGTAAAATACCACATGGGTTATTCATCTGATCAATTAAGTGATGATGGTAAAAATGTTCACATTAGTTTAACACCTAATCCATCTCACTTAGAAACATCTGCTGCAGTTGTTCAAGGTATTGTTCGTTCAAAAATTGATAGCCGTCATAATGGCGATAATTCAAAAGCATGTCCTGTTATTTTACACGGTGATGGTGCTATTGCTGGTCAAGGTTTAGTGTATGAATTGGTTCAAATGAGCCAATTAGATGGTTATAAAACAGGTGGAACTGTTCATTTTGTGATTAATAATCAAGTTGGTTTCACCACTAACTTCTTAGATGCTCGTTCATCTACTTATTGTACAGATGTTGCTAAAGTTGTATTAAGTCCTGTGTTTCACGTAAATGGAGATGATGTAGAGGCTTTATGTTTCATTTCAAAATTAGCAATGGAGTTCCGTCAAACCTTCCACAAGGATGTATTTATTGACGTGTTATGTTACCGTAAATATGGTCATAACGAAGGTGATGAGCCTCGTTTCACTCAACCATTATTATACAAAGCAATTGCTGCTCATGCTAATCCAAAAGATATTTATGTTGAAAAACTAAAGGTAGAGAGTCCTGAATTAGCAAATGAAGCTAAAACAATGGAAACTGCTTTTAAAGCTGAATTAGATGCCAATTTAGATGAAGCGAAAAAAACAGAAAAAGCTAAAATTACTTCTTTCTTAGAAGGAAATTGGAAAGGTGTTAAAATGGCCGGAGCATCAGATTTTGATAGCTCTCCTAAAACAGCTGTGGATGAGAAATTATTTTTAGAGGTTGCTAAAAAATCTACCGACCTTCCTAAAGACAAAAAATTCTTTAACAAAATTCAAAAATTATTTGACGATAGAAAGAACATGATTGCTAACGACAATTATGATTGGGCTATGGGAGAATTATTAGCATACGCTACATTGATGAAAGAAGGGCATCCTGTTCGTTTTAGCGGTCAAGATGTGGAGCGTGGTACTTTCTCTCACCGTCATGCGGTAGTTAAAGTGGAAGATAGTGAAGAAGAATACACTCCTTTAAATAACATTGACGCTAAAGTAAAACTAGAAATCTATAACTCTTTATTAAGTGAATATGGTGTTTTAGGTTTTGAATATGGTTATGCTTTTGCGGCGCCAAACACATTAACTATTTGGGAAGCACAATTTGGAGATTTCTTCAACGGTGCTCAAATTATTATTGACCAATATTTAACTTCTGCCGAATACAAATGGCGTCGTATGAATGGCTTAGTAGTATTATTACCTCATGGTTATGAAGGACAAGGGCCAGAGCATTCAAGTGCTCGTATGGAACGTTTCTTACAAGCATGTGCTGAAAACAATATGCAAATCATTAATGCAACAACTCCGGCTCAACAATTCCATGTGATTCGTCGTCAGTTGAAACGTGATTTCCGTAAACCGTTAGTATGTTTTACTCCTAAAAAATTATTACGTTACCCAAGCTGTGTAAGTAAATTAACCGACTTTACTAAAGCAAATTTCCAAGAAGTATTAGATGATACCATTGATGCTAAAAAAGTAACACGTGTGGCTTTCTGCTCTGGTAAAGTTTATTATGATTTAATTGAGCGTAGAGAAAAAGAAGGCACTGATGATATTGCTTTTATTCGTTTAGAGCAATTATATCCTTTCCCTCAAAAACAAGTGGACGCCATCTTAAAAAAATACAATAAAGCTAAAGACTTTTTATTTGTTCAGGAAGAGCCTGAAAACATGGGTCCTTGGAGATTTGTTGACAACAACTTGCGTTCTTTAAATTTAAAATATTTCGGTAGAAGTGCTGCGGCTAGTCCCGCAACAGGTTTCTCAAAACGTCACAATGCAGAGAACGAAGAAATTATGACCAACATTTTTTCTAAAGTATTAGTAAAATAATCATTCAAACATTTATAAATAATTAAAATATTTTTATGGCAATTGTAGAATTAAAAGTACCAAGTCCAGGCGAATCAATCACGGAAGTAGTTATTGCTCGTTGGGTAAAAAACACAGGTGATATCGTTGAAAAAGATGAGGTTTTAGCAGAAGTAGATTCTGATAAAGCAACCTTAACATTAAATGCTGAAGAGTCTGGTAAAATTGAAGTATTAGCTGCTGAAGGCGACACTGTTAAAGTTGGTCAAGTGGTTGTAAAAATTGATACCTCTTTTAAACCAGAAGCAAAAGCTGCTGTAGAAGCTCCAAAAGCTGAAGTTAAAAAAGCAGAGCCAATTGTTGCAACTCCAACAACTACTAACTCTTCTCAAACAACTAGCTATGCAACTGGCACACCAAGTATTGCTGCTGCTAAAATAATGGCTGAAAATAATATTCAAGCCGGACAAATGAGTGGTACTGGCAGAGATGGCCGTATTACTAAACAAGATGTATTAGCTGCTTTATCAAATGGTTTACCAACTGCTGCAAAAGTATTAAGCAACAGCTGGCAAGGTGGTAGAGAAAAAGACAGAGCAAAAATGACGTCTTTACGTAAAACAGTGGCTAAGCGTTTAGTAGCCGTTAAAAACGAAACAGCGATGTTAACCACTTTCAACGAAGTTGACATGAGCGAGATTTATGCGATTAGAGCAAAATACAAAGATAAATTTAAAGAGGTTTATGGAACGAATGTTGGTTTCATGAGTTTCTTTACAAAGGCAGTAACCGAAGCGTTATTTCATTACCCAGCAGTAAACGGAATGATTGATGGTGAAGAATTAGTGTACAATAAATATTGTGATATTGGTATTGCCGTAAGCGCCCCAAAAGGATTAATGGTTCCGGTATTGCGCAATGCAGAGTTAATGAGTATTGCTGATATTGAAAAAGGAATTAAAGATTTAGCGGTTAAAGCACGTGATGGAAAATTAACCATTGCAGATATGGAAGGCGGAACATTCACTATTACTAATGGTGGTGTATTTGGTAGTATGATGAGTACTCCAATTATCAATCCTCCACAAAGTGCTATTTTAGGAATGCACAATGTAGTTGAGCGTCCAATGGCGGTTAACGGACAAGTAGTCATTCGTCCAATGATGTATATTGCATTAAGCTACGATCATAGAATTATTGACGGAAGAGAGTCTGTTGGTTTCTTAGTGAAAGTAAAAGAAATGTTAGAGAACCCAAGCCGCATGTTATTTGGTGGTAAAGTTCCTGAAGAAGTATTATTAGGATTATAATCCCTCTAAACATAAAAATAAAAACCCTCAGTAAAATTGCTGAGGGTTTTTTGTTACTTTTAATCCTATACTGCATTATGATATTATGCGTCTAATCCTACTACTATTTTTATCTGTACAATTATTTTCTCAAACCAAAAAACTGGATACTGTTTTTTGTGATTGTAGTCAGGCGAAAGTCATTCCTATTAATAGCAAAACTATTTACGGTAAAACCATTGCTCCTAAAGGAAATGGAGAACTAAAAGAAATTAGTCCTGTCAAACAAAAGACAACTTATGCATTCGAAAAAGAACATAATTCCGCTTGGTATAAACTTATCATAAATGTAACTGGTGAATTAACCATGCATGTTGTTCCAACCAAAGCAAATGATGATTATGATTTTATGATATTTAAGTCTGCGAAAAATAATTTTTGTGATAGCTTGCAGAAAAATACAATAAGCCCTGTAAGAGCTTGCATTAGCAGAGATAAAGAAGAGTTGAATGGCAAAACAGGATTAAATTATAAATCAACCAACGAATTTGTAAAATACGGTGTTGGTCCTGCCTATTGCAAAAGTTTAACTGTAAAAAAAGGAGAGGTATATTATTTAGTATTAGATAATGTTTATGAAAAAGGTGATGGACACACCATAGAGTTTGAAATTGCACAACCTGTTTTATTTAAAGGAATAGTAACCGATGACAATAACAACGCCATTAAAACAGACATAGCTTTAACAAATCAAAAAGGTGATACAGTGTTCGTTGAAAAAACTAAAGATGATGGTAGCTATGATTTTATTGCACCTCTTACAAAAAATCAATCTTACAATTTAAATTTTTATAACGATAGTAGTTTTAGTTTTACTAAAAGTATTACGCTTGCCGATACCGCCCAATTAAAAGCACTTAAAACAGTTTTACCAAAACTCAAAAAAGGCAATAAATATTCTATTGGCTCTATCAATTTTGTTGGCGGCTCTGTACAATATTTACCACGAGCAATGCCATCCATGAATAACTTGGCTAAACTTTTAAAGAAAAATAAAAGTCTGAAAATTAAAATTATTGGTCACTCCAACGGCAGAGATATGATGGATGAACAAGGCATTATTGCTTTTACCAAAGGCCGAGCAAATACCATTAGAAATTATTTAGCCATTCAAGGTATTGATGAAAAGCGTATTGAAATTGATGGCAAAGGAGACCACGAAATGCTATTTAAGCTTCCCAAAGCAAGCGAAAGTGAACAAGAACAGAATAGAAGAGTTGAAATATTAGTGTTAGATTTTTAGTGTTGCTCTTCTGCTGGCTCTGCCATTACTGTTTTTTGAGCTTTAAAAAATTCTACTAATTGTAGTTTTTGAGCGTCCGTTAATTTAGCTTCACCATGCATAATTGTATAAGAACTCATTGGCATTTCTCCTTCTTCAATCATTTCAACACACTCATCTAATTTATGATTCTTACGCTTTTCTTTATAAGTTCCCCAAATTGAAAAATTTAAATGTTGACTTCCTTCATTAATATGGTGCTTAATCCACCAAGATACTGGAGCAATATTTGTGTACCAAGGATAGGTTGGTTGATTGGAATGACAATCGTAACAAGCCGTTTTTAACATTCCTGCAATTTCTGCATTAGCTGAAGTTAATGCAATAAAATCTGTTTCTGGATTAACTGGAACTGTTGTTTTATCAATTCTAATTGATTGAATGGTTAAAAATAGAAATACTAAAAAGATAGCGATATTTTTTATGGTAAAATATTTTTTCATGGCAATTAATTTAAGAAATAATAACAATATGTAAATATGGTTTAATTTTTGAAATCATACCTTTAATCCATCAAATTATTTTTAATTACATTTGCTACATGCGTAAATTAATCATTTCAAGCCTTTTATTATTAAGCATCACCACTAGTTTTGCTCAATCAAAATCTCCAATTACAGTCTCATTATATAATTGCGAAAACTTTTTTGATACCAAAGATGATCCAAATAAAAAAGACGATGAGTTTTTACCAGAGTCGCCAATGAAATGGGACGAAACTCGTTTTATGAATAAATTAACTAAAATTGCTCAAGTGCTTGATTCAACCGTTGCAGGTCCTGGCTTACCAAATTTAGTGGGTTTAGTAGAAGTAGAAAATAAAGACGTATTAGAAGAACTAATCTCTAAATCTCAATTAAAAGAAAAATCATACGGTGTATTGTGTACTGATAGTCCTGATGAAAGAAGTATAGATGTGGGTTTATTATATGATAAATCTGTTTTTACTTTGGTTGATTTTAAAGAATTAAATGCAACAAATCCATCTTTAGGTGATTATAAAACACGCAACATTTTATTTGCTACTTTAAAAGCAACTAATGGCGATATCATTTATGTGTTTGTCAATCACTGGCCAAGCAGACGATCGGGAGAAGCAGAAAGTGAGCCTCGTCGAATTTTTGCTGCCGAACAAGTGCGTAATAAAATTAATGAATTACAAAAAAAAGACGCAAAAGCAAAAGTAATCGTCATGGGTGATTTTAATGATCATCCAACAGATAAAAGTATTTTAAACACTTTAAAAGCTAGCAATTCGCCAAAAGATAAAGGTGATTTATATAATGCTTATCAAACTTTAGATGCTGCTAAACAAGGCACACATTATTACGATAAAGAATGGAGAGTACTTGACCAAATTATTGTATCGCAAGGTTTTATTGGCGCAAAAAAAGGATATAAATTCGATCCTAAAAACGCATTTATTTTAAAGAAAGACTTTGTGTTATTTAAAAATCAGAAGACTGGAGAGGAAAAACCAAACAGAACTTACAGTGGCGAAAAATACTATAATGGTTATAGCGACCATTTATCTGTTTACATTACCTTAGAGTAATTGTTTTTCTTTTTGTTTATACTTAAGACATTCTTTTCTACACCACTCCTCAGCATCTTTCAGATTATTAAAGACCATAAAAGGAACTTTTGACTTACTAATTTTTAAATAAAAATTAGTAAGTAGCCTTTGGCCTAATGTTTTAACCAAAACAGCAATGCATATTTTTGGGTATGTGTCTTGCTTCAATTTAGAATACTTACCAGCCTCATTCGTATAAACAACATCGCCATCTTCAGACCAAAACAAAAAAGCGTACATTTTGTTTTCAACTAACTTATTATACGCCTCGTGGTTTTCTTTTATTTCGTTTACTCCAATCTCTATTTTTTTCTTAAATAAAACCCTCACAATCCCATCATCACAAAGGCTAATAATAGCTGTTTTTGTTTCTGATTTTTTTATGATATTGTAGCTTGACATTCAAAAAAAAAGTATATTAGTACAAACAAATTTATAAAATTAATCGACATTATGAAATATTCTGCCATAAAAAAAGACCTATTCATCGATAATCGTAAAAATTTCATTAAACACTTAAAACCAAACTCTATCGCTTTATTTGTTAGTAATGATATTTTGCCAACTAATGGTGATGGATCTTTTGGCTTTGTTCAAAACAGTGATTTATTACATTTATCTGGTATTGATCAAGAAGATACTATCTTAATGATTTTTCCTGACGTAAAAGACGGAAAAAACAAAGAAGTATTATTTATTAAAGAAACCAGCGATTTAATTGCTGTGTGGGAAGGTGCTAAGCTTACTAAAGAACAAGCTAAAGAAGCAAGTGGCATTGAAAACATTTACTGGTACCATGAGTTTGATAAAATATTTAAAGGCTTTGTATTTCAAGCAGAGAATATTTACTTAAACAGTAACGAACACACACGTCGTTATATTGATATGGAAACAGCTGAAATGCGTTTCAATAAAAAAATTAAAGAACAATTTCCTTTACATACGATTCAACGTTCGGCACCTATCATGCACCGTATTCGTGCCATCAAACATCCGTTAGAAGTTGAGGCAATTCAACAAGCCTGTAATATTACCGAAAAAGGTTTCCGTCGTTTATTAAGCTTCGTTAAGCCAGGCGTCATGGAATATGAAATTGAAGCTGAATTAATTCATGAGTTTGTTCGCAACAGAAGTCGTGGTTTTGCATACGGACCAATTGTAGCAAGTGGGGCTAACGCCTGTGTATTACATTATGTAGAAAACAACAGAGCCTGTAAAGATGGTGATGTGATTTTATTAGATGTAGCTGCCGAATATGCAAACTATGCTAGTGATATGACTCGTGCAATTCCTGTAAATGGAAAATACACTCCTCGTCAAAAAGAAGTATATAATGCGGTTTTACGCGTCATGAAAGCTGCTACAAACATGTTAGTGGTTGGTAATACCTTTGAAAAATACAACAAAGCAGTTGGTGATTTAATGACTGAAGAATTATTACAATTAGGCTTAATTAAAACGGACGAAGTCAAAAATCAAAATCCAGCTTGGCCTGCTTACAAAAAATATTTCATGCATGGCACTTCTCACTTTTTAGGGTTAGATGTACATGATGTTGGATTTTTTGCAGAACCAATGCAAGCAGGTATGGTATTTACTTGCGAGCCTGGAATTTATATTCCAGAAGAAGGGTTGGGTATTCGTTTAGAGAATAATATTTTAATTACTCCTACAGGAAATGATGATTTAATGAAAAACATCCCTTTAGAAGTTGATGAAATAGAAGCTTTAATGAATAAATAACATTATCTGATTGAAAATCAGTGTTTTAACTTAAAAAATCATATCGAACGAGGTTACCTTTAGCCCCTTTAGGTATTAATGTAAACAAAGACTTTATGTCGAAAGTAGCGTACACAGACCTTGAATTTATTGAAGGGCTCAAGCATAACAACGATGCGGTGTTACGCGCTTTATACAAAAAGTATTATAACCTCGTTCTTAAATATGTTGTAAACAATAGTGGTAATAGCGAAGCTGCTGCCGACATTTATCAGGAAACAATTATTGTTTTATATGAAAATGTTCAGAAGCCTGCTTTTGAACTCAATTGCCAACTACAAACCTTTATTTTTTCGATTGCCAAACGCCTTTGGTTAAAGCAATTAAGAGGTAGTGGTCATTTAGCTCGTTTTAAAGAAGACGAGGAAAATGAAGTAGTAGATGTGTCCGATGAAATTACAGACCACCTGAAAAAAGAATCGGATATTGAGAAAATGAATGCTTGCATGGAAAACTTAGGCGAACCCTGCAAAACACTATTAAAAGACTTCTACGTGTATAAGTTAAGTATGGATGAAATATCTGAAAAATTTGGGTATACGAATTCAGACAATGCTAAAACACAGAAGTATAAATGTTTACAACGATTGAAACGATATTTTTTTGAAAACTAGAATATAGAAAGGGAAACAAGAGATGAGAGCAACTGATTTATTTGACAATTACATTTTTGGAACTTTAAGTACTGAAGAAAAACACGAGTTTGAAACGCGCTTAAAAACAGATTCAGAATTTGCTACTGCTTTTGAAAAACACAAAACGTTAATTGAAGGCATTAACCAACACGAACAACGTACTCATTTAAAACAAATATTAGCTACCATTCATAAACAAGAATTTGGAAGTGATGCTAAAATTGTTTCTATAAAACCAGAAGAAACTTTCATTAAAAAGCACGGTAAAACATTTGCTGTAGCAGCATCTGTTGCTGTTATTGCTGTTATCAGCACAATTACTGTTTTAAGTACAGGCGGCTATTTATTGAAACAGCAAGGAAATGCTATTACTGATTTAAAACGTGACGTTACTGAATTAAAATATTCTCAAGACGCAATTATTGAAGGAATTACTGGGGCAACAAACAAACGCATAAAAAACTATGCTCCTGCAAATATTGAAGGAACTGGTTTTGCCTTAAACAATAAAGGATATTTTATTACTAGCTACCACATGGTTAAAAATGCAGATTCTGTATTTGTAACTAATAGTGTGTTAGATAGAGCCTCTGCGAAATTAGTAGCAAGTGAGCCATCATTAGATATTGCGATTTATAAAATAGATAATATTGAGGCTATCAAAAATATCGCATTCCCGTTCTCATTTAAAGAGAATGCTTCTGAAATTGGAGATAAAATTTTTACTTTAGGTTATCCTCGTAGAGATGCGGTTTATGGTGAAGGTGCTTTAAGTTCAATGACTGGATTTAATAATGATACAACTATGTACCAAATTTCTATTCCAGTAAACCCAGGAAATAGCGGTGGTCCTTTAATGGATGAGCAAGGAAATATTATTGGTGTCATTCGTGGAAAACAAAGCTCTGCCGAAGGAACTGGTTTTGCTATTAAGTCTAACTTTATTAAACAAACTATTGATAAATTAGAAAACGATTCGTTGAAAAAAGATTTAGCTTTAGTAACTAAAAAATCAAATTTAAAAGGTTTAAAACGTAGTGAACAAATTAAAAAAATTCAACCGTTTGTATTTAATGTGATGGTTTACAAAAAATAAATTAAGTTTTTATTATTTAAAAAGCCCTAGTAAATACTAGGGCTTTTTTATTTTATAAACCATTGTTCTTTTTAGCTTCTTCTTCTAATCGTAGTTCTTCTTCAATTTCTTTTTTACGTTGCTTTTCCATTTGTAGGGCTGCTTTTTCTCTTTTAATTCGGTCTTTATTTGCTATGATATAGTTTTCACGCATACGTTTACTTTGAATGGCACCAAAGTAGTCTTTTGTTGTTACCACAATAACACCGCTAGTTACGTCTCCGTATTGTGCCGGAATGCCTCCTGTAATAATCGCCACATTTTCAACTGATAAGGCAGCTACTCCATTAATAGTAGGTGATTTCATCCCGTCAACAATAAATGCAGTAGCGTCTCCTCTTCCTCCTCTTACATGTAAATCTCCGTTTGCATCTTGAGTAGCTTCAGAAGAGATATTAATAACTGCATCTACAATGTTCCCTCTATCTACTGCCATGTGTAAAAACTCTTCTGCAGATATTTCTTTAATGTCCATAAAGGTTTTATCAATTACCGGCTTAACGTATGCTATAATTTCAACATCATCTAACATGTTTGTAGATACGGTTGCATCTAAATAAGTTGTTTTTTCA
Source organism: Sphingobacteriaceae bacterium (assembly GCA_013823565.1). GTDB lineage: Bacteria > Bacteroidota > Bacteroidia > B-17B0 > Aurantibacillaceae > UBA4416. The sequence continues at coordinate 10,038 of PNMI01000010.1, read as the reverse complement.
GAACTTACTCTTACATCTGTTACCTTTTTTGTTTGAGTTTCAACGCTAGAAATTAATACGTCATAACTTCCAGCATTTAATGGTTTATAAGTATACATTCCTTTTTCGTCTGTATCCGTACCGCCAATTAAAACGCCTCCTTGTAAAATCTTGATGGTTGCACCAAAAACAGGTTCATTGTCGGTATTTAATATCTGTCCTTTTAATACACCAGAAGATCCTTGCGAAAAAACACTTAAACTCCCTATTAATAATAAACCTAGTAGTATTGTTTGTTTTAAATTTTTCATATGTCAGTTTTTTATTGATTTTTAATGGTCATATGGTATACGCCATGTGACTTTGATTGATTTTTTGGATTTCTGTTAATGGCTATTTCATAATTTCTATTTTTTAATGGTTAAACTTCTGTTTTTCAGAATGCATTCTTTAACTTTAAGACGTGAAGCATAACTCTTTCCATAAAAATTTAATAAGAAATAGTTTTATGGAATATTTTAATGTGTGCGTCTATTAATCAGATATGTGGCTTTTTAAGAAAAAAGAATATAACAGCGACGAAGAACTACTTAAGCATTATAAGCAAAGTGGTAATAAAGAGTTGTTTGCCGATTTATTTAAAAAACATGTGTCTGTTGTGTATGGTACCTGTTTATTTTATTTACAAGATAAAGATGAGGCCCAGGATGCCACCATGCAATTGTTTGAAAAGCTAATGTTAGATATTAATAATAGAGAGATTGATAATTTTAAAGGCTGGTTAAGTTTTGTGGTTCGTAATCATTGTATTTCGTTGATTCGGAAAAACAAATCACAATCAAAAAATATCAAGTCGTATTATGAATTTGAATATGAAACACCTGATTACGAACAAGAAGAAAAAATAAATACGATAAGCGACGATGTGTTATTAGAAAAAATGAAAGACTGTTTGCCAAAACTTAAAGAAAATCAACGAGTGTGCGTGGAGTTATTTTATTTAAAAAACAAAAGCTATCAGGATATTGCCAACGAAACTAGTTTTAGCCTAAATGAAATAAAAAGTTATATCCAAAATGGTAAACGAAATTTAAAATTACTATTAGAAGATTCTTCAAAAAATAAAAAAAATGCTTAACCCCAAAGACATATCAAATTATAATAACTTAACTAAAGAAGAACAGCGTTCATTAGAAAAGAATATGCAAGAAACAGATTTGAGTTACTTGTCATCTGTGGCTTTTGAGCAATTTAATGTGTCGAGTTCTGATATTGATAAACTAAATCAATCAATAGATAAAAAAATAAAAGGTAGTTCTGGTTCATTTAATACTATTTTTATTAGCGTTTTATGTGGCTTATTAATTGGTGTTTCCATTTTCTTTGTCATTTTTCAAAAAAACAAAAACCATCCTTCTGTTTATCAATCATTAGAAGAAGAAAAAGCTCAACATAAATTAGAAAACAAAATTGCCTCTATCGACACCATATTTCCAAAAATTGAAATCAAAGAAATAGAACATTACAATACCATTGCAAACAATATTGAAGAAGTTGAAACTCCTGAAATTTTAGAAACACTCCCAAGTAAACCATTAGATGTAAATCTTCCTGAAAAGGAAGAAGAGGAAGATATTGTTTTTCAGTTTACACCAAATGCACCCGTTGTTTTTATTCATAACTTAAAGGTGACAAACTATCGCATGTATTACTTTAAAAACAGTTATGCCATTGATTTAAATGCCAGCACGGGTGTTCCTGCTCAATATGGAAGTAAGGCTGATATAGAAACAGCCTACTTACATAAATCAAATTCTTATTTAGCTCATAAAATTATCAAACAGGCAATGCGTTTTTTTAGCTCTAAAAACATTACCAATTGTATTGAAGAATTAACGATGTTATATGACTTCAACCATGATGATGCCAATGCTCAATTTTATTTAGGCATGTGTTATTACCAATTAGGTAAATATGCTGTCGCTAAAAATTTCTTTCAAAAGAATCTTGATAATATTAATAATATCTTTCACCAAGAATCTGAATTTTATCAAGCTTTATGTTTATTAAACTTAAAACAAACCGACGAAGCCAACAAACAACTACAGTATATTGTAAACAATAAAGGTTTTTATAGTGTTAGAGCAAAAGAAGTGTTGGACAAGCAAAATAAATAATGGAAAAAAATGTTCGATTAGATAGTTATTTATGGGCTATACGAATGTATAAATCACGTTCATTGGCAAGTGCTGCTATTAAAGGCAATAAAGTAAAGCTAAATGATGAAATTATTAAAGCAGCGCATGTTGTAAAAATTGGGGAACGTTATACGATGTCCTTTCCTCAAGGCGTTAAAAAGATTATTGAAGTCACAGGCATTATTGATAAACGTCAAAGCTATGAAATAGCTAAAGAAAATTATATAGATCATTCTCCACCAATAGAAAAACTAGAGCGCATGCCTTCTGTGTTTTTTATGCCTAACATGCAAAGAGATAGAGGCGCTGGTAGGCCAACCAAAAAAGATAGACGAGATATGGATGATTTTAGGAAAGATTGATAGTATCATATGATACTATTAAGTTTTATTGTCTCAATAAGTTTAAACAAAAAGGGTAGCGTTTGCTACCCTTTTTGTTTTTTATCTTTTACTGAATATAACTCAGTTTCAACATATTGGTACGTCCCTTTTCTTTCATTGGCATACTTGCTAAATTGATGACTAAATCATCTGCTCTCACAAAGCCACCTTCTTTGATATAGTCTTTTAAATCTGCAATCGTTTGATCAGTACTTTCATATTTATCATAAAAGAAACCACGTACGCCCCATACTAAACTTAAAGCGTTTAATAACGATTTATTATCTGTGAAAATATACACGTTTGCTTTAGGTCGGTGACTACTTAATTTAAAAGCTGTATAACCACTATGCGTCATCGAAATAATAGCCGATACATTTGCTTGCTTAGCCATTACACTAGCGTTATAACAAATACTATCAGTAATATATGTCACTGTTTTTAATTCAGGCTCGTGTTCTTTATAATAAATACGATCATCGCTTTCTATTTGTGTAATAATACGACGCATGTATTCAATTACTTTTACTGGGTAACGTCCTACTGATGTTTCCGCACTTAACATTACCGCATCGGCTCCGTCTAATACAGCATTCGCTACATCGTTCACCTCGGCACGTGTTGGAGTGTATGCTGTAATCATGCTCTCCATCATTTGTGTGGCGATAATAACAGGCTTAGACGCTTCAATACATTTGTTTACAATCATTTTTTGTAATAAAGGCACTTGTTCCATTGGCATCTCAACTCCTAAGTCTCCACGGGCTACCATCACACCATCTGTTACTTCAATGATTTTATCAATCTCTTTAATCGCTTCTGGTTTTTCAATTTTAGCAATTACACGTGCGTTCTTTTTCTTTGAGCGAATAATGTCTTTTAATTCAACAATATCTGTCACGCTTCTCACAAATGATAAACCAATCCACTCAAAATCATTTTCTAAAGCAAAATCCAAATCACGTAAATCTTTTAATGTTAAACATGGTAAAGAAATTTTTGTGTTTGGTAAGTTCACTCCTTTTTTAGAAGATAAAGTTCCACCCGCAATAATAGTACAACGTACTTCGTCTTTACGATTCGTTTCAATGACTTTTAAAGTAATTTTTCCGTCATCAATTAATACTAATTCTCCAGCCGCCACATCTTGTGGAAATTGAGGATACGTAATGAATATTTTTTCTGCCGTTCCTTCACTTTCTTTAGTCGTAATAATAATTTCCTGACCATTTATTAATTCAACCGCATTATCTTTTACTTTACCAATACGTAATTTAGGTCCTTGTAAATCTCCTAAAATACCAACGTGGCGATTTAATTTTTTATTTAAAATTCTAATATTATCAATCACATGTTTAATTGGTTCGTAGTCTCCGTGAGAAAAGTTAATTCTACAGATATCTAAACCAGCATTAAATAGTTCTTCTAGTACAGCAATGTTTTCTGTTGATGGACCCATCGTGGCCACAATCTTTGTTTTGTTATAAGTATAGCTCATAGTCATAAATTCGAATACGAATGTAACAATTTCGACGCAAAAAATGGCATTATTAAATCATTATCTAATTTTGTACCTTAGCCACTTTTATTACCATTATGCCTAACAAACTCGAAAAATTTGCCGAACTAAATACATTTTCTAATACGCTTGCTTTTCATCATTTTGACATCCCCAACGGGTTTGCTAAAAAAGGAAAATGGCATGAAGACATGTTTAAAAACCAAAATCCTATTGTGTTGGAATTAGGCTGTGGACAAGGCGAATACACCATTGGCTTATCAGAAAATAATACATCTAAAAATTTTATTGGGGTTGATGTCAAAGGAAATCGTATTTGGACAGGAGCAAAAAAGGCAATGCAAAATAACATGAGTCATGTGGCGTTTTTAAGAACTCGCATTGATTTTATTGACCAGTGTTTTGCCGAAAATGAAGTATCAGAAATATGGATTACCTTTCCCGACCCACAACCGCAAAAAAACAGAGCCCGCAAGCGCTTAACCAATCCTGATTTCTTTTTGAACCGATACAAAAAAATATTAAAACCTGGTGGATTAGTTCATTTGAAAACCGATAGTACTTTTTTTTATGAATATACGATGGATGTGATTAAAGAAAGAAATTTACCGCTGTTGTTTTCTACCAACGATTTATATAAAAACTGTCCTGAAGGAAGAGAAGAATTAACTCGTATTAAGACCTACTACGAAACACTGTTTACAGGTCGAGGCGAAGATATTAAATATTGTTGTTTTAAATTAGATTAATTAATGACAACTAAACAACTTCCACATAAATCACATTTTTATAACAAACTCCTTAAGAGCATTGCTTTAGGAACTTTGTTTTTAATAGTATCGTTAGGGATTGGCGTGATTGGTTATCATTATTTTTTTAATATCCCTTGGTTAGATAGTTTGGTAAACGCCAGCATGATTTTAACGGGTATGGGTCCAGTTGATAGAGCTGAAACTGATGGAGCCAAATGGTTTTCTTCGTTATATGCCATATACAGTGGTGTTGCTTTTTTAACCAGTGTGGCTGTTATTTTTGGTCCCATTGTTCATCGTTTTTTACATAAATTTAGAATCGATGTAGAGGAAGATAATTAAACATTTTTTAACCTCTCATTTATCAATAAAAAACTTAAACTTGTCATATGCTATCACTCTTTATAAATTGGAATCCAAGTCCCGAAATTTTTACTATTCCTGGTATTGATTGGCCTGTACGTTGGTATGGCTTATCTTGGGCCATGGCTTTTATTGGTTGCCATTTCTTTATGAATCGTATTTATAAAGCAGAAGGGCGCACCGAAAAACAATTAGATACACTAACACTATACATTGTTTTAGCTACCATTATAGGAGCTCGTTTGGGTCACTGTTTGTTTTATGATTTCCCCTACTACTCCACTCATCCTTTAGATATTTTAAAAGTATACGAAGGGGGTTTAGCAAGTCACGGTGGTGGAATTGGAATTATTGTTGGTATGTGGTTGTATTGTCGAAAAACCAAAGAAAGTTGGTTGTGGTTATTTGATCGATTAATTGTGGTTGTTCCCTTTGCATCCTTTATGATTCGTTTTGGAAACTTAATGAACTCTGAAATTGTTGGTATGCCAACTGATATACCTTGGGCGTTTGTGTTTCATCAAGTAGATGAATTGCCGCGCCATCCCACACAATTATATGAAGCCATATTTTATGTTATTTTATTTCTATTATTTTATTGGTTATGGAAAAACAAACGCAACAATTTTGGAAAAGGATTTATGTTTGGTTTGTTTTGTGTGTTAATGTTTAGTTTCCGTTTTTGTATGGAATTTATGAAAGAGAATCAAGAATCTTTTGAAAACGCATTACCAATTAATATGGGACAAATTTTAAGTATTCCATTTGTATTGGTTGGATTATATATGATATTTAAATCCAAAAAAGACGCTTCGACTACTTCGACAAGCTCAGTAACCGACTCAGCGTCCAATTAATTAATAAACTCATAAATTAAAGACTATGGCATTACCAAGTGTATTTGACGCAAAAACAACAGAAGAAACATTTAAACGATTAGAAAAAATCACTTACGTTAGCAAACCTCAATGGGGTAAAATGAATTCAGCTCAAATGTTGGCTCACTTAAATGTAGCGTATGATTTGGCTTATAACAGAATACCATACAAGAGTTCGTTTTTTAAAAAGTTTATTTTAAAGTTATTAGTAAAACCTCTTGTCGTGAGTGAAAAACCTTACAAGAAAAATTCTCACACGGCTCCTGAATTTATAATTGCCGATGAGCGTGATTTTGAAAAAGAAAAATCAAAATTCATTGATAACGTAAAGCAAACAGAAGCTCACGGTGCAAACTATTTTGAAGGCAGAGAAAGTACGTCTTTTGGTGCTATGACCGCTAAAGAATGGAGTACACAGTTCTACAAACATATTGATCATCATTTTACTCAGTTTGGAGTTTAATTTTTGTAGTTTAAAAAAAAGCCCGAACAATATTTGTTCGGGCTTTTTATGATTCTAATTATAAGTTATTGAACTCTGAATCCTGAGAAAAAAGCATTAGGATTAGCACCACCAATAAAAGTAGAAGGTCCCGAAGTTTGTTGAAACCAAATTTCAACTGTGTCTCCTGCATTAAGCTGCATTAATACACTACCATTTCTAACATTGTTATTGTTAGTAGCTCCATTATACCAATACTCCATAGTAACATAGTACGCTGCATTTTTATACACTTGAATTCCATGTCTTGAATTTGCAGCTTCTGTTTTATACGATCCAACATTAAACTGATAAACACCAGTTGTAGGGGCCGTAAACTTTCCAGTAGCAGGGTTATAATTGCCACCTAAATCAAACGATTCAGTATCAAACACCACTATCTCTTGCGGGCCAGTCGCAGCTACAGTAGTGCTCAATGTAGCATGAAAGGCACAATTAAAGCCTGGGCTTTGCCAACTAGCATTACCTGTCGCATCAGAAGTTAATACTTTACCTGCTGCTTCATTACCATCTTCAATTCTTAATGTATTACCTGATGTTCCTAATATATGTAATTTATCTGTTGGTGCTGATGTTCCAATACCAACATTTCCATTACCTGAAATTCTCATTAATTCATTGGATGTTGTTGCTGATGTTCGTGCAAAAAATGCGTGGGCAGACGTTGTAGCATCAACCTGATACCTCAACATACTTGGATTTACACCAAAACCAAAATAATCATGATCGTTATTTGTAGTTTGATATAAAACTAATTTTCTATTTGCAACAGTATTTGCAAATTGTAAAGGTGCAAATGGGTTTGTGTTACCAATACCTACGTTTCCTCCATTATTAAAAATATTGCTACTATTTGTAACCCAAGTAGTACCATCCCAATAAGGAGTATTACCTGCGGCTGCTCCATTAGGTAATAAACCTGCTGGACCAGTAGCGCCTGTTGCTCCTGTAGCTCCCGTTGCTCCTGTAGCACCAGTTGGTCCTTGAGGACCTGCTGGACCCGCTGGACCTGCTGGCATTGTTGTCCAAGTAGCTAAACCAACAGCATCAGAAGCTAATACTTTCCCTGCTCCCGGTGAACCACCTGTAATTTTAATTTGGCCAGCAACTTGAACAGTTGAGCCTGCTAGTGTCATCAACTCAGCATTATTAGCATACATGTGTGTTGCAGAAACAGTACCACTTCCATATCCGATATACATATCTTTATCAGAGGGCCCATTTGAATTATTAATTACTCTCATGTGAGCGTATTGATCTGTACTTGATAAATCTAATCCAGATGAACCTGGCGCCCCTGAAATTACCAGTTTTGCTGTTGTTGGATTTGTTGTACCAATGCCTATATTGCCCCCATTATTAAAAATATTGCTATTATTTGTAATCCAAGTAGTGCCATTCCAGTAAGGAGTGTTACCTGCAGCAGCGCCCGCGGTTAATAAACCAGTAGGGCCTTGAGGACCAGTAGCACCCGTTGCTCCTGTAGCACCAGTAAGTCCAGTAGGACCTTGAGGGCCAGCAGCTCCTGTTGCACCAGTTAATCCTGTTGGACCTTGAGGTCCAGTAGCCCCCGTTGCTCCTGTTGCACCAGTAAGTCCAGTAGGACCTTGAGGGCCAGCAGCTCCTGTAGCACCAGTTAATCCTGTTGGGCCTTGTGGACCATTACATACATAACGTGTTAAAGCAACATTCACTTCACCAGCATCTAATACTCCATTTGAATTAGCATCAATCCCAAATTCTAATTTTACACCACCAGTTGCACAATTAGCTCCAGCCGCTTCAACAGTAGTTTTAGCAACGGAATTATTTCCATTAGTTCCCGCAGGGCCTTGTGTACCTGTTGCTCCATCAACACCATTTGTACCATTTGTACCATTAGTTCCTGCTGGACCTTGTGGGCCTTGTGGGCCCGTTGCCCCAGTTAATCCTATTGGACCTTGTGGACCAGTAGCTCCATCAACACCGTCTGTACCGTTAGTTCCTGCTGGACCTTGTGGACCTGTTGGACCTTGTGGGCCTGTTGGACCTTGTGGGCCAGGAATAGAACTTCCTGAAGTTTTAGCATATAATGCGTAAGGCACGCTTAATAATTGAGATGTTCCCATTACTACATAGGAAGTTCCTCCAGTTGCATCAAAAGCTGTTTCAATAAAATAAGGACCATTTGACCAATCGATAGTTGCAAAAGTTCCTGCTCCTACTACTGTTCCTGTTCCAATTTCTAAATTTACTAATCCATAAGCATTCGTTGTTGGGGTAAACGTTTCTTGATATACTATAGTGCCTGTTGCACTTCCTTGTAAAATTGTTAATCGCATTCCAACTGCTTGATTTGGAATTGGGTTTTGTGAAGCGTTTCTAACTACTGATTGATATTTAAATGCTTCAGGGCTTTGAGCCATTGCATTAAATGTTAATGCAACAAAAGCTGCTACCGAAAATATAATTTTTTTCATGTTTTTTAATTTTTAATGATTTTAAAGGTTTTGATTTTTTTATCTTCTTTATGAGTTAGCGTTAATAGATAAGTTCCATCTGCGTACTCCGATACCTTAACACTTGTGAGCGATTGTTTTAGAGAAAGCTCTTTTATTAACTTTCCAGTCGCATCAAAAAGTCGTAGTGTTAAGTCTTCATATTTATCAACCGTTAGATTTACAAACTCTGAAGTTGGATTTGGAAATAGGTTCACCGAAATATTTGCATCTAAATCTTCAACGCTAGTAATTGTTAGGTTGGTTTGATGAAATCCTTGCGTTAAATCATTTACTCCATTAGAAACAGTTGCAGTAACAGGTTCGCCAATAGTATAATCTATTGTGTGCGTTGCGTTACTGTAACTATTGCCTTGAGATGAAATTACTTCTTGGGCATTGACTGATGCCGCGAGTAAAAACACTCCGATTGGTAATAGTTTTTTCTTCATAAATAATAGTTTAGGTATTTAATCCCTAAAATAATTCTATTCAGAATGAGAAAATAAATTATGTGGCAAACAACCAAAGTTTGTATGCGAATGGTTGTTGAATAATTTCTTAACTATAACTTGACCTGATTTCCTCTGGAGACAGGGATTTCATCAGTGCCAATAAAAACACTAGGTGCGGTGCTTTTAGTTATTTTGTCTACATTAACGATATATGATCAATCATCATTTTACTCAATTTGGAGTGTAATTATTTTGTGTCGTCGAAATCAACAAAAAAGCCCCCAACAGAATTGTTGGGGGCTTTTTATTTTATCATGTTGTTTATTATTAAAGTGATTACTCTTTAATCACTTTAATAATTTGTTGTTTGTTGTTTGTCATCACTTTTACAAAATAAACTCCTGTAGATTCATTGTTGATGTTTACAGTATGTTTACCTGCTTCAAATGTTTCAGCAATTACAACTTGTCCTAATGCATTCATAACCGTTACTTTAGATACAGAGATTAACTCTATAACAAATAATCCATTA
>PNMI01000009.1 GCA_013823565.1 Sphingobacteriaceae bacterium | reverse complement strand
GGTGTAAATGCTACGGCATTTGTTACTCCGCCTGTCCAAACATATGTATTTGCTCCTGTACCACTTAAAGTAGTTGAATTACCTGAACAAACTGCAGAGTTAGTTACTGTTGCTCCTACTGTGATAGCTAAGTTAGCTGGTGTTACTGAACCAGATGTAACACCTCCTGGTGCAACCCAATTTGATGTAGCGCCAGATAATGCAAAATTAGTTAATGTTCCTGTATTAGTAGCTGCCGCATCTGTTAGTGTTGTTACTGAAGTATTAGTTCCTGCATCAATACCTTGATTAAAATGATAATTAGCTAATAAACCTGTTGCCGTTGTTGGGATTTCACAATCTTTATAAGTATTAATCTCACATTGTGTACGAACAACGTCCCAAACTCTTACTTCATCAATATTTCCAGTAAAATTCTCGCCACCAGCGTTACCTCCTATCCACACATTACCAGCACTTCCAAGTGTTGAAATTGCTGGAGTAGTAGTTCCTGATAATACCCCGTTTACATAAATACTAGCTACCGTTCCATTCCAAGTAGCAGCAACATGTTGCCAAACATTTAATGTTGGTGTAGCAGCCGATGTTGTTTGATACCAAGAAGATCCATTCCCTACCCAAAACTCATAAAAGCCGTTACCTCTTCTTAATAAAAATTGCAAGTTAGCTGAGCCTGTAGAATAATTACCTATTATACATCCTGTTCCAAAAAAACTAGTTGGTCTTACCCAAGCTTCTAATGACACCTTTGTGCCTCCCGCCAAACTCGTTGTTAATCCTGATCCTAAATCCACTCGGGTATTTGCTCCCCCGCTAAAATTTAATGCTGCACCCGCGGTACAAACATTTACTGTTACATTACTTACTGCTGGCATTGAAACACATCCATTAGCATTCGTTCCTGTTACACTATAGCTTGTTGTTGTTGTTGGAGATACAATAGCTGATCCTCCAGTATAAGTGTAAGTCAACGCTCCTGATGGGGTCATTGTAAATGAAGTTCCAGAACAAATTGATCCAGAGTTAACCGAAACTACAGGCAATGAACTAACCGTTACTGAACTTACTGCTCCTGTAGAACTCACACAACCACTTGCACTTGTTCCTGTTACTGTATAAGAAGTGTTTGTCGTAGGCGATACCACACTGCTTCCACCAGAAAAAGTATACGTACTAGCACCACTAGGAACCATAGTAAATGAACTTCCAGAACAAATTGATCCAGAGTTGACAGAAATAGTTGGTAATGAATTTACTGTTAAAGTAATGGTTGCTGTATTTGATAAACAGCCTAAACTGTTTGTTCCTACAACAGAATATGAAGTTGTTGTTGTTGGAGAAACAGTATTAGTTGCTGTTGTTGGACCAGATAACCAATTATATGTAGCAACGTTTCCTGATGCAGTAAAAGTTGTTGAAGCACCATTGCAAATTGAACTCGCTCCCGAAATTGAAACTGTTGGACTAACAAATGCCGTTACATAGGTGCCATCGCCAAAAGCGCCTGGAGCAACCCAGTTTGAAGTTGTACCTGTTAAAGCAAAGTTTGTTAGTGTTCCTGTGTTTGAGTTTCCGCTGTCATCTGTTAAAGTGGTTAAACCTGTATTAGTTCCTGATGCAACACCTTGATTAAAATGATAATTTGCTAGTAAACCTGGAGATGTTGTAGAAATTTCACCATTTCTATTGTTTTGAATTTCTCCTTGACATAATGCGCGATTCCAAATGCGGACTTCATCTATATTTCCTTGAAATTCTTCTCCACCAAATCCGCTTTTTCCAATCCAAACGTTAGTATTACAACTTGCATTAAGTACATATGTAGATGGCACCGCAGTTGTTCCTGATAATACACCGTTTATATAAAATCTTAATACATTATCATCAAAAACACCAGCAATGTGTTGCCAAGTATTTAAAACAACTGAATTTGACGCTGTTGTAACGGCATAAGTTCCAAATCCAATAAAAAAGTTAAACTGATTATTTGTAGTTTGCTGAATATTAAATTGAGTATTTGATTGATGATTGCCTACAATAGATTTACCAACAGTGTTTTGAGTTGGATAAACCCATGCCTCTACAGTCATTTTATCTAATCCCTTTAACGTATTAGTTAGTGTAAGTCCACAGTCAACAAAATCATTGACCCCATCAAAATTTAATGCTCTGTTTAATGGCGCTAAAGCCACTATTCTTGAGCCGCCACCTGCACCGCAAAAACTGCTGCTACTTAAATGTATTCTATATAAACCTGGACTTGGAATAGTAACTGTTAATGTGTTTGGTCCAGAAATAATAGGATTATTAGCATTATCAGTTACAGTAAAATAACTACCAAAAGAAGCAGCTAAAGCATATTGACCTGCCACTGTAAAGTTTTCGACAGAGTAGGTTCCAGGGAAAACATTAAAACCCACAACTGTTTGTGAATTGCTTGATACATTAATTGTACCAGCTGGCGATTGCGATCCCCAAATACAGTTTTGTGCAATAGAATTTACAGATGACACGCATAGAAACATGATTACTGTTGTTTTTAACCTGAGCGATATACTCTGCGTTAATTGTTTAATTTTTTTTGTAGTTTTTTTTCTCATAAGATTTTATTTATTAGGCTAAAATAAATGATTTCAAGAAATGATTACAGGTTTTGTGGCAAACTACCAAAGTTTGTATGCGAATGGTTGTTGGATAATTTCTTAACTATAACTTAACCTGATTTCCTCTGGAGACAGGAATTTCATCTGTGCCAATAAAAACACTACGCGCGGTGCTTTTAGTTATTTTATCTACATTAACGATATATGATCGATGGGTTCGGTGAAACGTCTCAGAAGGAGTGTTTTCTCTAAACCACTCTAAAGAATTTCTTACTGTATGTTTTTTACTAGTCGTATAAATATGAATATAATTATCGTCGCTTTGAACATACAAAATGGTATCCAGCATTATTTTTATCTCAGAATATCCGTCTTTAACAATAATAAAATTCTCCAGACTCTTCTCCATGTTAGACTCAACCAATCTAATGGCCGCATAAACGTCTATTTGTTTAATAGGTTTCGTAATATATCCTGCTGGCTTTGTATTTAATGCCTGCTGAAGTATTTCCCGATCAGAATGTGCTGTAATAAAAATAAAAGGAATCTTATGTTTTTCATTTATCTCCTCTGCTATTTCTATCCCTTCACGTTCATTTTTCATTCTGATATCTAATAAAACAAGCTCCGGACAAAATTCTTCAATTTGCTTCATACACTGAGCATGATTGTGGGCCATCTCAATATTATTATAGCCGAGTGCCTTCAACTCGTCTTTCAAAAATTCTGCAATTAATACTTCATCGTCAACTATTAAAATTTTGAATTCACTTATCATTAGCTACATAAGGTATTTTAAATTCATATTCTAAACCTGTTTCATTGATAATTTTATAATCCGCTTCAACTTGTCTAGCAAAAATATCAATTAATCTTGTTCCTAATCCTTCTTTTTGGTTATCCTTGTTAATCCCTGAACCATTATCTTTTATAGAATATATTATGTGTTTATTATCTGATGAGAATTTTAAAAAAATAGCAATTTTAGGTTCACTTGTTAAATGAAACCCGTGTTTAATTGCGTTACTTACTATTTCTGAGGTAATCATACCTATTGCTACACTATAAGTAGTGTTAAACTTTGCGTTAGCCCCCAAATGTAGATCAAAAATTAACGGCTTGGTTTTATCTAATACTAACTCTTTTAATTTTTCAGTAAGTTCAATTAAGTATTCTTTTAATACAATATACTCAGATGTATCTTTATTATATAGCATTTCATGAACTAAAGACATAGCGTTTATTCGACGAGAAGCTTCTTTTAAATATTCTTTTTTATTTTCATCCGGTATACTATTTAACTGCATTTTAAGTATCGCATTTATCAATTGCAAATTGTTTTTCACCCGATGATGTACTTCTTGGATTAATGCGTCCTTTTCTTTATTTTTTTTCGAGAGCTCTTTGTTTATAGTATTTAGGCGATACAACAATGTAATAATTATTACCAAAAATAAAACCAGAATTGTTAATGAAACAATAACTATATCATTTTGCTTTTGTTTTTGTCGGAGATTTTGTTCAGAAAGTTTAAGTTTATCTTCAACAGAGATCATATCCTTTTTTATGTTTTCATTGTTGTATTCTTCGATTATCTTATTTATTTCAATGTCTTTATTATTTGTAATCTTATTTAAATAAATATCATGGTATTTTTTAAAATAAAAAAAGGCTTTTGACGAATCATTGTCTATAATTTCCCTTGTACTTAGATTTAAATACACGTTCGATAAATCAAAATTTAATTTTTTATCATTTACTTCATGAATGATTTCAAAATACATTTTTTGAATCACTTTTTTGGGGTAATTGTTATGGGCATACAACATTGCTCTGTTATTCATAACGTGTATCAAATTATAATCGTCACCCAGCTTTCTATATATCTCTTCTGCTTGTTTATATAAAATTTCAGAAGTATCAGGCTTCAGTTTGTTTTTATATGTAAATCCTAGTTCGTTTAGAGTTTGGGCCAAAGCCAAACTATCTTTTAAACATTCAGCCATTTTTATTATCTGCAAAGAAAGTATTATTGCTGAATCCCCTTTTGCTGTTTCGTTTTTAATAGCTGCTGCCCTACCATATAATTTAATAAGAAGAACAGAATCTCTGTCAAAACTTTTTGCAAAGCTGAAGGCTTTGTTTATCCAATTTGATGCTTTTGTATAATCTCCAATTTTTCTAAAATACTCCGCTAGTTCAATTTTTGTTCTGAGAATACCTGTAGAATCTTTCAATGTCAAAAAAATTTTATGAGCATATAAATAATTTTTTAGTGCATTTGGGTTATCTAACTGAAGCTTATAATTATCTGCTAATTGAATGATGAGGTATCCTCTGTGTTTATAAAAGTTGTTTTGCGTTGATTTTAAAAGACACTTGTCTATTAATTGCTTTGCTTCTTTAAACTTTGATTTTGAATTATATTTTGATGCTAAAAACGTGCCTATTTCTATAAATAAAATGTCATTTTTCGTGCTTTCAGCCTTCTTCAGTTTTGCTTGAGACTCTATAATAGCACTATCAATATTTTTTATTTTTTTCAAATAATCAATTATGCTGTTTTGGGCATTGATGTTCCCAATAACAACTATAATCAAATAAATTAGAAATCTTTTCATGATTACAAACTTACAATACTTTTAATTACTCTGCTTAAAAAAGTGGCGAATTGCGTTTCTTTGTATTTGAAATAACATGGCACTTGTTTAAAACTCCGTTTTAGTTTTAACCTAATTTCGTATTTCTTCAACCATTAATTAATTATCTTTACCATAAGCACATTTTTAGTGCTTAATTTATTTATGGCAAAAGGAAAAAAGAAACAACCAAAACGTTATTTATTTGAAGAAGTATTATCGTTTTTAAAACATAACGACGGAAAATCATTTAACTATAAACAATTAGGTGCCGCGATGGAAATTGATAATGAAAGCGATCGCTTTGCTTTATTAGAAACCCTAGAAGAATTAAAGCACCAAGGTTTTGTGATTGAAACAGACATTGGAAAATACCAAGCCAAAGAATCTAAAACTTACCAAACTGGAACAATTGATTTTACAACTTCAGGAACAGCTTATGTGATTATCTCTGCCGAGCAACCCGATGTGTTTATTCCTCAATATAAAACGAAGGATGCCTTGCATGGCGACTTAGTGAAGGTAAATGTTTTTAATAATTACGGAAGAGGAAAAGCAGAGGGCGAAGTGGTGGAAGTGATTAAACGTGCTAAAACTAAATTTGTTGGTACGATACAAATCAATCCAAAATTTGCCTTTGTTGTTTCTGATTTTAGTAAAATACATGTTGATTTTTTTGTTCCCTTAGCTGATATTAATGGTGCTAAAAACGGACAAAAGGTAGTAGTTGAATTAACGGAGTGGCGCAGAGGTGATAAAAACCCAATTGCGAAAGTGATTGAAGTACTTGGTAATGCTGGAGAACACGAAACCGAAATTCACGCGATTATGGCAGAGTTTGGTTTACCAATGGTGTTTACACCAGAAGTTGAAGAAGCTGCCAAAAAATTAGCAACCAATATTACTCCCGAAGAAATTGCAAAGCGTAGAGATTTTAGAGGTATCACCACTTTTACCATCGACCCTGTTGATGCTAAAGATTTTGATGATGCCTTGTCTTTACAAAAATTAGAAAACGGCAATTGGGAAGTGGGTGTGCATATTGCCGACGTGACCCATTATTTAAAACCACATACCATTTTAGATGATGAAGCGGTAAGCCGTGCTACTTCGGTGTATTTAGTAGACCGTTGCGTCCCGATGTTACCCGAAGTGTTAAGTAACTTTGCTTGTTCTTTGCGTCCACACGAAGAAAAATATTGCTTTAGTGCCGTGTTTGAATTAGATGATAATGCACAAATTCAAAATCAATGGTTTGGTAAAACCGTTATTTATAGCGACCATCGTTTTGCTTACGAAGAAGTGCAAACCATTATAGAAACAGGTGAAGGTCCTTACAAAGAAGAAATTTTTACCTTAGATAGATTAGCAAAAATATTACGTGCCGAACGTACTTCTAAAGGTTCTATCTTTTTTGATAAAGCCGAGGTGAAGTTTCAATTAGATGATAAAGGCGCACCAACAGGTGTTTATTTTAAAACACAAAAAGATGCGCATAAACTCATTGAAGATTTTATGTTATTGGCAAACCGTAAGGTGGCAGAGTTTTTAGGTAAGAAGCCTAAAGAAGATAACCAAAACAACCGTTCAAAAAAAGGAGATAAAAACGATAAAAATTCAGATGCCGTAGTGTATCGTATACACGATATACCAAAGGATGAAAAATTAATGGAGTTAAATAATTTTGTGGAACGTTTTGGTTATTCGGTAGCGGTTGGTAATAAAACAAAAACCGCACAGTCTATCAATAAATTATTGCAAGACGTGAAGAATAAAAAAGAACAAAGCATGATTGAACTACTTGCCGTTCGCTCCATGCCTAAGGCTATTTATACCACTAAAAATGCGGGGCATTATGGTTTAGGTTTTGAATACTACACACACTTTACTTCTCCTATTCGTCGTTATCCCGATGTGATGGTACATCGTTTATTAGAAGCTAAACTAAACCATACACATTATTTAAAAGCCGATGAATTAGAATTATTATGTAAGCATTCTTCGGAAATGGAGAAGTTAGCATCGGATGCCGAACGCGCTTCTATTAAATACAAACAAGTAGAATACTTAGAAGATAAAATTGGACAAGAGTTTGAAGGCGTGATTAGCGGTGTAACCGAATGGGGAATTTTTGTAGAGATTATTGAAAACAAATGTGAGGGCCGTGTAAGCATGCGTGATATGAAAGATGATTCCTATGTTTTTGATGAAGATAATTATCGCGTGGTTGGCCGTAAAACAGGACGTATTTATACCTTAGGTGATAAAGTAACCATTAAAGTAAGACGCGCCGACTTAGTAAAAAAACAATTAGACTTTGAATTTGTATCAGGTGTTCCTTCTGCTAAAGAACCAGAAATTAGAAATCCTAAGAGGTATAAGAAGAGGAGATAGAATTTAAACTCGATATAAACTTTCGGATTACTTTTTAAAACAATAGACAATTTTATGTCGACACGAAAACATATATGATATTTAATTATTTATATTACAGTATATCAAAAGGCTATAATACAATGGGCGAAAAAGATATACCTGGTTTTTATGCTGTTGGTTTAATTACTCTATTGCAGACACTACCAGTATATTCAATCTTGACAATTCTAGCAAAATTTAGACACGCAAAATTTAATTTAGACATTACGACAGGAGTAATTGTTGTTCTATCAGTACTGGTATTTAATTCAATTTATTTTCTCCCAAAATCTCGACAACTAAAAGTGACAGGGGAAATCGAAGGGCTTACTAAAAATAAATTCACTATAATTAAAACTCTTGCAATAGTTTATTCACTGACAGTCATTGCGTTAGTTGTAATCTTATTGCAAATATAATTTAGACAAATAGAATAATATATAGCAAATCGATGGACAATTAATTAATTTTCGCTTTGCAAAAGTCCATTAAACATTTATATTTAAACATTTCGGTAGACAACGTTTCAAACCCAAACGGGAATTTAGCTCGAAAATGTTATAACTAAGCCGCTAGCCCTCGAAATGAAAAAGACAGTTTACTTATTTATTATAATTTCTTTATTTAATTCAACTCAAGGACAAATCGTTCATGGGAGTTCTGGTAGTTTCGGACACGATACTTTGCAGACATCTGACATATTAGAAATACGTAATGGGAGAAAATTTAAAGCTATAATAAATGATAAAATTGCAGTTCATTACATATATAAAACCAGTGGTGACACGAGTTTTTATAAAATTATAACAGGTACATTAATTTTATTTAAACATGACTCAATAACAAGAAAAGACTCAATAATTCTTAATTCTCAAACTATACAAACTTATTACCTTAAAGACAAAAATGAAGTTCCAATAAGTCTTAGTCCCTTGCAAAAAAGTTTGACACAAATTGAAACGATAGAATTTAAGTCAATTTACAAAATTGTAATTGGCAGGAAGAAATACAAATTTCATCGTACTAGAGAAAATGAAACTGTTTGGTCGTTAGGCGACTAGTGTCGCAACTATGTAGACGCAAAAAACAAACTGGGTGTAGCGGACTAAGTTATAACAACTACCAGTAATGCGGGCGACATCAAAGCTTTTGCAAAAATTCAAGGCCTCTTCGCGAATGTTTTTCGTTTTGCAAATGTCCAATAATCAATTAGCTTTGTTAATACCATTTCGGCAAGACTACGTTTCAATCACGCCCTAATTGTAGCCGCAATGCGTTATAGCCAATAATAAAAACGATACAAATGATATTAGAAGAACTTAGAATCAAAAATTTCAGAGGTTATCGGACAGAAACCATAATACCAATTTCTAACTTGACTGCATTCATTGGAAAAAACGACGCAGGTAAATCTTCTGTTCTTGAGGCATTGGAAATCTTTTTTAATAACTCACTTGTCGTTTGTGAAAGAGAAGATTTAAATATAAATGCAGACAATAATCAAATAGAAATAACTTGTGTTTTTAGTGATTACCCAAATGAAATTATTCTTGATGCGGCTGCGCCAACAAGTTTAGCGAATGAATACTTACTAAATGAAAACAATAGACTTGAAATTAAAAAAGTATTTACTGCATCAGCCGCTAAACCAAAAGAAAAAGTTTTTATAATTTGTAATCATCCAACTGCTGAAAATGCTAATGACCTTTTAGAACTTAAGAAGACAGAACTTAAAACAAGAGCAAACGAATTAAATATACCACAAGGGAATTACAATGGAAATATAAATTCAACAATAAGACAATCTATTTGGGCAAGTTTTGGTGACTTACAACTAGCAAGAACAGAATTATTAGTAGATAAAGAAGATACTAAAAAGGTTTATGATACATTGAAAAATTATTTACCAATTTATGCATTATTTCAGTCAGACAGACAAAGTAAAGATGATGATAAAGAAGTAACAGACCCAATGAAGCTTGCAGTTCAACAGGCATTGGCAGAACTGACCGTCGAAATTGAACATATTAAGAATGAGGTAAGAAACAAAGCAATTGATACAGCGAACCGAACACTTGCTAAATTAAAGGAAATGTCTCCAGAGTTAGCTAACGAACTTATTCCTGAATTTAAGACAGAACCAAAATTTGACTCACAATTTAAATTGACAATAAACTCAGAGGATAATATTCCTATCAACAAACGAGGAAGCGGAGTAAGAAGACTAATCTTACTGAATTTTTTTCGAGCAGAAGCGGAAAGATTAAGAAACCAACACCAAGGAAATCAAATTATATTTGCTTTCGAAGAACCAGAAACATCTCAACATCCTGACCATCAGGAAATGCTAATTCAAGCATTTATAGAACTAGCAAATACAGGAAACTCACAAATTATTTTAACAACACACACTCCTGCTCTTGCGGGTCTATTACCTTTAGCGAGTTTAAGATTTATTGAAAAAACTGTTGACGACAGAAATATTGAGTTAGGCACAGAACAAGTCTTTGAAAAAATTGCACAAACCCTTGGTGTTTTGGCCGATCCTATACCTAAAAATGCAACAGCCATAATATTAATTGAAGGAAAGAGTGATGTTGCATTTTTTAATCATACGGTTGACAAGCTAAAAAATGCAGGTTATTTAACGCACACCTTTAAAGAAAAAAGAATAGCACTTGTTCCTATTGGTGGTTGTGGTAATTTAAAACATTGGCAAACTTTAAGGTTAGTTGGCCAATTTCAAATTCCTTATTGTGTTATGCTTGATTCAGACAAAGGAACTAATGAAGAGCAAAAAAACATTGACACGATTTCTGACTTAGTCCTGAGTGGCATAAAAGCATATGTGACGAAGAAAAGAGAACCAGAAAATTATATTCATTTGGATTGTCTTCAATTGCCGGCAGGAAGCATTTTTACACTAACTGATACATGTGATGCAAAGGTTCTTATTGCAAAAGAGAAATCAACGAAAAAGGAATTAATACTTGAAACGTTTTGGACAAAAATGACAGCAGACCAAATTAGAGAAGTTGAACAATATGACGATAACGGAACAATTAGATATGAATTTTCTGAAATGTTCCAAGACTTTTTAGATGTAGTATAACAAAAGTACTGGCTATAACACACTCTAAAATCAAAAGACATCAAATTATATTTCATAAAAAAACCGCCTGATTTCTCGAGGCGGTTTTTTTATATAGTCACCCTGAACTTGTTTCAGGGTCTGTGAGATACTGAAACAAGTTCAGCATGACCCATTAAAACTTAGTAATCAAGAACTCAGTTCTACGATTCGCTTGATGTTCTTCTTCAGAGCAAGATGATACCACTTTGCCTTCGCACTCGCAACCATTGATAAGTTTGCTTTCGCCATAACCTTTACCAACGATTCTGTTTTTAGCGATACCTTTTGATACAATGTATTCTGCTGATGATTTAGCGCGCTTGCTTGATAAGGATAAATTGTAAGCTTTACTTGAACGACAATCTGTATGTGAACCAAGTTCAATCGTCATCGTTGGATTCTCTTGCATCACTTTCACAATTTTATCTAACTCTACCGCTGCATCTTTACGGATGTTCCATTTAGCTAAGTCAAAATAAATAGGATTGATTTGAATCACCTTCGCAATGTCTGCTCCAATTTCTAACTTCTGCATCGTTTCTTTTAAGTCAATCACTGTATTGATGTCTAACAAGATGTCGTAGTTTTTTTCAACCGTGATGTAACCTTCTTTTTCATACTTGATGCTGAACTGTAATTTGTCTCCTGGTTTTTTACCACGGATAATATCTGTAAACGTTCCTGTGGCATCTGTAATGTATGTTTTTGGTTGGCCTGTGGCTTTGTCTATAAACGTTGTTTTAACACCTTCAATTGGTGCTTTTGTTTTAGTGTCAACTATTTGGTCAATCAATTTGTATTTAGGGAACAAGCCAATATCTTTTTTATTATCCCCTACTACTAGTTTACCAACTGGGATTAATCGGTCGTAATATTTTGAACGCTCTTTTGCTCCCACAAAATACTCTTTACTTGGGTCATTAATCGGGAACATGTATTGTGCTTTGTCGGTTACTTTTGTAGAGTCAATCACTAATTTGTTTTGATCTAATAAATACACCCAAGCGTTTGGTAATAATTCTTTATTACTTTCATCAAACACAATACCGCTTAAGGTTACTCCCATCAATGGTTCTTTGGAGCGGAAGAAGTAAATATCATCTTTACCTTTTCCTCCAGTTCTGTTAGAAGAGAAGTATCCTGTTTTTAAATCTTCGTTTAAGGCAAAGCCAAAGTCATCATAATTGGAGTTAATAGGATAGCCTAAACTTTGTGGTTCAAAATAAGCGTCCATGGCTGGAACTGTAAAATATAAATCTAATCCTCCTAAACCTGCTCTTCCATCGGTTGAGAAAAACAAAGTTCCATCCTCATGCACATAGGGGAACATTTCTCGTCCTTCGGTATTGATAGCTTGTCCCAAGTTCTCTGGCTTTTGCCATTGGCCATTTACGTTCTCCGATAAGTATAAATCGGTTTGTCCTAATCCTCCTGGCATGTCTGATACAAAATACATACGCTTACCATCTTTGGTTACCGTTGCATGTCCTAAAGAGTAATCATCAGAGTTGTATGGGAAGCTTACTGGTGCAGATAGTTTTCCGTCTTTGTCTTTAGTTAGGATGTATAATTTTAAGTTCACTACATTCACTAAAACGCCTTTAATTTTTTTAACCACAATATTACTCTTCGTTAAATAAACGGTCTTTTCATCTGCTGATAAACTTGCTGGACCATCATGGTAAAGACTAGAAACTGTTTTTGCCATCGGCATGGTTGATGTAAATTTTAATGAATCTTTTTTCTCTGAAGTATAAACATCTATAAAATAACTATCGTCCCAAGAAAAGGTTTTGTTTCTTCCAGACGTGTTGCGTCTATTAGAAGCAAATAACACAGCTTGGTTCTTATTAAAAAATACTGGCGAGAACTCTGCGTTTTCTGTATTCAAGGCTTCTACATTAGTTACCTTGTATGCGGCTGAGTCTTCTTTTAGTTCCTTCACATAGTTTTGTTTTTTAGCATGATTCTTTGTAATGATATTGTCTTTACGTTTTTGTTCTATTTGAGTTAAAACAGATTGTGCTTCTGTATACTTTTGATTGTACTTTAAACATTGTAAATAATTAATTAAATCGTTTTCCGTAATCGTTGCTGCAAATTTTGTGTTTAAGTTTTTGTAAGCGTCTTCTGCTTTTACAAAGTCGTAAATCTTAAAGTAACACTCTGCTAATCTTCTCATATTAGCTTCTGTTGGTGTATCTGTTTTTACTAAGCTCTTATAATAATCGGCAGCGGCTATATACGATAGTTCATTGTACAGTTTGTCTGCTTTCTTCTGAAACAAGGATTGTCCTTTTATGGTACTTGTAAATAGAGCTAGTGTTAGTATTAATAGTAGTTGCTTCATATAGTATTGTTCTGTTGTTCGGTGTTTAATGTTTAATTTTTTTGTTTTTTCAACACAGAGTTAAGGAGTTTAAGAGTTCGCGGAGATTTGGTTTTTATGTCTCTTCTGTCTTGTTTCTCTTTTATCCCTTCCGTCTCTTAAAAGTAGCGTGGCGATTTAAATCCTTTTGCTTTACTTCTTAAATCATAACTCAACATAATTTCATGAGAGCCTTGGCTAAACTTTTGTAATGACGTTAACTGATAATCATAGGCATAGCCTATACGTAAGTTTTGATTAATGTTATACATAATGTTTAATCCTGTGGCTGCTTTATGACGGTACATTGCTCCTATCCATATTTTGTCGTAAAACAAAAATGATAAATTTCCTTCGATGGATAAAGGCGCATTGTTTACGTATTTCACAATAAAGGATGGGCGCATATTAATCGCAGGATTCAATTTTATCACAATGCCTCCAAATGCATAATAGTGATTTTCTTGTAAGGCTTGTTGGTCTGAGGCTAAGTTGATTTTGTTTTTGACTAATCTTGGTGTGGAGATTCCGATGTAGTGTCTTTTGCCATAGTAATATAATCCCGCTCCTATATTAAATAAATTTTTCTTGTAGTTAAATCCTTCTGTATACAAAGCGTCTGTATTATCATTCACTCTTAAGCTCGAAAAATCTTGTCTGAAAAAATCCATCCCTACTTTTACTCCAAAAGCTAATCGGTTGTTCTTTTTGTTCACTTTAATACTGTAAGCTAAATCCGCATACACGCCTGTGTTTTTTGTGATTCCTAGTTGGTCATTCAATACCGTAAAGCCTACTCCAATGTTCTCCTTTTTTAATGGAGAGTGAAGGGATAATACTTGTGTTTTAGGTGCACCTTTTAAATTGGTCCATTGGTCGCGTACTGTTGCTGTTACTTGTATCGCTTCCTGACTTCCTGCATAGGCAGGGTTCAATAACACAGGATTAAAAAAGTACATACTGTGCTGAGTTTCTTGCTGTGCATTAGTACTAAAGCTTGCTAACATTAGAAGTGTGCCAAGTAATAATTTGTGTGTGTGTTTCATATCTTTCTTTATTTTTTCTCTCTATGATTAACACAGAGAGCTTATTATATAATTTTTTTTAAGCAGTCCTTTATCTCTTAAGTCTTTTAGTACTGTAATAATAAATAGCCGTTATACGTTTCTGTCTTCTCATCTCCGTATACTAATATCACATAGTAGGTTCCTGCTGGTAACTTCTCTTTCCCTGCTGCATCTCCTACATTAGCAAATCCTACAAACTCATTTAAGTAGCCATCTTTTTGGTATACTAAATTTCCCCATCTGTTAAAGATTTTTAATTGATTGTTTGGATAGTTCTCAATGTTCTTAATCACAAATCCATCATTCGTTCCATCTCCATTTGGTGAGAAAAACTCTGGTACAAAAGTCTCGCACATGATGATATCTATCTTGCCTGTTGTTCTGTTTGTACAACCATTAGCATCAGTTACCGTCACGGTATACGTTCCTTGTGTGGCTTGCGTTAATGGATTAATCGTTAAGTTAGCACCTATTGCTGTGTTTGACCCGTTGGTCCAATTATAAGTGTATGCACTGTTTGGTGCTGCTACATCTAATTGTGCAGAGGTGTTCTCACAAGCGCTTGTTGTTGAACTAACTAAGGCTATTGTTGGTAAAGTATTTACCGTTAGAGTATTAGTTGCTGTATTTGTACAAGTTCCTAAACTTGCTAATACACTTACTGTGTATGTTCCTGCTGCTCCTGTTACCGTGCTTGGTACCGTTAATGGATTAGTATTCGTAATCGTTTGTCCATTAATACTCCAATCATACGTTACATTCGTTTGTGGTGTGTTGATACTGATGCTGCCATTTTCATTTTGACAGATGACTAAATCACTTAAATCAAAGTTCGCGTTTGGTACATCAATAATACTTACCGTTGTTGTTGCTTGTGGCGATACGCATCCATTTGCATCCGTTGCAGTTACAGTATAGGTATACGTTCCTGGTGTTAATGTTGATGCAGGGAACGTAATGCTTCCTTGGTTTTGATTCGTGTTATCCACTCCATTACCTGTGGTCCACGTATAACTTGTTGCTGTGGTATTTGCTGTTAAGTTAACAGTTCCACTTGTACAAGTTGTATTTGGATTAGCTGTTGCTGTAACAGTTGGTAAAGCGTTTACAGTAACGTCTACTGCTGTTACTGTTGATGTACATCCTGTTACAGTATTGGTTCCTGTTACGGTATAAGTGGTGTTTGTTGTTGGCGATACCGTTGTTGTATTTGTAGTAGACGTTGTACTCCAAGTATACGTATCTGCTCCATTAGCTGTTAATGTTACTGGACTTCCAGCACAAGTAGTTGCATTGGATGCTGATACGGTTGGTAGGACATCCACATTAATTGTAATTGTTTCTGTTGTAGTTGAACATCCTTGTAGCTCTCCCGTGATTGAATACGTTGTTTGTGTTGTTGGAGTTAATACAATTGTATTGGTTGTTGTTTGTGCAGGGTTCGTTACCGTGTAGTTCGTTGCTCCTGTTAGTGTCAAGGTTATTGTACTACCCGCACAAATAGTTGTTGCTGTAGCCGCTACTCCTAATGTTGGCGTTGGACTTACACTTACCGTCACATTTGTAATATTGCTACAACCTGTTAGAGTATTTGTTCCTGTTACACTATAGGTAGTGGTTTGATTTGGACTAACGGTGATGGTACTGCTTGTTTCTAAAGTACTCCACGTATAAGTATCTGCTCCTGTTATCGTTAATGTTGTTGTTTGATTTGAACAGATTAATGTATTAGACGCTGTTGCATTTAAAGTTGGTACGTTTACATCTGCTGTGATATTTACAGTGCCTGTTGATGATACACATCCACTAACTGTATTAGTTACTTGTACCGTAAATACACCGCTACCATTTGCTACCGGATTATTAATAGTTGTACTATTTAAACTTCCTGTTGCGGGTACTGTCCACGTATATGTTGAATTTGGATCTGAACTACTTGTAGCATTTAACGTTGCGGTTGGATTGGCACAAGTGGTTGTTAAACTACTTGGAGTTAAGCTTACCGTTGGTGTTGTTGTATTGGATTGAACTGTTGCTGTAAAATTACCCACGCATCCATTTGTATTATTTGTAATCGATACACTATAATTTCCACCTTGGTTAACTGTTGGATTTGCTGTTGTTCCGTTTGTAATCGTTCCTGGTCCCGACCACGTATAAGCGTAATTTGTTCCTGTTGGAGTTGCCGATAACGTTATCGTATTTGTATTACATGTAATCGATGAACTTGCTGCTACACTCGCTGTAACTGCTGTAGTATTACTTGGTACGGTTACATTAAATGTGGATTGACAATTTGATACTGTATTTGTTATGGTTACACTATACGTTCCAGCTACACTTGCTGTTGTGGTTGCTGTGTTGTTTGTTCCTGAGATTCCTGGACCCGTCCATGAATAAGATACTGGATCAGAGTTTGACAAAGTAACTCCTATTGCTACTACTGTATTTGTACATGTAATAGAGTTCGTAATGGCATTCACTGTAGCTTGCGGTACGTTAGTTGAAGAACTGACACTTACCGTTGATGAATTGGTACAACCTGATACGGGATGTGTAACTACCAATGTATAGGTTCCTGGCGCGCATGCTGTAGTTGTTAAACTTGTTGAACTTCCACAAACTCCACCTAACCAATTTACAGATGATGTGCTTGGTGTTGCTGTTCCAGTTAAGGTTACTGAGCTTACTCCACATACTAAGGTTTGTGTACTTCCCGCATTTGCGGTTGGTGTTGTTAAATTATTAGTGACGGTTGCTACGGCTGTATTCGTACATCCGTTTGTAGCAGTTGTTGTTAGAGTATAGTTTCCTGTTGTTGTGGCTGTAGCATTCGCTAAATTGGTTGCTCCTGACAATCCTGCTCCTGACCAACTATAAGTTACTCCCGAGGCAGGACCTCCCACTAGGGTTGTTGATGTATTAGTACAAGTCAATGTTCCGCCTGTTGCTGTTGCTGATGGCGCGGTAGTGTTTTGAGTCACTGATACTGCTGCTGATGCCGTACAACTATTCACAGGATTGGTTACTGTTAATGTATATGTTCCACCTGAAGAAACAACCGTTGTTGAATTTGTTGGTGTTGAGCCTCCAGGGTTCCATGAATAATTGACTCCTGATGTACTTGAACTACCTGTTAAAGTTGTTGTAGCACTTGAACACGTTATGGTTTGTGAACTACCTACAGATATATTAGGTATAGATACATTTGACGTAACCGCTACAACACCTGTACTTGTACAAGCATTTACTGTATTGGTTACTGTTAGTGTATAAGTTCCTCCTGCAGATACAACACTTGTTGAGTTCGTTGGTGTTGAACCCGCTGGCGCACCAACCGTTGGTCCTGTCCATGCATAAGTTACTCCTGGCGTTGTTGAACTTCCACTTAAAGTAGCTGTTGGTGTGACGCAATTTATAGTTAAATCTGGTGCCACTGATACTTGTGGTTGTGTTAAGTTTGCTGTTGGTGTAACCACCGCCGTGTTAGTACAACCATTTGCTGTGCTTGTGGTTGTTAAGGTGTATGTTCCAGGACTTGTAATTGTTGCTGTTGCTTGATTTGTTGCTCCAGTTAATCCAGCTCCTGTCCAACTATAAGTTACTCCCGATAAAGGACCTCCTTGTAAAGTAGCTGATGTGCTAGTGCAAGTAATAGCAGTTGCTAAAGACGCTGTAGCCGCTGGTGCTGTTGTGTTGGTTGCAACACTTGTTACAGCAGTATTCGTACAACCATTTGCGCCCGTTACTGATAACGTATAGCTTCCTGCTGCATTTGCTACTGCGTTTTGAGAATTAGTTCCTCCGCTAAATCCTGTTCCAGACCATGTATATGTTAATGCTGCTGGGCCGCCATTTAATGCAACCGTACTTGTTAAACATGTTATTGAATTTGGAGAAGTTGCTGTTACACTTGGTAAAGTTGTATTAGTTCCTACTGTTGTAACCGCAGTATTGGTACATCCGTTTGCGCCTGTTACTGATAACGTGTAGCTTCCTGCTGCACTTGCCACTGCATTTTGAGAATTGGTTCCTCCACTAAATCCAGGGCCAGACCAAGTATACGTTAATGCTGCGGGACCACCATTTAAAGCAACGGTAGATGTTGAACATGTGATTGAGTTTGGAGAAGTTGCTGTAGGATTTGGCAATACGGTGTTTTGAGTAACCGCTTGTGAGCCTGTTGTTTTACAACCATTATCAGTATTAGTAATCGTATAGTTAAATGTTCCACCTTGATTGACATTAATCGTTGCTGTTCCTGCACCACCAGTGATGCCAGAACCACTCCAATTATACGACACAGGGCTGACAGTTGTTGATGCAATCACTTGGGCAGATGTAGTTGTACAATTTAAAGAATTAGTTGCTGATGTAGAAGCGGTAACAACACTTGTGTTTTGACTAATCGCTAAAGTGCCCGTTGTACTACAGCCCGAACTTGTATTAGTAACTGTATAATTATATGTTCCTGGAGCATTCACGGTGGCCGAGGCCGTGGTGGCTCCTCCTGTAACTCCTGGTCCCGACCAATTATAACTAACAGGGGTTGATGTTGTAGAGGCTATTGCTTGAACCGTCGTGTTAGCACAGGTTAATGTATTTGATGAAGAAGCTGTAACACTTGGCGGTGTTCCTAATGATGCAATAGTATATGTGGCTGTTCCACTGCAACCCCCTGGGTTAATTACTAACGTATATACACCAGCTCCAGACACAGCTGTTGCTGATGAAGTTGGGGAAGTTACTGTTGATCCTCCTGGACCTGTCCATGAATATGTTGGAGAACTGGCAGATGTTGTGGCTGTTAAAATAGTTGATGTAATTCCACAAGCTAATGTAGGAGATGTAATTGCTGCTGTAGGAGCTGACGCACCAGTAATTGGCGAAATGAAAATATATTGATATTGAGAAATCCCATAACGAGGAGGAGAGCCAACAGGAGCAGGACAGTGTGTTGGTGGATCCTGATTAGAATAGACAATAGTTATTTGTTTAATTTGTTGCCCAGCAGTACCAACAGTAATGGCTTGATTCATACACTGCGCACTTGTTCCGTTTGCAATTAAAACCCTTGATGTTCCCGAAACAAGATTATCAATTCCTCCAACAGCGGCAGCGCTTGGCGTTACTGGATTATTGACATTATCTAATGCGCTAATAGTGACTTTATCTTGATAATTAACATAATTAGCAGAACCATCATTATAGAATGTTTCTGTGATATCATAAATATTAAATGTTACAGGCGCACAAAGAAAGGTTGGAAAATTAAGTGTAACCGTTACACTGTTGTTCCATGCTGCAGAACCAGCCGAATTTCCTGCTCCGCTCATTTCAATCCTTAAACCAGTGTAGGTTCCACAATTTTGCGCTGTGCTTCCTCCTGTTCCGCTAATCGCAGATGTGCCTGCGGCACTGCTGGATCTTACATCAAAAGAGCCACCGCCACCTGTTGCTTTTGTAACACTAAATGTTGGAGACGAGACCCAACTTGCACCATTTGTAGGGTAAGCATTCCAGTTAAATGTTTGAGAAAACAGATTTGAACCAAAAAAAATCAAGACCGCCAATAAACTCTTTTTGAAAGACATTATCATAATTTTATAAGAAGATTAAAAAAATAAAATTAAGCAAGCCCTTACATATTGTATAGAGGGGTAGCACTCCTTTAAACAACATAAAAAAATTAATATATTTGATAGATACATCTTAAAATGCTTAAAAAAGTACATTATATATTTTTTCTTTTTTTTCTTAGTTTTTATACAACTAGGGCGCAGTATACAAATGATATAAAAGAACTTCTGAAAAACGTAAAAGAAGCTTCTTTTTACGATTCAACCAACTTGTTTAAAGTAGGAAAAGAAACCATCAAAAAAGCATCTCAATTAGAAAAAAACAAAGGGGCTGTTGCAGAAGTTTACTTGTATTATGGAAACTATTTCTACTATACACGAAATACAATACGAGCAAAACAATATTTTTCTCAATCCATACAAGAAGCCGAAAAATTTGATAATGATCATATCAAAACACTTGCGAGTATTCGTTTAATTTTTATGGAACACGAAGCAGGGCTTAATCCAAGTGCTGAAAATGATTTTAAACTTTTATTAGAAGACAGTAAAAAGAAAAAAGATTACGCGAATACCGCTGAAATATTAAATTTTTTGGGGATTTTAAAAGAAGAAAAAAACCAGCACCAAGAATCTGCTAAACTATATCTAGAGGGCTTAACGTTCTCGGAATCACATTCCATTCCTCATTATCCAGCTGTTTTTAGAAATAATTTAGGATTAATTAAATTGTATACAGGACAAATTGATGATGCGCTGATTGATTTTGAAAAGGGCTTAGAATCTGCTAAAAAAGAAAATGATAAAAATTTGGCAAGCCATATTCAAATTAATATGTGTTTAATATACATTGCTAAAAACAAAACCGACGAAGCCCTAAAAATATTTGCAGACGTTATTAATTATACTCGCACCAATAATCACCCTCGAGAGCTAGCGGCGGCCTTCATTAATTTAGCTTCTGCTTTTAATAATTATGGCCAAAAAGAATTAGCATTAGCTTATACCGATTCGGCTATTAGCGAATTAAAAAATAAATCTTTAAAAGCAGAGCTAACTAAAGCTTATTTAGAAAAAACAGATGTTCTTATTGGACTAAATAAACACCAAGAGGCAACAGCAACATTAGAACTTGCAAAAGAAATTTTTACTAAAACAAAAAGTTTAGAAGACGAGGCTTCTTATAATTTACTATTATATAGAATTGAAAATTCGAAAAAGGAATATAAAAAGGCTCTAGATTATTTTTTGTCTTATCGAAAAATTAAAGATAGTATAGAACAAACCGTAAATGGTAAAATTATTCAAGAGCTTCAATTAAAATATAATGTTCAGAAAAAAGAAATTGAACTTGAAAAAGAAAAATCTAAATATTTATTGCTTGAAAAAAAGCATCAAGACGAACGTTTTTTTAAATGGTTATCGATTGGTGTTGCCTTGATTATTTTAATTATTGTTATTGGGCTTGTTTCTTATAAATACTCCGTGAAACTAAGAGAAAAACAAGCATTGTTTAGTAGACAATTAATTGAAAACATAGAGGAAGATCGTTTAAGAATTTCAATGGATTTACATGATGATATTGGACAGTCTTTGTCGATGATTAAATCAAAAATTTCTCATTCGAAATGTAATCAAGAAGATAAAAATTTAGAAACAGAGCTTTCAAGGGTAATTGAGCAAACGCGAGAAATATCTAGAAATTTATATCCTTCATATTTAGAAAAAATTGGTCTTGTGCGATCCATTGCAAGATTGATGGAGAACGTTCAAAATTCGTCACAATTAGAATGTAGTTTTGATGTATCTGAAAAAGTGGATGCTCTTTCTATTGGGACTAAAACTCATATTTATCGTATTCTTCAGGAATGCACCAATAATACCATTAAACATGCCAAGGCCTCAGCTTTAAAAATTTCCATATCTGAAAATGATGGTGAGTTTTTATTAGTATATCAAGACAATGGCGTGGGATTAACGGCCAAACAAAAAAATGGTTTAGGGCTTTTATCTATTCAGGAAAGGGCAAAAATTATCAACGGCTCAGTAAGTTTTGAGGATAAGTTAAATAAAAGTTTTAAATTAACGCTGAAATTTAATGGCTAATCCTTCTCACATAAAAACTTTACTTATTGCAGATGATCACCCCATCTTCAGAAAGGGTTTAATTGATCTTTTACAAACAGCTTTTCCGAACGTTAAAATTACGGAGTGCCATAACGGAGCGGAAGCGATTGATGGTATCTTAAAACAAAAACCAGAGGTTGCTATTTTAGATATTAATATGCCTGAAGCAAACGGACTGGATGTTTGTAAACGTGTATTAAAAGAAAACTCTAATACAAAAATCATTATCCTTACTATGTATAGAGAAAAGGAAATGATTAAAAATGCCATGCTTTCAGGAGCATTAGGATATATTTTGAAAGACACCGCTGGAGATGAAATTGTTGATTGTATTAATACCGTATTGGGCGGCGATAAATATATTGGAACAGCCATGCTTCCTCATCATACTGAACTCAGTATTGAAGATAAAAAGAAACAACAATTAATAGATGGGCTTAAAAATTTAAGTCAGGCTGAGTTAAAAACTTTAAAACTAGTCAGTCAAAACAAAACTTCTAAAGAAATTTCTGAACTTCTGTTTTTATCTGAAAAAACCATTGAAAATTACCGTTCTCGTATTTGTCAAAAACTAGAACTTCCTCCTCGTAACAATAGCTTAGTTATTTGGATTAGCGAAAACAAAGAATTGCTTTCCTACATCAGTGAGTTTTAATAAATAAAAAAGGGAGTAAAAACTCCCTTTCTTTTTTACAATAACATTATTTTTATTATAAAATCGCTCTAAACAATAAAAACAATGCGCCTGATAAAACCATGGTTACTGGTAAAGTTAATATCCATGCCATAAAAATATTGGTGATGGTTTTACGTTGTAGGTTTTTTAATCCTTTTTTAGCAACCATACTTCCCATAATACCTGAACTTAACATGTGAGTTGTACTAACTGGCACTCCGTATGCAGACGCAACACCAATTCCCATTGCCGCTACCATTTCTGCAGAAGCACCCTGAGCATAACTCATGTGTTGTTTCCCAATTTTTTCTCCAATTGTTTTTACAATTCGTTTCCAACCAATCATGGTTCCTAAACCTAAAGAAACTGAAATCATGATGATTACCCAAGATGGAGCATACTCAACTAATTTTTTAGCTGATTTAATTTCTGTTTTTAAAATATCTGCATCTTTTTTTGAAATTGCAACGTTTGCACTTTTTAATAATTTTTCTGCACTCTTTGTAATTTTCACAATGTCTTTTCTTACTTCAAAACGGTCTGTTAAAGCTACTGCTTCTGAAAATGCTTTTCCGTTAGTTGCCTCAGTAAAATGAGCTGAATGTTTTTTGATGGTGTTAAAGTTTTTAAACTCCTCTTTTCCAAATTGAGTCGTATCTGTTGCCGAAATAATTTTATTAATTACCATTACGTTGGCATTGGTACTCTGTAAATTCACATCAGAATCTAAAGAAAAACTTGCTGGTAAAATAGCAATCAAAATCATCATTACTAAACCCACTCCTTTTTGTCCATCGTTTTGTCCATGGAAAAAACTTACTAAACCACAAGTGGTCCATAATAACATTCGAATCCAAATAGGAGGTGTTTTTCCAGGAATTGGCTCTTTATAAATAAATTCATTTTTTACCAAACGCTTAAAAATAAACATCATTAAAATAGCCACTGTAAAACCAGCTAATGGAGAAATTAGTAATGCTAAACCAGTATCTTTTGCTTTATCCCAGTTTACTGCGCTTCCACCTACGTTATCTGGTAAAAAATAAAATGCTAAACCAATACCAATAATAGAACCGATTAGTGTATGTGAACTTGACGCTGGTAATCCAAGCCACCAAGTTCCTAAATTCCAAATAATAGCAGATAATAATAAAGCTAAAATCATAGCAATACCATGATATACATTATTGTCTACCAAAACCTCCATAGGTAATAAATTCACAATTCCCATTGCTACGGCAATACCACCAGTTAATACGCCGATAAAGTTTAAAATTCCACTATAAACAACAGCAACCGTTGGTTTCATGGAATTTGTATAAATTACAGTAGCTACAGCATTAGCCGTATCGTGAAAACCATTCACGAATTCGAAAGTACATGCTAACACTAAGCATATGACTAAGAAGATGATTAAAGTTGTTGTCATTTTTGTTTTTTTGTAAAAGTACGTTGTTGTTTATTTAGCAATGTTAAGTTAATGTTAAGTTCAAAGCATTAAATTCCTAATTCTATTTGAAATACAGCAAAGAAATAACTATTATGATTTTCATGTTTACTTAAATCTCTTTCTCTATTATAAAACACATTTCCTTGAACTTTTAATTTATGCTTATTAAGGTATTTTGTAACTCCTAAACCATATTGTTCGTTTTCTCTAACTTTTGAATAAAGGTCTCTATGAGGCGTTACTAAAGAATGACGCAATGCTACTTCAAACATATTTTTAAAACAATAGCTTAATTGTGTATTAATACCATCACCCGTTACAATCGTTCTGTTTTTTGAATCGCTACCAACAACTATTGGAGCGCCTTCTGTATCTCTTCTTATATATTCACTGCTTAAAGCAATTCCTTTATATTTAAATAAAAAATCTGCCATGTAAACATTAAAACTTCTAGTTGCCAATAAATCTTTTCCTAATTGACCAGCAGTTCTTACAGCTAAATCATTAAAATGATATCCTCCTGCAATCGAAATCTTTGGTTTAGCTTCTCTTGCTACATCACCTTCGTAATAATCTCCTCCATCAGTAAAAGCACCTAATGGCAATAGTTCTATTCTTCCAGTATAGGCTAATCCAGTATTGCTGCTAACAGAATTTCGTCCTTCGCCACTAGTAGCGGCTAATTTTGTTAATACCATAAACGTTTTTCCTAAATGAGCGGTATAATTAACAAAAAATCCAAAATCTCTATCTGGAGTAAAATTGGCATTTACAATAGATCTATCGTAAAATTGTTGTGCTCCTGAAGAAATTACACGCTGTCTGTTTCCTGGAAGCTTTCCTTGTCCTAAAGCAAATTGTAAATTTTTTATCGGCTTGTAAAAAATCATGGCATCTCTTACCACATTTGGACTTGTATTTTGTGTAGAAGCATCAACATCGCTCCAATCCATATCTCCTCTTGAAAAAGATAATTGTAAATAATAGTTCCATTTAGGATTTAAAATATGACCCGCAAAACTTAATCGGCATCTTCTAACGCGCGCTTCCCAACTCCCTGTTTCTAAATGCTCCTCATCTTTAGTATTCATTAAAAAACGATTTTGCATTCTAAATCTTATATTAATAGAATAAGAACTATCAGGCGTTGAAAAGCCTAATCCTGCTTTATAATTAAAATGTGGTGTTGATTTGCTTTTAGATTTTTTTAAATCCTGAACTTCTTTTCTTAGTTCTGTTAAATACTTTAATAAAGAATCGTTAGATGCTGATGTGGTTTCTTGAGAAATAATCTGATTTGTAAACAAAACAGAAACAATAAGTAAAGTAAATATGTTTTTCATGTAAATTTAATATTAACGGATGCGAAATAATTACCTTAATATTAGTTTTACATGTCTTTTATGTTACCAAATTGTTAAGAAAGAAAAAGCCCCATGAATTAATACTTCACGGGGCCTTTTTTGATTGATATTAAATTAGCAATCTATTTTTTTGATTCTATCGGCGTGTCTTCCGCCTTCAAATTGTTCGATTAAAAATGCATCTACACATTTTTTTGCTTCTTCAACACTAATATAACGAGCAGGTAAAGTTAAAATATTAGCATCGTTATGCTGGCGCGCTAGCGCCGAAATTTCAGAATTCCAGCATAATGCAGCTCTAATACCATTATGTTTATTCGCACTCATATTAATACCATTACCGCTACCACACATTAAAATACCAAAATTAACTTCTTTATTAGTAACGGCTGTTGCAACAGCGTGTGCTGCATCTGGGTAATCTGCTCTCTCTAAACTATAGCAACCTTT
Organism: Sphingobacteriaceae bacterium; assembly: GCA_013823565.1. GTDB lineage: Bacteria > Bacteroidota > Bacteroidia > B-17B0 > Aurantibacillaceae > UBA4416. Next base: position 132,931 of record PNMI01000009.1, on the reverse strand, counting down.
ATCAACAACATCAATGTTTTTTGTTTTTAAATACGATATTAGTACTTCTTTTAGTTCAAACCCAGCGTGGTCGCTGCCTATAGCAATTTTTGTCATATCAAAGTTTTGTTAATAGTTTGTAATCAACGTTAATTAACACTCATAACTACTTGTACTGAAAATGAGTGTTTTATATACGCTGCTAATTAACAAAATTACTGTGTATAATTAAATTTATCGTTAATAAGTTTCAGTAATTAATTAGTGATTTGTTAATAGCTAATTTACTTAGTGTAATTTTTCAATCAACAAAATTTACTTTCAAAAACTATTGGGTAGTTTGTACAGTTTTACACACATAAAAATAGGCTTACTAAGTAATTTGTTATTAACCATTTTTACTATTCACCGCTTTGTTCATTACTAAGCATTCATCTAAAAACCAAGTCTTTATATATAACAATATCGTTTAATATTTGTTAATAGAGTGTAGATTACCGTAAAAACAAGTAAACAAAAGCTTATTTTTACACAGTATTAACACCCTATATACTATAACCATAATTTAAATATTTAAAATTCTTTTATTATATATTATATGAATTTAGAAAAAGGTTTCCTCGAAAAAAAAATTGATCCATCTCTTGATTTGTTCAAAGAGATTTCGCATCTTAAGAAAACTAAGAATGCAATCATCCTTGCTCACTACTATCAAGATGCTGATATTCAGGATATTGCAGACTATATTGGAGACAGTTTAGGGCTTGCTCAACAAGCAGAAAAAACGCAAGCAGACATCATTTTATTTGCTGGTGTACATTTTATGGCCGAAACGGCAAAAATTTTGAATCCAAAAACAAAAGTATTGATTCCAGATTTAAAAGCAGGTTGTTCTTTAGCTGATTCTTGTCCGCCAAATGAATTTGCCGCATTTAAAGCCGCTCACCCTGATCATATTGTTTTAACCTACATAAACTGTACGGCAGATATAAAAGCGCTCTCAGATGTCATTGTAACGTCTACAAACGCCGTTCAAATTGTAGAGTCTTTTCCTAAAAATCAAAAAATAATATTTGCACCAGATAAAAATTTAGGAGCTTATATTAATAAAGTGACTGGTCGTAATATGGTATTATGGAATGGTAGCTGTATGGTACATGAAATTTTTAGTTTAGAAAAGTTAATCAAATTAAAAGCTCAGCATCCTAAAGCATTGATTTTAGCCCATCCTGAGTGTGAAGCTCCTATTTTAGAATATGCTGATTTTATTGGAAGTACAACTGCTATTTTAAATTATAGTAAAAAATCAGAAGCTCAAGAATTTATTGTATTAACCGAAACTGGTATTATTCATCAAATGCAAAAGGCTAGTCCAACTAAAACATTTATTCCTGCGCCTCCAAATAATAGTTGTGCTTGTAATGATTGTCCGCACATGAAATTAAATACTTTAGAGAAGATTTATATAGCCTTAAAATACGAACAACCAGAATTATTAATGAGTGATGAATTGATTGAAAAATCAAAAAAACCAATTAATAAAATGTTGGAGTTATCAGCAAAATTTGGACTTTAAACTAAATTTTAATTTTTGAATTATAAACTTTAAATTAGAAGATTAATACGCAGCTATCAGTGAATCTTATAAATAAATATTTTCTTTTTTTCTTTATACTTTTTGTTACTAAACAAACTTTATTTAGCCAGGTAACTAATCCGAACGGTTATAATATTTTTTATTATGATAATGGTGCTAAATCATCTGAAGGAACCATGCGTGATGGTAAGGCAGATGGTTATTGGAAAAATTATTATAAGAATGGTATTGTAAAAATTGAAGGGAATCGTAAAAATTTTCAATTAGATAGTGTTTGGAAATTTTATACTGAAAAAGGAAAAATTACAAAAGCTGTTAATTATTTAGAAGGTAAAAAAAGTGGTTATACATTTAACTATGATACAAACCAACGTGTATCAAGTAAAGAACACTTTATAAACGATATTAAACAAGGTAATTCCTTTGTTTATTATCCTTCAGGAAAAACTAAATTAATGACTCCTTATGTAAAAGGAAAACCTGATGGAATAGCTTATGAATATTCTGAAGATTCTGTTATTATTTCCATTATGAAATACCAAGGTGGTATTTTAGCTTCTGTTGAACGATTAAATCGTAAAGATGAAAATGGCTTAAAACAAGGTACTTGGAAAGAATTTTTTGAAGATGGAAAATTAAAAGAAGAAAAAAAGTTTAAAGATGATGTGATTGATGGGTATGTTAAAACCTACGATAAAAAAGGAAATTTAGCTAATACCGAAAAATTTAATAATGGTAAACAAGTTAAAAATGCACCAGAATTAGCAAAATTAGATGTTTACAAAGATTTTTATGAAGATGGTACCATGAAGTATGAAGGTGGTTATATTAATGGAATGCCTGTTGGAACTCATTATCATTACCGTCAAAAATATGTTTGTGATTCGTTACCAGTTGCTAGAGATGATACAAGCGATGTGATGATTAAAAAATATGTTTGTAGAAATAGAGCTGTTCCAGATTCTGCTATTATTTATGAAGAAGGTATTAAATTATCATATGGCGCTGTAGATAGCTTACGTAACAAAATTGGTATATGGACAGAGTATCATAATTCAGGTGAGTTTAGAGCTAAAGGTTTATACTCAAATGATAAACGTATTGGAGAATGGGTTTTTTATTATCCAAATAAACAAATTGAGCAAAAAGGTAAGTATGATAAAAAAGGTCGTGCACAAGGCGAATGGAAATGGTATTATGAAAATGGTGCTTTAATGCGCGAGGAACTGTATTTAGATAATTTACGGGACGGTATTATGACAGAATATACCGAAGATGGTAAAATTATCACAAAAGGCGAATTTATTGAAGATATGCAAGAAGGTTTATGGATTTATGAAACTCCTGAATATAAAGAAATAGGAAGATACGTCAATGATAAACCGGATAGTTTATGGAAAAGTTATTACATGCCTAAAGAAAAATTACGATTTGAAGGTAAATTTTTGAATGGAGATGGAGATGGCGTTCATACCTGGTATTATGAAAATGGACGTAAAATGATGCAAGGAAAATATACTGGTGGAGTAAAACAAGATGATTGGAAATTTTATGATGAAGCAGGATTTAATTATTTAACGATTTATTATGAAAATGATATTGAAGTTAAATTTCAAGGAATAAAAGTAGAGCCTACTTATGAAGAAAGTTTAAGAGATTACTCAAGCATCTACAACAAGAAACCAGATAAAACAATTATTCTTGACAAGGATAAAAAGAAAGATGAAAAATAAGATTACTAAAACTCTTAAACCATCTTTAAATACATCAAATGATGATGCATTAGTTAATGTATTACAAACATTACCTGTTGGTGTTATTATTTATACCTTAAATAATATTTTATTTGCAAACAATTCGGCTTTTAATTATTTAAAATTCGATAAAAAATTAAATAGTAAAATAGAAACCTTATCGGTTTTTGATTTCTTATTGCCCGAATATCATAAAACAGTTAAATCAAACGTAGCCTTATTATTAAAAGGAAAAACGCCAAACAATTTAATTTTTAAATTAAAAAATAAAAAAGGCGAATTATATCATATTGAAGTAAAATCAAGCGTCGTAGTTTTTAAAGGACAAAAAGCAATACAGGCCACTTTTATAGAAATTAATGATAGAATAAATAGATTTAATGAGTTAGAAAAAACTAAAGAGATATTAAATAGTATTAGTACAAGTGTTAAAGATATTATTTATGAATTTTATTTTTTTCCTCAACCACATATTAATTATATCAGCGATTCTGTTTATGACATTTTAGGTCGTAAACCGAAGGAAATTTATGATAATCCAAATATTTTCTTTAATCAAATTCATGAAGAAGATAAAGAAAAACATGTATCTAGTTTAACTAAATATTTAAAAGCTTCGGATAATACAAAAAAAACAAAAGAAATATTTAGATTTTTTCATAAAAACGGAAAACAATTATTATTAGAGGTTACCGCTAAGCCTAAGTACGTCAATAAAAAAATTGTCAGTATTATTGGTGTAATAAGAGATATAACACAAGAAAAGAACTATCAACTAGAATTAGAACAAAAATGGAATAATTATAAAAACCTTCTAGATTCTTCTCCAATAGGAATCTTTATTCACGAAGGGTTTTGTTTGTATGCTAATAAAACAGCCGCTAATATTTTAGAAATTAGTAATCCAAAAACACTAGTAGGTAAATACTTAATTGATTATATTATACCAGAGCAGCGCCAACGATCTATTGATAGAATGCAACGCGCCATGAAAGGAGAAGAGTTGTCTGATTTAATTTACACTATTAGAACGGCTAAGGGTCATATTGTAGATGTGGAATTAAAAACAGTGCCTTTTATTTATAATGGAAAAAAAGTAGTTCAAACAATCATATCAAATGTATCTGCAGAGAAGAAACTATCCAAAGAAAAATTAAGAGCAGAATTAGCAGAAGAAACAAATAAAAATTTAAAAAAAGAAATAGAATACCGTCAAAAAATTCAAAGCGAATTAGTTACTCAAACAACCAAATATGAAGCCATTTTTAATAATACCTCTCATTTAATTTGGACAGTTAGTAGAGATTTAAAAATCACGTCTTTTAACAAGAACTATTTTAATTATATCAAATCTATTTTTAATCACGAATTAAAAGCGGGACAGCACATCAATCAAGTTAGAAGAAATAAAAAAGATGAATTAAGACTTGCTTTTTGGATTGATAAATACAATGATTTTTTTAATAACAAGAAAGATAATAAAGTAGAGTTTTTTGAAATAAAGAATACCAATTCAAAAGGTAAAACATATTTTAGAGAAATTTATTTGCACCCTATTAGAAACAATGAAGGCAAAATATCCGAAATAGCAATTATTGGTCAAGATACAACAGAAAGGAGATTATCCGAACAAAAAATACTTGAACAGTCTGCAAAACTGGAGGCGATTTTTGAAAGTGGGAAACAGTTAATTTGGACTATAGATAGAAATTACTTTTTTACATCGTTTAATAAAAATTTTTCTGATGGAATGTTTTCTCTGTATAAAGTAAGACCTACTTTAGAAAAGAAAATATACAATCCACATAAAACAAAAACAGGAAAAACTTACCATAATTGGTGGATTGAAAAATACAACGAAGTTTTTCAAACAGGAAATAGCATTGAATTCACAACCGAACAATTAGATACTAATAAAAAGAAATATTATAGACAGATTATATTAAATCCAATTATTAAGGATAATAAAGTCGAAGAAATTTCCTGTATATCTAATGATATAACAGAACTTAGACATTTACAAAATCAATCTATTAATCAGGCAGCCAAACTAAAATCTATTTTCGAAAGTTCATCTCATTTAATTTGGACCATTGATAAAGATTTTAAAACAACGTCGTTTAACACAAACTTTAGTAAACAGTTTGAACAAAATAACGGAACAAAACCACAACTTAATATTCAATTACATACCCTACTTCCAAAGTCGAAACAAAATGCATATAAAGTATATTGGTATAGTAATTATAAAAAAGTGTTTGAAGGTAATTCCGTAAAACTCGAAAAACATCAAATAAACGCAGCAGGTAAAATTATTTATAACGAAATTTATTTAAACCCTGTAAGAAATGCTAATAACGAAATTGTTGAAATTGCTTGTTTAGCGCATGATATCACCGAAAACAAATTATTCGAACAAAAAATAATTGATCAATCAGCAAAATTAAAAGCCATTTTCGAAAGTGGAGATCATTTAATTTGGACAGTTAATAAAAAATTAGAGTTAACCTCTTATAATAAAAACTATCTGAATCTGATAAAAAACAATGCTTCTAAAAAGAATTTAGAAGAGAATAGCACTGTTTATGTTTTAGACACGATTCAAAATAAAGAGAAAAAGAAATTTTGGCTTGAAAAGTATAAACAAGTTTTAAAAGGAAAACCTAATGTTTTTATACATAAAAGCACAGTTAACAACAAAGATGTATACAGAGAAATTTATTTGTATCCAATCCTATTAAATAATGAAGTAGTTGAAGTTTCTGTGATTGCTCAAAACATTACTGAAAGAATTGAAAACGAAACAAAAATACTAGAACAATCAGCAAAGCTAAAAGCAATATTTGAGAGTGGAGAGCAGCTGATGTGGACAATCACAAAAGATTTTAAGTTCACATCTTTAAATCAAAATTATGCTAATGCTATTTTTGAATTATATGGCTTTTACCCTCAAATAGGAAAAAGTATAAGAGAAATAGGAAAACAAAAAACAGCACCATTCGAATCTCTTTGGGATCAAAAATACGAAGCAGCGTTTAATGGTAAACAAGTTGATTTAACAACGGAGCGAGTAACCCTAAAGGGTAAAAAAGTATTTAGACAATATTATTTATATCCAATAAAAAACATCAATAACGAAGTAGTTGAAGTTTCGGGTATTGGTTTTGATATTACTGAAAATAAAATTAACGAAGAAAAAATTACACAATCTTTAAAAGAAAAAGATGTTCTTTTAAAAGAAGTTCATCATCGTGTAAAAAATAACATGCAAGTTATTTCCAGTATATTAAATCTTCAGTCGTCTTACGTAAAAGACACCTATGCTTTAAATTTATTGAAGGAATGTCAAAATCGTATCAAATCGATGGCTTTTATTCACGAGAGCTTATACCAAACAAAAAACTTCGAATCGGTTAATTTTTCTGAGTATGTAACCACTTTATCTAAGAATTTAGTGCATACTTACTCTATCAATACAAAAAAAGTAAAATTAATTTTAACACTCGACAATTTGTTCCTAAGCCTTGATGCATCAATACCTTGCGGCTTAATTATCAACGAAATTATATCAAATTCATTAAAATATGCATTTCCTGATAATAGAGATGGAATAATCTTTGTAAATTTGAGAGTTGTAAAAAATAAAGTGAGTATTGAAGTTGGGGATAATGGAATTGGAATACCAGATTCTGTTGATGTAAAAAACACACAAACGCTTGGTCTTCAGCTGGTAGATACGCTGGTAGAACAGATAAACGGAACTATAAAATTAACAAGAAACAAAGGAACTATTTTTAGTATAGAATTTAATATATAAATTATGGAGAATAATAATAACGTTAACGTTTACATTGTAGAGGACGAAAGCATTGTTGCTAAAGACATTCAAAACAGCTTAAAAAAGCTTGGTTATAATGTATTAGGAATTAGTAATAATGGTGCTGATGCAATTAAAAACATTGTTGATTTAGAACCAAACATTGTGTTAATGGACATTATGATTAAGGGTAATATGACCGGTATTGATGTTGCCGAAATCATTAAAAAAGAATACAACATTCCGGTAATATTTTTAACAGCATATGCTGATGAAAGCACTTTAGCTAAAGCTAAAATCACTGAGCCTTACGGATATATTTTAAAGCCATTCAAAGAAATTGATTTGCATTCAACTATTGAAATGGCTTTATATAAGCATAAAAAAGATACTGAAGTACAAAAAGAGCGCGATTTCTTATATTCTTTAGTTGAGAATAAAGATGAGGCTGCTAAAGATATTTTATTCGTAAAATCAAATAGTCGCCTTGTAAAGGTTAATTTAAAGGACATCTACTATGTAGAGGCCTTAAAAGATTACGTGGTTTTAAACACACAATACACGCGTTATACAATACATTCTACTATGAAAGACATAGAGAAAAAATTAGATAACGGAGATTTTATTCGCGTACACCGTTCTTTCATTGCTCGTATCGACAAGATACAAACCATTGAGAATCAAACAGTTGTATTAGAAGAAAACAAAAAAGTAATTCCAATCGGAGGTTCTTACCGCGATGAATTATTAGCTAAATTAAACATGATTTAAGAAGACGAAGTCTTTTTACATCCTTTCAATAAATGTCCTCTCAATATGATATTATAGTAGTTGGTGCTGGTCACGCAGGTTGCGAGGCTGCTGCTGCTGCTGCTAATATGGGTTCCAAAGTATTATTGCTTACAATGAATATGCAAACGATAGCTCAAATGAGCTGCAACCCAGCTATGGGTGGTATTGCAAAAGGCCAAATTGTTCGTGAGATTGATGCCTTAGGTGGTTATAGCGGAATTGTTTCTGATAAGTCTGCTATTCAATTTAGAATGTTGAACCGTTCTAAAGGACCTGCGATGTGGAGTCCTCGTACTCAAAACGATCGTATGTTATTTGCAGCTACCTGGAGAGAAATGTTGGAACAAACACCTAATGTCGACTTCTGGCAAGACATGTGTCGTGAATTAATAGTTTCTAAAGATGGAAAAAGAGTTGAAGGAGTTGTGACGGGAATGGGCTTAGAATTTAAAGCTAAGGCCGTTGTATTAACAAATGGAACATTCTTAAACGGATTAATCCACTTAGGAGAAAAACAGATTGGCGGAGGTCGTAGTGGAGAATCTGCTTCTTACGGAATAACCGAACAATTAGTAAAATTAGGATTTGAAAACGGAAGAATGAAAACAGGAACACCTCCTCGTATCGATGGGCGCTCTTTGGATTATTCTAAAATGGAAGAACAAGAAGGAGATGTGGCGATTGATAAATTCTCTTATTTGGATAACACCTCTCCATTTGTTTCAAACGATGGACGTCCAGTAAAAAAACAAGTTCCTTGTCACATTACTTATACTAACCAAGACGTTCACGATATTTTAAGAACAGGTTTCGAAAAGTCGCCGATGTACTCAGGACGTATTCAAGGTTTAGGCCCTAGATATTGTCCAAGTATTGAAGATAAGATTACGCGTTTTTCGGAGCGTGATAGACACCAATTATTTGTTGAACCTGAAGGCTGGGATACCGTTGAAATTTATGTGAATGGATTCTCAACATCTCTTCCAGTTGATGTTCAACAAAAAGCATTAAAGTTAATTCCTGGTTTTGAGAACGCTAAAATGTTCCGTCCGGGTTACGCGATTGAGTATGATTATTTTCCACCAACTCAATTACAATTAACTTTGGAAACTAAGTTAGTGGAAGGTTTATACTTTGCCGGACAAATTAACGGAACAACCGGTTATGAAGAAGCAGCTTGCCAAGGTCAAATGGCAGGGATTAATGCACACTTAAAAATAAACGAAAAAGATCCATTAATCTTAAAACGCCACGAAGCATATATTGGAGTTTTAATTGATGATTTAGTGACTAAGGGAACTGATGAACCTTATCGAATGTTTACGTCTCGTTCTGAGTACCGTTTGTTATTACGTCAAGATAATGCCGATGTTCGTTTAACACCTCTATCCCACTCTATTGGTTTAGCAAGTGATGAAAGGATGAGTCGCGTTTCAGATAAGATCAAGAACTACGAAAAATTAATTAAATACTTTAAGAATACAAGTGCTGAACCAGAAGAAACTAATGCGTATTTAGAAAGCATTAACTCTGCCCCTTTAACACAAAAAATTAGATACTTTAACGTTTTGTCTCGCCCTGATGTTTCTATTATTGATTTAGCAAAACATTGCACGGATTTGAAAAACACAGTGGCTAATATGGATGCAGATACGATGATGCAAGCCGAAATTTTAATGAAGTACGAAGGATATATTGAAAGAGAAAAAGAGAATGCAGAGAAGGTTGCTAAATTAGATAACTATAAAATTAAACCAGATTTCGACTTCAAAGCTGTTCCAAGTTTGTCTTTAGAAGCGAGAGATAAATGGACAAAATTACGCCCAACAACTATTGGTCAAGCAAGCCGTATTTCTGGAATTAACCCAGCAGACATTTCTGTTTTGTTAGTACATTTGGGAAGGTAATTAAACTGGTGATTGAGCCTGTCGAAATCACCAATGTGAATATAAATACAAAAGTTCCACGTGGAACAAATAGAATTAAATATGTTAACTATAGAAAAATGTTTAGTATGTGGCTCAAATCAGTTTGAGCCTTTTTTAGTTTGTAAAGATCACACAGTAAGTAAGGATAATTTTAATATTGTTTCTTGTAAGATGTGTGGCTTTAAATTTACAAATCCTAGACCTACAGATTTAGTTTTAGGGGATTATTATAAAGCCGAAGAGTATGTTTCTCACACCAATACTAAAAAAGGATTAATCAATAAGCTTTACCATATTGTAAGAAACTACACTCTTAAAAAGAAGATTCAAATGGTTTCTTCTTATGTTTCACGTGGAACTATTTTAGATTATGGTTGCGGTACAGGAATGTTTTTGTCGGCTTGTAAAGAAGCGGGATGGGATACTGTTGGAATGGAGCCAGACAATTCTGCTAGAAAGATTGCTAGCGATCAAGATTTAAGTGTATATTCGAACAAGGATAATCTTAGTGCTTTTATTAAAGAGAAACAAGTTGAAGCAATCACTCTTTGGCATGTATTAGAACATGTAACAGATATGCCTGAGACTTTATCTTTCTTTAAAGCTAAGCTTAAAAAAGACGGCGTATTAATTATTGCAGTTCCTAATCATGTTTCATATGATGCACAATATTATAAAGAATTTTGGGCAGCTTATGACGTGCCTCGTCACCTTCACCATTTCGAATTAAAATCAATGAAGTCTTTATTAGAGAATAATGGTTTCAAATTAGTAGAGACTAAACCTATGAAGTTTGACAGCTTCTATGTTTCCATGTTGAGCGAGAAATGTAAAACAGGTTCTATTAATCTATTTAAAGCATTCTGGATTGGATTATTATCTAACTTAAAAGCAAAAGACTCTAGTTCCTACTCCAGTACAATTTATATATTTAAACACCTTTAAGTTCCACGTGAAACAAAAAGCCCCAGTAGATATTCTGCTGGGGCTTTTTTGTTCCTATTAGTTTTTTATTCGTTAAACTCTTCTGAGTCTATTCTTATTATTATTGTTCCACGTGAAACTTATTCTTTGTGCACATCTTTAAATTGTAGCATGTCTTTTAACCTAAGCTCTTTTTCGGTGTCAAATCCACAGGTGTTGTTAAACTCTTTTGGGTTTTCGTATTCATGATGTATGCGGTGCATTTCTGGTCGCTGAAAAATGTACCCAACCCACTGCGGTGTTTTTACATTGGTATGGTAAAAGAATTCTCCCAAGGCTGTGCATAAAGTATAAATTCCCCCAGCTTCCATATTTAAACCCAAGAAGGTATAAACGAGTAAACTTCCCACAATAGAGTTGACTGTCATTTCTAAAGGATGTTTATAGAACGAAGTAATTACTTCTAAGCGTTGTGGACTATGATGTATTTGATGGAAATGCGTCCACAAATAATCTATTTTATGGCGCCAACGATGCCACCAATAAAATACAAAGGTGGCAATAAAGTAAGCAATCATTCCGCCCCAAACAGATCCTACGTGTTTTGATAAGTGAAATAAGCTTATTGAGGAAAACCACTTTTCCCAAGTGTAACCTGCCAGAGTTACAATAGCTAGTTGAACAAAATTAATGGCAATTACTCTTATGGTCCAAGTTGGAACTTCTGGTAATTTCCATCCCGGAATAATGCGCTCTAAAATAAAGCAGAAGGCAAATACACTAAATATTATAATCAGCATGTTTGTAATATTAATTGGTTTATCAAATTAACGTAAGATTGCTGTTTGTATTTCTTAAATTATGTTAGGCCTCTGCCAAAAAATGTAAAAGCATATTTAGTTCCACGTGAAACTCTTTGGGCTTTTATAATATAGTTTAAAGTAAAAGGCCCCTCCAATTTGGAGAGGCTTTTTTGGTAAGATATATTCTGTCGTGTTTTTATTTCAACTGACTCAAGAAGATTTTGTCAAATAGTTTGTCAGATAGAATGCTTCTCATAAATAATAGAAGCTTTGCTCCTCCCCCAACAGCATATCTTGTTTTTGGATTGTTTGAGTTAATTGCTTTGGCAATTGTTTTAGCAATAACAATTGGTTCTGATCCCACTCGTTTATATGTTTCGTCAATTAATGCGGCGTGTTTTGTGGCTAGGTTTTTATAAGCTGTATTTCCTGATACTTTTAGAAGGTTTTCTTTTGCTATTCCTCCCCACTCCGATTTGATGGCACCTGGTTCAATAATAACGACATCAATATTGAACTGCTTCAATTCCATTCTTAAACTATCGCTTAATCCTTCAACCGCAAATTTGGTAGCGTGGTACCAAGCTCCGTGAGGTTCACCAAATTTTCCTCCCATAGAAGAAATGTTGACGATTTTTCCCGACTGTTGTTTTCTCATATGAGGAAGGACTAATTGAGTCAAACGAGCTAGTCCAAAAATGTTAACGTCAAATTGGTATTTAGCTTCCGAAATGGGAACATCCTCCAAGGCACCAAAAGAACCATAGCCAGCATTGTTTATCAAAACATCAATTCGTTTTTCTGTTTCAATAATTTTTTGAATTCCTCTAACCATTGAGTCATCATTGGTGACATCCATTTCTAAAAGTTTTACTCCTAGGTCTTTTAGATCATTCATTTTATCGATTCTTCGAGCTGCTCCGTAAACAATATATCCACCTTTAATTAATAGATTGGCAGTTTCTTTTCCTATGCCAGAAGAAGCTCCGGTTATTAACACTACTTTTTTTTCCATAATTTTAATATTTATTGATTTTTGAATTTTTATATTGATTGACTAATCACTCTATTAATGAGTAAATTTTTTTAGGTGATCATATCCCATAATAGTTGGAATGACTCATTAATGATTTTCTTTTGTTTAGCTGTTGAAAACTCTTCTGACGACAAGTATTGATTGATACCAGCAATGTGGCTGTTAATAAGTGTGTAGAGCATATCAACAGGTAATGGTTTTAATACAGCCGCTTTAATACCTGCTTGCAAGAAATCTAAATGTGGTTTGGCTTGCTTGGTAATTTCCTCAGGAGAAATTAAGCCGTAAAATGGTGAGGTAGAAAACTGCTGAATAAAGTAAAATTCCGCCTTATTTTCCTGGGCCCACTCTATTGTGTTTGTGTAAATAGATTTGAATACTAATTCCAAAGATTCATCTTTACTAGCATTAGCATACATATACTCTGTTAAACGAGATTTAGTATGCGCATAAAGTGCTAAAATTAGCTCATCCTTAGTTTTGTAATAATGAAATAAGGTGCCATTAGCAATGCCCGCTTCCTTCGCTATTTTGCTAGTTGGCGTGGCATGAAACCCAAATTCTACAAATAATTTGAGGGCAGTTTTTAATATTTCTTCTTTTTTATCCAAAACAATGATTGACTAATCAGTCTACAAATGTAAATACTATTTTTAATAAAGCAAAATTATTTAACAGGAATATTTTTATTGTAATGACTTTTTACCATGATTATACTGGTTCTTACTATGAGAAAAATTGCAGATCCGGCCAGAATTTCCATAAATCTATCTGAGAAGTGTGTTTTATTAATGGTTTGAAAATAGCAAATTATGCAGGTCACACTAATTAGTCCAATTGCAAACATTGAGATTAAAATCGAAGGAAAGTTTTTGCCAATAAAGAGAAAGACTTTTTTAAAGTTTATTTTATTTCTTTGTTGTTTTATGTTTATTGTTTTCCCCATATTACAGGTGTATTATTATCTTTTACAAATTTCGTTAATATAGAATTAGCTAGGTTCTTATAGTAACCACTTTATTTACTTTAAAGTAAAATTAAAGCATCAAAAAGCGTTAGTACGTTTATTTATTATATAATTTCTATTATTTATTCAATTGTTTTTACTCAATGAGCGATAAATGTTATTTATCAAGTAGTAATGCCCTTAACGCTAACATTTATTACCTTCTAATATACTATACCAGGAAAGAGACCTTTTTACAATTTATTTTCTGTTTTTTGAAAAATACCTTAAAGAGAGGGCTTTCATACACTAACCAAAATCATCTGTTTTTTATCTTTATCAAACCAACATTTTTAGTAAATTCAACCCGTTAATTAATTAAACAAACCACTATGGAATTCAGAATTGAAACAGACACAATGGGCGAGGTAAAAGTACCAGCGCACGTTTATTGGGGAGCACAAACAGAACGTTCTCGTAACAACTTTAAAATTGGTCCTGAGGCTAGTATGCCAAAGGAAATTATATATGCTTTTGGTTATCTTAAAAAAGCGGCTGCTTTAGCAAACTGCGAATTAGGTGTTTTATCAAAAGAAAAATGCGATTTAATTGCAAAAGCTTGTGATGAAATTTTAGCTCATAAATTAGATGATCAGTTTCCATTAGTAATTTGGCAAACAGGTTCTGGTACACAAAGTAATATGAATGCGAATGAAGTGATTGCTTACCGTGCACATGTGATGCAAGGTGGTAAATTAACGGATGAGCCAAAAGTATTACACCCAAATGATGATGTGAACAAATCTCAATCATCAAACGATACGTATCCAACAGCGATGCACATTGCGGCATACAAGCAAGTAGTAGAAATCACCATTCCTGGAATGGAAAAATTACGTGATTCTTTAGCGAAGAAAGTAAAAGAGTTTGATGGTATTATTAAAACTGGTCGTACTCACTTTATGGATGCTACGCCATTGTCTTTAGGACAAGAGTTTAGCGGATATGTTCAACAAATTAACATGAGCATTCGTGCATTGAAAAATGCATTAGAGGCTGTTAAAGAATTAGCATTAGGTGGTACAGCGGTTGGAACAGGCTTAAACACACCAAAAGGATATGATGTGTTAGTGGCTAAAAAAATTGCTGAATTAACAGGTTTGCCTTTTGTAACGGCTACAAACAAATTCGAAGCATTAGCAGCACACGATGCGATGATTGAATTAAGCGGAGCGTTAAAACGTAGTGCGGTTGCTTTATTTAAAATAGCAAATGATATTCGTATGTTATCTTCAGGCCCACGTTGTGGAATAGGGGAGATTATCATTCCTGATAACGAACCAGGTTCTTCTATCATGCCAGGAAAAGTTAACCCAACACAACCAGAAGCCTTAACGATGGTTTGCGCTCAAGTAATTGGTAACGATGTTGCTGCTACTGTTGGTGGTTTAAACGGTCATTTCGAATTAAACGTATTTAAACCATTAATCGCAGCTAACGTATTGCAATCTGCTCGTTTAATTGGTGATGCTTGTGTATCATTCACAGAAAAATGTAGTGATGGCATTACAGCTAATTTACCAGAAATTAAAAAACATTTAGAAAATTCTTTAATGTTGGTAACAGCATTAAACACTCATATTGGTTACGAAAAAGCTGCTAAAATTGCTAAAACAGCACACAAAGGAAATAAAACCTTACGTGAAGCAGCAATTGAATTAGGCTATGTTACAAACGAGCAATTTGACTTATGGGTAAGACCAGAAGATATGATTGGTAGTTTAAAAGAAAAAGTATAACACTTAAAAGCCCGAAGTATTCTTCGGGCTTTTTGTTTAAAAGAATTTCTATTCTTTCACAAATCTTATTTTCCTAGTTGAATCTAAAGAGGATAATTCAATAAAATAGATTCCGCTTTTTAATGATTCAATATTGATGGTATTGCTTTTGTTTCCTAATAAACAAAGGTTTCCAAGCACATCGTAAATCTTGAAAGTAGAATTTGTATTTGAGAATAACACATTTTGTGCAGGATTTGGATATAAGGTGATGTTTTTATTTGAAGAGATAGAGGAAACACTCGTTGTAACACAAGGATTATATTTTCCAATGTTCCAAGTCAATAAACTATCATTTACTACATCGTGTGCTATTTGTTGTAAAAAGCTCACGTTTATAGATGATACACCAGCCGTATAAGTATTACTTAATACACTTTTATGAAATAAGGTTTCGTAAAAAACACAAGCCGTTAAGTAAGAACCCTCTAAAGAAGGGTGACTTTGATCGGAACTATACAATTCTAATGTTGGATTTTGGGCTATGGATTTTCTCCAAGCTTCACCCGCAGGAGCCATGACTGATTTGGTTGTATCTGCAAATAATTTATACGAAGCCCTTAACCTATCCTGCATTCCTAAATACGTACAAATGGGAGGATATGAACCACAATTAGAAGCGTCTCCATTCTTCCTGCCCCATGTTTCGTAAAACACCGTCTCAGAGCAGTTATTGTTGTTTTTAATTAAGCTATCTAGTTTAATAGCATAAGGCAAGGTTTGAGCCGCTACTTGTCCTGGCGAAAATGAAGGTTCTTGACTTTGTGCTTGTAAAATTACACAATCCCAGGCTTGAGCATTTATTTTTGAGAGACTCGTGGCATTATTAAAATGATTATTAAAAGTGTGCCCACCAGGACAGTTACTATCAAATACCAATGTATCGCCATTCGCTAATGCAATGTCTTTAATGAGTTGTGGCAGATTGTTGACGTAAGTATAACTATTACCTAAAAACAAAACTTTTAAGGTTTTGTGTTGTTGTGCAACAGAGTGACTAATAAAAATGAAGATAAAGAGGACAAAAGAAAGCAAACGAATCATAACATTATTTTTTACAAACATCTTAAAAAAACAAACACGTATTGGTGAGATTAAAAAGAATTATAGGATTTCTAAATAGTAGTGATAATGTAAAACACCAATAAAATCAACGTCTAACACAGCATGTTGCTGATTTTACATAAAAACACAAATGTATAAAGAGCATGGTTCAACGAGTTAATTTTGTTTTTGAAAGAGTAAACAACTCTTTCTTTCCGAAAAATAGTTTCTTACTTTTGTAACGCAATGTGGTGGAACGGAAAGTTTTGGGGAGAATTAAAACAAAAGCAAGCAAACCTAAATACAAACGTATTTATTTCGGGTTTGCGCGGGAGTTCTTTTGCCTTTTTGGTAAATGATTTATTTCAAAACACTTCTTCTAATTTCTTTATTGTCTGTAACGACAAGGAAAAAGCGGCTTATATATTAAATGATTTACAAGCTCTACTTCCCGAAAAACACATTCATTATTTTCCAGAGAGTTATAAAGTTCCTTATAAAGAAGAAAAAACAAGTAATGCTTCTGTTCAAGAAAGAGCAGAAACGTTAAGCCAATTAAGTAAAGAAAATTACTCGGGCATTGTGGTAACTTATGCCGCAGCGTTGGCAGAAAAAGTGGCTTCTAAAACAAGCTTAAGTAAAAATACCTTAGTCATTAAAAAAGGTGATAAACTCAGTATTGATTTTATACAAGAGTTTTTATTGAGTTATGATTTTGAGTTATGTGATTTTGTTTCGGAGCCTGGCCAGTATGCTATTCGTGGTGGAATAGTCGATGTGTATTCCTTTGCGCACGAATTACCATATCGTATAGAGTTGTTTGGTAATGATGTGGATGCTATTAAAACCTTTGATCCAGCTTCTCAATTATCCAATCATAATTATGATTTTGTAACGATTATTCCTGATATACAATCCAATCAAGTGATTGAAATTCGTCAATCCATTTTTGATTATATCACCGAAGATACGTTTTTATGTTTTGATGATGTGTTGTTTTCAAAAGATACGATTGATAAATTATACGAGAAAACTGAAAAAGCTTTTTCAAATCTATCAGGAACTATTGAGCATTTGCCTCCGCACGAATTATACATCAAAGGCGAGGAGTTTTTATCTTTGATTAAACCTTTTAAATTAATAGAATACGGAGTAAATAAACATATTGCTTCGCAAGAAGTCGCGTTTAATCAAAGCATTCAACCAACTTTTAGCAAAAACTTTGAGATGTTGATTAACGACCTCAAAGCCAATAAAGCCAAAGGATATAAGAACTACTTAACAACAGATAACACCAAACAAGCCGAGCGATTACACACCATTTTTAATGATTTATTATCGAAAGAACATCGCACAGCAGATGGTTTAATAGAGCATGTGAATATTAATATTCACGAAGGCTTTATTGATCATGATTTAAAAATTGCCTGTTATACCGATCATCAAATTTTTGAACGTTACCATCGTTTTCATTTAAAGGAAACTAAGTATAAAACAGCCGAGTCTTTAACGCTTAAAGAAATTTTATCGCTTAATCCAGGAGACTTTGTCACTCACATTGACCATGGTATTGGGCGTTTTGGAGGCTTGGTAAAAATTAATGCCAACGGAAAAGAACAAGAAGCTGTGAAGTTGGTGTATAAGGATAACGACTTCTTGTATGTGAGTATACACAGTTTGCATCGCATTAGCAAGTACACTGGTAAAGAAGGTAATGTTCCACGTATTGATAAAATTGGTTCTACAACTTGGAGCACTTTAAAACAGAAAACAAAGAAAAATGTTAAGGAAGTTGCTTACGATTTAATTAAATTATATGCTAAACGTAAAGCGCAACCCGGACACCGTTATCCTTTAGATAATTACCTACAGCACGAATTAGAAGCGTCTTTCATTTACGAAGACACACCAGATCAAATAAAAGTAACAGCAGATGTAAAACGCGATATGGAAAAACCACACCCAATGGACCGTTTGGTTTGTGGAGATGTTGGTTTTGGTAAAACAGAAATTGCCATTCGCGCAGCGTTTAAAGCGGTGTGTGATAGTAAGCAGGTTGCTGTGTTGGTACCAACTACCATTTTAGCCTATCAGCATTACAAAACATTTAAAGAGCGTTTAAAAGACTTGCCTTGCAACATTAGCTATATCAATCGTTTTCGTAGTGCTAAGGAAGTGAAAGAAGTGATTTCGGGTATTGCCGATGGTAAGATTGATATTTTAATTGGCACCCATAAAATTGTGGGCAAGGATGTGAAGTTTAAAGATTTGGGTTTATTGATTATTGACGAAGAACAAAAGTTTGGAGTTGGTATTAAAGACAAACTAAAAACATTTAAAACAACCGTCGATACTTTAACGTTGACTGCAACGCCAATTCCGAGAACTTTACAATTTAGTTTAATGGGAGCCCGTGATTTGTCGGTTATTTCAACACCTCCAGCCAATCGTTATCCCGTGCAAACGGAATTAATTTCGTTTAGCGAAGAAGCTATTAGAGATGCGATTTCTTATGAGTTAAGTCGTGGAGGACAAGTCTACTTCGTTCACAATAAAGTCCAAAGCATACAAGAGGTTGCAGGCATTATTCAGCGTTTAGTGCCAGAAGCAAGAGTCGCTGTTGGTCACGGACAAATGGATGGAGATAAGTTGGAAGATGTGATGTTGAGTTTTATTGAAGGAGAATATGATATTTTAGTAGCTACAACCATCATTGAATCAGGATTAGATATTAGTAACGCCAATACTATTATCATTAACGATTCGCAAAATTTTGGGTTAAGTGATTTGCACCAAATGCGTGGTCGAGTAGGGCGTAGCAATAAGAAAGCTTTTTGTTATTTGTTAACTCCGCCGTTTATTAATTTAACGTCTGAGGCACGCAAACGCTTACAAGCTATTGTTGAGTTCAGTGATTTAGGAAGTGGTTTTCAAATTGCGATGCGTGATTTAGATATCCGTGGAGCAGGAAATTTATTAGGTGGCGAACAAAGTGGTTTTATTAATGATATGGGTTTTGATACCTATATGAAAATATTAAACGAAGCCATTGAAGAATTAAAACAAGAAGATTGGTATAAAGAGGTGGTGGAAGATGGAGAAGGTGCGGGTGCCGATAAATCTGTTTTCTCTCGTCAGTTTGTGAAGGACACTGTGGTTGATACTGATTTACAATTATTAATCCCAGACATCTATGTAAGCAATCTCACAGAACGGTTGTTATTGTATCGTGAATTAGATAATATTAATAAAGAGGATGAGTTAGCATTGTTTCAATCAAAATTGCGAGATCGTTTTGGTCCTTTACCAATTGAAGTATCTGAATTAATTAATGTGGTGCGAATGCGTTGGGCAGCAATGGCTTTAGGATTTGAGAAAATCACGTTAAAGAATAATAAGATGTTATCTTACTTCTTAAGCAAACAGGATAGCGATTATTATAATTCACCAATGTTCAAAGCGGTACTATCATACGCTCAAAAAACACCTAAACAAACAGCCTTAAAAGAGCAAAACAATAAACTGTGGTTAACTATCGAAAACATTAAAAGTGTGGACGAAGCCATTGTGGTATTAGAAAAAATTATGAGCATGGTTGTAAAACCTGTTGAGGTTTAATCTTATGTCATGGTGTGCGTAGTCGAAATGAATAAACAATCTATAAAAAAACCCGCTTCAATTACGAAGCGGGTTTTTTGTATTAAGATATGTAGAGGATTATTCTACAATCATTTTCTTAGTAGTTACATTACCATCTACATTTAAAGAGTAGTAGTAAATACCAGCTGCATAAGAACCTAATTTAACAGTGTGAGTACCTGTAGTCGTTCCAACTTTTTCAGAAGAAACAACACGGCCCATAACGTCAGTTACAGTAAATACCGCTGAGTTAACATCTTTAGATAAGTTGTAGTTAACAATAGATTCTTTAGTGTAAGGGTTTGGCATATTTTGAGTTAAACCAAAAGAGTTTTGAGATAAATTTTTAATTCCTTGAGGAGTGTTATCTTTTAATCTGAAAGAGATTAAGTGGTGCTCAAAACCATATGGAGCTGTATAAGCATAAGAAGGAATATAACGATAGTTCCATGAAGCACCCATGTTATATCTTACATCTTGAGGTAAAATGTATGAAGTACTATAATCACAAGCATTAGAACCAAAGTTACAATCTAAATATGTTGGGAATGTTCCTGGAGGAGGATTTCCTGTTCCAGCGCCGTTTTCTTCTAAAGACGTAAACAAGAATGTATTTGCGGTAGCATCTACATTTTGTGTTAATGTGTATGTGTAACCTGGTAAAAATTGAATATCACCAATAACTAATTTACTTCCTGTTGAAGTAAAAGGTGTTGGTAAAGCAAATGCCTTTTCTCTAAAAGCTGCAACTGCTGTATCAGCAATATTTAATAAAATTTTAAATTTATATTGACCAACTGGAGCCACTTGAGGAGCCGTTGTTGCTGTTGGTGCTGCTATAAAATTACCCGCTTGGTTATAACCAATTCTTTTAAAAGTTACAGTATCTGTACCGTAGTTTGCTGCAGTTGTTCCAATAAAACCACTTGTGCTTAAATTAGCTGCAGTTGTATTGTCATAAATAGTAACTACTAAGGTATCTACAATAGCAGGATTAGGATGATTTCTAGTATAGGCATAAACAACAGACATAGAGTCAACGTTGAAAGATGTCGTTGGAGTTACCCAGCTAGTTTTTGGGTCATTTCCAAATACATAAGATTTGAAATCAACCATTTCAGCCAAGTGATGAACCCAAATTGCTCCTGGAGTTCCTCCAAAATCACCATAACCCATTGAATCTGGGAATAAATAATTTGCATTTAAATCACTAGTTATGCCTAATAATGCTTCTTTAGATGAACCGTAGTTGAACCAACCAGCATCACCTGCTCCTGCTGTTTTAGCTGCAGTTGCTTGACGAGCTGATCTTAAGGTAGATTTATCAAATGACTTAGGAGTCACTGTTTTGTTTGGGAAACTCAAAGAACCCTGTGAGGGAGCCTGAGCCATAGAAACAGATGTAACAAATACAGCTGCTAATAAAGTGTAAATTTTTTTCATTGTATTTTTTAGTTAAAGTTTACACAAATATAACGAACGAAGAACACAAACACAAAAAAACCAGCCTAATTTTAGGCTGGTTTTTTTAATTTAACAGATGAAGAATAGATTATTCTACAATCATTTTCTTGGTAGTAACATTACCATCTATGTTTAAAGAGTAGTAATAAACACCAGCAGCATAAGCTCCTAATTTAACTGAGTGGGTGCCAGTAGTTGTGTCAACGTTTTGAGAAGAAACAACACGACCCATAACGTCTGTTACAGTAAATACAGCAGATTTAACATCTTTAGCTAATTCAAAAGAAACAACAGATGAGTTTGTATATGGATTTGGAACGTTTTGACCCAAAGCAAAACCTTTTTGCTCTAATTCATTAATACCAACACTAGCCACTCTTAAATTATAGCCAATATCATGATGCTCATAAGCAAACGGAGTTGTGTAAGCAAAAGTTGGTAAGAAATAACCATTCCAACCATTAGCATTAGTGTTATATCTAACAGATTGATCTAAAATATAAGACATATTCATATCAGAAGTGTAATCACCACCTGTTCCATAAACAGTAGGATCTGTTCCTGGAGGAGGGTTACCTGTACCTGGTCCATTTTCCTCAGAACTTAAAACAAAGAAAACATTTTTAGTTGCAATGTTTGTTCCATCACCAATTAAGATATCAGTAGCAGTGTATGTGTAACCTGGTTTAAAAGAAACCACAGCACCAATTTTCTTAGAATTAGTTTGAGCTGCAATACCAGGAGTTGCTCTCTTAATTTGTTTGTAAAGACCACCAGAACAAGTATCTGCATAAGTTAAAGGAATACTTAAACGCTTTAACACTGTCATACCAGATAAGTTATTTGTAGTATAACTGTAAGTAATATCTTGATAAGGGAAAGCTGGAGGTCCGGTTAATGAATAATCTAACGCATGGTTTTCAGCAATGATTTGAATAATTAAAGAGTCTGCGGTGTTATCAGCTGTGCCAGTGTTTCTTTCATAGATATATCCTACTGATATAGAATCCATAAAATAAGTAGCAAATTTATCTGTAATGATAGATTGTTGTGCCATGAAACTTGGATCCATGTAATTAGCCGCTTTGTGAATCCAAGGATATACTGGTTGATTATTACTATCATACCCTAAAACAATTACAGAGTCTGGAAACAGATGCATTGCACTGAATGCTTGAACCCCAGGATTAAGAAATTCAATGTAATCAACTTTATTGAACCAAGCAGATCCTACTTGATTTGATGTTTTATTGTTTAATACAGAGTTTGTTTTTTTGTATTCAGCAATGTTTGTTTTTTTGAACGAATTAGCAGGTTCTGCTGGAATCGTGTTGATTGATGTTCTGTTTTGAGCAAAGGCGAACACAGAAAACATCAACATTGATGGAAGTAAAAATTTTTTCATGTTTTTGTTTTTATTAATTAGTAATGAACTTTATCCCAAAGTTAATTTATTCATAGGATAAAAACAAAATAATTAACATAAAATTAATAAAAATCAGATGGCTAAACAATATGAGTGTTTTTTGGTTTATATTGGGTTAAAACAAAGTATATTTGAGCATGCTAAAAAACATCACAGAAATGCCCATTAAATTCAGCGAAGTTGATTCGTTAAGAGTTGTGTGGCATGGCAATTATGTTAGATATTTTGAAGATGGAAGAGAGGCGTTTGGTAAACAATATGGCCTTGGATATTTAGATGTTTATGAGCATGGTTTAGCAGTTCCGCTAATTGACTTGCAAGTAAATTTTAAACGAATTTTAGAATATGGAGATCATGCTGTTATAGAAACACATTTCATAAATTCTCCAGCAGCAAAATTAATGTTTGAATATAAAATTTTAAGTGCAAAACATGGTTATTTAGCTTGTGAAGGTAAAACAACACAAGTGTTTATGAACCCAATCAATAAAGAGCTTTATATAACCATGCCCTCTTTTATGGATGAGTGGAAACAAAAGTGGGGATTGCTTCCTTAATGTTTCTTAACATTTTATCGGGCTTAAAGGCGTAAATATTTTTTACTTTTGGTTCATGAATAAGTTTTTATTTTTATTTTTTCTTCCGCTATTTGGTTTTTCTCAAAATTTTAAACCTCTTAAGGATACTCTGTCTCTTAAACAAAAAATAGAGAGCATGAGTAAAGCCACCAACTCTATCGAGGCAGATTTTATCCAAGAAAAAAACTTAAGCATGTTGTCCGAAAAAATTATTAGTAAAGGGCATTTTGTGTTTAAAAAAGAAAACATGTTACGTTGGGAATATCAAACGCCATCTAAATATTTAATTGTTATAAATAAAGATAAAGTAATAATTAAAGACGAGAAGAAAACCAATAAATACGACATGAATAGTAATAAGGTTTTCAAAGAAATTAATGATATCATGTTGTCCTGCGTTCAGGGAACAATATTTAAATCCAATAAATTTAAAACTAGTTATTATGAGAACGATAAAGGGTACAAATTAGAATTAATACCTCAAGTTAAAAATATGAAAGAAACATTCAAAAAAATTAACTTGTATTTTGATAAAAACGTAACTTCGGTGGCTAAAATGGAAATGATTGAAAACAACGATGACTTAACATCATTAGATTTCATAAACAAAAAACTAAATGCGCCTGTTACCGAAACCATATTTATTGTTAAGTAGCATTTGTGTTTGTTTACTCATTGTTTCTTGTCGTATTTCCAAATTCAAACATCCAACAACATGTGACCGTGTTGTAATTACCGAAAAATCATTCCCCCCAGTATTAAAGGAATATACAGCTTCAAAATTCAAAGCATCCATTGATGTTTTAAAAAACCATTTAACGGGAATTATCATCGTTAAAAAAACAGACTCATTAAGCACTCATGTTGTTTTTGTAACAGAAATAGGAATGAAAATGTTTGATTTTGAGTGGAAAAACAATGAGATGAATGCTGTTTATGTGTTTGAACCATTAAATAAAGAATCACTTATTAAATCCCTAAAAACAGGGTTTAAGCAAATGTTGCTGTTAGATGTTTTTAATAGACATGCCGGTTTATTGACTAATAAAAACATTAAATCATACTACGATATAGAGGGAGAAAAACATAGGTATATTATTGCCGACACAACAAAAGGCATTTCATCTCAACAAATTTTTAATAAAAACAAAAAAAACCGCTTGATAAACTATACATTTGATCCCGAAAAAAAAGTATATTCACACATAAAGAGCACACAATTTGGCTTAGTGAAAATTAAAATTGAACTTAATAGAATAGAAGAATAACATGAGTAACAGTTTTTTATTAAATGATTTTTATACTATTGAGTCATGCGTTAAAACAAACGAATCAACAATAGATGTAATAATAAACTTAAATTTATCTCACGCTATTTTTAAGGGTCATTTTGAGCAAATGCCAGTTGTTCCTGGTGTGTGCCAAACACAAATCATCAAAGAGTTATTACAGGATGAAATTAAAAACGACCTAACCCTTACAAAAGGCAACAACATTAAGTTTACAGGGATGATTGTTCCCACACAGCACCCTAAAGTAAATGTTGAAATCACATATAAGCAAGAGAATAATCAATATCTTGTAGATGCAAAATTGTTTTTCGAAAACACTATTTTTACAAAATTTAAAGGATCTTTCACACAAAATTAAATATGAGCACAGAATCAGTATTAAAAAAACAAAACGACAAAACGGTATTTAAAATTGTATTAGCGGTAAGCGCATTAATATGTATTGTCGTTGTTGTTTTAAATCAAAAACTAATCCCCGTTCCCGACACATTTCCGAGTTTTATTTATAAATTACCCTTATTAAATGCATTTTTAAATGGCTCTTGTTCTGTACTTTTAATCGCTTCATTATGGGCAATCAAAAAAAGAAATATCGAATTACATAAAAAACTAAATCTAACAGCTTTTTTATTATCGAGTTTGTTTTTGATTTCTTATGTGACGGCTCACTATTTTATTCCAGACACAAAATTTGGAGATGTTGACCATAATGGCGCCCTTGAAGAAATGGAATTAGCAGCAGTTTCAGGAATAAGATCTGTTTATTTAATAATTTTATTAAGTCATATTTTTTTAGCCGTTATAGTATTGCCAATGATTTTATTGTCATTTTATTATGCCTTAAAAGATGATAGAGTAAAACACAAAAAAATCACTCGATTTAGTTATCCAATTTGGTTATATGTTACATTAACTGGCGTGGTGGTTTATGCATTAATTTCTCCCTATTATAATTATTAAAGATTAGTTCATATAATTTGTTGAGCCTCGAAAAATATTCGGGGCTCTTTTGTATATTTGCTAAACATTATGGCATTAAAGCAAACACAGCATTTAAAGTTATTACAAAAACTTTCGCCGCAACAAATTCAGTTAATGAAATTGTTGCAGTTGCCTACTGTTGCTTTAGAACAAAGAATAAAAGAAGAGCTAGAGTTAAATCCTGCTTTAGAAGAAGATAACAATGAATTAGATGGAGAGGAAGTTGAAAACGAATATGACGAAGTCGACGAATCTGACAATGACGACTCAAGTGATTTTGACGAGAAAGAAAAAGAAGTTGATAAAATTGATGATGGGTATGAGTTAGAAGATTATATGGATGCGGGCGATTTAGATGCCTACAAATATGAAATCTCAAATCGTAGTGCTGATGATGAGGTATTTCAATCGGTTGTAGTGGAAGGCCCTGATTTCCATTCTCAGTTAGAAGAACAACTAGGGTTAAGAGACTTAACCGAAAAACAATTTTCTATAGGTTTATATTTAATTGGTTGTATTGATGAAGACGGATACATTCGACGAGATTTAGAGTTGATTGTAGATGATTTAGCGTTTTCGCAAAACACCCAAGCAACCAAAGAAGAATTAGAAGAGGTTTTAAAAACTATTCAGGAGTTTGATCCAGCGGGTGTTGGCGCCAGAACATTACAAGAATGTTTATTGATTCAATTAGAAAGAAAACCTATTAAAGCCAAAGAAACTCATTTAGCTATTGAGGTTGTAAAAACCATGATGGATGAGTTTTCTAAAAAACATTACGATAAAATTATTCGTAAATTAAACATTGAAGACGAAGACTTAAAAGAGGTGATTGCTGAGATTACACATTTAAATCCTCGTCCAGGAAATTCGGAAGGAGATAATAAAGGACAAATGTCGGAAGTTGTTCCTGATTTTAATATTAGTGTAAATGATGGCATAGCAGAGTTAAGCATCAATCAAAGAAATTTGCCTGAATTAAAAATCAGCAATGATTATATAGAAATGCTCAAAGAGTATTCTCGCGCAAAAGAAAAGTCGATTAAAGAGGCAAGTTCTTTTGTTAAAGGAAAAATAGAATCAGCTCAATGGTTTATAGAAGCTTTGCAACAGCGTCATCAAACCATGCTGGTATCAATGCATGCTATTATGGAATATCAGCAAGAGTATTTTGCAAGCGGCGATGAATCGAAATTGAAACCAATGATTTTAAAAGATATTGCTGATAAAGTAGGCTTAGATATTTCTACGGTTTCGCGTGTAGCTAATAGCAAATATGTTCAAACGCCTTATGGCACCTTTTTATTAAAGACATTTTTCTCAGAATCATTAAGTACAGATGGGGGTGAAGAGGTAAGTACCAGAGAAGTTAAAAAAATCTTGCAAGAGTGTATTGCTAATGAGGATAAAAAGAAACCCTTAACCGATGATGCTTTGTGTGAAATTTTGAAAGAAAAAAAATACAACATTGCTCGCCGCACCGTTGCAAAATACAGAGAGCAATTAGATATTCCTGTCGCACGAATGCGAAAGGAAATTTAAAGACGTTTTAACATTTCACTCGCTTCTTCGTTAGTAGGATTAATCTCTAAAGCTTTACGGTAATATTTTTTTGCTTCTTCATTGTTTTTCATTTGCCAATAAGTTTTACCTAATCCATTATAAATTTCCACTGTATAAACTCCCTTACTAATAGCCTGATTAAATAATTTTATTGTTTTATCAAATTCATTATTAGCATTGTAATCATACATTAATAAATTATAAGCATTCATATATTTATTGTTTCGAGAAATGCACTTTAATAAATAATATTCGCAGCTATCTTTTTGTTTAGTTTCTCTCATACAAATAGCCTTATAAAAATATAACTCGGTAGTTTCTTCAATCTTTAAAGCAGAATTTATATGTGGAAGAGCCGCATTAAAATCATTTATTAAATAAACTAAGATATATGATAAATAAGAATGACTTATTGCATATGTTGAATCAACAGAAATAGATTTTTCGATTAATTTTCTTGCTTCAGTTAATTTCCCCTTCTTTTGATCTAAGCTTAAAGGTGAGTTTTTATCTTCAATTTGTTTTACAATATTTAAGCCTTGCTTATAATTTAAAAAACTATTGTTGGGATATTTAGTATAATCCGCTTCAATTAGAGTATATAAATTTTTCCAATCTCTATTTCTTGAAAAAGTTATAGATCCAAACAAAACTAAGACACCAACAAACAAAATTTTCACATTCATATTTAGTTTTGTGTTTAGTGATATTCGTTTTGAAAGCAGACTAATCATAACTATTACTAATCCTAGTGAAGCGAAAAACGCAAATCTGTCAGCAACTATTCCAACAGCTGGTATAACAAAATTTAAATACATTGAAATAGATGAACAAAAAATAAACAAACCAGCAAATAGCATAATATCTTTTTTAATGTAAGATTTTATCAGTCCAAATAGTAATATAGGAGTTGCTAATATTCCTAAATATCCATGTATACCAAGCTTATGAACGGATATGGTATCTAAACCATAATAACAACATTGTTTAAATGGCATTATTATTTGATTAATATAAAAACCTAAGCTATTAAACATGGCTATGATTTTATATTGTAGTTCTTGTTCAAAATATAATGGATTTTCAAAGTAGTAAAATACCCGCTTGGCAGTCGTCTTGTCTAAAATCCCTCTTCTAGACAATCTATAAAGTACAAGTGAGATAAATAAAATAACTATGAGAGTAATTATCCATTTTATATTAGGACGATATTTTACAAAAACTAATACAGGAATGATTACCATATAAGGTAATGCATCAAACTTACTTAAGAAAGCAGCATAAAAACAAAACATACTAATTATTAGTAGCCACCATTTTTTATTCATGCTTTCAAAAAACAGGATAATGTTTTTTAACGAAGCAATACAAAAAACAAAACACAGCAACATATCCCTGTTTTTTAAACTTGCAACTACCTCGCTATGAATAGGTAAAATGGCAAAAAGAGCAACAGAATAAAAAACAATATTTTTATCGTAATTCGAAAACAATATTAATAACGTTTCATACAACAGGAGCAGACCAATGAGATAAATTATAATATTAAAAAAGTGAGAAACACCAGCGTTTAATCCAAACAACTCATGTTCAAAAGCAAAAGAGATTTTAACCATTGGCCTGTAATCAAACCTAACATCTTCTGAACGATCAATGTAATAAGAGCGGAAAATCTTTGGAATTGAACTAATTCCTTTAGTGGTAATATTTTCTTTTTCAGTAACAATATAATCATCTAAAGCATAGTCGTTTTTTAAAGTGTTTCCGTAAAAAGCAAACACTATTAAAATTAAAAATAACTTACGAGGAGTAAAAAAAGATTTTAATTTATTCATTAATACACTATAGTTTTACTAAAGTAAATAAATTTGTTTAACGAATAAATATTTTTTTATTTTACAATAAATTGTGGCTTTAATTCCTGAAATAATAAATGTGTTTATTGAAAACACAAAAAACATTTATAACTATACTGTTTTCCAATTAAAGCACCCGTCGTTTACTAATATTTATTATTGTGTTTTATTAGCGTATCTTTTTTGTTTTACTCTTGAGGTTGTTTTACCTAAACAACGAGATCACGGATTGTTGAGCAGAAAAGGATTTTGGCTAGATACCTTTTATGTTTTTTTTAATGATGTTATTATTTACATCATTGGATTATTTGGTTTATCTGCTGTTACCGAGTTAGTGTTTTTAAAAACATTAGGGTTGTTTAATATACATTCATTAAAGGTAGTGGATATTACAAGTTGGAATCCCATATTACAAGTTGGAATTATGTTTATCATTCAAGATTTTTGCGAATTTTGGGCACATTTCTTTCTTCATCGATTTGATTTTTTGTGGGCATTTCATAAAATACATCACGCTCAGGAAACTTTAGGAGCAGGATCAACCAGACGATTTCATTTTGTGGAGATGTTTATTTTTAAACCAATTATTTATATCCCTTTTGCAATGATTGGTTATTCCGCTACTGATTATTTTTTATTTCAAATTACAGTTCAAAACGTTTGGGGCTTTTTTACACATACTAATATAAAAGTGAAATGGGGCTTTTTAAATTACATTATTAATACACCCGAAACACACTCTTGGCATCATGCAAAAAACATTCCTCGACATTATGGAGTTAATTATGCCAGTATTTTAAATATTTGGGATTTGCTATTTGGATATTATTATTTACCAAAAGATATAAAACCAAAGTTAGGGGTGCCAGATCAAAAAGAAGTACCAACCACATTTTTAAAACAAATGATTTATCCTTTCAAATTAATTTTTTCTGGAAAATATAAATCTACAACAGGAAATCAAACATCAATTAAACCACCTAAATTATAGCTTAATTACTTTATAAGTTGTTGAACGCATTTTGTTTTTAGTGGTTATAAAGTATACCCCCTTTTCAAAATTTTCTGTATTAATTTGTTGCGTTCGATTAGAAGAATAAATTATCTGACCCAAAACGGTTGTAACCTCAATAAACTCAACAGAAGAATCTCTGATATAAATAAAATCAGAAAAAGGATTTGGAAAAACAGTTAAGTTATTGTTAATGCCTGTTTCGGGAATGCCAGTTGATGTAGCGTTTTGAATATTTATTCTTGATATACAACCATCATTACTATTATTTAAGGTATTTTGATATGGATTAACAGACAAAGGATAATTTGTGCT
This sequence comes from Sphingobacteriaceae bacterium, assembly GCA_013823565.1. Taxonomy (GTDB): domain Bacteria; phylum Bacteroidota; class Bacteroidia; order B-17B0; family Aurantibacillaceae; genus UBA4416. The sequence goes on along the minus strand of PNMI01000009.1, from coordinate 102,347 downwards.
ATTTGTGCTACCCACTAAAATAATTTTATTGGAAGAAAATCGCGAAACATCTAAAACGTCTTCATCAGCACTGCCGCCATAAAAGCTCGACCATATTGGCTGAAGATTAGACCCACTAAAAACAGTTAAAAATGCATCATAGCTACCGGTTAATGTTGGTTGATTGTTAACGCCGATTACAGGGATATTTGTACTTTCTGTTTTACCAATTAATAAAACATTATTGGGGGGGAGTAAGATTAATCGAGAAGATAAATCATTAGCATTACCACCAAACAAGGTTGATGTTAATAGTGTTCCAGAAGCAGACCATTTAGATAGATACCAGTCGCTTCCAGAGCCAGTTAAACTAGTTTGGTATGCTGACGATGTTACATCAAAATCTAAAGAATTAGTATGCCCACCTACATAAATATTATTGACACTATCTGTTACTATTCCTCTGGCATCTTCTATTCCTGTGCCGCCTAAATAAGTTGAAAAAACTCTCCCACAACTCGAATCAAGTTTTATAATGTATACGTCTGGATTTCCTTCATTTATAGGTTGGTAAGCACCAACACTGGTGTTAAGGTTTGTACTAAATGTTTCTCCAACACCAATAATGTTGAAATTATTATCAACAGCTAAAGCATGAATGTCCTCATTTCCATTTCCACCATAATAGGTACACCAGTTTAAAACACCATTTTTAGTAAAGCGAGCGATAAAAGCATCTGTGTTTCCTTTATGATTGGGTTGAAATGAATTTATGGTTGTATATAAATTTGTACTAGTGCTGGTGCCCCCAATAATAATATTATTTAACTCGTCTGTTTGAATATCGTAGGCAAAGTCGCCATTCGATTTACCAAAATATGTACACCAAATAATAGATCCATTTGGTGTTATTTTAGTTATAAAACAATCATATCCACCATTGTTGTTTGGTTGAAAACACCCCGAACTTGCTGGTAAAGTTGTTCCAGCGCTATATCCACAAAATACGATGTTGCCTTCTAGGTCTATATTGATTTTTTCACCACTGTCGAATGCAGAAGTGCCAAAATAGGTGCTCCAAACTAGAGTGCCGCAACTGTCAAATTTCGCCACAAAAACATCATAACTCCCAGAGCAAGTATCGTTTATTAATCCTTGAGTAATAGGCAAATCGGTGCTGTAGGTGTTACCTATTATGTAACTGTTTTTGTTTGCATCTACACAAACCCCTTTAATTTCATCAAACTGTAGTCCCCCAAAATAACTTGAAAAAGTACTACAATTAGTTTGAGCATTAGAATTCAGACATTCTAATAAACAAATAAGAAATATGTAAAACCAAAAACGAAACATTTAATTTTAACTCCAATGAGTGAAACCTATTTTAAAGTTAGTAAAAAATAGTACTATTTTAGACAAATGATTTATTTTTACTGACAGATTATTGATTTTTCTATTTGAAAGTTAACTTAATGGAAAGATTTATTTAATAAGTGAGGGGTTGCCCCTCTATCATTTTTTCTAATAAATGTACACTATTGTTCTATGATTAATGTAATTACAAATCAATAAATAATAAACCACTATGAAACACCTCTTTTTATTTTTAGTTAGCCTTTTTTTATTAGTCTTAAATCCTATTAAAACTTATGCAACTCATGGATTGCCAATTGTTGGTTTAACAGGAACAACAGGAGGGTCTGGTATTACAGTATCTGGGGGTTCTGATGCGGCAACGTGTGGTTCTGGTCCTTATTGGATGCAGGTTGAGGTGGTTTGTACTCCAACTGCTTTAACAGGAACGCCACCTACAACGTTACAAACAACATTGGCAAGCGGAGCTGGTGGTGCAACTACATTTAATTCATTTCCTTGGTATAATTCATTGCTTAATATCCCCACGATGAATGCAGCTAACGGCTGGTCAGATGGATGCGTTACAGGAGAACAATATCATAATATTTTTATTCCTTTTTCGGGGTTATGCCCAGGCCAAACATATTATTGGGCAGCTCGTGAATGGGTTGGGGGTTCAAATAGCCCTGGTCCTTGGTCGGCGGTTCAGTCATTTGTTGTTCCTGGAGTTTTAACACCATTGAATTTTAGTATAAGCGCATCACCTTCTACTTATTGTGCACCTGGTAGTTCTACTTTAAGCGCATCAAGCATTACGGGTAGTTGTGGTAATAAAACAATAACTTGGTCTACAGGAGCAACAACTAATTCAATAGTCGTCTCTCCAGCCGTCACAACGGTTTATACGTGTACATTGTCGGCACCATGTCAGCCAAATGTTGTCAAGTCCGTCACCGTCAATGTCGTCTCGGCGCTTTCTGCAGCTTTTGTTCCTACAAATACTACTATTTGTACAGGGGCCACTCAAGCTTTTACCCATACGGGAACAGCTGGAGTTAATCATAATTGGGCAGTATCCCCAGCAACAGGGGTTACGGTGTCAACACCAACATCTATAAACCCATCAATAACTTTTGCTAATGCAGGGTCTTATGTCGTCTCGCATACAGTCACGGCTGGAACGTGTTCAAATGTCGTCACAACAAACGTAACCGTTATCGCTGTTACGTCGCCGTTTACAATTCCTTCACCATCACAGTGTTTAACAGGAAACAGTTTTAGTTTTAATAATACAGGAACCGCAGGTGGAACTCATTCATATTCGTTTTCTCCCGTTGCTGGTTCACCAGCAGTTGGGGGTACTGCTAATTACAGTGGTAGTTTCACAGCGGCAGGAACATACACAGTAACCCATACTGTTGTTTCGGGCGGTTGTACAAGTGTGTCTACTAATACACTGGCTGTAAATCCAATGCCAGCAGCCACTTTAAGTTTCACAAATCCAAATTGTGGAGCAACAAATGGTGTTGTTGTCATAACCAATACGTCACCTGGGGCACCTCCACAAACAATTACAAGTTATGCAAGTAGCATGGGTTCTGTCAGTGGTCAAACGGTTACTGGTTTAGGCGCTGGTACACCTGTTATTACATTAACAAATAATTTTGGTTGTACATTTACTGTTTCTGCAACTCTTACAAGTCTGGCTGGACCAACAAATGTTGCTTTAACTCCTAATAACATCGTATGTGGTACAGGTACAGGAAGTATTACTATTGGTGCTGTTACAGGAGGCTCTCCTACATATTCTTATAATGTTAATGGTGGTACTTTTTCAACAAGCCCTCCTGTTACGGGTTTAGCAGCAGGAACGTATACAATTGGTGTAAAAGATGCAAATGGTTGTATTTTCACGAAAACAGTAGCTATTTCTGTAACAACAGGCCCTACAGCAATTGCTGGAACAACTACACCTGCGGGATGTGGATTAACAAATGGAACATACAATATTACTGGAGTTACTGGTGGTACACCTGCATATTCGTATAGCGTTGATGCTGTTGCCACAGGAAGTTTAACTTCTAATTTGGCACCAGGCACCCACTCAGTTACCGTTAGGGATTTAAATGGTTGTATGTTTACAACAACATTTAATATTGCAGGAACAACAGGACCAGCTTCAGCAACCGTTATAACCACAAACGCTAGTTGTGGAAGCGCTAACGGTTCGGCAACTGTATCAGCAGTTACAGGCGGATTGGCTCCTTATCAATATTCATTTAATGGTGGTGCTTTTGTTGCTGGTGCTTCAACAACAGCATTGCCCGCAGGGTCTCACACTGTGATTATAAAAGATGCAAACTCTTGTACATTAACCGTTATGTATAATATATTAAACACAGGTAGTCCAACAGCTTCTGTTACAAGTTCTGTAAATGTTAGTTGCTTTGGCGGTTCTAATGGAAGCTTTACTGTTACCCCAGTTGGAGGCACAGGACCATCTTATACATATACTTTAACAACTCCTTTTCAAACAAATGGAACTGGTCAGTTTTCAGGCTTACCTCAAGGTACATATAATATCACGGTTAAAGATCAGGTGGGTTGTGTTACAACAACATCTGTCATTTTAACTCAACCAACAGCATTATCATTAGCGCCGTCTTCTGTTCCAGCAAAATGTTTTGGAACAGCTACAGGAACAATTAATGTTGTAGGAGCAGGAGGAACTCCAACGTATTCCTATAATTTAAATGGAGGAGCTTACCAAAGCTCTTCAACATTCACTAATCAATCTGCCGGAATATATGTTGTTGGAATAAGAGATGCAAATGGATGTACAACAACGCAAACAGTCCAAATTACTCAGCCAACCGCTTTGGCAATACAGGTAGCTACACAAAATGCAAATTGTACGGCAGCTAACGGTGTAGCTTCTGCTACAGTAACAGGAGGAACAGGATCTATTACTTATTCATGGTCGCCTACAGGCGGTGCGGCTGCAGTATCAAATAGTGTAGCGGCAGGAAATTATACAGTAACTGCTACAGATGGAAATGGATGTATAATTACTAGTCCAGCGGTTGTTGGATTAACCCCAGGAGGAACAGCATCAATCGTATCTTTTACAAATGTAACATGTAATGGGGCTTGTAACGGTGCTATAACGGCTGGGATGACAACAGGAGGAGCATCACCATTCACATATTCTTGGACACCAGGAGGGCAAACAAATAGCACTGCTACAAATTTATGTCCAGGCACATACACTTGCGAAATCACAGATGTTTTTGGGTGTAAAGCTTTTGCAAGTACTACAATTACCCAACCCCCTGTTTTAACAGCTATTATGAATTCACAAAACGTTAAATGTTTTGGAACTTCTACAGGTACCGTTTCAGCAGCAGGAACAGGAGGAACAGCGCCCTATACGTATTTATGGCCTACAATTCCAAGCACTCTTTCTACAGTAAATAATGTGCCAATTGGAAATTATAATTGTAATATTACTGATGCTAATGGCTGTTCAATTACTCAAAGTATTACGGTTACACAACCAACTTCTATCACCTTAACATCATCTGTCACGCCAGCAAATTGTAATCAAGCCAATGGATCTGCAACTGTTACTATTTCAGGTGGATCTAGCCCATATACTCAAACATGGTCTACAAGTTCTACATCAACGGTCTTATCGAATGTAGTTGCTGGAACATATACAGTTAATGTTCAGGATGCGAATAACTGCTCTCAAACATTAGCAGCAACTATTCCTAACTTAACAGGACCAACCATTAGCATTACAAGTTTTACCAATGTGAGCTGTAATGGAGGAAACAATGGGGTAGCGACAGCTTTAGCATCAGGAGGCACAGGAACATTTGTTTATTCATGGAGTCATGGTCCAGTTACACCAACAGCAACTAATTTAGCACCAAGTGTATATACAGTTTCCGCAACAGACCAGGCAGGTTGTGTAGCTTCTACAAGTGTAACAATTTCTCAACCGGCAGCGTTAACAGTTACAATTATTCCAACAAATCCAAAATGTTTTGGATCATTAGATGGAGGGGGTTTAGCAGCAGCAAATGGAGGAACAGCACCATATACTTATACTTGGACATCAACAGGTGGCGGGGCACCAAGTTCTAATCCGTTAGGTGCAGGAAATTATGGATTAACGGTTACTGATGGTAATGGATGTATTGTTACGTCTAGTATGAGTTTGGTAAACCCACCAGCAATGTCTGCAAGTATTACTTCTACAAATGTGACTTGTTTTGGTTTATGTAATGCAACAGCTATTGCATCGAGCACAAATGGATTTGGAGCCGTAAGTTATTTCTGGACAGGAACACCAAGCCCTGTTTCTTCTCAAACATTAACAAATGCATGTTCAGGAACATATACGGTGTTAGCAACAGATCAAAACAACTGTACAGCTAGTGCACAAGTAATTATTACACAACCAACTCAAGTAACAGCGAATATTTCTTCTACAGGAAGTGTAACGTGTGCAGGTGGAAATAATGGATTTGCAGTCGTTACTCCTGGAGGAGGAACTGGAGCATATACATATTCTTGGTCACCAAGCGGAGGTAATACAGCTAATGCAAATTCTTTAATAGCGGGAGTTTATGTAGTAACTGTAAAGGATGTTAATCTTTGTTCAGCAACAGCAACAGCAACTATTCTTCAACCAACACCTTTAGCAACAACATTAACAACAACTAATGTGAAATGTAATGGTGCTTGTGACGGAACAGCAAACATTGCTTTTTCTGGTGGAGCAGGAACAACAACTTTTTTATGGCAGCCAGGATTACAATCAGGAAACTCTGTTAGTAATTTATGTGTTGGAAATCATACAGTAATTATTACATCGAACGGAACGTGTACAACATCTTTAACATTTACTTTAACGGAACCAGCGGCTTTAACAGCAGTGGCAAGTGCAACAAATTCAAATTGTGGACAAGCAAACGGAAGAGTTTGTGTAGTTGTGGGTGGTGGTACCGCTCCATATACTAACATTTGGAGTAATGGTGTTACAACGTTATGCAGTAATAATATTGTTGCTGGCGCTTATACACATACTGTAACAGATTTTAATGGATGTACTGCTGTTGCAACAGGATTAGTGAATGATATTGCTGGTCCAGTAGTTTCCATATTGAGTTCAACACCAGTAAAATGTTTCAGCGGAATGGATGGTACCGCAACAGCGACGATTACAGGAGGAGTAACTCCTTATACAATTTCTTGGTCAGGCGCTCAGGCAGCACCAAATACAACAACTAATCCTGTAAACTTTGGAGCAGGAGCTCATGCGATAAACGTTACGGATGCGGCAGGTTGTATTGGAACAGCTTCCGTTAATATTACAGAGCCAACACAATTAGTAAGTGCAATAGGAAGTTTTACAAATGTTACATGTAATGGATTAAGTAATGGAGGAGCAACAATGTTAGTAAATGGAGGAACCGCTCCATATAACTACACCTGGACACCAGGTGTACAAACATCATCTGTATTAATTAATGTAACAGCTAATACTTATACAGCACAGGTAAGTGATGCAAATGGATGTTTAACATCACAACAAGTAACAATTACGCAACCTCAAGCAATGGCATTAACAGCATCTAGCTTTACAAATATCACTTGTTTCGGTGCAAATAACGGACAAATATCAACAACCATTCAAGGAGGAACTCCTGGTTATAGTTACAATTGGACACCAACAGTTTCATCGCCAGGAGGTGTTGTAACAGGACTAGCACCAGCATCATATACTTTAACGGCAGTTGATCAAAACTCTTGTTCTATTAACGCAAGTTTTAATATTACAGAACCAGCAGTATTAACATCAACTTACACATCTTTACCAGCAACATGTGGTTTATCAAACGGTTCAGCAACCGTTACAATTGGGGGAGGTTCGCCAATTTATAATGTGGTGTGGAATACAACTCCAATTGCAACAGGAACAGTTGTGTCTAATATGTCTCCAGGAACAGGTTGGACTGCTACGATTACTGATGCTAAAGGGTGTTCTATTACTCAAACTGTTGGTATTGCTAATCCGCCACCGCCATCTATTAGTGGGTTTAGCGTAACACCACCTTCTTGTTTTGGTTTAACAAATGGAAACATTACAATTAATTATACTTCTGGAACAGCACCTTATACAGTAATTTGGTCAAATCCAATATCTCAAACAGTAACAACTTCTGCTTTATCTCAAAGCGTTACGGGTGTTTCGGCAGGGGTTTACACGGCTACTTTAACAGACAGTTATGGTTGCGCAACTTCACAACCAGTAAGCGTAACACAACCAGGAATGTTAGTGTTAATCGTTAATCCAAACCCAACCATTTGTTTTGGACAAAGTACTCAGTTAAGTGCATCTGGACAAAGTGGTTCTCCAGCGTATTCTTATACATGGTCTCCAAATCCTTTTGTTGGAAGCGGTCCTCATACTGTTAACCCAACAATTACAACTACTTACACAGTTGCAGTGAGCGATGTAAATGGATGTTCTCCTTCTCCAAAAGTGATAACTGTAAATGTAACGCCTCAATTATTGGCAACAGGTTCAACAACAACATTATGTCATGGTCAATCAACAACATTGCTTCCTACAATTACGAGTATTGGAAATGGTGGACCATACACTTATGCATGGTCTCCGACAGCAGGAAGCACAAATTCAATTTCAGTAGTTGGCAGTGCTCCAACAGTAGCAACAACAAATACGTTTGCGGTTACTATAGATGATGGATGTACCATTCCGAACGCTACTGCAATTTTCACCGTAAATGTTAATCCATTGCCAGTTGTATCATTTACCTCTAGTGTATTAAATGGTTGTGCTCCTCTCACATTAACATTAACAGGAACATCAGATGGGGCTAGTGACACTTTTACTTGGGGCGATGCAGCAAACGGTTCAGGAAACCCAAAAGTTGCTACTATATCAAATCCAGGATTGCATACAGTTTCTTTATTTGTTGTAAATCCAACCACTGGATGTAGAAAAGATACCACAAGAATTGATTACATTGAGGTATTCCCCGCTCCAGTTGCTTCGTTTTATGCGGACCCGTCATCAACTAGCATTTTAGATCCAAATATTAATTTCATTAATACGTCGCAAGGAGCTACAAGTTACTATTGGGATTTTGGTGATCCTGCTGCAACAAATGGCTCTAATTATTCTACAGCAACAGATCCAAGTCACTCTTATACATTTGTTGGACCTTATTATGTTCATTTAATTGCAACTTCTTTAAAAGGATGTAAGGATACAGCCAGAATTATAGTAGAAATAACACCTGATTTTGCGGTATATATTCCTAATGCATTTTCGCCAGATGGAAATGGAGTGAATGATGTTTTCCAACCTTTGGGTGTTGGTATAGATGAAGAAAATTATAGAATGGATGTGTATGATAGATGGGGAGAAAACATCTTTACAAGTAATAACTTTAGAAAAGGATGGGATGGCTCAGTAAAAGGCAATTCGAAAACAGCCCCTCAAGGAGTGTATACGTACAAAATATTGATAAGAGACACCAAAGGCAATAAACATCCTTATGTTGGCCATGTTACTGTAATCAGAGAAAACCAACAATAACAAGCTAAACGCTTTAAAAACGCCACTAATTTTAGTGGCGTTTTTTGTATATATTATTTTTATGTCCATTCTTTTTATTACGCTCAATAATGTATCTTTGCAAACTTATTTTACTATAAATGAAAAACATACGTAATTTTTGCATTATTGCTCATATTGATCACGGTAAATCAACTTTAGCCGATCGTTTATTAGAGTTTACAAAAACGATTACTAGTCGGGAAATGGAAGCGCAAGTGCTTGATGATATGGACTTGGAAAAAGAACGTGGTATTACTATTAAAAGTCATGCCATTCAAATGGATTACACCTATAAAGGTGAAAAATTTGTACTTAATTTAATTGATACACCAGGCCATGTTGATTTTAGTTATGAGGTATCTCGTTCTATAGCCGCTTGCGAAGGCGCTTTATTAATAGTAGATGCAGCACAGGGTATTCAAGCACAAACAATTTCTAATTTATATTTAGCCTTAGAACATGATTTAACGATTATTCCTATTCTTAATAAAATGGATTTGCCAAGTGCAGAGCCAGAAATGGTTACTGACCAAATAGTTGATTTAATTGGTTGCGAACGTAGTGATGTTATTCCTGCAAGTGGTAAAACAGGTATGGGTATTGAAGAAATTTTAGCTGCTATTATTGAGCGCGTAAAACCACCTGTTGGCGACCCAGAAGCACCATTGCAAGCATTAATTTTTGATAGTGTTTTTAATAGTTTTAGAGGAATCATTGCTTATTATAAAATTTTAAACGGAACGATTAAAAAAGGAGATAAAGTAAAATTTTTTAATACGGGTTCGGTATACAACGCTGATGAAATTGGTGTATTAAAACTAAAACCCGAACCGCGTAATGTAATGAGCACAGGAGATGTGGGATATATTATTTCGGGAATTAAAGAAGCAAAAGAAGTAAAAGTAGGAGATACGATTACACATTTTGATAGACCATGTGTGGAAGCTATTCATGGATTTGAGGAAGTAAAACCAATGGTATTTGCTGGTATTTACCCTGTAGATACAGAAGATTTTGAAGAATTACGTTATAGCATGGAGAAGCTTCAATTAAACGACGCTTCTTTAACCTGGGAACCTGAATCATCATTGGCATTAGGTTTTGGATTCAGATGCGGATTCTTAGGAATGTTGCACATGGAAATTGTACAAGAGCGTTTAGAACGTGAGTTTAAAATGACGGTTATTACAACGGTTCCTAACGTATCTTATCTTGCCTACCAAACAAATGGAGATGTAGTTACGGTTAATAATCCTAGTGATTTACCTGATCCTGCTCGTATTAATTATATTGAAGAACCGTATATTAAAGCAAATATTATTACTAAGTCAGATTTTATTGGCCCCGTAATGAGTTTGTGTATTGAAAAACGTGGGCAAATTGTGACTCAAAATTATTTAACGGCAGATAGAGTAGAGTTAGTATTTGAAATGCCATTAGGTGAGGTGGTATTTGATTTCTTTGATCGATTAAAATCCATTTCAAAAGGATACGCTTCTTTTGATTATCATCCAATTGGAATGAAAGAATCTGATTTAGTGAAATTAGATATTTTATTAAAGGGAGAACCAGTGGACGCTTTGTCTTGTTTAATTCACAGAAGCAACTCGTATCATTTTGGTAAAAAGATTTGTGAAAAATTAAAAGAATTAATCCCTAAACAACAATTCGAAATTCCTATTCAAGCAGCTATTGGCGCTAAAATTATTTCTCGTGAAACCATTAGCGCCATTCGTAAGGATGTAACTGCAAAATGTTATGGAGGTGATATTAGCCGTAAGCGTAAACTACTAGAAAAACAAAAAGAAGGTAAAAAACGCATGAAACAAGTTGGTAATGTGGAGATTCCACAAAGTGCATTTATGGCGGTGTTAAAACTAAACGATTAAAACGAGTATAAAATCTAAATATAAAAGAGCCGTGATTATCACGGCTCTTTTTTGTTTTAACAAAATTAACTAAATTTATTATACAAACTAGGCAATTAATTTTGATTTAATGTTGGCACGAATGGAGGCAAAAATCCCAACTAATATATTATCTTAATTTTCTAAAAGAAATAAAAGACAACAATATGAAATCAATAAAATCAGTGTTTACGATAATTATAATTTCACTTGCTATTATTTTTAGTTCGTGTAAGAAAAACGACAACACAAGTCCTGATTCATCAGGCGGAGGCGGATCTACTCAAACAACGTATAACGCTGTGTTTTTAAGCCGTAAACAAGCCATGATTACAAACACATCGGTTGTTTCTTCTGGTAATTTTAGTACAGCTTTCATTTCAACAAGCGCATTGGCAAATAATAGTCCTATGGTTGGCACATTAGTAACTATAGGCGATGTAAGTTTGAACGGAACTACTTTTCAAAAAAATGCTTATTCGGTTTCAAATTATTATGCTGATAGTACATCAACAGTGTTTAACACACCGCATAATTGGATTGTTTCAGGCTCGTCTGCCGTAAATAGTTTTACTTATTCAAACACAAATCCATATCCAGTTTATACTGGATATACTGCTATTGCAGATTCTTTTACTATTGCAAACAACATTACTATTCCGTTAATTAATTATAGTGGCTCTGATGAAATCGAAACATATTTTGTCACATCTAATAATCCTGTAACAAAAACTAGCACTCAAAACATCTCAGGTTCGCCTGGTGTGTTAAGTTTTACTTCTGTCGATTTAAGTACTATTGGCGTAAATCCTAATGTTACTTTAGTAATAACATTTTACAAGAATAATCTTCAAACAATAAATGGAAACTCTGTTAATTTTAGAACAGGTTACACACTATTTAAGTCCAATATAAAATTTAAGTAAATCAGGTTAAGGCAGATAATTATTCAGTAATGTTTTTATATTTAAAACTCGCCAACCACAAAAACAAAGCTTGAAAGAAAATAAAGAAAGTAACACCTGATTGTGTTTCTAAAGTATCTTCTGTAGTAAAAGATAGAAGAGCGATTAAAAAAAATGGCCAGTACAAGTAGTGTAATTGTTTTCTTAAAACAAAAGCTGGATACAATAAATAAAACAAGAATACTAGCAAGCCAATAAAACCAAAGGCTACTGCGATTGCCAGGTATTGGTTATGACATCTTAATCTCCAAACTAAATCTAATTTAGAGTTTGTGAAGTTATACATATCATTAAAAGCATCTTGAATATCGCCTGTGCCAACACCAATTAAGGGATGTTGATGAACGATATAGCCGCCAGTTTTCCAAAATTCTAAACGCATGGTAAGCGTGTGCCCCGATGGATTTTCTCCTCTTTGATACTTAGTATATTCCCAAATTAGTTCGCGCCATCTAGAAATAAGCCCACTGTTGAGGTTATATTTATAGTTTGTATTTCCGTTTTCTATTGCACCTATATCTTCTTGGCTCAAAGCAGTAATCCCAACAGAATCTTTAGTTAAACTCTTGCTAGCCATATATCTTAATAAAGTGTATCGCAAGTTGTTTCCTTTTTTATCTAGGCTGTTAAATGCTATTTTACTTTTCTTATTCCATTCGTTTTGTAATTCCTCGTCGTTAATGTTTATGGTAATTAAGGTTCCGTTTTCCGCAATACCAAAAACAGTGTCTTGTAAATAAGTTCTACCATTTTTAGTTTTTTCTAATAAGATGTTTGATGAACTATTGGGTGCTTTATCAAACATATGAAAACTCTCAGACGCTTGTTTGATAACAAAAACAGCCGATAGTAACACAAAAATTAAAACAAAGGCAGAAACTGTTTTCGGTAATTTTTTTAAACTATAAATAATTAGCAAGAACATTCCAACAATAATTAAACTTAAAAATCCTGTGACCATTTCTAATTTATACATAAAAAACAAGAGCCAGGCCATAGTAACCAAACTCACTATTTTTAAAATAAAAGGCTGTTCTTTTAAACTCCAATAGATTAATCCAATAACTGCAAAAGCAATAAAAAGAGAGAAACGAATGTGCGACATAAAAATAGAGGCGCCCCTCACATCTACAATTACTTTTTTTGTATAACCGGCATAAACAGCGTAACAACAAATAGAACCCACAAACACGCTTAAAAAGAAAAAACCAAATAGTAATTTTAATTCTTTATAAGACAGCGGTTTTGTAGAAAATAAAATAAGAGGTAAAACAAGTAATGGTATTTTGTTTCTTAAATCATCTAGTCCCCTTTGTACATTTTCGGTGTATATCATACCAAATAGGTGTAAAACAAAAAGAGAAATAAGAATCCAGAAAATTCTATTATTTTTTAATTGTTGCCACTTCCAAGAAAAGTCTTTTTCTAACAACCAGTTTGCTGCTAAAATAATTTGTGGAATACTTGTTGGAACTGTACCAAATAGCATCCCAGCAGCTAATCCAATTAAGCCGAATAAAAATATATAGCGATGCCAAATTGCGGGGAGCATAAGGAGCTGTTAGTTTAGTAAATAACGCAGAAATGACAAATTTATTGTTTTTAACCACATAGGTACATCGTTTTAATAGGAGAAAAAGGAAAGTGTAAGAAGCTTTGCTTATAACATAGAACTATATGTTATAAAACATGTTTTCTATATACTACTTTACTTTTTTGTTTTTATGTGGTTAAATTTTAAACTTAAGCTAACACAGAATTAGGATAAAACCACATTTTTGCCACATCCGTTTTAATGGCTTCGTCAACAAATAAGCCATTTACATGTTCAGATGCGTTATATGGTGTTTTCAATGTAATTAAATATGGATCAACTATAATATCTAAAGGCGTGTTGTTTACTTGGTGGCTAATTAAACGAAACAATTCAGCAGCTACTTTTTCTAGAACCACCATGTTTTCAGCTACTTTTGATACAATTGTATCACCATGCATTTCGTCTATTCCTCTTTGAAAACTCTTTAAGTAATTTAAATCTAAAGGATCGATATATCTGTTTTCAAATATGGCTTTTTCGTGTGGCAACCAATCAATAAATAAATCTTGTACAGCTTTATTTAATTTACCGAATTTACGGCCTAAGCTTTTCTCAGAAACAAATAGTTCTTTTAAAACTTTTAAATCAGTAAATCCATGATTGGTAAATAATAAACATGGTACCGACCAATAAATAGCCCAGTCCCAAAATATTTTAAATACCATAATCTGTGTGTTACCCATCAACTTATACTTGTCTTGATAAATTGGTAACCAATCCTTAAACCATGATAAATGTGTTTGCTCATAAATTTGAGCTCTAACAGTAATGTCTTCTCCTTTGTAGTCTCTTAAAATTAAATCGCTTAACCACGTATTATTTAAAGAAATAAAATCGCTGCCTGGAGAATAAAATGGATCTAAAAATAATCCCGCTTCACCCGTAACAGCCCATCTGTCCGAAGAATATACGCGCTTACTATCATGAGCAAAGTGCTTTAAAATTCTAAAATCTAAAATATCTTCTTTATTTGGACAAACGAATTTGGCTGCTTGAGGCTCGTGTTTATGAATCCAAGCTACTGCTTTCTCGTAAGTATTAATGGTTTCAAATGGATGAATATCTTCATCTGCTACAATACCAATGCTGGTGTTTTTCGAACCCAATGGAATAATCCATAACCAATAACCCTTATCAATTAAATGTACAGTACTTAAGTAGCGTAGTTTTGGCGCTAAAAATGTTCTCCATTCTTTATTGTCGCTCCATTCATCAATATCAACTACACCCTTTACTCTAAACCAAGCGGCGTTTACATTGTGAGGCGCTTCTTTTTGGAAGCCTAATTTTTTCTTTAATAAACTAATGCGGCTTGTCGCATCTACCAACCATTTTGTTTTTATTTTTTTGTCTTCACGTTCGTGTGCATAAATGACTTCATGCATGTCGCCGTTTTCACCAAACACAACATCTTTAGCACGAGCCGCTAGTAAAAAGTCTGTACCTAATTCTTTCGTATATTTTTCTAAGTAATTTTCAAAAGTTCCTCTATCTAATTGATGACTTGGCACAGGTAATTTTAAACGAGGGCCTAATTCTACGCGATTTGATAATTCTGTTTTTTTCTCATCCGTGAAAAAGAAACGTAAACCATGCTTTGGTAATTCAAATTCTTCTAAATAATTTTTTAAACCCAACACTTCTCTAAAATAATGAGTTGCTAATTCAACCGTTGATTCTCCAACTTTATGGGCAGCAATAGCAGCCGCTTTGTCTCTACTTTCTAATATTAAAATAGAGATATTTGGATTTGCTTGTTTTAATTGGATAGAAAGCGTTAAGCCCGCTAAACCTCCACCAGCTATTACAACGTCATATTCTTTTTGCATGATTTTTTGTTTGATGATATATACAAAAATACAATTTTATTGCACCTTTCAAGGCATTTAAAACAAATAATCATCATAAAAACACTTTGTTTAATTTTTAGTATTATTGTTGGGCAATTTTCGGAACAATCTTTAAACAAAATCTATTTTTATCAAATCTTTATCTATTAAACCAGCTACTGAAAGTGATTTTGAGCTAATTAAAAAACTCATTCAACAATTCGAATTGGATGATAGAGGCCTATCTTACTATCAGTTTTTGGTAGCAAAAGAAAATGATAAATTAGTTGGATTTGCTAGAATAAGAAAGCACAATGGTTGTGATGAATTTTGTTCGTTGGGGGTTTTAGAATCACATCGATTTAATGGAATAGCTAAATTATTAGTTGAAGCAAGAATAAAAATTGCTACTCAACCCGTTTATTTGGTGTGTATTATTCCTGATTATTTTAAAAAGCTAGGGTTCTTTGTTGTTAATGAATATCCAGCAGAAATGGCCGACAAGCTTCATTATTGTATTTCAGAATTAGTAGTTCCAGAAGAGTATGTGGTGATGAAGTACCAAAACTACAAAGAGTCGAAATAAAATTTTAATTTTACACATTATAATATTTTTATGAGTTACATTATTTCAGGCATACAACAATTAGGAGTTGGAAACACCAATGTTCAAGAGACTTTTAAATGGTATCGCAAAGCATTTGGCACGGATATCAAAATATTTGAAGAAGCCGCAATGGCTGAATTAATGTTGCCTTACACAGCAAACATGCCGCATGCGCGCCATGCTATTTTAGCTATTAGTATGAATGGTGGCGGTGGTTTTGAAATTTGGCAATACACAAGTCGTCAAGCTCAAAATGCAGAGTTTCAAATTCAATTAGGTGATATTGGGATTTATGCTGGAAAAATAAAATCGTATAATATTCAAGCTTCATTTACTCATTTAAAAAACTTTGGGGCTAAAATGCTTACCGAAGTAACAACTGCTCCAGATGGAAGAAAACATTTTTATATCCATGATTTATGGGGTAATGTTTTTGAAATTATCGAAGAAAAAACATCGTGGTACCAGCAAAAAGATTTCACGACAGGCGGAATTTTAGGCGCTGTTATAGGAGTAAAAGATATTGATAAATCTATTGGATTATATAAAACGGTATTAGGTTTTGATAAAGTAATTAGTGATACAACAGACACGTTTACAGACTGGAAAGGTGTTGAAGGATCTCAAAAGAAATTTAGAAGAGTTGTTTTAAGAAACAGCAAACCTCGCGAAGGAAGCTTTGGTCCATTATTAGGTGATAATGAAATTGAATTAGTTCAAGCATATGATTATACACCTCGTAAAATTTTCGAAAATCGTTTGTGGGGTGATTGTGGTTTTATTCATTTATGTTTTGATATCAAAAACATGAAAGCTTTAGAAGAAGCCTGTATAAAAGCCGGACAACCATTTACAGTTGATGGTGGCGCAGGTTTTGAAATGGGAGAGGCAGCTGGTCACTTCACATACATTGAAGATGCAGATGGTACTTTAATTGAATTTGTAGAAACTAAAAAACTACCGGTGGTTAAAAAAATTGGATGGTATTTAGATTTACGCAAGCGCGACCCTAAAAAAGCATTGCCTAACTTTATTTTAAAAGCGTTAAGATTTAGTAGAGTTAAGGATTAGTAGATTTTTCTTGTCCAAACTCTTGTGCTTTAATTGCTAGTTGTAATTCTTGCAAATCTTTTTTTCTTATAACAAAGGTATTGCTCCAAGTGTCGTGCCAGCCCAAATTAGATAAGCATGAAAAAGCTTCAAAGGGAACAATTCTTGAATATGAACGTTTAACAATAGTCATAAAACTTGGCTTTTCACCATATTCATCAACAACAACTCTTCCTAATATTATTTTTCCAGGAGTACTTTGCATGGTTGATTCAAACAAAATATAATAGCCAGGATATAATATTAACCAAGAAATTAAACGGTCAAATAAATTATACCAGCCGCTTCCTTCACCCAAATTTTCAACGTCCATACCTAAGGTCATTAAAAGTATAACAATTGGCACCGCTAAAATTAAGGCAAAAATGTAATAAAAAATAACATCTAAAATATAATGTCCAAAACGCGCCCAGCCAGTTACGGTGTTTACTTCTTTATAGCGAACAAAGTTTTTTTCTTCAAAAACTCTTTCTCCTGTAGAACTTTTTGTAGGACGATTTACTGTATAATTTTCTTTTATTTCTGTGATTTTTGTTTTCATAATAAAAATATTTTATGAAAGTATAATTTAAAAAACAAAAAAACGACTATTGAAATATTATTTTTTAACTCTTGTAGTATCTCTTCTTTCTTTTCTTAGTTTTTTCAGAAACTCTCTTTTTTCTTTGTTTATTATTCTAATCTGATAATTTACAACTTTGGTGTTATTTAAAATAATGCTTCTGTATTTATGTTTTCTTCTATTCAGTTCTTTGTTCACATATTTAAACCTTCTATTTTCAATGTGATTTTCCTTTTTCAACGTTTGTTGTGCTTTTTCTTGGTGCATTGATAAATCTTCTAACAAAAAGAATAATGCCTTTAAACTTGGCATTCTGTTTTTTATCCAACAGATGTCCTCTCGATTTTGACTATGTAAAAACAACTTGTATTCTTTTAACAGTTTAGGTTCTATTTGTGAACGCCTGATTAATTCTGCCTTAATTTTAAAAGCCTGTTCTGCATATGCGTTTCTTATGTTTATGGTTGTATACAACTCCTCACCAATTTTAAAACAAAGGTCAGATGGCTTGTATACTAATGAATCAATATGTTTAATGTATTCCTGCTTAATGATATTTATCTTTTTTCTTAGTTCAACAATTTCTTTTTTATAATTATCTCTCATTAAATACCTTAAATACATAGATTCTTCTAAAGGAAAAAATGTAGAATCATGAAGTTTAATTTTAGATTTTAAATTGTTTGATAAGTTTATAGTTATTTTTTCAAATAAAATTTTTAATGAATTGATATGACGGTTTAACACAAAAATCATTGAATCTGTAGCGCGTAAGTTTTGATTTATTTCTAATAATTTAAAAGTTGTGTTTTTAATTTTTGGATTTGGAACTTCATCTTCATCATACTTATCTATTCTTTTTATTCTTCTAATTAATTTTGCGTCAGTCATGCGTGTCAATCTTTCTAAATCTTTAATAGATTTGGAGGCAGTTCGCGTATTGTATTTATCTGCTATGATAAAATCGCGATGCTCGTTGTTTTCTTTGTAAAGTAAATTTGCTTTAAAAAGATTTTTGTTTTTTTGAAACACATATTCTGCCTCTGTGTATTCATTTGATTTTAATAAGCTTTGATTGGCAAATGACAAGTATGATAATGATGTGTCTATGATGGTAACTTTTGAAAGAGAGTCATCAAAACTTTTACTTTCAAAAAACTTTATCTTCCCAATGTTGTACTCACAAATAGTAGTTATAAAACGATTGCGTTTGTTAAAATCAAGACTTGCTTTGCGCAACGCTTGATTTTTGTTTAATTCATCTAACGATAAATAATCATCACATTCAGGACACGTTCTACCGTATCTGTTTTGATGGTTAAAGGTACTATCATTTAAATGATAAAAAGCACTATCAGATTCAAAGGCTATTCTATCTTTTTTCGAAACCAAAGACCAGGTTGGATTATCGGGAAAGTGATGAATAAAAAAGGTATCAGGGTCACATAAATAATATTGAGGGTTAATAATTTGATTGTTAAAGCGCTTAGTTTTCAGTTTAAATCTAAATAATTGTTTGTGTAACCATTTATTCCAAAACTTTTGTTTTGAATAAGTAAATACAACAGGTGTTTTGCTTAAGGCTGAATCGCAGTAGTTAATCATAAATAGTTTTTTACTGACGCTTCGTTTGGTTTTAAACTTAGGTGGATGTTTTAAGTATAGATTATATATAAATTGACTAAATTTTGTCAGCTTATAATCTGTTTCACCTGACGCCCAAGTCACATCATATATAAACCACTTATTGTCTAATTTTACGGCATTCCAAGCATGATTATCTGAGTATATTGAGTCTTGAACATCAAATAACTCATCCTTTGCATACCCCAATACGGTTACATTCGTAATATTAGCTAGTTTACACAAGCTGTCCATTAAATAGGCATAATCTAAACATATACCTGTTCTGTATTTCAAAATTTGATTTATCCGTGGCATTCCTGCTCCGCTGGAAGCATAATAGGCAGAAAAATTATATTTTATATTACTAGCAACCCAGGCAAATATGGCATCAAATTTTTCTTTTTCGCCAATTTTATTCTTTGTAAGATAATTGACTAATAAGAGCGGTTTTTTAGCAATAACTCTTGGAACATGTATATCGCTTTTTGAATAATTTAATTCAATTTTAAATGTCGTTTGGCTAATAACTCTACTAGAAGTTAAATGAAGAAACAAAAGGACTAAATATTTTAAATATGGAGTTATAAAAAGAGGTTTTTCAAAGAAACGATTAAAGCCCCAAAATATTTGCAGATATACCTTAAAAGTGGTATTTTTGTGCTCCGTTTAGAATTAATCTAATTAAGGATAAGCGGCAAGTAACTAACAATTAATTACTTACAAAATGATAACAGTAAGCAATGCGGCTAAAGAGCACGCTATTAATTTAATAAAAGAAGAAAATAAACCAGCAGATACATTTATTCGTGTGGGTGTTGACGGTGGCGGATGTTCTGGTTTAATGTACAATCTCGTTTTTGACAATGTGATGAAAGAAGGCGACCAATTATTTGAAGATAATGGAGTGAAAGTAGTGGTTGACCGTAAAAGTTTTTTATACCTAGTAGGAACTGAGTTGGATTATAGTGGCGGATTAAACGGAAAAGGCTTCACGTTTAAAAACCCTAACGCTTCGCGTACTTGTGGTTGTGGAGAATCATTCTCTGTTTAATAATTTTTTATCGTACTGTAATGGCAAACGAAATATTAGAAGAACATATAAATAAAGATTATGAATGGGGCTTTACAACCAATATCGACGCTGACGAAGCGCCTAAAGGGTTAAACGAAGACATCATTAAATTTATTTCAGCTAAAAAAAATGAACCTGAATGGATGCTGGAATTCCGTTTAAAGGCTTTTCGTAATTGGCAAAACATGGTGGAGCCTGAATGGGCACACGTTTCTTACACTAAACCAAATTTTCAAGATATCATTTATTACTCGGCACCTAAACCTAAAAAGGAATTAGCAAGCTTAGATGAAGTAGATCCTGAATTATTAAAAACATTCGAAAAACTAGGAATATCCTTAGAAGAACAAAAACGTTTAAGTGGCGTACAAAGCAATATTGCGGTTGATGTGGTATTTGACAGTGTTTCTGTTAAAACAACTTTCAAAGAAACATTGGCCGAGAAAGGAATTATTTTTTGCTCATTTAGTGAAGCGGTTCAAGATCATCCTGAACTTGTAAAAAAATATATGGGCATGGCAGTGCCTCCAACTGATAATTTTTATGCAGCATTAAACTCTGCTGTATTTACAGATGGTTCATTTTGTTATATTCCAAAAGGTGTTCGCTCGCCAATGGAATTATCAACTTACTTCCGTATCAACGCAAGTGGTACTGGTCAGTTTGAGCGTACATTAATTATTGCTGATGAAGATGCGTATGTGTCATACTTAGAAGGATGCACGGCTCCACAACGCGACGAGAATCAATTACACGCAGCAGTAGTAGAAATTATTACACATAAAAATGCTGAGGTAAAATATAGTACTGTACAAAACTGGTATCCTGGTGATAAAGATGGCAAAGGTGGAATTTTTAATTTTGTAACCAAGCGAGGTATTTGTTTAGAAGACAATTCTAAAATTAGCTGGACTCAAGTTGAAACAGGTTCTGCGGTTACTTGGAAATATCCTTCGGTTATTTTAAAAGGAAATAATTCTGTTGGAGAATTTTATTCTGTTGCGGTTACTAATAACTATCAACAAGCTGACACTGGAACCAAAATGATTCATATTGGAAAGAACACGCGTTCAACCATTATATCAAAAGGTATTTCCGCAGGTTTTAGTAATAATAGTTACAGAGGCTTAGTTCAAATAAAAAAAGGAGCAAGCAACGCTCGTAACTTTTCGCAATGTGATAGTTTGTTAATGGGTGATAAATGTGGCGCACATACATTTCCATACATTGAAATTAAAGATAAATCAGCAGTTGTAGAACACGAAGCAACAACTAGTAAAATTGGCGAAGACCAATTATTTTATTGCAAGCAACGTGGTATTGATAACGAAAAAGCGATTGGATTGATCGTGAATGGATACTGCAAAGAAGTATTAAATAAATTACCAATGGAGTTTGCTGTTGAAGCACAAAAATTATTAGCAATTAGTTTAGAAGGATCAGTAGGATAAATATTATGATAAGTATTAAAAATTTACACGCGTCAATTGGCGATAAAGAAATATTAAGAGGCATTAACTTAGAAGTGAAGGCTGGAGAAATTCACGCCATTATGGGACCAAACGGTTCTGGAAAATCAACATTATCAAGCGTTTTAGCTGGTCGTGAAGATTATGACGTTACTGAAGGAGAAGTAACAT
Organism: Sphingobacteriaceae bacterium; assembly: GCA_013823565.1. GTDB lineage: Bacteria > Bacteroidota > Bacteroidia > B-17B0 > Aurantibacillaceae > UBA4416. The sequence goes on along the minus strand of PNMI01000009.1, from coordinate 80,437 downwards.
TCAATGGAAAAAATTTATTAGATTTATCGACTGAAGATAGAGCGCGTGAAGGCTTGTTTTTAGCGTTTCAATATCCAATTGAAATACCCGGAGTAAGTAATATTAATTTTTTACGTACAGCCTTAAATGAAATTCGTGCTTACCACGGACAAGAAGAAATGGCGGCTAAAGATTTCTTAGCCCTAGTAAAAGAGAAATCAAAATTAGTGGAGTTAGATGCTAAGTTAGCAAGCCGTAGTGTCAACGAAGGATTTAGTGGTGGAGAGAAAAAACGTAATGAGATTTTTCAAATGGCGATGTTGAATCCTAAATTAGCCATCTTAGATGAAACGGATAGCGGATTAGATATTGATGCCTTACGTATTGTAGCTACTGGTGTAAATAAATTAAAATCAAAAGATAACGCAACCATTGTGATTACTCACTACCAACGTTTATTAGATTATATCGTTCCTGATTTTGTGCATATTCTTTACAAAGGTCGCATTGTAAAAAGCGGTGGAAAAGAATTAGCGCTAGAAATGGAAGCTAAAGGATATGATGAGATTAAAAAAGAATTTGAAATAGCAGATTAATATGTCGTTAGTAGCAGATAATAAAAGTGCAGTTACCCAAACATTGTTAGACCAACTTCAAAGTAAGTCTTCAAAGGTTGCCTTTATGCCTGACGCAGAAATCATTTCTGCAATCAGATATTTAGAAGACAAAGGCATTCCCAATAACAAGCACGAAGACTATAAATACTGTAATATTGAAGCGGTTCTTCGCAAAGAATTTAAATCAGTTGAACAAGCATTTAATGAATTAACTAACTCTGATATTGCTCCATTGAAAATAGATGAAGCAATTAACTTAGTAGTAGTTAATGGTGTATATAGTGAAGAGTTAAGTGAGAAAATGATTGTAAAAGGTTTAACCGTTAAATCTCTAAACGAACTATCTTCCACTGAAAAAGCGTTATTATGTTCTCAAGCAAAATCTGATACCGATGCTTTAATTGCTTTAAATACGACTTTTTCAGCTAATGGTTTGTTTTTACAAATAGATAAAAACAATATTATTCCAATGCCATTACATGTAATTTATGTGAATAGTGGCAGTGCGAATATTGTAACTAATACTCGCAGTTTTATTAACGTTCAAGCAAATGCACAAGCAACATTAATCGAAAGCTTTTATAACATTGGTTCAGCAAAAGTGTTCTCAAATTTTGTAGGCGAAAAGTTTGTTGGAGAGAATGCAAAATTAACATGTCATACATTTCAAAACGAAGGCGCATTATCTTACTCGGTGAACACAAACCAAGTTAAGATTAATAAGTATTCTAATTACTCAAACACAACCATGACTTTGAGTGGAGAATTAGTGCGTAACAATCACAATGTGGTGTTAGCAGATTCTAATTGCGAAGCTCACTTAAATGGTTTATTTATTTCTAGTGGTACTCAGCAAATAGATAATCATACATTAATTGATCATCAGATGCCACATTGCGAAAGTAATGAGTTATACAAAGGCATCGCTAAAGATAAATCTGCCGGAACTTTTAACGGAAAAATATTTGTTCGTAAAGACGCACAAAAAACAAACGCTTATCAAAGTAGCAAAAATATTTTAATGAGCGATGACGCGACAATTAATACAAAACCTCAATTAGAAATTTATGCAGATGATGTCAAGTGTTCACATGGAACATCAACTGGCAAAATAGATACAGAAGCGTTATTTTATTTAAAAGCGCGTGGTATTGGTGAAGAAAGCGCTCGTAAATTATTATTGCAAGCTTTCGCTCAAGAATTAATTGACAAAATCGAAATCCCTTCACTACAAGAAAGAGTATTACATTTGTTCGAAAAAGCACTTTAATTATGTTTAATGTAAACGAAATACGTAAAGACTTTCCTATTCTTTCAAGAACAGTAAATGGAAAACCCTTAGTGTATTTTGATAATGGTGCTACGGCGCAAAAACCACAATCGGTAATTGATGCTATTTTGCATTATTATGCTTACCAAAATTCAAATATTCATCGTGGCGTTCATACCTTAAGCAGAGAAATCACGATTGCTTATGAAGAAGCTCGTAAAACCATACAATTACATCTTAATGCTAAACAAGCGAGTGAAATTATTTTCACGAAGGGAACAACAGAGTCTATCAATTTAGTAGCGCATTGTTTTGGAAATTTAGCAATTGCTGAAGGAGATGAAATTATTATTACTCAAATGGAACATCATAGTAATATTGTTCCATGGCAACAATTGTGTGAAGACAAAAAAGCTGTTTTAAAATTTATCCCAATAAACGAAGCTGGAGAATTAATATTAGAAGAACTTCCAAAATTAATTACTGCTAAAACAAAACTAGTTGGCTTTACTCAGATTTCTAATACACTTGGAACCATCAATCCAGTGAAAGAAATGATAGTAACCATTCGTTCATTATCTCAGGCAGCTGTATTAATTGATGGAGCACAAGCAGTTCCTCATTTAAAACCAGATGTCCAAGATTTAGATTGTGACTTTTATGTGTTTAGCGGACATAAATTGTTTGGTCCAACAGGGGTTGGGGTTTTATATGCCAAAGAAGAATGGTTACAAAAATTCGGTCCGTACCAAACTGGTGGAGGAACTATTAAAACGGTAACATTAGAGAAAACAGAATTTGCTGATTCACCATTAAAATTTGAAGCGGGCACACCTCATATTGAAGGTGGTATTGGTTTAGCAGCCGCTATAAAATATGTCACTGAAATTGGTTTTGAAAATATTCAAAAACACGAAGATGATTTATTAAAATATGCTACCAAACAATTAAAAGAAATTGAAGGCTTAGTGATTTATGGCAACGCCAAACACAAAACATCTGTCATTTCGTTTAATGTAGGCTCTATTCATCCCTTTGATATTGGAACATTATTAGATAAATACGGAGTGGCTATTCGTAGCGGACACCATTGCACTCAGCCGTTGTGGCAATTTTATAATATTCCAGGAACCATCAGAGCGTCTTTTGCTTTTTACAATACCTTTGAAGAAGTAGATCTATTTATCGAAGCGCTTAAAAAATCTATAAGATTATTGAGTTAATTCTTCTCAACCACTTATTGCTAATACGTAGCCATTTATAAAGTCATAAATTCTTAATTTAGTTAATTCTGTATATTTGACAAACAGATTACTAAATATGAAATCAATTTTTGCGCTAATTATTTTTTCTTTCTTTTTATTCTCCTGCGGTCTTAACGAAGACAATCGTAAAAAAGACACACCTACTTCTGGTAAAGTGAATTTATTTTTTGACGAAGGACTGACGCTTCATATCAATAATCAAATTTATACTTTCAAATCAACATACAATAATGCAGATATTACTTTACGTTCATCAAACGAAAGAGAATGTATCGAAGCTTTATATAACGATAGTTCTAAAGTAATTGCTATTTCTCGCCCTTTAACCGAGAAAGAGATGCAACAGTTTAAATCAAAAAACATCATTCCTCAAACCTCAACTGTTGCGGGCGATGCTATTGCTTTTGTAGTCAGTAAAGATTTTGCAGATTCAACCATTTCGATTCCGGAATTAATAGAATTATTAAAAGGAAATGATAGTACTTTTATAAAAGGTCAACACATCAATGTGGTTTTTGATAATCCAAATTCTGGTAGTACACGTCAATTAAAAGATTCATTAATACCAACACAAAGTTTTGGCAAAAACTGTAAAGCATTAAATAATACACCTGAATTAATGAAATCTATTTCATCTAATTCACTAGCTATTGGCGTTTGCGATTATGCTTGGTTAAGCGACAAAGACGATAACACAACTAAAGAGTTTTTAAAAAGCGTGAAAATATTAGCGGTCTCTAAAAAGAATAACGAAACGGCTTATATGCCCGATCAATCCAATATCGCTACAAAAGATTATCCAATTTGCAGAACCATTTGTATTATCCGTCGATCGGCTGAATTTAGTTTAGGGAAAGGTATAGAAACCTTTATTGCAGGAGAAAAAGGGCAACTCATGTTTTTAAAACAAGGATTGCCTCCAAACCGACAAGAAGAGCGCCTAATTGAAGTAGATATGACGCCTTTAAAGTAATTTCTTAATATAAAAATGGGCATTAAAACACTAAAATAATGTTAAATTTGGGCTTGTTTTTGTTACAGCTCAATGCTTGGCAGGCAAATTGACTTTTAAATACTGTACTTTTATAATTATATAATAATGAATATGACAACTAAATTAATCTTATTAAGCGCGGGTGTAATTGCATCAAGCGTTTCGTTTGCACAAACATTACAAGATGCTATTACTAAATCTGAAAATGAGCGTTACCAAGCAGCCGCAGCAGATTTTAGATCATTAATTGCAAAAGAAGCAAATAAAGGAGATAACTACTTTTATTATGGAGAAAATTTCTTCAAAAACGGAGACTTAGATTCTGCTAATATGTATTACCAAAAAGGCGCTGAATTAAATGCGACTTATCCATTAAACTATGTGGGCTTAGGTAAAGTATTATGGTACAAAGGAAATTCTGCTGATGCCAAAACTCAATTTTTTAAAGCGGCTACTTTAGGTGCTAATAAGAACACAGAAGTAATGCGTAAAACAGCAGAGGCATATATTAATGCGGATAATAAAAGTTTAGACGAAGCAATTAATTTATTAAATGCGGCGATTAAAATCGAACCTAAAAACGCAGAGAATTATTTATTAATGGGAGATGCCTTATTAGAAAAAAATCCAACCGAAGGAGGCCCAGCAATTAAGCAATATGATAAATTTTCTGAGTTAAATCCAAAATCTCCTAAAGGTATTTTACGTGCTGGTAAATTATACCAACGCGGGCGTAATTACCAGTTAGCGTTAGATTTATATAAGAAAGCTCAGGAACTAGATCCTACTTATGCCCCAGCTTACAGAGAAAAAGCAGAGTTATACCATTTAGCTGGTCAAAAAGCAAATGCGGTTGAGAGTTATAAAAAATATTTAGAATTAAATAATTCTGATGAAGCTCGTGAGCGTTATGCCGCATTTATTTTTAACAATAAACAATATGCAGAAGCTATAACTGAAATCGAAAACTTACAAAAAAATGGAAATACGAGTTTATATTTAGATAGATATTTAGGTTACTCGTATGCTGAGTTACCAGGAAAACAGGACACAACGGCATACAGAAAAGGATTAAACGCGATTAGCAAGTTTTTCGAAAAATCTTCTAAAGTGGCTGACTTTAAATATGTAGGTACAGATTATAAATACAAAGGCATTTTGCTATCTAAATTAGGGAAAGATAGTCTTGGTATAATTGAAATGGAAAAAGCTGCGCAAGTTGATCCTAAGTTGGCTGGAGAAATTACAAATGAAATTGCAAAAGCATATATGAAATCTAAGAACTATGCAAAAGCGATTGAAACATACGAAAAGAAAATGGCTGGAGACCCAAAAAATTTATCAGGACAAGATTATTTTGAAATGGGTCGTGCATATTATTTCGGACCAAAAGATTTCGTAAAATCTGACACTTGTTTTTCTAAATTAACACAAACAATACCAACGTTTGCAACAGGTTATTTTTGGAGAGGTAAAGCTAATGTTCAACAAGACCCTAAAAACGAAAAATGGTTAGCGAAGCCTCATTATGAGAAGGCTTTAGAACTTGTTAAACCTGAAGAAAGAGCAGGATCAAAAGCAAACGTTATTGAAGCATGCGAATACTTAGGATATTATTACTTAACAATAAAAGACAATGCAAAAGCAAAAGAGTTTTTTACAATTATTAGAGATTTAGATCCTAATAATAAAAAGCAAATCGATTTCTTTAAAAGTCCGCAAAGCAAATAAGAAATTAAAATAAAAGTAAAAGGCTCCATTAGGAGCCTTTTTTATTTAGAGTTTATCTTAACTAAAACCAACCACTTTTTTTCTTATTTCCTCCTAGTCCCAGTACTCCTAACAATCCACGAGCTACTTCTTTCATCACGGTTCTTCCTACTTGTCTCACCATGGTATTTTCACTTAATTTTTCAAGAGTGGACTTTTCTTCTTTCTGAGATTTCGTCTTTGTTTTTTCTACAGGCTCCTCAGACTCAACTTCTTTTATTTTTTTAGATAATATTTCAAAAGCACTTTCTCTATCAATTACTTCATTATATTTTGCAGCAATTGAACTAGCAGAAACAATTGATTGTATTTCATCCGGAGATAATACGCCAATTCTACTCATTGGCGCTCTTAAATGAGTAGCTGCAAGTGGAGTAGGGATTCCTTTTTCATTTAATGCAGAGATTAAGGCCTGACCAATTCCAATGCTCGTTAGTAGTTCATCTGTTTTATAAAATTCAGATATTGGATAATTTTCAGCAGTTTTTTTAATGGCCTTTCTATCTTTTTCTGTAAAGGCTCTTAAAGCGTGTTGTACCTTTAATCCAAGTTGAGATAATACTGCTTCTGGAATATCATAAGGATTTTGAGTACAAAAATAAATACCAACTCCTTTACTTCTTATTAATTTAATAATGGATTCAATTTGATCTATCAAAGCATCAGAAGCTTCTTTAAAAATTAAATGAGCTTCATCAATAAACACACATAACTTTGGTTTTTCTAAATCTCCAGCTTCTGGAAATGATTGATAAATTTCAGCTAGTAAACATAACATGAATGTAGAAAACAATTTTGGTTTATCTTGAATGTCGGTTAGTCTTACGATAGAAGCAATACCTCTTCCATAAGCATCTAATCTAACAAGGTCAGAAACTTCAAAAGATCTTTCGCCAAAAAACACCTCAGCACCTTGTGATTCTAATTCAATAATTGCCCTTAAAATAGTGCCAACAGAAGCAGAAGAAACATTACCATAATTTTTTTGAATTTCCTCTTTGCCATCGCCAGTTAAATGATTTAACAAGCTTTTAAAATCTTTTAAATCTAATAGGGGTAATTGTTTATCATCAGCATATTTAAAAACAATAGCTACAATTCCACTTTGTGTATCATTTAAATTAAGCATTTTAGAAAACAATACTGGACCAAATTCGCTTACAGTTGCTCTTAATCTCGCACCACTTTCTTTAGAAAGAGTTAAAAACTCTACATGGCTAGAATTTGGAACAAAGGGAATTCCGATTGCAGTATGCCTTTCTTCTATTTTAGGATTAGTAACTCCTGCTTTTGCAATACCACTTAAATCGCCTTTTAAATCCATCATTAATACAGGGATTCCTTTGGCACACATGTTTTCTGCAATAACTTGTAGTGTTACTGTTTTTCCTGTTCCAGTAGCACCAGCAATTAAACCGTGACGATTTAATGTTTTCAACGGCAATTTAACTTGAGCTTCTTTTTGAGGAACGCCATCTAACATAGCAGAGCCTAATAATATATAATCTCCTTTGGTAGAGTAACCATCAGTTATTGATTGAAAAAATTTTGTTGAGTCCGCCATTTTATTTTTTCTATAAAAATAAAAAAGCTCTGCTAATTTATTAGCAGAGCTTTTAAACAATTTAATTTAATTATTTACGAAGTAATGTAACGTGTCCTAGTTTTTCGTAATGTTTTTTCTTTTCATCTTTAAATGTGATTTTATAAACATAAATATCTTGTTTCAAAATTTCACCTGAATTGTTTTTTCTACCATTCCATGATAAACTAACATCATTTGTTTTGTAAATTAACTCACCCCATCTATCGTAAATAACTAAATCGAAAGTTGAGAAATCTACACCAGTTGGAGGTAAGAAGATTTGGAATACATCATTTAATCCATCTGTTCCTGGAGTAAATGCATTTGGAACATATAACACAACATCAGGATTGATTGTAATCATTTTAACAGCAGTATCCTGACAGCCATCTGGGCTAGTTGCAATTAAAGTTACAAAATACTCACCTGAATTAGTAAACAAAAATGTTGGACTAACATCTGTACTAAAATCTAAGCCTCCAAAATCCCAAGTATAAGTATTAAGATTTAAATCGGAAGTTTGATTATCAAATGAAATTTCAGCATCAACAACAGTTGTTATGTCTAATGATGGCTCAAAAGCAGCATTTGGCACAGCAAATATCGTGATTGTACTACTTGCATTCGCGGAGTCTTTACATCCAATATTATCTGTGTAGATTACCGAAGCAGTGTATGTACCTGGAGTGTTATAAACATGGCTTACAAATAATCCGGTCTCTGTAGGAGATCCATCACCAAAATTCCAAACGGCGGTTCCAGCAGGGTCGTTAGTGGAAGAGAAATTAACAGTCCAAGGATAATTACAGCCTCCAGAATTACTTGGAATTGCAATAGCTATTGGTTTTGGATTTACAACAATTGTAGTTGTTTTAGTATCAGGACATATTGTAGTTGTTGGAATTGAGTTTGTACTATAAGTTAAAACATGAGTTCCAGCACCAGCACCAGCAGGACTAAAAGTTGGTGTTGTTATCCCAGCACCAGACCAAACACCTGTTGTAAATTGAACAATAGAATTTAAATCTACAGAAGGGTCATAGATACAATAAGGGCCTAGTACCCCTGTAATTGTTGCAGGGACAAAATGAACGACATCAACTAAAATTGAATCTTTTTTAACACAAGGAGCATTTGTCATTGTGTAGTATACTTTATTGCTTCCTAAAGAACTAGATGCTGGAGAAAACTGACCAGTAGCAGATACGTTAGTTCCAGCTAAGGCTGGACTCCAAACACCACCAGTTGGGTTAGCCACCAATTGTGTTGGTGTATAGTTATCACAGAATGGACCAGCAGCTGATATTGTTGGCTGTGTTACAGAATTTACTGTAATAGCAATAGTACTAGCAGATGGACAAAGTGTTGCTGTAGGATTTGAATTTGTGCTATAAGTAAGAGTATGAACTCCAGAGCCAGCTGCATTAGGATCAAAAGTTGTTCCTGTAACACCATTACCAGACCAAACACCAACACCTAAGGTAGAAGTGCTTAATGCAGTTGATAAATTGATAGTTGGATTTGTAATACAAAGTGTACTAATTGCTCCAGTTATTGTGGATGGAACAAATTGTTCTACAGAAACGGTTGTATTACCAACTGAACCACAAGTGCTTGAACCAATTGCGTAGGTATAAGTATTGTTACCAACAATAGCCGCCGAAGGCGTTAATACACCAGCTGGTGTAATACCAACACCACTCCAAACACCACCAGCAGGGCTAGCGGTTAAAGAAAGCGTGGATGAGTTTGTACATACTGGACCTACAGCGGTTATCGTAGCTGGTGTAGGGTTAATTACATTAACTGTAGCTGTTTGTGCTTGCATACAGTTTGTTTGTCCAATTGGATTTACTTGAACAGAGTAAATAGTTGTTACAGTTGGACTAGCAATAGTTGTATACGTTGTACTAGAAGACAATCCTGTTGTTGGAGTCCAAGTATACGTAAATGAATTAGGATTTGAACCACCACAATTGCCAAATCTAATATTTGGTCTATATGTGTTGTTTGGCGCATAAGAATTTCCTGTTGCTATTGGACAAGCAACTGTTCCGTCAGCATTATACCATCTTACAGATACAAATGGAGTGATAGTGTATGGAGACGAAGAATTTTGAGTATAACTAGGGGTTTGAGAAGTACAAACATCAATTAAAATATTAGATGTTCCATCCCATTCATAAGCAACAGGGAATGAATAGGTATTCCAACCAGTAGTAATATTTACTGAAGGAGAATAATATACTTGTGTTAATCCTACTTGATCAAAAGACGTTGAGGATAAATCTGTAACACTAGTACATTTCATCTTAATAGTAAAATCAGGGTAAGTTGTTGTACCAGCTATTGAGGTTATATTCCACGCTATGCTAGAAATTTTTCCAGGAGTAATACCTGCGGCTGTTAATTCAGAAGCCAAATACAAAATTTGATGACGGGTATTTCTATACCAGTTTCCATAAATTGCAGGATAAGAAGTAGTTGTGTTGGCGTTTGTGCCATTACCCATGCTAATGATGCTTGGTGATGTACAGCCTCCACTTGAAGACAATCCACAAGCGGCAGGGGTTGTATTCCCAAAATTAACCGCTAATGATGTACTTCCAGATGAACAAAGCGTTGATGTTGCTGGAGTTAAAGTGTATGAATAAACAAAAGGATTAACTGTAAAAGTTGTGTTGTAAATACATTGTCCGTCAAATACAGTTGCACTATAAGTTCCAATAGATAAGTTGATAACACTATCTTTAATTGAATTCGTATTATTCAAAACAGAGTTATAACCGCCAGGTCCAGTCACAGTGTAACTATACACAGGAGGAGCCGAAGTGTTTAAATTAATGATAGCATAAGAATTGCTGTTACCTGGACAAATACTCTTTATGTTACTCGCATAAATGCTTCCGCCGGGTTGTTGAGTTAAAACGTATTTAATAGAGTCTTTACATCCAGAAGCGGTAGTATAAACTAAAAAGTAACTATTACCATTTACAGGCGAATTTATAGTTAATGATGAGCTTGTTGCTCCAGCAATTAAAGCAAGAGGACTTGCTGTGTACCATTTATAGTTTGATCCACCGGGTTTGTTTATCCATGCCACAGTTCCACAAAATGGAGCGGGAAGAGAATAAAACGAAGGTGATGAAATGCCCACGTTAACGGTTGTAGTTGCAGAGCCGCACATTGGAGAAGATACAACAACAGTGTAATTTCCAGGCGACAAGCCTGTTGCGTTAGATGCTGTTCCTACTGTGCTTCCAACACTATTGAGCCATTGATAGGTATATCCAGAACTACTACCTGTTGCGGTGACACTTGCTGTTCCACTACTACCGTTGGGACACGAAGGGGTTGAATTAATTCCCGTAATACTAACAGTTGTGATACTGATAGTTGTAGTAAACACACTTAAACAACCATTGGGAGCGGTTACATTACAAGTAAATACTTGCCCAGCAGTAACAGGAGAAATAGTGGCTGTTCCTGTATTTCCTCCGTTTGCAACAGAAACAGGACCACTAGGACCAGTCCATTGATAAGTTGAATATCCAGCAGGTGCCGTTAATATAGATGTGGTTGAGCCAGCACAAAAACTCGCTACAGCTCCACCTTGACTACACTGAGCATCTACATAAGCATAACCCCAGTGACCGCCTTGCGAACAACCTCCTACATAAAACTCTACGTTAACCGAAGTTACAGCTGGATAGTTTGAAAAGTCAAAAGCAAAAGTTTGCCATTTTCTATACATTCTTTGAAAACCGATTACCCCATCTGTCCACGTAGGATCATATTGAGGAGAGGCAGTATTTGTTAAATTGGAATTACACGTAACTGTATATACAGAACATCCTGGTACAGGATTTCCATTTTGATCAGTAACTTTTACAGAAAAATAAGGTTGTTCGTATGGTTGGTGACCTCCATTATCTAAAACTAAAGCATAAGAGACAGAAAAGCTCTTATTATTTGGGTTTAGAGTCATATTATAATTTATTTTACTAGCTCTATAATTTGCTACAGCCCCATTTAATCGAACTGAAGCTGGTCCACCATTAGGATTAACAACTGGAATTTCAGAAACAGTTTGTGTTCCAATAACTCTACAAGCTATAGAATCCCAGCCTACACAGTTTGGATAAACACTGTTAGTAGCAGGTGTTGTCATGACAGTATGGTAGTTTGTTGTATTGGTTAATCCAACATTGTTTCCTGCGCCATTTACAATACCGGCAGACGTTTGATTATATATTGGGAATGCTGAACCAACTGGCGCTGTTGATACTGTTCCAATAGAGCCAGTCCAGTTAGTAAAGTTTCCTTGTTCGAAACCAGCATTAGGGCAATAAATGTTTTGAGGTGTATTTGGAACAGAGGGATTAAAAATACTTGAAGTATTATTATAACTTCTATAAATTGTTCCAGCATCATAAACATCAGTACCACTAGTAGCTTGTGTTCTATGAGAATGATTTTTGTGAGAAAGATAATCAGCGTGTAAAAATTGCACGTATCCTTCAACATCAGATTGAGAGATGCCTTTATCTTTTGCTTGCTGATATGCTTGTTTTATATCAAAACCATCAGGTAACTGAGCGAACGAGGCCCCAGTAAACAATAAGATGACGAAAGTCAATAAAAATCTTTTTAAAAGCGCTATGTTTTTCATTGTAAACTAATTAATACCGCAAAGTTACGGCATAATCAGACGAAAAACTATTAATTTACTCGCTAAAACTGTACTTCTACGAAGTTTTCTACAGTTTTTATACAAAATCTGTTAAGAAATAACAGGAGGCGGCTCCATAATATGTCCGCAAGCTTTACAAGTTCTTAAATCTTTAGAATTATAGAATTTTTCAAAAACACCTTGAAATTGAGATGCAATATCGTTTAAAATAAATTTTTCTTCAAATAATTGATGATTACATTTTTCGCAAAACCACATTAAGCCATCCATTTCGTTTTCTCTTCTTTTGCGCTCCATCACTAGACCAATGGTGTTTTCAAAACGAATAGGATTATGAGGTACTTTTGGAGGTAATAAAAAGATGTCTCCTTCTTTTATTGGAACCTGAACAGCTTTTCCGTCTTCTTGAATTGTAACAATAATATCACCTTCTAGCTGATAAAAAAACTCTTCGCTTTCGTTGTAATGGAAATCTTTTCTTGAATTTGGGCCTCCAACAACCATTACAATAAACTCTGCATCTTTATAAACCACTTTGTTGTTTACAGGTGGTTTTAATAAATGACGATTGTCGTTAATCCATTTCTTGAAATTAAACGGTCTTGTAATGCTCATGGTTTTATACTTATTAAATTAATAAATAAGATTAGTTTCCTGGGAAGTTTGCTTTACGTTTCTCTAAAAAGGCAGTTACACCTTCTTTAAAATCCCCGCTACCAAAACTTTTTCCAAATTCTTCAATTTCTACTTCAAACCCGTTTTGTTTATTGTTGTATCCAGCATTAATTACTTTAATAGCTGTTCTTACTGCTACTGGAGACTTTGTGCTAATTTTAGAAGTAATTTCAAAACACTTATTTAATAATTCTTCTTGAGTAGTTACGTAATTTACTAAGCCCCATTTATAAGCATCTTCTGCAGTTATCATATCGGCAGTCACAATCATTTCAAACGCTTTTCCTTTTCCAACTAATTGTGCCAAACGCTGTGTTCCCCCATATCCAGGAATTACACCTAAGCTTACTTCAGGTAAACCCATTTTAGCATTAGTACTAGCAACGCGAATGTGACAAGCCATCGCTAACTCTAACCCACCTCCTAATGCAAAACCATTAACAGCAGCAATGACAGGTTTAGAATAGTTTTCAATAAAATTAAATATTTTGAAATGTCCAATTGAACTTAATTGTTTTCCTTCCTCAATACTAAAGTTTGCAAATTCTGCAATATCAGCCCCTGCAACAAATGCTTTTTGTCCTGAACCAGTTATAATTAATGCACGAATGTTTTTATCATTTTCTGCATCCACAAACGTTTCGTGTAGTTCTTCGATGGTTTGTTTGTTTAATGCATTTAATTTATCTGGACGATTAATAGTAATAACTAATACATCGTTTTTTAATTCAGTGGTAATATTTTCTAAAGCCATTTCTACTATCATTTTCATTTATATTTTGTTGGAACAAATATAATGCGATAACAATAAATCCCTTAAAAAGTTATTAACCCGAATAAAAATTAACATTAGAGCAAATTAAATTTTATTAAAAAACAAATATCTGTTATTACCTTTGTTTGATGGTGATTTACGCAATACCTGGTTTAGGAACAACAAAGAAGTTATATGTAAACACAAAAATAAAAGGTGTTGAAATCATTGTTTTGGATTGGCCAACTCCAGAAAAGAATGACACGATGCAGAGCTATGCGCGAAAATTTTTACCCCAAATAAACACTAATGTTCCTTTTTGTTTATTAGGCGTTTCGTTTGGGGGCATGTTGTGCACAGAGTTATCAAAAATAATTTCACCACAAAAAACGTTTTTAATTTCATCTTGTAAGTCGCGGAAAGAGCTGCCTTGGTTTATAAAAACATTAAAATATATTTCCTTACATAAAATAGTTTCTGAAAAACAGCACCGCAAAATGGCTTATCAAGGAAGGTGGATTATTGGTTTTGGAAAGGCGTATATTCCTGAGTTTTTAGGAATGGTAAACAGCATGACTCAAAACTATTTCAAATATTGTATTCATATTATAGTTAATTGGGATAGAACAGAATTTCCTGAAAACGTTGTTCATATTCATGGAAATACCGATAGACTTCTATGGTACAAATATGTTAAGGCAGATTACACGATTCATAATGGCTCACATGCTATGATTGTTTTTCAGGCAGAGGAAATAAATAAAATTATTGAAAAGGAATTGAATCTCTCTTAGCAATAAACCAATTATTCAACAAATTTTCTCTGTTGTATTTCATTGGCTGGTTAGTTTCAAAATCTATTAAACTAGCATTTGCTTCTTGCAAAATAGCTTGTCCTGCAGCGGTATCCCATTCCATTGTTGGACCAAAACGAGGATATTCATCTGCAATACCTTCGGCCACCCAACACATTTTAATACTACTTCCAGTAGATACAATTTCAACATCATTATGTTTTAGTTTCAGTTGTTCAATATGTTGGTGTGTTTCTGTGCTCATGTGTGAACGACTTGCAACCACAACATAATTTTTTCTATTTGAAACAATAGGAAGTTTTTGAGCAACGCTTAGAAGTTGCTCTAATGTCGATGTTTGAATAGAATTTACTAAGGAGGCAAAAATACTTCTATCAATTTTAAACGAACCAATTCCTTTTGCTGCAAAATATAGGTCCTGAAAAACTGGCGAATAAATAACACCAAGGCTTGGAATATTATTTTCGACTAATGCAATGTTTACAGTAAATTCACCATTACGCTTCACAAATTCTTTGGTTCCATCTAGTGGATCAACAATCCATAATTTACTCCAAGCTTTTCTTTTTTCAAAACTATCATGCACCCCTTCTTCACTTAACACAGGAATATTGAATTGTTTTAATTCTTCAATAATTTTTTCACTCGCTTTTTTATCCGCTAGGGTTAATGGGGATTTATCATCCTTATATTCAACATTAAAATTTGTTTCGTAAACATCTAATATTTCTTTTCCTGCTAAAACAGAAGCGAGAATAGTTTGATGAAGAAGATGGTGATACATAATTAATATATTTTAATTATAAATATACTAAATAATGAGGTAGTACATTTAGCTGAAAACAGAATAAATAAAAAAAGAAGATAAATACGCTAAGCCGGTCATAAACACTAATTGTATAGCGGGCCATTTCCAATGTTTGGTTTCTCTGTATGTAGTTGCAAGTGTGCTCATGCATTGCATCGCAAATACATAAAATACTAACAACGACCAACATACTGCATTTGTATAAGAGGGCTGTTGTGTTTCAAAATTCTTCTCTGCAATTAATTTTTCTCGTAGCGTTTCAGTGTTTTCCGAATCGCCACTGCTATAAATAGTAGCCATTGTACCAACAAACACCTCTCGAGCTGCAAATGAAGTAATTAAAGCAATTCCAATTTTCCAATCAAAACCTAAAGGCTTAATAACGGGCTCCATTTTTTTACCTAAAATACCAGCATAAGAAGCTTCCAGTTTTTCAGATTGCATTTGAGCTTCATAAATAGTTTTTATGCTATCATTATTAGTTGCAACAATTATTTTATTGTATTTTGTTTCAATGGTATCAAAACTATTGGATGGAGCATGGGAAGTTAAGAACCATAATACTACAGAGATGGCTAATATAATTTTTCCTGCATCAAATAAAAACACTTTTACTTTATCAAACACCAGCATAGCAACTGTTTGCCATTGAGGTTTACGATAAACAGGCAACTCCATAATAAAGTAACTTTTTTCAGATGTTTTTAAAAAGCGTTTCAAAACTAATGCGGCTAATAATGCGGCTGCAAATCCCAATAAATACATGGCCATTAAAACCAAACCTTGATAGTTAAATCCTAAAAAAGTTTGTTTGCCCGCAAACATGATACTGATTAGTAATGTGTAAACTGGCAAGCGAGCAGAACAACTAATCAATGGCGTTACTAAAATGGTAATGATTCTATCTTTCCAATTGGTAATAGTTCGAGTACTCATAATAGAAGGCACGGCACAGGCCACACTGCTAATCATAGGTATTACAGATTTTCCATTTAAACCAAAACGACGCATCACTTTATCTAAAATAAAACTTGCGCGAGCCATATAACCAGTGTCTTCTAAAATGGCGATAAAGAAAAACAATAATGCAATTTGTGGAACAAAGACCACAATGCCACTAATGCCTGCTAGTATCCCATTTACAAGTAAATCATTAAATTGTCCTTGAGGCAGGGATGTGGCTGTTAGATTCATTAAGTAAGCAAATCCCTCTTCTATCCATGTCATAGGGTATTCAGCCACATAAAAAATGAATTGAAAAATAATCAACAGTACTAAAAAGAAAAACGCAAAGCCAAATATTTTGTGTGTAAAAAATGAATCTAGTTTTTGTGTAATGCTTTTACTTAGTTGTTCGGGTTGTTTAATACATTTAGCAACAATATAATTAATTTTAGCAAATCGATGAATGTTGTCGGCTAATTCAAATCCTTTTATAAGTTCGTTGTTTGTATGCTTATCATTAAATTGGGATGTAATGATTTGCTCGTAAGAATTGGTTTGAGGAAATAATTGTTTTTGTTTTTCGAAATTATAGAAAATAGAATCTGAAACCTTAGCATTTAGGATAGCTTCTTTTAATTCTTTAATACCTTCCTTATTTCTAGAGTTTGTTGCAATAACAGATATTCCTAGAAGCTTTTCTAATTCTTCTTTATAAATGGTGATATTATTTTTTTCAGCTTCATCAATCATGTTTAAAGCCATCACGCACGGCTTTTTCAAATCAATAACTTGAGTTGCCAATAATAAATGACGCTTTAAGTTAGAAGAATCAACAACGATAACGACTACATCAATTTTTTCGCTGTTGCTTAATAATGCTTTACATGCCACTTCTTCGTCTATCGATTTTGGATATAAACTATATGTTCCTGGTAAATCCGTTAATTGATATTCAACGTTATGATGTTTGTAAGATCCATAATGTTTATCTACAGTAACTCCAGAATAGTTGCCAGTTTTTTGGTGCAAGCCAGTTAGGGAATTAAACAGCGTAGATTTTCCGCTGTTTGGATTACCAATTAATGCTATAGAAGTATGAGATGATTTAGACTGCACAAGATTCAACTGTATTTTCTGGATTTATTTTCACAACAATTGTAGCTGCTTCTTGTTTTCGTAAACTCAATAAATAACCCGAAACTTCAATAGCTATAGGATCTCCAAAAGGAGCAATATTGGTTAGTTTAATCTTTTCGCCAGGTAAACAACCCATTTCAATAAATTTCAACGACAAAAAATCATCGGTAAATTCTTGTATAGTTGCCGATTGGCCTAGTTTTAAAGTATCGAGTGTTGGCATAAAAAAGCAGATAAAATTACGTTTTTATATGCTTTTTGCTAATACCCTAAAAAAGGTATAAGCTAATTAAATAATACCCAAAGCGTGCAGATAGATAATAGTAAATGTCCCTATAATAATAATAAGGAGCGTATTAGCTATTTTTAATTGTTTGATTTCGGCCAAATAATCTCCTATAAAAATACTCAGTGGGATAATACAAGGGAGTAAAATCATATCCGAAACTTGTTCAAATAACATAATAATTAAACAAAATAAAAGCATCCACAATAACACGTATTTAGTTTTTTTGGTTTTTACTTTGTTTCCAAACCCATTGCTTAAATACCTTATTAATGCAAATCCAAACGATAGAATAATAATAAAAATAAATCCGAAATAATACTCAGAAACAATTGGCTTTTGAATACTAGACGTTGCCTCTTTAATCATGCCAAATACAGCAAAATAGTCTTCGCTTGTTAAATAACAGATGCTTAAATAAATATATAAAGGGGTTATTAAACCTAATAGTAATACTATCCATTCTCGCCAGTTAAATGCTCTAAGAATAATCAAAGAGATAAAACTTAAAGGAAAAACAATAATGTAGTGTATACAAAAAAAGGAGGCTAGTCCCATAAACAAACCAGCCTTAAAAAACTCAGCTAATGCATAATCTTGACGATAACTATTGATTAAAAAGTATAAAGAAGGTAAAAGAAATAAATTTGCTAGCAGAATAGGTTCAATAATGTTTTTTGTTGCAGATGAAAAAGCTAATAAAATGTAGAAAAAAGAAGGTAAATAGTTTGTTTTAGATGTAATTTCCTGTTCAATACATAAAAAATTAACAAAAAAAGCACCTATTAAAATAATAATGAGTGTGATTATTTGATTTAAAGTAAAAGAAAGCTCACCACCAAAAAAATAATAATACAAAATATGCTCCTTGTAATTAATCAAGGAAGAATCCAAATTTATAAACGCAAAAGTGCTTGCCCAAGCCATTATACTTAGGAAAACAAGCATTATTATGGACGCTTGAATATTGCTTTTTAAAGGACCAACAATCATTTTTTTAAGAAAATCGTTTTTTTTAAGAAAAAATTCTATTTTTGTGCTGTAAACTTACAAAATTAGATTAATATGGCTTCTTTAATGATTACAATGACAGATGTTTTTTACGGAATTGGAGAATTTTCAAAATCTGTATTTAAAGGAATGGATGTTTTAGGACATGGTCCAAACATCATTTTATGGAGTATTATTACTTTCTTGTTAGGATACCAAGTAAGACAAATGATGAAGCAAAACAAAGAAGCTGATAAAAACGGCACTTTAAGATAATTATATAAATCTTATTTAAAAAAAGAAACCTTGATTTTTTAATCAGGGTTTTTTTGTTTAGTTTAGTATATCTTAATTTAAGAATATGCATAAAAAACTACTACCATTTTTATTTCTTGTGTTTAGTTTTCTTGGCTTCTTCAAAGCCAATGCAACCCATATTGTTGGAGGCGAATTAAATTATAAGTATTTAGGTTCAAACAATTATGAAATTAGATTAACGGTTTATCGTGATTGTTACGTTGGGGTTCCTCCCTTTGACAACCCAGCTAGCGTAGGAATTTTTAATAGTAGTAATGTTTTATTACAAACATTAGAAATGACATTTAGAGGTTTAGATACATTACCTCCAACTATTAATGATCCTTGCACTATTCCTCCATTAGATTTTTGTTATGAGGTAACAACATATATTGATACGATTAATTTACCTCCACTAGCAGGTGGGTATCAAATTTCTTATCAAAGATGTTGTCGTAATCAAAACATTTTAAATATTGTAAACCCAGAGTGTGTTGGAGCGACCTACTATGCAACTATTCCAGGACCAGAAGTTGTAGCAATTAATAGTAATCCAGTTATAAAATTTTGGCCACCGCCATTTATTTGTGTTAATAAACCTTGGGTGTTCGACGACTCAGCTATTGACTATGATGGGGACTCATTGGTATATGAATTATTCATGCCTTATGATGGATTAACCGCATCTTGTCCCATGATTGGTCCGTTTTCTCCACAAGCCACAACATGTCCAAATACGGTTCCTTCTTGTCCAACAGTTCCTGTCAATCCTCCTTTTGCACCAATTGTTTGGCAAGCGCCATATAGTACCGCTAACATGTTAGGAGGTGTTCCTATGCAAATTAATTCCTCCACAGGACAAGTAACTGCTACCCCTAATTTACAAGGCTATTTCGTTATTGGTATTAAAGTAAAAGAATACCGTAATGGTGTTTTTTTAAGCGAAACAAAACGTGATTTCCAATTAATTGTAAAACCTTGCCCAAGTGTTGTAGTGGCTGCAGCTCAAGTGCCACAAGCAATTTGCGCTACAACAACAGCATCATTTACCAACAATAGTACAGGTAGCGCGGGTTTAAGTTTCAATTGGTATTTTGGAGACACTTCAACTAATGCAGATACTTCACATGTTACATCTCCAAGTTATACTTATCCTGGCACAGGAAGTTATTCAGTTACTTTAGTGGCTTATGTTAGTAACAAGCCTATGTGTAATGATACTGTAAATACAGTTGTTTCGATAAGTGATGCCTTTAAAGCTTCTTTTACTTTTACTCCAGTTGCTTGTTCCGAAAACCTAGTTAATTTCACAGGAACCGTTCAAAATCCTCCAGGCACAACCCCTGTTTGGTCATGGAATTTTGGCGATGGAGATACATCTTCAGTTCAAAACCCTAGCCATAATTATAATGCAGCTGGAAATTTTCAAGTCACATTGATTACAGAAATACCTAATTCTATAAATTGTGTAGATACCTTATCTGCTCAAACAATAAATGTGATTACGAATCCAGAATTATATATTCCAAATACGTTTACACCAAACGGAGATGGACATAACGATATTTTTAAAGTAAGAGGCCCTTATTTTGGAGTATATTATTTTGCTGTATATAACAGGTGGGGAGAATTGATGTTTGAAACGACGGATCCAAAAGAAGGTTGGGATGGTAATTATAAAGGAAAACCGTCAGACCCTGGAGTGTTTGGATATTATGTGAAAGCCAAGTGTGGAGAGCAAAGCGAAGAGATTTTTAAAAAAGGAAATGTGACTTTAATTAGATAAACAAAAATGAAAATCAAAATACCATATTTTTCATTTCAAATAATATTGCTTTGTGCAGTATTAGTGTTTAATTCTAAGCATTTAATTTCTCAAGATGTTCATTTTTCTCAGTATAACGGTTCGGTAATTAATCTTAATCCTGCTTTCACAGGCTTTTTTGATGGAGATTATAGAGTAAATGGAATTTACAGAAGTCAATGGACTACTGTGCCCGTACCGTATCGTTCTTTTTCTATTGCAGCAGATGGGCGTTTTAAAACCAAAAATATGAAAAGTGATTGTTTTGGAGCGGGGGTTATTTTTAACAATGATAAATCAGGAGACACGAATTATGGCACAAACCAGTTTTATTTATCAGGCTCTTATATTCATAAACTAAATAAAGATTCTACTTTACTTTGGACAACAGGAATTTTAGCCGGTATTTCAAATGTTGGATTTAATTACAGTAAAATGACTTTTGATGATCAATATCAAAATGATAGTTATAGTGCTTCAAATGGCACAGGAGAAAACTTTGCGAAGAACTCTACAACCTTTGGCGATTTTAATTTTGGCACAGCGTTACAATATGCCATTAAACAAAGGGCATTTGTGCAGTACGGAATTTCTTACCACCATTTCACAAACCCAAAACTAACTTTTCAAAATAACACTAGTATAAAAATTGATGCAAAGTTAAATAACTACTTATGCTTTGCTTATCCTATTGCTGATAAAATAGATGTTATTGCTGAGGTATTATATTCGCATCAAGGAAAATATAACGAGATAGTTCCTGGCACACAATTTAAATTTTATCTAGATCAAAAAACAAATCAAGCGGCTTCGGTGGGATTATATTACCGAGCTAAAGATGCAGTAATTGCTAGATTGGGTTATCAAATAAAAACTCTAACAGCTGGTGTAAGTTATGATGTGAACACAAGTAAATTTATTGCGGCAACAAATAGAAGAGGTGCTTTTGAAATTTATGTGACTTACATTTTCAAAAAAATTATTCCGTTTGTTCCTAAAACTAGAGTTTGTCCAATTTATATGTAGTATGCTGATATTTAAAAAAACTCATACACTATTATTTTTTATTTGTTTCTTGTTTGGAACAAGCTTGTATTCTCAAAGCATTAAGCAGTATTTAAAATTGGGAGCTGAAGCAACTTCGAGAAAAGATTATTCGTCTGCAGCGCAATATTACAATCAAGTGATTTTATTAGATTCTTCTAAAGTGGAGTATCAATTGTTATTTGCAGATGCCTCTCGATTAAATTATGATAATGATGCCGCTTTAAATTGGTATTTAAAAATATTTAAAAAAGATAACGGAAAAAATTATAAAGAAGTGCCGTTTTATATTGCCACACTTTTAAAAAGTTCGGGAAAATATAAAGACGCGAAAAAATATTTTGACAAGTATTATAAAAAACAACGCAACAGTAAAGACAAAGAAAAGCAACGTTTAGCGGCTAAAGCTAAACAAGAATTTGAAGCTTGCGATATTGCACAAGTATTTGTTAAAAATCCTGTAGATGTAAAAGTGGTTCATTTAGATAGCGCTGTAAATAGTAAGGTGAGCGAGTATGCGCCTTTTGAATATGACAGCTTGTTATACTTTTCATCATTAAGAGATAAGTCGCACACAGATGCCGTAGGTGTTGGTTTTAATAAATTATACACAGCAAAAAAATCTGCTAAAAAAGAAAACAAATTTTTGAGAGCTAAAGAACTTGATTCACTATTTAATAAAAGTGGCATTCATAACGCGAACACAAGTTTTAATGGAGATTTTACAAAAGTGTTTGTATCACGCTGTGGCGCATTAAATGCAAGTCAGTACCGTTGTGAAATTTATGTATCTGATTTTAAAGAAGGGCATTGGACAGAGTTACAAAAATTACCATCGCCAATTAATGTGAGTGGCAGTAACACTACACAACCTTGTTTAAGTGAAATAAACGGCAAAACTGTTTTGTTTTTTGCTAGCGACAGAGGCGCGGGCGAAGGAGCGATGGATATTTGGTATGCTTTTATGAATGAGGATGGAACTTTTGAAACACCCATTAATGCTGGCAAAAAAATTAACACGATTGAAGATGACATCACGCCTTGGTTCGTCAAAGAAAATAAAACATTATACTTCAGTAGTACTTGGCACAAAGGCTTAGGCAACTTTGATATTTTTACGTCTGAATTTAAAGACGGTGCATTTACAGATGCTCAAAATATTGGATATCCAATTAATAGTAGTTACAATGATATTTACTATAGTGTCAATTCTAAAAAAGACAGAGCCTATATTTCTTCTAACCGTTTAGGTTCATACTTTGAGGATAAACCGAATTGCTGTAATGATATTTATAGTTTCCCGATTACTCCTTTAACTGAGCCGCCAAAACCTATTGATACAACAGCTTTATTAATTAATCAAATGAAAGTATTAGTGCCACTAACACTGTATTTTCATAATGATGAGCCTGAGCCAAAAACTAAAGTCATCGTCACAAAAAAGAATTACAAAAAAACTTATGAAGATTACATAGCATTAAAACCTAAGTACTTGGTTGAATATCCAAAAGGCTTGAACGGTGAACCAAAAGATTATGCGGTTAATAGAGTAGAAAATTTTTTTGAAGACAGTGTAGATGCTGGAATGCAAGATCTAGATAAGTTTGCACTACTACTTGGCCAAGTATTACAGCGTGGAGAAAAGGTTAAAATCACCATGAAAGGTTATTGCAGTCCATTGGCTAGTACCGATTATAATGTGAATTTAGCAAAGCGCCGTATCAGTAGTTTGCGTAACTATTTTATGGAGTATGATAATGGCAAATTTGTGAAATACGTTGATAATATTAATGAATCTGAAGGGCGTATCGAGTTTTTTAACGAAGACATTGGCGAATTACCTGTTAGTAAAGTAAGCGACGACGTCAAAGACGTTCGAAACTCGGTTTATAGCCCTTATGCCGCCGCTGAGCGTAAAATCCAGATTATAGCCATTAGCTATTTAAAATAAACGTTTCAACACAGAGAATAAGAGCATAGGAGAACGCAGAGTCTTGTTATGTCTTAGTAATATCCAACCAGTTTTCTCTCTGCGTTCTCCTCAAACTCAGCATCTCTGTGTTAAAAATTGCATAAAATCTAACCACTTATCAATCAAAATCAACCAGTTACAAAGCCGTAAATTTTTATTACTAAAATCTTACAATATTTGTAGGAAATTAGCCGTCGTTAAACAAAATAAAACGTTATAAACATTAACAAAAAGATAGCATCCAAATATTGTTATTTAAAAACCTTTTTATTATGTTTGGCGTCATTCTAAAAACTAGAAACTAACTAAAAAAACAACAATTATGAGTAACAAAAAAACATCAGGCGGTTTTCCATTAATCGTTTCAGCAATTGCTATCGTTATCTGTTTAGTAATCGGTATCGTAGTTTATAAATTTGTATTAGGTGATCCAGCTAACTTTGATGCTGAAGGTCCAGAAAAAGGACATCCTCACAATTTCTTTGGAATTATGTACAAAGGTGGATTTATCGTACCAATCTTATTAGGAACATTATTTACAGTATTATGCTTTTTCTTTGAGCGTTTAATCACTATCCAAAAAGCTAATGGTGCTGGAAATACAGATAAATTTGTAGCTAACATTAAAGAACTAATTGCAGCTAAAGATTTTGATGGAGCTATTGCAGCTTGCGATAAACAAAAAGGATCTTTAGGAAACGTTGTTCGTGAAGGTTTAATGAAATACCAATTCGTTCAAAACGATAACACAATGGATAAAGAAGCTAAAGTTGCTGCTATCTCTAAAGCATTAGAAGAAGCTACAGCATTAGAATTACCAATGTTATCAAAAAACTTAAGTGTTATTTCTACTTGTGCATCTATTGGTACTTTAGTTGGTCTAATTGGAACGGTTGTAGGTATGATTCGTGCCTTCGGTGCCTTAGCTGCAGCTGGTACTCCTGATACAGCAGCATTAGCAACAGGTATTTCTGAAGCCTTAGTAAATACATTAGTAGGTATCTTATCTTCTGCATTAGCAATTATTTTCTACAACTTCTTCTCAAACCGTGTAGATCAAATTACTTATGCAATGGACGAAGCTGGATTCTCAATTATTCAAGAATTCCAAACTTCAGGAAAATAATTTTTTGATTCCTTTATGGAATTAAAAAATAAATTTCATCTATTAATTAGTAACTAAAAAATAAGTCATGCCAAAAATAAAACCAGCAAAACATGCACCGAGCATAGATATGACTCCAATGGTGGATTTAGCGTTCTTATTGGTTACCTTTTTCATGCTTACTGCATCATTTCGTATGGCAGAACCGGTGATTGTGGATCCACCATCATCAGTATCTGATAAAACATTACCTGAAAACACTGTATTAATTACAGTAGATAATATTGGTAGAGCGTTTTTTGGAGTAGGAAATGGTGAAGCTAGAACTAATACTTTAGCAAAAATGAGCGAAAAGTATGGCGTTAAATTTAACGCCGACCAAATTAAAAAATTTGGTGGTTTATCTAGCTTTGGTGTTGAGATAAAAGATTTACCAAGATATCTAGACGCTTCTGAAGCAGAGAGATTAAGGTTTCAACCTCAAAAAGGTGTTCCTTTAGATTCTCTAAATAATCAATTGAGAGACTGGATTCAAATATCTGCAACTGAATTGAATGCTATCTATATGAGAAATAAAGATAAAGCAGAAGAAACAGGACAAGAGTTTAAAGGAGAAAAGCCTCGTTATGCAATTAAAGCAGATGCTAAGGCAAAATACATTTATGTAAAAGATGTATTTAAAACCTTTACAGATATGAAAATTTACACCTTCAATTTGATTACATCAATGGAAGGTGGGTCGTCAGTTCCAGCAGCTGAACCAAAAAAATAATATTAATTAAAAAACTAATTTAACATGGCAGAAATAGCAGAAAGCGGCGGCGGCGGACATGGTAAAGGCGGTAAGAAACGCGCCAAGAAACAGAGTACCCGCGTGGATATGACTCCAATGGTAGATTTAGCGTTCTTGTTATTAACGTTCTTCGTATTAACATCAACCTTTAGCAAACCAAAGTCAATGGAGCTAAGCTTACCAGCAGAACCACCTCCTGGAAGTCCACCACCACCAGAAGTTAAAAATGGTGTTACTTTCTTATTAACTAAGGATGATAGAATTTTTTATTATGTAGGTCAGTTTTATGCTGCTGGTAACGAAAAAGGTCTTCCTCCAACAGATTTAAAAGAAACTAATTTCAGTCCAGATGGATTGCATAAATTGCTTACAGAGCAAAATAAGTGGGCAATTGATGAAATCAAAGGCTTAACGGAGAAAAATAAAAATAAACTCTTAGCAGACACAACTTACAAACGTATGGCTGTGGATGCAACAGCTGATACAAGAGCAATTACTGTTTTAATTAAAACTGACGATCAAGCAACGTATAAAAACGCCATTGATATGTTAGATGAATTAAAAATTTGTAATGTAGGTAAACGAGTTTTGGGTGTTGAGATGATGGCTACTGAATACGCATTATTACAAGAAAAAATTAAATAAATATGACAGCAAATTGGAATAGTGTAGTTGACGACTCCAGAAACGATATCGTTTTTGAAGGACGCAACCAAGACTACGGAGCGTATCAAATACGCCGTAGATACAACTGGACTGTTACCTTAATTCTTGGATGCATGATTGGTGCATTAGCTTTAGGAATGGGTATCAAGTTTGTGTTAGGTTTAAAAGGTGAGGAGGTTGCAAAAGAACCAATATTGGATATGACCACTATTGACTTAACACCACCACCAGCGGATAAAAACGAACCACCGCCACCGCCACCACCGCCACCACCGCCAGTAATGGAAACAGTAAAATTTGTTCCTCCTGTTATTAAGGATGATGCAGTTGAAACTGATCCACCACCACCACAAGATAAGTTAGCAGAAACTAACGTTAGTACTGTTACTCAAGAAGGTGATGGAGATGCGGTAGTTGTGCCAACAGAAGGAAATGGTAATGGTGTAATTGAAGAAAAAGCACCAGAAATCTTTACAGTAGTAGAAGAGATGCCAGAATTTCCAGGTGGAGCAATGGAAATGATGAAGTATATTCAAAAAAACATTCAATACCCTCAAATGGCTAAAGAAGCTGGTTTAAGTGGTAAATGTTTCTTGAAATTTGTTGTTAATGGAAATGGAAACATTACAGATGTACAAGTGTTGAAAGGTGTACCAGGATGCGGAGAGTGTGACAGAGAAGCGATTCGTGTTGTTAAATCAATGCCAAACTGGAAAGCGGGAAAACAAAACGGTAGAGCTGTATCAGTTTTCTTTAACTTACCAATCAATTTCCAATTGAGATAAAAAAATTATTAAAATAAAAATCCCTCTCCTAATAAGAGAGGGATTTTTTTTGAATACAAATCATGTCATTTTGAGAACTGTTTGCAAAATATAAGCAAACATGTATCGAGAACAGATAAAAAACTAATGTTATGAAAAAATCACCTATTGAATTAATTAACCTAGTGTTTAGTGGCTTAATGGTATTAATCACACTAGCTGGCGCTATCGTATTTTTATTTACTGATTTACTGAGCGATAGAGCTTATGGCAATAAACGAATCGTACTAGGTGTGGTGTTTTTAGCATACGCTATATATCGATCATATAGAATGTACACAGCACTTAAGAAAGAAAAAGAAGAAAGGCTTCTTTGAATTGTATAAGATTTTGTTTTATAAATAATCTATTACTAAACTAAAAAACCCCATGGAAGAAATCTATGGGGTTTTAAAAAAGTAAAAAGAAATTTCCTAATACATCACAACACTATACGTATTGCCATTAAAAGTTGCAGTAGCATTGCCATCACATGCACCATTTCCATAGTCAAAAACAATAGGATAATTAGGATAATTATCCAAAGTAAGGGTAAATGCTCCGCTAACAATCCATGGACAACCAACATTTACACGTAAATCACTATTTGTTACAATATCATATGCTTCTCCTTCCATCGATACTCCATTAGAATTTCCTCTAATTAAATATACATCGTCTAAAATATTTAATGCGGTTGTATACCCTGCTGCAAATTCACGCTCTTGAACTGTATTCCATGAGCTTGATTTACCGTTTGTAGGATGTGTCACGACAGCATTTACTACAGTTACATTATAAAGCAGATGT
Organism: Sphingobacteriaceae bacterium; assembly: GCA_013823565.1. Taxonomy (GTDB): domain Bacteria; phylum Bacteroidota; class Bacteroidia; order B-17B0; family Aurantibacillaceae; genus UBA4416. The sequence continues at coordinate 52,560 of PNMI01000009.1, read as the reverse complement.
CCTGCAGCATTGTGCCCTTTATTTGTAATAGTTTGAGTTCCTTGAATATTATAGTCGTTATGATAATAATTAGATAAGGTTATTGTAATAACAGTACCAGAGTCTAAATAAGGACCTGAGAATACTGCAGTAATAATACCTCTTCTATTATTATAATCAGAACCTAAGCAGTTGGTATTACCAAAGTTTATCACCAATGTTTTTGGCCAAGTAGTAGTATTGTATGGAGTAATAGAAACTGTACCACAAGTTGCAGCCATTTTAAAAGCATTAGTACTATCAGACACGGCGCTAATTTGTTTCATGATACCAGCAAATGCGTTTTCTGCAATGGAGTTATCACTAGATGAACTATAACTCGTTGGCTTTTTGTCTTCTTCTTTTTTACATCCTGTAAAAACTAAAGATGTAGCAATCATTACTGAAAAAGCAGTAAATAATTTAATAGCTTGATTTTTCATTTGTATAAAATTTAATAGTTGAAAGTACAAATTTTTCTTGACAAGAATTGAGCCATATTGTTTTTAAATGTATTTGAGAATAAAAAAACAGGAATTATTTCACACTAATTCGAGTTAGGTTTTTTTAATCATCACATTTAATTCCATAAAAAAACTCCTACTTAATTAGTAGGAGTTTTTTATTTTTTTAATTAGTGTCCGCCACCATCATGTTCGCCATCTGCTAATGGAACGGTTTGTGGAATAAAATCATGCTCAGCACCTGGCTTACTATAATCATATGCCCAACGGTGAACTACTGGTAAAGAACCTGGCCAGTTACCGTGAATGTTTGCCATAGGAGTTGTCCACTCTAATGTATTTGAATTCCAAGGGTTTTGAGGAGATTTCTCACCACGGAACATACTGTAGAAGAAGTTAAAAATAAAGATAAATTGTGCTAATGCAGCTATGATTGCAAACACAGTTACAATTTCGTTAATGTCTACTAAGTTATCAAACATAGGGAATGCACTGTTTGTATAATAACGGCGAGGAACACCAGCTAATCCTAAGAAGTGCATTGGGAAGAATACTCCATAAGCACAAATGAATGTTAACCAGAAATGTAAGTACCCTAATTTTTTGTTCATCATACGTAAGAACATTTTAGGGAACCAATGATACACACCAGCAAACATACCAAAGATGGCAGATAATCCCATTACAATGTGGAAGTGAGCTACCACAAAATATGTATCATGTACATTAATATCTAAAGTAGAATCTGCTAAGATGATACCAGTTACACCACCAGTAATGAAAGAAGATACTAAACCAATAGAGAACAACATTGCTGGTGTGTATTGGATGTTACCTTTCCATAAAGTAGTGATATAGTTAAAAGCTTTTACAGCTGAAGGAATAGCAATTAATAAAGTAGTAAATACGAATACAGAACCCAAGAAAGGATTCATACCAGTTAAATACATATGGTGACCCCAAACGATAAATGATAAGAAACCAATTGCTAGCATGGATCCAATCATCGCTCTGTAACCAAAGATTGGTTTACGAGAGTTAGTAGAGATAATTTCAGAAGTAATACCTAAAGCAGGTAATAATACGATATATACTTCAGGGTGACCTAAGAACCAGAATAAGTGTTCAAACAATACTGGGCTACCACCAACATTATCTAATGGACGTCCGCCAATATAAATATCAGATAAGTAGAAACTAGTTCCTAAACTTCTATCACAAATTAATAATACAACACAAGAAACTAAAACTGGGAAAGATAATAAACCTAAAATTGCAGTAATTAATAATGCCCACATTGTTAATGGCATACGTGTCATTTTCATTCCTTTAGTACGTAAGTTTACGATAGTAACGATATAGTTAATACCACCTAATAAAGAAGACACTACGAATAAAGTCATTGAAATTAGCCATAAAGTCATACCTAATCTAGAACCAGGCATTGCTTCAGGTAATGCAGATAATGGAGGATAAATTGTCCACCCACCAGACGCAGGACCATCTTCAATAAATAAAGAACCTAACATAATCACACTTGATACAAAGAAGAACCAGTATGATAACATGTTTAAGAAACCAGATGCCATATCACGTGCACCAATTTGGTATGGAATTAATAAGTTAGCAAAAGTCCCACTTAATCCACCAGTTAATACAAAGAATACCATGATGGTACCATGTATAGTAACTAATGCTAAGTACATATTTGGATCTAATACTCCGTCCTTACCCCATTTGTCACCTAAGAAAGCATTGATAAAGGCAAATTTCTCACCTGGCCAAGCTAACTGCATACGGAAAATGATTGACATCGTCATTGCAATTACAGCCATAATAATAGCTGTAATTAAAAACTGACGAGAAATCATTTTATGATCCATACTAAATATGTATTTACTCACAAAACTCTCTTCGTGCTCATCATGATCATGAGCGTGGTCGTGGTGTCCTACGTGTTCTTTTAAATCTGCTGAATGTGCGTTTGCCATCTTTATTGCTTTATTTTTAGTACAACAATTTTTTATTAAATATATTATTTTGAAGCGATTGTTTTAACCGCTTTTTGTTTTGCTAACCACTCGTTGTAATCTTTTTCACTTTCTACAATGATAATCATACCCATATTGTAGTGAGAAGCTCCACAAATTTTATTACATAATAATTGGTAATCAAATTCTACAGGCTCTTCTCCTTTTTTAGCACGAGCTTCGTTAATACCTGCCATTAATTGAATAACATAAGGATCTTTACGCATTTCGGCAGTTGTTTTATTCGGAATAAATTTGAAAGAAGTAATCATGCCCGGAACACAGTTCATTTGAGCGCGGAAGTGAGGCATATATGCTGAGTGAATAACATCACGTGAACGCATTTTAAATTCTATTTCTTTTCCTACAGGAATATGGAATTCATTTTTTACAATGATGTCATCATAACCAGTAGCATCTAATGTATCTAAACCTACATCATTTCCACCATCAATTTGGCGGTAGTCAGTAGAACCTAATGTTTTATCTTTTCCAGCATAACGCGCTGTCCAGTCAAATTGTTTTGCGTATAATTCGATTGTTACTTTATTTGAATCTTCAGAACGTGAAGTAATATCATTCCAATACTTTAAACCGAAAATAATGATGAATGCTAAAACTACAGCAGGGACAACTGTCCAAAGCATTTCTAAACGATTATCATGTGCAAAGAAAGTTGCTTTTACGCCTTGTTTTCCTTTGTATTTATATGCGAAGTAAAATAAAAACGCATTCACAACAACAAAAACAAGAGAAACTAAATACATGTTGTAATCCCAAAGAGCATCTACTTTTAAACCATGCTCCGAAGCAGCAATTGGTAAAGAGTTATCACTCCAACGGTTTACTTGCCAAAAGAAAAATCCAATGAAAGCAAAACCAAAGATAAGCATCGCTTTTCCATTAAATGAGTTATCACTATCACTCACAGTCCATTCATGACCTTTCTTAAATTGTCGCGACAATTCAACAACACGCATTAACTGATGCGCAGCAATTATTAAAAGTACAAGTCCGATTAAGATTAACAATTTCATATCAAATTATTTTATAGTTCTTTATTTTGATTTATTAGTAGATTAGTAAGAATGGTGAGCACTTTCTTCTAAGAACGGGTGATTTTTAACCATTAATGGACGCTTAGAAAGATTAGTTAATACCACATACATAAACAGACCTAAGAAAAATAAGAAGTTTCCTAATTCCATCCAGCTTAATCCAGTCCAGTGGTGACCAACAGTTCCTGGCATTACTACCATAATAATATCTAAGTAGTGACCGATGAAAATGATAACACCAACAAACATTAAGAAGAAATAGTTTCTCTTAGAGTCACGACTCATTAACATAATCATAGGGAAAGCAAAGTTCACAAATAACACAGTCCACATTAAAGCTTTGTATGATTCCCAACGAGTTTGGAAATAAACAACCTCTTCTGGAATATCAGCATACCAAATTAACATGAATTGAGAGAAGTATAAGTACGTCCATAAGAAAGAAATAGCGAACATCCATTTACCGATATCATGAACAGTACTTTCAGTTACAAATTCTAAGTAACCTAATTTCTTTAACCAAACAACTAAGATAGTTACAGTAATCATTGCACTAACCCACATTCCAGAGAAGATATACCAGCCCATCATAGTAGAGAACCAGTGAGTATCAATACTCATAATCCAATCCCAAGCAGATGTAGAAGAGGTTACAGCAAAAACAACCATGAACCAAGCGCTTAATTTTACATTTTTTAAATGGAAACCTTTAGATTCTTCGTGCCCTAAAGCATCAGCATCCATCGAGTTTTTACGTAATTTCCAAGTAAACATTACCCATGCCACCATGTATAAAATAGTACGAATCCACCAAAATACACCGAAGTAACCAATTTTACCAGCAATAACTGCATCATAATTTTCGTGCCCTTCAGTTGCAATACCCTCAGTCATCCATGGATAGATTGAATGCATGTGAATTTGCCCACAAATAAATATTAATAACATAAACGATAAACCAACAGGTAAATACCATGTTACTGCTTCAATTACTCTTTTTATTGTTGTTGCCCAACCAGCTTCAGCAGCATATTGCAATCCCAAGAAGAATGCAGCAGCTAATGCTATAGCCATAAAAAAGAATGCTCCAGAAAACACATTTGCCCATGCACGAGTTGCATGATAATGGTGATCATCTGGTTGTTTATCAAACATAAACATACAAATGATAGATACTAAGCCAACAGCCATCAAAATTATTGATGTCATTTTTGCTTTAGCAGGTACTACGAAATTTAATTTATCAGTGTTCATATTAAAAAATTCTGTCGTATTTAAAAATTCGTTCTTAATTAATGTTTTGTTGTATCAGCAGGAGTAGCAGTTTTTGTGCTATCTGTTGCTACAGTTTTAGGACCTTGTAATTTTTGTACATAATACACTAATTTCCAACGCTCTTCTTGAGTTAATAAACTTGCATGAGCACCCATAGAATTTTTTCCATAAGTGATAGAGTGGAAAATTTTTCCTTCAGGTAAATCTTTTAAAGCTGTATTGTATGCAGGAGGAGGACCAGGTAGTTTAGCGCCTACTTTTCCATCACCTGCTCCAGTTGCACCATGACAGTGAACACAGAATTTACCATAAATTACTTCACCTTCTTTTTCAACAGCTTCAGAATAAGCAATTGGATTTTTCAAATATAATCCAGCTTGTTCGTATCCTTGAGGAGTATTTGGATATACGTAAGGCATATAACCTCTTGAAATAGTTCCAGCAACTGGCAACATAGCGTTGTCTAAAGTGTCTCCATTAATAACGTGGGTTCCGTAATATTCTACAGATGGTGAGCGGTACATGTCTGGCATGAATTCAAAACCAGGACTGTTAGCGTCTTTTTTACCACATGATGTAAAACCTGCAACTAACATAACTGCAAAGGTTCCGCAAGCTACTAGTTTAAGATTTTTGTATGATAAGTTCATATCGTTGTGTTTATCTAATTAATATTTTGGTTCAATTGTAATAGTGCCTTTGTAGTTTACTTCTTCTGCGCCAGTAGAACGTAAAATCTCATCAGCTTTTTTAGATTGTTCATCGTTTAACTCTAAATAAATCATGAATTTATCATCCGTTGTACGAGGATCAGGGTTTTTAGCTTTTGCACCTGGCACTAACCAACAACGTAATAAATACGTTAACGACATACCATGAGCTGCACAAAATACTGTTGCTTCAAATGTAATTGGAATAAACGCTGGAATATTTGAATAGTAATTCCAATTTGGTTTACCACCAATATCATTAGGCCAATCGCTAACCATCATGTACCACATCATTAATGTAGCTAATGATAACCCTGTAATACCATAAATGAATGCGCAAATTGCAATACGTGTACGGGGTACACCAACAATTGGATCAATTCCGTGAACTGGAAATGGAGTAAATACATCCTTAATACGAATACCTGCTGCACGTAATTTTGTACATCCTTCTAGTAAAGGTACTTCGTCTGAGTAGATGCCGTGTATAATTTGTTTAGTTGCCATATTATTATTTCTAATATCTTTTTTCTAAATCTAGTTCTTAATTAGTGGTGTGCGTGATTAGCTGCAGCTTTTTTATGTTCTTCTCCTGATGACTTCAAGATAGATTTTAATTCGGCTTGAGCAATTACTGGGAATGTACGAGAATATAATAAGAATAATGTAAAGAACATTCCAATTGTACCTACAAAGATACCTACATCAACAAATGTCGGAGTATATGTATTCCAAGTAGATGGTAAATAAGTACGGCATAAAGTAGGAACGATAATTACAAAACGCTCGAACCACATACCAATATTTACAACGATTGACAATACAAATGTAAATACTAAGTTAGTACGTAGTTTTTTGAACCAGAATAATTGAGGAGAGATTACGTTACAAGTCATCATGGCAGCATAAGACCACCACATTGGACCAGTTGCTCTGTTTAAGAATGCATATTGTTCCCATTCAACACCAGAGTACCAAGCCACAAATAATTCAGTTAAGTAAGCTACACCAACAATAGAACCCGTTACAATAATAACGATGTTCATGTATTCTACGTGTTTTACTGTGATATAAGATTCTAATTTGTATACTTTACGAACGATTAACATTAATGTTAATACCATTGCAAATCCTGAGAATACCGCACCAGATACGAAATATGGAGGGAAGATAGTTGTATGCCAACCTGGAACAACTGAAGTAGCAAAGTCAAATGATACAATCGAGTGAACCGAGAATACTAACGGAGTTGATAAACCCGCTAATACTAAAGATACTTCTTCAAAACGAGACCAGTGACGAACATTTCCACCCCATCCAAATGATAATAAAGCATATATTTTTTTCATTCTTGGTTTAACCACTCTATCACGAACCATTGCGAAATCAGGAATTAAACCAATGTACCAGAAAACAATAGATACAGTTGCATAAGTTGATACCGCAAACACGTCCCATAATAATGGAGAGTTAAAGTTAGGCCATAAAGAACCAAATTGATTTGGTAATGGGAATAACATATAATCTAACCAAGGACGACCAGTATGTAATGTTACGAAGATAGCCGCACATAATACCGCAAAGATTGTCATAGCCTCAGCAGAACGGTTAATTGCCATACGCCATTTTTGACGGAATAATAACAATACGGCCGAGATTAATGTACCAGCGTGACCAATACCAATCCACCATACGAAGTTAGTGATATCCCATGCCCAGTCAACACCGTTATTAGAACCCCAAGCTCCAATACCAACGCCAATTGTGTATGATAAACATCCGATACCCCACATGAAACCTAATACAGAGATGGTAAATAAAATATACCATAATCTGTTTGCTTTACCTTCAATAGGTGCAATAATATCATCGGTGATGTTTCGGTAAGTTTTATTACCTAAGATCAAAGGCTCTCTTATCTGTGATTCTGCGTGCATATTATTTTAAATTCAGAATTTATAATTTAATTTTTTACTATTTATTATGAGTGATGTTCTTCTTTGTGACCTTCTTCTTTGTGAGCAGGAGCTGCAGCATGAGATCCGTGATGAATAGCTTCCTCTTGATTTCTAACTTTTAATAAGTAAGATACAGTTGGTTTAACACCTACCTCTTCTAATAAGAAATAGTTTTTATCATCATTTCTCCATGTATTAATTGCAGAAGCTTCATCATTAACGTCACCAAACATGATAGCGTTAGTAGGACAAGCTTGTTGACATGCTGTTTTGATAGAACCGTCTACGATTGGAGTTTTAGCAGCTTTAGCCACTAATTTACCAGCTTGTAAACGTTGTTGACACATTGAACATTTTTCCATGACACCACGAGAACGAACTACTACGTCTGGATTTAATACCATACGTCCTAAGTCTTGTTGTGCTGGGTTAATGTCAGTAAACATATCATTTTCAATGTAGTTGAACCAGTTGAAACGACGAACTTTGAAAGGACAGTTGTTAGCGCAGTAACGAGTACCAATACAACGGTTATAAGTCATCATGTTCAATCCTTCTGTACTGTGGCTAGTTGCTAATACTGGACAAACAGTTTCGCAAGGAGCGTGGTTACAGTGTTGACACATCATTGGTTGGAAAGTAACCTTCGGGTTTAATGAAGGGTTTTCCATATCTAAATACATTTGCATTGCACCAACATGTTCTTCAGAAGCTTTTTCTTTGTTCATATCAGATGTATAGTAACGATCGATACGTAACCAATGCATTTCACGAGTTCTACTCACTTCAGATTTACCTACTACGTGAACATTGTTTTCTACAGTACAAGCTACAACACAAGCAGCGCAACCAATACAAGAATTCATATCAATCGTCATTCCCCATTTGTGGTTCATGCGAGGATGAGCATCCCATAAATCGATTTCATCAACGTGTTTTTTACCACCACCATGCATTGGTAACATAGCTGCTGGATTCCAAACTTCTTTCTCTTTAGATTTATATTCGTTTAAAGAAACTTCACGTAATAAATACTCTTCACGACCCATGATAGTGTGGTGAATTTGAGTAGCTGCAAATTTGTGTTCTTCGTTAGTTTTAGCAACAGAAGCAGATAAACTTACGTTTTGTAAAGTATCATTTGCAACAGTAACAAATGGATAAGCGTTAACACCAATTCCAAAAGCTACTTTCATTGTTTCTGCCGTACGACCATAACCAACTGCTAAACCAATAGTTCCAGCAGTTTGACCTGGTTGAGGATACACAGGAACTTTAATTGTAACGCCATTAACAGTTAAATCAACGATTGAACCGATAATATCTTGGCGTTTCATTTCATTTAATCCTAAAGATGCAACATCTGCAGGATTCATTGTAATATAGTTATCCCAAGTTACTTTAGAGATAGGATCAGGTAATTCCATTAACCATGGATTATTGCTTTGATTTCCGTTTCCTAAACCAACTTTTTCATAAATGACTAATTCGAATTGACCACCACCTTTTGCAGAAGTTGCAGAAGCTGCCGCTTTGTTGTAATCAGGAGTTGGTAATGCAGATGCTACTTCAGTAGTTGCTGCTGCTGCATGATGAGCAACTGGGGCAACAATGTGAGTTGTATCAGCCACTACTTCGTTGATGATTGCTGCTACACCAGCCATTAAAGGCTTACCTGTAGAATCTTTTGCCATTGGAGCAACAGGAGCGTCTTTTAAAACAGATACTTTTAATACACCATCGTGTAAAGTATGTGCCCAGAAAGAAGCGAAATCTAAATATTTACCTTGTTGAGGGAAAATATGATTGTTCCAGTAACCTTGTAAGTAAGTTAAATAATCAGCTTTAATACCAGACCATTTTAATAATGTATCTTGTACTTGACGAGTTCCTTCGTAACGAGGAGCTGCAAAGATTTGATTGATTGTTGGTTGTTGTAATGAATAGTGACCGCGTTTTGGATTTGCATCACCCCAAGACTCTAAGAAGTTATTGTCTGGACAAACGTAATCAGCTAATAAAGCAGTTTCATCTAATGTTTGTGAGAAAGAAACTTTTACCGCTGCTTTTTTGTAAGCTGCTTCAAACTTTAAAGATGCAGGTGCTGTGTAAACTGGGTTACAGTTGTAAGTCATTAACGTACCAACTTTACCAGCATTTAAATCAGCTACTAAATCTAAAAATGCTTTATCATCACCTTGTTTTAAATTGTAGTGCATTTCTACATCTACAGTTTTTCCGTAGTTATCTAACATTTTATTGATACCGTTTACCAATGTTTGGCAACCTTCATCATTAAAACCACAAACTACGATTGATTTACCTTTATTTTCCACTAATTCCTTAGCAGCTTTAGCAATTGCTTTCGCTGCATCTGGATTAGAAACTTTAGCATCAGAAACTTTTGAATTTCCAGTTGCACCCGCTACTTCATTAAATAAAGAAGCAATTACTTTTCCGTATTCAGAAGCTTTAACCATGTAACGCTCATCCGCATTAGCACCAGTTAAAGATAAGTTAGCTTCGAAATGATAGTGTTTACTCATTTCTAAGTTCTCACGATTAACTTTACGAGTTTTGCTGTATTGATTAGCAAATTCGATAGGGCTTAACCAAGTTCCTAAGAAATCACAAGCAACACCTACAATAGTTTTTGCTTTAGAGAAATCGTAAGAAGAAACAACTGACTTACCAAACACATTCTTGTTAGCTTTAATTAAAGCTGCATAAGAAATAGCGTCGTAAGTTACGTGTTTAGTATTTGGGTATTTAGCTGTAAATTCAGCAATAACAGCCTTAGTAGAAGGACTGATAATTGTAGAACTTAAGATAACATTAGTTCCAGAAGTTAAAGACTTAGCCACCGCATCATCTACATTCTTCCAAGTTGTTGGATTACCTTTAGCTAATGGGCCGTTTAAACGAGCTCCATCATATAAACTTAATACAGAAGATTGTACACGAGCACTAGTAGCGCCATTGCTTACCTTTGATAAATCATTTCCTTCAATTTTGATAGGACGACCTTCGCGAGTTTTAACTAACACAGATGCATAATCATGCCCATCATAAAATGTGGAAGCATAAAAATTAGCAACACCTGGAGTTACCTCTTCTGGTTTTACTACGTAAGGAATAGATTTGTTTACAGGCGTTTCGCAAGCTGCTAAAGCAACGGCCGCTGTAGAGAAGCCCATTACTTTTAAGAAATCTCTACGGCTTGTACCTTTTGAATTTGAGTCATCACCAGTAAGGAATTCTTCCATTGGCAATTGTTCAGCAAACTCGTTGTTTTTGTTTTGTAAAAAGTCTTCGCTGTTGTTTAGTTCAGGTAAACCTTTCCAGTATTTTTTCGACATAGTCATCTGTGATATTTCTTGTAATTACCGGTTTCTAACAATTAATAGTGACACTTAGCACATTCAAGTCCTCCGATTTTATCAACCGTAAACTTAACGTCATATTGCCCTTTGTATTTCTCTTTTAAAGCTTTGTGTAATCTATCGTAGTAAGGATTTCCTTCCATTGCTACTTCAGTTTTTCTGTGACACTCAATACACCATTTCATTGTTAATGGATTCTTTTGTTCAACAGTTGTCATTTTCTTAACATCTCCGTGGCAAGTTGCACAATCTTGTTTACCAACTACAACGTGTTGAGAGTGGTTAAAATAAACGTGATCAGGTAAAGTGTGAACTTTAATCCATTTGATTGGATTTTGAGGATTTGTGTAGTTTCCTGTTTTTGGATCGAAACCAGAAGCTTCATAAATTTTAGCAATTTCTTTTTCTCCGTATTGAGGTCCAGTTTGGATTCCTTTGTGACAGTTCATACAAACATTTACTGTAGGAATTCCTGCGTGACGAGATTTTTCTACTGAGTTGTGGCAATATTGACAAGCAATCTCATTATCTCCTGCGTGTAATTTGTGAGAGAATTTAATTGGTTGCTCAGGTAAATAACCTTTTTGAGTTTCCCAATCATAATATACACCTAAATCATAACAAGCATCCCAACAAGATTTCATTCCGCTGAAACCAATTAAGATAACAAATACACCAACTAAACGGCGGTGACCGCTAATCCATTGTTTTACTTCTTGACCGAAAGTTAATTCTTCAGTTTCTGCTTTTCCTTCTTTTCTATTGTAAGAATTTTGTAAAGAGTGACGAACGCTTCTTAATGCTCCTAATACAATAGCTAAAATAGAGATAGCTCCTAATAACAAATATAAAGGATCAATTCCACCTTTTTCTTCTTCAACAGCTTCACCACCAGTTGGGCCATCTACTTTTACTTCTACTTTAACAGGAGGAGCTTTAATGTAAGCCACTAATGCTTTTAAATCAGCATCAGATAAAAATTCAAACTCGCTCATCGCATCAGTTCCACCATTATCGGCAACTAATTTTTTTGCGTAAGCATCACCCGAAGCAATTACTTTGTTGTTGTTTTTAATCCAAGCAGTTAACCACTCGTCTTCTGGTTTAGGAACACGACCAGCTACACCAGCCAAACCTGGACCAGTTAACTTTTGATCGGTTAATGAGTGACAAACGGCACAGTTTTGCTTAAATATTTTAGCACCATCTTGTGCTTTCAATCCAAAGGAGAAAGCAAAAAATAGAAAAACCGCGCCAAATAAGGATTTTAAAGAGAAATGAGACATATTATTATGCATAGAATTATATCTAATTTTGTGTATGTTATGGCTGTTTAATGACACTTTAATGACAAAAATCACCGTGCAAAAATAACAGAATGTTATATATCTAGGTAGTATTTTTTAGATTTTATTAACAGTTTGTGTAATTTATATTAATTCTAAATAAGGGTGTTTTCGCCTGATTGACTTGCGATAAGAAGAATCGATAGGCTTTGTTATAGACGAAACTATGATTTTAATCATTTAGCTGTGCTTTTTAGCCGATTAAATCGTTTTTGGAAGTTCGTTAAATATCTTCCCAATAATCAATTATTAATCCATCATTTGGACTAATGCCAATGGAACGTTTTTCGATTCCAAAACTGATGATTAAAGCATCGTTTAAAAACTGCTCATCTTCTCTGCTTAATTCAAATGCTTCTATGGTTTCTCCAATCACATCTGTCCACATTTTTGTGGTAGAGGCATCAATCGGAATCATTTTGATTTTGTCGCCAAACTCTTGTTTTAATTGAGCTTTTTCTTCTTCGAAATTAAAATCAGAAATAACATCAATGCCTGTGCTTTCATCGTTACAAGTAATAACTAGAGATGATTCATCTGTAAAAACTAATTGCACATTATCTATTAAATCAACCTGTGCATCAGGATTAAAGCGATTAACCCAAAAATAAATAACCACTTTTTTAAGTGTTTTTCCTTCGGCTGCGGTTAGTAGTTTTAATTGGTGGTCGGTGAAGTGAGACATTATTGAAAGAGATTTAAGAGACGTTTTGACTTAAAGGATTAAAGGGACAACCAAGCTTTTGCAGCGGTTCCCATAATAATTGTTTTTTCATTATCCGAAAGTGGAGCTTCGCGAACTAACGTTCCTGGTACTGCTTCTCCTAGTGGAAATGGATAATCAGAGCCTTGCACGACTTTGTCTGCCCCAACTAAATCAATAATATATTGTAACATCTTGTGGTCACACACATGTGAATCAACCCAAAACTTACCTAAGTATTTTTTAGGATTAAATTCATTATCAATAGCCACTAAATCAGGACGGCATTCCCAGCCATGTTCAATACGACTAATAGTTGGTAAGAAAGAACCTCCACCGTGAGCAAAGCATACTTTTAGTTTTGGAAATTTTTCGAAGATGCCACCAAATATCATAGAACAAATTGCTCTGCTAATTTCGGCAGGCATGCCTACTAACCAAGGTAACCAATATTTGGTCATGTGTTCTTGTCCCATCATTTGCCATGGATGAACTAAAATAGCGGCATTGGTTCTTTCGCAAGCAGCCCAAAAATCATGAAATTGTGGTTCACCTAAGTTGATATTATTAACGTTGCTTCCTATTTGAACACCCTTGAAACCAATACTCATGGCACGTTCCAATTCTTGAACAGCTAATTTAGTGTCTTGCATTGGCACGGTTGCTAAACCAATAAATTTATCAGGATAACGGTTTACGGTTTGCGCAATATCATCATTTAAAAACTTTGAAATTTCTAAACAGTCGTTTGGTTTAGCATCATAGCTAAACATGACTGGTATAGTACAAATCACTTGCATATCTGCTTTATGTTCGGTCATTTCTTTAATGCGAACTTCGGCATCCCAACAATTTTCAACTATTTCTCTAAAGCGTTTATCACCCTGCATCATCCAAGCTCTGCCTGGCGCATGATGATCTAACTGAATGAAATTTCCATAACCAAATTTTTTTGAAAAATCAGGAATGTGTTTTGGAATAATATGAGTGTGAGTGTCGATTGTAAACATGGGAGTAAATTTACTACTTTGAAAAGAAACTAAAGCAATAAATTACTCTCAGAAAACTAAAAATTAAAAAAAGCAGTTGAGTATTAGAAAAAGGATTTCATATAGTTTAACAAAACAAGCAGGTTTTGTTATTATATAACTAGTGTATCACAAATTTTATATCAATAGAATTGTAGACAAAGGGTTGAAGTCCCGAAAGGTTTAAGCCTAAAAATTGTTTTTCAAGATCTAATTTTATGTCTTTGTTTTTTGTTTTTGCAAATGCGGCAATTACTTCGCCCTTCTCATCAACGGCAAAACGGACAGTGATTTTTTGAGATTGATGAGCTTGTTTTAAAGCATAAGGTGTTGTTATAACACTTTGTACTTTTTTACTTAAGCTTTGATATAAGGCATTATCTGAGCCATTGTTTGCTTGTGAGTTTAGAGTAAACCCTAAAATTAAAACCAGAGAAAAAAGAATTGTTTTCATAGTAATTTGTTTTTGTATGCATAAGACGCACACAAAAACAAATTAGTTACAGCAGAATAAAAATATTTTAAAACAAGTCTTTCAATAAATTGTCATCTACCAAATTAGGCATTGTTACTTTTAAATTTGGTGTTCGTTCCATTTCGCGCTTGATGGCAAAATTAGCTTCTTTGTTACGAGCCCAACTTCTTCGAGCAATGCCATTGTTTACGTCCCAAAACAACATAGATTTCAGTCGTCTGTCTGCATCAGTGCTTCCATCTAATACTAGACCAAAACCACCGTTAATAACTTCACCCCAACCAACACCGCCGCCGTTGTGTAAACTTATCCAAGTAGCACCGCGGAAACTATCACCTACAAAATTTTGAACAGCCATATCTGCTGTGTATTTTGAACCATCATAAATATTAGATGTTTCGCGGTAAGGAGAATCGGTTCCACTTACATCGTGATGATCTCTTCCTAAAACAACTGGTGCTGAAATTTCTTTTGCAGCAATGGCTTTATTTATAGCTTCAGCAATTTTCACACGTCCTTCGCTATCAGCATATAAAATGCGAGCTTGCGAACCAACCACTAAATTGTTTTTCATCGCATCTCTAATCCAAACAATATTATCTTGTAATTGTGGTTTAATTTCTTGTGGAGCAGTTTTATAAATTTCTTCTAAAACAGCTAAAGCAATTTCATCGGTTTTTTGTAAGTCTTTTGAATCAGCACTTGTGCAAACCCAACGGAAAGGACCAAAACCATAATCAAAACACATTGGACCTAAAATATCTTGCACATAAGAATTGTAACGGAAAGTGGCACCAACGTGTCCGCCTTTTAATGCTTTTTCTGTTTTGTAAATATCAGCACCAGCTCTTCCTGCCTCAAGTAAGAAAGCATTTCCATAATCAAAGAAATACATGCCTTGACTGGTTAATGTATTGATAGCATTGGCATGACGAACTAACGTTTTTTGAACTTCCTCTTTAAATTGAGTAGGGTTATCCGCCATCATTTGATTACTTTCTTCTAACGATAATCCTGCTGGGTAATAACCTCCAGCCCAAGGATTGTGAAGTGATGTTTGATCTGAACCAACATCTACTTTCATGGTTTCTTTCACAATGCGCTCCCATAAATCAACCACATTTCCTTGATAAGCAATTGAAACGGCTTCTTTTTTTGCTTGCGCTTCTTTAACTCTTGGAATTAATGCATCTAAATCATCAAACACTTCATCTACCCAACCTTGTGAGTGACGAGTATGCACTGCTTTAGGATTAATCTCTGCAGTGATAGATACTAAACCAGCAATTTTAGCTGCCTTTGGTTGCGCACCACTCATGCCACCTAAACCACAAGTCACAAATAATTTTCCTATTCTATCTTCTTCTGATTTTGATACTTTGCGAGCGGCATTCATAACAGTAATACAAGTGCCATGCACAATACCTTGTGGACCAATGTACATGAATGAACCAGCAGTCATTTGTCCGTATTGAGTAACACCAAGTGCATTAAACTTTTCCCAATCATCAGGTTTGCTGTAATTAGGAATCATCATACCGTTAGTAACAACTACTCGTGGCGCATCTTTATGAGAAGGGAATAATCCCATTGGATGCCCGCTATATAAAACCAAAGTTTGCTCATCTGTCATGATTGCTAAATACTGCATCGTTAGCAAGTATTGAGCCCAGTTTTGAAACACAGAGCCGTTTCCACCATAAGTAATTAATTCGTGTGGATGTTGAGCCACTGCATAATCTAAATTATTGCTAAGCATGTGCATGATTGCAGCTGCTTGAATGCTTTGGTGCGGATACTCGTTTATGGGGCGAGCAAATATTTTATAATCTGGACGAAAGCGGTACATATAAATTCGTCCATACGTTTTTAGTTCTTCGGCAAATTCTTTTGCTAAAACAGCATGGTGTTTTGGCTCAAAATAACGTAGAGCGTTTTGAATGGCTAATTTTTTTTCTTCAGCATTTAAAATGTCTTTGCGTTTGGGCGCATGATTAATGGTGTTTTCGTAAGATTTTGGTTGAGGCAATTCAGAAGGAATACCTTGCAATATGTGTTGTTGAAATTGTTTTAATTCCATGGTATTAATACATTAATTTAGAAGTGCTGAAATTACATGATTTTTTTAAACTTTTAACGACATTATTTGTTTAAAATAATATGCAAAAAGTGAACTTGTTTTGGTTTAGGAGAGATCTGCGTTTAGATGATAACGCAGGACTTTATCATGCGCTTAAAAAAGGTGCACCAGTTTTACCTATTTTTATTTTTGATAAAAACATTTTAGATAAATTAGAAGATAAAAAAGATGCCAGAGTAGAGTTTATTCATCAAACGATTTTAAATTTAAATGAGCAGTTAAAGGAAACAAGCTCTTCTATTAAAGTGTTTTATTCTAACCCAGAAAAAGCATTTAAAGAGTTAGTAAAGGAGTTTGATATTGAATGTGTTTATACCAATCACGATTATGAACCTTATGCAGACGAAAGAGATGCAGTGGTTAAAGATTTTTTAAGCAAAAACAAAATAGAATTTAAAACGTATAAAGACCAATGCATTTTTGAAAAAGATGAGGTGACGAAAGATGATGGAAAACCTTACACTGTTTTTACACCTTATAGCAGAAAATGGAAATTGCGATTAACAGATTTTCATGTGAAGGCTTATCCAAACAAAAAATATTTCAAAAACTTTATTCAAACTAAATCTTTTGAAATTCCAACTTTACAAGACATGGGATTTGAAAAGTCAGGAATTGAATTTCCATCAACCACGATTAGTAAATCCATAGTTATTCACTATAAAGAGCAACGTGATTTTCCTGCTATTAAAGGTACTAGTAAATTAAGTGTGCATTTACGTTTTGGAACAGTTAGTATTAGAGCTTTAGCAAAACAAGCTTTGTTGTTAAACGAAACTTGGTTAAATGAATTAATTTGGAGAGATTTTTATATGATGATATTATTTCATTTTCCGCATGTTGCAAAAAATTCATTCAAATCGCAGTATGATAGAATAGAGTGGAGGAACAATGAACTTGAATTTAAAGCATGGTGTGAAGGCAAAACAGGATTTCCAATTGTGGATGCTGGTATGAGCGAATTAAATGCAACAGGGTTTATGCATAACCGAGTGCGAATGATTGTGGCTAGTTTTTTAGTAAAAGATTTATTAATTGATTGGCGTTGGGGCGAAGCCTATTTTGCCCAAAAACTATTAGACTTTGATTTGAGTGCTAATAATGGTGGTTGGCAATGGGCAGCAGGTAGCGGTTGTGACGCAGCACCTTATTTTAGAGTGTTTAACCCAACAGAGCAAACTAAAAAATTTGATCCAAAATACGAGTATATCAAAAAATGGATTCCTGAATTTAATACACCTAAATATCCAAAGCCAATTGTAGATCATGCTTCGGCAAGACTTCGAGTATTAGCAGTTTATAAAGAAGCGCTTACCGAGAATAAGCAAATCAAATTGTTTTAAATAGGAAACACAATACTCACACAAGCGCCGTTTTCGTTTTTAAAAACCACTTGTGCATCTATTTGGTCGCATAAAGATTCGATAAGCGATAAACCAAGCGCAGAATCTTTTCTAGAATTGATATCTGCAAAACCAACACCATTATCAGTGATGCAAATTTGAATTCTATCATAAATCAATTGCATTTTTATTTTGATGCTTGGCTTTTCATTTAAAGAGTTAAAGGCGTGTTTTAAAGAATTAGTTAAGGCTTCGTTGACTATTAAACCAATGGGCACAGCTTTAGTGATTTCTAATTCTATTTTTTGTAATTCCTCTTCTATTTGTATTTGTTTGGATTGAATAGGAAAGCTTTTAACTAGCTCTTGTACTAATTCAGATAAATATTGTTTAAAATTAATTTTTGATAAATTATCTTTTTTGTACAATCGTTCATGAACCATTGCAATACTCATGACTCTATTTCTTGATTCAATCATCAATAGTTTAGATTCTTCGCATGGCGCTTTTTCTGTTTGAAGATTCAGTAAGCCAGTAATAATTGCTAAGTTATTTTTGACACGATGTTGTATTTCAGCGAGTAGAGTTTCTTTTTCTTTTAATGATTGAGCAATAATTTTTTGGGCGTCTTGCTCTTTCTTCAAAAGACCTAAAGATTCATTATTCTGTCGGTTAATTAGCTTAACAACTAAATACACCATAATCACAGTTATAAAAAAAGTAAGAACACTATTATACACTAAAAGGATTTCGTTATCTCGTTCAGATACGCTTGTGTTTTTTAAACTATCAATATCAAATAACCACGCGCACAAAAAGCTAATGGCAATAATTGAATATAAAATAATGGTTCGAAGATTTGATTTAGTAGGATTATGTACCAATGCTACGCAAAAGATAAGAGGAAAAAAGTATAAATAATTTCCAACATTTACGGCATACTGTTGAACAATGATAAATATAGAAACACAAGTAGTTGTAACAAAAGTATAGGTCGCAAGATTATGGTAACCTTTAAAATTTAAAAGTAATACCGCTAATGCAGTGAAAACCGAAAATGTAGCAATAAAGGTGGGGTATTTAGCATTGATAAAAAACACCGTTGTTATTCCTGCAACAGAACCAACAAAGGCAATCCAGGCAAATAAATTTACCATCCTTGCCTCACGTTTTTCGTAAAATTCCATTTCGGATTTTACGCCAAGGTTTATTAAGTTCCCAAGAATCATTATTTTTTAGTGCTGATTTGCGAACTTGAATATACAATATTTATTAAAACGATGGAGAAGAAATTGTTCTAAATTTTTTCTTCTTAGGTCTAACGCTTTTTGGATATTTTGAAGAGTAACCCATTTTAATCACTTTTGATTCATTAGGATTTAAAACAATTTTCCAAGTTAATTTCCCAGATGCTTTATCAAAAGTAGCACCAGAAATCTCATTCACGTTTATTTCTTGGTCGGAGTTTGATGCTACTGGAATTTGATCTTCTACGATAATTGATACAGGAATATCACGGGTGTTTTTTATAGTGGTTTCATATTTTAATACTTCCTTTTCATAATTTCCTACAATCGAGCGCTGGTAATCTTGTTTAGATTCTTTGCGAACCATTTGAATTTTTTTGTCTCTTCCTAGTGATATAGTTAACGAATCATCTAAATCAATCGTTTTAATAAATGTTTTTCCAATGTATGAACCTCCAAAATATACACTCGCATCGCCACTTACTAAATCTGGTAAATCTTTCAGAGCTAATTTAGTTTGTAAAAACACATCCTTATCCAGAGCAGGAACAGCTTTGTATTCGTAATAAGCATTTACTGTTTTTTCTAACACATCAACAGTGTATGGTTTTGAATCAGAATATACCGTGTAGGGTTGTTCAATAGTATATTCAGTGCTTAACATATCCACTTCAATTTTTTTAAATTGAATTTGATTTTGTTTCGCTTTTTTATCTGCTACTTTTTTGCTTATTTCTTGTTCTTCTTCAGAAAGTATTTGCACTTCTTGTAATTTTGACTCTGAATTAACAACTCCTGGCAATACCTGAACATATTGAGCAATGTTGTTTTCCTCGGCAACTTGCTCGTTACCTAAATACCATTTGCTAAGCTTTGGAATATTAATTCCAATATCAGGATTAGCAGTAGATAAAATGATTTTGATGTCCTTCCAATCCAATCCTGAGTTATTAAATAAAATAGCTCTGTACACTAATGTTACTTCTTTGCCAGTACCCTCTGTTCTGATATCATATTTTGGTGTCCAGCCAGCTGTTGGGATTAAGTATTTAAATGTGATGGTTGTTTCAATATCTTTGTTAGCCACAAATGTTGCTGTAATGTCGCTGGTTGGGGGATTAACTTCAGCATCTAATTCTACTAATTGTTTTTGATATTGAGAACGTTGCTTATCGTATTTTACTTTTACTTTATTGTTTTTAAAAATAAGTTGATTGATTTCTGTACTGCGTTTTCTATAAAAGTCGGCTGATTTTTCAACGTCAGCAATGCTTACTCCAGCTTGTCCTCCAATAGATTGATTTTTAAATAATAATGATTTTTCTGTTTCTAAGGCATCTTGTTCAAATTTTAATAATGCTAGTTTGTCTTTATACAACATCACACTATCTTTCAAGTTTTGAATTTTTTCATTATCTTTTTTCTCATCCAAATAATTTGTATGTGTATTGATGTATAACACATTCACCTCAGATGAACCGGGTGTTAAGTTAATACTTCGTTCATCCAAGCGGGGAGAAAGTCCAGTGAATGTGACTATATTTTTGCCTTTTTTTAATTTAATTTTTACTTCATGATTTAGCTCTGCTCCAGTTAAGAAAACAGTTACTTTCTTAACTTCAGAAGTTGCGTTAAATTTATTTTCTTGTGCGTTTATTTTAATACTACATATTAAAAGAAAACCTAAAATTGATTTTTGCATGATTAATTAAATTTAAAGGTGAAACTAAGTTCGTGAATTATTTCGGAATATTTTGCATGAAGCCAATAAGGTTCTATGCCATATAAAAGTTGCCATTTACGATGATTATAACCCAGTTTAGCAATGAGTGAATAATAATTAAAATCAGTCATTCTAGTTCCTATTCCTCCTATCAATCCTTTTTTCCCAGCCAAATGTATATTTATAGAATGTTGTTGAAATTTATTTAAATGAGAGATTTCATTTGATAGATAGTGTTTATTAAAAACAGCTTGATACCAGAGAATAGCGTTTAGTTTTCTTGTTATCGGCTTATAAGTTTTAAAGTATAGTGTTTGTGTTGTTGATGTTATTGCTTTATCGTTTGAAATGATAGTAGCTAACTGACGAGGTTGATACGAAAAACCAAATAAAAAGCGTTCATAATTTATTAATCCACCAAAATTTATATCTACTGATTGGAAATTACGCAACGTGTCAGGAAATTCTTTGTTATACAATCGAGAAAGAGCATTTGAATTTGTTAAATGGTCGTTAAAGTGAACACTTATGCCCCAACCCGTGCTTATTGCATTAAAAAACAGTAATTGATAGGCCAAACCGACACCAACTCTATTTAAGTTTGTTTTTGATTGATTTACAAAGCCGTAATCAACAGAGAGCCCTATGTTTTGTTTTTCAAAAAAATATTGTCCACTTAATTGGGCGTCTCTTTGACTTTGAGATACTCGTGAGGAAAGAGTGATTTGTTTGCCGCCATAATTTTTATTGAAATACGGATGAATAGCAGAAAATGCAGGATTATAGCTAACGATATGATTTGCAGGATTATTTAAAAAAATTATTTGAGACTTAGCATAAATACTAAGAAACAAGATGAACGTTATATGATATACATATTTTTTCAAATCATTGATATATCATATAGACGTTCATGTTTTATAATTCCATAATTAAACCACCATGTTCACAATCTTTTTGTGAACCACAATTACTTTTTTAGGCTCTTTACCATCAAGGTATTTAGCGGTTTGTTCGTTGGCTCTTACAATGGCTTCCACTTCTTGTGTAGTTAATGTAGCAGCTAACTCTAATGTAAATTTAACTTTACCATTAAATGATACTGGATAATTTACATTATCATCTATTAAAAAGGCTTCATTAAAATCAGGGAAAGCAGCGGTTGATATACTTTCAGTATGACCTAATTGTTTCCACAGTTCTTCTGCAATATGTGGCGCGTATGGCGATAAACAAATCAATAATGGTTCAAGGATTGCTCTCTTGTTACATTTAGCATCAGTTAATTCGTTCACACAAATCATGAAATTACTGATAGAAGTATTGAATGAAAAACGCTCAATATCTTCAGTAATTTTTTTAATGGTTTTATGTAAGGTTTTTAATTCGCCTTTTGTTGGTTCGTCGTTACTAATAGCAAATGTTCCTGTGCCATAAAATAATTTCCACAATTTTTTTAAGAAGCCATGCACACCAGTAATACCATTGGTATTCCAAGGCTTACTTTGCTCTAAAGGACCTAAAAACATTTCGTATAAACGCAATGTATCTGAACCAAATTTTTCTGCAATGTCATCTGGTGTTACAACATTGTATTTTGATTTAGACATTTTTTCTACTTCTCTTGTACAAACATATTTCTCATTTTCATAAATAAAATGTTTGTAATCGTTAAATTGTTTAGAAGCAACATATTTAGTTATATCTAATACATCATTATCGACAATATTCACGTCAACATTATATTTTGATATAGAAAAGTTCTCATCATTAAATTGCTCAGTTTTCTCTTCTATTTTTAATTCCTCGATTCTATGCGAAATAATATTCTGATATTCCTTATAGAAAGAACAGGTTTTATAGTCACCGTTAAGTTTAAATTCATCGTAGTGTTTTTTTGAAACATGAACAGATGGCAGTGGCATGACTTTACGCCCACCATCTGGTAAAGAATAATTTACTGAATGATGAATTCTATGAACAAATGCAGAAAGTCCCTGTATCATCCCTTGATTAATCAACTTTTTAGCAGGTTCGTCAATGGCAATGTATCCCAGGTCTTTTAAAAATTTAGTCCAAAAACGTACGTATAATAAATGACCAGTCGCGTGTTCGCTACCACCAATATATAAATCTACTTGTTGCCAATAGTCGCTTAATTTTTTAGAGGCAAACTCGTTACCGTTAGCTGCATCCATGTATCTTAAAAAATACCAAGAACTACCTGCCCAACCTGGCATGGTGCTATGTTCGTAATCGTATTTGCCTTCGTGTTTCCAAGAAGCTGCTGCACGTGCCAATGGTGGCTCGCCATCTTCAGTTGGTAAATATTTATCTACTTCAGGTAACACTAATGGTAATTCATTTTCGTTAAGCGCGTAAGGAATATCATTTTTGTAATACACCGGAATTGGTTCTCCCCAATAACGCTGACGACCAAACACCGCATCACGCAAACGGAAATTCACTTTGCCTTTTCCTAAACCTTGCTTTTCAATTTCCGCAATGGCTTTTTTCATCGCGTCTTTAACGTCTAATCCATTTAAGAAATCAGAGTTAATTAATTTTCCTTCTTTCGCGTCGTAAGATTCTTTTTCTAAATCGCCACCAGCTACTACTTCTAAAATTGGTAAACCAAAATGTTTCGCAAAACTGTAATCTCTGCTATCATGCGCAGGAACTGCCATCACCGCACCAGTACCATAACCCGCTAAAACATAATCACCAACCCAAATAGGAACTTGTTTTCCTGTGAATGGATGCTCTACATAAGAACCAGTAAATACTCCTGTGATTTTATTAATGTCAGCTTGGCGTTCACGTTCACTTCTGTTTTTTGCTTGGGTCACGTATGCTTCAACCGCTGCTTTGTTATCCGGAGTTGTTAATAGATCTACTAATTCATGCTCTGGTGCTAAGGTTATAAATGATACACCAAAAACTGTATCGGGTCTAGTTGTGAAAACTTCTATGTCATGCTGAACTTGATTCAGCATCTCTTGAGACCCTGAAACAAGTTCAGGGTGACGAATCACTTTAAATCTCAGAGAAGTTCCTTCGCTTTTCCCAATCCAGTTACGTTGAGCTTCTTTTAAACTTTCTGTCCAATCTAATGTATCTAATCCATCTAACAGTCTTTGAGCATAGGCTGTAATACGCATGCTCCACTGTTTCATTAATTTACGTTCTACTGGATATCCACCACGCTCACTAACACCGTCTTTAATTTCATCGTTTGCTAAAACCGTTCCTAATTGTGGACACCAATTGACATAAGCTACACCTAAATAGGCCATACGATAGGCCATTAAAATATCAGAATGTTCTTTTTCAGAAAAGGCATTCCACTGCGCTGCAGTAAAAGATTGTACATCTTCATCACAAACCGCATTTACTTTGGTGTTTCCGTTGGCTTCAAATTCAGCAATTAAGGTCGAAATGTTTTCTGCTTTGTTACTGTTTTTGTTATACCAACTATTAAATATTTGAATAAAAATCCATTGTGTCCATTTATAGTACTCAGGGTTTGAGGTTCTTACTTCTCTGTCCCAATCAAACGAAAAACCAATTTTATCTAGCTGCTCACGGTATCGTGCAATGTTTTGTTCAGTCGTAATTTTTGGGTGTTGCCCTGTTTGAATCGCATACTGTTCTGCTGGTAAACCAAAGCTATCATAACCCATTGGGTGCAATACATTAAAGCCTTTGTGGCGTTTGTATCTCGCAACAATATCAGAAGCAATATATCCCAAAGGATGCCCTACATGTAAACCCGCACCCGATGGATAAGGAAACATATCCAATACGTAGTACTTTGGTTTATCTCCACCATCTTTAGCAGCAAAGGTTTTGTTAGTAGCCCAATACTTTTGCCAATTACTTTCTATCTCTTTAAAATTGTATTCCATAATGCTTGATTTTGCGAGGTGTAAAGATAGAACTTAACCGCAAAGAGGCAAAGGGTTTATGCAGATTTCGTTATTACGTATCACGCTAAGTTTGAGATTGCTTCGTCGTTCCTCCTCGCAATGACGATTTCATAAAAAAACCGCATAATACTCAAAGTATTATGCGGTTTTTTCTGTGTATTTGAGGTTAGATAACTCTTAATGCCTTATTCAAATACAAGCTTTCCAGTTTCAACAACCTCTTTGTTGTTTAGAACATTGTAGGTGTAAATTCCTTTTGACAAGTTTCTTCTTAGATATTGTGTTTCTTTATCTACAATCGATACTTTATCTACCTCTTGACCCAAGGCATTGTATAATATAAATTCCATTCCGGTTTTTGGTTCGTTTACTTTAATCACTAAAACTTCTGCCGAAGGATTGGGATATATGTTTACGTATTTTGTTTTATGCGAATCTGCATTTATAATAGAGTTTTGCTGAGTAGAATTTGCTGTTTGTGCTTTTACAGAAACAACTAAAAATAATAATCCGATAATTGACAAGTATCTCTTCATTTTCTTTATACGTTTTTAGTAAAAATAGACGAAAAGAATAAAAAATAAAATTTGTTTCAAGAGCATAATCTGATTATCGAAAATCATGAGAACTCTCTATAAAACCTTTAATAATAAAGGTTTTGAAAACACTAACGCTTTAATGTTGAAAAAATAAATTGTAGAAAAATTGAAATTATTTTCTTCAATAATTAAAAATTCTTCTAGAAAAGACGAATTAATATTTTATTCCCGAAACGCCAATATTTTCTATTGGATGCCAAGTCGTTTTAATTTCTTGTAAATCGGTTATATAATATGGTCCTTGTTCTTTTTCGTCGCTCCAATTTCTGTTCCATGTAAAAACACGTTTCACATTTAGTGATGCGTTTTCGCCAATGGTTTTATTAAAGTCTTTTTCGGTATTGCAATTGATGATGGCATTTACATCCATGTGAGAAGAAAAATGAGAATGTAATTCTTTACGGCTACCAGTTACAATATTTACCACACCACCTGGTACATCACTTGTAGCAATGACTTCAGCAAAGGTAATTGAACATGTTGGTTTACTTTCAGAGGCTAATACAATACATGTGTTTCCACCAGCAATGGCAGGAGCAATCACAGAAACTAATCCTAATAAAGCACTTGATTCATCAGCTAAGATGGCTACAACACCCATTGGTTCAGGAACAGAGAAATTGAAATGAGAAGTCGCCACTGGATTCACGGAGCTAAATAATTGTTGGTATTTATCACACCAGCCTGCATAGTAAACTAAACGATCAATACTTTGCTCAACTTCTTTTTTAGCAGCTGCAGGTGTATAACCCAACTGTTTTAATTCTTCTAAAAATTGGTCTTTACGTCCTTCTAACATTTCTGCTATACGGTATAAAATTTGTCCGCGATTAAATGCTGCACGAGCACTCCATCCGCTAAATGCGCCACGTGCTGCAATGACAGCGTTTCTATAATCTTTACGAGAAGATAAACTTACGTTTACAGTCATGTTGTTTTTTAATTTTAAAGGATAATAGCGTCCACTCTCGGTACGAGGAAATTGTCCGCCAATAAATATTTTGTATGTTTTTAAAACTTCTATTCTTTCCATTATAATATGTTTTTTGAGTTTGGTTGTTTGTTGTTTGAGTGTTATCAAACAACCAAAAACTTATTTCTTAAAACTTTAAATATGGCATTAAACCATGCAATCCACCTTCTCTGCCAAAACCACTTTCTTTATATCCACCAAATGGCGATGTTGGATCAAATTTATTGTATGTGTTTGCCCAAACTACTCCAGCGCGTAATTTAGAAGTTAAATTAAAAATACGAGAACCTTTATCTGTCCAAACACCAGCACTTAAACCATAAGGAATGTTATTGGCTTTTTCAATCACTTCTTCAATTGTGCGGAATGTTTGAATCGCTAATACTGGTCCGAAAATTTCTTCTTGAGAGATACGGTGTGATTGCGATGTGTTTAAAAATAGAGTAGGGCGAACAAAGAATCCTTTTTTAGGAATAGAGCAAGAGCTTTGATACATCTCAGCTCCATCGTTTATCCCAATTTTTAAATACTCATTAATTTTATTCAATTGCATTTTAGAATTGATGGCACCGATGTCTGTGTTCTTATCTAATGGATCACCAACAATTAATGTTTCTAATCTATCTTTTAATTTTTTGATGACTTCTTCGGCAACGCTTTCTTGCACAAATAAACGAGAACCTGCACAACACACGTGACCTTGATTAAAGAAGATACCATTAATAATTCCCTCTACGGCTTGGTTAATAGGAGCATCTTCAAAAATAATATTCGCTGCTTTTCCGCCTAACTCTAAAGTTAATTTCTTATCGGTACCTGCAATGGCTTTTTGAATCCATTTGCCAACACCCGTACTTCCAGTAAAAGCAATTTTATTAATGTCTTTATGATTCACCATAGAAGCACCCACTGGTCCGTGACCAGTGATGATGTTCACTACTCCATCAGGTAACCCGCTTTCTTGAATAATCTCTGCTAATTTTAGAGCGGTTAAAGAAGTTGTTTCTGCAGGCTTTAGTACAACCGTATTACCAGTTGCTAAAGCAGGAGCAATTTTCCAAGCAGCCATTAATAATGGGAAGTTCCAAGGAATCACTTGACCAGCAACACCTAATGATTTTGGATTACGATTCGGAAAAGCATACTCTAGTTTATCAGCCCAGCCAGCATAATAAAAGAAATGATTCGCTGCTAAAGGCACATCAATATCACGACTCTCGCGAATAGATTTTCCACCATCTAACGTTTCGATGACTGATAGTTCGCGAGCACGCTCTTGAATTAAACGAGCAATACGGTAAATGTATTTAGCACGTTCTTTTGCTGGCATTTTGCTCCATATTTTATCATAAGCACCACGAGCTGCTTTTACTGCCGAGTCAACATCTTTATCATTTGCTTCTGCAATGCTCGAAATTTTTTCTTCAGTTGCAGGATTAATGGTATCGAAATATTTACCAGAATTTGGTTTTACAAATTTACCATTGATAAATAAATCATACTGTTTTTGTAAACGAATATGATCGGTTGCTTCAGGAGACGGAGCATATTTCCAATCTGTAAAGTATTCTAATTTTTTAGCTTCTTTTTTTGCCATTGTGTTTTGTGTTTAACCGCAAAGGACGCTGAGTGTTTGCAAAGGTCGCAGAGGGCAATATGTTTTTAATTCTTTCTTCTTTTCTTTGCGCAAAAAACTTCGCGTTCTCTGCGTCTGCCTTTCGGCAGACAGGGTTAAGTTTAATCTACTGAAATATAATCTTTGCTATAGTAAACGCCTTTTGCTTCTTTTTCTAGCTGTAAAATTAAATCGTTAGCTAACGAGCTTGCACCAAAACGAAACCACTTATTGTCTAACCAAGCATTACCTAAAGTTTCGTGTAACATCACTAAATATTGTAAAGCGCCTTTAGCTGTGCTAATTCCACCCGCTGGTTTCATACCAACTTGTATTCCTGTTTTAAAATAATAATCTTTAATAGCATCTAACATTACCAAAGTAACGGGCATCGTTGCAGCCACTCCAATTTTACCAGTAGATGTTTTAATAAAATCTGCTCCCGCGTAAATAGCAATATCGCTTGCGCGACGAACATTATCTAATGTTGAAATTTCGCCTGTTTCAAAAATCACTTTTAAACGAGCATTGTATTTATGTGTTAAATCTTTGATAGCTGCAATTTCATCAAACACAAAATTGTAGTTGCCTTTTAAAAATTCGCCACGGCTAATCACCATGTCAATTTCATCGGCACCATTATCTAAAGCTAATTTTGTATCTAATAATTTAATCTGCATGGTTGAATTTCCGCTAGGAAAAGCCGTAGATACAGAAGCTACTTTTACTTTGCTTCCTTTTAAAGCCTCTTTAGCAGTTTTAACCATCGTTGGATAAACACATACCGCAGCTGTAGTTGGCAAATCTGGCAACGCTAAATGCGGATGCATGGCTTTGTAACACATTTGTTTCACTTTCCCTTCAGTATCTTTTCCCTCAAGAGTCGTTAAATCTATCATGTTAAGTGCCAGTTTCAGCGCTTGAACCTTACTTCCTTTTTTAATACTGCGTGTATTAAAACGAGCCACTCGTTCTTCAATCCCTACTTGGTCAACCACGGGGCTTTGTCTAAAATCGTATGCCATGTTAATCTTTATTAAAACAGGTTATTTAATTCAAAAGTAAGATATTTAATTGTATTTTTAAATTCTAAATTCTATAAATCTGAGCCATTCCAACAACATATTTTCTAATCAACCAGAATTGGTTACGAATGCTGATAAAGAGAATTTATTGTCTCATAAAGGCTTGGTAATTTGGATGACAGGCTACTCAGGCTCAGGAAAAACGACTTTGGCATACGAATTAGAAAGAAGATTGCACGACGAAGGAATTTTAACCAAAGTATTAGATGGAGATGTATTGAGACAAGGCATTAACAAAGGACTTGGTTTTAGTATGGAGGATAGGATGGAGAATATTCGCCGTACCGCTGAATTAGCAAAGCAATTATGTAGTTGTGGTGTTGTTGTGATTTGTAGTTTGATTACTCCAACTAACGAATTAAGAAGATTGGCTGAAAACATTATAGGTGAGCAACACTTTATTTTATATCATATCTCAACTCCTATGGATGTTTGCGAGCTAAGAGATGTAAAAGGTCACTATGCTAAAGCAAGATCTGGAGAAATAAAAGAATTTACAGGAGTCTCTAATCCGTTTGAAGAACCAACCAACGCTATTTATAGTATAGATACGTCTAAACTTTCTATTGATGAAAGTGTTGTAATGATGTTTGATGATGTTTTCCCATTATTAGCTATTTAGATGTTTGCACTCTGCGATAAAATACTAGGTAAGAATATATTGAAACCAAATAGGAAACTATTTAGTAGCTATACTTTTACTTGCTTTGATGAAATCAAAAATGTTCCTGAAGCAGATTGGACAAAAGCATTAAAAAACAAGAATGTGTTTTTATCACACTCTTACTTAAGCGTTTTACATAAAGAGAAAAACGAACATTTTAGATTTAGATACGTTATTATTTATAACAGAAAAAATCCAATAGGAGTAGTGTATTTTCAAATCAATGATTTTCCAGCATCATTGTTTGGAGAGCTAATTGAAAAACAAATTACCGAATTGAAAAGTAAGAGAGCTTCTGTTTTTCAGAGATATATTGATCATAACGAAGACGAAACCATTATGCGTTTAGTGACTTGTGGCAATAATTTTATTAGTGGAGAACATGGTTTTTATATTGATGTGAATAGTAAAAAAACCACTTTTAAATTGGTAGAGGGAGTGATTGATTGCGTATCGAGAGCAGAAAAACTGAGAGGCAAAATATCTGCTATTTTAGTAAAAGATTTTTACGAAGAAGGATTTGGAGATAAAGATTGTTGGTATTGCACCCGCTTTAAACATTTTAATGTAGAACCTAATATGATTATTGATTTGCCAAAAGGCATTTCAAATTTAACGGATTACATCAATTGCTTTTCAAAAAAATATAGAAATCGAGCAAAAGGAATTTTAAAAGCAAGCGCCTCTTTAACTAAAAAAAGGTTATCGAATGAGGAAGTGTCTTTTTATAAAGAGACGATGCATGCATTATACACACAAGTGTTTAATCAAGCTAAATTTAAATTAGCACATTTGTCTTCAAATTACTTTGAAGATGTTGTGAAAGCAAACACAAATTCGTTTTATGTGGACGCTTGGTTTTTAGAAGATAAGATGTTATCGTTTGCTTGTGGTTTTTGTTTAGAAAACGAAGTAGAAGCGCATTATATAGGATTTGATTATGCGCACAATAAAGAGTTTGAATTGTATCAAACTATTTTATATAGTTTTATAGAGCAAGCCATATTAATGCATAAAGCCAAAATAAATTTAGGACGTACTGCTTCCGAAATTAAAACAACGGTAGGAGCAAAACCACATGAATTATTATGCTATATTAAACCACAAAACACAGTTTCGAAACTTATTTTAAAACCGTTTATGCAGTTTTTGCAGCCAACGGAATGGATTCCTAGAAATCCTTTTAAAGAAGAAGCTTAATTACAGATGTTGAAAATGAATTTGCCGCCTTACGATATATTTCCAACAATAACTTCTCATCAAATTACACTCAGAAAAATTATCGAATCTGATGTAAAAGACATTCTTGAAATTCAATTTTATGATGGAAAGGTTGCTGAAACTCTAACAGAAGGAGTTTTAATATTGAATAAAATAAATCAAGATTACGTTGATGGTAATTCTATTCACTGGGGTATTGAAGATAAAACTAACAATAAAATAGTAGGAACATTAGGTTATTATCGTGGATTTGAAAAAAGCACCGGTGAATTGGGTTGCGTTCTATTGCCTACTTTTCGCGGAAAAGGATTTATGAGTAATGCAATGGAATTAGCCATCTCATTTGGTATACATAACATTCAATTAGAACGCATTATAGCAATCACATCAATTGAAAATCTGCCTGCTATAAAATTATTAAAGCGAATTGGATTTAGTAAAGTTACTGATTTAAAAAACAACGAAGTTGAATTTGAGTTTAATAGAAAATAAAAACGGAGCAAAATTATTTGCTCCGTTTTTATTTAAATAAGCTAGTCATCTGTAGGCTCTGGGGCTTTTTTAGCGGCCGCTTTTTTAGCTTTAATTTTTTTTGGCCAAAGCACATTAATCATTTCGTTGTGTACTGTTAGCATCGTTTCACTAATTCCGTTAATGATATCTACATCTTTATTATCAAATTCTTTTTTCCAAGTACGAGTTACTTCTTCAACTGTATTATCTTCTTTAATGATATAAAATTTCACTAATTTTTTCTTTCTCACTTCTGCTTTTCCACTCCAGCAACTTGCCTTTGCTCCTACACGAGAAGTAATAATGACATCTTCATAAATCCCATCTTCTACTTCATCTGCTCCACGTTGTTCAAATTTAATAGACCATTTATTATAACAATTTAATTCTCTATTTTCTTCAGTTTGTGCCTGAACTTGAGTTGCTGTTAAAGATATGGCAAAAGCTAAAAGTATTTTTTTAATCATTGTTCTGGTTTTTAGATTTATAAATATATAATTTCTCTTGAGTAAAGGCAAATATTTTACTGCAATAATAAAAATAAATTTAATATTTTTTAAAGTAAAAATATATTATATATATTTTTAGCACCACAAATAGCCTGTTATTAAACAAAATGCTACAAATTATAGCAGAGTTGTGCTTCTTTTTGTTGTTATTTTGTCGAAAATATTTAACATGTTAGTCAAAACGTTTGGAAGTGCTGTGCACGGAATTAATGCCACAACAGTGACGGTTGAGGTGCATATTGGGCAGGGAATTAATTTTTATTTGGTAGGCTTGCCTGATAGTGCCGTTAAGGAAAGTCATCAGCGGATAGATGCTGCTTTAAAAAACAATGGATTAAAAATCCCTGGGAAACAAATTACCATTAATATGGCGCCTGCCGATATCCGCAAGGAAGGTTCTGCTTATGATTTAACAATTGCCGTTGGCATTTTAGCAGCTTCAGAAGCCATTAAGCCCGATGAAATTTCTAAATACATTATTATGGGTGAAATGTCTTTGGATGGTGAGCTGCGACCCATCAAAGGAACTTTGCCTATTGCTATAAAAGCAAAACAAGAAGGATTTAAAGGAATTATTTTGCCAGATGCTAATGCTAAAGAAGCTGCTGTTGTTGATGGACTTGAAGTGTATGGTGTTTCTACAATCAGACAAGTGATTGATTTTTTTAATGAAACAAACACGTTAGAAAAAACAACGATTGATATAGAACAAGAATTTTTAACGCGCTTAGATGAAATCGAATTTGATTTTAATGATGTCAAAGGCCAGGAAAATATTAAGAGAGCACTTGAAATAGCTGCTTCTGGCGGACATAATGTGATTTTAATTGGTCCTCCTGGGGCAGGAAAAACCATGTTAAGTAAACGTATGCCATCCATTTTGCCACCCCTCACATTAGATGAAGCGCTGGAAACAACAAAGATTCATAGTGTAGCTGGTAGAACAACCAAAACAATGGGATTAGTTACTAAACGTCCTTTTAGAAGCCCACACCACACAATTTCTGATGTGGCACTTGTTGGGGGAGGAATGAATGCACAACCAGGAGAAATATCTTTAGCACATAATGGTGTTTTATTTTTGGATGAATTACCAGAGTTTAAACGCACCGTTTTAGAAGTGATGCGTCAGCCTTTAGAAGATAGAATTGTTACTATTTCTCGGGCTAGATTTAGTGTGGAGTATCCAGCAAGTTTTATGTTAATGGCGAGTATGAATCCTTGTCCTTGTGGCTATTACAACCACCCCGAAAAAGACTGTGTATGTGCGCCAGGCGTTGTACAAAAATATTTGAATAAAATTTCGGGACCATTATTAGATAGAATTGATTTGCATGTAGAAGTAACACCTGTTCCGTTTAGCGAACTAAGCAAAGCACAAAGTTCGGAAAGCAGTAAAGATATTAGAGAGCGAGTGATTAAAGCGCGACAATTGCAAACCGAACGGTATAAAACTTCAGATGGTATTTATTGTAACGCACAAATGAGAACTAAAGACTTACGAACCTACTGTAGTTTAGATGAAGCGAGTAGTAGTTTGTTAAAAACAGCGATGGAGCGTCTGGGCTTGTCAGCCAGAGCTTATGATCGTATTTTAAAAGTGGCTCGAACCATTGCAGATTTGGATTCATCCGTAAATATTCAAACTAGTCATATTGCAGAAGCCATCCAATATAGGAGTTTAGACAGAGAAGGCTGGGCAGGCTAGATAAATAGAATAAATCTAAATCTTGATTTTTGTCAGTTCATTTAAACAAAATTCCTTTAGCTTTGTTACTGAATAAAAAGTAATAATGCCAACTCAATACGCTATAAAAGATTTAGAAAGACTTTCGGGAATAAAGGCTCATACTCTTCGTATTTGGGAACAACGCTATGGTATTTTAAAGCCAGAACGAACAGACACTAACATTCGTTATTATACATCAGAGGACTTAAAACGCATTTTAAATATTTCTTTATTAAACAATAATGGGTTTAAGATTTCTAAAATAGCGAAGTTGCCTGATGAAGAAATCATTAAACAAGCCCAATCTATTTTAAATAACTATTCGAAGGAAAGCGATCAAATAGATAATTTGGTATTGTGTATGATGGAAATGAATGAAGCTAAGTTTGAAAAAATTATTTCAAATTGCATTATTCATTTTGGATTTGAGAGTACTATCGAAAAAATTGTATTTCCTTTTATGCGTCAAATTGGTAATATGTGGCAAGTAGGAATGATAAATCCAGCACAAGAACATTTTATTTCTCATTTGGTTCGTCAAAAAATTATAGTTGGCATTGATGGTTTGTTTCCTGAGCCATTAGCTAATCCAAAAACATTCTTATTATACCTTCCTTCTAATGAGTTGCATGAACTGGGACTACTTTACTGTAATTTTTTAATAAAAGCAAAAGGACATAAATGTTTGTATTTAGGTCAGTCAGTGCCATTTTCTGATTTGTTATCAGTAACAGATATTGTTCCCCCAGATGTGATTGTAACTACTTTTACTAATAAATTGGAAGGTATTTCAACCCAAGAATACATCAATAATCTATCAAAATCATTCCCAAATTGCCATATTATGGTATCAGGACGAGTATTTTTTGATGAAAATGAGCCAATTGAGCTCCCAAAAAACGTTATTTTGTTCGAATCTCACGAACAATTTAAAAATGTCCTGTATAGTGTTAACTTTGCATTTAATGCATACAAACCTAATTAAACTATTTGTTGTTTCGTTTTTACTTTTTTCGTGTAGACCACCAAAAGAAGAAAACGAAGTTGTGCCTGACTCAATATTGAGTGAAGAGCAATTAGTAAACGTTTTAACTGATGCTTATTTAGCAGAAGGCGCCTCTGGCATTAATGTAAAAAATGTGACGGGCGAAAAATTTGATTCTACTTATATTTTTAATCCATTAAAAGATAATCATATTGATAGAGCAAAATTTGATTCCTCGATGGTTTATTATACTAAGCATCCTAAAAAATTAAAACTCATTTACGATAAAGTGTTAGATAAATTAAGTGCCGCTCAAGCTAAAGGAAAGTTAGAGTAAAATTAGATGACGATGATTAATAAAATAAAAACATTAGCCAATCAGTATTTTAATGAAGTGGTTTCTATTCGTAGATATCTTCATCAACATCCTGAATTATCTTTTGAGGAATTTAATACATCAAAATACGTTTGTTCTATTTTAGATAAATACAATATCTCTTATAAAAAAGATATTGTGAAAACGGGCATTGTTGCTATCATCGAAGGAAAAAATCCAAGCAAAAAAACAATCTTGTTGCGTGCCGATTTAGATGCATTACCAATTGAAGAAAAAAACAATGTTGAATATAAATCTCAAAACATTGGAGTGATGCACGCATGTGGACATGATGTACACACAGCCTCTGTTTTAGGAACCGCTATTATTTTAAATCAATTAAAAAACGAATTTGAAGGAACAGTAAAAATCATGTTTCAACCTGGCGAAGAAGTTTTACCTGGTGGTTCCTCGTTAATGATTAAAGAAGGCGTTTTACAAAATCCAAAAGTTGATGTAGCTATTGCACAACATGTGTTTCCGAGTATGGAAGTTGGTAAAGTTGGGTTTAGAGAAGGCATGTACATGGCAAGTACAGATGAATTACATATTTCAATTACTGGTAAGGGTGGACATGCAGCGATGGCTGGAGATTACAATAATCCTTTAGTTGTTGCGGCACATATTATCACGGAGATAGAAAAACAATTTCCATTTGTGATAGATGCAGAAGGTGTAGCTAGAAACACACAAAACAATATTCCAACAGTGATTGCTTTTGGAAAAATTGAAGGGAAAGGAGCAACCAATGTGATTCCTGAAAGTGTTTATTTAGCGGGTACTTTCCGTACAATGGATGAAGTGTGGAGAAAAGAAGTGAAAGGGAAAATAAAGGAAATAATAAATAGAGTTTCATCTCAATACAATACTAAAGCAGATATTAAGATTATGGATGGTTATCCGTTTTTAACAAACGACGTTGAGGTAACTAAATATTGCAAGCAAGCGGCTATTGAGTATTTAGGAAAAGACAATGTAGAAGATTTGCCTTTACGTATGACGGCAGAAGATTTCGCCTACATTACTCAAGAAGTACCAAGCTGCTTTTACAGATTAGGTACAGGTAATAAATCAAAAGGAATTACTTCAGGAGTTCACACAGCTACTTTTGATATTGATGAGAAAGCTTTGGAGATTTCAAGCGGATTAATGGCTTGGATGGTATTATGTTCTAAATAATATATCGTCCCTACGGGACTTAACTTTATTACCCACTAATTTTTACCGATATTTTATCCCTACGGGATTTTTTCTAAATAATATTTGAATACATAGGTTCTGTTTAAAGTTTATTTGTCCCATCGGGACAAGATATTTGCAGTAAAGCTAGATAGAATTGTTTTAAGTCCCGTAGGGACGAAATATAGGTTGATTTAAAAACTATAAGCAGCTCTTATTCCAGAACAAGTATATAGGGATTGTTTTCCGTAACCATTATTAAATAGGATGCTATTTGATGTATTTCCGTTAATTAATGAATTAAAATTAAAAAAGTAATTATCGCACGAAACTCCTAATGTCAATCTACTAGAAACTTTATAATCAACACCTAATTGTAAACTAGTGCTAACAGTAAAATCGCTAACATGTGCGGGAGTTGAACTATTATACGTATAAGTTTCACTATTTATTGGTTTATATTCAGTTGTTTCTGAATCCAAAAAAAACAAATCGGCATTAACATTTAACGCAGTAAACACAGTAATTTTTTTAGTATTAAAATTAAACTTAGGCCCAATCATAATGGACGCACAATTTGATGATGTGCGACTAGTTTGGGTGCCGTTAAAGTTTGAAAAACAGCCATAAGCATAGCCTTCTTGAACAATTATTTTATTAAATTCTTTGTAACCAATACTCATGGGAACAGTAACATTAAATTTCTTTTCTGTTTTATGAAGTATTTCAACACCACATTTAATAAAAAAACCTTGAGTAGTTTTGTAAGTATATTTTAAATCTGATGCGTTTTGATACTCTGAACTTACAATTCTTTCTTCTGCAACAAAAGGCTTAAAAGTAGAAACCCCTGTCTCAACAAATACCTTTCTTGTATTTTGAGAGAAGCCAATAAATGGAATAAGAATAATAAAGAATATCTTTTTCATAAATTAAAGGTAGATTCTATTTATAAGAATGTCAACTACTTCAATCTCTTATACTTTTGGTATAAGTAAGCGCCACCTAATGATGCACCAAAGAAAGCCAATAGTTTTGCTACTTCCGGAAAGATTTCTTTAAAGCCAGAGCCTCTTAAAAATATTCCATAAAATGCTTCAAGTCCCCAGTTCAGTGGAGAAATCACTGAGATTTTTTTCATCACTTCAGGCATTACAAAAGTTGGCACCCAAATACCACCAATAGCAGCTAGGATAATAACAAACACAGCACCAAATAAAGATGCTTGGTCATGTGACGTTGCAATGGTCCCTACTAATAATCCAAAACCTGTTGCAGCTAATCCAGATGCGAAGGCTACTAAAAATAAGACTGGTAAACTGTTTCCAATATTTAATTCGGGCATACCCATCATTGGTAATACAAATACGCCTACGCATAACATTAATGCAAATTGAATTAAACTTACAATAACATAGGTGAGCATTTTCCCTAAAATCACAATCATGTAGGAGCCAGGCATTGTCAGTAATCTAAAGGCGCTGCCATCATCTCTTTCTTTGATAATGTTTCCTGCTAATGGTATACAAATGAAGAACATCGCAAATAAAGTCCAAGCAGGCACATTGTGTTGAACGGAATTTGGAATGATGGATGAGTTATTATAGGATGCGTAATCTTCTTTTAAATTAACAATGGGAGTTATTTCTAGTGGCGATGGTTTTGCTAAAGGAAAACTTTCTTGCATTTTTTCGTTTAATGCACTCATCATGCTTTGCATTTCTATTTGCGAAATGATGCGTTCAAAAGAATTGCTAACCGTTGTTTTAAAAGATTTTTTTGTGATAGGATCAAAAAACAATTGAACGTTTGATTTGTTAGTATCTACAGCAGTTTCTGTAGAATCTCCGCTAAAGCTATTTAATAATTTAGTGACACGTGCTCCAGATTTTTCGCGAAGTTTTTTACTTGTGTTTTCAGGAATAATGACACCAATAAAATATGTTCCTTTTGCAATTTCTGTTTTTGTTTCTTCATCCGTCATTTGTTTTTTTGTGATTACAAAAAATTTTGAGTTGATGAGTGATTTTTCTAATGCAATAGATAAAGAGTCATTATCTCTATCTACAATTAATAAAGGAACCGATGCTTCGTTTACAGAACGGAATGTTGTGTCTTGAATTAATGTGATAATTAAAATTAAAACAGTAGGCATAATAAAAGTAATAGCCAATCCTGCTCTATCTCTAGTTAAGACTTTATATTCTTTATATATGCTGTATAATAATTTCATTTTATGTTTTTTGTCACGCTGAGCAGAGTCGAAGTGTTACTTTTTTACTTGTCTCTAAACTTGACTCCTGTAATTTTTAAATACACTTCCTCAATACTATTGCAGTTGTTTGAACTAATTAACTCTTTTGTTGCACCTCGTGTAATTAATTTACCATCATCAATAATGGCAATATGACTACAAAAATCTTCTGCTTCTTCTAAGTGATGAGACGTGTATAAAATGGTCATCCCTTTTTCTTTATTTAATTTTTTTAAATGTTCAATAATAGCTTGCTTTGATTGAACATCTACACCAACAGTTGGCTCATCTAAAATTAATAATTGAGGATTGTGTAATAAACCTGCAATTAAATTTACACGGCGTTTCATGCCGCCAGAGTAAGAAATAATTTTTTGGTGCATATTGGCTTCTAAGCCAAGTATGGTTAAATTTTCTTTTACTTTTTCTTTTAAATCTGAACCACCCAAACCATACATGTGACCTAAGAACATTAAATTTTCCCAAGCAGTTAATTTTGGATACAATGCAATTTCTTGCGGCACAACACCAATTACTTGCTTACAAGCTTTACTATTAGTTTTATGTGTTAGACCATTAATATAAATTTCTCCACTTGTAGTTGGAAACAAGCCACACAACATACTAATAAATGTGGTTTTACCAGCACCATTTGGACCCAATAATCCAAAAATATCACCTTTATTAATAGTTAAAGATAAATCGTTAACAGCAGCTCTTGGCGCATCTTTGTATTTTTTAGATACATGTTGTATGTCAACTAAAATACTCATTATGCGTTTTCTTGTAAAAATATTTTCATCTCACAAGTAGCCACTAATTCATTATTACAATATGAATGTGCTTCAATGATGGATACATTCATCACTTGTGTTTTTGTTTTTACTTCTGTTAAAACTTCGTTACCACTTTTAGGTAAATGATGTATGACTAAATCTTTAATGTTGCCAATAAATCCAACAGCAGGTGTTGTATTGTTTATTACTGCCGCATAACCAGCCATGCTAGCAGCTGTTTGAGCAATGTTTTCTATAATACCAGATTCAGTAAGAACACCTTTTTGAGTAAAAATATGATCATCAGTAATATCAAAACCTGTCACAACAGCAGCAGCATCACATGTATATATTCTACTAACCAACACAATTGGCGGACGTTGAGGAATATACTGTAAGATAGTATCTGAGTTTACTATAGGCGCATTAACTGTAATCATCTATTTGTAATCTGTTTTAGTAAAAAAATAGTAAACCTATTGTTTTGCAGGCTACAAAAATACGTTAATATATGATTTAGACAACTAAAATTAAAACCAAACCCTGCTAGTTTTAAACTCTGTCAGGGTTTGGTAGTTGATTACGCGAACCATTTTTGGCGTAAAACTAATTTAATAAGCGCAATGATACCAGTTACTAAAAGTATTATTGGCCAAAGTTTTACAAAGAATAAGATAATCTCTCCGAACACAGCAGCGCCATCACTAACTGCAGTTAAAAATTTTGAGCCAAAGTTTGGAGTGTATGGTTCAGATGGCAAGGTATAAGCGTAGGCTTCTTTTTTGGTTGTTTCTTTTTGATAAATATTAATAGATACAGTGCTATAAGAAACATCATGGGCAAGTTCCATGGTATTTAATTTAGAGTTGTCTGCATATTCTTGTTTTACCAATAATTCATTTTCTACGTCAGCCATTTGATCTAACTTTTTACCTTTAGAGTCAATGGTTTTTTCTAATCGTTTTTTGTGATTTATAAATCTATTTTCAGAAAGTTTAGCTGCTAAAAAATCTTTAGTCACATCATTTGCTTTTATTTTTCTGTAATCTAAATAATCTATTAAGCTTGATATTTCAGCTAAAGTCTTATCAAGCTCTGTATTAGGAATTCTTAGTATGATGTTATTATGAACGTTATAATTGATAATATCCAACATGCTATCCTTACTCACTCTTATAGAGTTTTTATAACTCACGTCACTTTGCAAAACAGAGGAAGTAACATAACCATTATGTTCTGCAACTATACGTTCAATATCAAATGTGGCGTTTTTCACATCTTTTACTTTAAACGATAAATCAGCAGTTCTTACAAATGTACGATTGCTATCTGATTTTAATTTTGGCTGTTTAATAGATTGAATAACCGTTGAAACAGAATCAGCAAAAACTTTAGCTTTTTCTTCTTGGCTCGACATATAGTCGGATGAAGATTGACTGCAAGAAAACAATACAATAGATGTGCTTAAAATTATGCCTGATAATTTTAAGAACGTTGACGATGGTTTTTTCATAAGTTGTGGATTTTATTATTGATGCCACAACTAAGGTTTTAGTAACCGAGGTAATTTGTTAAGTTTGGTTAAAACAAAAAGCCCCCAACAATTCTGTTGGGGGCTTTTTGTATTTAAATGGCAAAAATTATTTTTGCTCAAATTTTTTGTAATCAGCTGGGATACTTAATTTAGAAGCATCGATATTTCCTTTACTAATTTTTGAAACCTCTAATTTGCTAATTAATTTACCATCAGAAATCGATTTCTCTTCAGATAATAAAGGCATAGATCCTTTAGGTAAATCTTTAATTTGGTTAAAATAAATACTTTGTTTGTCTTTTCTGTTCCATGCTTTTACTAATGGCGCAAAGAAATCGTATTTACCAGAAACAATCCAATAAGTAATTACTGTGTTTTCTTCAGTATTCTTTACAATATATTCTGTACATTTTTGACCTTGTACCATTTTTGTATTTGTTCCTTTTGAAGAAACACAAGTCCCTTTAATCATAGGTGCTGTTTCACTTTTGTGTTCTCCCCAAACTTTACGAACTGGGTTTACATATTTAATTTCACTAGAACTTAAATTAAAAACAAAACTACCTTCAACTTTTCCAGACTTACGGCCAATTTGGTCTAATTTAACGTCATTACCTTTTACATAATAAATGTTAGTGGTTGTATCTTTAGATGTTTCCATTTTAAATTCGATACTTCCTTCGTAAGATTGAGCAATTGCCATTACTGATAATGAAAGACTTGCTACTAATAATTTAATTTTATTCATTTAATTTAAGGTTTAAATTTTACACTAAAATAATATAAATTTGGTTATAAATAAAAATTATGCCAAATAATACACAAAAAGGAATTGAGGGGGAAGAAATTGCCGTAGCTCATCTACTTAAACAAGGGTATGAGATACTTGAAAAAAACTGGAGACATCAGCATTTAGAAATAGACATCATCGCTTGTATTAATAACACTTTGGTGATTGTTGAGGTGAAGCTAAGAGCGAATGATTCTTATGGAAAACCAGAAGATTTTGTGACTAAATCCAAGCAGAAAAAAGTAATAAAAGCAGCTGATTTTTATATTAAAGAAAATAACATTTTTTGGGAAACCCGCTTCGATGTGATTTCCATTATACAAAATCCTAATGAATTAATTGTAGAACACATTGAAAGTGCATTTTACCCAACTTTATAGACCAGCTTTATGAGTAATGCTAAGTCCTCCCAGAGTTAAAGCATAAGAAGATTCTTCTTTTTCGTCACCATTTACTGATTTAACACCAGCATGATTTAAGTTTTTTAATGCTTTACTGGCAGCTGCCCAAATCCCTTTTTTCTTTTTCTCTGTATTTAGAGCAACTGGCTCATTATCGTTTTCGCTAATTACTTGAACCACGGTGTTGTTTTGTTTTTTGACATTAGGAGAAGAATTTAAAGCAATTAGTATCTCATTTTTAGGACTAGAATTTTGCTCCAGAGGTAATTCTGCTATACTATCTTTTTTAGCGTTGTTGTTTTGACTATTATTTGAAATAAGTGTATTGGCCAATAACGTATTGGTGTTTTTAGGATCTATATTTTGAGACTTGATGATTGTCGGATTTGATTTCTGAATACCCACAACATTTTCTTTG
The DNA here is from genome assembly GCA_013823565.1 of Sphingobacteriaceae bacterium. Classification (GTDB taxonomy): domain Bacteria; phylum Bacteroidota; class Bacteroidia; order B-17B0; family Aurantibacillaceae; genus UBA4416. The sequence goes on along the minus strand of PNMI01000009.1, from coordinate 10,109 downwards.
ATAATCGTATTAGATGATTGATCATTTATTAATGCTATTGAATTTTCATTTTTAACGGTTATGTTTTGTTTAATGACGTTATTTGAATTTGTTGCGAGATTAGAATTGTTATTGGCTTGCTCTTTAGGCCAAAGAACAAATAGTCCGATTAAAAACAATACACAGGCCGCCGCAGCATATTGAATCGTTGAAGAATTAAACCATATAACTTTTGGCTTACGCTTTAATTCATTTTTGTTTGGATAAACAATCGAAGAATCAGCAGTTAAAATAGTTTTTTGAAACAAGGCTAATTCTTTTGATAATAAAGGGTTTTTAGAACAACTTTTTTCTATTTCTATTTTTTCAGCGGCACTTAATTGACCTTCGATATAGGCTACAAATTGATTTTCAGAAACTAAATCAGTTTCTGTTTTTTTTAGGTTGTTTTTGTTTGAAAACGAGATGGATTCTTCATTTAAAACAACAAGGGCTAAATCAGATAAATTAATATCTAATTCAGGATGTTGAATTAAAAACAACTCTAACTCCATTTGAAGCTCATCTGTTAAAATTCCTTCCGAAAAATCTAACAAATACGCTTCGTAATTATGTATATTAATTTTACTCATTAAATAACTGTCTCTAATTTTCCGATATAGTTTTTTAAAGCAGCTCTTGCTCTAAAAATATAAACTTTTACCTGGCTTTCTGTGAGATTGGTGATTTTTCCAATTTCTGTATAGTCATAGCCTTCATAATCTCTCAACAATACAACACTTTTTTGTATATCAGGTAATTTATCCAGCGCCATGTTCAACACCTCTTTGATATCAGAATAATGTTTTTCGTGCTTTAAACTATTCTCAACAGCTTCTGTAAAATCTCCTTGTTTTTTAGCTTTTCGTGTGTAATCCACTAAAGTATGATGTGCTGCAGTAAACATGTATGATTTGGCGTTTGTGCTTTCAATATCGTTCACTTTACGCCATACTTTTTCGTATGTGTCTTGCACAATATCTTTAGCCACATCTTCATCTTTTATGTGCTTTAAAATAAAGCGATATAAGGAATCAGAATAACTATCTACACATTGATTATATTCGGCTACCGTCACAGTTTAATTACACATAAGACGTGTTGAAGTTTGGAAAAGTTACAGGCTTTATAAAAACAAAACCCCCTGATAATCAGAGGGTTTTGGTATTTTAAGATACTAATTTAATTTTTTGACCCAATAGAAGTTGTGGATTTTTCTTTAATCCGTTGATTTCAATTAGTTTATCCATGCTAATACCATATTTTTTAGAAATACCATACAGCGTTTCGCCTTTTTTTACTTTATGTGTTTTAATAGTAGCTGACGAGTTTTCTGCTAATTTTTTTGTTGAATCAGGGCTTGTTTTAATAGCAACATTAGTTTGTGGCTCTTTTGGAGTGTCAGTTTTAGCAACATTTGAATTTGGTTTTGTTACTTCTTGTTTCACATAAACAACTAACTTTTTTCCAGCTTTAATCCCTTTTTTTCCAATGTAATTCCAAGATTTTAAATCAGCCACGGTTACTCCATATTTACGAGCAATAGTGCTTAATTTCTCACCATTTCTTACGGTGTGGGTTTTTTGTATTTCTTTAACAGCTACAGCATTATCAGAAGACTCTAATTTTTGAGACTTAATAGCTGCATAAATTTCTGTTTCGTTTGATAAAAAAACACCAATTTTTGCTTTTGGAAGGGTTAAGCTATTGCCACCAGTTGGAATTTCATTTTTGCGGTACTGAGGATTAAAATAAGCAATTTCTTCAACTGAAATATCCAAAGCAGAAGAAATTTGGTTAAACGTCATAGTTTCTTTAACAACAGCGGTATCAACTTCAAAATAAGTTTTGCGTGGTGTAGAGGCGTAAATATTATGCTCTGTAGGATAATTCATCACATAATTAGCTGCAATAAAAGCAGGAACATAGGATTGAGTTTCTAAAGGCAAATATGGTCTAATTTCCCAATATGTTTTTTTTCCACCGCTACGGCGGATAGCTTTACTGATGGTTCCTGGCCCAGCATTGTAAGCTGCTAAAACCATTTGCCAATCTCCAAACATACCATATAAGCTTTTTAAGTATTCGGCTGCAGCCTCAGTAGCCTTATAAACGTCAGAACGCTCATCAACGTATGAGTTCACCTTTAAACCATACATTTTACCAGTTGGGTACATAAACTGCCATAAACCTGTAGCTCCACATCTTGAACGTGCGCAAGGGTTTAAAGCTGATTCGATAACTGCTAAGTGCTTTAATTCTAAAGGAATATTATGTTTATCGAAGATTTCTTCAAACATTGGATAATATAATTGAGATAAACCCATAACGCGGCTTACCAATTCACGCTTACGAACGGCATAAAGCTCAATAAATCCTTTAACATGCGGGTTATAAACTAAATCAAAAGGAGAATTAGCATCTAGTTTAGCTAAACGACTTTCGTATACAAAATCTTCAAAACGAGGAACACTATCAACGGCATACTTGTATTTGTTTACTTTGGGATAAACAGGCTTTGCTAAAGCTTTTTCAAGTATTTTTTGATTAGCCAAACTATCAAGCATAGCTGCCACGGGATTGTCGGTAATGGTAAGCGTGCTTTGCGCAAACAAACTACCTGTAGCCAAAAGAGACACAAATAGCGTCCTATGGAGTGTATGTTTTAATGTAGTGAGCATCATGTTTGTTTTTCTTAGTGTAACGTAATAATTTACAAAACGTTACATTAATTTGTAATTGTTATTCACAAGTATAAAAAATATATTTAATAAACAAAAGTTAAAGTATTTAAATTTTTAACTTTACGCTGTGAAAAACAAGGAAGAAGAACCAAAAGAATATTTCGAACGTAGTATTTTACTAGTAGTTACAGTTACCATTTCAGGATTAATTATAGATTGGTTTAGCATTAAAATGCTATTAGACGTCAATCCATGGGGATCAGCAACAGCTATACCTGGCTTGATTATAACGTTACAAGCTTTATGGTTAATTGTAAATCCTTATGCTATAGTGTACGAAGATAGATTTGAAATCAAACAATCATTGTTATACAACAAACAATTTTATTATTTAGATGCTAAATCAATTAATAGCAAATCATCTATGTCGGTTCAATTGGTTTATAATGATGGAGATCTTGATAGGTTGCCATTGCTTGGAATGAGAGCTTCTCACAAAGAAAAATTTAAAGCTCGATTAGCTGAAAAAATAAATGAAAGTTTAAAAAACAGAAGTTTTTAAATTATAACACATTTCTCATGAAGAATAAAAAACTCATTTTTTTTGTTATCCTGTTATTTCCAGCGCTACTAAAAATTATTTTAGAATTCACAACGATTAACTCTCGAAAATTGCCACACTACGGACCAAAAGTGGTGGTTGCAAAAGACACTGTTTTTTACAAAGTAGATTCTAAGTTTAAGAAGTTGCCTTTAGAAAATAGTGGAGAGAATAATCTTCAATTGTTTGAATTGGATACTGTGAAATACCCACTTTTTGCAGTATGCTTTATTAAACAAAGCTATGCTAAGGATAATTACAGAATGGCTGGATTAACTGAATATGTGCAGTATAAAAAAGACAAAATAAAATTTATTCCTTTTGTTATAGTAACACCTTGCGATGGATTAAACGACTCAACGTGTTTAAGAGAAATGAAAAAATTATCAATAGGAAATGATAATGTGATGAATGCCTATTGGAATCAAGCTTCTTTTGATAGCATCAATAAAACCTACTTTAAAGATAAGCCTTATTATGTGGATTATAGTTTTTTTGTATTGGTTGATAAGAATAGAAATATAAGAGGATATTATGATACCAGATATATTGCAGAGATTAAAAGATTAACCGAAGAATACCAACATTTGAGATTAAAAGAAGAAAAAGAGCAACTATTGAAGACTAATAAAATTGAAAGTAAATAAAAAGATGATACGTTTTGTAATAGCAATAACAGCACTGGTTTTTTTTAGTTGTAATACAAAAACAACAGAAATAAAAAAATTATTGTTACCAGTAATTGGAGAAAAAAAACTAGCTGGAACAGATGGTAAGGATACCTTGTATCATACCGTTCAGCCATTTTCATTTATCAATCAGTATCATGATACGGTTTCAGAAAAAACGATAGAAAATAAAATATATGTGGCTGATTTTTTCTTTGCTACTTGTCAAAGTATTTGTCCTAAAATGAGTTCTCAATTAGTGCATGTGCAAAATGCATTTAAAAACGACAACAATGTTTTAATTTTATCTCACACCGTTAATCCTGCTAATGATACGGTAGAGGTTTTAAATGGCTATGCGCAAACGTATGGTGCTATTAAAAACAAATGGCATTTGTTAACTGGTAATAAAAAAACTATTTACGATATGGCACGATATAGTTATTTAGTAAATGCGTTAGAAGATGATGGTTCGGCAGAGGGCTTTTTACATAGCGAGTTATTTATTTTAGTAGATGCACAAAAACGTATTCGTGGTATGTATGATGGAACAGACAGTGTGGCTGTTGTAAAATTAATTTCGGATATTAAGTTGTTGAAACAAGAATAAATCGATGAAATTTTTTGGATTTATAGTTTGCGTATTATTATCATTTAATATGATATCCAAAACAGATATGGTTACAGTATATTATTTGGATAGCGCTGCAACCATTGTGTCATTCGAAAACATTTCTGTTCAGGATAAAAAACCAAATCCTATTTTTCAATTATTTCGTAAAAAACAAAAACTCAACAAAAAAATTACTGCTGCGGTTTTAGCATTTCCTTTCCCGTTTGGTATGGTTGGCTTGCACCGTATTTATTTGGGCACTAAGCCATATGTGCCAGTAGCATATATTGCCACCTTAGGCGGAGTGTTTGGTATATTACCTCTGATAGATTTTTTTGCTATTACCTGCGACAAAAATTTTGATCAATACAGAGATAACGGAAAAGTATTTATGTGGATTAAGGAATAGTTATTCCTCTTCAAACTTATAAGAATACTTACGCCACTTTTCAATCACCTGCTGCATATCATCAGGGATTTCACTATCAAAAAAGATAGGTTCTTTTGTAATAGGATGTGTAATACCTAATGTTTTAGCATGTAAGGCATGACGAGGTAAAATTTCGAAACAATTTTCGATAAACTGTTTGTATTTATTACTTGATAAACCTTTTAAAATTCTATCACCACCATATTCATTATCATTAAATAATGGATGGCCTAAATGCCTCATGTGAATTCGAATCTGATGTGTGCGACCTGTTTCTAATTTACATTCCACAACGGTTACATATCCAAAACGCTCTAATACTTTATAGTGTGTAATAGCATGTTTGCCATGATCGCTATCAGGAAAGCAAGCCATTACTTTTCTGTTTTTTAAATCGCGCGCTACATTGCATGTAATGGTTCCCGAATCTTCTTTTACATCTCCCCAAACAATGGCAACATATTTTCTATCTAAGTTTCTATCAAAAAAATCTTTTGCTAAACGCGTCATTGCTAATTCTGTTTTTGCAATGATGATAATTCCTGAAGTGTTTTTATCAATACGATGAACTAAACCTGGTCGTTCAATGGTTAAGTTATCTGATATTTTTTGAGTGGAAGTTGGTAAATTTTTGAAGCGATAGGCTAAGGCATTTACCAAAGTGCCTGTGTAGTGGCCATATGCTGGATGCACAACCATGCCAGGCTCTTTGTTTACTACGCACACATAATCATCTTCATAAACTACATTAATAGGAATGTCTTCAGCCAAAACCTCCACATCACGAGGAGGAGTTGTCATTAGAATAGAAATTTCATCTAATGGCTTTATCTTGTAACTTGATTTTACAGGTTTACCGTTAACTAAAATACATTCGGCATCGCAGGCTTGTTGCAATTTAGTACGCGTGGCATTTTGAACGCGAATCATCAAAAACTTGTCAATTCGCATCATCACTTGGCCTTTTTCAACCTTTATGTTATGATGTTCGTAAAGTTCTTTGTCTTCTTCACCAGATTCAACTTCTTCTATATCGTCTACCATTATCTTGAAATAATTAACTTTTTAGGACTAACGCCTGCCTGTCCGCTAGGCAGGTTTAAGTTATTGCCTTTTAAATGAATAAAATATAATCCATTAGCAATATTGCTAATGTCTATTTGCTCGTTACTAACAATGGATGAGGAATATACAACCTGACCTAAAGCAGATAAAATCTCAATGGTAAGGTTTTCTAATTGATTACCAGGATAGCTAATGGTGATTTTATCTTGAGCAGGGTTAGGAAATATTTTTATTAAATCTGCTTTTTGGGTTTCATTAATACCTACAGGCTCGGGATAAGTGCATCCCATTACTGGGTTTATCATTAAAGATCCTGGAATAGCAGATTGAACCCATCCATTTCCAATATCATAATATAAAGCATCTTTGTGATTGGTGTTTCTGTCAAAACCTATATTTAAAGCTTTGTTTGTGGTTTGTTGTAGCCCAATATAATAGGTGCCAACACCCAATGGTAAACACGAAGTTAAATTATACGTTGGCATTAAATTATAGCTGCCAGATACATACATTGGATATACTAAACTATCTTTAAGAATAATATTACCTGGACCATTACTTCCTGCTGCCCATACCATTAATCTGAATGAAGAGGCTTGAATAGCTGTTCCATCAGTAATAGGATCAAAATAGATGCGCACAGATTTTAAAGTATCAAAAACATTTAAAGTAAAACGCATGGCGGTTTTTGCACCATAGGTGTTTAAATAATAGGCTTGTTCCGCTGTGCCGTCATCGTATGCATAGTAGGTGCCAAATTTTTGAACGTGAGTTAGGGTATCATTTACGTTTTTTGTATCTCCTGAAGAGCTAATAACATGTTGGATAGTAAAAAACGTAGAGTCAGAAAAAGTTACAGGAAAAGGCTGTAATGTAAAAACTGGAGTTGCGGCGATGCCAGTGTAGTAGCCATTGTTTAAAAATGGTAAAAATCCAGGATTATTAAAAGTTCCATATACGTCAGAAGGAACAGTAATTCCAAATTCATCTTTTATGGTGTAATTATAAACCGAAAATTTAGCAACATTAAAGTTGTTTCTCATGAAGTTTCTGAATCCAGGCGCCATTTCTAAAGTGCGATTATATTGTCGATAAGGCATTACCGAATAATTTTTCAAAAAAGAACTTGGTTTATAAACAAAAGCAATGTCATCTAATACAGTATCGGCATATAGATAGTTTTGTTTTATTTGAACGTAATCAACATGCCAATGGTCTAAGCTTCCACTCAGGGTTGCTGTATTTCTAAAACGAAATTTAAATAAACTATCTAAGTACGAGGTATCGGTAATAGCAATTCTTACTCTATAAAAGGTAGTATCTGTAGCGCTAGGATTATAACCTTTTACGCCCCATACTTTTTTCCATTTATTTTGATTTGGTTTCCAAAAATCAACAGATAAGGAGTCGTTTGGTTCTGGCGAATCGCCCTTCCCTTCGGCTTGATAGTAGAAACTTAAAAAGATACTATCTGCTGCCACATAAGTATGAGTAGTTGTTGCTTTTAAATTAATAGGTCTTGAAGTTAATGTATCGGCCACACCTGAATAGCTTACAGGAACATTGATAGAATAGGGGTAGCCTTTTTTATTTAAGCCATCAAAGGTTGCCACCCCTAATGTAATAGGAGCAATTGCAAAACCTGTATTAATATAGGCATTCGAATCTAACCAATTATTAGTAGATGGATAAGGTGTTTTATCTGCATATGAAAAGTCATCAAAAAACGGAAGATCAATAGGAGTGACACTCGTTGTTTTTTTACTTAATAGTGTATTGTTTGGTATAATAGGCAAATTTATATTGCCGTTTAAGGGTTTTAATTGCTCTTGAGCAAGCAAAGAAAAGCTTATCACATTTAGTAATATAACAACACTCCTTTTTATGAATAGGTTAAAATACATTTTAAATTCTATTAGTTTGGTTCTGGACTATTATCAGTAGTTGTTGAGTCTGAAATTGCGGTTGAGTACCCATCTTCTTTTTTTCCTACTGTTAAATCAATCTTACTACCTTTTTTAATGGCATCACCAGGCACTATTTCTTTCCCGTTAAAAAATTGTTTTAATACGCAGCCTTTACAATCTCCAGCAACTTCTGTTATTTTACCAACCTTTAATCCATAGCTTTCAATCATAAATAAAGCTTGGCGTGTACTTCTATCAACCAATTTAGGCATTGCCATTTGTGGAGCTTGTGTGCTAGTAACGTATAAATAGATCATTCTATTGTGTTTTACTAATGATTTCGCCTCAGGATCTTGTTTGATGACAATTCCAGGCTTTTCTTCGGGACTATAAACACTGTCTATAATAGTGTAACCTACGTTTTTATCCGAAACAAATTTATCTAGTTCGGCAATAGTTTTTCCTTTAAAATCTGGCACTTCAGCAGTTTCACCATGATGCGTATATACTCCCAAAAGTTTAAATAGTATCCATAACACAATTGTCAAACAAACAATAGATAGGACAAAATGCTTTAAAAACACTTTTGACTTTAAATATCCAAAAAAATCTTTCATATAATAATACAGACTGCTAATATACTGAAATTAGAGAAAAACAGCCTATATGGCTAGGATTTAAACCCATACAAGAAGATTCATTTAACGAATCTTAACCAGCAAAAACAAAATGAGTGTAATTTTTTCAAAAAAAACGCTCTAAATTTTTGATTTACAATAAAAAGCATATCTTTGCAGCCCGATTTTTAATTTTTAAATCGCTGATTATAAATATTTTGTAAATGACTAAAGCAGATATAGTAAACGAAATTTCAGAAAAAACAGGTATTGAAAAGATAGTTGTGCAAACAACTGTGGAAGCTTTCATGAAATCTATTCGTACTTCGATGACTGAAGGAAAAAACGTGTATTTACGTGGATTTGGAACTTTTGTAGTGAAAAAACGTGCTGAAAAAGTGGGACGTAACATTTCAAAAAATACAACAGTTGTTATTCCAGCACATTTTATTCCGGCATTCAAACCAGCTAAAACTTTTAGCGAGAGAGTGAAACGTAATGTAAAAGTGGCTGAGCCATTAGATAATAAACAAGTTGAATAATGACACTAGTTCGTAAAACACAGATTGGGTTACTAATAACGGCTGTTGTTTTATTCGTTCTTTTATTTCTTGCACCAAAAACACACTCGGGTGAATTAGAAGCCAAGGTGAGTGACTCTAAACCTACTGAAACAGTAGAGAGTATAGAGACATTTATTACCATGGCCACAAAATCACTTAAGCCAGAAGAAAAATCAAAATATGATGCTCTATTAGCTAGCGCTAAAAACTCAAAAGTTGATACGGCTTATGTTCCTGTTGTTGAATTTTGGGATAAACAAAAAAGACCAGATTTCGCCTCTTATTTTGTAGAACAAATTGCTGAAAAAAAACAAACGTCTTTAGCCTATAGTAAAGCGGGTGATCGTTATTACTATTCAGTTCGTTTTATAAAAGATAATAATGAAATACCAGCTTTATATCAAAGCGCTATTCGTTGTTATGAAAAAGCAATTGAAAAAGATGCTAAAAACATAGATGCTAAAATTCAGTTAGCAGCTTGTTTTGTAGAAGATGGAAAAGATCCAATGAAAGGAATTGGCTTGTTACGTGAAGTTGAAAAAACAGATAGTAATAATGTGAAATTACAATTGACTTTTGCGTTTTTCTCTGTTAAGTCCCAACAATGGGATAAAGCAATTAAACGCTTTAATAAAGTATTAGTGATTGATCCTTTATACATTGAAGCGTATTTGCATTTAGCAGACGCTTATGAGCAACAGGGTCAAACAAATAAAACAATTGAAATGTTAGAAAAATATGCCAGCGTAACCGATGATGCGATGGCAAAAAAAGAAGTATTGAAATACATCGAACAACTAAAAAAATAAATAATTAAACTAATATAAATTTTTTAAAACCTAAGGATTATGCCAAGCGGAAAGAAAAGAAAAAGACATAAAATGGCGACACACAAACGTAAAAAACGTTTGAGAAAAAACCGTCATAAGAAAAAATAATTAGC
>PNMI01000008.1 GCA_013823565.1 Sphingobacteriaceae bacterium | reverse complement strand
ACCTTTTCGGTATATCTTGATCAATATAAATTTGATTATCTAAAATCATCGGCAAGTGCTCCCTCCATTGGAAGAGACATTTTTACTCAGCTAAACTATACGCCAACCAAAAAAATCGATATGTACTTTCGTTTCAGACATAGAACTAAGTTTGTAAACACAAGCGAAGATAATTTTTATGACTACTTAACTCCATTTGTTCAATACAACTATCGTTACAATCTTTCTACTCAAATTACACCTGACATTAAATTCAAATCTCGTGTAGAATATACTCATGTTGACAAAGCAACAGAGCCTGATGAAGATGGTGTCGCTTTTGTACAAGATCTTATTTATAAAAAACTAAAATTCCCTTTCACTTTCACGCTGCGCTACGCAGTATTTGACACCAAGAGCTTTGACAGTAGAGTGTATGTTTATGAAAATGATGTACTCTACTCTTACTCTGTTCCAGCCTTATATAACAAAGGACAACGCGTTTATTTTATTGTAAACTGGGATGTAACTCGAAATTTTGAGATTTGGGTAAGAGTTGCTAGTACTATTTACGATAACCAAACACAGCAATCTGTTGGTAGTTTAAACCAAATAGATTCAAACCACAAAACAGAACTTAAGCTACAAGCTAGATTGAAGTTTTAAACTAAAAACATCAATTTTAGTAATTTTCATCGATTTTTGAAACTATTTATCTTTACCACTCGTACAAACACCGAATGTTGGATTTTTTTTGGAATAGTTTTTGCCAAACCTACTTCAGCATTAATCAAAATTTAGAAACAATAAATATGAGACCAATTTTACAAAAAGTACTTTCAGCAACATTCATTTTATTTTTTTCAAGTCAAATTAACGCTCAAATTAAAACCTTAGAAATAAAAGCTTCTGCCTTGGTTGAAGATAAAAGCACCGATAACTATTCAATTATTATTTATTCTGATGGTATTTTAAAAGATTCTTTGTTTAATAAAAAAACAAAAGCCATTGATATTTCTTTAGAAAGCGGCAAACTTTATTCAATTGTTTTTAGAAAAGCTAACTACTCAGATAAAATTGTAATTGTTGACACTAAAATACCAAGTGGTTTAAGAGAATTACAAGAAGACCCTTTTGAACTACAAATCGAATTATCTCAAAGCACCACTGTTAAGCAAGATTTATTGGACTATCCAGTGGCTATTTTAACAGTAAATAAAAAAGAAAGATCGTTAATGGCTAGCGAAAACTACCATAAATTTACTCACGAGTAATTTCAATTTTTCTTCTTTCCTTAATTTTTGGTTAATATTTAGCAAAATTTAGTAGTTAAACTAAACAAATGATACCTACATTTGTAACCTATTTAATAAACATTAACTCATAAATTAAAAAGATATGTATCCAGAAGCATTAGTAACACCTATGAAAGCAGAATTAACTGCCGTAGGATTTGAAGATTTAAGAACACCTGAGAGCGTTGAAAACGCTTTAAAAACAGAAGGAACTGTATTAATGGTTGTAAACTCTGTTTGTGGATGTGCTGCAGGGGCTTGCCGTCCAGGAGTAAAATTAAGTTTAGATAACGGAAAAAAACCATCTAAGTTAACCACTGTATTTGCAGGGTTTGATTCAGAAGCTGTTCAACAAGCGCGCCAACATTTTGCACCATATCCGCCATCATCACCAGCTATTGCATTATTCAAAAATGGTGAATTAGTTCATTTTGTTGAACGTCACAATATTGAAGGCAGAACAGCAGGAATGATTGCCGAACATTTAAAAATGGTTTACGATGAGTTTTGTTAATTTCTAATTGCAAACAATACACTATTAAAAAGTCCTAAAAAAAAGAAAGCCTCCCAGTGAGGCTTTTTTTAATTTTAAGCTATGATTATTTCATCCAACATTTCACTTAAACCCTATAATACTTTTGGTATTGATGCATCTGCCAAATTCTTTACTAGTATTCAATCTATCGAAAACATTAAAGAGCTTTTGCAAAGTACTGAATACAAAAACAACAATCACTTAATTTTAGGTGGTGGTAGTAATATACTATTAACTCAAAATATAGATGCCATTGTTGTAAAAAATAATTTAAAAGGGATTGAAATTGTAAAGGAAAATGAAGACTCCGTTTTTGTAAAATGTGCTGGTGGGGAGGTATGGCATGAATTTGTGATGTGGTGCATTGATAAAAATTTTGGTGGTTTAGAAAATCTATCCTTAATTCCTGGTTGCACTGGCGCAAGCCCTATGCAAAATATTGGCGCTTATGGTGTAGAAATTAAAGACACTTTTTATGAATTAGAAGCTATACATAGCATTACAGGCGAACAAAAAACATTCTCAAAATCTGAGTGTGAGTTTGGTTACAGAGAAAGTGTTTTTAAACACCAATTCAAAAATCAATTCATCATTACCTCTGTTACATTTCAGTTGTCTAAAAAACCTAGTTTTCATATTGAATATGGCGCTATTAAACAAGAGTTAGAGGTGATGAATATTTCCGAATTAAGCATCAAAGCTATCTCGCAAGCGGTTATTAATATCAGAAGCAGTAAACTTCCAAATCCAAAAGAAATTGGTAATGCGGGTAGTTTCTTTAAAAACCCAGAAGTACAAGCTAATGTTTACGAAAACCTAAAAATAAACTTCCCAAATATTGTGGCTTATCCTTTAGAAAACGGAAACTACAAGTTAGCAGCTGGTTGGTTGATTGAACAAAGTGGCTTAAAAGGTTATCGTGTTGGCGATGCTGGTGTTCATAAACTACAAGCACTGGTACTAGTAAATTATGGAGGAGCTACAGGAAATGAAATTTATAATCTTTCTACTCATGTATTACAAACTGTGAAAGCTAAATTTGGAGTAGATTTAGAAAGAGAAGTCAATATTATTTAAAAATAAATATCAAAAAAAAGCCTCTCAAATAATTGAGAGGCTTTTTTGTAATTGTATATACTAAATTATGCTTTAGTACTTTTTTGGATTTTTTCGCGGATACGAGCTGCTTTACCTGTACGAGTACGGATATAGTAGATTTTTGCTCTACGAACGATACCTTGTTTATTTAATTCTATTTTATCAATAAACGGAGATGATACTGGGAAGATACGCTCTACACCTACTCCATTAGAAATTTTACGAACTGTGAAAGATGCTGTTGCTGGCTCGTTTTTGCGTTGAATAACAACACCTGAAAACTGCTGAATACGCTCTTTATCACCCTCTTTAATTTTGTAGTGAACTGTAATAGTATCACCAGCTTTGAATTTTGGATGAGCAACCTCTGCTGCTAATTGTTTTTTTACGTAATCTAATAATAAACTCATTGTTTCTTATTTTTTAATATTTATCATTTTGAGCATTCGCTGCACCGTGCAACCAGAGGCTAAAAAGTGGAGTGCAAATATAGTCTATTATTATTTACTAGCAAAATTAAATTTCTCAAAAAAATCGACTTAAACAGCTATAAATAAGTAAGATGCGTTTTTTTGACTTTTACCAGACTTTTGAAGTACGATAAACGGTCCCTTTAAATAAAGCTACAACCGAATTATCTGAGGTTTTGTATATTTTAATTGTATAAATACCTATTTTATTAGAACAATGCTCTTCAGAGGCTTCTGCGATAATCACATCATCTGCTTTTAAAGAAATGGTATGAGAAATAGAAGTTTCTACTGATACCGCTTTTTGACCATGTGAATTAGATGCAAAAGCCAAGGCACTGTCGGCAAATGAATAAGTAATTCCTCCATGAGCAATCCCAAAACCATTCAACATTTCTTGTCTAACAGTCATTTTCAATTTACTGCTACCTTCTTTAATTTCTATTATTTCAATCCCCAACCACTGGCTAAAATAGTCTTTGGCCATCATGGTGTTAACTATTTCTTGTGGATTCATTATACGCGAGGTTTCCAAGGCGTTTCAGTAGCCTTTAAATCTTGGGTAAATTTGCGAGATAATACAAATAAATAATCCGACAAACGGTTTAAATATTTATAGATTAATTCGTTTACTGGCTGTTCTTCATTTAAACGTAACACACAACGTTCTGCTCTGCGGCATACACATCTAGCAATATGACAAAAAGAAATAATAGTATGTCCTCCCGGTAATACAAATGATTTCATTTCTGGTAAATGCTCGTTCATGGCATCTATTTCTTTCTCTAATAACTCAATATCAGCTTCCGAAATTTGAGGTAACGCCATTTTATTTTTATCAGGATCAGCGGCTAATAAAGAACCTATTGTAAATAATCGATCTTGAGTTTCAATTAAAATCGTTTTCGAGTGTTCGTCAATATTTTGGTCGCGAACTAATCCAATAGTTGAATTTAATTCGTCTACTGTACCATAAGCTTCAATTCTAATATCAAACTTTGGAATACGAGTTCCTCCAATTAAAGAAGTTTGTCCCTTATCCCCTGTTTTGGTATAGATTTTAAAAGCCATTATTAAAATTTAAAGCTAATATTAACGTTAGGTAAAATTGGTAACTGATTTACACGCTTATTTCTAACACGGTCGTAATAGAAAATGTTTTCGCGATTATAAACGTTTGTTGCACCAACATTTACTTCTAATTTAGTTTTTTCATTAATACTATACAACCATTTTAAACTAATATCCATACGGTGGTAATCTGGTAAACGACGAGAGTTATAGTCTCCTGGCACATAACCTAAATTAGCGTTTGCAGTTGTGTAATCGTAAGTAAATTGGTTATTGAAATCAACTTGTGGGTAGTAACCTTTTGTTGGTGTGAAAGGGAAACCAGATCCGTAATTCCAACGAATGCTTAAATCTAAGTTACGTTTTTTACCAAATGTATATGTTCCAACTAAATTCACATTGTGTCTTCTGTCAAATACTGGAGCGTATTCAAAAACATCTCCACTAGCTGTATTTCCAGTATAACGTTTGTTATATGTTAATGAATACACTGCCCAAAAGTAGAAACGTTTTTTCTCATATTTTGCTGTAAAGTCTAATCCTGTAGCCTCGCCTTGTTCCATAATAAAATCTTTTTTATTAGCATCAGGTTTATCAGCATTTTCTGGAGTATCATCAAATAGTTTATCTCTGTTTACACTAGCCATTTGAGTAAAATATTTTTGATAGCCTTCGATTTGAATTTCTAAATGTTTAAATAAATCAATTTCGAAACCTGCTACTAAGTGACGAGATTTTTGAATCACACCTTTGGTCGTAACTGTTTCATTATTTTTGTCTTTATACTCTGTAGGTAAATTTTCTGGTCCATTAATAAAACCATAAAACAAGTTCACCACATCTCTATCAGAACTAGCGCTCATTAAACTTTGGCTGTATAAACCACCCGCAAACTTCATACGAATTTTTTTAGTGAAGTTTATCTTACCTTGTAAGCGAGGTTCAGGAGATAAATTATTAAATGACGCATAGTATTGTAAACGGAAACTTGGTTCTAATACTATCCATTTTTTCTTATCTAACCATCTAAATTTCATGTGAGCACCAAGCTCTAATGAGTTTTTAGCGTAAGAAATTTTAGCCAAATTAGGATTTTGTAAATCGTAAGATGTGTTTGTTCCAACTAATTCAAAACCATATTTTAATTCATTACGACCAAAATATTTTAAAAAATTAAACCCTCCGTTAAATCCTCCAACTGTACTTGATTTTTTATCAGTGTCAACCGAACCTTGGTAATTAATTTTATATTGAGAATAGGCAAAATTACCTTCAATTAATAAAGTTGAATTTTGTGGAATCAAAATAAAGTTACTTCCTCCGCCAAAAGAAGTCCAGTTAAAACTAGCTAAATCTTTATAAATAACTTTGTCATTAAAGTTGTATCCAAATAAGTTTACTTTACTTCCATTATTACCGTTAAACGATACTTTACCGTACAAATCAGTATAATAAAATGGTAAACCATCATCATTGGTTTTATTAGCGTAAGGATATAATGTTTTTGAAGTTTGAGGTAAATAAGATGTTTTACCAGATAATAAGAAAGATGAACTTCCTTTTCCATCTTCTCTTAATTTTTTTAATGGGCCTTCTAATGTTAATTTAGCACCAAAAGTTGAAGCTGATACTTTACCAGCTAAACGTTTTTTGTTACCATCACGAGTAGTGATATCCATAATAGAAGAGGTTCTTCCGCCATATTCAGCACCAAAACCAGCACTGTATACATCTGCATTTCTCATGATATCATTATCAAACACTGAGAATAAACCAATAGAGTGAAATGGATTATAAATCACCATACCATCTAACAATACTTTATTTTGAATTGGTAAACCACCTCTAATATATAACTGTCCACCTTGATCTCCAGTAAAAACAACACCAGGCAATACTTGTAAATATTGGGCTAAATCAGGCTCCCCAACACTTGGTAATTTATTTATAGCCACAGGGTCAATTTTTTGAACAGCCACGTTTGGTGTTTCAATTTTATCTACCATATCAGCACTAACATCTACCGAATTTAAAACGATTCCACCTTTTTCAGCAAAAAACTTTTTACTAAGAATTTCGCCAGCTTTGATGGTAATTTTTTCAGAAATAGTATCAAACTCTAAGTTGGTAACTAATAGAGTATATGAACCAGGAGTCACTTTATTGATAGAAAAGTATCCATTTAAATCTGTTGAAGCTCCAGTAGTAGTTCCTTTTAAAAACACATTTGAAAAAGCAACAGGTTCACCATTAGATTTGTTGTATACAAAACCTCTAATAGTAGCATTTTGAGAGAATCCAAGTAGCGTTATAAATAGTAAACAAAATGTATAAAATGTACGTGTCATAAATATTTTTTAGTGGATAGCAAATTTAACCATTTAAGTGATTTAAAAAAGGTGTTTTTTTGGTAAAATAGTATTGTTACCTTGCAATAAACAAAAAAGCCATATCGTTAACTGATACGGCTTTTTTAATTGTTAAAAAGCTTATTTACTCGCTTTTATTTTATCATTCATTTCTTTTCCTTTTACTTCATTACCAGTTTTGTAATAAAGTGTTCTTAGAGCCGACATCGTTGTTGGGTCGTTTGCTTTTACATCTAAGGCTTGTTCTAAATATGGAATAGCTTTTTTGTAATACTCAGCTGCTTTAGCTTCATATTCTTTTTGTTTTTTAACTAAATCCACAATAGTGGCTTTTTCCATTGATTTATTATACAATGTATTACCATAATTATTGTACAAAGCACCTAAATTATAAAGTGTATTAAAATAGCTTTCTTGATTAGCAGGCTTTAAATCAACCGCTTTTTGATAATGTTCGGCTGCTTTAACCACTAATGCTTCATAATCAGCTGGCTTGGTAGTGTCTTTTCCGCTTTTACCTTTAGGATTCGCTAAATTGTCA
This sequence comes from Sphingobacteriaceae bacterium, assembly GCA_013823565.1. Lineage (GTDB taxonomy): Bacteria > Bacteroidota > Bacteroidia > B-17B0 > Aurantibacillaceae > UBA4416. The sequence goes on along the minus strand of PNMI01000008.1, from coordinate 168,532 downwards.
TACACATTACCAATTACATATTGTAAAATAGCATTATTTGGTTCTTTTTCAATAGCTGTTTTTAAATTAGCAAGTGCTTTTTCTTGCTGACCTTTTTGTAAAAAAATCTCAGTTTCTTTATTCATCAAGTAAACGTCATTAGGAAATTGAGCACGTCCTTTTGCTAAATATTCCATAGCAGTTACTGTGTCGTTTAAAGATGATTTTAATTCATAAATAGTTTGATAATTATATGATGTAGAGATTCCTAAATCAATCATCTTTTTATTATAATCAAATATTTTTGTTGGATTTTTTGCTTTTTGTGCACATACACAAGCATTATAGAAATTAGAAGTATCTTTTTTACCTGTCATTAAAGTATTTGATATTGCCAAGGACTCAAACAAATCAGCTGCCTCATCAAACTTTTTAAGCTTGTATTTTCCAGTCGCTAAATTAGCTTGATAAACAAGTATTTGGCTAATGGAAGTAAACAATTTTCCTTCTTCATCTGTATCAGTTTCTCCTTTGATAATTTTATCAAACTTCTTAGCGTCTAACTCCTGAATTTTCAGCAAACTTTTGTTTGCTTCATCAAATTCAACAGTGGAAACATTACCATAAGCCGTTTGCATTCTTTCATTTTTATCAGCAATTGTAGCCGTTAATTTTTTCTCTTCTGCTTTTAAATTTTCAGAAAACAAACTTGTGTAAATTCTCAATTTGTACGAGTGAGTTTTTACTTGATTTTTAGTCTCTTCATTTGCAGCTGCCAAATCAATATTCTCTTTTGCTTTTAAAAGATAAGATGGATCTGGGTTATCTGGCAAAGTAGATTCGTAATCACTTAATGCTCTCCAAGCACCCTGAACTTTATTTTTTTGTGAAAATACAGTAAAAGGTAATGCTGCTAAAATTATGATATTTAAAATTCTCATTAGTAAATGTATAAGGATTATTCAGAAATTTACTATTTATATTTTTCTGCTTTTTCGGTTTCACCTAAACGTAAAAATAATTTACGTAATTGTTGTTTAGTAGCTTTATCTGGAGTAACCTCGTATGATTTTTCAAAATTAACTACTGCTTTTCTAAAGTACTCGTTAGCTTTAGCTTCATATTCTTTAGCTTTAGCTGTTTCTTTTGGAGGCAAAGCACCTAGTTTATCATTCCACTCATTACCTGAGTTAAAATACATTACTCCTAAGTTATAATTTGCAATTTCATAATCAGGTTTAATTTCTAGAGCTTTTAAATATTCAGCTTCAGCCTTATCTTTCTCATTCGTTTTTTGATATAAGTTAGCTAAGATTGCATGCAATACTTCGTTATCTGGAGCTAAGTTAATCGCATCATTTAATTTAGTTTTTAATTCGTCTGTTTTGTTACGAGCTAAGTAAATATTAATTTCTTGATTTACTAACTCCATATTATCCTCAAACATTAATTTACCTTTTCCAATGTATTCTAATGCTTTTGTAGTATCTCTATCAATTAAAGATAATTTAACCATATCGGTATACACTCTAGGCTCTTTATAATTACTAGCAATTAACTTATCAGCATACTCTTTCGTTTTATCTTTGTTAGCGGCATACTTATAAGTATCAAACTTATTATACATCAACTTTTCTTTAGTGATGTTTGCACGTTTCATACCTTGATCAAAATCGTAAGGTAATGCTTGTTCTAATAAATCATAACAATAAATTGCTTTCTCAAACTCTTTATTTACTTTATAAAAATTAGCTTTATTGCTAACAGCAGCAGTAGCCTGAACGATTAAAGCTCTTACTCCACCCTCTTCATCTTTATAATAACTATCTTTATCATTTTTCAAACACTTAATATAACTATCCAATGCTTTTTCTTCTGCTTCAGCATCTAAGCCTTTAACAGCGGCGTCCTTAGAAAAATAAATTTCTTGGTAAATCTGCCCTCTATATTTCCATAATTTTGGATTATTACTTGTTGCCTCATGAACAGATGCGGCATCGGCTGCAATTTTTGCTTTATCAAATTCTTTATTTCTTAAATAATTACTGGCATTTTGCACTTGATTATTTTGACTAAATGAAATAGCTGTAATAGATACTAAGGCAGCTGTAATGATGTTTCTCATATTGTTAAAATTTTTGGTTAAGATATAAAAAAAACACTAGATAGATTTTATCTAGTGTTTTTTTATGTTAGTTATTTTTGCATGATTATTATACAGACGCAAATATTGTGCATTTGCATATATTAATCAACAGTAATCTTCTTTAATTTAACTTTATTTAATACTTCTTTGTTTTTAGCATCTTTTGAAGCTTTTTCTAAAGCTGCCTCAATATATGCTTTATCACCTACTACAACAGTCGTTAATTTATTAACGTCGAAGTATTTTTTGATTTGAGCATTTACCTCGTCTTTTGTAATATTTTTTAAGATTTGGTTTTGTTGTGCTGTAAATCCTTTATCTAAGTTATATTTTACAATATTAGATAAGAAAGACGCTTTTTGATATGGAGCTTCATATTTTAATGCTTCTTCATTTAACAATGAACTTTTCGTAAATTCTAATTCTTTGTCAGTAATACCATTAGTTTGGTAATTTGTAAATTCCTTAATAATCTCAGCTAAAGATAAAGCAGTAGCTGGACGTTTTACTGAAGAAGAAATTGCAAAAGTTCCGTTGTATTTACCTCCAGAGAATCCAGAACGGATACCGTAAGTGTAACCTTTGTCTTCACGTAAATTTAAGTTTAAACGACTGTTAAAAGCCCCACCAAAAACGAAGTTTGCAATTCTGTTTTTGTAGAAATCTCCAGTTGCATCAAATTTTAAAGAAGGATATCCCATTGTGATAACAGATGAAGGAGCGCCAAATTTATTATAAATAAAGAATTGAGGTTCTGTAGGAGCAGTTGGTTCAGCAACTGGCTGAATCTTCACTTCTTTAGCTTCCCATTTATTTAAGAAAGCCAATTTAGCTAAGATATCTTTTTCTTCTACATCACCTACCACTACAATATTTGTAACAGATGGAGAATAAAACTTTGTATAATAGTCTTTCACATCAGCTAACTCAACATTTTCAATTGATTTAATTGATGGGTCTAATCCCATTACAGTGTTGCCATATAAAGCATAATTAAAAGCTCTATTTGCCATAGAGTTAGCGCTTGTTTCTTCGTTTTTAACGCTTTCTTTATATTGTTTTTTAGCTAATTTAAAATCTTCTGCATTAAATCCAGGATTTAATAATTTCTCTTCAAATAATTTTAAAGTAGCATCTAAGTTTTTCTTTAAAGATGTAATTTGAACTGTCGTAGAATTTTTGTTTGCATCAAAACTAATAGAACTTCCCAACTTTTCTAACTCAGCAGCAATTTGCTCTGTTGTATAGTTTTTTGTTCCTTCGTTTAATAAACTAGCGGTTAATTCGGCAACACCTAATTTTTTAAGCTGGTCAGGAGTTAACACTAAACTACCACCTTCCATTGTTAAAACAATATTCACTTCAGGCGTTTCAGTATTTTTAGTACCAATGATATTAATACCATTAGCTAATTTAGAAGTAAAATAATCAGGAATAGTCACAGCTTTTGCTGCGCCTGCTTTTGGACGAGCAGCTCTATCAAATTTATCAGCCGCTGGAGCATAAGTTAATCCATTGTATTCAGCTGGAGTTTCAAATTTCATATTTGCATATGGGTTGATACTTTTTACTGAATCTTTTTGATTCATAATTGGATATGTATTTAATACCGCTGCACCTGCACCTTTAATATACTTATTAAACACACGAGTGATATCGTCTTTTGTTACCTTATTATATCTATCAATTTCATCAGATATAGTATATGTTTTTCCTAATAAACGCTCCCACTCAGAAATAGTTCCTGCTTTATTACCAACAGTAGATAATGCACCGTACATACTAGACTCGATTTCTGCTTTTGCTCTTGCTAATGCATCATCTGTAATTCCTGTAGTTCCAAATTCATCAATAGTAGCTTTTACTTTTTCATCAATATCAGTAAATAATTTTTCTAAGTTAAAATCTTCTGGTGGGTAAGCAAAAACTTGAATAGAAAACTCTCCGCCTAATTCTTTTGAACGGTGATTTACATTTACTCCAACTGCAATTTCAGGTTTAGCTTTTACGAATTTTTTGTAGAAAATAGAGTTATTTCCACTTCCCATCATCATTCCTAAAATATCTAATGCAGGTTCATCTCTGTTGTATTGAGGAACCGTAGGATATACTCTTAAGTTTAATGGAAAATACGTACGATCTTTATACGCAGTATACTTATCAGTTGCTAATGTAACTGGAGCTACTCTCATTTTTTTAACATCAGGACAAGGTTTGATTCCTCCAAAGTATTTTTCTATCATTGCTAAAGCCTCAGGCGAACTGAAATCTCCAGAAATAGTTAAAATAGCATTGTTTGGACCATACCAACGTAAAAAGAAGTTTTTCACATCTTCTAAAGTTGCTCTGTTTAAGTCATCTACATATCCAATAACTGGCCAGCTGTAAGGATGTCCTTCAGGGTATAATGCCTTTTGAATTTCCTCAACAAATGCCATGGCATAAGGCTGATTTTCTACGTTTTGAGACTTTTCGTTTTTTACCGCATCACGTTGGTTTTCAAATTTCTTAGTAGTTAACGAATCTAATAAGAATCCCATACGATCAGCTTCTAACCATAAAGCCATTTCTAAATTATTAGAAGGAACTGTTTCAAAATAAACTGTTCTATCTTCAGTAGTGTTACCATTCATGTTACCACCTGCTGTTGATACAATTTTAAAATGCTCTTCATCAGCAACATGTTTTGAACCTTGGAACATCATGTGCTCAAAAAAGTGAGCAAAACCTGATTTCCCTAAACTTTCACGATTAGAACCTACTTTATAAGTTACTAATACATGAACTAATGGATCTGAATGATCTTCGTTTAATAAAATGGTTAACCCATTAGGTAATTTCCATTTTTCGTATGGAATGACCACTTTACCTGCTGTTTGTTCAACCTTTTCTACTAAGGTAGGTTGAGCTACTAAAGTTGCTAAGCTAAATAAGCTTAGTGCCCCTGTTATAATTGCTTTTTTGTTCATACTTTATTATTTGTTCAAATATAGTGGTTAAGTTTTTTTGATTTTGTCCGTCCATTAAACGTTATCGTCCGTTGGTGTAGTATTTTCACTTTCAGGAGCTTCTGGAGACGAAATTTCACCAGTTGGAGCCTCAGGAGTTGTTCCTTCAGCTGCTACTTCAGTTTCTGTTTCATCTTCATGATCTACTTTTGTGACAGCGGCAATACTATCATTATCTTGTATATTAATTAAACGTACGCCCTGAGTTGCACGACCCATCACACGTAAATCAGATACATTCATACGAATAGCAATTCCATTCTTCGTGATAATCATTAAGTCGTTAGCATCAGTTACAGATTTAATACCAACTAAGTTTCCTGTTTTTTCAGTTATATTAATTGTTTTAACTCCTTTACCACCTCGGTTAGTAATACGGTATTCTTCAATATCAGAACGTTTACCATAACCTTTTTCAGAAACTACTAATACGTTAGCTTGCATATCATCAATGCAAATCATACCAATTACTTCGTTGTTTCCTCCTTCTTCGTCATTTAAGTCGATACCAATTACACCAGAAGCGTTACGACCCATCGGACGAACTTTTGCTTCAGGGAAACGGCATACCTTACCTAATTTAGTAGCAATCATAATTTCATTGTTACCATTAGTTAAAGCTGCTTCTAATAAAACATCTCCTTCGCGAATAGTAATAGCATTAATACCATTAGCACGTGGACGAGAATAAGCCTCTACAGACGTTTTCTTAATAATACCATCTTTAGTACATAATATAATGTAGTTATTTTGGATGTATTCTTCGTCTTGTAAATTCTTGATATTAATAAATGCTTTTACTTTATCATCTGGTGCAATGCTTATTAAATTTTGAATTGCTCGTCCTTTACTGTTTTTAGCACCTTCTGGCACTTCGTAAGCACGTATCCAGTAACATTGTCCTTTTTCGCTAAACAATAATATATAATTATGTGTAGAGGCAATAAACATGTGTTCTACAAAATCCTCATCACGAGTTGCCGTTCCTTTACTTCCTCTTCCTCCTCTATTTTGAGAACGGTATTCCGCAAGATTTGTACGCTTCATATATCCTAAATGAGAAATAGTAATGACTACATCCTCATCAGCAATCATGTCTTCAATTTTCAAATCATCGCCAGCGTAAACAATATCCGTACGACGCTCATCACCATACTTTTCTTTAATCTCAACTAACTCTTCTCTGATAATTTTGTAACGTAATTCTTCGTTTCCTAAAATTTCTTTGAAGTAAGCAATGCTCTTCATCAACTCATCATATTCTGCATTTAATTTATCAACCTCTAGTCCAGTTAATGTACGTAAACGCATATCTAAGATAGCACGTGCTTGAATTTCAGATAATGAGAAACGAGTAATTAATTCGTCTTTAGCAGCATCAGGACTTTCGCTCTCACGAATAATCTTAATAACTTCTTCAATGTTTTTTTGCGCGATTAATAAACCTTCTAAAATGTGAGCGCGTTTTTCAGCTTGCATTAAATCAAACTTCGTACGACGAACAATGACATCATGACGGTGCTCAACAAAGTGAAAAATCATATCCTTAAGATTCAACATCTCAGGACGACCTTTTACTAAAACAACATTATTGATTGAAAATGAAGTTTGTAGTGCTGAGTATTTATATAAATTATTTAATACAACATTTGAAATAGCGTCGCTTCTTAATTCATAAACAATACGCATTCCTTCACGGTTACTCTCATCACGAATTTCGGTAATACCTTCAATTTTTTTCTCGTTACAAAGTTCCCACTGACGCTTAATCATTTCTGCCTTATTAATCTGAAATGGAATTTCAGTCACGATAATACGCTCACGGTTATTTACTGGTTCAATGCTTGCTTTGGCACGCATCATCACACGTCCACGACCTGTACGGAACGCATCCTTAACTCCTTCGTAACCATAAATAGTTCCTCCAGTTGGAAAATCAGGAGCTTTAATATGTTTCATTAAACCATCAATGTCAATATTATTGTCATCGATATAAGCCAAAATACCATTAATAACTTCGGTTAAGTTGTGAGGAGCCATATTGGTTGCCATACCAACAGCAATACCTGAAGCACCATTCATTAATAAGTTTGGAATACGAGAAGGAAGAACTGTAGGCTCTGTCAAAGAGTCGTCAAAGTTAGGGCGAAAATCAACAGTGTCTTTTTCGATGTCGTTCAACATCTCTTCTGTAATTTTACGTAAACGAGCTTCTGTATAACGCATCGCTGCTGGTGGATCACCATCAATAGAACCGTAGTTTCCTTGACCATCTACCAACATGTAACGTAAGCTCCAGTCTTGAGCCATACGCACCATAGTGTCATATACCGAAGTATCTCCATGTGGATGGTACTTTCCTAAAACCTCCCCAACAATACGGGCTGACTTTTTATAAGGACGATTGTGTAATACTCCTAAATCTAACATTCCATATAACACACGACGGTGTACAGGTTTTAAACCATCTCTTACATCAGGTAACGCACGCGATACAATAACCGACATCGAATAATCGATGTAGGCTGTTTTCATTTCCTCTTCAATGTTAATTGGGATAATTTTCTCTCCGCTCATATTCTTTTTTTATGTTTTTAAACTTTTATAATTCTATTTAGGTATTTCAGAAATAATGTCAGTTATTTTTTTGTCTTAAAAACCAACAAATACCGATTTCCAAAAATTACTAATAGGCTTTGAAAATACCTATTTAATCAGTAATTTAGTTGTAGAGTTATTAACAGTTTCAATGTTAAAAAAAAGGCGCCAAAAAAGAACTAAAACTGCCATTATCGGTTACTTTTGATTGTGGCATTAATTATGTTTAGAACTTAACAAAGAACTATAAATTTATGGAAGCAAAATTTTCACAGCGCGTAAAAGACGTGATAACGTTTAGCCGAGAAGAAGCACTAAGACTAGGGCATGATTATATTGGAATTGAACATTTGATGCTTGGCATGATTCGCGATGGCGAAGGAGTTGGTATTAAAATGCTAAAAAACTTAGGAATTAATATTCAAGATTTTAGAAAACAAATTGAACAAAGTTTACCTGTATCATTACGTAAGGTGAATAACCTTGCCAATATACCATTGGTAAAACAAGCCGAAAAAACCTTAAAGTTAACTTATTTAGAAGCTAAGGTTTTTAAAGCGCCTCAAATTGGTACAGAGCATCTTTTAATGTGTATTTTAAAAGATAATGATAATGTTGTAACTAAAGCATTAGCAAAACTTGGTGTGGATTATAATGCCGTTAAATTAGAACTAGAAGGATATATGGAAAACCCACACAGAATTGAAAATTCAACAGCTGGAGATGATGATGAAAATGAAGAATCATTTGGTAGCGGAGGAGCTGGTGCTTCTAAAAAGCCAGGCGATTCAAAATCTAAAACTCCAGTATTAGATAACTTTGGTAGAGATTTAACGAAAATGGCAGAGGACGGAAAATTAGATCCTGTTGTTGGTCGTGAAAAAGAAATTGAGCGTGTGTCTCAAATTTTATCTCGTCGTAAAAAGAATAACCCAATTTTAATTGGTGAGCCAGGTGTGGGTAAATCTGCTGTGGCTGAAGGTTTAGCATTACGTATTGTTCAACGCAAAGTATCTCGTGTATTATTTGGAAAACGTGTAGTGACTTTAGATTTAGCATCTTTAGTAGCTGGTACTAAATACCGTGGACAGTTTGAAGAACGTATGAAAGCGGTGATGAATGAGTTAGAAAAAAATCCAGATGTGATTTTATTTATTGACGAAATTCATACCATTATTGGTGCAGGTGGTGCTAGCGGAAGTATGGATGCTAGTAACATGTTTAAACCAGCTTTAGCTCGTGGAGAAATCCAATGTATTGGTGCTACAACTTTAGATGAGTTCCGTCAACATATCGAAAAAGATGGAGCTTTAGAGCGTCGTTTCCAAAAAGTAATTATTGAACCTGCTACTCAGGAAGAATCGTTACAAATTTTATCTAACATCAAATCTAAATACGAAGATCATCATAATGTAACTTACACGCCAGAAGCAATTAAAGCTTGTGTAACATTAACGGCTCGTTATTTAACGGACAGACATTTACCAGATAAAGCGATTGATGCTTTAGATGAGGCTGGTTCTCGTGTTCATATCACTAACATTACAGTACCTGAAAATGTATTGGAGTTAGAGAAAAAAATGGAAGATATTAAGGAACTAAAAAATCAAGTCGTTCGTTCTCAAAAATATGAAGAGGCTGCTAAATTACGCGATACTGAAAAACAGTTACAAGCACAATTAGATGCTGCTAAAAAAGCTTGGGAAGAAGAAACGAAGATGAACCGTGTAACTGTTACCGAAGATAACGTTGCTGAGGTTGTATCGATGATGAGTGGAGTTCCTGTTCAACGTATTTCTCAAAACGAAGGTGAGAAATTAGTGAAAATGGTAGAACAATTACAAGGTAAAGTAATTGGCCAAGATGAAGCTTTAAAGAAAGTAGTAAAAGCAATTCAACGTAACCGCGCTGGATTAAAAGATCCTAATAAACCAATTGGTTCATTTATTTTCTTAGGTCCTACAGGTGTTGGTAAAACTCAATTAGCAAAAATTTTAGCGAAACATTTATTTGATAATGATGAAGCTTTAATTAGAATTGATATGAGTGAGTACATGGAAAAATTTGCCGTGACTCGTTTAATTGGAGCGCCTCCAGGATATGTTGGTTACGAAGAAGGTGGACAATTAACTGAAAAAGTTCGTCGTCGTCCCTACTCTGTTGTGTTATTAGATGAAATCGAAAAAGCACATCCAGATGTATTTAATATGTTATTACAAGTATTAGATGATGGACAGTTAACAGACAGCTTAGGCCGCAAAATTGATTTCAAAAATACCATCATTATTATGACTTCTAATATTGGCGCTCGTCAATTAAAAGAGTTTGGTACGGGTGTAGGTTTTGGAACTCAAACAAGAGTTGATAGCGAAGCTGAAATGAATAAAGGCGTAGTTGAAAATGCTTTGAAAAAAGCCTTTGCTCCTGAGTTCTTAAATCGTATTGATGATGTGATTATGTTTAACTCTTTAGATAAAGCAGACATTCACAAAATTATTGATATTGAATTAAACGGTTTATTTGGCAGAGTTAATAACCTTGGTTATACAATTAAAATAACTGATGCTGCTAAAGACTTTATTGTTGAGAAAGGTTATGATGCTCAATACGGCGCGCGTCCATTAAAACGTGCTATCCAAAAGTATTTGGAGGATCCTATGGCTGAAGAAATTATTCAAAGTAATTTATCTGAAGGAGATCAAATTGAAATAGATTATGATACTGACAAGAAAGAAATTACTGTAAAAACAGTAAAGCAAAAAGCCAAAAAGAAAAAAGAAGATAACCAATAATAAAAAAAGCCTCAGATAAATCTGAGGCTTTTTTATTTAAACATTATTAGATAAAATTTATCCTAATAATTCTTTAACTATTTGAGATACTAATTTACCATCGGCTCTACCTGCAATTACTTTATTAGCGGCTCCCATTACCTTACCCATATCAGCTGCTGACGTAGCACCAGACTCAGTAATAGCATTTTTTACAATCGCTTTAATTTCGTCTTCTGATAATTGCTTTGGTAAGTATTCTTCCATAACTAATGCTTGAGCAATTTCATCTGCGGCTAAATCAGCACGGTTTTGTTGTGTGTATATTTCAGCAGTTTCTTTACGTTTTTTATATTCTCTTTGAATTGCTTTTAAAGCACTTTCTTCTGTTAAACCTTCAGGAGATGTTTTTAATAATAAAATAACTGATTTTATTGCTCTCACAGCTTCTAAACGTTTAGCATCTTTTGCTAACATTGATGCTTTTACATCTGCATTAATTTTTTCTTCGATTCCCATAATATGTTTAATTTTATTGTAAAGTTAAAAAAGTTTCTAGTTACTTGTTCTTAGTTTTTATATTTACTTTTTAACTTAAAACTTATAACTCAACACTTATAACTATCTAAAATGCAATGTACCTGGCCAGCTAACGACGAGCAAATGCTTCACTATCATGATACAGAATGGGGAACACCTGTTCATGATGATAAAAAACATTTCGAATTTATTGTATTAGATTCTTTTCAAGCAGGATTAAGTTGGAAAACTATTTTACATAGACGCAAGCACTTTAAAAAAGCCTTTGCCAATTTTGATGTAAAAAAAGTAGCCAAATTTGATGAAGCAAAAGTATTAGAATTAATGCAAAATGAAGGTATTATTCGAAACAAATTAAAAATTACAGGTACCATTAAAAATGCTAAAGCTTTCATAGAAATTCAAAAAGAGTACGGTTCGTTCGATAAATATATTTGGCAGTTTGTAAACAATAAACCTATTGTAACAAAGGTCAAACAATCCTCAGAAATTAGGGCTACTAGTACCGAATCGGATGAGATGAGTAAGGCTTTAAAGAAACGAGGCTTCACCTTTGTAGGCTCTACTATTTGCTATGCCTACATGCAAGCTGCTGGTATGGTAAACGACCATTTAGTAAGCTGTTCGAGATATAAAGAAGTGATGAAGTAATTCACCACTGAGACACAGAGAGTTTCAATTAAAAAAACAATATTTACAACATGATTTTAAAAACAATTATTACCGAAATAGAAAAATTTGCTCCCCTAGCCTATCAAGAATCTTATGATAATTGTGGTTTATTAACGGGAAACAAAGAACAAGAAGTAACAGGCGCCATCCTTTGTTTAGATTGCACCGAAGCTGTTGTAGAAGAAGCTATTCAAAAAAAATGTAATTTAATTATTGCTCATCACCCCATCATATTTAGCGGTTTAAAAAAAATAAATGGTAATAATTATGTAGAAAGAACGATTATTAAAGCTATTCAAAATAACATTGCTATTTATGCTTGTCACACAAATTTAGATAATGTGAAACTTGGGGTGAATAAAAAAATAGCTAATAAATTAGGATTAATAAACACACACATTTTAGCGCCTAAAAAATCGCTTTTAAAAAAGTTAGTCACTTTTGTGCCTGCTACACATTTGGGTCAAGTACAAAACAGTTTATTTAATGCAGGTGCTGGTAATATTGGTAATTACGATAGTTGCAGTTTTGTTTTAGAGGGAACTGGCAGTTTTAGAGGAAATGAAAATTCAAAGCCTTTTATTGGAGAAAAAGGAAAATTAAGTTTAGAAAAAGAAACCCGTTTAGAATTAATTTTTGAAACCATTAACGAATCTCAAATTATTTCTGCACTTAAACAAAATCATCCTTACGAAGAAGTTGCTTACGATATTTATCAATTAGAAAATACCTACCAAAATATTGGTTCAGGAATGATTGGCGAATTAGAAAAACCAGTCTCAGAAATTGAGTTTTTGGAGTGTTTAAAGTCCGTTTTTATGTTAAAACTTATCAAACATACGCCGTTATTAAATAAATCTATAAAAAAAGTGGCGCTTTGTGGTGGCAGTGGAAGTTTCCTATTAAAAAATGCAATAAATTCAAAATCAGATATTTACATTAGTTCAGACTTTAAATATCATGAGTTTTTTGATGCAGAAAACCAAATTTTGATAGCTGATATCGGTCATTATGAAAGTGAGCAATTTACTCCTGAAATTTTTTATGAGATTATATCAAATAAATTTCCTACTTTTGCAAGCTATTTAACGGAAACAAACACTAACCCAGTTAATTATTTTTAAACTATGTGCGCTAAAATCAAAGAAAAAATTGATGCATCTATCGAAGGAAAACTTCGTGCTTTATATGAATTACAAATTATCGATTCCAAAATTGATCGTATCCGTACGGTTCGTGGAGAGTTACCTCTTGAAGTTCAAGATTTAGAAGATAGCGTTGCTGGTTTAGAGACTCGTGTAAATAATTTATCTCAAGAGTTAAAAGAATTAGAAGAGCAAGTTGCTGAGAAAACTCAAGCAATTAAAGACTTCAAAGCTAATATCAAAAAATACGAAGCTCAACAAGGAAAAGTAAGAAACAATCGTGAATACGATGCAATTACTAAAGAAATTGAGTTCCAAAATTTAGAAATTCAATTAGCTGAAAAACGTTTAAAAGAATATAAATTCGCTATCGAATCAAAATCTGAAATCGTTGAAAAATCTCAACATGATTTTTCTGAGCGTAAGAAAGATTTGAAATTAAAAAAGTCTGAATTAGACGAAATTATTGCTGAAACAGAGAAAGACGAAAAAGAATTAATGAAAGCGTCTGAAAAAGCAACTGATGGAATTGAAGAGAGATTAGTAAATGCTTACAGAAGAGTTCGTGCTAACACTCGTAATGGTTTAGCGGTTGTTCCAGTTGAGCGTGATGCTTGCGGTGGATGTTTTAATAAAATCCCACCACAAAAACAATTAGACATTAGAATGAACAAAAAGATTTTAGTTTGTGAGCACTGTGGTCGAATTATGGTTGATCCTAATTTAATTGCAACAGAAGCTTAATAAATTATAATTCAACGTATAAAAAACCGATACAAAAATGTATCGGTTTTTTTATTGAAATCATATTTATATATTAACTAATACTTAAATAATTATTAGCCTTATTATCTGTATAATATTTTTAAAAGTTCAACGAAAAATAAAAATTAATCCGTAACTTAATCGTGTAATTCTAAAAAAGCTATTTGCATGTTCTTATATAAAAAAATAGTGCTATTTATCTTCTTTTTTATTCTTGCGGCTAAAGTAAGTGCCCAATCTGTTGGAGGAATTGCATCAGGAGCTAATACTTATTGTGACACATTTAATTCTGGATTTATATCTATTACTGGTTATGTTGGGAACGTTACCACTTGGCAATACTCTACCAACGGAGGAACTACTTGGACAAACAATAGTAACACGTTTAGTAGCCAAAGTTATTTTAATTTAAAACAAACCACCTGCTATAGAGCCGTTGTGAAAAATGGTTCTTTCCCTTCTGATACATCTACTATTGCTTGCATTACCATTTATCTTCCTACTGTAGGAGGAACTATTATTGGTGGAGGTTCTTTCTGTGGAAGCTCAGGCACAGGAACATTAAATTTAACAGGAAATACAGGTAATGTTTTAAAATGGCAAAGCTCTACAACCGCTGGCTCTTCTTGGTTAGATATTACCAACACAACAACATCATTAGCTTATTCAAATATCACACAAAACACATTATATCGTGCTATTGTGCAAAATAGCATTTTTTGTTTACAAGACACCTCCTCAATAGCAAGCTTTACTATAAACCCTCAAACCGTTAGTGGTTCATTAAGTTCAGCTACCTCTAATACCGTATGTTATTTCACAAATACAAATACGTTAACTTTAAATGGCAGTGTTGGAAATATTTTGAATTGGCTTTCATCAACAAACAATGGTGTAAATTGGAATAACATCAGTAATACAACAAATACCTTAGTAACATCAGGTTTAACACAAACAACTCTATTTAAAGCTGTCGTGCAAAGCCCTACCTGTTCTATTGACAGTACTGCTTCATTAAAAATAACAGTCCTTCCTCAAAACACTGTAAATGCTGGAACAGACACCACTATTAGTATTGGACAATCTGTAACATTAAATGGCTCTGGAACTGGAACTGTATTATGGTTGCCATTATCTTCGGGATTAACTAACAATGGAATTTTAAATCCTATTGCTACACCAACTATTACAACTAACTATATATTAACTATCACTGATGGTAATTCCTGTTTAAATTCAGACTCTGTTTTAATTACCGTTTTACCAATTGTATTTGATGGTAAAATAACTAATGTATTTACGCCTAATGGTGATGGCATTAATGATAATTGGTATATAGAAAACATTCAATTTTACCCAGATAATGAAGTAAGTGTTTATAATATATACGGCAATACTGTATTTAATCAAAAGGGATATAAAAATGATTGGCAAGGAACGTATAATAATGTTTCATTACCTGATGGTACTTATTTTTATGTGATCAAAATAGGAGAATCTGGCAATGTGTTTAAAGGATCTTTAGATATTTTGAGAAACAAGTAATAGAGGTATGAAAAAAGTATTAACAATCATAGTGTTTGTTTTAGTGATTGGAGCCTTGAAAGCTCAACAAGTCGCTATGTTTAATCACTATTTTTATAAACCAATGGTTTATAATCCTGCATTTACAGGAATCGACGAAGCTCCTCATTTAATGCTCATCAATCATACTCAATGGTCTGGTTTTAAAGGAGGTCCTCAATACAACTTATTAACTTTTGATGGAAATATTATTAATAAAAACACAGGTCTTGGTGTTGTAATTAGTAGTGATAGAAAAGGAGTGAATAGTCGCGTAGGAGGAAATGTTTCTTATTCATATAAAATTCGTTTTAAAGAAAAAATATTTTTACAATTAGGTTTATCTGTTGGAGCTATTAATCAGTCTATTGATTATTCAAAAGCAAGTATTGAAAATCCAAACGATCCTTCACTATTTATAAATTCTCAAAACAAAACAACTTTTGATGCTAATGCAGGATTAGCTTTTGTTGCCAAAGGACTTGAAATAGGTTTTGCTGCCCCACAAATTGCAAATAATAAAATTAATTATGTTTCATTTAATGATTCTCGAACTTTTTACACTCAAAGTCGTCATTATATTGGATCATTAAAATACAAATTTATACTTCCTAAAAAAACAGATATTTCTATCTCTCCTCAACTATTAACACGTTATTTACCTGGTGCTCCATTACAATATGATGCAAATTTGAATGTTGAATGGAAAAACAAATTTTGGGTTGGAGCAACTTATAAAAATGATTATGCAATTGGATTAAATCTTGGTGTAACCTTATTTAAACAACTCTCTATTGGGTATTGCTATGATTATATCACAGGAAGTATTAATAAATATTCTGGATTGAGTCATGAAATCATGCTTAGTTTTAAATTTAATAAAAAGAAAAGTAAAACTGAAGAAGAGAAAGAAAATGCCGAACTTGCTAGATTAAAATCTCAGAATTTAAATAAAATATTAATTGAACGATTACTTAAAAAAATTGAAGAAGTTTTAGATAAAGACAATCCAACTCCTCAAGAAATTCAAGCACTAATGGAAGAAATATCTTCTTTCTTTGATGATGAGTCAACAGACCCTAATCAGGAAGTATTAAATAAATATTATCAATCATTAAAAAATCAAGCGCATGGGGAGTTAAATGTATTAGTTAAAGGCAAAATAATTTTTAACGATAATCCTTATCCTTCTTCTCAAGATTTTTCAAATACAAACATTTCTGTGATAGATTTAAGTACTAAGGAAATAATTGCCACTTCCACTCCCTCAAAAGATGGGAAATATTTTTTAATTTTAAAACCAGCTAAAAAATATCAAATAACCGTGGAAAAAACAGGTTATAAGCCTTACAGTAAGCCTTTTACATTATCAGGAACAACAGAATCCTATGAAATGAGTCAAGAAATCCGATTAGATAAATAATTTAAAAATATTCGTTCACTCATTCATTATAATATCTTAATAGTTTGTTAATTTAAATATAAAGAATAGGGAAACCTTTTATTTATATTTATCGTAACACCAGAAAAGAAATATTGTATGCGCCCTACACTACTTAATATAATATTAACATTTATAATTTTTCCATTATATCTGAACGCTCAATGCGACCCAACAACTCCAACATTTACGGTAAATCTTACCGGAAACCCAAGCGGCACATGGATAAGCCCTAATACAGTTAGAGATGGTGGTTGCTGTGGACAAAATCCAAGATGTATAAAATTTGTAATTACACTTGATCCGATGGCGGCTGGTATCACCTTTACCTTCGCATCTGGTGCTGTTCCTTCTGGAGCTTTAGAATACCAAATTGGCTGCGCATTACCTCCTACCCCAGTTGGACAACCAATTTGTTTATCAGGTGTTGGACCACACATTTTAACTTTTTGTAAACCAGGCAACAATGCAAATACCTATGCTATTACATCCATTCCTGCAGCAGTTGGCGGAACAGATGCAACCATTAATGATGGATGTTCCAAACAAATAACCGCTACAGGATTTAATCCATCAACTATATCTTGGAGTTCTGTTTTTCCAGGAGCCCCTGGCGCCTATAATAGCTACTTATCCTGTTCTACTTGTGTGTCTCCAACAGTAACAGCTTCTGGTTCTCCGCCTCCTTTTGTAGATTATGTAGTTTGTGGTCAACCAGCTTCTCAATGTAATTTCAATACTATTTGCGACACAATTAGAGTTTATTTCAATCCTACTCTTGCTGTAAATATTATTCCTATAAACCCAACTATTTGTTTTGGTCAAACATCTACAACTTTAACCGCAAATGGTTCAGGCGGAACCCCTCCTTATAGTTATTTGTGGAACAACGTGAATCCTTCTCAAACCATTAATGTGGGGGTTGGAACCTATAATGTACAACTCACAGATGGATCTGGCTGTCCACCTGTTTTTAATCAAGTAACCGTTACCGCCTTTTCTGTAGCTATTACAGCTAATGCGGGTCCAAATCAAACCAAATGTATACAAAGCCCTTTAGCTACTTTAAATGGAAGTGTTACTGGAGCTAGCGGGGGAATTTGGTCAGGAGGCACGGGAACTTTTTCACCAAATAATACAACCTTATCTAACTTAACTTACTCTCCCTCTCCTTCTGAATTAGCTAGTGGATCAGCAAATTTAATTTTAACAACTACAGGAAACGGAACCTGTCCTCCTAAAACAGATACCGTTAAAATATCATATCTCCCATTTACAGGAATTGCAACACCAAGTGTTACAAATGTTAGTTGTTTTGGTGGAAGTAATGGAACCGCCAATATTAATTTAAGTGGCGGTATTGCACCATATACTTATTTATGGAATACAGCACCTACACAAACAACATCATCTATTAGTAATTTACCTATAGGTACTTATTCTGTTACAGTGCAAGATGGGATAGGTTGTACTTTTCAAACTACGGTTACAATTAATCAGCCACCTATTTTAGCAGCTAGCTCTTCTGTAGCTAATGTAAACTGTTTTGGTTCTTCCACTGGTTCTATTGCTTTAACAGCAGCTGGAGGAACAACACCATACACCTACTCTTGGTCACCTGGAGGACAAACAACATCTTCTGTCACAGCACTATCATCTGGTAGTTACACTGGAGTTGTAACAGACGCTAATGGTTGTATAAATACATCTACTTTCACAATTACTCAACCGTTGCCAATAACTCATACATTAGTACCAACAAATGTATCATGCTTTAATGGAACTAATGGAGCCGTTACTACTACCGTTTCAGGTGGTACTTCTCCTTATTCTTTTACTTGGTTGCCAGGTGGTTCAACTTCTCAAAATGCAACAGGGCTATCGGCCGGTAATTACACTCTAACAATTACTGATAATTTTAACTGTACTGCTATTACCACTGTTGCCATTACTCAACCAACTTTATTAGTTGCAACAACAAGTATAACCAATGAAACATGTGATTATTTAAACAATGGCTCTGCATCTGTCTCACAAACTGGAGGTACTCCTTCTTATACATATTCTTGGCAACCTGGAGGGCAAACAACCGCTTCAATTATAAACCAAGCTAGCGGAACATATACAGTAACTGTAACGGATGGTAACGGATGCCCAGCAACCGCTGTCGCTACAATATCTGAACCTACTCCATTGGTAGTAAATTTTACAAACCAAATTAATGTAAGTTGTTTTGGAGGCAGTGATGGAAGTGTTAGTGCAAGTGTATCTGGAGGCACACCTAATTATACATATTCTTGGTCTCCTGGAGGAGTTACAACCTCTACAATTAATAATATTCCAATTGGAACTTATACAGTATCCGTAACAGACAATAATTCTTGTGTTGCAACTAATACTGTTATTATTACTCAACCTACAGATATCATTACAACATCTACTATTACAAATGTTTCTTGTAATGCGGGAAGTGATGGTATTATTTCAATAACACCAAGTGGTGGTATTTCTCCTTATACTTATTTTTGGTCAGCAGCAGGAGCAACGACTTCTTCTGTTTCAAATTTACCAGCTGGAAATTATTCTGTAACAGTTACAGATGCTAATGGTTGTGTGAAAAATTATACTTATACAGTAACACAACCTTTACCAATTGCTATTGCTTTTACTCCAACAAACGTTTCTTGTTTTGGCGGAAGTAATGGTGCTGTTTCATCAAGTATTTCAGGAGGTACACCAGGTTATACTTTTAGCTGGAGTCCAAATACTTCAACTTCTCAAAATGTGTCTGGATTAATTGCAGGTACATACTCTCTTACTGTAACTGATAGCTTTAGTTGTACAGCAAGTAATACCGTTATAATCACAGAACCAACTCTCTTAATAGCAAATGCTACTGCGATTGACGAAACTTGTAATTATTTAAATAATGGCTCTGCATCGGCAACGCAATCTGGCGGAACGCCTTCTTATACATACTCTTGGCTGCCTGGAGGTCAAACAACAGCGTCTATAACAAATCAGGCTAGTGGAACATATACTGTAATTATAACCGATGGAAATGGTTGTCCTGCAATGGCGACTGCTACTATCACAGAACCAACTCCTTTGGTAGTGAGTTTCGTTGATCAAATAAACGTAAGTTGTTTTGGTGGAAATAATGGTTCTATTGGAGCTACACCTTCTGGTGGAACACCAAATTATACATATTCTTGGACACCTGGAGGCGCAACAACAAATGCATTATTTAATATATCCGCTGGCACCTATACAATATCTATCACGGATAATAATAACTGTTTAGTACAAAATACGGTTGCAATTTCTCAACCAACAGCTCCTTTGATGGTGTCATTATCGTCGACATCAACCACTTGTAATGGTGGAACAAACGGTTCTGTTACTTCTGCAGCATCTGGAGGTACTCCAACATATAGCTACGAATTAATGCCTGGAGCTTTTACTGGTTCTGTAGTTCCTAATTTAAGTTCAGGAACTTACAGTGTTACGGCGACTGACTTAAACGGTTGTGTTACAACAAATACAGTATTTGTTACTCAACCAGCTCCAATTTTACCTGTTACTACAAGTACAAACTCAACATGTGGAAACCCAAATGGAATAGGCTCTGTTTCTGTTACTGGAGGTATTGGGCCTTACACATACTCTTGGATGCCATCAGGAGGAACTAACTCTGTTACAACAGGTGTAGCCGCAGGAGTTTATTCGGTAACTGTAACTGATGCAAACAATTGTACTGCAATGGAATTATTAGATGTTGATGATTCTGGAGGACCAAATGCTAGTATTTTTTCGATCGTACATGTTAGTTGTAATGGAGGTAGTGATGGATCGGCTACTGCAAGTATTCTTGGTGGTTTGGCTCCAATCACTTATACATGGTTTCCAACTGGAGGTAACGGAACAACCGCTACAGGTTTAACAGCAGGAACATATTACATCATGGCAGAAGATGCTAATGGTTGTATTTCTACGGCTATTACTAGTCCTTCTATTCTAGAGCCACCTCCTATTACCGAAACAATTTTAACAAGTAACGTTACTTGTTTTGCTGGAACAAATGGTTCAGCAACAGTTACAGCTATGGGTGGTACTCCTGGTTATACTTACACATGGTTTCCTAGTTCTACTACTGGTTCGGTAGTCACAAGCTTAAGCTCTGGTAGTTATTCCGTTCAAATTACAGATGCCAATAATTGTGTTCATACTGCAACTTATGCTATCACACAACCAACAGCCGCTTTAAGCATTTCTATCTCTTCATCATCAGTATCTTGTTTCTCAGGAAACAATGGTTCGGCTAATTCTATTGCTAGTGGTGGCACAAGTCCTTATATGTATAACTGGAATCCAGGTAGCATCAGCGGTCAAACTATTTCAAATTTAAGTGCTGGTACATATACATCTATTGTTACTGATATACAAAATTGTGTAACTACAGCTACAGTTACAGTAATACAACCTACGGCAGTTGTTTTAACTACTGGTAGTATCAATTCTAACTGTGGTGCAGCTAACGGTCAAGCATCAGTTTCAGCTACTGGCGGAACTGGAACTTATACCTATTCTTGGACACCAACAGGAGGAACAAATAGTACAGCAGTAGGATTATTATCAGGTATGTATTCTGTTACTGTAAATGATGCAAATAACTGTTCTGCTGTAACATCTCAAAGTGTAGGAAATAATCCTGGACCAATTGTAACGGTGGCATCTACAACAAGTGTAAGTTGTTTTGGCGGATCAAATGCAACTGCAACTGCAAGTGTTACTGGTGGAACTGGTCCTTTTACATTTACATGGTCACCCAGCGGTGGAAATTTACAAACAGCCACTGGACTTTCTGCTGGAACGTATACTGTTAGCATTACAGCAGCTAATGGTTGTTTAACTAGCGCTATAAGTCCAACTATAGTTCAACCAACTCAAATCTTTAGTAATATTTTAACTACAAATGTTAGTTGTTTTGGAGGAAGCAATGGTTCAGCAACAGTAACAGCAGGAGGTGGAAATCCAAGTTATACTTATACTTGGTTACCAGGAGCAACCACAGGCTCTGTGGTATCTGGCTTAAGTATTGGAACTTATTCCGTTCAAGTTAGAGATATCAATAATTGTATTCACACTGCTACCTATTCCATTTCACAACCAACAGCTGCTCTGGCAGCTTCTGCTACTTCAACGGCTGTTTCTTGTTTTGGGGGAAATAATGGAACGGCTTCTGCGATTGCTACAGGAGGTACAGCTCCTTATAGTTATAATTGGATGCCAATGAGTGTAAATGGATCAACAATAGGCGGTTTATCATTAGGAACTTATACTGTTAATGTTACTGATTTTAAAAATTGTACAACAACTACAACCGTCTCTGTTTTACAACCAACACTTGCACTATCAGCAACAGCAAATAGTGTTCCTACAAGTTGTTCAGGAGGTTCTGATGGAACAGCCACTGTAACTCCTGTTGGAGGAACTGCTGGATATACTTATTCTTGGAGTCCATCTGGAGGTACAGGACAAACAGCCAACTCTTTAAATCCTGGAACTTACTTTGTAACTGTAAATGATGCTAACAATTGTCAAACAAATGTTTCCGTTATTATCTCTTCTCCTACTCCTGTTACTGGAAGTTTAAGTGTCATTCATCCAGCTTGTGGATTAGCTAACGGTTCTATTTCTTCTCAAATATCAGGCGGTACTGGTCCATATACTTATACATGGAGTCCTGTAGCGGCCAGTACTTCAACAATAGGTGGTCTTTTACCAAACACATACACCTTATCAGCTGCCGATTCTTACGGTTGTATTAAAACACTCACAACAACTTTAGTAAACGTTCCAAGTCCTTCTCTTACATTAACATCAACATTAAATGATTCTTGTTTTGGAGGAGATGAAGGAGCAGCTACTATTAACATCACACTAGGTACACTTCCTTATTCTATAAATTGGCTTCCTTATGGAGGAACTACTACTACGGCTTCTCAATTAACTGCTGGTGTTTATACAGCAAATGTAACAGACGCTAGAGGCTGTTTGAGTACAATTACAGTAAACATTTCTCAGCCTGCACCTGTGGCTATTTCAATAAATACAATCGTAAATGTTTCGTGCTTTAATGGTTCCAATGGTTCTATTACTGTAGATGCAACAGGAGGCACGCCTAATTATACATATTCATGGTCTCCATCAGGCACTGGACCAACAATTACAAATGTACCAGCTGGTGGATATACTGTAATAGCAAGTGATTCTCATTTTTGTACTTCTGTCATTTCAATGAATGTGACACAACCAACTGTTCTATCTTCTACTATTAGTAGCGCCGTAAATCCTTTATGTTTTAATGGAACTGGTAGTTCTTCTGTGGCTGTGAGTGGAGGAACTTCTCCTTATACTTATACATGGACCAGTACTCCTGTTCAAAATGGAAGTACAGCCTCTAATTTAGGTAGCGGTTCTTATTCTGTTTTTATTACTGATGCAAACGGCTGTACTAATTCAAATAGTGTAACATTAACACAACCCAGTCAAATAACAACCATTGCTGGATTAAATGACACTATTTGTTTTAATCAATCGGGAGCAGTTGTTTCAGCAGCAGCAGGAGGTGCAGGCGGATATTATTATGCTTGGCAACCAGGTGGAATTATAAATTCAGGAACTTTAACCATTAATCCAGCTACTGTCACAACTAATTACACCGTTGTTGCTTTTGATCAAAATGGATGTGCAGGTATTGCAGATACAGTAACAGCTGTTGTTTATGATTTAACTGGTGCTAATATTGATGCGATTGGATTAACACCTATTTGTCCAGGACAAGGAACAACTATTTATGCCACAACTACTGGAATAACTGGTCCCTTAACATATACATGGAATAATGGATTAGGAAGTGGTCCTGGAGCATTTGTAACAATTCCTTTACAACCTACAACATACATCGTCACCGTAACAAATGCTTGTGGCACATCCGTTGTAGATTCTGTAAGTGTTTTATTTAACCCGCCTCCTACTATGTCGGTTACTCCTAGTGGCACATTATCTTGCGTTCCAACTCCAATGAATTTCTTTGACAATTCTATTTCTGGGAATTCTAATGATCCTATTACTGGCTGGACATGGAATTTTGGGGATGGTACATCTTCTAATGCTCAAAATCCTACTCATATTTACACGACTCCCGGAACTTATTCTGTAACCTTAACGGTAACTACAACAGGCGGTTGTACAAATAATAATGCTGGAGCTCCAATTGTGATTAGTGCATATCCTTATCCAGTTGCTGCTTTTTCAGTAAACTCCTATTTACTTAATTTACCTTACGATGTATTAAGTTGCACAAATCTTTCTACAGGTGCAGTATCTTACAACTGGAATTTTGGCGATGGTTCTTCTTCAACATTGTTTAGTCCGAATCATAATTATACCGCTGTAGGAATTTATACCGTTCAATTAATTGCAACTTCTCAATACGGATGTTCTGATACTGCAGAAGTAAAAATTACTACAGATGCAGATGTTGTTTTCCCAAATGCATTTACTCCTAATTCAGATGGACCATCTGGTGGATATTACATTCCAGGAAATTTAGATAATGACATATTTTTTCCGTATACTTCGGGCGTGATAGAATACAAATTTCAAATATTTAATCGTTGGGGTGAATTAATTTTCGAAACTGAAGATATTAAGCAAGGATGGGACGGATATTATAGAGAAAAAATTTGTCAAGTAGGTGTATATGTTTGGAAAGCATTTGTTAAATTAAACAACGGTAAAGAGTTCAATAAAACAGGCGATGTAACTTTACTTAGATAGAATTAGACGTGACTAGATTTTTTAAATTAATATCCATAATATATTTTTCTATTGGAGCGACATCTTTGGTTGGTCAGGATATGCATTTTACACAATTCTATGCTTCTCCTCTCTATCTTAATCCAGCTTTTACTGGTGCTAATGTTTGTTCAAGAGTTTCATTAGCCTACAGAAATCAATGGCCTGGGATTAATAAAACATATCAATCCTATTTATTGTCGATGGACCATTATTTAGAAAAACAGAATTTAGGAATCGGTTTGCAGTTTGGAGTTGATGATGCTGGAACAGGTGGATTAAGAACAACCATTATAAATCCATCATTTGCCTATGAAGCTAAAATAAATAAAACTTTTTCTGTTCGTGGAGGCATTCAACCTGGGGTTACAATAAAAAGTATTAATTTTAATAAATTACTTTTTGGTGATCAATTAGCCAGAGGAGGAAATACAGGAGCTAGTTCTGTTGCTACTGTTGAAACTCCTACTCAATCAAAAGCATTTTTTGATATTGGTGCTGGAGGTTTAATTTACACATCAAAATATTGGCTGGGTGTTTCTTTTTATCATCTCAACAAACCAAATGAATCCTTTTACGGAAGTGATGGCGTTATATTACCAATAAAATATAGCGTTCATGGTGGAGGTAAATTTTCTTTAAATCCAGACGAAAAAGATCCTGACTTAAAAAAATATACTTCTCTTGTAATGAATTACAGAGGTCAAGGAGAGTTTGATCAATTTGATATTGGAGTATATTATTCTCAATATGTCATAAACTTTGGAATTTGGTATAGAGGTATACCAGGGCTTAAAGCTTATAAACCAGGGTACAGTAATAATGATGCTATGGCATTTCTTATTGGATTTCAACAAGACCGTTTAAATATTGGATATAGTTATGATATCACAATTTCAAAACTAACCAATTTAACCAGAGGTGCCCACGAATTAACGCTTTCTTATCAAATGTGTAAACAAAAAAAGAAAAAAACGAAACGCGTTGTAGTTTCTTGTCCTAAATTCTAATTCAAAAATTAAACTACTTATTTTTCTTTAAAAATTCCTGAATTAATTCTTCGTCAGATTTCCCTAAGTTTTTTATACAAGCTTTGGCATCATTTGCATAAGGACTGTCAGGATATTCTCTTATAATTTGATGATATAATGTTCTAGCATCTGACTCATTATTTAAAATAGATGCATCGTCATACAATTGGGCTAATAAAAACATAGCCGCTCCTCTACTCTTAAAATCAGGAAACTCATCAATACATTTTTTAAAAAAAGATTGAGCTTGAGTGTATTTTTTTATTGATTGAGAAACCTGACCTGCCTTAACTAAAAAAACAGGAGCTAGAGTATCATCTTTACAATTAGTTGAAAATTCATAAAAAGCTTTTATGGCTTGCTCCGCAATATTATTATTTACAACAGTAGCTTTTAATAAAATATTATCTAAACGTTTAGCTTCGTTAAATAAATTGGTGCATCTATCAGCTACAACAATTGTATCTTTTTTTACTTCTTCTTGCTTTTGTTCAGAAGAATGACTGTTGCAAGACATTAAAAATAAACTACTGGTAATAAAAAATCCAATTTTATATAACATGATTATCGTTTTGGTTGAAATACTCTTGTTTTATAATCTGCTCTAAATTTTCCTTTTGAAATATCGGTTAATTTTCCGCTTATTAATTTTCGTTTAAACGGATTTATTTTATCTGTAAATAAAACACCTTCGATATGATCATATTCATGTTGAATAACACGTGCAATCACACCATCATAAGTCTCAGTATGTTTTTTAAAGTTTTCGTCGTAATACTCAATCGTTAATTTTGGTTTACGCAACACATCTTCTCTAATTTTAGGGATGCTTAAGCAACCTTCATTAAATTTCCACTCCTCACCTACTTCTTCCAATATTTGAGCATTGATAAATGTTTTTTTGAAACCATTCATTTGCTTCATTTCTTCAGCAGTAAATTCTGGTTCTTCATCTTCATCCACTTCTGCAAATGGAGAAGCATCCACCACAAATAAACGAATTGCTTTGTTAACTTGAGGAGCTGCTAAGCCCACGCCATTCGCCTCGTACATGGTTTCATACATATCCTTAATAAACTGTTCCAAATTAGGATAGTCTTTATCTATATCAACACATTTTTTTCTTAAAACCGGATCGCCGTACACTACTATTGGTAATACCATTCCTTATTCTTTTTTAATTTCAATATTAATTTTAGGACTAAAAAGACTATTTGACTAAATGGATAAAAGAGATTTTTTTCTGTCTCTTTCGTGCCTTCAATCTCTTTTATCTCCTGAATCTCTTATCTTGTATAATTTGGAGCTTCTCTTGTAATCACTACATCGTGTGGGTGACTTTCTTTTACACCAGCAGCTGTAATACGAGTAAATTTAGCACCTTGTAAAGCTTTAATATCTTTAGCTCCACAGTATCCCATACCTGCTCTTAAACCACCAATTAACTGATACATCACATCTGCTAAATGTCCTTTATATGGTACACGACCGCTAATACCTTCTGGTACTAATTTTTTAATATCATCTTCTGCATCTTGAAAATAACGATCTTTAGAACCTTTTTGCATCGCTTCTAATGAACCCATTCCACGGTAAGCTTTAAACTGACGACCTTCGAAAATAATCGTTTCTCCAGGGCTCTCTTCTACACCTGCAAACATACCTCCCATCATCACAGTATGAGCTCCAGCTGCAATTGCTTTCACAATATCACCTGTATAACGAATTCCACCATCAGCAATAATTGGCAAACGACCTTTTAAAGCTGCTGCAACTTCCATAATAGCCGTTAATTGAGGAACACCTACACCTGCAATCACACGAGTAGTACAAATAGATCCTGGACCAATACCCACTTTTACACCATCAGCGCCTGCTTTCATTAAATCTAATGCCGCTGCGCCAGTAGCAATGTTTCCAACGACAACTTGTAAATCTTTATATTTCTTTTTTACTTCTTTTAATTTTAAAATCACTCCTTTTGAGTGTCCATGAGCAGTATCAATAATAATTGCATCTACACCTGCTTCCACTAACGCATCTACGCGTTCCATGGTATCAGCAGTAACACCAACCGCTGCAGCAACACGTAATCTACCTCTATCATCTTTAGCAGCATTAGGACGTACTTTAATTTTGATAATATCCTTATAAGTAATTAAACCTATTAAACGATTGTTTTTATCTAAGATTGGTAATTTCTCAATTTTATGATCTTGTAAAATTTCTTCTGCTTGTTTTAAAGTAACGCCTTGTTTAGCTGTAACAGCTTTACTAGCAGGAGTCATTACTTCTTTCACTAAACGTTTTAAGTTTTTCTCGAAGCGTAAATCTCGATTAGTAACAATACCAACAAACTTTTTATCAGCGTCAACAACTGGTACACCCCCAATTTTATTTTCAGCCATTATAGCTAAAGCATCATTAATAGTAGCTGTTTGAATAATGGTTAATGGATCAACAATCATCCCACTCTCGCTACGTTTTACTTTACGAACATGCATGGCTTGTTCGGCAATAGTCATGTTTTTATGTAATACGCCAATTCCTCCTTCTTGAGCAATTGTAATAGCCATTTGATACTCAGTAACAGTATCCATCGCTGCTGAAACAATTGGGGAATTTATTTTGATGTTTTTAGTAAATTGGCTAGAAATGTTTACCTCACGAGGTAATACTTCTGAATAAGCTGGAACTAATAAAACATCATCATACGTTAAACCTTCGGGAGCAAATTTGTTTGCTAAAAGTGTTGATGCCATAAGAATGAATTTTCGGTGTTAAAATTCGGGCAAATATACTCAAAAATTTCTGTTAAAAAAATCAGATTTTTATTTGTTATTCTTTTGGTTCTGTAGGCTTAGATTCGTCTGACTCTTTGTAATGATAAACAATTTGAAAAGGGTCTAATGAAGGCTTATCATTTTGCAAATCAACCTGCATTTGGGCAGCATTTTGTTCTTCTAACAGTTCTTGATTTGCAATGGCTTCTAAATCTAATTCTTCTTCTGGCCATTGATAAACTACTGACTGAGGACCATCTTTTCGGTAACTATACGCAACTAAAATTCCTGAAATGGAGCCAAATAAATGTCCTTCCCACGACATAGTTCTATCAATAGGAAAAATTCCCCAAGTGATACTTCCATAAGTAAATACCACAAAAGCAGATACCATCATTAATTGTTTGTGCTTGCGAAACACTCCGCTAAAAAATAAAAAAGTAGAAAATCCATAAATCAAGGTACTCGCACCAAAATGATAATTAGGAATTACTTCATTATTACGACCTCCTACCCACAACCAAAGTCCGCTTATAAGGTAAATCCAAAAAATAGAAGGCCAAGCAATGGGTTTATAAAAATAGAAAATCATAGAACCTAAAATTAATACTGGCAAACTGTTATTTAAAATATGACTTAAATCTCCATGAATTAAAGGCGCAAACAAAATTCCTTTTAATCCAGAAACAGTTCTTGGATTAACTCCTAATAAATACAAATCTAGATTCCAATAAGCATCAGCCCAAAATATTAGCCAACTAATTATCAAAAATAATAGAGGGTATTTGATAACAGATAATAATTCTTTTAAAGGAAAACTTCTCATGGTTTGTTAGGCTCTAAAAACATACCATCACAAAAAAGGCTGACATTGAGTAGAATTTACAGTCAGGATGTCATTTAAAAAACAAAAAAACACCTCATTTTGAGGTGTTTTTTATTTATAAAAATTATAATGCTAATTAGTTAGTTTTTCCAGGATATACTTTTAAAGCTTCCTTTAAACATGTGATTGCATTTTTTAAATCTTCTTTATTTAATACATATGCTAAACGCACTTCGTTAGTTCCTGCACCTGGTGTTGAATAAAAACCAGAAGCTGGCGCCATCATCACTGTTTGTCCGTTAAACGAAAACTCTTCTAATAACCATTGACAAAATTTATCTGAATTATCAATTGGTAAACGAGCTATGCAGTAAAAAGCACCACTTGGTTTAGGACAAAATACTCCACCAATTTTATTAATTTCTTCAATCACATAATCTCTACGAGCAATGTATTCTGTTTTAACTCCATCAAAATAAGATTGAGGAGTATCTAAAGCCGCCTCTGCACCTATTTGTCCATAACTTGGTGGCGATAAACGTGCTTGAGCAAATTTCATGGCAGCTGCCATCACTTCTTTGTTTTTACTAATCATTGCTCCAATACGAGCACCACAAGCACTATAACGTTTAGAAATTGAATCTAACAATACAACATTATTTTCTATTCCTTCTAAATGCATGACAGAAACATATTCTTTTCCATCGTAACAAAATTCACGATACACTTCGTCACTTAATAAATACAAATCATATTTTTTCACTAAGTCGCGTAATGCTTCTAATTCAGATTTTGAATACAAGTATCCTGTTGGATTACCTGGATTACAAATCATAATTCCTTTTGTTTTTGGAGTAATTACTTTTTCAAAATCACTGATTGGAGGTAAAGCAAAACCAGTTTCTATATAACTTCTTACAGGTACAACCTTTACCCCAGCAGCTGTTGAAAAACCATTATAATTTGCATAAAATGGTTCAGGAATAATAACTTCATCACCTTCATTAAAACAAGTTTTCATGGTGATTTCAATCGCTTCAGAACCGCCACAAGTTATAATTACTTCATTTGCATCAATATTGATGTTATATGATTTATAATAGTTGCATAGTTTTTTACGGTAGCTCTCGTTACCTGCGCTATGACTATATTCTAATACTTTAAAATCAGCAGTTTTTACTGCATTTAAAAATGATGCTGGTGTTTCAATATCAGGTTGACCAATATTTAAGTGATAGATTTTTGTACCACGTTTTTTTGCCGCTTCTGCAAATGGAACTAATTTACGAATTGGAGAAGAAGGCATTTCAATAGCCTTTACTGATATTTTTGGCATAAGATATTTTTAAAAATTGAGTCACAAAAATAATCATTTACGTGCTATTTATGATACTATTTTAGGATAAAAACGGTTTAAAAATAGTAGATTTGTTTGTTGTAATACTTCTTAAAACTATGGTTTCAAACAAGCGAAAAATAATAAACGACCCTATTTATGGTTTTGTAACATTACCAGACGACTTGGTTCATGATTTAATTAATCACCCTATTTTTCAACGTTTGAGAAGAATTAAGCAATTAGGTTTAACTAATTTAGTTTATCCTGGTGCTTTGCATACGCGTTTTCATCATGCCATTGGTGCTATGTATTTGATGACTGAAGCATTGCAAGTTTTAAAATCAAAAGACATTAAAATTACAGAAGAAGAATCAAGAGCGGCTATTATTGCTATTTTGTTGCATGATGTGGGACACGGTCCTTTTTCTCATGCTTTGGAACATACCATTGTTAAGGGAATTCATCACGAAGATATTTCGGCGATGTTAATGGATGAGTTAAACAAAGCCTTTAAAGGCAAACTAAGTTTAGCTATTAAAATATTTAAAAACGAACATCCCAAAAAATTCTTACATCAATTAGTTTCTAGTCAGTTAGATATGGACAGATTAGATTACTTAAATAGAGATAGTTTTTTTACAGGAGTTTCGGAAGGTGTTGTGAGTAGCGATCGTATTATTAAAATGTTGAATGTAAAAGAGGGGAATTTAGTGGTTGAAGCAAAAGGCATTTATAGTGTAGAGAGTTTTTTAATAGCCCGCCGTTTAATGTACTGGCAAGTGTATTTACATAAAACCGTTTTAAGTGCGGAAAAATTATTAGTCAATGTTTTAAAACGTGCCAAAGAATTATCATTAGCTGGTGAAGATTTATTTGCGACCCCTGCTCTATCACTATTCTTAAAAAACAATTTTAGTAAAAAGGATTTTATTAGTAAACCAGAGTTGTTACAGCAGTTTGTATTATTAGATGATTACGACATCATGGCTTCTGTAAAAGTTTGGATGAATCATAAAGACATAGTTTTATCTACTCTTTGCAAAAATATTATTGACAGGAACTTATACAAAATTGAACTACAAAACAAAAACTTCACTCCTACTTACAAAAACCAAATTCAGGAAAAAGTAATGAAGAAATACAAACTAACTAAAAAAGAATCTGAGTATTTTGTATTTGCAGAAAGCGTAAATAATAGCGCTTACAATTCATCAAAAGTTCAAATTAATATCTTACACAAAAATGGTCAATTAATAGATGTCGCAAAAGCATCAGACCAATTAAACATTAAGATGTTGAGTAAAAAAGTAACAAAGTATTTTATCTGTTACCCAAAAGGACTTTAAACTAACTAATAAAAAAAGGCTGTCCGCCAGCTGGCGGACAGCCTTTTTTTATTATTATCCTGGCATTCTACTAATTTGTTTCTCCATTTGTTTTAATTGAGAAACAATTTCATCATTTTTAGGTTTTAAATCCTTTGCCTTTTTAAAATGTTGTTTTGCCACTTTATATTGCATACGTTGCGCTTCGATATTACATAATTGTAAGTGAGCCGCTGCTAAACTATCTTTATCAGGTATCCCAGCTTTAACAGCTTCTAATAAATGAACACGAGCTTGTTTAGTGTTACCTTTTTTTAGTTCAATAAATCCTAACTGCATTAAGTTAGAACCTTCCATATCTCCAACAATTTTAGATTTTATTTTCAAGCTTTTTCTAATATTATCTTCAGCTTTATCTAAATCATTAGATGCCATTGATAAATTACTTTGTAACATATAATATCCTGAACGAATTGGTTTATAAAGCAATCTTGGAAATTTTATCTTATTTAAATATTTCATTGCTAAATCAACATCTCCATCCGCCACAGCCTCCTGAACAATACGCATTGTTCCCATTCCAAAATAAAATACAAGAGAAAATATTGCTAATGTATAGCAAATCCAAGCAGTTACTACGTCTAGATACAAATGAGATAAAACGCCTAAAATAACTAGGGCAATAATAATTTCTAATCTATATAAAATGTAAAATCTTAAAAATTTCATAGGTACTTTAATTTAATTTTATGTCTCAATTACTTGTTAATGGGGGCGCAAAGATAATTATTTTTTACTGATTATATGATTTGATTTTCATCAAAAAAAAACGCCTTTCTTAATAGAAAGGCGTTTTTAAATCGTTAATCTAAAATTATTCGATAATTAATTTCTTAGTAACCTTATTATTATCAATACTTAAAGTGATAAAATAGATACCTGAATTTAATTTATTAGAAGAATTTACAGTGTATTTTGCATTTACACCAGCTGAAGCGTTAGTAGAGTTTTCTTCAACTACGCGGCCAGTTACATCATAAACTAAAATATTAACTTTAGCATCATAAGGAGAAGTGAATTCAACCTCAGAAGAAGAACTAGTTGGATTAGGGTAAATAGAAAGGCCTAAAGCATTTTCAAATTCGTTAATTCCAACAGTACCACCAATATTGATATTGTCAATATATAAGTTTTGAGATTGTCCACCAACTACATCATTCTCAAACCAAAAACGGAATTTCACGTCTTTTTTGTTATTTAAAACTGGCCCTAAAACTGCAGAAGAAAATGTTTTGGTAACCCATTTAGGATTAGGAGTAGTTGAGCTCCATGGAATATAAGGTGAATTTACAGTGCCTCCACTTACGGCCATTAAAGAAGCTGTTGGAGTACCTGGCATATTTGACCAAGAACCACCACAATCTAAGCTATATTGTAATTTAAATGTCTCATCGCCATTAACAACTGATGTTTTTTTAGCAAAAGAATAATCAAAAGAGAAGGTAATACCAGTTGTGTTTGAGAAATTGAAAGATGGAGTTTCCATGATATCAACGTTTTCAGCAAATCCAGGGAAATTATTCACGTAATTTGCACTTGCTAAAACCACTGATTTTGCAGAACCACCAGCTCCATAGTTTGACATTTCCCAAGAAGGAGTTCCAAGATCTTCGTTAATCATTACAAATCCATCAGGCCACCATTGACCGCTCTCGAAATTTTCAGAGAAAGGTAATTGTCTAGCTCCGTTCCAATTTACAGTAATAAAAGAATTTACTGTTTTTGTAGAAGTTCCATTTGCATTTGATGCCGTTAATGAAACTGAATATGTTCCAGGTGCTGCATAAGTTACAGACGGAGCAGATAATGTAGATGTTGATGGAGTACCTCCTTCAAATGTCCATAATAACGAAGTTGGCACTGAGTTGTAAGTTGTATTTGTAAATACAATTGCTTGACCAGCACAGTTTTGAGATTTATTAGAAGAGAAATCTGCAATTGGAGCACAAGGAGTAACTCCTGTTGGGTTTCCATTAGCATCTAAAATACCAGTAAAAATTAAATTTGAAATTCCAACTAATGAATCTCTTGATGCAATTGAAGATTGACAAGTTAATCTCATTTTATCAATTTGACCAATAGTAAACATTTTAGGACAAGAAGAATAATCCATGATATTTTCAACATTTGGTCTAACTGTATCACAAGTGGCCATTGTTCTATTTGGAGTGTTAGTAGCTGAAGGAGTTGTTCCAATATTTAAATTATAGTCTTCAATTTCTCCACTTGTAATAGACATATTAGGGCCTGTAATAGGTAAATCACTCGTCATAACTCTCAAACGAAGGATAGCATAGGTAGAACTAGGAATTAAAACTGAAGAAGTAAACGTTTGAGTTCCTAATGAACCACCTGTTGGAGCTAACACAGTTTCACCTGCATCTATAAAATCCCCATCTCTATTGTAATCTATATAAGCAGCTGCATAATTACTAACAGTATGACTTGCTATACTTGTAATAGATAATGTGTTTGTTGTCCCCGCATTAAAATCATTTCCATATTTTAGGGAAAAATCTGAATATCCGCCCGATGTACCAGAAGCAAAAGAACTGGTAGTATCAACTACTGGAGTAACTGTTGTAGAAACCATTGTAAATAAATTTCTAATCATTGTTCCTGTTAAAGAATTTAAACCTGTAGTATTTGACATTTTACCAAATTTAACATTAGTGATATCAGAACTATCAGCTGTAACAGCTACAGAAGGAGTTACAGTATAACTTCCTGGCTTAGGACAAGTACTGAAAAATCCAGTTGTTGCTGGGGTATCATAAATATCATCGTTACCACACTCAAATCCTGGTTCATTTGTAGCACCAAAAGTATGACTTAATCCAAACCAGTGACCAATTTCATGACTTAATGAACGATCTCCTAAAAAGTCGTAACGATAAATAATCGCATCTGCCGCAGAAACAGGTGCTGTACCAGGTAAATAAGTATAACCAACAGTAATACCAAAATCAGAGCCAGCAATATTGCCTACAATATATACATTTAAATATTTTGAAGGATTCCAATTACCTGCAGCCATTGTACTGTATTGGTAATTTAATAAATCACGAGACCAATCAGAATTTGGGTCTTCATGACGAACAATACCACTCGTACAATTTCCATTAGGGTCTTTCTTTGCTAAAACAAATTTCATATTAGCATTTTTATACAATGGTTGATATAAAGGATCAATACTAATTGTATCAGCATTTTGTTTTCCGAAGTCCTTGTTAACTTGAGCCAAAGCTGCAATGATTGCTGCATCACTAACATTTGTTCCTGACCCAACAGCTTCGCCATTGTGTAAAACGTGAAATACAACTGGAACAGTGTATGTAGGCTGTACTGAATTTGTTTTAGCAGATTTCGATTGCTGTAAAAAAGCCTCATATTCAGCTCTAGCTGCATTCTCAGCTGCATTTAATTTTGCTGCATAACCTGGCAAATTTTTTAAATAATATTCACGAGCTTCGTAAGTACCACAAGGCTTAATTTCTTGGGCGTAGCTACTTGCTACTAATGATAAAAAAGCCGTAGCACTAAGTAATAATTTTTTCATTTTTGTATATAGTTTATATATTTAATAAATGGGGATTTATTATAATCACAAACTTAACGATTAATTTAATTAATACAAAATATTGTTAAAAATTTACTAATCATTAAATTGTTAAAAAGTTAGAGATTTGAATCTCAGTAATTTGGTGTTATTTTATCTCCTTCCAATCCGTTAAATCCCTTACTACAACAGAGGCACATGTCATTCCGAAAACCGCTGGAATATATGAAATTGTTCCATAAGCAGATTTCTTAAAGTTCGTTCCATCCGTTCTCATAATTGATTTTTTATCTGGTAATTCTGTCGAAAAAACAGCTTTAAATCCTTTTTTAATCCCTACTTCTTTCAAACGTTTTCTAAGGTAATAAGCCATTGGACAATGGCATGTTTTGGATATATCCAGAACTTTTAATTGAGTAGGATCCATCTTTCCTCCAGCTCCCATGGAAGACACTAAACTGTGACCCATCTCTAAAGCTGTTTTTATTAAATGTACTTTTGGTGTAATACTATCAATGGCATCAATCACATAATCAAAAGGCTTTTGAAGTAATACAATCATCTTTTCTGGATCTTGAAATTCAGAAATCACGTTCAGTTTCACAGAAGGATTTATCTGTAACATCCTCTCTTCCATTAATTTAGCCTTACTCATCCCGTGAGTAGTTGATAAGGCCTGTAATTGGCGGTTTCTGTTTGTAGGGTCAACAACATCTCCATCAACTATGGTTAATTCTCCAATTCCAGCTCGGCATAAAGCTTCGGCCGCATATGACCCTACTCCACCTAAACCAACAATGAGTACGTGAGCTTTTTGTAAATTATCAATTCCTGTATCGCCTACTAAAAGACGGGTGCGTTGCATCCAATGTTTATCTTCCATGTGTATTAAATAAGGCTGTGAAATTAGTATAAATTTTTTCTTTTAAATCATCTTCTTGTATTTGAAAACAAACGGCTGCTTTTTCATATACGTCTTCTATTAAAATAGATTCGTTATTATCTGTTTCCAAAAATATTTTTTCTAATGGAATATTGAAAAAATCATAATCAACTTTATCAAAAACAGAATGATGTAGAGAAATATAAAATCCTTTATTTATTAATTGTTGAAGCAATTGTTGAGATTTATTAAATCCGTGAATTATCAATGGAATTTTTAAATGATAGGATTGACAGATTTCTATTAATTCATCAAAGGCTTTTACACAATGTATAATCATTGGCTTTTGATATTTGACCGCTAAATCTAATTGAGAAATAAATATTCTTTTTTGAAGTTCTAAATCAATGTCAATCAATTTATCTAAACCACATTCACCAATGGCTAAGCAATTTGAATGTTGAATTATTTTTTCTAATTCTAATATCGATATTTGTAAATCCGCATCCCATGGGTGAATACCTACAGAGAAATATTTTTCAAAATACTGTTCTTTATCAAAACCAAAACGGTTATTAAACAAAAACACACCATTATCTTTCGATAAATGGTGTGTATGTATGTTAATGTATGGTATCATTATTTTTACACTTCGACTCCCTGTCTGCCGACAAGGCAGGCACTCAGTGTGACAAATAATTAAAGAGCTTGAGAGAAACCTTCTCTGATTTCGTCAGCAACATACTGACCTCCGTATAATTTATCTTTGATTTTAGAGAAACATTCAATCGTGTATTTCACGTCTTCTAAAGTATGCATAGCTGTTGGAATTAAACGTAAAATAATCATTCCTTTAGGAATTACTGGGTACACTACCATTGAACAGAAAATTCCGAAGTTCTCACGTAAATCAATTACCATGTTTGTTGCTTCAGGAATTGAAC
This sequence comes from Sphingobacteriaceae bacterium, assembly GCA_013823565.1. GTDB lineage: Bacteria > Bacteroidota > Bacteroidia > B-17B0 > Aurantibacillaceae > UBA4416. Next base: position 131,291 of record PNMI01000008.1, on the reverse strand, counting down.
CACGCATATAAACAGGTGTTACAGGAGTATTAGTTACACCAATATCAAAACCTGCATCTACTAATCCTTTTTGAAGTGCTGCAGAAATCTCCCATAATTTAGTACGGTATTCAGGGTGTTTATTAATTAATTCTAAACGTTTTAATAAACCATAAACCAATGGCATTGGTAATGATTTAGCAAAAATTTGAGAACGCATATTGTAACGCAAATACGTTACAACTTGTTTAGTAGAACTAATGTACCCACCAATTAATGCAAATGATTTTGCGAAAGTTCCAAAATAAATATCAATGCCATCTTGACAACCTTGTTGTTCACCTGTTCCGCCTCCATTTGGACCTAAAGTACCAACACCATGAGCATCATCTACAAATAAACGAAATGTGAATTTTTTCTTTAACTCAACAATCTCTTTTAATTTACCTTGGTCGCCACGCATACCAAACACACCTTCGGTAATTACTAAAATACCACCACCTGTTTGATCTGCTAAACGTTTAGCACGCTCTAATTGTTTTTCACAATCTTCAATATCATTATGTTTAAACACAAAACGTTTACCCATGTGTAAACGAACTCCATCTAAAATACAAGCATGTGATTCAGCATCATAAACAATCACATCATGTCTATCCACTAATGCATCAATTGCTGACACCATTGCTTGATAACCGAAATTACAAAGAATAGTATCTTCTTTTTTAGATAATTTTGATAAGCCTGCTTCTAATTGTTCATGTAAATCAGAGTTTCCACTCATCATACGAGCACCCATTGGTAATGCTAAACCAAATTTTGTAGCACCTTCAATATCTGCTTGTCTTACTTCAGGATGATTAGCTAATCCTAAGTAATTATTTAAACTCCAATTCAATAATTTTTTCCCTCTAAAACCCATGTGAGGAGAAACATCACCCTCTAATTTTGGAAATGTAAAATAACCGTGAGATGCTTTTGAATGCTCTCCGATAGGTCCCATATTTTTTTCGATTTTTGCGAATATATCTTTCATAATAATTTGTGAATTTAGAAGTGTTGTAAATTATTGAGGGTTCAAAATTAATAAAATTAAATGACTTTTTTGATGACTCTTAACATGTGTGAGTATTTTTTATTATCGGAGTGAAAAATGCCGTAATGATCAAACTTATCAATCCGAACACAACCACTGGCATGAATAATTTGCTGGTTCTCTAACACCATACCAACATGAACAATGTTTCCTGCTTCGTTATCAAAAAAGGCTAAATCACCAGCTTCTGCTTCTTCTACAAAACTCAGAGGCGTTCCCAATTCTACTTGCTGACTAGCGTCGCGGGGTAACTGATATCCATTTAACTTGTATACTAATTGTGTAAACCCCGAACAATCAATCCCAAAAGGACTTCTACCGCCCCATAAATAAGGTGCATTTAAAAATAAGTATGCTGTATCTTTTAACTCTTTAACTGTCTTTTTAATTCCCATATCCGAAGTTTGACCTTCAAACGTATATTCAATATCACCTATTTTCAATTTACCATTTTTAAAATTGGGCAAACTAGCACCAATCGTTAAAGGAAAAACAGAGAGATTACTTGTATTACTAATTACCTGAACTAACTCCGAACTTAAAGTGTTTATTTTCAAAGATTTGAAATCCGAATCTGTGATACGAGTATGTTGCTTGGCACTAATCCAACAAGGATAATTATCATAATTAGTCGTAATTTGAATCCAGTCTTCTCCTTCTTCAACAATGGTATATGTTTCTCCAAATAACAGTTGGGTAACCATTTCGCTAGTACTAGCTGGTTCTTTCCTACAAGGAATTACACTAAGAGAACAAATACCAAAATTCATACGTAATTAATATTATTTTTAATGGGCGTATGGTATAGCCATGTTATTTTAATGTCTTTTACACTCTCAGAAACATGGCTATTTCATTATGCTAAATTAAAGCTTGTTTTAGCATAACGTTAATCAATCTTAAATAGTTATTCACCATCCATTATTAATTGATTTAATCTTATCATAAATTGTAATTTTGCGTTTCTTTTTTAAAATTTCTATCATGAAAATCCTATATACAAACATTAAACAATATAAGCTTTACTTATTTTTAGCACTCATCTTAGCTTCTATTAATATCTGCTTTTCGTTAAGCGACTCCATTATTACTGGTAAAGCCATCAATAATGTGGCTATTAAAATCAACACATTTAATACATTCTCCGATTTTTCTAAAGCTATTGTTCCCTGGTTACTATTATCTATTGGAGCTGCTATGGTATCTCGAATTGCTAAAAATTTTCAAGATTATTTTACTAATATTATCATTCAACGCGTTGGAGCTCAAATGTATACAGACGGTATCCAAAAAGCACTTCAATTACCATATCAAGATTTTGAAGATCAAAGAAGCGGAGAAACTTTAGGTAAATTACAAAAAGTAAAAATTGATAGTGAGAAATTTATTACCATCGCTATTTCTTTAGTTTTTCAATCTATAGTTGGGATTGGCTTCGTGATGTTTTACGTCACTCAATTTGATTGGAAATTATCGCTTCTCTTTTTAGCTACCGTTCCTGTAATTGGAGTAATTAGTTCATTTTTAGGAAAAAAAATAAAGAAAATTTCAAAAGAAATATTAGGAGAAACAACCGCTTTGGCCGGAGCAACAACTGAATCTTTAAGAAACATAGAACTAGTGAAAAGTTTAGGTTTAACTAATCAGGAAGTAGATCGTTTAAATATTACAACAATTAAAATTTTAGGTCTAGAATTAAAAAAAGTACGTTTTATTAGAAGTTTAAGTTTTATTCAGGGCTCAACCGTTCATTTTGTTAGAACCTGCTTAGTATTCGTCTTATACTATTATGTGTTTCAAAAAACCATTTTACCTGGTGATTTAATTACTTTAATGTTTTTCTCTTTCTTTATTTTTAATCCAATGCAAGAGTTAGGAAATGTGATTATTACCTATAACGAAACAAAAGCATCGATGGAAAATTACGCTAAGTTGATGAACTCTAAAAGCGAAGCAAAACCTGAAAACCCAAAAACAATAGGATTAATCAATAACTTAAGATTTTCTAACATTTCATTTAAACATCAAACAGCTAATTTCCACGCCGTAAAAGATATTTCATTTGATGCTCACGCTGGTGAAACTATAGCTTTTGTTGGACCGTCGGGAAGTGGAAAAACAACTTTAGTAAAAATGCTTGTTGGATTATATAATCCAAATGAAGGAGATATTTATTACAATGAAAAGAATGCCAAAGAAATTGACTTAACAGAATTAAGACAACAATTAGGCTTTGTGACTCAAGACGCTCAATTATTTAGTGGTACTATAAAAGACAATTTATTGTTTGTGAAACCAAATGCTACAGATGAGGAAATAAATGACGTATTACAAAAAGCAGCATGTCAAAATTTATTAAAACGAGCTGAAAATGGAGTCAATACTACTATTGGCGAAGGTGGCATAAAAGTATCAGGCGGAGAGAAACAACGTTTATCAATTGCTAGAGCATTATTACGTAATCCTCGTTTATTAATTTTTGATGAGGCAACATCTGCTTTGGATTCAATTACTGAAGAAGAAATTACTCAAACCATTAGAAACATTTCTTCGAAGAAGGACCAAATTACTGTTTTAATTGCACATCGTTTATCAACCATTATGCATGCTGATAAAATATTTGTGTTAGAACAAGGTAAAATTATTGAGCAAGGTAAACATCAAGATTTATTAAACGAAAAAGGCTTGTACTATGCGATGTGGAGACAACAAATTGGTGAGAGAAAGTAATTTTATTTCCAAAATTCATCTCCCCAATCTTCATAAACACTCTCTTCAGAGTGAATTTTCATAATAAGCTCTATTTCATGCTCTGAAGAAGTTTTTTGAATTTCAGGAAACAAAACTCTTTCTTCAAATCGAATATGTTTTTCTAATTCTTCTTCTAGTTGATTTAAAGACTTTTCGATATTTTTTGCATCCTCAAATAACCGTATTAATCGTCGATGATCTGCTAATGCTTTTTTTACATATTCATGATTATTCCCTAATAACTTAAAAACAAATTCTTCTTCAATACTAAAATGCTTTGATAAACTATTTTTAAAAAACCAATCGGTATATGCTTTTATTCTTTCAATATCAACGGATTTTTTTATACCACTTCGTATTTTCCAGCAAAGCAATAATCCATAATGATGTTCTCTACTTAACGACTGAAGAGCTTTACTTCTTTTGAGTGGTTCTGTTTTCATTTTAATACATTAATTGTTTATTGAACCGATTAATATTTGACATTCTCGATTTGAATTATTTTTTATAGCATGTTTTACATGAGGTGGAAAAATAAAAAAATCACCAGCCTCAGCTTCAAAAAATAAACCATTGATTAAAAATTCAGGACAACCTTCAACAACAAAAGCATATTCTGTTTTATCTGGATGAATATGTTCTGGATAAGCTGTCATAGAATCAATTTTAATAATCTTAACTCCTCCATTTAAACAATGTATCAACTCCTTTCCAGAAAAACCATTTACCTGACCTGAAATCCAATCAAAATTTTTATAATCGATTTTATAATTCATGTTTACAATTTTCAATTATTATTAATAGATGCTTCCATATCTATGGATTTAGGAAATAAAATATTGTTTTCTAAATGTATATGAAGATGTAAATCTGATTCGAACTCCTTTAATAAAGCAAGAGTTACTTTATATGTATTACACGCATCAGATGGTGGAGTGTAATTATTACTTAATTCAGCGATTTTTCTAAATATATCTCCCTCCGTATCGTGTTCATGCATCATATTTTGGATTGGATTTTGAACAGTGCCAAATGGAGCTTGTGGAGTTTCTGAATTTATATTTTTGGCTACTGCCATTTTTCTAACAAATGGAAATAAAATCAGTTCTTCTTTTTTCATATGAGTTACCAAATTAGCTGCCGATTGATTAAACAAATCCTTTATCTCAAAAAGTTCGGGATGTTGTTTACCATGAACCATACATATTTTATCTAAGTATTGTTTTAATAAAGGCGTTTTATCTTCAACATATCGATGATGTTTTTTTTCTATATAATCTGCTAACAAATCTAAAGGCCATGAATTATAATTTGATGATTCACTCTCTTCTGTTTTTAATACTTTTTTTATATTTTGAAAAAGTAAATCTTTTTCAATTCCTTTCGTTTGACAAACTTCATCAATGGTTTTATTGCCTTTACAACAAAAATCGATGCCTAATGATTCAAATAAGGCTGCTGTTCTGTAATCTGCAGCTACTACCTCTCCTATTGTTGTTTCTTTATTGATATTCATAGTTTTATTTTTTAAATTATTAATGATGTACGTTTAAAAGACACCTCTGTATTTATTATTCATTTTTAAAAAGTTGGAGACTAAAAATTATCAAACTTCCTACTTTTAAAATTTCCATAACAATATAGTAAAAGTGAATATTTGAAGGAGGAACCATTTCTCCTTGAATATGCATTTGAGCTCTATGATCTAAAACTGGTAAAAACCAAAACGTTTGTAAAATAAGAGCTAAAAGAGGGAGAAAAAAAGCAAGATTTTGTATAGTAAATAGATTGTTTTTTGAAATATAAAAACTAAACACTATTGCAATTGCAAAAACCCATTCTACTTTGTTCAAGGTACTAAACACTAATCTGCCAATACCTAAACCAATTGGTAAATCTACTCCTGGAGCCTTAAACTTTAACCAAGATTCCATAAAACTAATAGCGCATACAAACCCTACCCATAAATAAACAGAAGCGATAGATAATGGGTCCTTTATTTCATAAGTCATAATATTAATGTATTAGGGTTATTTTTATGATATTGAATTTTATAATAAAACATGTCGGCCATTTTCTCAGCTCTCCACTTAGCGTCTTGTGCTTTTTCTCCAACAAAATTTTCATCAATCGTTTGATAAAATAAGTATATCCATCTATCAAAGTGCAATCGATCTATTGGTAACTCAGCATGAGGTTTAAATGGGCTCCCATGGTAGGTATGTTCCTCTAATAAAACTGTTTGCCAAAATCGATACATTTTTTCCAAATGAATTGGCCACCTATCTTTAATTTTATCATTAAAAATATGAGCCAATAAATTATCTTCTCTCACTTTTTCGTAAAATGAGTTTACTAATAACTTAATATCTTCTATGGTTAATATGTCGTTTTTTAGCATGCAATAGTTTATTAATGTGAGGATACTCCTACTCTACAATAATCTTTATTTAAATATTAATTAAAATAAAAATGGTATTTAAAATAAAACTTAAATACACAATTGTAAGGCATAGTTTAGGCGAACCTAATGCTATAAATACGGCATTACTTGCCATTGTAACAGCTGCACAGGTGCAAAGCATTAGCACGTTAGCATTATTTTGAAGAATAAAGCCACAGGCTACAGAGCCTAAACAGCTTTGTGCTGTTATATAAACAGCCATCCAAAAAAATCGTGCGTTTTCAAATTTTACGGCTTGTTCGTCAAACCAGGTATCAATTCCTTTTTGAGATGAAACATGATGTGTTGCATTTCTACTTACTGTGTGTAATTGTTTTGTTGTGCTCATTATTTCTATTTTTTAGATTATACAATTAAATATATTAAGACCTTTATATCTTTTATTATTATAATTTTTTTTAACGATGTAAAAATGTTAATCCCTTTTTTAAGCCTACTGACAATTCTAATACGTTTGTAGTTTCAAGCATGTGTTTCAATTCGTCACGAACTACCTTGAATTTATCGTGAACTGGACAAGGTTGTTTTTCGGAACATTGCTTAAATCCTAAACCACAACCTTTGTAAATAGTATCTCCATCAATTGCCATAACAATCTGACTCAGATTAATTTTTGACATATCTTTTTTATCTATTTCAAAACCTCCGTTTGGTCCTTTAATAGAATTTATAATATTGTTTTTTGAAAGCTGTTGTAAAATTTTAGCAGTAAAAGCTTCTGGAGAATCTATCTCTTTTGAAATATCTTTTAAGCCTACTCTATTATCTTGATTAGATTGAACCGCAATGTATATTGTGGCTCTGATTGCATATTCGCATGCTTTTGAAAACATAGTAGTAAAATATTACGGTACAAATATAAATACTTTTAAAATAAAAGACAAATTTATCTTTTATTATTTTTTTAAACCAAAAACAAAACGTAATCGTTGCTTGTAATTTTTTTTAATGGGATAAGTTCTATTTGGGGTAATATTATTGAAAATTAATGCAACGATAAATAAAATTATAACTCCCGTAAATACAGGAGATAAAACATACATATAACCCAAATTTTTTACTTTTTCGCTACCTATATTGGCTATTAATGCTGTAGCACCTCCTGGAGGATGAAGCGTTTTAGTAATTTGCATCATTACTATCGACAATGATACACTTAAAGCAGAAGAAAGCCATATTTCATTTGGAATTAATTTATGAATTGTTACACCTATAAAAGCACACACTAAATGTCCTCCAATTAAATTACGAGGCTGTGCCAAAGGACTATTAATAGCGCCATAAATTAAAACAGAAGATGCTCCAAAAGATCCAATCAAAAATAAATTATCATTTAACACAAAATACTTACTATTAATAAATCCTATGATTCCTATTCCAAAAAAAGCTCCCAAGAAAGTAAAAAAATGTTCTTTTCTATCAATCAGTGTTTCTTTGTAAAACACAAATTTCACTTTTCTGTAATTTCTTTTTATATGTTTAATTGGCATATTTAATTTCTCAATATTATAATTTATTTTGCTTGTACTGTTGAATAATTATAAACCGTGTAAGGTAAAATTAATTTAGCCGTCATTTTTGCAACCACGCAAGCTATCAGGGCGGGAATAAAAAGTGAATAATTATTCATTAAACCACAAATAAGAAATAATGCTGTATAGGGAGCATGAAGACTTGCGCTTAATACTGCTCCCATACCAATTACCATAAAGTTAATTGGAATAACCTGAGCATCAAAAAACTGATTTAATATACTCGCCACTAATAATCCTAAAAAAGAACCTATAAATAAACTTGGACCAAAAATACCACCATCTCCTCCTGATACTAAAGTTAAAGATGTGACAATAGGTTTAAATATTAATAATCCTATTATAGTAAACAAAAAGGTGTTTGAAACCATAATGTTTGGGTATTTAAACATATCTTTCATAGCATAGTATCCGTCACCATATAATTGTGGAAAAACCAAAATACTAATACTGATTAACATTGAACCTAAAACTATTCTTTTATAAACTTTGTTGATTTTTGAAAATCTTGATTTAAAAAATAATACAGATTTTGTAAGATATGCTGAATTAATTCCAGCCAAAATGCCTAACAATAAAAAATAAGGTATAGCATATAAATTCCAATGATTTACATGAATAATGAATAATGGTTCTGCATCCATTAAATAATTAAATCCAAATGCTGTAAATACAGATAAACCAATAGTAATAATAGCAGTAGCATGTAATCTTTTAAAAATCACTTCCAATGCAAATAATGCACCTGCGATGGGGCTATTAAACAATACTGTAACGGCTGCTGCCACTCCTGCACAAATTAACTCTTTTCTATAAATATGATGAATCCCACCTTTTTTTTGCGATACAGAACCTATGCTTGCCGAAGCTACAACGGTGGAAACTTCAATTCCAGTGGAACCTCCAAAAACAATTGTAATTAATCCGTTTATAAAGTGAGAAGGGATTTTATAAACAGGAAGGTCGTTGTGACGAGTTTTTAAACTATCATAAATTTCTTTGATACCTTTATTTTCACGTTTATTAAACAGATATTGTCTCAAAAAATAAATGAGAGAAAAACCCGTTAATGGAAATAAAATAAAAAACAATTTATTATGTTCTCCTATAGAAAACAATCTGGATTCATATTTTTCCGTTAAAATTTTAAGAGTGTCTCCTAAAAAAGCACAAAGAATACCTATCAATATGGATGCTATGATCAGTTTACTAAATTCTATTTCCTTTCTGTTCATATGGAATCCATGTTAAAAAAGTTTGTGAAATCAAATGCAAAACTTGAATCAAAATAAAGGCACATCAAGTCAAGTTGGTGGCTAAGATATTTAGTTTCAAGTAAAATAATCAAAAAATTAATGTTTTTTAACAGAGTAAACTACTCTTTAATTTTAATGAATATTAGAAACACATATATCAAAAAATTTCATTGAATAGCTTTACCAATTTTTGTTTCTCAGCTTTCCAATTATTTGCAACAGCTGCAATTACTGTGTTACTTTTATACTCCAAATACTCTTTGCTATTTAAAAAATCTTGAATTTGAGTGGCAATATGTTTTGGATCATGATTTTGTATAAATGTTCCAATATGATATTGGTTCACCAAATTTTCAATTTCAGGAAGTTTAGTAGCCAATATTGGAATGCCTGCATGCATATAATCAAACACTTTATTTGGTAATGAAAAATGATAATTCATATTGGTATCCTTATCAATCGTCACTCCTAAATTAGAATTAGATGTATAATGTCTTAATTCTGAAGCAGGAATTTTATCAATAAATTTTACTTTAGATTGTAACTGAAGTTTGATAGTATTTTCTTTTAATTGATGTATCACATCACCACTTCCTATAATTAACAACAAATAGTTTTCATCCAAATACTGGAACGCCTCTACTAATTCCTCGGCACCACGTTGTACATTTATTCCTGCCCCTTGAAGAATAACAATTTTCTTACCAATTGGTAAATTTAAATCAGAGCGAGATTTTAAACTTTGAATCTTAGTATAGTTAGGAATATTTCTTACAAAGATAAATGGCACTTTATACTTATAAGTAAAGTAATCAGCAATACTTTGATTAACAGTTATACAATATTTTAATTTAGGGACAATCCAAGACTCTAATTTTTCCCAAATACGTTTTTTACTGGGGTTATTTTGTAGTTCTGGGACTTCACAAAAAATTTCGTGACTATCATAAATCAAAGGAATGCCTTTTAATTTAGATACTAAATAGTTGGGCAATAAAGTATCTAAATCGTTGGCTAATAAAGCATCTACTTTGGTAAATAACAATACAAAAAACAAACGAATATTAAAAAATAAATAAAATTGAGGACCTTGTTCAAACAACAATTTCATGCGTTTGCAATCGTAATCTCTTTTTTCTAATGGCTTAGATGCTTTTTGTTCTCGGCCAACCAATAGTACTTTATAATTCAATTCAAATAAAACAGAACAAGTACGAGCTACTCTTTGGTCGGTTACTAAATCATTAATAACAGAAACTATGATTCTTTTTTTTTGCATACATTTAACCTATCCCCCTCTGGAGGGGGCAGGGGGAGGATTTATTGTTTTGTTAATTCGTTAATTGTAATTTGAATAATTTCTCTTACTCTTTTTATATCTTTTAAAACTTCTTCACCTTTAAATCGAATGACTTTAAAACCAGCATTTTCCAATCTTTGTTGTCTAATTATATCATTTTCTATTACATCTTCTATTAAATGAGAATAACCATCAACTTCAATAATTAATTTTAATTCTTTACTCATAAAATCAGCAATGTAATTTAAAATTGGACGTTGACGATTGAAAGTATACCCCATTTGTTTTGCCCTCAAAGCATATTTCCACAAACAAGCCTCGGCTTTTGTCATTTGCTTTCTGTTTTTATTAGCAAATGGTTGTAGGTTTTTATTATACAATAAATAGTTATCTTTTTCTTCAATCATTTTTTCCTCCCCCGCCCTGCGGGCACCCCCTCAAGAGGGGGAAACATTTAATACATACTTTTATTTTATAGTTTCTTAAACAAATCCATGGCTGCCTGATACGGATTTATTAGATTTTGTTCTAACTGTTTTTCAATTTTCAATATCTCTTCCTTAATAATTGGATTTGCATAAAAGCGTTCAATCAAGGTATCATTAATAGTTTGATGTAGCCATTGTTTAGTTTGATTGGCACGTTTCGTTTCAAAAAAGTGATTAGCTATTGTATGACGTTTGTATTTATCAATCATATCATACACTTCCTTAATACCTTTATTTTCGGTACTCGAACACATTAACACCTCTGGAATCCAATTACTTTCTGTTGGTGGAAATAAATGTAAAGCACGTGCATATTCGCCACGAGCCATTTTAGCTTTATCTGTATTAGTTCCATCTGCTTTGGTAATAACCATACCGTCCGCCATTTCCATAATCCCACGTTTAATCCCTTGCAATTCATCACCAGCTCCTGCTAACATCAATAATAAAAAGAAATCCGTTAATTGGTGAACGGCTGTTTCGCTCTGTCCTACTCCAACGGTTTCAATAAATATATAATCGTATCCTGCTGCTTCACAAATAATAATACTTTCTTTAGTTTTACGAGCCACTCCTCCCAAACTACCCGAACTAGGTGAAGGACGAATAAATGCTTTAGGATGAATAGATAACTGCTCCATGCGTGTTTTATCTCCTAAAATACTCCCCTTACTTAATTGGCTGCTTGGATCGATAGCTAATACAGCCAATTTGTGACTGCGATTAATAACTTCTAATCCAAAGCTTTCAATAAAAGTACTTTTCCCTACTCCGGGCACACCCGTGATTCCTAATCGAAATGAGTTGCCACTATGTTTAATAATAGCATTAATGATTTGTTGGGCTTGCTCTTGGTGTTCGTGCTTAGTCGATTCAACTAGAGTAATTGCCTTACTCACATAAGTGATATTAGATGATAAGATACCATCTATGTATTCATTTATGTTAAAAGCGTTTTTCATCATCTATAAGCAAAAATAGGATTTAATTTTTATGGATTTTATCTTTTATAAAATTCCAAACAAAAATGTGCTTTTTAGACTCAAAAAAATGATTAATGAACTCTAAAACTAAAAAACCTAATATCACAGAAACGCCATACTGAAACCATTCTGGCATATCATTTACAACTACTTTTTTTCTACCAGCTAATCCAAACAAGTTTTTTATGTTTCTTCTTTCAGTCACATAGTGTGTAAAAGAATTACTCACAAGCATAGCTACTGCAAAACCCACCAAGTTTCCAATAGTTTTTTGAATAACCACCTTAGTTAAATAACTTTTATTAAATCTTTTATAAAAAGGTGTTGGTTTTTGTTCAATTCCCAACCACGTATTTTTTATTTTTTCGAAAATAATGGCATTTTCTTTATTTTCATTGAGCCAATTAGTAAACTCATTTTTTTCTTCTAAAGTTTCTTCGTTTGAAATATGTTTTGATATAAGTACTAGTATTTTAGGATCATTCATTTTGTAAATTGATAATATTAAGGTCATATTTAAAACCGTAAACAAAAATAGACTTTAAATTGTCTTAATTAAAGATTCAAATTAACAATTGATAACTATTTTAATTGGTGCATTATTCCTTATCTTCAAAATCTTGTATTAATAAATATGAAAAAACAACTCTTACTTCTTGCTCTTCCTTTATTTGGATATATATCTCACTATGCTCAAAACTCTGCAGACATTATTCAGGGTTTAAAGAAATTAAATACAGTTGGGAGCGTACTTTATGTGGCTGCGCATCCTGATGATGAAAACACGCGTTTATTAGGTTATTTAGCAAATGAAAAAAAATTAAGAACTGGTTACTTATCTTTAACGCGTGGCGACGGCGGGCAAAATTTAATTGGTAAGGAACAAGGTGAATTATTAGGATTAATAAGAACACAAGAATTATTAGCAGCCCGAAGAACGGATGGCGCTGAACAATTTTTTACGAGAGCAAATGACTTTGGTTACTCTAAAAACCCAGAAGAAACATTCTCTATTTGGAACAAAGACAGCATTTTAGCTGATGTGGTTTTAACTATTAGAAGATTTAAACCAGATGTGATTATCTGTCGTTTTCCAACAACTGGCGAAGGTGGGCACGGACATCACACGGCATCTGCGATATTAGCTATTGAAGCATTTGATGCAGCTGCCGACCCAAAACGCTTTCCCGAACAATTAAAATCTGTACAAGTTTGGCAAGCTAAACGCATTTTTTGGAATACCTTTAATTTTGGAACAACCAATACTACTGCTCCTAATCAATTAAAAATAGATGTAGGTGTATTTAATCCCTTATTAGGAAAAAGTTATGGGGAAATTGCTGCCGAAAGTCGTTCTTGCCATAAAAGTCAAGGCTTTGGTTCTGCGAAGCAAAGAGGCTCTAATATTGAATATTTCAAACAATTAAAAGGTGATAGCGTAAAAACAGATTTGTTTGAAGGTATTAATACCACTTGGACAAAATTTAATGGGCAAGAAAAAATTCAAAAATTGATTGACGATTGTATTAAAAAATATAATCCACAATCTCCTGAAAACAGCGTTGTTGATTTAGTTGTTATTTATAAGCAAATCCAAGCACTAGATAATAATAACGAAAACTTGCGTTACTGGAAAACAAAAAAACTAAAAGAAACTGAAAGTCTTTTATTAGCTTGTTCAGGTTTATGGATAGAAGCGTCAACTGCTGATTATATAGGAATTACAGGGCAAGATGTTGTGATTACCACACAAATCGTAAATCGTAATAAAAACGACGTAAAGTTAAATAGTATATCCTATTTAAACAGCGATACAACGACAACTTTAACTTTAAAAGCAAACGAATTATATACATTTAAACGTAAAGAAAAATTATCAACGTCACTAGCATTTTCAAATCCTTATTGGTTAAATCAAAAACACGATATTGGTTTATATACAGTTACTAATTATGATTTAATTGGTAGACCAGAAAATGAATCTACAACAAAAGTGTTTTTTAATATTTCTATTTTAAATTTGAATTTAACAGTTGAACGTCCTTTAGTCTATAAATTTACAGATCCTGTAAAAGGAGAAATTTATCGTCCGTTTGAGATATTGCCTCCTGCAACGGTTAATATTCCTGAAAAAGTATTTGTATTTTCGGATGCCACTCCAAAAACTATTTCTATTACTGTTAAAGCAAATGCAGCCAATACAGATGGCACTTTACAATTAAAAGGCAGCACTGGTTGGAATATCTCCATTAAAAATCCTGATTTCAAATTAACAAACAAAGGTGACGAAGCTATTATTGAGGCAACGATTGTAGCAGATAAAAACGCTAAGAATGGAAAAATAGAAGCCTCAGTCACTATTAACAATTCTACTTACAATAAATCTATCAAGCGTATTGAGTACGATCATATTCCTTACCAATTTATTTTAAGTGATGCCGAAGCTGGTTTAGTAAATATTGACTTAAAGAAAATAGGGACTAACATTGGCTATATTCCTGGTGCCGGAGATGATGTACCGGCTGCATTAAAACAAATTGGCTACAATGTAACTGTATTATCGGATGAGTTATTAATTAATGACAATTTATCAAAATACAATGCGATTGTATCCGGTGTACGTGCTTACAATACTAATGACAGATTACAAGTTCATTATCCAAAATTAATGGAGTACGTTAAAAATGGTGGTAATTTAATAGTACAATATAATACTAATAATCGCATTGGACCTGTTAAAGCTAATATCGGACCTTACCCTTTTACCATTTCAAGAGATAGAGTAACTAATGAAAAAGCAGAAGTAAAATTTAGTAACGAAAAACATTCAGCAATTAACTTCCCTAATCAAATTACTCAAAAAGATTTTGATGGATGGATTCAGGAACGAGGTATTTATTTTGCTTCGGAGATTGACAAGCAATATGAAACTATTTTTACAATGAACGACCCTAACGAAAAAGCAAATGATGGTAGTTTAATTATTGGAAAATATGGAAAAGGAAATTTTGTGTACACAGGTTTAGTTTTCTTTAGAGAGCTACCAGCAGGTATTCCTGGTGCTTACCGCTTGTTTGTGAATTTATTGAGTTTACCTGAGAATAAACAGTAGTTTATTTAATAGGAACACGGATTAAACAGAATAAGACGGATAGTAATTATAAAAAACATTAGAATGAATACAGAAAATAATTCGGAATCGTTATTACATAAAAATATTACTGAGGAAATAATCAGTGCATATTACTTTGTATACAATGAACTTGGTTATGGATTCTTAGAAAAAGTATATGAAAACGCGATGCTTCTTGAATTAAAAAGTAGAGGTTTTAAAGTTGAATCTCAAAAAATAATCAAAGTGTATTTTAAAGACACCATCGTTGGTGAATACTTCGCTGACACTGTAGTAAATGATAAAATCATTTTAGAACTTAAATCTTGTGAATCATTAGCTTCCGAACATGAAGTCCAATTATTTAATTACCTTAAAGCAACCGAAATAGAAGTAGGTTTATTATTTAATTTTGGTAAACGAGCTGCTTTCAAAAGAAAAGTATTTACAAACAACAATAAAAAATTCACATTTACCAATTAAACATAAATTAATCAACACTAATAAAAAAATCTGTGAGAATCCGCCTAATCAGTTTTATCCGCGTACCTATTAATTTACAATGAATAATCTAGAAGAAGAAAAATCACCAATCTTAAAATCATGGCGTAACGTTTATGCTTTGGTGATTGGCGTATTAATCGCCGTTATTGTTTTGCTTTACTTTTTTACCCAACATTATAAATGAGTTTTATTGATTGGATCATATTAAGTATTACTCTTTTATCTATCGTTGGTTACGGCGTTTGGAAAAGTCGTCATACAAAAAATATTGAAGGCTATTTATTAGCCGACAGGCAATTACCTTGGTACCATGTTGGTTTATCAGTAATGGCAACTCAGGCAAGTGCTATTACATTCTTATCTGCTCCTGGTCAAGGTTATACCGACGGCTTACGCTTTGTTCAATTTTATTTCGGTTTACCATTAGCCATGGTTGTTTTGTGTATTACGTTTATTCCTATTTTTCATAAACTCAATGTATTTACAGCTTATGAGTTTTTAGAAAAGCGCTTTGATAATAAAACACGGACACTCACCGCATTTTTATTTTTATTGCAACGCGGACTCTCCACTGGTATTACCATTTATGCTCCAGCCATTATTTTATCTACCATTTTAAATATAGATGTCAATTATACCATCGTTTTAAATGGATTAATCGTCATTGCATATACCGTTTATGGTGGATCAAAAGCAGTATCGTACACACAACTATTTCAGATGAGTGTAATTTTTGCTGGATTATTTTTAGCTGCTTACATGGTAGTTCATTTATTACCAGATAATGTGAGTTTTAGTGATGCTTTACACATTGCTGGTAAAATGGATAAACTCAATGCCATTGATACTAAGTTTGACGTCAATAATAAATACAATATTTGGTCTGGAATTATTGGAGGTTTCTTTTTACAATTGTCCTATTTTGGAACCGACCAATCTCAGGTTGGACGATATTTAACAGGAAAATCAATTGCACAAAGTCGTTTAGGTTTAGTAATGAATGGCTTGGTAAAAATACCAATGCAGTTTTTTATTTTACTAATTGGTGTGCTAGTTTTTACATTTTACCAGTTCCATCAATCGCCTATCTTTTTTAATAAAGTAGAAGTAAGCAGCATCCAAAACAGTGAATACAAAGAAGATTTTAAAGCATTAGAAAAAGCATACGTTATTGCTCATGATGAAAAACAAATCGAAGTCAATAAACTTGTAGAAGCCATTCATAGTGACGACGAGCAAACCATTAATACTGCGAGAACAAACGTACAGGCTGCTGATAAAAAAAGTAATGCCATCAGAAAGGAAGCAACGGCTTTAATGCAAAAAAATAATCCAAAAGCCGATGTGAATGACACTAATTATATTTTTTTAAATTTCATTACCACACAATTACCAATTGGTGTCGTTGGATTATTAATCGCTATTATCTTTTTAGCATCCATGGGTTCTATGGCTAGTGGTTTAAATTCACTGGCATCTACCACCATTATTGATTTCTATAAACGCTTATTTAAAAAAGAGGAAACAGACAAATCCTACTTGTCAGCATCACGATGGACAACTGTTATTTGGGGTTTGTTTTGTATTATGGTGGCCTTTTATGCCAGCCGAGTTGGTAATTTAATTGAAGCCGTTAACATTTTAGGTTCTTTATTTTATGGAACTATTTTAGGTATTTTCTTAGTAGCTTTTTATATGAAGCGAGTTAGTGGAACTGCTGTTTTTTATGCAGCTTTAATTGCCGAAGCATTTATTGTTTATGCTTGGATAACTGACTTAACAGCATTTTTGTGGTTAAATGTCATTGGTTGTTTATTAGTGATGGCATTTTCATATTGCATTCAATTCATTATCAATAAACGAATAGCTACTAAATAAAAAATCCCGCATGAAGCGGGATTTTAAATATCAATTAGTTCGTAAATTATTTTTTACAGTCTGCAATAATTTTATCTGCCATTTTAATGTAAGCATCATCTTGATCAGCTGTTGCTAAAGCTTTTGCTTGTTCAGCAGTAACAGCAGCTCCTTTTAAATCCTTTGCTTTAAATTGGATTTTTGCTTTCAATAAAACTACCCAATATGCTTTAGGATTATTTGCAATTGCTTTATCAATCCACTCAGAAGCTAATTTTAAATCCTTATCATTTTCATAATAGTAAGAAGCAGCTTGGTAATAAGGACGATTATCTTTAACAACCGTTGATTCAATTGTTTTCATAATTTTAGAATCAATATCAGCTGTTACTTTAAAAGCCACACGAGTTTTTTCCCAAGATAATTCGATATTAGCTGAAGTCGACGTAATATCCGCTACATTAATTTCAAATGTTTCAACTTTTTCTGTTAAAGGAGTTGGCTTAACAGTAAAGCGCAATACTTCATTTTCTTTTTTGTATTCCGCTACATCGCCACCTAAAGTTAAATCTTTATATAACATCAATTCCCAACTATCTTTATTAGGAACTGAGTATAAAGCATAAGTGCCAGCTTTTACTTCTGTACCTTCTACTTTAACATCTTCACCAAACGTAATTTTAGTAGCCCCATTTGCACCAGTACGCCATACTTTTCCAAAAGAAACCACATCACCAAAAACAACACGACCTTTTGCACTTGGACGAGAATATTCAATTGTAATGTCTGATAGAGCAAAGGCTTGTTTTACAGTTTGTAATGGACTTGGAGCTGGCACTTTTAATTGTGCACTTAAAGAAGTTGTTGTAAGAGCTGCAATTGCTATTGCTCCTGTAATCGTTTTCAGTTTGTTTAATAACATAGTTTATTGGTTTTAAGTTTAGTTAATGTAATACAATTAAAATGAAGTATTGTTTCAAAGATATAGTTGAATAATACAACTATCACTCAAATAACATTTTTTGGCTAATATAAAAGTTATTGATTTTCAATCATTTGAACATACAAATCTTCTACTTTTTTTCGAGCCCACGGTGTTTTTCTCAAAAATTTAAGGCTCGAATTCATACTTGGATTTTCTTTAAAACAATTTATATCAATATGGTATGCTAATCCTTCCCAACGGTAGCGAGCCAATAACTCTTCAAGAATAGCTTGAAGAGTTTTGCCGTGTAATGGATTATTTTTTTGTTCAGGCATTTTATTCTGTTTATGTTCTATTTACATCCTCCGTCCGCCAGCAGGCAGACACCTCCTTCAAAGGAGGAATTTGTTAAATATTCAACTAGTATTTTATTTATTCAAACTCTCCGTTGCTTTTCTTACACTGCCGTATTTTAATAACAATTCTTTAGCTGCTTCATAATCTTCTAAGCCAGTGTTCTTCATTACCATTTTGGTTCCTCTATCCACTAGTTTATCATTACTCAATTGCATGTCTACCATTTTATTTCCCTTTACTCTTCCTAACTTAATCATCACAGAAGTAGAAATCATGTTCAATACTAATTTCTGAGCAGTACCCGATTTCATTCTGGTTGAGCCAGTTACAAACTCCGGACCAACTACTACTTCAACTGGAAATTTAGAAACAGCTGCTACTGGTGAGCCACTATTACAAACAATACATCCAGTCTCGATACTATTTTTGTTACAAAACTCTAAAGCTCCAATCACATAAGGCGTTGTTCCAGAAGCAGCAATACCAACTACCACATCGTTATGATGAATTTGATATTCTTGTAAATCTGCCCAGCCTTGGTTCACATCATCTTCTGCAAATTCAACAGCTTTTCTAATTGCAGTGTCTCCACCTGCAATTAAGCCCACTACTCTACCTTGTTCAATACCATAAGTTGGTGGACATTCACTTGCATCTAATATTCCTAATCGTCCGCTTGTGCCTGCTCCCATGTAGAATAAACGTCCACCTAATTGCATTTTAGCAACAATCACATCTACTAATTTTTCAATTTGAGGAATCGCTTTTTCAACTGCTAATGGAACAGATTTATCTTCTTTATTCATATTCATTAATAATTCTTGAACACTCATCGTTTCAAGGTTGTTATAGTATGAATCTGCTTCGGTTGTTTTTTGCATCTTATTGTGTTTTTTTCATTGGGAATTGTTCTGTCTTTTCTTTTCCATCAATTAAGCCAGAAATAGAAGCAACAATAGAATCTTCCGAAATTTTTAAATAGGTAATTTTAGTTGGAAAATCATGTGTTGGATTTTCAAACACTAATTGTTTAGCTGTTGCATTTACAAGTTTAAAAGAAACTGGTAATTCTTTATTTTGATTTTTCACAGAAACAGTATATAACAATTCGTTGCTTTTTTGCTCTAATAAAATAGATTCAAAAAACACAGTGTCTTTATGATTGACAATCACTGTACTTATAGCAGAATAAACCGAATCATTTTTCTGATTCCATTGCTCTGTAAATAAGCCATCTGATGTTTGATTTTGCCAAGTTCCAATAAACCACTTTGCAGTATCTAACAAATTTACTTTCGAAGAAATAGTAGTTGCTTCTTCTTGTTTACTTGAATTACAAGAAAACAAACATCCAATGAAAAAAAAAGTTATTGCTATTTTAATAAAAAGATTCATTGTAATATTTTTTTTTGTTTTGATTTTTGGTCACCCTGTCACGCCAAGGCGTGAGTTTCAGGGTCTTTGAGATACTGAAACAAGTTCAGCATGACTTTTACGCAAATTGTTTTACATCTTTATCTGTAATTTCTTTACCGCATAAAATGATTAAACGTTCAATCACGTTTCTAAATTCACGTATATTTCCAGTCCAATCTTTCTTTTGTAATTCTGCTAATGCCGTTTTAGTAATTGTTTTCATTGGCATTCCGTAATCTGTACAAATCAAATTAATAAAGTGTTCAGCTAGTGCTGGAATATCTTCTTTACGATCATTTAATGAAGGCACTTGAATAGGAATCACACTTAAACGATGAAATAAATCTTCTCTGAATTCACCTTTTTCAATTTCCTTTTTCAAATCTTTATTGGTAGCGGCTATAATTCTGACATCTACTTTAATTTCTTTATCCCCTCCCACTCTCGTGATTTTATTTTCTTGTAAGGCACGTAATACTTTTGCTTGAGCCGATAAACTCATATCTCCAATTTCATCTAAAAAAATAGTACCCCCTTCTGCTAATTCAAATTTACCTTTACGAGTAGCCACAGCACTTGTAAACGCCCCTTTTTCGTGTCCAAATAATTCACTTTCAATTAACTCACTTGGGATAGCTGCGCAATTTACTTCAATTAAAGGTGCATTCACACGACTACTTTTATTATGAATTTCGCGAGCTACTAATTCTTTTCCACTACCATTACTTCCTGTAATTAAAACACGAGCATCAGTTGGTGCTACTTTTTCTATCATATCTCTGATGTTATTCAAGGCTTTTGAATCACCTATCATTTCATAAGATTTACCAATCTTCTTTTTCAACACTTTAGTCTCTGTTACTAAAGATGTTTTATCCATGGCATTACGAATAGTAACCAACAATCGATTTAAATCGATTGGTTTTGCTAAATAATCAAAAGCACCTTTTTTAACAGCATCAACAGCTGTTTCAATATTTCCATGTCCACTCATCATAATTAATGATGATTCGGTTCCATGAGCCATTAACTTATTCAACAACTCAGTCCCATCCAATTTAGGCATTTTAATATCACTTAAAATCACATCGTAATTTCCTTTAAGCGCCATATCTAAACCTTGTTGACCATCTTCTGCTTCATCAACATTATATTTTTCGAACTCTAAAATTTCTTTAATCGTTCTGCGAATCGCTTTTTCGTCGTCAATAATTAAAATCTTTGGCATATTATTCTGATTATGAGTTTTGACTTGTAAGTTATGAGTTATTAATTGATTATTAAATTATCTTTTTTCTTAATTGTTTAATTTCACCTTTAATTCGTTTACTTTCAATACGTTTTGCTTTTACAGCTTTACTTACTTTAGTTGCTTTACGAGCTTTTACTATTTTAAATCCTGAAAGAATTAATTTATAGAATTTCTCTTTTACTAATTCTTTGTTTTTTAATTGAGTTCTATCTGTTTGTTCTTGTAAATGAATCGTTGTTTCTTTTTCTAACTTCTTATGTAATTTATGAAGTAAGATATTTTTCTCTTCATCCGTTAATAATTCCGACTCTGCAATATTAAACCATAACTCTACTTTTGTTTCAACCTTGTTAATATTTTGTCCACCAGAACCACCTGAGCGAGCTGTTTTAAAGATACACTCTTTAATTAATTTTCGTTCTTTTATATCTTCAAGTGTTTTCACAAAAAATTATTTTTTACCAAGCGAAATTTTCATGTTATCCGTTGTTCCTGATATTTTCAAATTAACATACTTAATTTTTTTAGTCCCATCTTTATATTGTATTTCATCTTCTTTGTCCATATTAACTTCTTCTGATTTCGAAGACCCAAATAATTTATTTTTGGCAACTGCTGTTACTAATTTCATAGGAATCTTAAAATAATAATCCATTGCTCCATTTAAGTCATGTTTTCCTGAAATATCTAAGAATCCTAGTGATGAATTAATGGTCATCATTGGAAAAGACATGACTCCCTTATTAAAATCAATATGATTTTGAAGAGTGTCAAAGGACACTTTAGACATATTTTTATCACTAAAATAGCTCGCTAAAGATTTTAATGGGGCATAATTTTCAAGTTTACCGTTTAATACTTTCATATCCATATGAATCTCCGATTCATTTAAAACAGGTACTAAATCACGATGCATTCTAACATTTCCGGAAATTATTCCCGATATTTTTCCATGTATATTTTCAGACACTAAATGATCTTGACCAAAATTTTCAAATTTAAATAGTAATTTATCTAGATTTACGTTTTCAATTTTAAATTTAGGTGAAAAATATATTTTATCTTTATTTGATCCATTGAAATATCCACTTAAATCTATTTTACCATCAGCAGCTTCCAATAATAACGTATCAATGTACAAATAATGATTCTGTGTTGACCTAAACTTTCCTTTTAAATTATGAATTAAATATCTATGGTACTTTAAATAGTTAATATTTAAATCAAAGGTCATATCAGTAAAAGGTAATTCGTATATATTAAATCCTTTTTCATGTTTTGCAGAGGAATTAGTGGTATCTAATTTACTAGGATTAAACATAAATAACTCGTCAAAATCTAAATAATTAGATACTATTCCAAAATGATTATCTCTTTTTTTGATAGCCTCATTTTTTCCTAAATAATAATTCATGTCAATTACAAAATTACTTTTGCCTAAATTTCCCGAAAAACGCTGAACCATTAAATGTTCCTCTTCATAATGAAAACGACCTTTAAATTTCTCGAGCTTAAAATGATGAAGTTTCATGGAGGCTGTAAATTGATCTAAATCTAAATCAATAGAATGGAATTTTTCTTTGAAATGTAATTTTGCATTACCATGAAATTTGAAATTTTTAATTTCTTCGTGTCGATAATCTTCAGGCACGTAGTTTTCTCCCTTATACGAAAACACATCATGTAACTGTAATAAATTAGATGATAAATTAAAATCAATTTCAGTATCTCCTTTTGGTTTATCAGAAAACCATAAATCATAATTATTTAATTTTCCCGAAAAATGAAAATCACTTTTATCTATTAATCCAGTAAAATCAATGATTCTGAAATTAGATGAATCAATGTATAAATCAGCGTGAAAATCATGTAGTACATGAGGATAATGCTTAAACTTAGCGTATAAATCTTCTATAAAAAATTCGCCAACAGGTAAATTAGGTGACTCTGTAAATGCTTTTGCAGAACTTTTAAATTTAAACTTCATACTTAAATTATCAATCTGCTCATCAATTCCTTTTGAGGTTTTAGTAGAAGTTAGCTCGTTAATATCTAAAAATTTTGATTTAATTTCTAAAACAGAATTAACTTGGTCTTTAGTATGATGAATAATCGCAGGTAAATCGCTAATACTTCCTTTAATTGAAATATCTGAATTGCCAACTAGCAAATTAAACTGCTTTATCTCAGCTTCATGTCCTTCAAGCGTTGCATCTATATTTAAGTTTTTGATTGGTAAGTGAAAATCATTTGATTTAAAACTTAAGTCTGTAACCTTTAATTCTGTAAAATAAGATTCATTTAATTTTTCAATTGATTTTTCAGGGTGATTTAAATCAATAATATCTTTAAAATTCATGGTCAATTTAACTTTCCCTTTTAAATCTTCTAATCCTTTAATACCAATAAATTTTGACAAAAAATCTAAATCAAAATCAGATATAATTTTAGTATCTATCTCAGGCTCATTAAAGTTTTTTACGATTAAATGTCCTTTAAAAACTCCAGCTTCTGGTCGAGATGAAAAATCTGTTAACGAAAACTGCATGGTTGATAAATCTCTTTCTGCGCCATTTGTAAAATGTGCTTTAAAATTTAAATCATCTAATCGTTTATTTGTTTCTGTATTATTTAAAAATGCGTCTTCACAGCCAAAATCAACATTTACCAATGGTTTTTTTCCATTTGATACATCTCCATAAAGTGTTGCTTTAAAAAATATTTTTCCTTTATTATCATATTTATTTAATGCAGGAGCTAATTCTTCAGGTGCAAAAGCAGTAAATAAATCAAAATTTGGTTTATCACCATTAATTTTAACATCTACAAAAACATTCTGATCAAAATCAATACTCCCTTCAAGTCCAAAAAAAGCTTGTTCTAATTTTATTTCTGTTGGATTAAAAACAATTTTGTTCTCTTCTTTCAAATAATCAAATTCGGAAACGATATTTATATGTTTATGTTTGAAAAATGTTGTATCGTTGTTTTGTATAATATTTAAAGTCGCCTTAGCATCAATAGATATACCTATTTTTTCGTTGGATGTACTAAATTTTGTTTTAGCAAACGGAATATATGTTTCTATTAACAATTTCCCTTCTTCATTAATTTTCGTTAAATCAATATTTTCGAGTAGTATTGAACTCAAACTAAGATGAAGTTCTTCCGCTTCTTTTTCTGTTGGTTTTATTGATTGAAATGCATGAACTATATTTAATGTACCATTTAACTTTTGCACTAAATGGATTTCACCATTTTTTAATTTTATTAATTTAATATCTTTCTTTCCTTGAAGTAAATTAAATATATCAAAACCAATATATAAATCTTTAATATCAATAATTGGTTTTAGAGACTTATCTTTTGTTTCAAAAACTTGTAATTGCTCTAAATCAATAGATATGTAAGGAAAATTAGTAAAAGGCTCTATATGACTATCTTTAATTTGTATACGACCGTTAAAATCTGTATTAACTTGTTCAATCAAAGTTTTTACTATCTCTTTTTGTTTAGAGTATATGATAGCAATAACAAGACTTACTAATAAAATAGGAATTACTAATATACTGATTAAAATTTTTTTAAGTATCTTTTTTTTCATTTGTAGATATTTACTAAATCTTCAGTTATTTTCATGTTAGGTAAAGACCCGAAAGATTTTTGAAACCTTTCAGGTCTTTAATTAAAGTCTTTGTTTTACCGCTTCAAATAAAATAATACCTGTAGCAACCGACACATTTAAAGATGCTATGTTACCAATCATAGGAATCTTTACTTGCATATCGCTGCGTTTTAAATATTCATTAGAGATACCATTTTCTTCAGAACCCATGATGATAGCCGTTGGCTTTGTTAAATCAGCATTAAAGTGATAACTCTCTGTTTTTTCGTGACATGCAATGACTTGTAAACCTGATTCTTTTAAATACTCAATGCTGTTTTTTAAATTATCTACACGGCATACTTTCATTCTGTTTAAAGCGCCTGCACTTGTCTTCACCGCATCTGCATTAATTTGGGCAGCACCTCTGCTAGGAATGATAATAAAATCTACACCAGCACAATCAGCACTACGAGCTATGGCTCCAAAATTACGAACGTCGGTAACTCTATCTAAAATTAAAACTAATGGTACTCTTCCTTTTTCAAAAACATCTGTCAACAAATCTTCTACTTCGTAATAGGTAATTTGCGATACAAATGCTAAAACACCTTGATGATTTTTAGATGTAATACGATTAATCTTTTCTGGTGGGACAATTTGAATAGGAATATCTAAATCCTTAATGGCTTTGCGTAACTCGCTATACAATTGATTGGATAAACCTTTTTGAATGATGATTTTGTCAATTTCCTTACCTGCATTAATTGCTTCAATAACAGCACGAGTACCAAAAATTAAATTCTCTAAATTCTCTTCCTGATTTCTGTTATTTCTTCCTCTGTGATGATCCATGCCTATAATAAATTGAATTGTTTTAAATGATGTTTAGCGTGTTTGTTTAATAAATGCAACCACTCTTCGTAATTAAATTCTCCAAAAAATGGATTTAAGTTTTTAGAATCAGGGTTTGATTTATAAAAATCCATAAACGCTTTAATTTCTTTTTCAAGTTCCCAAATAGCTTCCGTTATCGAATTGTTTCTCAACGGCGCTGGCTCCTCACTCATTAATACATTTTTCGTATTTTCTTTAAAGGGAGTTTCGCTTAAGGCAAAGGCTCTTACTTTTGGCAAAATAACTTCTGGTGTTTGAGCCGGTAGTTTAATTCTACCATAAGCATTCGCAAAAGCATCTGTCATATGTTCTATCATTCCTTGAGGAGATAAAACGCCCCATAATCCAACTTCGTTGTCGGATAATTGCTGTAATAAAGGAATATATTCCTCTTTTAAAAACTGTTCATTTGAGTTCATATACAAATGTATGTTTTTTTACTTTATTAACTATACCCAGAGGTTTTAAAAACCTCTGGGTATTATAGTTTTACGAAATTTCGTATATTTGAAATTATGATTCGCACCAGATATATTTACCTCATAATTGTTGCCCTCAGTAGCTCGCTTCTGTTTTCAAGTTGCTTTTTATTTAGAGGTAAAAACAAATGCGATACCTGTCCTAGCTTTAATCATACCAAGAAAAAGAAGAAGCATTAATTAGTATTGTTTGAGATTGCTTCGTCGTACCTCCTCGCAATGACGATTATTACTTTATCTTATACCTCAAGCCAACATACATCATTCGTCCGTAAATAGGGCCCCATACCATACTAGCATCAAAATGCTTATTAAATGGGGCATCACTCGCTACAATTGGATTAGCTTGTTTATAATCCAAAGCATTTTCAACCCCTACGTAAATATTAAAATCAGCTTTTTTAATTTTAGTAACATAGGTGATTTGCGCTAGCACATTATAAAAATCAGGCGAATACGTTGCTCGTTGATACTCGCTTGGATTTGTGTGTGTTTGAGGTAATCGCTTTTTACCATTATATTGAAGCGTTCCATCAAACAACCAATGCTTGCCTTTGGTTTCATAACTTAAATTCACAAAGGCTCTATGCATCGATACTAAAGCTTTTTGCATTAAACCAGTTTGGTAATTTACTTTGGTATCTACATATCGATAAGCTGTTTTAATATTCAATCGTTTACGAATTTCCCAACCAAATTCAATTTGAGCAGTATTAGAAAACGATGGGCCTTGTGAATTATAAAACAATACTTGCTGTGTATTGGCATCTACATCCACTACCACTTGTTGTGTAAAATCAGTACGATATAAATCAACCGTCACATAGGCATCTTTATAATTTAATTTCATTTTTTGAGTAAAATTAAATCCATAGTTCCAACCTGTTTCTGGTTTTAAACCATAAGGCATGGTTAAATCACTAGGAGTAATTACCCAATCTCTTGAGGTAGCCATTAACGAGGTATTTTCTGCTAATACATTCGCTGTTTTTAATGCACGTCCGCCACTAATTCTAAACACTGTTTTACTACCTTTTAAAGCATAACGCATATGCAAACGTGGCGTGAAAAACAATCCGTAATAGTTATGATAATCCGCTCGTAAGCCTGCCACTAAATTAAATTTCTCTCCTTTGTTATGAGCAAATTCGGCAAAGGCTCCCGCCACTTTTTCATCACGGTTAAATTTAAATAAACGATAGCTTTCAGTTACCTGATCATTCATATAACTAGCGCCAATTTTATAGGTATTATCGGTTGTTTTAATAATTCCTTGAAATATATAATTGGCATAAAACGTTTTTTGTAAACCGTCATAAGTATTTAAACCATAATTATTATTTTGCTCGTGATTTAAATACGACAACTGTAAACCCATACTAGTTCCTGGTTTCTTACGAAATACAAATCCAGTTTTACTATACAGTTCCCATTTTTTATTTTTAATCCCAATTAAATAGTAAGGTAGAGTATCTGAATAATTTTTTTGTAGAGACTTCGATTGTCCTCCTTCACGAGTATCCTCTAAATAACCACCACCAAACTGAGCTTCAAAACTTTTACCAGATTGATAGCTGTATTTATTCATAAAATTATATTGCTTACCAGTTGGAATATCCGCAAAACCATCTTTATTCAAATCTTCGGCCATTGGATTGTAATTTGCATGAGATAATAATCCCACCGAAAATTTATCATTAAAACGATGTTTTAAATTCAAATTATATTCGTTACGGGCATTTTGATTTAAGTAAGCATTGAAATTAAATTTATCAGAAGTTTCAGGATTTTGTAATTCAGTATTAATTTGTCCTGTTAAACTCTCATAACCATTTACTACAGAACCAGCTCCCTTACTCAATTGAATAGATTGAATCCATGTGCCTGGAACAAAACTTAAACCATATCCATTAGCCAAACCTCGCATATAAGGCATGTTTTCTTTGGTGATTTGCGCATACTGACCAGATAAACCCAACATTTGAATTTGCTTGGTTCCTGTAACCGCATCAGCAAAATTCACATCCACACTTGGATTGGTTTCAAAGCTTTCGGATAAATTACAACATGCTGCTTTCATTAAGGAACGCTCATTTAATGTTTCCATTTTTATAGCGTTCATGTATGAAAGCTCAGTACCTGTGGTTTCATAAACGACTTCTACTTCATTTAAATCTACACCACCTTTTAATCTGATAGATAAAAAATGAGTGGTATCTGTTATCGTTAACGTATCGCTTTTATAACTTACAGAAGTTATAATTAATTGATTAGTCGAAGAAGATGAAGGAATTGAAAACAATCCATTCATATCTGTTATGGTTCCAACAGAGGTATTTAGCCAAAATACAGTAACACCAGGTAATACGGTTGTATCTTTCTTGTTCTGAGAAATTTCAACCACTCTACCTTTTACTTGCGAAAAACCATGGAACGCAAAAGCAATCCCAAATAGGAGAATTAATAACTTTTTCATGGTTATTATTTTGTTTCCTTACAAGCTCCCTGTTCGTATTTACAACAGTCTGGCAAATTTTTATAAGACTTTGGGTCAGCTGTTTTATTTGCTGTTGTATGTCCTGCTTTAGCAATTGCTTCTTCTATTTGAACTAAAGTTACTTTTTTCGAATCGTAAGTAACTGCTAATATTTTTGTGTCCTCATTCCATACAGCATTTTTTACCCCTTTGATATCAGCTGCATTTTCTATGCGGTCTTTACATTCTCCACAATTTCCTTTTACCGAAATTGTAGTT
Organism: Sphingobacteriaceae bacterium; assembly: GCA_013823565.1. GTDB lineage: Bacteria > Bacteroidota > Bacteroidia > B-17B0 > Aurantibacillaceae > UBA4416. Next base: position 102,284 of record PNMI01000008.1, on the reverse strand, counting down.
GATGTAACCGTTGATTGTGCCTGAATCTTTAAAGAAAAGATGATGGCTAGTATTAATATGTTTAACGTTTTCATATGTCTAAATTGTTTGTTTTTAAAATTAGTTTACTCAATCATGATTTTTTCATGATAGTAGTTTCCGTCTTGTTCTATTTCTAATACGTACATTCCTTTTGTAAAATCTGATGCATTAATGATAGATGAATTTTTATCCTTATAAATAATCTTTCCGGTTATATCAGAAATGGTAATTTGATAAGAAGACACTTTATTGTTTTTTAACTCAATATGAAGTTCAGTAGTTGCAGGGTTTGGATACAGTAAAAACGTATTATTGATGTCTGTTTTACGAATACCTGTTAATATTGGTTTTACAATAAACTGTCCCATCATACCATCATCTTCATGCATTAAAATATGACAGTGATACATGAATGGAATAATAGTGTCTGCAAAATCTTCAAACTTGGTAATAAACATAACCGAATCTCCAGATGGAACTAACACCACATCTTTTCTTCCACTCTCTTCTGCACTTGGTAAATTTCCATTTCTGTCAATTAAGAAAAATTGTACATCATGAATATGAAAGGGATGTGCTACCATGGTCTCGTTCACTATTTTCCAAATCTCGATATTGTTTAATGGAATTTCATAATCAATACGCATCATATCAAACGAGTTACCATTAAAATAAAATGGTCCGTCCATTACCATGGCACTATCCGCTGTAAATCTTACAGTACGCGTTACACTTGCCTGACTTGGTAAATAAGACACATTAGTTGTTAACGAACTAGGAATAGTTGTTACGGCATTGGTTGTTTGAGGCACAACAGTAATTTGCATGATATTAAAATCAATCCCATTTAATGGACTATCCATTGGTGGACTTCCAACTGGCATTGGCATGGTTGGACCACCTTGAATACCCATTGCTAACTCAGATGCATAACTCATTAAATGCAAAGTTTGTCCGTTCATGGCATTTAAGTCAATCACAATTTCTGCGCGTTCACCTGGCGATAATCTAATTCTATCTGTTGTAACTGGGCTATTTAATAAACCTCCATCACTTGCAATAATTTTAAATTGTTTGTTGCCTGTAAATCCAAAATTAAAGGAACGTTCGCCTGATGCATTTAATAAACGCATCCTCACCATTTGTGCCGGGAAGTTTGCATTTACTGTGTAACCGTGACTTGCTCTGCCTCCATTTACTAAAATGATGGAGTCTTGCATCCCTAATGGCATCGCTTGGTTATTCGCGTCGTATTGCTGACATTGAATAATTAAAGGAAAATCATCTACACCATATTTTCTAGGTAATGACAAAGCCGATTCAATAGGATCTCTCACAATAATTAAGCCTGCTGCTCCTTTAATGGCTTGCTCAGCCGTTTTCATATGAAAATGCGGGTGATACCAATACGTAGCTGCATTGTCCATTACGGTAAACTGAGGATTCCAAACACCACCTGGTAAAATGGGCGTATGTGGACCTCCATCCCATTTTGATGGCAAATGAATTCCATGCCAGTGAACGGTGGTTGTATCTCCTATTTGATTGTTAACCGTGATATTGACATTACTTCCTTTATTAAAAATAAGCGTTGGTCCTAAATATTTATACTGATTAAAGGCATAGGTGTATGATTTTTTTCCAGCTGGAAAAAATTGCACACTATCCTGATGCATCGTTAAATTATAATTAGGACCTGTTATTGTATCAGGAACAAACAACTGAGTTTGTGCTTTAATTTGAAAAGACGAGCCCAGTAAAAAGATATAGAATAACTTTTTCATGATGATGAGATTAGAAAAAAATTAGTCGATAATTATTTTCTTTGCCTCTGTTCCTTTATCAGAAACAACTTTCACAAAATAAATTCCTTTTGATATGCCATTAATGTTCAATGATTGTTTTGATTCTCCTTGAAGCAATCCTAAATCTTTTGAAACGATTACTTTCCCAGTAAGATCCACTAATTCTAAACTTACTTTTTGTTCAGATTTTACTTTAAGTGTGATGTTAATTATGTCTGCTGAAGGATTAGGAAATACATTCACATTTGATAAAACAGATTCTTGAGTTTTTAATCCTGTTACTGTTCCTGTAAACGCTAAATTATCCACCCATAAGTAATCATTATTTGTTGGAGCACTTCCGCTTGCTTTTAATACGATGATACAAGAATCTGGATTATTGCCATCTGCATACGTTAATGGAATAGTAAAGTTTGCCCAACTCATCGCCATACCTGACAAGGTTACGCTACCTGAAGCCACTGCTACACGAGAACCTGTTCCAGAATCCCAACGAGTTAAGGTTACTAAAACAGAACCTTGGCTGCTGCCATAAATCATGTGTTGCCATTTACCTGTAAAATTTGCAGGACGTTGATTAAAAGCAAAACCCGATTTTGGTTGCATCGTCATTGAATCTAAAACACCACTCACTGCTATTCCTCCTACTACTGCAGCTCCAATTGTTTTAGAGGTGATTTTCATATAAGATGCTCCTGGACTACCTGGAGTTGCTTTAGTTACAGTAAAAATTCCTGATAAAGCTGTTGTATTATTTAATGTTCCCCAACCATCTGGCACTGAATAAGTATTAACGGCTGTCCAGTTTTCGAAACCTGAGTTAGGAATTTGGGCAAATAAAGTTGATGTTGTAAATAATAATGCAATTGATTTTAATAGTGTTTTCATGTTGTTGTTTTTTAAAATTGATTAATAAATGACATGGTCAGTTCGAGTGTTTTTTGTCCCTACCTACCGGCAGGCAGGTGCCTCTTACAAAAAATGTATCGAGAACATTTAAAAACACTTCTCGATATACATTTGCCAAAACAGGCAAATGCTACTCGAAGTGACAGAGTCAAATCAAATTCTTAAAACACTACAGGAAACAATTTCGCTTTGAACAAGCTTAGGAGGCGGAAACTCTACATTAACTGTGATTAAGGTTTCCGCTACATGATTAAAATTAAAAATAGAATTTTGAAAATTAAAAATGGCTAAAGCCAAAACTGGAGCTTTGCAATCTTTAACTAATTGATAAAAGGTAAAATCTTTTTGAAAGGCTACGTGAGAGGTTTCGTTTTTGCAACAACCATCTTCCATTTCGCTTTCATCTTCTCCGCAACAAGAGGTTGGTTTTGAGAATAAAGCAACTTCTTCCAACTCTCCACCACAGTAATGTGAAATAACAGAAACACCAACTGTAGAAAACACATAAGTGATGGCTACCAATGAAATAAATATTTTAAATAATTTAATTTTCAAGCTGTTAATTTCTACTGACAAATTTACTATGTATTCTTATTCAAAAATAACAAATTTGTTAAAGAAATCAAATTAAAATATGACTCCTACGGACGCTAAACATAAAATAGAAGAACTCTCTAAGCTAATAGAACAGCATAATTACAACTATTACGTGCTGGACAAGCCTACTATTAGCGATTATGATTTTGATCAGTTATTGGAAGAATTGATGGCTTTAGAAAAACAATTCCCTGAATTTCTATCCGAAAATTCGCCAAGTCAGCGCGTGGGAGGACAAATTACCAAGAACTTTCAAAGCGTCAAACATCAGTATGCGATGTTATCCTTAAGTAATAGTTATAACCAAGAAGACTTATTGGATTTTGATAGACGTGTGAAAGAAGGATTAGGTTTAGATGCTGTCAGTTCGAGCGAAGTCGAGAACGACAGCAAGCCACAAACTTCCCTTTTTGATGCCACATTTCTCGACTCCGCTCGAAATGACATAAAAACGAAAAATGAAATTGAATATGTGTGTGAATTAAAATTTGATGGATTATCGATTAGTTTAATTTACGAAGACGGACAATTAAAACAAGCCATTACCCGTGGCGATGGTGTTCAAGGCGATGATGTGACCACCAATGCCAAAACTATTAAATCTATTCCTTTAAAATTAAAGGGTAACTATCCTGCTAAATTTGAAATACGCGGCGAAGTATTTATGCCTCGCCCGGTGTTTGATGCCATCAATAAAGAACGTGAAGAAATTGGAGATGCCCTCATGGCAAACCCTCGCAATGCGGCATCAGGAAGTATGAAAATGCAAGACTCGGCGCAAGTGGCTAAACGAAAATTGGATTGCTTTTTATATTATGTGTTGGGAGATGGTTTACCACACCAATCGCATTTTGATAATATGCATGCCGCTAAATCATGGGGCTTTAAAATTTCGGAAGACGCTAAATTATGCAGCGGTATTAACGAAGTGATTGATTTTATCAATTACTGGGATAAAAAACGTTTTGATTTACCTTATGATATTGATGGTATTGTGATTAAAGTAAACAATTACAACCAACAACAAAATTTAGGTTTCACCGCTAAATCGCCACGTTGGGCCATTGCTTATAAATTTAAAGCGGAGCAAGTCAGCACAGAGTTATTAAGTATTGCTTACCAAGTGGGACGCACAGGCGCCATAACACCAGTCGCTAATTTACAACCTGTGGCTTTAGGAGGAACCACGGTAAAACGTGCCTCTTTGCATAATGCCGATATTATTGAAAAACTAGATGTGCGTGTAGGAGATTTTGTGTTTGTAGAAAAAGGCGGAGAAATTATTCCTAAAATTATTGGAGTTGATTTAACCAAACGAAAACCAAACACTGAGCCAACACAATACATTACACACTGCCCAGAGTGCAATAGCGAACTGAAACGCGATGAAGGCGAAGCCAACCATTATTGCCCTAATGAAAATGAATGTCCACCACAAGTAATTGGAAAAATGGATCATTTTGTATCGCGCAAGGCGATGAATATTGATAGTTTGGGTGGCGAAACTTTAGTGCAATTATACAATGCAGGCTTAGTGAAAAACATTGCCGACTTATATGATTTAAAGAAAGAACAAATCCTGCCTTTGGAACGCATGGCCGAAAAATCAGCTAACAATTTAATTGAAGGTTTAGAAGCCAGCAAGCAAGTACCTTTTGAACGCGTGCTCTATGCTATTGGTATTAGACATGTGGGAGAAACCACGGCTAAAAAAATTGCGAAGAAAGTAAAGACATTAGATGTGTTGATACATTCTACCAAAGAAGAATTATTAGCCATTGATGAAGTAGGAGAAATTATTGCCATTAGTATTGCTGATTTTTTTGCTAACCAAAAAAACAAAGACATTATTTTACGCCTCAAACAAGCCGGCTTACAATTTGAATTGAGCGAAGAACAACAACAAGGTGGCAGCGATAAGCTAAAAGATTTAACCTTTGTGATTAGTGGTGTGTTTGCCAAACACAGCCGCGAACAATATAAAGAAATGATTGAACTACATGGTGGCAAAAACTCAGGCTCTATTTCCAAAAAAACAAGCTATGTATTAGCGGGCGATAATATGGGTCCAGAGAAATTAAAGAAAGCAGAATCTTTAGGAATTAAACTCATTAACGAAGATGAGTTTTTGGAGATGTTGAATTAAAATTTTTATTATATCTATAAATACCAATAGAAAGATAAAAACTGGCGGAATATTGCTAAAAATGCAATATTGGTTGAAAAAATATCAGCCTATATGGTAGTTATACGCAAGGCATTGAACTAAGCAATGAAAAATGAGTTGGATAGATGAGATAAGAAATTTTCTTGAGGACTATTCGGGAGTTTATCCAAACAGTCCCGATACCGATATTTTTAAAGACATGGGTATTGTTGGTGACGACTTTCATGAAATGATAGAGGAATACTCTAAGAAATATCAGGTTGACATGTCTGATTATCTATGGTATTTCCACGCGAACGAAGAGGGGGAAAGCATAGGTGGAAGTTTTTTCAAGCCACCATATGAACGAGTGAAAAGAATTCCTGTGACTCCACAAATGTTAGCAGACTTCATTCTGACAAAAAAGTGGAAAGTTGAATATCCAAAGCACGACATACCTAAACAGCGAACAGACCTTTTAATTAACAAAGCTATTATAATTGCAGTTATTATTGGAATTGCAGTTTTGTTAGTATATAAATTGACGAGATAAATGCCCAGCGTATAACCACACCTAAATTTAATTTGGGCATTCGGCTTCGGCATTTGCAAAAGCGGTCGCTCCCGCGAAAGACATTTATTTTCGCTTTGCAAATGTCTAATAAACATTTAGCTTTGTTAGGAAACATTTCGGCAGATAATGTTTCAAAGTCCAAACTAAAATTTAGCCGCCACCCGTTAGCTGCAATAAGTGCGCAGACTATTACTCAATTGAAACTATGTTGAAAACGAAATTCATATTACTAACGCTAAATATATTTTTGACCTGTGTTTCATTTGGACAAACTGCATTGACACGTTCTGACATTATTGGAAAATGGGTTTTCGGTTATAGAGACACGATTAAAACGAAAGTACGTTCCTTAAATTTGTGGGAATACAAATTTTATAAAGACGGAACTTATAAGGAAAATAGAAGGCCATATCTAACTGTTAACACTTTTGGACGTCACATTAAGGGAACTTGGCAATACGTAGACGGAAAACTTATACTTGACGAAAATGATTACAAAGTTACAAATCAACCGCCCGCCACAATCGAAATAATTGTGGTAAATAGAAATTTATTTTGGGTAATTGGTGAAGAAAACGTAGGTGTAAAAGTCTATATGTTCTATAAGAAAAGGTAATCAAGCAGACATATTTCCTATATTTGGTTATATATGAATGATAAAATCATCCACATAAGCTAGTTAAGCGCAAATTTTGACTCACATAAAATGTCAATAGATAATAAATTAAAATCTTTAAGAATTGCTGTTCGACAAAATACTAAGACAGTAATGAGTCATGTTATTAGAAATAATATTTCAAGATTAAATCTCAAAAACAAAACGCCTGATATATGTATGTTTTGTGGTTCGACAACCAGCTTAACTAAAGAGCATGTAGTGCCGCGCTGGACATATGAAAATAACACAAAGAATTTCTTTACAACTAGTGTAAATGGTCACGCGCAAACATATAATAAAACTACAATTCCCGCATGTTCAATTTGCAATAATGATAAATTAGGCTATCTAGAATTGTATTTAAATCAACTATTTTCGCAATCTGATGTAAAGGTCAAACCATTTTCCAAATATGACCTATCTAACATTATTAGATGGCTAGAAATAATTGATTATAAATTCCAAATTCTAAATGCTCGAAAGTTATTTATCGCTCCAAAAGGGAAAGAGTTTATCCCTTACTTATCAGACTTTTCCCTCTCAGTGCTTAGACCTGAGATAGATTTTAGCCCCTTCAAAGCAATTTCTCAAATAAGAAAATCTCAAAAACGAATTACTATAAAAAACAAGGAACAAAATATTAATTCATTAATAGTATTTAAAACGACAAACAAAAGCTTCAATTTTTTCCATACAATGGACGAATATATTTTCATAGAATTACCCCAATATAAACTTGCTCTATTTTATTTTTATAAACAAACTTTTTCATCAGATAGCCAAGCACATAAAAAAGCAATTGAAATACTCAAAAAACATTATAATTAATAAAATATAGAAACAACAAATCAGCGCCTAACATAATCTAAGCAACATGTTTGGCAGACTAAATAAAATAATTAATTATTTTTACTTAATTAAACCAATTTAATTACCGCTATAATAGATATGAATCATATTTTAAAGAACATTTTACTTGGTATTGTATTAATAAGCATGCATGCCAATGCTCAATTTAAACCAGTTGAATTAACTGGTAAAATTGGTAAATATTCCATTGAAATGTTTATTACACAATTGGATAAATCAACCAAACAATTTAAGGGAAGCTATAACTATAAAGGAAAAAAGGCTGCATTGCAAATAAAAGGCGAACTTAAGGGTGATTGCATAATCATTGACGAATTTTTTAAAAACAAAAATACAGGTTCCTTTTATCTGTCTAAAGAAGATGGTGATTCGCTGAAAGGATTTTGGAAAGCTGAAAACAAAGATCCTCTTATAGTCTTGCTGAAATATAAAAATGCTGAAACCGCAAAACAGCTAGTGCCTAATGATTTAATGGCCTTAAATAAAAACACCTCAAATGACATTGACGGAACTTATAAAGTTGAACAGTATTTTATTAGTGATTTGTTTCATCCAAATATTGAAATAGTATTTAATGGAGGCACCGCCAATTTTAAAAAGTTAGGAAATGATTCGTTACAGTTTTTAGTGGAAATGGTGTGTGGCCCAACCTCTCACCTAGCATACGCAAGCGGAAAAGCAGTGAAAAAAGGCAACCAGTATATTTACAAAGCTAATATTTCCGGTGAAGACGATAAGTGGTGCGAGATTACATTTACTTTTAGCAATAAAAAAGTGATAGCCGTTGCCAACGCTTCTTTTGAATGTGGTTTTGGGGCAAGAGCCTATTTAGATAATGAACTCATTAAAGTCAATAATAAACCTTCATTTAAAAATGAGTAGAGTTTGTGAATAGTAAATAAAGAAAACGTTTACTAAGTCAAAAAACTGCAAACACATCAACAAATTCAATAAGACTAAAATTTAAAATATAAAAATTATGGCAAGTATCAATCCTCATATTAATTTTAATGGAAATGCTGAAGAAGCATTTAATTTTTACAAATCAGTATTTGGCGGAGAGTTCGCCAAAATTATGCGTTTCAAAGATTTAGCCAGTGATGATTTTCAGGTGTCGGAACAGGAGGCAAACAAAATTATGCACATTGCTTTGCCTATAGGCAAAAACATATTAATGGCTAATGATGTTCCTGAATTTATGGGAAAAACCAACGAAAATGAAAACCGAAGCAAAATTGTGATTACGGCAGAAAGCAAAGAAGAAGCTGATAAATTATTTAATGGTCTTTCGGTTGGCGGACAAATTGAAATGCCTATTTCTGATAGTCCTTGGGGTACGTACTTTGGTATGTTTAGAGACAAATATGGTATTGAATGGATGGTGGACTTTGACCCAAATTATAAAGGATAATCATCAATTGCTTTTTATATTTTTTTAAGACTCCCTTATTCACCCCTAAACTAAATTTCAATAGCTTTACTATAACAAATACAGCAGCCATGAAATACGATTGGATAACAGGAGTACTTATTTATTTGCATGCAACTGCATTGGTAGCTCAAGCTTTTGGTGCTCAACGAGAAATTGGCTATCGCAAATCGGTATATTGGTGCATAGTGTTAACGCCAGTTATTGGTTTGGTTGTTACTTTATTAAGTCCAAGAATTAAAAAAGGAGTGATGAGTTAAAATCATCAAAAATAATTTTGCAAAAATAAAACAAAACACTTACCTTTAACGTTAGTAACGCAATACGATATTATGATTGTTTCATTTGGTAACAAAACCACTCAAAAAATATGGGAAGGCGAAAGAGTTAAAGGTTTTGCAAATGAAATACAAGAAATCACCAGACGAAAATTAAGAATGTTAAATAACTCTGTTGACATAAAAGATTTGATGATTCCTCCTTCTAATAAACTAGAAAAATTAAAAGGCAATTTAAAAGACTTTTATTCCATAAGAGTTAATGACCAATGGCGCATCATTTTTAAATGGGAAAACGGAAATGCATACAATGTTGAATTAATTGACTATCACTAGAACTATGAAAAAATTAAAAAATATTCACCCAGGAGAAATTTTATTAGAAGAGTTTTTAATTCCTTTAGAAATAACTGCTTACAGGCTTTCGAAAGAAATTTCTATTCCTCAAACTCGTATTTCGGAAATTATTAAAGGCAATAGGCGTATTACAGCCGACACCGCTTTAAGATTTTCTAAATTTTTTGGTAATTCTGCGAAATTTTGGCTAGGACTTCAAGATGATTTTGATATTGAAGAAGAAAAAACAAACAAGCAAAAAGACTTGAATTCAATTAAACAATTCGTTCAAACTGCAGCTTAAATTAGATAAAGGAAAATCAAGAAAACTAGTTCTCAGAAATAGCAATCATTTGAAAAGGTAAATCAACCATACCTTCAAAGTTTTTACCAGCTGCTAAAATATCTTCGTCGTTTTCTTCGTAAATCCAATTAATCTTAACTGGTGAACCTTTACCTTTATTAAATTTTTCTAGTTTCTTAAAAACACTTAATAAGCAAGCCGAAGAACTGCTGTTATAATATTCTAACTGAATATTTAAAATGGTTGCATTTTTTGGGTTTGGATCCGCAAAATATGTATCCAAAGCTTCAAATAAGGGATTATAAAACTCGATAGAATTTTCTGGAATAGAACGCCCTGAAATATTTAATTCACCTTTCTTTAAATCAAATTTAATAGTTGGTGTATTTGATGTTGCTTCTATTGAATATTTTTCCATCTGTTTTAAAATATTATTTTACTTGGTATAAATTTAGAGATTTTTTGTAAAGAAATTATAAAATAGTGGCGAAATGCAAAAATAAGTATGCAAAATGCTAGTTTAATTGAGCGAACAATTCCTTAAGCTCTGTTTCGGTTAAATCACGCCATTCGCCAATTTTAAGCTTCCCTAAATGAATATTCATCACTCTAATTCGTTGAAGCTTGATTACTTGATAATCAAATGCATTACACATTCGACGAATTTGTCTATTTAAGCCTTGGGTTAAAATAATTCTGAAAATTCTTTTCGAATTTGGCTCTTTTGTGACCACACAAGGTTTTGTTTTTACACCTTCAATTTCTATTCCTTCCGAAATCTCTTTCATAAAGGCTGTTCTTACAGGTAAATTCAAAGTCACGATATATTCTTTTTCGTGTTCAAACTTAGAGTTTCCAATTTTATTGATGATTTCACCATGATTGGTCAATAAAATTAATCCTTCCGAATCTTTATCTAATCGTCCAATAGGATAAATAGCTTGCGAATGACCAATGGCATCAATGATATTGTTTTCTATTTTCTCAGAAGTACATTCAATACCTTTTGGTTTATTGTAAACGATATAAGTTGGGATGAACTCTTTTTTCTTAAGTTCTTCGCCGTCAATTAAAATCACATCACCGTCTTTAATTTTAGTACTAAAGTTGGCCACTTTGCCATTTACAACTACTCGTTTGGCATCTATTAATTCATAAGCCTTACGGCGTGATGTGTAACCTGATTGACCTATGTATTTATCTACTTTCATTTTTTGTTATTTTACACTTCGACTCCCTGTCTGCCGACAAGGCAGGCGCTCAGTGTGACATGAATATTTATTTGTCAGTTCGAGTGATTTTTCGATGTTCATTTATCGAAAAATTGTATCGAGAACCATTTTAAATTCACTTCTCGATACAGCCTTCGTTCCTCAGGCTACTCGAAGTGACATAATTCCTACTTTTTCTTCTTCTTTTTAGCTTTGTATGCTTTATCTTCTTTTTCAGCGTCGGCAATTAATTTTTTCCAATTATCATTCACATCGTCGGTTAAGGCAAGCGTTTCCGAATAATCAGCTTTAGCAACTTCAAGAACATTAATTTTTTTATCCATAAAGCTTTCTATTTCATCCAAAATAGGTTTTTCTTCAGGGCTACAAAACGATACGGCCACACCTTTGTTATTTCCACGACCAGTACGTCCTACTCGATGCACATAATTTTCGGCTACATCTGGTAAATCATAATTTACCACATAATCTACATTAGCGATATCAACACCACGTGCACTAATATCAGTAGCAATTAATAATTTAAAATCTCCATTTTTAAAACCATTCATCACTTCCAAACGGTTTTCTTGGTCTTTGCCACCATGCATCGTTTGACTTTTAATACCCACACGGTTCATGGCTTCAAAAACACGTTCAGCACGCACTTTTGTACGAACAAATACTAGTATTCTACTCTCTGGATTTTCGTTGACGATACGTTCTAAAAAGAAACGTTTATCATCCATGCTCACAAACATCACCGAGTGTGTTACATTTTTTGACACTGGATCTTTAGGTGAAATTTGAATTCGAATGGCATTACGAACTAATGAATAAGCTAATTTCTTAATCTTTTCATTTATGGTTGCCGAGAAAAATAAAGTTTGACGGTGACGTGGCAAGTATTTAATCAAGTCTTCAATGTCTTTATAAAAGCCTAAATCCAACATTAAATCTGCTTCGTCCAACACCAATACTTTAATATCTCTTAATTTTAAATGCCCTTGATTTACCAAATCAAACACACGACCTGGTGTAGCAATCACAATATCAACTCCTTGGTGTAATTTTTCAATTTGTGGGTCTTGATCAACGCCACCATAAATACCTAAGGTAGTAACGTCGGTGTACTTACCTAATTTATCAAACACTTCAGTAATTTGAATAGCTAACTCGTGAGTGGGAACCATAACGATGGCTTGAACACCATGCCCTACTCCTGCTTTAGTAATTAAATGTAAAATAGGAATAGCAAAAGCAGCTGTTTTACCAGTTCCTGTTTGTGCAATAGCCAAAACGTCTTCGCCATTTAAAATATTGGGAATAGCTTTAAACTGAATATCAGTTGGGCGTTTAAACCCTAACTCTTGCAAACTTTGTTTAAGTTCAGGTAATATATGGTATTCTTCAAACTTCATGTAGCAAAGGTAACATAATTAGTTTTATGGTTAAATCTTAAACTATTCTATCTAAATAAAACAATAGTAAGTCGTATTGCGACTGATATTCTCTGGCATAGCTAGCGGTGTTATATTCCTTGGGATTTTCATAACATAGCTTTTCAAAACTCGTTAATAAATGATTGAAATTATCCGCATTCATTGCTTTTAAAAACACGTCTCTATTTCCTTCTAATAATTTATAAATATCTAAAGCAGATTTATGAACTGAGGAGTTTTTATAGTTTTTAATTTCGAGAATGACATCATTGATAAGCATACAACAAACATACTAAAAGCAATCGACTTCGTTTCATATCTTAGTGTGTATGACAATAAAAATTTGTAAGAAAATCAAAGCTTTGTATATTTAAGAAATCTATTATTCCTAAAAACTTAAAATATGAAAACTGTTATTACATCTGAAAATGCCCCATTACCAATTGGACCATACAGTCACGCCAACATGGTGCCAGCATCTGGCAATATGCTATTTGTATCTGGACAAGTTGCTAAAGACGCCAAAACAGGCGAACTGATATTAAGCGATATTAAAAGCGAAACAAAAAAAGTAATGGAAAACGTGTCTGCAATTTTAAAAGATGCAGGAATGGATTTAACCAATGTAGTGAAAACAACTATTTTCATGAAAGACATGAACAATTTTGCAGCCATGAATGAAGTATATGGTTCATTTTTCTCAGGTAACTTTCCAGCAAGAGAAACAGTTCAAGTATCGAGATTACCATTGGATGTGAATGTGGAAATTTCGGTGATTGCGGTTAAGTAAAACTATACACTCGTTGTCAGTTCGAGCGTAGTCGAGAACAGTTAAATGCATCTCGACTACGCTCGATGTGACATTAATTTGTCACCCTGAACTTGATTCAGGGTCTCATTATTTAACACATTCCCCATTTTGATATATCCAAAATTTTATTATTTTTGGTATAACAAAAAACAAAACTCATGAAAAAGATTTTTACATGTTCTCTTTCTGTACTTTTTGTATTATTAATCTCTAACCTTTCATACGCTCAAGCATTTAGAAAAGGTTCATTAATCATCAGTATTTCTGAAGGGCACACACTTGCTAATTATAGAACAAATGATATTAGTGGTGGCACAAAAAAAATGGTAGCCAACGATGTGATTATTGGAGTAAGAGATCCATTGATTATTGAATATGGAGTTTCTAATCGTTGGAGTATTGGATTAAGTTCTGGAAACGATATTTTTAGTATTAATCCTTCTAAATTTTATGGTTTTAATACCAGTGATAACAAAGTAAAAGTATCAACTTCTGAATTTTCGTTTGAATGCAGCTACCATGTGTTTGTCAACAAAAAACTAGATTTATCTGTATTTGCCTCTACTGGTTTATTTTCAATAAACATGAAAGGTAACGATAATGATATTTTTTACAATCATACTTCAAACGGAACCATTGTAAGATACGGAACAAGAGCTCACTATTACTTTTTTAAACGATTAGGAGCTGTAGGAATGATAAGTAACTATTTAGCTAATAGTTCTACTAAAGATGTGGAAGGCAATAACATCGCTCAAAACTATTCCACTTCAATTAATGGAATTGCCATTGAAGCAGGTTTGTGTTTTAGACTATTGAGATAGTTTATTATACCGTTTCTTTAATCAATCCTGATCTTCTTAACAACGCTTTAGGATCGGCTTCTCTACCTCTAAACTTTTTGTATAAGATAGAAGGATGCTCGCTTCCCCCAGCCGATAACACATTTTTATAAAAAGCAGAGGCAACCTCTTGATTAAAAATTCCTTTCTCTTTAAAGGCTTCAAAAGCATCTGCATCAATTACTTCGGCCCATTTATAGGAATAATAACCTGAAGAGTAACCGCCCGGAAAAATATGAGTGAAAGAGCATGAAGTACAGGTTTCAGGAACAGATGGCATTAAATCTGTTTTAGCAGTGACGCTTAATTCAAAATCCTTAACGCTTGTCACGTCTTTTGGATTTTGACTATGCCAAGCCATATCCAAGGTAGCTAATCCAATTTGACGAATGGTAGCTAAACCACTTTGAAAATTAGAGGAATCAATTATTTTTTGAATGTAATCAGCTGGAATTGCCTCTCCTGTTTGATAATGCTTGGCAAATAAATCTAAGCACTCTTTTTCGTAACACCAGTTTTCTAAAATTTGTGATGGTAATTCCACAAAATCCCAATACACGCTTGTACCCGAAATGCTTCCATATTGACCATTAGCACACATACCATGTAAAGCATGACCAAACTCGTGAAATAAGGTTGTGACTTCATCAAAACTTAATAATGAAGGTTTACTTTCTGTTGGTTTTGTAAAATTACAAACGATAGAAACATGAGGTCTAACGTTTACCCCATTTTCTATTTTTTGATTCACAAAAGAGGTCATCCATGCACCTTGACGCTTACCGGCACGAGGAAAGAAATCAGCATAAAACACCGCTAAAAATTCTCCATTCGCATTTTTTACTTCATAGGTTGTGACATCCTTATGATATAAAGGAATATCGTTTCTTTGATGAAATGTTAATCCATATAAACGCTTTGCCGTTTCAAATACACCTGCAATCACGTTTTCTAGTTTAAAGTAGGGACGCAGTAATTCATCATCAATAGCAAACTTTTCTTTCTTTAATTTTTCGGCATAAAAAGGCAAATCCCATTTTTTTAAATCCTCAGGACCATTATTTGCTTTGATATAATCTTTTAATTCATTTAACTCATCCTTAGCAAAAGGCAATGCATTGTCTAATAAATTTTCTAAAAACGAAAATACTTTCGTTGGCGATTCGGCCATACGTTCTTCCAACACAAAATCAGCATGAGATTTATATCCCAATAAAACAGCGCGTTCGTGACGCAATACCGCAATCTTTTTTAAAATCTCTTGATTATCGTGTTCATTATTTTTAAAAGCTTTAGAACCAAAAGCTTTAAACATCTGTTCTTTCAAGGTTCTATTCTCCGAATAGGTCATAAAAGGTCCGTAACTAGGATAATCTAAAGTAAATACCCAAGCGTTTTCTTTACCACGTTCTTTTGCCGTTAACTTTGCAGCTTCAATAGTTCCTTCTGGTAATCCAGCTAAATCAGATGCATTTGTAATCACTAATTCAAAAGCATTACTTTCTGCTAATACATTTTCACTATAAATTAATGATAACTCAGATTTTTCTTTATCAATGTTTCTTAATTTCTCTTTTTGTTCATCATTTAATTTAGCGCCATTACGCACAAAACTCTTATAGGTCTTATCTAATAAAGTACTTTGTTCGGGCGTTAATACTAATGTTTGTTTGTTATTATAAACTACCTCTACTCGCTTAAATAACTTTATGTTTAGCATAATATCATTAGAGTAATCGCTTAATTTAGGTGACATCTCTTTGGCAATGGCTTGCATTTCCTTTGAAGTTTCTGCTAAATTCAAATTCGAAAAAGTCATACTCACTAATTCTAACAGTGGCCCTACTTTTTCTAAAGCTTCGATGGTGTTTGAAAAATCAGGTGCAGCGGTATTATTAACGATTACATCAACTTCTGCTAAACCTAGCTTTATTCCTTCTTCAATTGCAGGCATATAATGCTCAACAGTTATTTGATCGAAAGGAATGGTATTAAATGGAGTATTAAATTTTGACAAAAAGGGATTGCTCATATATTACGTTTTAAGTAAATAGTGTGTACACAAGATACAACTCAAATATACAATGGTTTAAAAAAACTGAGCCAAAAAAAGGTCTCTAATTTTGTTGAAATAAGCTCAATAAATGGGTTCCTATAATGCCATTGAGGTATTACTTACTTTTCTATACATAAAAGAAGTATAAATATGGCGACGAGCAAAACGACCTTGAGAATCGGCATTTACCAATTTAATGTAGGTGTTTTCGGGAACTGAAAAATATTCGTAGGCACTACCATTTTGAAAATCAATACGTAAACGCTTAGCGGTGAATGTAATATCTGCAATAGGAGAGTTTGTTGTGGTATCGTTATATTCTTCTAAGGACGCTTCAATGGTTTCGGGAGCAATGCTTACTAAAAAATGATAGGCTTCGATGATTTGTTTACTTTTTTCTTCAACTTCTAATTTTAAAGCCTCATTATCCTGAATTTTATCAGGATGGTATTCTTTCATAAAATTACGGTACACGCTTTTTAATTCATTCAATGTCACTGCTTTATCAACTCCCAAAAGCTTTCTGTATTCTATAACTTTTCTCATTTTGTAATTTTCGGCAAAGATAGGTTTTATTTAGGAAATTACATCCTATTAACCATTATGCTTAGCCACATAAATAATATTAGACGTTAATTTTGTCGTATCTAAAACCTCTAAGGATAAATGTGGATACTTAGCAATAGTGTCTTTGATTAATTTTCCACTCACAAAATGCAAACCATCCGTTTTAGTTTTGTTAAAACCAAACACTTTAGTACTCATAAACTCGGTATACCAAGTTCCTTTTTGACGAGATTCAATATCTTTATCAGCATCTCTAATAACCAAAACACCGCCTTTGTTTAATTTAGATACACAATTATCAATGACTTGAATTTGTTGTTCTTCTTTTAGATAATGTAACACATCACTGATTACAAAACCATCCGCATTAGGAAAATCAAAAACCGTGACATCTCCCACAGCAAATGATAATTTAGAAGTTTTATCAACGCAATTATCGGCTACTGCAATTTTTTCCTCATCGTAATCTACTCCTAAAATTTCACGTTGTCTTCCTTTAAACATTAACATGTATGGTAAAAAACCATAACCACAGCCTACGTCCACTATCTTACCAGTTTTAGGCATCAAACTTTCAAATAACTCATAGTTATTTTCTAAAGCCGTTTTAACACGGCAATACCATTCTAAAACGGGTCCTTTAAAAATATAGTTTCTAATTAAACGCGCTCTATAATATTTTACGGGTTCTCTTTCTATTTTTAATTTGTCGTACTCTTTGCGCATATAATTGCAAATAGCTTTGGTACGCTCCTGATAAGTAACTCCAAAAGAGCTATCTGTTGGCGAAATACGCGGAAATAATTTAACCGTTAATTCTCCATCTTTAAAATGAAAATCTCCTTTGGTTGCTACATCACCTGCTCCATGCAACAATAAAGGAACAACATCTAACTGTAATTTTTCTGCTAATAAAAAAGCGCCTTTATGAAATCTTAAAATATTTCCATCTACACTCCTGGTTCCTTCAGGGAAAATTAAAATAGAATACCCATCTTTAATTAATGCCTCCAATTTTGGGATACTGTTTTCATATCCTTCAGATGCTGGGTAATATCCTGCCATACGAACAGTGCGTCCATAAAATGGCGATTTTAAAACATTATCATTTGTAAACACAATCATTTTTGGATACAACTGAAGTGTTAATGCCAAATCAATAACCGATTGATGATTAGAAACAATCATTGCTGGTTTTTTAAAATCTTCTTTATGTTCATTCACAATGTTTTTTCTAACGTTTATGAAACATCCTAAAATGAATCTAAAAGTGTACATGATCACATAATGATATATTAACTTTCGTGTGGCATGCTTTGCAGGAAATATAGAGAATAAAATAAATCCACAAATAGTTACCATTAAGGCGCCAAACATAAACCCTGTAAATCCAACAGCTGTTATAACAATGTATTTAGCCGAATAAGGTAAAAGACCACGATACCTTCTGCTTAAAATCAACCAATTAAATATTAAGGGCTGCACAATAAAGGAAATAAACACCACGCACACCATTCCAATTAATGTAATTAAAGCAATGGACTGTAAGGCTGGATGTTTAGCAAATATCATCACCCCTATTCCAATAATAGTGATGATTGCTGATAAAAGAATAGATGATTTAAATGAATCTAAATTTTTCTTCCCGATTTTATATTCGTTTAGTAAACCATCCATAATAAAAATACTATAATCGTCGCCCAAACCAAATATAAATGTGGAAATGATAATATTGATGACATTAAACTTAATGCCAAACAAGGCCATAATGCCTAATATCCAAATCCAACTAATAAGCATTGGTAAGAAATTAATAATAGCTAATTCAATGCGACCATGATTTAATAACATAAAACCAAATACCAAAATTGAAGTAATTAATAATATGGTATTAAAATCAGAACTTATAACTTCAACAAATTTTGTGGTTAAGTTTTGTTTGTCAAAAACTACAATATTTGGGTTCGATTCAAAAGCTTTATAAATTAATTGTCTGTTTTCTGCATCAACCTTTACATGATTAATAATTGATGGTTTACCATTTACTTTACCAATCCACTCTTTAAACAATAATTTATGTAATGTATCTGCGTCTTCTTTTGACAAAGGCTTTACTTCGTTATCTAATAAATTATAAAACGTTTGAAAAGCGGTTTCTTTAAATTTATAGTTTAACCCAGTTGCTATTAATTGTTTTTTAATACTATCTTTTTTAGCAGAATTAAAAAATGTATTCCAACGATGTATTCTTTCAGCTTGTTCTTTGTCTGATATTAATAAACCACTCACTGAAGAGTATTTTTTAATGATTCCTTGTTGCTTAAACTCTGCTAATTTTTCGGAAACAATTTTATTGTTATCCAATGCTTCATTTAAATCAGCTCCATTACTAAACACATAAACCGAACGAGCAGCAAAATTATTTATTTCATCCAAATGTTTTTCTGCATCTCTCGTTTCTTTCGACATGAAACTCATTTTATTCATGTCACTTTCAAACTTCACATCACCTGCAAAAAAAGTAAAAGCAATCGTTAATAAAAATGCAGATATGACGATCACTTTATTTTTATCAAAACGATAAGCTGTAAATTTATCTAATAAAGAATGAGATTGTTTTTCTTCATCCTTTGGTAATTCAGTTTCCTTTTTAAAACTTAATCTCAATAACTGTGGCAAAACAATAATCGAAAACAACATAGCGCCGATTAATGAAAAGGCAGCAAATAAACCAAAATCGTGTAACGCCTCTGATTTAGCAAACAACAAACTTAAAAAAGCACCAACGGTAGTTGTGCAACCAATTAACATGGGAACAGTTAAATCTTTTAAAACAGTTTTAACGTCACGTGTATGTTTGTAATGCGTAAAAAAATGTAAGGAGTAATTAATAGCAATACCTAATACAACCGCTCCTGCTCCAATAGCAATAGCAGATACGACACCTTTAAATAAAAATAAAAAGCTCAGAGCAAACACCATCCCAAAGCCTACTGGAAATAAAATAAAAATGGTAACTAAAGGATTTTTAAAATAAAAACCTAAAATAAGAGCAATCAATATTATCGCTATACTTGATGTTAATAGACTATCCGCTTTAATTTGATTGGCGTTCCCAGCTGAAACCACACATGCTCCAAACGATTCAATTAAAACCTTATCATTTGTAAAGTTTTTACATACACTATCAACTACTTGTATGAGTTTATTATTTGCTTTAGTATCATTTGGCAAATGAGCTGGAGTAATAAATAACAATACATGCTTGTGGTCTTTGGTAACAATATGATTATTATAGGTTTCAAAATTTTCATCTAATTGAATGTTTTGAAGTTTCTTTAAAGCAATAGGCGTAAAATTTAGAGGGTCTCTTTGGATATATTTTCCAAGTACTACTCCTGTTGGAGACAACAATGTTGCATAATCTCTTTCTATTGTCGCTTCAATACTATCTTTTAATATAAGGTGTGCTATTTTATCATAATCCTTTTCTTCTAAAAACAGAGGCAAGTTATTGTAAAATAAATCATACACCTGTTGCATTCTATCATCAGACAAAGTGTAGGTTATATCTACATAATCATTTGAATCAAGTTTGTTATTTATTTGATGATAAACAGAATCCGTTCTTTCGATTAACTCGTCTATATGATCCGCTGATTGAGAAGATGCATGAACAATGAGTTTATCTTTAGATTTTAAATTATCTAAAATTGAATTGATGGATTGTGAGTTCTTATCAGAAGGAACAAAACGAGTAATATCTTCCTCTAATTTTATTTTTGAAGCTAAAAAACCTAAACTACCACATGCTACTAATATAAGAACAATGAAAACGGCCTTTCGTTTCTGAAAAAAAGTATATATTAAGTAGGATAAGTTAAACATAGGGTTTAAAGATAGTAAAAAAGGCGTTTTTACTCTTAAATTGATTCATTTTTATTATATTTTTATGATGGTTATGAGCATTTGATGCTTAATAAAAAACAATTCCATTTTTTAATTTCGAAAGAAAAAAATTGTAAACTTGAACATCATCATATGGATGATGAAACTTAATTTGTAATATATGTCCATTTTAATAGCTGACAGTGGTTCTACTAAAACCGATTGGGTTTTACTAGATAACAACAATATTATTATTCAATTTCAAACCATTGGATTTAATCCCTATTTTCAAAGTAGTGAAGACATTCATAATGAAATTAAAACAGTTTTATTACCTATATTAAAGGAGCAATTAAAATCCATCTCACAAATTGCCTATTATGGTGCTGGATGCTCAACACCAGATAAAGTACAGGTTGTTAAACAAGGCTTGTATTTAGCTTTTGGAAATATACCATCCGAAGTTAATCATGATTTATTAGCGGCAGCTCGGGCTCTTTGCGGAAAAGAAAAAGGAATTGCTTGTATTTTAGGAACTGGAAGTAATAGTTGTTTATACGATGGAAAAGAAGTAACTGAAAATGTTCCTTCAGTAGGTTATTTATTTGGAGATCATGGTAGCGGTGCAACAATTGGAAGAACATTTATACAACATTATTTTGATGAGAAACTCCCTTTACATTTAGTAACCGCCTTTGAAAATGCTGGTTTTCACAGAGAGATTATTTTAGAAAACGTTTACAAAAAACCTATGCCTAGCAGGTATTTAGCAAGCATTGTAAAATTTTTATCAAATTTCAGTAACGACAGTTTTGTGAAGGATTTAATTAAAAAATGTTTCTTGGATTTTTTTGATGCACAAGTATCAAAATATACTGGCGCTAAATCATTACCTGTAAACTCTGTAGGTTCAATTGGCTATTACTATAAAGATTTGTTAGCTGATGCTGCAAAAGAAAAGGGTTTTGTTATTGGGAACATCATAAAATCACCAATTGATGGTTTAATTAAATATCATAGCTAATGTCTATTTTCATCATACCCTTAACCGCTTTATTAGCATCTATTTTAACCTTTTTTTCAGGATTTGGATTAGGTACTATTTTACTTCCAGTATTTACTATTTACTATGACGCACCCATCGCTGTTGGTTTAACAGCAATTGTACATTTTTTAAATAATGCTTTTAAAATAGGCTTAGTTTATAAAAATATTAATTGGGGAGTTGTTTTAAAATTTGGAATTCCATCATTATTAGCTGCTTTAATTGGCGCCTATTTACTAAAGAATTCATTTTCTAAACCTGTTGTTATTTATCAATACTATTTAGAGTTTACTGAAATCAATCATCAAATCACCTTATTCAATGTGATGATAGGAACCCTAATTATTTTCTTTTCATTATTTGAAATCATACCCTATTTCAAAAATTTAAGTTTTAATGAAAATAAGCTAACACTTGGAGGATTGTTAAGTGGTTTTTTTGGAGGATTAAGCGGACATCAAGGGGCTTTAAGAAGTGCGTTTTTAGTAAAACTACAATTAAATAAAGAATCTTTTGTAGCAACAGGAACTGCTATTGCGTGCATTGTGGATATCGCACGAATGAGTGTGTATGCTTTAACCTTTGATTTTTCGCATGTAAAAAATAATGCCAACGTATTAATCATTGCTGTAGCAGCTGCATTTTTAGGAGCCTATATCGGAAATAAATTACTAAAGAAAACAACTTTCAATTTTATTAAATGGGTAGTGACTATTTTTATGATATTAATAGCCTTATTAATGATTTTAGGAATATTAAATTAACCTCTAATATTTACAACATAAAAAAAGACAACCCAAATGGATTGTCTTTTTTATTTTAATCTTATGTAAAATTATTTTACTTGATCAACAACAGCTTTAAAAGCTTCTGGGTGATTCATTGCTAAATCAGCTAAAACTTTACGGTTTAAGTTGATGTTTTTAGCATTTACTTTTCCGATGAATTCAGAATAACTCATTCCGTATTGACGCACACCTGCATTGATACGTTGAATCCATAAAGAACGCATAGTACGTTTTTTGTTTTTACGATCGCGGTAAGCGTAAGTTAAACCTTTTTCTAGAGTATTTTTGGCAATAGTCCAAACATTACCTCTAGCACCCCAATAACCTTTAGTTAAAGCTAGGATTTTCTTTCTGCGAGCTCTACTCGCTACGTGATTGACTGAACGTGGCATTTCTTTTTTAATTTTTTGATTTTACGTGGCTAATTTTTAGCACTTTTAAAACGTAGTTTCTGGTTAATTTAATAACCGTTGTACCGGGTAATGTAAAGATTACATTGCTAATAAAAACTTGATGTTATTCATATCACGCTCATGTACTAAGCCTGATTTGGTTAACGCACGTTTTCCTTTAGTTGTTTTCTTAGTCAAGATATGACTTTTGAAAGCATGTTTTCTTTTGATTTTGCCGGTCCCAGTTACAGAGAATCTCTTCTTTGCACTAGAGTTTGTTTTCATTTTTGGCATTTTTCGTTATTTATTTATTTGTTAGTACTCTCTTTAATTATTTTGTTTTTTTAGGCGCAAGAACCATCAACATTTTTTTACCTTCTAAAACTGGTAATTGTTCTGCTTTTCCGTATTCTTCTAATTCAGAAGCAAATCTTAATAATAAAATTTCTCCTTGCTCTTTAAATACAATCTCACGACCTCTAAAAAACACAAATGCTTTTACTTTACATCCGTCTTGTAAAAACTTCATCGCATGATTTTTTTTGAATAAATAATCATGCTCATCAGTATGTGGTCCAAAACGAATATCTTTTACAACAACCTTTGAAGCTTTAGCTTTTACTTCTTTGGCTTTCTTTTTTAGTTCGTATAAATACTTACCGTAATCAATAATTTTACAAACTGGTGGGTCAACGTTTGGAGCAATCTCTACTAAATCAACTCCTAAATCTTCAGCCATTTTAATAGCCTCTTCAATTGAGTAAACTCCCGCTTCAATATCATCACCTACGACACGAACTTTAGGCGTATTTCTGATGTTTTTGTTGATACGATGTGCATCTTCTCTAACACCTGGACGCTTAAAACCCTCTCTTAATCCACGAGGACGTTTAAAAACTGGAGCTTGTCCAGCTGCAACATCACCAGGCTTAACTGGCCCAGTATTTTTGTTGTTGTTGTTTATTGGTTTCTTAAAAACGCTAATAACTACCTCCGCTTTTTAATTATTAATTAATTGTTTTTTGTTTTAAAATCGTTGTCAATGGTTGTTTGTACTAGTTTTGCAAAGTCTGCTATAGTCATTGTTCCTATATCTCCTTTACCATGTTCTCGCACTGCAACTGTTCCCTCTTCTGCCTCTTTCTCACCAACAACAAGCATAAACGGTATTTTGTTTACTTCATTGTCGCGAATTTTCTTCCCTATTTTTTCGTTTCTCTCATCAACAAGGCCGCGAATATCGGAAATATTTAACAATTCTGAAACTTTTTTTGCATAATCGTTATATTTTTCACTAATCGGTAAAATGGCATATTGATCTGGCGTTAACCAAAGTGGGAAATTTCCACCACAATGTTCAATTAAAACCGCTATAAATCGCTCCAAAGAACCAAATGGTGCTCGGTGAATCATTACAGGACGGTGTTTTAAGTTGTCAGACCCCGTATATTCCAATTCAAAACGCTCAGGCAAGTTATAATCTACTTGAATAGTTCCTAATTGCCATTTACGACCAATTGCATCTTTTACCATGAAATCCAATTTTGGACCATAAAAAGCAGCTTCACCAGTTTCAACCACTGTTCTTAAGCCTTTTTCAGCTGCCGAATCAATAATGGCTTGCTCTGCCATTGCCCAATTTTCATCAGTTCCAATATATTTAGCTTTGTTTTCAGGATCTCGTAATGAAATTTGAGCTGTATAATCTTTAAAATCTAACGCATTAAATACATAAAGTACTAAATCAATTACTTTCAAAAACTCTTCTTTTACCTGATCAGGACGAACAAATAAATGCGCATCATCCTGAGTAAAGCCACGAACACGAGTTAAACCATGCAATTCGCCTTTTTGCTCATAACGGTAAACTGTTCCAAATTCTGCATAACGCACTGGTAAATCTTTGTAAGATTTAGGTGACGATTTATAAATTTCGCAGTGATGAGGACAGTTCATTGGTTTTAAGAAAAACTCTTCTCCTTCATGAGGTGTTTTAATTGGTTGAAACGAATCAGCTCCATATTTCTCGTAGTGACCAGAACATACATACAACTCTTTTTGAGCAATATGAGGCGTTACAACAGGTAAATAACCGGCTTTTAATTGCGCTTTTTGTAAAAACTGAATTAAACGCTCACGCAACATGGCTCCTTTTGGTAACCATAATGGTAAGCCTGCTCCTACTTTTTCAGAAAAAGTAAATAATTCTAATTCTTTACCTAACTTTCTATGGTCACGCTTTTTAGCTTCTTCTAATAAAACTAAATACTCTTTTAATTCTTTGTCCTTAGGGAAAGCAATACCATAAATACGGGTCAACATTTTGTTTTTCTCGTCACCTTTCCAATATGCACCAGCTATATTTAAAACTTTAACAGCTTTGATGAATCCAGTGTTTGGTATATGAGGACCACGACATAAATCCGTAAAATTACCTTGATTGTATAAAGAAATGTTTCCATCCTCTAAACGCTCTAATAAATCTAATTTATAATGATCGCCTTTATCTGTAAAATACTTAATCGCATCCGCTTTACTAATGTCAATACGCTTATATTCACTATTTAAACGAGCTAACTCTAACATTTTCGCTTCAATTTTCTCAAAATCAGCTGGTGTTAATGTTTCTCCGTTTAAATCTACATCATAGTAAAAACCATTTTCTAATGGCGGACCAACCCAAAATTTCACATTTGGATATAAAGCTTCCAAAGCCTCTGCTAATAAATGGGCCGATGAATGCCAAAGGGTATTTTTACCTTCTGCATCATTCCAGGTTAATAAACTTAAGGTTGAATCTTGGTTAATTGGTTTGCTAGCATCTACTACTTCGTTGCTAACTTTTGCAGCTAAAACATTTCTTGCTAAGCCTTCGCTGATACTCTGTGCAACTTGCATAGAGGTGGTTCCTTTTGGGTATTCGCGAACAGAACCATCTGGTAGAGTTATTTTTATCATATAGTTGCTCCCACTTACAACGTGGGTTTTAAATTAGGGGAACAAAGATAATAGAATTTTGATATTTAAGTATTGAAACTTAAAATAAATAAAAGCATTAGACTTTATGATATATACCCCTAATTCTAACTCAAAAAAATTATTTTACGTTTGTAAAACAATTTGGGATGATTTTTGTTACATTTTTAATGAATTTCTTACATGTGTATGTTTTTTTTACTATTTTTACAAATATTGTTAAATAAAATTAATAGAAATATTATATGAGAATTTTTATTTTTTACTTTATTATACTACTATTAACATTTAACTCTAAAGCTGCTACTTGCACCGCTGTTGCTTCAACCAATTTCACACTTGCTTCTACTTGGAGCTGTGGTCATGTGCCAAATGGCTTTGATAATATCGTTATTCCGTCTAACTTCACCGTTACCATAACTTCAGCTATTGATTTAACGGTTGGAAACCCCTCAAACACATCTATCTCAATCAGCGGTAATTTATTTTTTTCCGGAAATGCCAGTAGATTATCTTTAGTCTCTTCTGCAGTGGTTAATATAGCTTCAGGTGGAAAAATAACCACTGACCAAAACAATAATTCAAATAAAATAACAATTGGATCTGGTTCGGCAGAATGGGATAGTAACATGGGTAATCTGACTGGGCCCTTAACAATATCTAATGGTACTCTTCCAATTGAATTGATTGAATTTACGGGTACATGTTTATCTAACGGTGTTGAACTAAATTGGAGCACAGCCTCTGAAGAAAACAATGATTATTTTTTGGTAGAAAAAAGTTCTAACGGAACCGATTGGGAGCTTGTTGCTAAAATAACAGGAAGTGGTACTAGTGGTGTTGTAAATAAATATGTTCATATTGATTATACCAATAATAATGAATTAACCTATTACAGATTAACTCAAGTTGATAAAAACACTACTAAAGAAGTATTTAAAGCAATAGATGTTAATTGTAAAAATGTTACAAATCAAATGATTCTATATCCTAATCCATCTTCTACAGAACTAAACATATTACTAGATGTAACAACTTCTTCAAATAATAACTATATTAAAATATTAAATAGTGTTGGACAAATTGTAATAGAAACAAAAGTTGATGTTACAAAGGGAGTAAACACTTTTGTTTTACCTGTAGATATTATGCCAGGAACTTATAATATTATGTTTTCTTCTGATAACATTGTTTTACCAAGTCAGAAATTAATGATTATAAAGTAACGTACTGTAAAAAAATTAAACCCCAAATCTAATAGATTTGGGGTTTTTTGCTTTTATATAAAATTTTTAACAAAATTTTATATTTAGATGTTGCAACATATAATGTTATAACATATATTTGTATTCAAATTAATAATATGTATAAAATGAAAACTACTTTTAAAACATTAATAGCCGTAGCAGCTATCTCTTTAAGTGCAAAAGCACAAACAAACTGGAATGTAGATGCATCTCACAGTAAATTAGGATTTGCCGTAACTCACATGATGGTTAGCGAAACCGAAGGAAAATTTAAAATTTATGAAGGAAAAGTTTCTTCGCCTAAAGCAGACGCAGATTTTACGGATGCTAAAATCGATTTTTCAGTTGATGCCGCAAGTATTAATACAGATGATGAAAAAAGAGATGGTCACTTAAAAAGTCCAGATTTTTTTGATGTAGCAAAATTTCCAAAAATTACTTTCGTGAGTAAATCAATGAAAGCAGGGAAAATCAAAAATACATATATTTTAACGGGTGAATTAACTATGCATGGAGTTACTAAAACAGTTACTTTAAATGCGATTGGTGCTTCTAAAATTGTAAAAGATCCCTATGGAATGGAGCGTTATGCTTTTAAAGTTACTGGAATGATTAACCGTAAAGACTTTGGTTTAGCATGGAATGCTGCTTTGGAAGCTGGTGGAGTTGCTGTGAGTGAAGATGTGAGATTAGACATTAATGTTGAAATTACTAAAGCAAAGTAATTAATAAAAAAACTAATTTAGTCCCTGGTTATACTAGGGACTTTTTTATATCCTATAAATTGAAATTAGAAGACGAAATACAACAAAAAAAATTTAAAAGCATTCAACAAAAGTTAATGCTCAATTTAATTTATACGACTAACTGGCTCACTGTCAAACAGGATTCTTTATTTAAAGATTCAGATGTAACTGTTCAACAGTACAATGTTCTTCGTATTTTAAGAGGGCAATATCCTAACCCTTGCAATATTAAACTCATCAAGGAACGCATGTTGGACCGAATGAGCGATGCCTCGAGAATAGTTGATAAACTATTTGCCAAACAATTATTGCTTAGAAAAGAATGTCCTAATGATAGACGAAGTGTTGATATTATTATTACCGAAAAAGGTTTGGAGCTATTACAATCATTGGATTATATTGACGAGTTATCCAAAGAAAACATTAAATCATTAAACGACGACGAAATCAACACTCTTAATAATCTATTAGATAAATTAAGAGATTAACAAATTCCTTTCATCTTATTGTTATATGTTCTAATTTTACAGAAATTATTTCACCGAAATATTAAAGCACATGTTAGGATTAAAACTTGAAACCGACCCTCGTTGGGTTAATATCGTTGAGAAAAACATCGAAGAAATTTTAACAGACCATGCTTATTGCGAGCAAAAGGCGGCAACAAACGCATTAACCATTATGATTTCATTTCCATATTACACGGACTTGGTTGATGAAATGGTAAAATTAGCAAAAGAAGAACTTAGCCATTTTGAAATGGTTCACCAAAAAATACAAGAAAGAGGCTTAAAACTAGGCTATGAGCGTAAAGACGAATATGTAGGCGATCTTTATAAATTCATGAGAAAAGGCGACCATAGAAAAGAAATTGTTTTAATAGATCGCTTATTATTTGGAGCAATGATAGAAGCTAGAAGTTGCGAGCGTTTTAAATTACTATCAGAAGAAATAAATGATGATGATTTAAAAGCTTTTTACAGAGAATTAATGATTAGCGAAGCAACGCATTATACCTTATTTATTGGCTTTGCCCGAAAATATGGTAGTCATGTAGAAGACATTGACGCCAGATGGCAACAATGGCTAAACTACGAAGCTGAAGTAATTAAAAACTACAGTAAAAAAGAGACTATTCACGGATAATTTTTTAAAAAAACCAAGACTTTTTTATTGATTGAGAAGATTTATATTTGAAATCTAACATTAACTTAAATAAAAAATGAAAAAATTAACATTATCAGTTTTAGCTTTAGCAGCTATTTCGTTTGCTTCTTGTAAAAAAGATTACACTTGTGTTTGTAAGTATAAAAGTTCTAACATTGAGGCAAGTCGTACAACAATAAAAGACACACAAGACAATGCTAAGAGTACATGTACAGCTCTTTCTTCAAATGTTACAGATTGCACTATTCAATAGCCTTAAACTCATTACTCCTAAAAAAGCTGTCATGTTCATTGGCAGCTTTTTTTGATTTATCTTAAATTTGAAATGAAATAAAGTTGATAGTGTTGAATAAAAAAATTAAATTTGACTAAATAAAAAATAAAATGAAAAAAATTATCTTATTAGCCATCGTTATAGTTTCTTCTGGTTTAGCATCTTGCAGAAAAAACTACACTTGTTCATGTACTTATGATGTTTCTGGCGGTTCAGCAGGAACATATACTATCAGAGATACAAGAAGTAATGCATCGTCTACTTGTAGCTCATACGGAAGTTATGGTTATACTTCTTGCTCACTTGATTAAAAAAAGAAAATCAAATTCAAAAAAAGGTTATTACGTCTGTAATAACCTTTTTTTATTTCTGTTATACTTGAAAATCTTTTTGTTATAAAAAACAGACCACAAAAAAATTGTAAATTCACCTCATTATTATGAAACCATTTTTTTTTAAAATATTATTTTTTGTAGCATGTTCAATTATAGGTTTCGTATTTATTTATAGTGGATATACAAAACTTTATCCTATAGAACCATTTGAGTATACCTTTGTTGATTTAGGAATTGGAGGATGGAAAATTGCACCTTTTATAGCGAGGTTTATGATTGGTCTGGAATTTTTTATTGGGTTACTATTAATATTTGGCTTATACATCAAACGTTTTACCCTTAAGTTAACTATTGGTTCATTGGTAATCTTTTCGATTTATCTTTTGTTTATCATTATCAAAACTGGAAATAATGGCAACTGTGGCTGCTTCGGAACAGCTATTGTAATGAGTCCCCTTCAGGCTTTAATTAAAAATGGTATTCTCATCATTTTTTCTTTTGTCATCTATAAATTTTATGACGGCATTGATTATCATAAATATGGAAAAAAACTTTTACTAGCAACTTTCATAACATCCTTTGCTATGCCTCATATTTTAAATTATGTAGACTTAGATTATTCTTCCTCGTATTTATTAAAAAAGGAAGCGCAATTTAAATTAGAATTAGATAGTGTATACAATAATGCTAAAATACACACGCCACCAAAATCATTAAGCAAAGGGAAACACATTATGGCATTTATGAGTTTAACCTGCTCCCATTGCCGAACAGCAGCAAAAAAATTAAAATTAATCAAAGAACAAAACCCATCCATCTCTATCTATTTTATTTTAAATGGAGATTATGAAAAAATTCAACCATTTTTTGAAGATACCAAAGCAAGAAATATAGATTACTGTATTTTAAATGGAAGTTCTTTTATTTATCTGGCTGGATACAAACTCCCTACTATATACTTGGTTAATAATTCTATTGCAGAAAACAGCATTGATTATGCACATCTAGATCAAGTAGAGATAGAAAAATGGTTAGCTAAACCATAATGATTAAAATAATTCTTTTAAATCAATTAATCGATTGATTTGAACATAATTCGAATCTTGATTACTTGTTTCTGTTTGAGTCAAATAAATAGCCTTCCATTGCGCATTTAAAGCTCCAAGAATATCTGCATCATAATTATCCCCTATCATCACACATTCGTGTGTTTGGGCATTGGTTAATTGTTGAGCTAAATCAAAAATTTTA
Organism: Sphingobacteriaceae bacterium; assembly: GCA_013823565.1. Lineage (GTDB taxonomy): Bacteria > Bacteroidota > Bacteroidia > B-17B0 > Aurantibacillaceae > UBA4416. Next base: position 71,319 of record PNMI01000008.1, on the reverse strand, counting down.
ATGTCGGGTTTATTAAAACCATGTTCTTCCGAAATAATGATGTGCTCAAAAAAAGGTTTCAAATTACTGTAATCTAATTTGATATGCTGTACTTCTTTAAAACCATTAGTAATAATATGTAACTGATATTTTTCTTGTAAATACAACAATACATCCATCGCGCCATCAATTAAATGAGTTTTGTAGGGAGATATTTTTAAGTAATCATCTGCCCAATGATGTGCCAACTGTAAATTATCGTAATTAAAATGCAAAAATGCTTTATAAAAACGTTGATAGCGTAGTTCTTCTTTGCTTGTTTGCTTTAAGCTATACAAATGCCATAATTCATGATTAATGGCTTCATAAACTTCAATAAAATTATCAAAATTTGTATTGCAATTTTCGTCAATCTTATGCTCATTAAATAAATGCAAGAGTGCTTCTCTGGAGTTTTTTTCAAAATCCCAAAGCGTATTATCTAAGTCAAAAAATATGTGTTTTACTTGTTTAATCTTCTAGCGTATTAAAATAATGTAACTCTTTACTTAAATCAATATATGTATATTCTGCCTGAAGTGTCACACATTTTTGATAAAAATTGTGCTTAAACTTCATAGATGTTTCAGTCGTTTTATTAAACAAACGATGATGATAAGCTTGATGAATTTGTAGCACTCTTTCGTTTATCGCATTAGTCAAATCATTAAAATAAACTTCCGAAAACTTCTTCCAAACATAATTAATGGCTTGAGTGTTTGGATGGGCCATATCTGATTCATAAAAACGATAATCACGTAAATCATCTGTTACCAATTCATAAGCTGGAAAATAAAAACAGTTAGTATTTTGTTTTATTAATTGATGAACCGATTGTATTAAAATAGCCTTGCTTAAATTATTCTCTACGACTCCATCCCGTAAATGTTTAACTGGAGAAACCGTAAACATCCACTTCAAATGTGGATTAATTGTTTTTAAGTCATTGATTAATTCCTGAAAATCAACAATGATTTCATGATTTTCTAAAAGTGTTTTTTCAAATAAAGCTTGAGGCAATTTATGACAATTAGCCACTATTTTTTCTTGTTGCTTGTGTTGATAGGCAAAGGCAGAACCAAAAGTAATAACCAAATAACTTGCTTGATGGAGTTCTTGATTCCATATATCAATAGAGTGATTTAAAGTTTCTAATAATTCATTTTTAGAAGTTGAAAAAATAGAACTATGAGACTCAAACGAATACCATAAGCCTTCTTTTTCAAACACATCTTCTTCTTTAAAATACTTTTTATGAATAATGCGGTATAATGAAGTAACTATACTTTTAGGATTAAAAACAATTCCAAATGGATTGGTATGAATTTTAAATTTCAAATCAAGCATTCTATTAGCAATATGTTCACTAAAACATGAGCCAAAAAACAACACGCCATCTTGGTGGGTAATTTTATGTTGATTAACTGCTGGCTGAAATCCTAAGTGAAATTGCATGATTAAATATAAAACAAAAAAGGATTCCTAAATAGAAATCCTTTTTTAATATATTGTTTTATAAATTAGAAACGCTCAATTTGAGAGAAAAAGAAATTTGCTTCGATGTTAGCATTTTCGTCGCTATCAGAACCGTGAACTGCATTAGCTGCAATTGACTTAGCAAATAATTTACGAATAGTTCCTTCATCAGCTTTAGTTGGATCAGTTGCTCCAATTAAAGTTCTGTATTCTGCTACAGCATTAGCTTTTTCTAAAACAGCTGCAACAATTGGTCCACTGCTCATATAACTAACTAATTCTCCGTAAAAAGGACGCTCTTTATGAACTTCATAAAATTTACCTGCTGTTTCTGCACTTAATTTCATGTATTTCATAGCTACAATTCTGAAACCAGATTGGTTAATTTTCGCTAAAATTGGTCCGATGTTGTTAGCTTCAACTGCATCGGGCTTAATCATTGTAAATGTGATATTTCCTGCCATTATATTTTTTTTAGGCTGCAAAGATACAATTATTGTGTTTATATCAAATACCTTGCACTACAATTAGTTTTTTAACCACATAGGATAATAGAAAGAATCCTGTAGCTATTAAACTAAGCCCTAGATAGAAAGCTTTGCTTTTAAACATAGGTATTAACTATATGTAAAAAACTTGTTTTCTATGACTTAACTGATACAAAACATAATATCTATGTTTCTATGTGGTTCAAAACTCAAAAACTTAAACACACAATTAAAAATAAAATACCCTAAATTTGTGCCACAAAACAAAATCATGCAAAAAGACTCGTTTCCTAAATTCAAAGCTTTATTAAAGAAATCAAACAATATTGTTATTGTTACTCATTATAATCCTGATGGAGATGCCATGGGATCTTCTTTGGCACTTTATAACTATTTAATGAAGGTTGAAAAGAACGTTACTGTTATTACACCTAATGATTATCCCGAGTTTTTGCAATGGTTACCTGGAAACAAAAAAGTTGTAGAGTTTAGTAAAAATCAAAAAAAAGCAGCAAGCATTATTACTAAAAGCGATTTGATATTTACTCTTGATTTTAACAACTATTCGCGCTTAGAAGGTTTAGGAGAATTACTTCAAAATTCAACCGCTAAAAAAATATTAATCGACCATCACCAACAACCTGATACTTATGCAACACTCATGTTTCATGATGTAAAAGCGTGTTCAACCTGTGAATTAGTGCATGAATTTATTGTTGGTTTAGGAGGTAAAAAACTCATCGATAAAAACATAGCGGCTTGTTTATATACAGGTATTATGACAGATACGGGTTCGTTTCGTTTTGATAGCGTCACACCAAAAACCCATTTGATATTAGCCGATTTATTAGCGACAGGATTACATCCAAGTGATATTCATAGTGCAATTTATGACACGTACAGCGAGAGTCGTGTGAAATTATTAGGTTATTGCTTAACCGAAAAAATGGTGGTTATTCCCGAATTACAAACGGCTTACATGGCTTTATCAGAAACTGAATTAAAAAGATTTAATAACCAAAAAGGTGATACAGAAGGAATCGTTAACTATCCATTCTCCATCAAAGGAATTACTTTCTGTGCTTTTTTTAGCGAAAGCGAAGGTAAAATTAAAATATCTTTCCGTAGCAAAGGTAAATTTGATGTGAACCAATTTGCACGCAAACACTTTAATGGTGGCGGACATATAAACGCTGCTGGTGGCAGAGGAACAATTTCAAATTTAGAAACAACGGTTCAAGAGTTTTTAGCTTTATTACCCGTTTACAAAAAAGAGATTTTAAAGAAATGACGATTTCGTCACCTTGAACTTATTTCAAGGTCTGTTCAATGAGATGCTGAAACAAGTTCAGCATGACCTACTCCTTAATAAACTTAAGCTTTGCCTCTGTTCCATTTTCTGTTTTAACAGTAATGAAATAGATTCCTGATTTTAATTTATCTATTGAAACAAAATTTGTTTGAGTTGTTTCTGCTAACACTTCTTTTCCTAAAACATCAAATATAATAACAGAAACAGATGATTCATTTTCTAACTTAAAATTCAGTACAGAAGTTGCTGGATTTGGATACACTTTCAAGGTATTCTTCAACTGTTCACTTTCATTCACTGCTGTTAAGGTTGACAAAGAATATTTACTAAAAAATCTCCAAATTTCCTTTGAGGCATTCATATCCATATTTGTTCCAGAACCACCAAAAGGAAAGCCTGGCCAAGTGTGAGTTCCTCCAATGATTTTATATAATTCTACAGAACTACCCGAAGTTCCATTCAAGTATTTGTAATGTTCAGCTGTACAGCCATCAGTTGTACTTGTGTTTGGCACATTACTAAACGTTGGTGTAGTATTACAGTTATTTTTAGTAACCCAATATTTCACAATAGTATCAACAGGCATAGATGAAGAACTTCCCGCATATGGTACAGTAGGATCATTCGTTCCATGAATTTGCATCACTGGTACTGGACGAGTTGGATGGCAATTAGTGCCATACTGAGTATTAAAAATACTTCCAGTTACAGATGCAATGGCTGTTATCCTATTACTTAGCTCACAAGCCAAAGTATGACTCATATAACCTCCGTTGCTCATTCCTGTAGAGTAAACACGATTTAAATTAATGTTATATGTCAAATCTAAAGAATCTATTAAAGCATTTAAAAAAGCAATATCATTTACTAAAGCACTTGATATTCCTGCATTCCAAAAACGCTGACCAGAAGAGTAAGTTCCGTTTGGAAATACCATTAAAAAATTAGCCGTATCTGCTATGGGCATAAAATTGCTATACAACTGTTGTTGCTGAGCATTACTTGTGTATCCATGCAAATTTAAAATCAAAGGTCGAGCGGTAGCTCCAGTATAAATAGCGGGTACATATAAGCGATATGAGCGATATTGTCCGCCAACAAAAACACTATCAACAACAGTAGTTTGTGCTTTGATAGAAAATAATGAAGATATAATAATAAAGACTAGTAACGTTTTTTTCATAAAAAAGGGGATAATGATAATGGCTAATATATGAAAAATATCGAAAATCTTAACTCAATAATAATTTACTTTTTTGGCTTAAAAACAGTACTTTCGTTCTCTTAAATTTAACATTTATGGCAAAATTTAGAAAACAAGATGCCCTTGATTATCACTCTCAAGGAAGACCAGGAAAGATTGAAGTTATCCCCACTAAACCATATAGTACTCAAAGAGACTTAACTTTAGCGTATTCACCAGGTGTTGCAGAACCCTGCTTAGAAATTGAAAAAAATCAAGAAGATGCCTACAAATATACTGCTAAAGGAAACTTAGTAGCGGTAATTAGTAACGGTACTGCTGTTTTAGGATTAGGAGATATTGGTGCTTTAGCCTCAAAACCAGTAATGGAAGGTAAAGGCTTATTATTTAAAATCTTTGCAGATATTGATGTGTTTGATATTGAAGTAGACACAAAAAACATTGATGAATTTGTAAACACGGTCAAAAACATTGCTTGCACCTTTGGAGGTATAAACCTTGAAGATATTAAAGCGCCAGAGTGTTTTGAAATTGAACGTCGTTTAAAAGAAGAATTAAACATTCCTTTAATGCACGACGACCAGCATGGTACCGCTATTATTTCTTCGGCGGGTTTATTAAATGCTGTTGAATTATCGGGCAAAAAAATGAGCGAAGTAAAAGTAGTCATTAACGGTGCTGGTGCTTCTGCTAACTCTTGTGCTAAAATGTACATCGCCGTTGGTGTGAAAAAAGAAAACATTTTAATGTTAGATAGTAAAGGGGTTATTAATAAAAACCGTAAAGACCTTGACCAATACAAAACTTTTTTTGCGTCTGATAATACTAAAGTAAACACATTAGAAGAAGCCATTAAAGGTGCGGATGTATTTGTGGGTTTATCAAAAGGAAATATCTTATCGCAAGATATGGTTCGCTCAATGGCTAAAAACTGTATTGTGTTTGCCTTGGCTAACCCTACTCCCGAAATTAGTTACGAAGAAGCTATTGCTGCTCGCCCTGATATTATTATTGCAACAGGAAGAAGTGATCATCCTAACCAAGTAAATAACGTACTAGGTTTCCCTTTTATTTTTAGAGGCGCATTAGATGTGCGTGCAACTTGTATTAACGAAGAAATGAAATTAGCAGCGGCTCTAGCCATTGCAGCTTTGGCTAAAGAGAGTGTTCCTGATTATGTGAATCTTGCTTATGGATCTAAGAACTTAACTTTTGGCACAGAATATATTATTCCAAAACCAATTGATAACCGTTTAATTTCTATTGTGAGTTCTGCCGTTGCAAAAGCAGCTATTGATAGTGGCGTTGCTAAACGTGTGATTACCGATTGGGATGCTTACCGCATGGAATTAGATAATCGTTTGGGTAAGGATAATAAATTAATGCGTAGCATTGCTAACAAAGCAAAATCAAATCCTAAGCGTGTTGTATTTACCGAAGCGGATACTTACAAAATATTAAAAGCAGCCCAAGTTGCAAAAGACGAAGGTATTGCAAAACCTATTTTATTAGGTAATAAAGAAAAAATATTAGCTTTATTAGAAGAGCATCAAATTGATATGGGCGATACGCCTATTATTGATACTTGGCTATCGGAAGAAGAAGCAAGAAGAACAGAGTTTGGAGATTTATTATGGATAAAACAACAGCGCCGTGGTTTAACTCAATACGATGCTCGTAAATTAATGCGCGACCGAAATTATTTTGGAGCTATGATGGTAGAGCAAGGTTTGGCTGATGCCATGATTTCGGGATTAACTCGTAAATATGGTGCGCCTATTAAACCTGCTTTAGACATTATTGGAGTACAGGAAGGTGTGAGCCGTGTTGCTGGGTTGTATATTATGGTAACTAAAAAAGGACCTTACTTTTTTGCAGATACAACCATGAATACAGAACCTACTGCTCAGCAATTAGCGGATATTGCTGTTTTAACAGCAAGTACTGTAAAGCAATTTAATATCATACCGCGTATTGCTATGTTATCTTACTCTAACTTTGGCTCTGCCGAAGGAGATGTGCCTAAAAAAATGCAGGAAGCCACTAAGATATTACATAAAAACTATCCAGGCTTAATTGTGGATGGTGATGTGCAAGCCAACTTTGCAGTGAATAATGATTTATTAAAAGAGCAGTTTCCGTTTAGTACTTTAGTAGATAAAAATGTGAATACCTTCATCTTCCCTAATTTAGCGGCAGGTAATATTGCTTACAAATTATTGCAAGAGTTAGGTGGTGCTGAGGCTATTGGCCCTGTATTAATGGGATTAAAAAAACCAGTACACGTATTACAATTAGGTAGCTCAGTACGTGAAATTGTGAACATGATTACCATTGCGGTTGTGGATGCGCAAAATAAAAAGTAGAACATTATTTCATATATATAAAATCCTCAATGATAATATATCATTGAGGATTTTTAGTTTTTTATGATATCAATCATACTTTACAATAACATATGTTTTATTTTTCTTATTTGTTTGGAGGTAACTTTGATTAAAATTAAGAACATGAAAACAGATAAAATAATTATTGCCAACTTAAAATGTGGTGGATGCGAAAACACCATTAAGACTAAATTAGCTGAGTTAGCAGGTGTAGAAAGTATAGTGGTCAATCACGAAGAAGACTCTGTTACCATAACCCATAACGAAAAAAGTACCAGAGAAGATTTCACTAAAAAACTACACGACCTTGGTTATCCAGAAGCAACCGAAGAAAATGGATTATTATTACAACTTAAAAGCTATGCCAGTTGTGTGATTGGCAGAATGAATAAATAAAAATTGTAACTTCTCACTACCTGAAATAAGTAAAACAAAAAAGCCCCCTGTTATAAATAACAAGGGGCTTTTTACGAAACAAACAATTTTATTTTTTGTACTCTACTTTCATTTCTACACGGCGGTTTTTCTGACGACCCGCTTCTGTTGCATTATCTGCAATTGGCACCGTTTGTCCAAACCACTCAGCTATTACTTTATCAGCTTTCACACCTTTACTAACTAGGTATTTCTTAACAGCCTTAGCACGTTTTTCTGATAACAATAAATTCTTAGCCGCATCGCCTTGGTTATCTGTATGTCCAGATAATTTCAATGTCCAATCAGCAGCATGCTGTTTCATTAATTTAGCTAAGTCGTTTAATGATGGTAGCGATGTTTTTTTAATAATATCTTTTCCAGTAGCAAATTCTAAACTAGAGAAAGCACGCTCCAATATTTTTTGCTCCTCAACTTTTAATACTGGTGCTGGAGGACAGCCTTTTAATTCTTTTAAACCAGCAGTAGTAGGGCAATCATCTTCTCTATCCACTACTCCATCTTTATCTGTATCTGGCCAAGGGCAACCTTTGTTTTCAACAGCTCCTGCCACTTCAGGGCATTCATCATCTTTATCTAAAACAGTATCGCCATCTTTATCTGGACAGCCCTTAAATTCTTTTGGTCCAGCTACATCTGGGCAAACATCATATTTATCAGGTGTTAAGTCTCCATCTCTATCTGGGCAACCTAAAAAGTCAGCTAAACCAGCATCATCCGGACACTCATCATCTTTATCCATAATTTTATCTCCATCTCTGTCAGGACATCCATTAAATTCAACCAATCCTTTATCATCAGGGCATTTATCATCACCGTCAGCAATCATATCACCATCTTTATCTGGGCAACCTTGTAGTTCTTTTGAACCAGCAACATCTGGGCATTTATCATCCTTATCTTGTATATGGTCACCATCTTTATCAGGGCATCCCATAAATTCCCAAGTACCTGGAATTTCTTTACATAAATCTTTTTTATTAGAGATACCATCTTTGTCTTTATCTTTTTTATGTCCATAAGGAATTGGTACTTTCAGCATCGCATACACATCTGCTCCGTACACTTCTTTTTTACCAATTAATGGAGATAAATTACTTGTACCAACCACCAATGGACCTAAGCGCACGGCAGCTCCTGTTCTAAAGCCATTCAAGAAATTGTATTGAACTGGAATAAACACACCAAACCATTTATGATCCCAACGTGGTGTTAAAGTAATACTACTAATATCATGAACCTTAGTATCATTGTTTTTAAACTGAAAAGCAATAAAAGGTGTTAAATTCACATAAATATCTTTCCAAATTAAATAATCAATTTGCAAACTAATAGCTGTAGGCAAATTCATTTTATAAGTAGCTGATTTATTGGTATTTACAAATCGACCTTTTAAAGTATCATCAAACTCTCCAACGGTTCCTGGATCTACAGGTTTTAAATTCCAAAAACCAACATCCGCTCTAAAATCTCCACTCGTTGATCCCTTTTTAAATTTAATGGAACCAATATCTGTAACCGAAAGACCAACTTTTAATTTGTATTTATTTTTATCTTTTCTCCACAAATCTTTTTCGCCATCCATATCATATTTAAACTTCAAATATGATGGTCTCCATTCATAAACGGCACCAAAATCAAATCCAACGCCTGGATAGGATTGACTATAATCAAAAATTTTGGTTCCTGTTCCTGAACCTCCCACCTCTATATCACTAAAATTTAAATTGTCGGAGTGACCATAACTTACCTCAGATTGAAAAATAGATAATGTAGTATCTGTTTGAAAATTGTACTCTAAATCTTTCACAAACATGTAGGCTGATTGAATACCTTGTAATAATTTTACGGTTGCACCACCTTTAAAGTAATGTTCATTATCATCCTTAAATACATGCGCGTAAGTTAAACCATATTCTGCCCAGGTCATTTCCTGAATACTTAAATTTTTGTTAGTTAAATTGGTTACCCATAATGTTGGATACTTAAACTCTTCGTAAGCTAATTTTGCTAAATCAGGCGAAACACCATCAATGTTTACATATGTTCTCACATTACTTGAAATAGCAATCGCATTTTTGCGGTTGATGTTCACTAAAAAAGAAGGACCAACAATTCTGTTACTGAAATAAATGCTCTTATCCTTGCTACTAGATTTTTCAACTAAATACTTATCCGAAAATTCTTTATCTTCAAAAGCAGGAAAGGTTGTTTGACCATCTACTTTTTCTCGTTTAAAAGCATCTCGCTTAATACCAATATAATTATTGTAGGCAGCTACATTGATTCCAATAAGATTCATGTCAAATTTCATCCTTCCATCAACAATACTAGCTGGTTGAATGTGAATGCCAGACACACCAGCATAATTACTTTGATTAAATCCTACAAAATCCTGAGATTTAGAAAGATAACTAGCGAATAAAAACAAAAATAATAAACTTTTTTTCATAGGAACGGGAGTTTGGTTAATTCAAAAATAGAACAATAATGCTTACAAACTGTAAAATTCAAAAATATTACTTGATATTTAACAAAAGTAGCTCTTAAACATTCGCATTCACATTACATTTAGTATCTTCGCCAATTGTTACTAATAAAATTATGTTAGAGAAATTAGAAGAAATTAAAAGAAGGTATACTGAAGTGGAAGCAAAACTAGGAGACCCTGGTGTGATTGCTGATATGCGTTTATTTAAAAAATTAAATATTGAATACAAAGGTTTGCAACCTGTTGTGGAAGCTTACTATAAATACAAGCAAATAACCGACAATATTAACGGTGCTAAAGAAGTGTTGGCTACTGAAAAGGACAAAGACTTTTTGGATATGGCTAAAGCCGAATTAGAAGAAAACCGTGCCGCTGAAGAAAAATTACAAGAAGAAGTTCGTTTATTATTAATCCCTAAGGACCCTGAAGATGCTAAAAACTGCACCATGGAAATTAGAGGAGGAACAGGTGGAGATGAAGCCGCTATTTTTGCTGGAGATTTATTTGATATGTATCGCCGCTATTGCGAAATCAAAGGATTTCAGTTAGAGGTGGTAGATGAAAGCCCAGGTTCGATGGGTGGTTACAAAGAGATTGTATTTAACGTAAAAGGTGATAATGCCTTTGGCACTATGAAGTTTGAAAGTGGTGTTCACCGTGTGCAACGTGTGCCAGCTACCGAAGCAGCAGGTCGTGTTCACACATCCGCAGCAACTGTAGCAGTATTACCAGAAGCAGAGGAATGGGATATTGAAATTAAACCTGCTGATATTGAAATGGCAACAGCTCGTTCTGGAGGTGCTGGAGGGCAAAATGTAAATAAGGTGGAGTCAAAAGTAATTTTAACTCACAAGCCGTCAGGTATTGTAGTTACATGCCAAACCCAGCGTAATCAATTAGGTAACCGTGAAAAAGCCATGGAGATGTTACGTTCTAAATTATACGATTTAGAATATCAAAAACGATTAGCAGATACAACAAGCCGTAGAAAAAGTATGGTAAGTACTGGAGACCGTTCTGAGAAAATTAGAACATACAACTATCCTCAAAACCGTATCACTGATCATAGAATTGGATTAACACTTTATAATTTAACCGACTTCACCAATGGTTATATTCAACAAATGATTGATGCTTTACAGTTTGCTGAAAATGCTGAACGTTTGAAAGAAGGAGGATTATAAAGACTTAAAAAGATTAAAGAAATATAAGGGACAATAGAGACAAAAATATTATGACACGAGCAGAATTAATACATGAAATTAAAACTAAGAAAACATTTTTATGTGTTGGCTTAGATCCAGATATTGAAAAACTTCCCAAATTTTTATTAGAAGAAGAAGATCCTATATTCGAATTCAATCGTCAAATTATTGATGCTACTGCACCGTATTGTATTGCTTTTAAGCCAAATACAGCTTTTTATGAAGCTTATGGTTTAAGTGGAATGACTAGTTTAGAAAAAACGATTAAATACATCAAACAATATTATCCTAAACATTTTTTAATTGCAGATGCTAAACGTGGTGATATTGGAAATACATCTACCATGTATGCTAAAGCATTTTTTAATCGATTGCATGCCGATGCCATTACAGTGGCGCCATATATGGGTAGCGACTCAGTAAAACCTTTTTTAAATTTTGATGGAAAATGGGCTATTGTATTAGCTCTTACTTCTAATGTAGGTGCTCAAGATTTTCAATTAGATGAAGGAAAAACAGAACCGTTATATAAACATGTTTTAAGAACATCAAGTCAATGGGGAACTGCTGATAACATGATGTATGTAGTTGGTGCTACTAAAGCTGATATGTTTGATGATATAAGACGTATTGTTCCAAATCACTTTTTATTAGTGCCAGGCGTTGGTGCACAAGGCGGAAGCTTGGCAGACGTTTGCAAACATGGTTTAATTAAAAATGATATTGGTTTATTAATCAATTCTTCTCGTGCCATTATTTTTGCCTCAAACGGCGAAGATTTTGCTGCTGCTGCTGCTAAAGAAGCTAAAAAAATAGCTGATGAGATGAAAGGGTATTTTTAATTTAAAATACCAATGCGATTCCTTGGTTTTATTTCAATCTTCTTTTTAATTTGCTGTAATTCTTGGAAAAGTAGCAAGAGTTTTAATTACAACGAACTTCCTTTTTCCGAATTCGATAAATCCTTAAAATCTGATAGCAACTATATTATAGTGGATGTTCGCACTCCAAAAGAGTATAGAAATGGCCACATGAAAAATGCAGTTAATGTGAGCTATTTTGGAACAACATTTACGGATAGTATTAAAAAAATAGACAGAAGTAAAACCATTTACATGTATTGTCAAACTCAGCATCGTAGCCCATTAGCTTCTAAAAAAATGAAAAAGCTGGGTTTTGTAAAAATTATTGATTTAAGCGGTGGCTTTATGAAATGGGAAAACAACCAAATGCCAATTGAGAAATAAGTATTCATACACTTATCCTAAAAAGCTTGCCAGTTATCAATTAAAGTCTGACAAATAATAAATTTGAAAATTATTGAATATTATAATATCTAAGTTTGTTTCATAAAATCACTAAAACTTAATTTATGAAACACAACTATTATTTATTTTCTATCATTTTATTACTAGGATTCTCAAATTTAAAATCTCAAACATGCCTTAGCAGTTATATTTATTCTTATACAGGAATAACAAACCTTGTTTGGTTTCAGGATAAATCAACAGCACCTTCTAATTGGCAAAGAGATTATACTCATTGGAATTTTAATGATGGCAGCAGTATTGATGTAAATAATACAACTACCCACACTTTCCCTCAAGCTCAAATCTATAATGTGGTTAAAGAAACTAAGTTTTCTGAAATTGGTAATCCATCAAATTTTTGTATTGCAAAAGACTCGTTATTAATAAATGCTGCCTTATCAACATCTACAAATGTGTGTATACCGCATGTTAATTTTAAAGTCAAATGGCTAACAGGTTTAACTTATGGCGTTTCAAATTATATTTCTAATGGTTGCCCTTATAATTTTAGAGAAATAGTAGCCGATACAGGCTCAACATCTATGTTATCTGGTGGCGCACCAATGCCTGGTATTTATACAACTCAGCAGTATTATTTTACTTATAATGTTACCCTACCTCAGTATAGTAATACCATTACTCATCATATTAATTATCCTAATCTTAATAATTCTGGAGGAACTGAAGACTTCGCTTATATTGTCCCATTAACTCTATCTCAGCAAACACCTACTGATTGCCACGCCTCTTTCTTTTTGCAACCTTCGGATTCTACTTTACATAACTGGACTATACAAGATTTTTCATCTAGTTCTGATAGTTTATCTTACAGCTGGGATTTTGGAGATGGAAACACATCTACACTTAGTAGCCCTAGTCACACTTATTCAACAATTGGAATGTACACTATTTGTTTAACTGTTTCTAGTGGCACATGTTCTGATACCTATTGCGAAACTGCCTTTGTTGACACAACTATTAATGGTCATGGCATTGCAACAGTAAATGTACAGAAAATGATGGTTACTGGTGTTTCTTCTATAAAGAAAGAAAATCAATTAGTAAAAACATATCCTAACCCTATACTAAACGAATTAAATATCAATTATCCATTTAAGAATGAAGAGTATACAATTGTTATTTTAAACTTATTAGGCGAATCTATTTACACAAAACAAACGGAAGGATTAGTAGATGAAACTATCCGATTAAATTTAGAAGAATTAACCAGTGGGTGTTATCTTCTACAAATTAAAACAAAAAATGGCGAGATAAAATCAAAAACAAAATTCATAAAGGAATAATATTATAAGTAAAAAAGTAGCCACTTGGCTACTTTTTTTGTTTTATTTTCTCTGGTTCATCATCATCTTTATACTTATCGTAATCCAATGTATTACCCCAAAAGTTCATCTGCTGCTTAATCCAAGCTTTTCGTTGAGAAATGTAACTACTAGCTGGATTTGCTTTGTAACGTATTGGATTTGGAAGAATTGCTGCTATGGCAGCTGCTTCATCTTTCGTTAATTTTTTAGCCGATTTATGAAACCAATGTTGCGAAGCGGCTTCGGCACCATAAATACCATTACCCATTTCAATACTATTTAAATACACTTCCATAATACGCTCTTTACTCCAAAACACTTCAATTAATAAGGTAAACCATAACTCTAATCCTTTTCTAAGGTAACTTCTACCCTGCCACAAGAATACATTTTTGGCTGTTTGTTGAGTAATTGTACTTCCGCCTCTTACCCGTTTACCCTTTTCATTTTCTTTCATCGCTTTTTGTATCGCGCCCCAATCAACTCCAAAATGCTTTAAATAATTTTGATCTTCGCTACATACTACGGCTAACTGTAGTTTTGGCGAAATCTCTTCTAATGACACCCAATCATGTTCCATCACTAACCCTTTCCCATCTCCTATTTGTTCAATATTTCTAATAACCATTAATGGAGTAATAGGAACAGGAACCCATCTAAAAACAATAACTGATACTATAGATAAAACAAAAAACGTTACACACATCTTCCATATTATCGTCCATATTTTGCCTAATATTTTTCTCATAAAACAGTAAAACTATTGTATTATTTAAGTTAAGTTTGTTTCCTGTTTTATTTTTAACAACAAACCTATTTTAATAACATGTCCAAAAAAACTACATATAAGATTTTAATCATTGCTATTCTGAGTGTTATAGGACTATATTTTTACAATAAATACAACGTCGCTCCCTCTATTCAATTAACCAAATTAGACGTTGTTGACCAAAACAATACTAAGTTCGACTTTAAATCATTAATAGGCAAAAAGGTAATTGTTAGTTTTTACGCTTCTTGGTGTCCTAATTGTATTGAAGAATTAAAAACACTCAATAGCATCAAAGCTCAAAAGTTAGCAGACATTGAAATCCTAGCTATCACTGATGAAAGTATGGATAAATTAATCTCATTCAAAGATAAAAAACAATATCCTTTCACTTTTTTAAAATTAAATACCTCCTTCTCAGCTATAGGCATTGCCTCTATTCCAACCACCTACTTAGTAAATACAAAAGGAGAAATCGTATATAACAAAGTTGGCTACATTCATTGGGATGATGAGTCTAATTTAAATCATTTAAAAACCTTAATGGAGTGAGTAAATTTCTTGCTCAATACTTAATTATTCAATATATTTAAAACCTATTTATACAATTTGATATGACAAAAATTAAATTTGGAACTGACGGCTGGAGAGCCATTATAGCACAAGAATTTACCGTTGAAAATGTAGCTCGTGTTACTGAAGCCACAGCTCAATGGTTAAAGAAAAACTTTGATAAACCTAGCGTTGTGTTAGGCCACGATTGTCGTTTTGCTGGAGAATTATTTGCTGAAACTGCTGCTAAAGTTTTAATAGCTAATGGTATCAAAGTTTTTTTAGCAAAAGATTTTGTGAGTACTCCAATGGTTTCTTTAGGAACTGTTCGTCATAAAGCCAGTTTAGGCATTATTTTAACAGCCTCTCACAATCCTCCATCATACAATGGTTATAAGTTAAAAGGAAATTATGGTGGACCTTTAGGTCCTGAGAAGGTTCAAGAAATTGAAGATATTATTCCTGAGAAAAGCTCCACTAATTTAAATTCAATTGATTTAAAAGCAGCCGAACAAACTGGTCTTTTAGAAATAACTGCTTTAGAAGACATGTATGTGAAACATGTAGAAGCTAATTTTGATTTAGCTGCTATCAAAAACTCAGGATTAAAATTTGCTTACGACAGTATGTATGGTGCAGGACAACGCGTTATGTTTCGTTTGTTTCCTGAAATCGTTCACCTTCATAACGAATACAATCCTAGTTTTTATGGACAAGCGCCTGAACCTATTCATAAAAATTTAACTGAGTTTTCTACTTTGATTAAAACCCGAAAAGATATTGATTGTGGTTTAGTTACTGATGGAGATGCTGATAGAATTGGATTATACAATAAAGACGGAGATTTTGTGGATTCTCATCATATTATCCTTTTATTAATTCATTACCTTAAAAAATACAAAGGAATGGATGGAAAGGTTGCTACTGCATTTAGCTCTACAGTTAAAATTAAAAACATGTGCGACCACTACAACTTACCTCTAGATGTTGTGAAAATTGGATTCAAATACATTTGTAATATTATGATTACCGAAGATGTATTAGTTGGAGGCGAAGAAAGTGGTGGTATTGCTATTAAAGGGCATATTCCTGAACGTGATGGTATTTGGATGGGATTAACTTTATGGGAATTTATGGCTAAAACTGGCAAAAGCTTAAAAGAATTAATTGACGAAGTATATGCCATTACTGGAACTTTCTCTTTTGAAAGAAATGATTTAACTATTACTGAAGAATTAAAAACTAAAATCATTGAAAACTGCAAAAACAACACTTACAAAGAATTTGGCAAATACAAAGTACAGCGTTTAGACGACTTAGATGGATTTAAGTTCTTCTTTGATGATAATACGTGGACGATGATTCGTGCTTCGGGAACAGAGCCCGTTTTACGTACCTATGCTGAAGCGGCTACCAAAGAAAAAGCCTTTGACATTTTAGCGGACGTTAAAAAAGTATTATTGGGATAATACTAAACTGATAAACTTAAAAGCCCATCTTTTCTTCGAATTGATGGGCTTTTCATTTTTCTCCCTTCGAAGGGGGTATGTCCACCAGCTGGCGGACGGAGGATGTTTATTTTGTCCCTCACTAATTTTAATTTTTCCACCCATAAATCCCCAAAACAAGTTTATTAAATTTAGTTAATAGTATGCTTTTTAGTAAAATTTCATTAAGTTTGTAATCCTATCAAAAATGTCATTAGAAACTAACATAAAAGCTGCCATAAGAGATGTTCCTGACTTTCCAAAACCAGGAATTATGTTTAAGGACATTACTCCTATTTTTGAAAATCAAGCGCTTTGTAATGAAATTGTTGATGGTTTTATTGCCAGCATTTCTATTAAACCAGATGCCATTGTTGGTATTGAAAGTAGAGGTTTTTTATTTGGTTTATTGTTAGCGAACAAAATGAACGTTCCGTTTGTTTTAGTTCGTAAAGCAGGTAAGTTGCCTTATAAAACAATTAGCTACGAATACGAATTGGAATACGGAACAGCAAAAATAGAAATGCATACAGATAGTATTAAAAAAGGTTGGAATGTATTAATACATGACGATTTATTAGCTACTGGAGGAACAGCTGAGGCTGCGGCTCACCTTATAAAACAACAAGGTGCCAATCTTAGTGGATTTAACTTCGTAGTTGGCTTAGAATTTTTAAACGGAAAACAAAAATTAAATATACACTCAAAAAATATCACATGTCTAGCGCAGTATTAGAACCAAATGTTGGAATGAACTTCCAAATAAATGAAAATCAACAAGCCATTGCGGATATGATTCGCAAATTTGGCAAAGAACATATCTATCCAAAAATGATGGAATGGGACGAAGCTCAAATTTTCCCAGTAGATGTATTCAAAAAATTAGGAGAATTAGGCTTAATGGGCGTAGTTGTTCCTGAAGAATATGGTGGTTCTGGATTATCTTATACAGAATATGTAACAGCAATTATTGAATTAAGTAAAATTTGTGGTTCTATTGGTTTATCAATGGCTGCTCATAATTCATTATGTACTGGTCATATTTTAGCTTTCGGTAACGAAGAACAAAAGAAAAAATATTTACCAAAATTAGCTACGGCTGAATGGATTGGTGCTTGGGGCTTAACTGAAACAGGTACAGGTTCTGATGCTGGTGGAATGGCTACTACGGCTAAAAAAGATGGTGACTATTATGTTATTAATGGTTCTAAAAACTTTATTACTCACGCTATCACTGGTAATGTAGCAGTAGTTATTGTGCGTACTGGAGAAAAAGGTGATAGCCATGGTATGTCTGCTTTCATTATCGAAAAAGGAACACCAGGATTTAAATCTGGAAAAAAAGAAAATAAATTAGGAATGCGTGCCAGCGAAACTGCTGAATTAATCTTTGATAACTGCAGAGTTCACAAAGATCAAATGTTAGGAAAAGAAGGTGACGGATTTATTCAAGCCATGAAAGTATTAGATGGTGGGCGTATTTCTATTGCTGCTTTAAGTTGTGGTATTGCTCGTGGTGCTTATGAGTGTTCAGTAAAATACGCTAAAGAACGTGAGCAATTTGGAAAACCAATCGCACAATTTCAAGCAATCAGCTTTAAATTAGCTGATATGGCTACTGAGTTAGAAGCTGCTGAATTATTAACGTTCAAAGCTGCTGATTTAAAAAACCGTCACCAAAAAATGACAAAAGAAGGTGCTTTTGCAAAATATTATGCATCTGAAGTATGTGTAAGAAATGCAAACGAAGCTGTTCAAATTTTTGGCGGATATGGTTTCACTAAAGATTTCCCTGCTGAGAAGTATTACCGCGATAGTAAATTATGTACTATTGGCGAAGGAACTAGCGAAATTCAAAAATTAGTAATTAGCCGAGAGTTATTAAAAGACTAATTAAAATCAATGCTAAAAGGCTTCGTTTATCGAAGCCTTTTTAATTTTATGAAATTTGAAAACGGAAACAAAAAACCAAATAAACTTATTCGGTTTTGGAAATTATTAGGACCTGGACTTGTAACTGGTGCCAGCGATGATGATCCATCTGGTATTGCCACCTACTCTCAAGCTGGTGCAGCTTACGGACTTTCTACACTATGGACATCTATACTTGCATTTCCATTAATGGCTGCCATTCAAAAAATGTGCGCTCGTATTGGATTAGTAACTTCTCAGGGATTAACTGGTACGCTCAAAAAGCATTATCCTAGGCCTATTTTATACATTATGTTACTATTTAGCTTCCCAGCAATTGTGATGAATATAGGTGCGGATATTGCGGGCATGGGTGCCGTGGGCAACTTATTATTTCCATCAATAGACGCTTCCTTTTTTAGTGTTTTTTTTACCATTCTTTTACTTGGATTAATTATCTATCTTCCCTACCGAAAAATAGCAACTGTTCTTAAGTATTTATGCATAGTAATGTTAGTTTATTTTATCGTTCCTTTTTTATGTAGACAGGATTTTATAGATATTTTAAAAGCCACATTTATTCCTACCATTACATTTGACGAAAACTTCATTGCTATTTTAGTTGGTATTTTAGGGACAACCATTTCTCCTTATTTGTTTTTTTGGCAAGCCTCAGTAGAAGTTGAAGAAATGAAAAATAAAAAAAAGCATTTGGTTGTCAACAAAAAAATCATTTCCAATATGCAACAAGATGTTGATTTTGGGATGGCGTTTTCAGGATTCGTGATGTATTTTATCATCCTTACTACTGGTACCGTTTTATTTAATGGCAACATTCATCAAATTGATACGGTTGAACAAGCCGCCATGGCATTAAAGCCGCTAGCAGGTAATTTAGCGTATTTGTTATTTGCTATTGGGGTTATTGGCACAGGGTTAATTGCAATACCCGTTTTAAGCGGTTCTTTATCCTATATTTTCACAGAAGCATTTGGATGGGAACAAGGTTTAGATAAAAAATTTCATCAGGCAAAGGGATTTTATGTCATTATTGCTATTTCTTTATTATTAGGTTTATCATTAAATTACATTGGCATTTCTCCAATTAAAGCACTTATTTATACAGCAATACTTTATGGGATAACTGCACCAGTTTTAATTGCTATTATTTTACATATTTCCAATAATAAAAAAATTATGGGCGAATATGTGAATGATAGATTAACTAACATTTTAGGTTTTATAGCACTAATTATTATGTCTTTAGCAGCGGGACTTTTATTGTATTTTCAGTTTTAAATTTTACAGAATACCATAAAAAAATCCCTCACTAATGTGAGGGATTTTTTTGTTTGTAATATATAATCTTAATTACTGTATAATTAACTTACGAGTAATCTTTTCGTTATTATACATTAAGTTCACAAAATAAATACCACTGGTTAATTTTAAATCATTTACAACGATGTTATTAAATCCATTCGCAACATCAACATTTCTGTCGTATACAATTCTACCTGATACATCAGTCACATTAAAAGTAAATTTCTCAGCAACTGTTGCGTCTATCATTAAATAAAATTCGCCAGAAGTTGGGTTAGGAGCTAATACATACTCAAAATGAGAAGCTGCATTTTCTTTAACGCCAACTGTTGAAGCAACATAACAAGGGAAGTTAACACCTGTAGTATACGTTGGATTTGCAATATAAGTCATATTACTAAAATCAATATAACAAGCATAACGAACACTATCTATAAATGGATTACGATTACCTTGTAATGAATCCAAAAAGTCGTTACGAGAAATTTCATAAGCATCTGGTAAATCTTGGTAATGCCATTTCTTTAAAATGTTTTGGTCTTGACCATAAGGTATTGTTGTACTAATTGGGTTTTTTAATTTCCAGTTTTGCGCTACCCCAAATGCATTTAATTGTCCATTGTAGGCTGTTGCCATATACATCACCGCACGAGCCCAATCTCCTTTTTGATTAGCTCTTGGCTCAAATACAGTTTGCCCTAATGCATTTTGTCCTCTTTTAGAGTTCATAAATGTACTTTGAACAGTTACAACCTCTCCCATAGGAAAATTACTACGAACCGCGTTTACATCGTCTTGATTGGTGGGGAATAAATGATGTTGATCATTATACTCTTTTCTCTCAACATTATTAGGTGCTGCCGCTGAACCATCTGCTGGATTAGTTGGCATCCATTGGTGACAGTAACTATGCTCACGACTCATATATCCCCAAATTAAAGGTTCAGTGTAAACATAATTCTCGCCACTATATACACAAGTAATAACCTTTTGTCCTGCTGTCGTATCACGAGCCGAAAACAATTTCACCATCGTTTCATCATAATTACTATAAAAAATAGATGAATGAGGATAAATAAGTGCAGATAATGCCGTTACAAAATTAGTATTAGTTACATTTAATGAGCTATATTCCATAGCTGGTTGCATAGTGGATAAAGCTGTAAATCCTCCAGTTAATGGACTAGTGGTTAAATAATTTGTAAAAGCACCTGAACCATTATAAGCAAAAATCGCTAATTCATATTGTAATCCAGCGTAAATATTACTTAAACCTAAACTAGTTGCATTACCAGCATAAATTACTTTACTAGAACCAATAGCATCACCCACTTGATAAGTAACACCATCAACTGGAACATCTGTAATAGCTGAAGCGCTTTGTTTTTTCAAAATCACATATCCATTTGGAGAGCCTGCTGCGGCCACAAATGAAGCAGATGCTCTGAACGATTTAATATTAGAAAACGATAAATTTGTAGGTTGAGATGAAGGCTGAGTAGCCAAATTACCACCAATACCATTTAAATTAATCACATAAGCAGATTCGTTAGCGTCATCATTATTAATGGTTAAAATAGCCGCACGAGTACCAGCCACTGATGGATTAAATGACAACGTTAATGGTGCATTAGAAGCTGCATTGACAGTAGATGGAGCTGTTGGTGCAGTCACAGTATAATCTGCTGCTGCTGGCCCTGTAATAGAAAAAGAGCTGATCGTTAAAGGAGATACACTTCCTAAATTTTCGATAGAAAAACCAACATTTGTTGGTGTTCCAACTGCTGAATTAAATAAAGCTGAATTTCCTCCAGATAAAATAGTATTTGCACCTTGCTTTACATTAATTTCTTGAGCTGTAATTGGGGCAGGAGCTATATTAATTTCATCTAAACCTACATTATGTCCAGAAATTTTTGTAGTTAAAATCCATCTAAGATATCTTGAACTAGAATTAGGTGTTACTGTATAATTTGTATAGGCAGTACTACTAATTGTTCCAGCAAAAACAGTTAAATCTGTCCAAACGGTTCCATTAGTTGATTCTTGAAGTTTAAAAGTACCTTGCCAAGCTCCACCTGTATTCCATCCTTTTAAGTAATAGCTCACAACACCCATTGCATCATTCGTAAAAACTTGCACATATTCATTGGCAATATCAATTCTTCCAGCTAAACCAGCTTGACCAGTTGCATATGTAAATGTTCCTCCAATATTTGATGACCAACTACCAGGATAAGGTGTATTAGCTGTAAAACTAGTTGCCGATATAAATCCTTCGAAAGATTCTCCAGTTGGCAATGGAGTTTGAGCATTAAGGTTTGCAACACCAAGACTTAACAGCGTGGCAAATAATTTTATTTTTTTCATGTTATTTATTTTTATCAATTATTAAAAAGTTAATTTGGTTCCAATAATAAATGTTCGTCCCACTCCAAAAAACACAGTAGCAGAAGTCGCATCAAAATTACCTGCGCCACCATTATTTTGAGCATCACTTATATATAAAGTATTTAAAACATTATTTACAGTACCATATATATTTACTTTAAATGCACCAAAAGGAATTTCATACCCAGCATTTAAATCAAATAAACCATAAGAAGGCATTTTCCAGCTTTCTTTACCTTTATTATCATCTTGTAAATCTGTTGCTAAAAAGTTTGCGTAGTTTCTACCAAAATAAGTATAACGAGGTTTAATATATAAACCTTTAAATGGCATAAAACGAATAGCTCCTCCTAGTTGAGTTTGAGCAGCATCCCCAACATGAACATTTTTAGCATCGTAATCGATTTCATCGACAAAAGCTCCATCCTCACTAACAATTGTAATGATACCTCCAGAAACATATTTCCAATCTCCAATTGACAATAATCCTTCTAGTTCAATTTGTCTTATTGGTTTGTAGCTTCCCTCAAATTCAATTCCTTTATATTCAAGGTTAATTCCATTAATATTATAAACATTACCGTCTATATCAGTAATTGTTCTTTGTGGTTGATTCTCCCAAGAAGTATAATACCCATTTACTGTACCATGAAATTTATTATACTTAAAACCATAACCTAACTCAAATGACTTAATGTAATTAGGTTTAAAATCTTTGACAACCTCATTTGAAAATGTAAACACATTTGCAAACTTCTGAGGAATTTGCATCCAACCTACATTTACAAAAACATTATGGTGATCGTTAATATTATAATTCGCTCCTGCTTTAAAGGTATATCCCCATTGCCATTTCCAACCTGGAGTTGCTGTTCTTAATTCTTTAGAATCTCTAGAATATGTTACACCATTATGAACAATGGTATCACCCCACCCAACAGCATTATAATAAGTAGTATCTGATAATACTAAATCTTTTTTCTTGTAATAATCAACTCTATTATATCCAGAATAAGAACCTGTAGCTGTAAAAAAAGCTGACCATTTATCTTTTTTATATTCTAATTGACCAAATAATCCAGCCCATTTATTAATTGCCTCCCAATTTGAACCATACACATCACCTTTCTTTTTCACATAATTAGAATAATCATTTGGATTCAAATTTGGATTTTTATTAAACCCACTTTCAACAAAATAATCACCACCCAATAGGTTATAAACTGTATTTGTATGGTATCCTTTAAAATATCTTAAATCAATACCATAAGTTAAAGTAAATAACTTATTTAATTTACTTGTTGCTGTAGATAAAATTCCAAACCATCTATGATCATTATTTGCCGACCTTAATATAGTGGTTGATTTATGCTCAGTTGGATGATAATTTGCATCAATAAATGTTGAATTAGCATTATATTTTGTTTGCACTAAGTAATAACCAGTTAAGGTATCTCGTCCTGAAAATGTTGGATTGTATGAGGTTCCACCACCTTTACCAAAGGAAGCATAAACAACAGTTGAAAGATTAGTTTTTTCGCTAATTTTCCAAAAATGATTTAAGTTGATTAAAGGTTTATGATAATAATTTATTTTATCACCTATAATCCCTCCATTTAATAGTCCTTGATCTGGATTCCAGCGCAAATCTCTATCGCCTTGTGTTTGGGTTGTATATCTTGTTGTGGTTCTAATTTTATCTACAACAGAATCATAATTAATTCCTAATTTTAAAGCCATGTCCTTGCTGTAAACAGAAATAGGAACTTTAGTTGTTCTTTGCCCATGTGTTTGAGGCGCTCCATTTGCACCAATACTAATAATATGTCTAGGATTGGGCATGTATTGAATTTTCACAAAATAAGAATATGCATTGGTCCAAGTTCCCTCTGCCCATCCATCTCCAGTTTTATAAGTTCCTGCTAATGTAAAGCCCCATTTATTATTAATAATTCCTGAATTATAAGATAGAGCCATTACATTATGACGATTATTACCCCATTCTTTTTTAACTATCATCTGCTGCTTACTCTCAATACCATTGGTGATAAAGTTCATCGTACCTCCAACTGAAACAACTGCTAATTTTGAAGCTCCTAAGCCTCTTTGAATTTGAGCACTTTTAGTAATATCTTTTAATCCATCCCAATTACTCCAAAATACTCGACCATTTTCCATATCATTTACCGGAATTCCGTCCACCATCACTGCAATATTAGTTTGATCAAATCCTCTAATATTTACTCTAGAATCGCCCGCGCCACCACCTTGAGATGTAGCATAAGCACCAGGCGTTGTGTTAGCTATCATACTGATATCTCTACTTCCTAATTCTTCCTGAATTTTAGTCGCAGATATAGAACTGAATGCCACTGGCGTTTCTCGTATTTGAGCAACATCTGCAAACACCTCTATCTCATCCAATGTATTGCTTTCTAACTTAACTTCAATTTTTTTGTTTGTATATAATTTCATTTTCTGAACATACTTTCTGTATCCCAAAAACGAAATCTCAATAGTGTACTCTCCTTTAGGTAATTTTAAAGTAAAATTACCGTCTAAGTCTGCGATTGTTCCAACCCCTACTTTAGCTAAAACGGTAGCGCCAATTAATGCTTCACCTGATTCAGAATCTTTTACAGAACCTGATAATACGACCTTTGAAGAATCTTGAGCTTTAAAAATTAAAGTACAAAAAACAAAAACGAATAATAAGCTATTTTTTAACATACACTATTTTAAATGTAAAGGGCTGAGTATTTCATCAGCCCTATTTTTATTTCAATTAAATAATAATTATTGGATAATTAATTTTTCTGTTTTAGTACCTGCCTCTGTTTTCACTATAGCATAATAAACTCCTTTTGCAATACCTAGGTTTTTTAAAACCACAGTACTCTCAGAAGTTAAATGAGTGAAAGTATAAACAACCTGACCTATAGCATTAATAATATTGATAGAATTAATGTTTTTTGAACTTACAAAAGCAATCTCATTTCCATTTGATGGATTAGGGAATACTTTAATAGACACAGATTTAGAAGCTTCTTTTAATCCTGAAGGAATAGAACAATCACAAGCATGAATTCCTACATTTGTCCAGTTATCTTTTGGTAAAGAATCCCACTGTAACTTAACATTGAATTGAGCTGGGTTAGTCATAACACCCTGTTTAACAGTTGCTTTTCTTTGTAAAGAATGATCTTTTGTCCACCACTTACCTAAAGTTCCATCATAAGGAGCTACATCACTCCAAGCTGTTGCTGGTTGTTCACCAATTTTTCCGAAAATATCAATACGAGCATAAGGGCTCTTTCTTACTAAAACCATTGCGTCATCTCCATTCATGAAAGTTGGCGCTGGATAAGCTCCATCAATTTGTTGAGCTAAGGCTTGTAATACAGGAGAACAAGCTGGAGATGTAGTAGTTGTACCCGACGTTACACCAACACCATTTGCAATTACAAAAGTACTATATGAATTTATTGTACCAACTAAATCTGTACTATCTGACCCAGTAGAAGACCCATTAGAATAACGCACTAAACGGTAGTTATTCATATTAATAGTATTAGCCGTTGGATTGTAAAACTCCATTGCTTTGCTATTTCCACTTCCTTCTACATATTCAGAAATAAATAATTCAGAACAGTCTTGTGCTTTACCTACTAAAGCTACAGTAATTAATGATAAACTTAGTAAAGTTTTTTTCATGTTTTATGATTTTAGATGTTTTTAAATTTTTAAATTCTAAAAGCGGTTTAAGGCGGATTACAGAATAGTTTTCCTCTTATAGGGTGGTCACTTTTTAGCGAAACAAAAATAAGACAATTTGAGCTACCCACAAACAATTGTGAATAAAAATGATAATTAAGTAAGAAACATTTAACATTTAGTTAATGCTGTGCTACTTTTTGAATAAAATATCATTTTTTTGACTTTCAGTTAGCTTAAAATTTTCATTTTTTAACGAATTGGCATTCCTTACTCCCGCAATAAAAACTACATTTGTTTGTTAAACATAAAAATAATGACAAAACTATTCATCATAGGATTTTCGGTTCTAAACCTAGCATCTTTTGCGCAATCTAATTCTAGCTTTACAATAAATGGTTCGCTCAAAAATGTGAGCGATAATTCATACGCATATATTCATCATAAATGGAACAATTTAGACATTACTGATAGCGCCAAAATTAAAAATGGTCAGTTCTCCTTTTCAGGAAAAACAGCCGAACCTAATATGTATTGGCTAACAAAATCAAGAAACATTAGTGAACAGCCAAACCTTATTTTCTTTGTAGATGGCGGTAAAACTTCTATCACTGGAAACGTAGATAGCTTACCTCAAGCTAAAGTAGTTGGCGGACAAACTCAAAAAGATTATACCGATTACAATGCTATGATGATTGGATTTGGCGCTAAACAGCAAAGCTTAGTAAATACCTACAATGAAGCAAAATCGCGAGGAGATGCCGCTACAATGAATGCAAAAGTAGCCGAATATCAAACTCTTGACAAAGAAGTGAAATTGTCTATCGAAAATTTCATAAAAACACACCCAAAATCAGCGGTAAGTGGTTATGCTATTTATTTCAACAACCAAAACTCTAATGCACCTATTGAAGAACTTGAAAGAATTGTTGGTCTTTTAGATAAAAGCATTTTAAATACAAAATATGGCAAATTAGCTCAAGAAAAATTAACCCAATTAAGAGGCACTACCATTGGCTACCCTGCTGTAAACTTTGCACAAGCCGATCCAAATGGGAAAATGGTAAACTTAACTGATTTTAAAGGAAAATATGTATTAGTTGATTTTTGGGCAAGCTGGTGTGGGCCTTGTCGTGCCGAAAATCCAAATGTGGTAATGGCTTATAATAAATATAAAGATAAAGGGTTTACCATTTTAGGAGTATCTTTCGATCAGTCTAAAGACAGATGGTTACAAGCTGTTGAAAAAGACAATTTAACTTGGACTCAAGTGAGCGATTTAAAAGGTTGGGGTAACGAAGCAGGTAAATTGTATGGTATCACAAGTATCCCTGCTAATCTATTACTTGACAAAGACGGAAAAATTGTAGCTAAAAACCTTAGAGGTGCTGAATTGGAAGCTAAATTAGAAGAACTAATTAAATAACACAATCTACTGCATAAAATTAAAAACAAATTATAAATTTGCTAGCCTAAAAAATAAAAACACTTATGAAGAAACGTACTCTTGGATTATTAACATTATCATCTATTGGGTTAACTGCTTTTGCTCAAATTTCGGAACCAGTAATTATGACTATAAACGACAAACCCGTTTATAAAAGTGAGTTTGAAAATGTTTATAAGAAAAACAGTGGAAAAGAAGTAAACAAAGAACAAAAATCTGTAAAAGAATATGTGGATTTATTTTCAACATTTAAAATGAAAGTATTTGAAGCAGAAGCTAACGGATTAGACACTAACAGTTCTTTTAAAACAGAATTAGCTGGATACCGTAAACAATTAGCTGCTCCATATTTAACAGATAAAAACGTTAACGAAGCGCTTATTCAAGAAGCATACGAAAGAATGAAAACAGAAGTGAAAGCTTCTCACATTTTAATTCGTGTAGCGGAAGATGCTTTACCTAAAGATACAATTGAAGCTTATACACGCTTAATGATTATTAGAGATGCTTTAATGGGTAAAAACCCAACTCCTGCAAAAATAGCTGAATATGAGGCTATCTTAAAAAAGAGTTCTTCTGCTTTAACTAAAGCATCAACTAAACAAGATACAGTAAACTATAATACAAAATTAAATGCAGTAAAAGGAATATCTGTTGCATTAAATGCAGGAAGCGATAAATTTGCTGCTGCTGCTAAAAAAACATCCGAAGATCCTTCTGCTGCAGATAACGGGGGTGACTTAGGTTATTTTACTTCTTTACAAATGGTTTATCCTTTTGAAAATGCTGCTTACAAAGCTAACAATGGAGATATTACCATGCCTGTGAGAACTCGTTTTGGGTACCATATTTTAAAAGTAGCTGATAAACGTCCTAGTCAAGGAGAAATATTAACGGCTCATATCATGGTTAAGTTTGCTAAAGACATGGGAGAAAAAGAAAAAGCGAACTTAAAAACTAAAATCGATGAGATTTATACAAAATTAAAAGCTGGCGAAAAATTTGAAGATTTAGCTCGTCAGTTTTCTGATGATAAACCAAGTGCTGAAAAAGGTGGACAATTACAGTGGTTTGGAAGTAGCCGTATGCCAATTGAATTTGAAAAAGCAGCCTTTGCTTTAGCTAATAATGGTGATTACAGTGAACCTTTTACCACTAGTTATGGATGGCACATCGTAAAACGTTTAGATAAAAAAGGCTTAGCTTCTTTTTCTGATATGAAGGGTGATTTAAAACAACGTATCGGGAAAGATAGTAGAACTCAAGCTGGAAGATCATCTTTAATTCAAAAAATTAAAAATGACAATAAATATGTTGAAAATCCAGTTGCTAAAAAAGATTTCCTAAAAGTAATAGACTCTACTGTATACCAAGGAAAATGGGAAGCTAAAAAAGCAGAAAAATTAGGTAATAAAGAATTATTTAAACTAGGGGCTAAAAAATACACTCAAAACGACTTTGCAAAATACATCGAAACAAGACAAACTGTTCGTCCTAAAATGGATAACAATATGTTCTTACAACAATCTTATAAAGAGTTTGTAGATGAAACACTTATTACTTTTGAAGATGAAAGTTTAGAATCAAAATATCCTGATTTCCGTAATTTATTAAAAGAATACAGAGATGGCATTTTGTTGTTTGATTTAACTGACCAAAAAGTGTGGAGTAAAGCTGTAAAAGATACTGCTGGATTAAAAACATTTTACGAGAAAAACAAAAACAACTATTTATGGGATGAAAGAGCTGAAGTTACCACCTACAAATGCGCTAACGAAAAAGTAGCTAAAGAAGTTCGTGGAATGCTAAAGAAAAACAAAACAGAAAAAGAAATAGTTGATGCGGTTAATAAATCTTCTCAACTAAATGTCTCTGTTGAAAACATCACATACTTAAAAGGCGAAAACAAAGATGTGGATGCAAATTGGAAACAAGGTGTAGTTGCAACTGACATTAAAGATACTAAAGAAAACAAAGTAACTGTTTTAGTTGTAAATAAAGTTTTAGGTAAAACTCCAAAAACAATTGCAGAAGCAAAAGGAATGATTACTGCTGATTATCAAAATTATTTAGAAAAAGAATGGTTATCTTATTTAAAAAATAAGTACACTGTAAAAGTAAACGAAGAAGTTTTAAACACAGTAAAGTAATTAAACTAATAAATAACGAAAAGGCTGTAGCTAGATGGATACAGCCTTTTTGTTTTATAATAAACACTTGCATTTAGTATTTTACATAAAAAATATATTGATACTAGGACTTATTGTTCTAGCAGTGTTTGCTTGCGATAAATCATCTAATAATACCGAAAAAACAGGAAAAGTAGTTGCTAAAGTAAATACAAGTTCTTTGTTTGAAGAGGATTTGAAAAACTTAAGCCCAAAAGGTTTATCAAAATCTGATAGTGTGGCATTCATCCAAACCTTCATTAACAAATGGGCATATAATGAAATCTTCTACCAACAAGCTACAAATTACCTAACAGAAGAAGAACTTAATATTGATAAAGAGTTAGAAGAATATAAAAAAGAACTTCTAACCTATAAATTTCAAACAAAATTAATTAACGAGAAACTTGATACTAACGTTACTCTTGCCCAAATTGAAGAATACTATAATGCCAACTCTCAAAATTTCTTGCTGAAAAATAATATTGTAAAAGTATTATACGTCAAAACACCTCTTAATATTCCAAATATCGAGAAATTGAAAAAACTGTGTTATTCATCTAATCCTAAAGATGCCGAGCAATTAAAAAGTTTGTGTATTCAATACGCCAACAATTTTTTCATGAATGAAGATACTTGGTTGATGTATGAAGATTTAAAAAAAGAAATTAACCAATTAAATGAAGTTCCTGAGTACAATATACAAAATGGTAAAACATTTGAATTTACAGATGCTACAAGTTTTTACTTTTTAAAAATTATTGAAGTAAAATCTAAAAACACTTTATCTCCTTTGAATTTTGAAATAAACAACATTAAAAACATGTTGATTAATCAACGTAAACAAAAATTAATTACCAGTATTAAAAAGGACTTTTTTGATAAAGCCAAATCCAATAAAGAATTAGAAATTTATAACTAACTTAGTACAATGAACTTAAAACTTATTATTGCCTTCATATTATTAGCAACCCTAAGCAACGCTCAGCCTCAAATATTAGACAAAGTAGTTGCCATTGTTGGCAAAAATCCCCTACTCCTATCTGAAGTAGAAACAAACTTATTACAACAAAAAGAGAAGAAGGATCTTACTGATGCCGACAGATGTAAAGTTTTTGAAGATTTATTGTTTCAAAAATTATTATTAGCACAAGCAGATAGAGATAGTATTGTTGTAGCCGATGCTGAAGTGGATAATGAATTAACTCGTCGTATACAATACTATGTTGGTATGTTGGGTAGCGAAGAAAAATTTGAAGAGTTTTATGGCAAACGAATTAGTGTTTTTAAAGATGAATTAAGAGATGATGTAAAAGACCAATTATTAGCTCAAAAGATGCAGCAAAAAGTAACTGGCGAAACAAAATTAACTCCCAGCGAAGTAAGAACTTTTTATAACACATTACCATTAGATAGTTTACCATTAGTTAATTCTGAATTAGAAATTGGACACATTGTAAGAAGACCTCCCATTTCTGATGAAGCAAAAAAAGCAGTGCGCGACCAACTTGAGGTTTACCGACAACGTGTTGTAAATGGCGAAAGTATGAGTGTGATTGCTGCATTATATAGTGAAGACCCAGGCTCTGCAAAAAATGGTGGACGTTACGAATCAGTGATGCGTGGACAAATGGTGCCAGAATTTGAAGCTGTTGCTTTTAGATTAAAACAAGGTGAAGTATCTGAAATCTTTGAAACATCTTATGGCTATCATTTTATGCAGCTAGTAGCTCGTAAAGGAGAATCAGTAGATGTAAGACATATTTTAATGGCTCCGAAAATTTCTCAGATAGAGTTTTTAAGAGCCAAAGAAGAATTGGACAGTATCAGACAATTAATTGTTTCTGGTCAAATAAAATTTGCAGATGCAGCTCTTAAATTTAGTACAGATAAAGACACAAAACAAAACGGTGGAATCTTAATTAATCCTGCTGCCAATAGCTCTAAATGGGAATTAGATGAAATAGGTCAAATGGATCAAAACTTAGTATTTATGCTTGAAAATCAAATGAAGGTTGGTGATGTAAGTCCAATTATTCAATATGTTGGTACAGATGCTAAACAAGCTTGGAGAATTGTTTATTTAAAATCAAGAACAGAGCCTCATAAAGCAAACATGCAGGATGATTACATTAAGCTTTTGAACATGGCAACATTCGAACGTCAAAAAAAATCGATTAAAGATTGGATTACAAAAAAATCAAAAACAACATATATTAAAATTGATAGCGAATTTAATAGTTGCAAATTAGAGTACAATTGGACAATTACGCCTTAATTCAATAACCTATATAATTATGAATTACAAAAATGATGTAGAAGCAATTGATGCTTTTGTTGTTAAATACAAAGAACTTAATGCAGAAATAGGAAAGGTTATTGTTGGACAAAACGATACTGTAAAAAATGTTTTAATTTCTATATTCTGTAAAGGTCACTGTTTATTAGTTGGAGTTCCTGGATTAGCAAAAACCTTATTGGTTAATACCATTGCTGATGTATTAGGACTTTCTTTTAACCGTATACAATTTACTCCCGATTTAATGCCGAGTGATATTATTGGTTCTGAAGTTTTAGATGAACAACGAAATTTTAAATTCATAAAAGGACCTTTATTCGCTAATATAGTATTAGCAGATGAGATCAATCGTACGCCTCCAAAAACGCAAGCTGCTTTATTAGAGGCTATGCAAGAAAGAAGTGTAACAACTGCTGGAAAAAAATACGAATTAGGAAATCCATTTTTTGTTTTAGCAACACAAAACCCTATTGAACAAGAAGGTACTTATCCCCTACCGGAAGCTCAATTAGACCGCTTTATGTTTAACGTTTGGTTAGACTATCCAAGCTTTCAAGAAGAACTGCAAGTAGTTAAATTAACAACAACAGATACAAAGATTCAATTAAATAAAATTATTTCTGCCGAAGAAATTATTTATTTCCAAAATGTGATTCGTAAAATACCAGTAGCTGATAATGTCTTAGAATATGCAGTGAAACTAGTAAACAAAACGCGTTTAAATTCTGAGTTTAGTTCTGAGATTACAAAAAAATATTTAGCTTGGGGAGCAGGTCCACGTGCTTCACAGTTTTTAGTGTTAGGTGCAAAATGTCACGCTGCCATTAATGGAAAGTATAGTCCTGATATTGAAGATGTGAAAGCTGTAGCTAATGCTATTTTAAGGCATCGCATTATCCGAAACTATAAAGCAGAAGCAGATGGAATGAGTATTGAAAATATTATAGAACAATTAAAATAGATTATGAGTAAATTAATTTTAGCCAATGATGGCATTGACACTGTAGGAAAAAGTTTATTAGAAAAAGCTGGATTTACAGTTGTAACTGAAAAAGTAGCTCAAGAAAATTTAGCTTCTGAAATTAATGCAAAAAACTATGTCGCACTTACAGTTCGTAGTGCAACTAAAGTTCGTAAAGACGTAATTGATGCTTGCCCTAATTTAAAAGTAATAGGACGTGGTGGTGTTGGTATGGATAATATTGATGTGGATTATGCTCGCTCAAAGGGTTTACAAGTTATTAATACTCCAGCAGCTTCAAGTAATTCAGTAGCTGAATTAGTGTTTGCTCATTTATTTAACGCCGTGCGTTTTGTGTATGATAGCAATAGAAATATGCCAAATGTAGGTCATACAAAATTTGACGACTTAAAGAAAAACTATTCAAAAGGAATTGAATTAAGAGATAAAACGATTGGTATTATTGGTTTTGGTCGTATTGGACAATACACAGCTAAAATTGCTTTAGGATGTGGAATGAAAGTATTAGCATATGATCCATTTGTAAAAGAAGCTCTTTTAAAATTAGACATTCATGGAACAAATGGTGTTGATGTAAAAATCAATACAGTAAGTTTAGAAG
This sequence comes from Sphingobacteriaceae bacterium, assembly GCA_013823565.1. Lineage (GTDB taxonomy): Bacteria > Bacteroidota > Bacteroidia > B-17B0 > Aurantibacillaceae > UBA4416. The sequence continues at coordinate 38,024 of PNMI01000008.1, read as the reverse complement.
AGTTAATTTCAAATTCAGATATGATATCCATGCATGTGCCAGGCGGTAAAATGATTACTGAGAAAGAAATCAACTTGATGAAAAACGGAGTGATTTTAATTAATGCTTCTCGTGGAGGAGTGATTGACGAAACTGATTTAATCAACGGATTAAATTCTGGAAAAATAGCTCATGCTTGTTTAGATGTGTTTGAAAACGAGCCTACTCCAAATGAAGCTTTATTAAAGCATACTAAAATATCTTTAACTCCTCATATTGGAGCAGCTACCAACGAAGCACAAGAACGTATTGGAGTTGAATTAGCGGAGAAATTAATTGACGCATTGAAGTAACATGTCAGTTCGAGCGAAGTCGAGAACAAATATCAAATGAAAATCCTTTGTTTTATATCACTTCTTCTTTCCTACTCTTCTTTTGCTCAATATTCTATAAAAGTGAAAAGAGAAGACAATCGTTTTCTCTTTTTTCAGTTAGGCCAAAAATCAGATACTATTGTTAAAAACAAAAGCGATTTATTTTTAATTAAATTACCTGATAGTTTAAAATCTAATATTCAAATATTTCTGAATAATGCTCAATTTATTAAAACAAATAAAGATTCTATTTATCAGTTAAAGCCAATTGCAGGCATGAAATATTCGCATTCAAAACCAGATAGTGTATTTAATACCTTATTAGAAGGGCACTGCAATCCTTCCAAAACAATAACTATTGAGTTTATAAACACTAAAAATCAAAAATCACTCTTGAAAAATAATTTTATTGTCAAGTAAACCCTTTTCTACTATATTTATAAAAACATTTTTTATGTCATCAACTTCTAAGCATCCTAAAGGACTATTATTTTTAGCATTTACCGAATTTTGGGAAAGATTTGGCTACTACTTAATGATTGGTATTTTCTTTTTATACATGACTACCGATATGAAAGAAGGTGGTTTTGGATGGGAAAATGCAAAAGCGGCTGATGTTTTTGGAACTTTTATTGCCTGTGTGTATTTAACACCTTTTATTGGTGGCTTACTCGCTGACATGAAATTTGGTTACCGTTTTTCTATCACACTCGGTGGAATTTTAATGGGAATTGGTTATTGCTTGTTATCTATTAGAGAAGAATGGGCCTTTTTTACCTCATTAGGAATTATGATTGTTGGAAATGGATTTTTTAAACCAAACATTTCTACCCTACTTGGAAATTTATATAATGATCCCAAATACAAAGACAATAAAGACACTGGCTATAACTTATTTTATATGAGTATTAATATCGGTGCATTCTTCTGCAATTTTATTGCAGCATTTATGCGTATTAAATATGGTTGGGACTGGGCTTTTATCGCTGCTGGTATCGGTATGTTTATTGGTGTGATTACATTTTGGATTGGGATGCCTCACTACAAACATGTGGATGTGAGAAAAGAACCAAAACCAGAAGACAAGCCTGTGATTATGCGTTTCTTAAAAGTATTAGCTATTGCTCTAGGATTTGGTGCATTAGGTTGGTTTATTCCAGATACAATTTTTGGAAGCGATAGTACTGATGGATTTTTATTTGCCTGTATTCCTGTTATTTATTTTTATTCTACTATTTACAAAAGCTGTAATGAAGAAGAGAAAAAATCAGTGGGAACCATGTACACTATTTTTGGAATCGTGATTATTTTTTGGGCTATTTTCAAATTAAACGGAACAGCCTTAACAACATACGCTAATTCTTATACAGATAGAGAAATGCCAACTGAGTGGGTGGCAACAACTAAATACTTATATCAATGTGATAATTCGGTTGTAGCAAAAAATGATACTGTATTTCAATTAGACGAACAATTCCGTAAAATAAAAGATGCTAATGGTAATCCTGTTAAGTGTATTGATTATCCTCCATACTTTAAAAATCTAGCCCCAGAAAAATATCCTGAACCAGGAAAAGAATTGAATTTAATCCCTACAGAATTATTTCAATCTATTAATCCGTTCTTTGTTATTTTCTTAACCCCTTTAATTGTTATGTTTTTTGGGTTCTTAAGAAAAAGAAAAAAAGAACCTACTACGGCTACCAAAATATCTTATGGCTTATTAATCAGTGCCTTATCAACCTTAGTAATGGTAGCCGCTGTTTATTACACAAACAATGGAAACACAAAAGCTAGCGCTTGGTGGCTTGTAGGTTGTTATGGCGTAATCACTATTGGCGAGTTATGCTTGAGTCCAATGGGATTATCCATGGTTTCTAAATTATCACCTGTTCGTTACACTGCCTTGATGATGGGTGGATGGAGTTTAGCCACTTCTATTGGAAATAAATTAAGCGGAGTATTAGCTAAAAACTGGGATAAATTTGATGATAAAGCAAATTTCTTTTGGTTAAACTTTGCTTTACTAATGGTGGCATTTATTGTAATGATGTTATTGTTAAAACGCTTAAATAAAGTATTTCATCAATAATTCCAAATAATATAATTTCTTAAATAATTACTTCTCCAAGATTGATTGGCAGATGCGTTTAAGGATTCTAAGATAGGTTTGTTATCTGTATTTATCGTTTCTAAATCTGTATACATAATTGGGTACAACTCATTATGTAATGTTACGTCCATTGGCTTTTGAGAGGCAATAATTAATAAATTACGATAATCTTCGTCTTCACTAAATGTGCATATTTTTAAATCAAATCCTGCGTTTTTTAACGTAGCTAATAAGCACTGAGTCCCCAACCCTTTTTTATCTTTTAAATATCCATGAGTATTAATTAAAATAATACCATTGGCATCCAACATGTTTTTTAATTTCACTAAGCTTTCTTTTGTGATAACATGCGAAGGTTGTTCCTCTGCTTTAAACACATCAAACAAAATGACATGATATTTTTCTTTAGAATTATTGATATAATAACGTGCATCAGCACATACTGTTTTCACCTTATCACTTAAAAAGAAAAAGCGTTTCGACATTTCTATAATTCTCTCATCAAACTCAACCGCTGTTACATCATACGAATATTTCTGCAACATATTAGCCACTACTCCACCACCAAGTCCCAATATTAAAGCTTTACCTTTAGGAAAATACAATACATTTTTCTCAACCAAACGTACATACTCAGAAACAGATTCTTTAGTTTCTAAATTCATTTCTGTTTGAATGGTATTATTTATTAATAATTCTCTAACAATAATAGATGAATTATTATAAGCTGGTTCATCTCTAATTTCCAACTTTCCTAAAATGCCTTCCGATTTATAAACTGTAAATCGATTGGTTTTAGAATTAGAAAAGCCATATAAGGCTAATGAAATAAAAAACAAAAGAATGAGTCCGTTTATGCTACTTTTTTTTTTAAGGATTAAAAACAAACAAACTAATGATAAAGCAATAGCAAATCCAATTAAACTCAATTGAACTCCAATATTTGGGATCAGATAAAAGCCACATAAAAACGTTGCTAAAATCCCTCCTACAGTTGATATAGCATAAACTCTACCACTATTTTCGCCGCTATTATTAACATCATGCGTTAGTATAGAAATAATTAAAGGAGATGTTGCTCCCATACACATCATAGTTGGAAACAATAAAAAGAAAACACTAATAATAACTGCTGGAATTAACGATAAACTTGAGGCTAATATTAAAAATAAAGAAGTTAAAAATGGCATCATGCACAAACTACACACCGCAGCTATTAAAACAAAAAGCAAAGTTTGTTCTTTATTAGCTCTCAAACTTAATTTACCTCCAATAAAATAGCCACTTGCTAAACCACCCAAAGTGATAGCCATAACAGAGCTCCAAACGTATAAGCTACTGCCAAAAAAAGGAGCCAATAATTTAGCGCCACAAATTTCGGCTGCCATCACAGAAGCTCCTTCTACAAATGAAATAGTGTATAATTTATTTTTATTTAGCATGTGCTAGATATACATATTATTATCTTCATCATATGCTGCGCTTGTACCATATCCTAAACGTTTACCTGTTCTCAAATTGATACTACTTACTTTTTCTTGAATTTCGTTAACCGAAACTTCTCTCACTTGTTCAATTGGAGGAGTAAATAAATCAAAAGTAATGGCGTAAATAATTAAATCATTAATGATTTCTTGAAGTTGCTCTTTATTTAAAGGCTCGGTAGAAAAAGAAGAATACTTTACTCCTATTGGGCCTTTAGCTTCAATAAAGAATTTCATTTCTCTATTAATAAAAATTCTACATACTAAATATCCCAAATCATTTAATCGGTTAAATTTAAATGAATCAGCCAAGAAATTATACACGTTGATAATTCCACAATATGAATTGTATTCATTTTGTTTCACATAACCCGTTCTAAACATCGCATGAGACTTCTCAAACTCAAACACATTGGTATGCATAAAAAATTCGAGCATATCGCCTGCAACCTTCAATTGAGTAGCATAATTATTTGTCTCCAATGCAGAAACAACAATTCGTTTATCAATAGCTTGAGTTTCTTTATTCAAATCACGCGCTATTTCATCTACACATACTTTTACCAAATCAAAAGCAGCAGAAGTGTTTCTAAACACATCTTGTTTCATTACCGACTTTTCTTTTAATAGTTTTAAAATATGTTCTTTTTGATTATTTATAGTATCACTCATTTCAATTGGTATAATAAAATAAAAGTAAGAATTAAAAACTTAATTTAAAAGCATCGCATTTGGCTTTACTGCTTCATATAAGATTTTATGAATTTTGCCTCTTATCCCTAACTTCGCTAATTTATTTTCGTCGGCACTAGGATAAACTCGATTAGATAAAAACACAAATATTAAATCATTTTCTGGGTCTGCCCAAGCAAAAGTACCAGTAAAACCACTATGTCCAAAACTTTTCAAACTACACTCTTTAGTTACAGGGCTATCCTTTTTTTCATCCGGTTCTGGTTTGTCAAAACATAAACCTCTACGGTTATCTGAAAAATGAGAACTTGTATATTGTCTAATAACAGCACTATCTAATACTTGCTGCCCCGCATAATTACCTTTATTTAAAAGCATTTGCATAATAATTGCCACGTCATTTGCATTACCAAATAAACCAGCATGTCCTGCAACACCTCCCATTAAAGCGGCTCCTTGATCATGCACGTAACCTCGCACTAATTGTTTTCTAAATTTTAAATCATTTTCGGTAGGTGCAATTTGCTCAGCTGGATATTTACCAAGTGGCAAATAAGTTAATCCTAAATTTAAGGGCTTGTAAAATTGTGACTGCACAAAATTATTTAGAGAAGTCTTCGTTAATTTTTCGATTAATATTTTAGAAAAATAATAGCCTATATCACTATATACATATTTACAAGTCTCTTCCATCTTACAACTCATAATTTGATGATAAATAGAATCGTTAAAATCTTTTACAACATATAATCCCTTTGCTACTTGAACAGGAAATTGTTCTGAATATTCGTCACTGTAATAACCCGTTTTATAGCCATTTTTTTTGTCCACTGTTTTTTGCCAAAATGGTAACCAAGCTGGCAAGCCAGATTGATGAGTTAACATGTCTTTATAATGAATCGCAGATTTATTGGTGCCTGCCAACTCAGGAAAATAATAATCTAAATGTTGTTCGTAATCAAATTGTTTTTGCTCACTCAGTTTCATCAAAGCTAAGGATGACGATAAAATTTTAGTTAATGATGCTAAATCATAAATGGTGTTATCATTTACTTTTTCGGCATACACATCATAAGCTTGCTTCCCAAAATTCTTTTGATAAAACACTTTTCCATCTTTAATGGCTACTATTTGGCAACCAGGATAAGCATTTTCTTTTATTCCTAATTGAGCAATGGAATCTACTTGATGCAATTTAGAACTATTAATTCCTATTTGTTCTGGAGCAATGTATTGAACTCTAATTTTTTTTTTAATTTCTAATCCTGTTCCAGCCACAAATAATTTAGTTGACACTGGCAATGTTCCATTTACTTCAATAGCGCCCATAATGGCATCAGCGGCTGCTTTTTGACTAAATTGACTATACTCATAAACATTTAAGATAGTTTTAGCCTGATTTAAATTTTCCAACTTATTCATTAAATAAGGATTAGAATACAAACAAGCAATGGTATTTTTTTGAGAACATATTTTTGAAATCAACTCAAAACTACCTGCGCTACAACCAAAATCTTTTTCGGGTTTGTAGGATGTTTTATTGACTTGTAAAATAACCCAATTATAATTTTTCAATTTCGCAAATAAGGTATCTCTTTCTTTTTTACTGGCATCATGATCAATACCCAAATGTGTAATTTTAGAATACTTATTAATAGTAGTTGAAAATAGATTTTCTTTAGAATCACCTATTGATACTTCAATAATTCTCATCGTATCTAAACGCTGTAAAGGCAATAAAGCATTATCATTTTTTAAAAGAGTGACTGATGCTTCTGCTAATTTTGTATTCATCACAAAAGATTCTTTTGTATTTAAATCTTCATATAAATTTTTAGGGCTCACATATTGTTTATGATTTAAGCCACACCAAAATTTCGCTTTCAATATTTTTTTGCAACGGGCATCTATTTCTTCTTGAGTAATTTGACCTTTACTAACCGCTAATTTAATTTGCTCCATCGCCTTAGGAACATTTTCGGCAAATAACAATACATCATTACCTGCTAATAAAGCCTTTACATCAACCATTCCTGGATCATAAAAACTAGCAACGCCTTTCATGTTTAAAGCATCTGTAAAAATTAAACCCTGAAAGCCCAATTGCTTTTTCAATAAATCTTGAACGATATATGGAGATAACGTAGAAGCTGTGTTTTTTGTAGTATCATAACATGGTACAAATAAATGAGCCACCATAATACTTGATAAACCTTGATCGAACAATTGTTTAAATGGATACAACTCTAAAGTATCCATTCGTTCTTTGCAAGCACTAATAATTGGCAATGTTTTATGCGAATCACTATCTGTATCTCCATGTCCTGGAAAATGTTTTCCATTTGCCATCACCCCTTCAGCTTGTAATCCTTTCATATACATCACAGCTTTATTAGCTACATTGTATTTATTCTCTCCAAAACTGCGCATGCCAATGACTGGATTTAAAGGATTGTTATTGACATCGGCTACTGGTGCAAAATTCACATGAATCCCCATTCGCTTACACTCACGAGCAATTTGTTTTCCCATGTAATAAATCAACGAATCATTTTTAATGGCACCTAAAGTCATTTGACGAGGATATTTAGGTGTACTATCTAAACGCATTGCTAAACCCCACTCGCCATCAATTGAAATCAATAAAGGAGTTTTAGCTTTACTTTGGTAATAGTTATTCAATTTAGCTTCGCGGTATGGACCACCTTGCATAAAAATTAATCCACCAATATTATATTTTTCTACCAACTCTCTAATCTCAGCAACATGCTTCATATCTTTGTTACTGTAGGCCGCCACCATAAATAGTTGCGCCAAACGCTGATCAGAGTTTAACGAATTAAAAACAGAATCAACCCAACGAGATTCTAATTGTAAAAAATCAGGTCCAGATTTAGGCTTTTGTGTTTTGGATACAAATGCCATCACTGCCAGTATTGAAAAGGCAAATAAAGCTTTAAAAAGAAATTTAATCATGTTGTTAAGTTACTATGATTAGCTTCTTTTAAATTTAAGAAAATGGATTGTTTTTAACAGATAGGTTTTGATAGTATAGAGTTAAATATTGCTAATTACTTTACTCTTCCCGAACTCACGTACGTTTGTTTAAAATAAGGTTCATTCATATCACTAATCATTACTCCTTTTTTTGTGGATGCATGAACAAACTTATGATTTTGAAGATAGACGCCAACGTGTGAAATGCTTTTACCATTGGTTTTAAAGAAAACTAAATCGCCTTCGCGCAAATCTGATTCTTTAATTTTTTTTACTTCAGATACTAAATCCTTTGTTGAACAAGCGATTGTTTTTTTGTAAACCACCGAATATAAAGTAGATGTTAAGCCTGAACAGTCTACCCCTCCTTTATTTTTTCCTCCGTATTTATATTTAACGCCGTACCAATCATTAATAAACTGATATAATTTTTCATTTTTAATGTCTGATTCAGAAACACCTAGTTTTTCAGCATATTTTTTTTTGATAGAACTGGATGTTTTACTGGAAGATTCGGAAGATTTGGTGGTTGATTGCTGGTGTTTACATGAGACCAAGTAAAAAAAACAAATACTAAATAATGAATATTTTAAAGCAGTTCTCAATGTAGTAAAAATACCACGAAATGAAATTTAAAATAAACTACGCTGAAAATGTTTTATACAATACTTTGTTTAAAGCTGCTGAGGAACTTCGCTATAGTAATGCTTAGAAAACTTAGTAATTACTCTATAAGCAATATATGCAAAAATAGGAGCTGCTATGACATCATAACTATAATGAACATGCTGAACGACTACTCCAACCGAAACAGCGATAGCAGATAACAAAAACAAAGCTTTTAACACTTTATTATTGGCGAAAAAGAAAAACAAAAATAAAGTAGCAGCATGACCACTGAAAAATAAATCCTTTAAATTTTCGCTTCCAGCATAAAACGTATTCGTTAAAAATGCATCACGTAAAGGAATAATAGCTGTTGGAGGATCGAGAGGTACAAAAAACAACGTAATCACTCTTAATAAAGTTAATGAACCATACATCTGCATTAAATGTAAAAAGCGGTATGGAGAAACAATAGAATAAATGATACCAACCAAAGCTGTTAAATAGGTAACGAAAAATATAAAATCTGAAACATCACGAGGTTTAATGAAATTTAAAATAGGATCATAAAACGTATGTCCCTGACGGGTTTCGATATATGCTAATAAAGATGCAAAACCAGTTAAAACGATGCTCACTAAAACTAAAGAAATAATAAATCTATTTCTAAAGTGTTTATCTGCAAAAGCTATTTTCCAATTGTACAACATACTGCAATATTACTAAAAAATTTAGCCTTAAAACTCTTAAAAAGATTTAAAAATCAAGGGGTTATCAACAAAAAAGCATTTTATTCTATTTCACAAAGCTACCGCAACCCTTGTAGGTTTTGCCTTTATATGTTACCACTACCGTTCTATCTTTTTTATCTCCGCTTCCAGCATCAACACAGGATTTATTAATAATATTAATTCCAACATTTTTGCTCAAATCCTTTTCTCCCTGAATAGCAAAAATATATCCGTCTTTATTATCCAATCCTTCCATTTTTTGATTATCTATAATCAAACTATCTTTCCCATACTCCACCAATAAACGCAATTTATCAGTATAAAATTCGGCAAACCAACCTGGCTCTATTCCACTAGCTTTAAATAACAATTTACTAGGCTCCGTCTCTTCATCCATCTCTGCTAAGGCGTTTAGGGCGTCGACTTTGGATGTTGAAATTTCAACAGAAGCAACGGTATCTTCTCCTAATGTGATGTTTTTTTCGCCTGTAGAGTTCACTTGAGTACAAGCAATTAATGCAAATAATGCTGAGCTAAATAAAATGTATTTCTTCATAGCATAAACTTACAATTTTTTTAAAAGCAGTCTCTTATAATTTCCTATTAATAATCTACCTTTGCCAAAAATAATGCTTTATGAATTTACAGTTTGATATTATTGAAATACTAAAAGTAACCATGGTTCTTTTTGCCGTTATTGATGTCATTGGTTCAATTCCGGTTATTATTAGTTTAAAACAAAAAACAGGTGGCATTAATGCCTCAAAAGCGTCCGTTGTTTCATTTGGTATTATGATTATATTTTTGTTTTTGGGTCAAACCATTTTAGATATTATTGGAATATCTATTGGCGATTTTGCTATCGCTGGCTCTATCTTATTATTTATTGTAGCATTTGAAATGATTTTGGGTGTTCAAATTGCCAAAGACGCTATGCCTGCAACGGCATCGGTAGTTCCATTAGCATTTCCTTTAATTGCAGGAACAGGGACATTAACTACTTTATTATCCATTAGAGCGGAGTATAATATTGTTTCTATCATTACAGCGATTTTCTTAAATGTGATTATCGTTTATATTGTTCTTAGAAACCTTAATAAAATAGAAAAAGTACTGGGAGCTGGCGGAATTGCCATTATTAAAAAGGTATTTGGAATTATTTTGTTGGCCTTGGCAATTAAGTTATTTAGAAAATATACTGGATTGTAGGTTAAACAAGTGGCTTCTAGTCCCGCCAAGGCGAAATTAGTCACCTATCACAAAATAAAAAGCATAAAAAAAGCCCCGACTAAGTCAGGGCTTTTTTGTTTTTAGCTTTGCTAAATATTAGTGTTTTTTTCCACCTTTAGAAGCAGCAGCAACTGAGTCAGCCATTCTTGTAGAATCAGCAGCAGCTTTAGCAGTAGCTTCAGCAGCAGCAGCAGCTTCAGCTTCAGCAACTTTAGCTAATGAATCAGCTTGAGCTTGAGCTACAGCAGCGATTGAATCAGCTTTAGCTTTTTCTTTTGCTTCGATTTCTTCCTTAGAAGGACCACAAGATACAAATGCAGCTGATAATGCAGCTACAGCAACGATAGATAATACTTTTTTCATTTTAAGTTTTGTTTAGGTTTTATTAATTTGGATGCAAAAATACATGTTTTTTTGTATCTACGTTAAAAAATTACAAAAAAAATTGTTTTTTTTCAACATTTCTATTGTTCAAATCATAAAAAGCATCATAAAACGTACATTTGTACTGTATGTATAAACTATTACTTAAGCCTTTATTATTCAGATTAAATCCTGAAAAAGCACATTATTTAACATTTGACCTCATGAAATTTGCTCTTGGCAATGCTTTTGGTCGTTCTATTGCCTCATCTATCTTTGGATATAAACATCCAAAATTAAAAAAACAACTTTTTGGACTTACTTTCGAAAATCCTGTAGGTTTGGCTGCTGGTTTAGACAAAGATGCCAAAGTATTTAATGAATTATCGTCGTTGGGCTTTGGTTTTATTGAAATTGGAACTCTTACCCCAAAACCTCAACCTGGAAATGATAAACCTCGTTTATTTAGATTACCAAATGATCATGCATTAATAAACAGAATGGGATTTAATAACGAAGGGGTTGATGCAGCTGCTATTCGCTTAAAAAACAAAAAAACAAATACGATTATAGGTGGTAATATTGGTAAAAATAAAGTAACTGCCAACGAAGATGCGATTAAAGATTATGAATATTGTTTTAATGCATTGTTTGATGTGGTAGATTATTTTGTGGTTAATGTAAGCTCACCTAACACTCCTAATTTAAGAGAGTTACAAGACAAAGAACCTTTGACTCATTTATTAAATCATTTGCAAACTATTAATAATGCAAAGCCTAAACGCAAACCTTTATTATTAAAAATAGCTCCAGATTTAACCGATTCTCAATTAGATGATATCATTGACATTGTCGCAAGTACTAAAATTGATGGCATTGTGGCTACTAATACCACTATTGCTCGCGAACCATTAACTTATCCTAAAGCAGAAATAGAAGCAATTGGCATGGGTGGTTTAAGCGGAAAGCCATTAACAAAACGCAGTACTGAAGTGATTAAATATTTAAAAACAAAATCCAACAATGCTTTTCCTGTGATTGGTGTTGGCGGAATTCATAGCCCTGAAGATGCTATTGAAAAAATAAAAGCTGGTGCCGATTTAATTCAGTTATACACTGGTTTTATTTATGAAGGTCCTGCTTTGATTAAACAAATTAATAAAGAAATTGTTAAACAAAACTTATAACAAATTCAGGACTAAAGTCCAAATGTGTCAATTCAAATAACCCCGACCTTAAGGTCGGGGTTAAAAACAAAAAAACAATAATGGGCTTTAGCCCCTAATTATAAATAACGACTTATGAAACTAATTGAATGTCCTCGTGACGCGATGCAAGGCATCAAAGATATTATCCCAACAGAGGTTAAATCAAAATACATCAATTCATTATTAAACATTGGATTTGATACCATTGATTTTGGAAGTTTTGTATCGCCCAAAGCGATTCCTCAAATGCACGATACAGCAGAAGTTTTAAAACAATTAGATTTAAGTACCACTAAAAGTAAATTATTAGCCATCATTGCTAATACTCGTGGAGCACAAGATGCTTGTTCGTTTGATGAAATTAAATACTTAGGTTTTCCTTTTTCTATTTCCGAAACCTTTCAGCAACGCAATGCAAACTCAAGCATTGCAGAATCTTTGGTTCGTGTGGAAGAAATTCAAAATTTATGCATGCAACATAAAAAAGAATTAGTGGTTTATATTTCCATGGCTTTTGGTAATCCTTATGGCGATGTGTGGAACAGCGATATCGTTATTAATTGGACAAAAAAGCTAAGCGATTTAGGAGTAAAAATTATTGCACTTTCTGATACTATTGGAGTTTCTAATCGAGAAAATATCTCTTACTTATTTTCAAATATTATTCCTGAATTTAAAAATGTAGAGATTGGTGCTCACCTCCACTCTACCAAAGAAAAAGCGCAAGAAAAAATTGACGCCGCTTACAAGAGTGGATGCCAACGTTTTGATGTAGCTATTCACGGTTTTGGTGGTTGCCCTATGGCTAAAGATGATTTAACTGGAAATTTAGCAACAGAAGATTTAGAACAGTATTTTAACCTTCATAAAATTGATTTAAACCTCAACACGGACTTATTGTATAAAGCGTATACAGAAAGTTGGGATGTGTTTAATAAATACCATTAAAAAGGGACGGAAGGGACTATTTGACTCAAAAGATTTTTGTCCCTTAAATCAAATAATCTCTTTTGTCTCTAAAATCCCTTCAACGAAGCATTTCCCAAAGCACTATGCCCATGCTTACCGAAACATTAAAGGAGTGCTTAGTGCCAAATTGAGGTATTTCGATACAAGCATCGCTTTGATTGATAATTTCTTGCTCTACTCCATACACTTCGTTTCCAAAAACTAAAGCCAATGGTTTATTAGGTTTCTTAAATTGATTCAGCATGATAGAATTTTTTGCTTGTTCTATAGACGCAATAAAATATCCTTTTGATTTCAAATCATTAATGGCTTCTTGAGTGGTTTTAAAATAGTTCCAAGAAACGGTTTCTGTAGCGCCTAAAGCTGTTTTTTCAATTTCGGGTTTTGGAGGTGTTCCAGTAACTCCACACAAATAAATAGCTTCAATTAAAAAGGCATCTGAGGTTCTAAAGGCAGAGCCCACATTATTTAAACTTCTGATATTATCTAAAACCAAAATGATTTTGTTTTTTTGGGTAGCTTTAAATTCATCTGAACTTAATCGACCTAAATCATTCATGCTGAGTTTTTCGTTCATGTGTGTTTTGTTCTCGACTCCGCTCGAACTGACAATAAAATCAAACGGAAATTTTTAATAAATCTACTGTAAGTTAAATCTTAAACTAAATCCTGCGTTTGTATTGGCTGTAGGGAAAGAACTTGATGTTTGAGGTGTTGTTTTAATCCAATCGTAGAATAAGCGTAAATTAATTGCTTGTGTTAATTGATAATCTAAAGCAGTTTTTAAAGTAATAATGTTTTGTCCTCCTGTTGGTGTACTAATTTCATCCACAATACGTCTAATAACCGTCATGTTTCTTCTGTAAGATAAATCCAATTTAAAGTTCAAATCACTCTTTAATGGTTGCCCTTTAATTTTCAATTTCTTAATCACTAAGTTAGGGAAACGGTAACCAATACCTACAATATACTCTTGACCCTTAGTTTCGATAATTTGCGGACCAGTAATATTTAAGTTCACTGTTTTATCCTTTTTCATCTCAAAGTTGGCCATTAAACCTGGTTTATTAAATTTAAAATCAACTTTAATTAAAGGGCTAAATGCTTCAGTAATGGTAGCACCTTGAATAGTATATTTAGGATTGAAATTGGCTGTTTGCTGCACTCCACCAAATACAGAGTTTTGCACTGGAACTCTTGTGTCCGAATAACCATCGCCATCCGCATCTGTAAACAATAAGTTATTAGCATATCCTCCAATAGTATACATCGAACGGTAAGCGTGACGTAGGGTAACCGATTGGAAATATTTTTTCATGAATTTCAATTTCCCTAATCCGTCCCAACTTGCTGTCCAGTTTGGTAAAGGTATTTGTTTAAACATTTTATCTGTACCTACTCCTTTTAGCTTACTTCCTGTGTACGTTTGATAAAATGCGCCTAATAATACATCTTGTTGCGTATTACTATATCCATCATAGTAAGCCCCACCTTTACCATCTGGCTGCAATTGATCAATACCTGTGCTATTAGATGCTGATAATTCTCTGGCTACATCTTGTCTCACTACTAAGAACTCATCAAATAAAGCTGACGAACCATCTTTTACATCCCCTTTATCTTTAAACGATTTCCCCAACGTAAACACACTAATGCTATAGTTACCTGTGAAATTAGGAGTTTCAAATAAATAACCTCTGTTTCCATTATCTATTAACGAATCGCCACCATATCTCACAAACATCGATTGATTTTGTCCGTAGGTTTTAGTTCCATTGATTTCGATTTTTAAACTTCCGTGAGGCTCTACATTGGCACGATAAGTCATATTTTGAGTGCTTGTAGTGGTGTATGGTAAACTTTGATTTTGATTTTTAACTAACCAACCATTATTTATTGAGTTACGTAAAATACTATCGTTTGCACCCGCAATAAATCCAAATCCTGGTGCCATATTTTTACTAGGATCCATCCCTACATATTGTGAGCTTGGGAAGAAACCTGGTAAAGCAGTTCCGTTAGTTTGCTGATAGGTTAATGATACCTGTTTAATCATCATGATACCCTTGGCAAGATACTCAAGTATATCTTTACTAGGATTTTCTGTTTTAGTTTTTGAAGTGTCTTTTCCTTTTTCAGCTCCCTTAGTAGCAGTTTTTGGTTTGTTTCCTCCTGTATTTATTTTTTTGAAATAAGGTATCTTATTATAAAACACCGTCATATTTAATGTACCATTTAAACTTTTTGTATTTGTGTTTTGAATGGTATTACCCACAGATTCTTGAGCAAACGGACGTCTAGTCCAAGTATAAGACGTACTATATTTGGCACTAGCATTTACAAAGTCGAAAATTGGGATTTTATTAATTGGAATTTGCCAGTTAATATTTGATTGATGACGGTAGTTTGTAGTTGTTCCTAATGCTAATAAGTTTTGTTTAATTGTATCTTTTTCTTCTTCCGTATCAATTCTTCCTAATGGTTCTAAGATACGTCCATCATTATTAGCCGTATAATCAAATTTAATATTTTTAGTCAAGTTCCATTGTAAATCGTAATTACGAACCATGTTAAACGTTTTATTAAACTGAGCTCTTGTTAAATTATCAGAGCTTCCTGTGTAAAAACTGGTAATGTCTCTGTTTAATAATTCGCTATAACTTCTATTAATATCTGTATTAAAACCAAACCTGCTAGGCAACGGCGTAACGTTAAATTCTTTAACCAAAGCAAACCATTTGTTATTTAATAGTTTAGATTTTGTCTTTTTAAACGGAGTCCAAGGTTTTGCAGTGATGGCATAATTATATGACAGAGCTCCACGGTATGTTTTAATAATACTATTTTCAATGTTTACGTTACGTCGCGTAATTTCATTATAAGCATAAGTAACAGAGAAGTTGGACACATCCCAAGGCATAGGCTTAGCGCCTTCTTTCTTTAAACCATCCACTTTCACATTCGAGAAATTGTAGCCTTTTCTAACTGTAACATCCTGAGCATTCTTTTTAATTTGTTTCTTTAACTCATCATCAATATTAGGATTATCAATTTTAATATCTGGATCGTAAGGGCTATACTGAGGTGTAATTTTTGTTTCACCATAAGCATAGTACACTGGTAAATTTACTCTCCATTTCACTGGGAAAAACTTACCTAACTGAACCGTTGAAACGGCATCCCATTGAAAATTAGTTTCACGACTTCTTTCACTAATTTTCTTTTCAATACTTCCAAAAAATGGTCGGCTATAAGTAGCGGCTAAGGACACCTGACCTAAATCGGCTAACTTAGCTTGCACACTTCCTGTCGTTGCCCAACCACCTTTATTAACGAAATCAGTTAAACGTAATTCGTTTACCCAAACTTCCACACATTTTGGTAATCCTCCGTTATCTTTTGGATTTCGAATACCAATCATTAAACTCTTAATACTTGCTAAGTTTGGATTACCAACCACGGTGATACTATTATTTCCATCGCTTTCGGTATAAGGTCTTTGCATGGCTGTTAGGTCAATGCCTCCACTACTTCCATTTCTATTAATTTTAGTAGAAGTAATTTTCTCAAAGTCAATTACAAATTCATTATCTGCTGGCCAAACAGTGTATTTACCATCATCTGTATTTGGATCGTAATAGCCAGGTTGAGTTAATTTAACTGGAATTTCATATTCGTAATAGTTATTGTTATAATCAGAACCTAAACGAACAAATACAGTCACATCTCCATCATTTAACGGGTCAATACCTAATTTTTCGGCGTGCATAAATAATTTCATTTTACCGAAAGAACGAACATCTAATTCAGTATTCTTAACAATGGCTCTACTATCACCATCTTTTAAATTACAAGCTCTTAATGATAAAGATTGCTCGTTTAGTAATACTAAATTGGTAGTTTGAACATTTTGTTGCTGGTTAATGTTTGGAGGAATCACATAGTTCACTGGTTTTTTCTCTCCATTTTCTTGAACACTCACAGCCGACACGTCGAATGTGGTTGTGTTATCATCATTAGCAATATATTCTCCTGGACGTTGTAAATCAAATGCATAACGTCTCCAATCACTACGAACTAATTCCATACGAGCAATACGACAAACCACAGGTTTATTAAATCCTTTCATAAATACTCGCATAAAACGAATGGAGTTAAAGCCTTCGATAGAACCAACCGATTTTTCAAACTCAGTCACTGGCACTTTAAATTGATACCATTTTACATTTTTTTGTGTACTACCAATGGTGGTTGAACCATCAATCACATTCACAATATAGTTTTGTCCAACATTATTAGGCGTTAAATCCTGAGGAGAGATTTTGATTTTGTACTGGTAATAGTTTTCGGTTTCACTTAAAGTATTATCTCTGTTGATATCCTCAATATTTGGATTATTGGTAGCGGCACTTGGTACACCAGCATCAGGATATTGTTGTTCTGTTGGTGAGTTACCTTCTGGACCATTGTATTTTTTGTAACGAGAAAGCGTATTAGCTCTATAATCTGTGGCAGCAAATTGATCATAATCGTTTCCTCTAAAGAAATGGTACTTATCAGAACTTGGGTCACTTAATGCATTAGTGATATCATCTCCAGAAAAACCAGTAGCATTTAATGCATTAATGAAAGACACAAATTTTCTAGATTCAGCCGTATCTGATAAACCATCATAACCAACATCTTGAAAAGGTCTGTCGTTTGGATCGTTTACAAAGGAGTTAGAAATTGGACTAATTAAAGGTGATTTTCCTAAATTAGACTCTATTGTTGGCAAATTTGCACTTGCTCCCGAAGGACTTCCTGGTAGTCCATTTTCGTAACACATTTTACCATCCTTTATAATATCCTCACTTATATTACCTAAGTTGATGTATAATTCCCCACTTGGTTTGCTATTCGCATCCATATCTGGATAAGTGGTGCTATTGTAATCACTATTAAATGGGTCCATCATCCAAAACTGAACGTACTCAATATTGGCTGCCTGAAAATCATTGGTTTCTAAACGACGCATAATACCACCCCAACGAGTTTCAGGATCTTTTAATCTACCGTTTGACAAGATACCAGATGAAACGCCAGTGGCATTTACATCATAGTTATAAGGACCACGTTCTCCTGGATAAAACGCTAAATCTAAAACCGACATCACTACAGGTTGTCCGTTTGGTGGTGTTTTGCCTGGGAACAATTCAGTTTCTAATACTTGACGCATGAAGTTATTAGAGAAAGTTGGTTCTGTAATATTACCTGGTTTAATACTTGTATTTTGTTGTCCGTAAAATAATGGGTCAATCGTATACCAGTTAAACTGCGCTCTGTTTAAACCCGTTTTTATATCATCATTATATGATGCTTCTGGAAATAATGATGGTTGTCCTTGCGGAATACTTGCCATACTCCAAGCAGACGGACTCTTTAAATCAATTAAGGAAATACTTCCCTCAAAATCATCTACATAAGAGTTTCCATTTTTACCAATAGCTTTGGCATTACCTGGAACTAATTGCGCAAACTCACCACGCGTGGTAATGCTACTCATTTCTTTGGTATTAATTAATGGTATTCTATCAATTAAACGAGTTAAAAAAGGAACATCTGTTTTGTAGCTATAATCTACTCCCCAAATGGTGTTTGACACTGGCTCATCGCCGATGTTAACTTTTTGAGTCACAGGCTTTTCGCTAAGGTGAAGTACAGTACCACCTAACATCAAATCTTTGTTCACTTTAAAATCTAAACGGGCACCATACAAACTTTTTTGCTGTACGTTAAATAGGGAATTACTCTCGGTACTTACTTTAATATTAGCACCTGAGTTTAAAATACTTTCGTTAATAATTTTTACTCTACCTAAAGTATAATCAACGGTATAATCAACGTTTTCTGTTAATGCTTGTCCATTAGCCGTTACCTGAACAGCACCTTGAGGAATGTTTAAGGCATTTAAAGAAATTTCGGAACCAGAGGCTGATTTATATTGACCCTTGATTTTATATCTGTTTTTCTCGGGTAATTGTTGAGCAATGGTTCTGGTTGAATCGTATAACTCTTGAAAAATATATTTGTTAGCTACAGGGAAATCCGCAGCTGCAAACTTGCTTCTTAAATTTTCTCCAAATGGTTCTTTGGATGATAAATAAATACGACCGTTATTGGCATTAATGGTATAGCCTGGAATAAAGTCAAATACACCATCCGAATATGGATCGCCATTTACGCTTAACTTATCTAAGCCCATCACCTGAACTAATAAATTTCCGTTAGCACTTCCGTATGGGATATATGGAATATCAACACCTGTTTCAATATTGTTATAATAAACGTCACATTTAAAATCAGCGGCATTTAAGTTATAAGCACCTAACGAATAAACATTTTTCATCATTAAGTCCCAAGTACTAAACTTAGGGCTAGTCACCGAACCACTCTTTAATAATTTTAAATATAATGGACCAGACGTGTATTGATCTGAAAATTCACCTACTTGGTATACTTTACCATTGTATGTATACTGATAAGCAATCGCCACCGTTTGATCATTATTAATTGATTGATTAATAGAGATAAAACCTAAACGACTATTGAAAGTGAACTCTGATGGGTTTAATCGACGACCGTTTTGCACCACCTCAAAATCGCGAGAAGATTGCATGAACTTATTTCCATCATTACAAGCATTTGGCGCTAAAGATGAATTAGATAAAGCCGAATAAATTAAAGAAGCATTTCCATTGGAGCGAGGAGGCATGATACTAGCTCCGGATGTGGTATCTGAAATGATATGATATAAACTATTGGCTCCATTATGAGGAAAAACGCCATCGCTATCATGAATATCGTAATTAGGAAATGCACATAAAGTACTTCTTAAATTAGGATGTACATGAGTTGAATCTTCTCCTAAATCTGTAAATGCCACAAAGTTTCGGGTTTGCTCAGTACTACCCGTTTGGTTAGTAATATACACCTCTACCTTGGTAATAATAATTGGAGTCGTCACAATAGGAAGTGTGGTCATCCATTGATCGTAATTATCTCTAAAGTAATGACCCATGAAATAATGTTTATTCACTTCATAGTTATCGGCTGTAACATTAAAGTACATGGTTTGCGCACCACCTTGCACCGAAACCTCTTGCTTTTTGCCTCGTTGTTGCGAGAATAATGCTGTAGCTGTTAATCTACCAAACTGTAATTGTGTTTTTACACCAAATAAACTTTGGCTACCTTGAATTAAAGAACTCGTTAAAGGCATGCTTACGTTACCTGCCTCTATCTTTTTAATGATTTCATCTTCGTAGCCCGTGTACTCTAACTTCATTTGATTTTCCCAATCAAAGGATGCTTCGGTGTTATAGCTGGTGGTTATTTTTAACTTATCTCCAATTTTACCAATTAAGTTTAACTGAATACGCATGTTAAAATCAAAATTGGTTACCTTTTGCTGACGCTGAGGGATAGCAGGATTTAATGTTTTGTTACGATTTAAAGCAAAAATTAATTCGGCTGTTCCAGTAGGTTTAATATCCACTTGGTTACCACCAAAAATACGGTCAAACAATTCGCTATTAACCGTTAACTTAGGAATCATCCCTTTTTTGTTTTGATTCTGTAAGTCTTCGGCTTTGATTTTTGATTTCCAATGGTCTTTTACCGCTTGCTTAAATAATTGGTCCTGGTAATCCTGAAACTCCACATAGGTTTCGGGACGGTAATCCATATCCCCAATTTTTTGAGTAATATCGTAATTACCAGTTTGAGGATTATACTCGGTAGTAGTAGTAATATTGGATGGATTATTTAAATATAATCCACTTTTGTCATCAAAGTTTGGTTGCCCGCCATTGTTATCATTAAACTTAAAAGGTAAATCGTCTTTAGTAACAATTGGCGAATCGGGATTAAGCTGGTGAATGGGTGTGTAAAAGTAATGTGGCTTACTTAATGGTGCGTTTTTGGCCTTAGAACCAACAACGATACTCATCAAACTAGCTGATACAGAACCTACAACAAGAAATTTTACGACTCCTTTTACCACGCTTTATTATTAATTACATATTTTTTAGTGCTGCTTTAATCAGCAATTCAACATTATCTGTAGCTACACCTTGTTGTTTGGTTGCCTTTTCAATAGCTTTTTCGGCTACTAGTTTAGGAAACCCTAATGTAACTAGAGCCATTAACGCCTCATCTCTATTTTTATTGTATGATGGATTTAAAATTTGAGAAATTCCTCCCTCGTGTTTACCCATTTTTCCTTTTAAATCAACCACGATGCGTTGCGCTGTTTTTTCGCCAATGCCTTTGATACTTTTTAATAAGGCTACATTGGCTGTATTAATGGCTCCTGCAATTTCGGGGGCACTTAAGGAGGATAGCATTAAAATAGCACTGCCACCACCTACTCCCGAAACCGAAATCAATTTTCGAAACAAATCGCGTTCCTCTGCATCGGCAAAACCAAAATATCTTGGATTATCGTCTCTCACGTAAACGCTCTCTACATGCAATTTTGCAGTAGCCTTACCTTGTATTTGGCTATAAGTAGTTAACGAAATTAATAAGGCATAGCCTACTCCATTAGTTTCAATAACTGCCAAAGCAGGATTTAGTTCGGCAACTTGCCCATTTACGTAACTTATCATAGTTTAAAGAGGGGTGAAAATACCATTATTTTTGTAATTGGAGAAAAATAATTCAGATAAAAATGACAGTATTTTTTATGCTAAAAAATAAGGAGATACTACTTGTCAAGTTCTCGATACAAAAATGTAAAGAGGCAACATTTTTTACTCGAACTGACCATGAGGAGCTGAGTTATTTTTAACAAAATGCGCTGTTTTAACAAAAAGCTGTTTAAATCTTCATTAATCTAAAAATTTTAGTGTTTTTGGCGGGTTAAATTATTATTATATTTGTGTAACTAAAAACTAAACACATTTGGAAACCTTTACTATTGTATCGTTAATTATTGCGGCTTATTTAATAGGCTCAATACCTACCGCAGTATGGTGGGGCAAACGTTATTACGGCATTGACGTGAGAGAGTTTGGAAGCGGAAATGCTGGGGCTACTAATACCTTTAGAGTATTGGGTAAAAAAGCGGGTATTCCTGTTTTGGCTATTGATATCTTAAAAGGAACTATTGCCGTTTTGTTGGTTCATTTATCATCTTATGTTTACGACAGCAACGAATATGTAACTCTTGAACTAGGTTTGGGTATTGCTGCTTTGGTGGGACATGTATTCCCAATTTTTGCAGGATTTAGAGGAGGAAAAGGCGTGGCTACTATTTTAGGCATTGTGATTTGCATTACCCCATTAACGAGCTTAATGGTATTAGCGGTATTTTTAATTGTATTATTAGCAACCCGTTATGTGTCTTTATCATCTATGACAGCAGGATTGAGTTTCCCTTTCTTTTTAAATATTGTATTAAAAAACCAAAACCAAACCCTTTTAATCTTCTCCTTATTTGTAGCGGCTTTATTATTGGTAACTCATAAAAAGAACATTAGCCGTTTGCTAAAACGCCAAGAAACTAAAGTGAACTTATTTGCTAAAAAGGCTTAAGATATAAATATAATTTAAAGCTCCTTGGTTTTGCCAAGGAGCTTTTTTTGTTTAAGGGATTTATTGGTTATAATTACAAAAACCAATAAGAATGTAAAAAGTAATGTTATATTGCAATAAACACCAAATAAGATTACTTTTATGGCACCTATATGGTAGTTACCTGCAAGTGGCGGGACATCAAACTAAAAAAACATTTCGGTTGACAATGACCTTTCATGACATAACAAAACACTTCGGGACAAAATTGGCCGACTTGGACTTTCAGAAGTTTTTAAAAAGCATCTCTTGCGACCCTACAACATATAATGTGGCTGAAAGCGATTACATTATTTCAGCAGACAATGCAATAGAAATAGGTTTTAATAACAAAGACGCAGAGTACGATGAAGATGAAAAAACAATTTTCAAGAAAGGGACTCCCATATTTTCATTCTTTAATTTGCATCCTAAATCCTACACTCTTGTAAGTTCAATTCCTTTTAATCTAAACTATAACGACACCCGAAAAACTGTCCGCGAAAAAGTTGGCCTACCAATAAAAATGGTAGAGTTTGAAGATAAATTCTTTAATAAGCGATTTATAGTCGATCATTATAGAATCGACAATCTAGCTATCGCCATAGATTACAATTCAAACGATGAAAAAATCGCTTCTATTCAAATCAGCGACTACACTCAGCTTAAAGAACATTTAAAATTCTAATCGGCAGACACTTGAGCAAAACGCACCAGTGTGTCGCCACCTGCAGGTAACACCAAGCAAGCCCAATTTGCGCGGACGAGGTAATAGCTTTTGCAAAAAGTTTCGGCAGACACGTTTTTCATTTTTGCAAAAGCAACAAACATTTGTATCTTTAAATAAACATTCGGCAGACACTGTTTCTAACTGCAAACTGGGCCTGCTTGGAAAACGTTACCAGTAATTGCAGTGGACAATAAAGCAAAGTGAATTTTCAGTGGAAAACTCTTACATAGACATTGAGACAAATCTAAGTTCCGACCAAGTTGTAAAAAGACTTAAAGAAATAACTGTTGACCTAAACAACAGTAGACAAACTCAATATCACCAAGTCTTCGAAGGACAAATAGAACATGGTGGCGGAAGATTAATAGATATTTACTCAACACCAAGAAACCGAATTTGTTATGACTTGAAATTTCTGTCCGAAAACAATACTACTCTTATTAGAATTAATAATACTGTGTATGACAAAAGACAAGTAGTTGGGGCACTTCTTAAAGGATTATTAATTCCTTTAGGTTTCATCATTTTATTCTTAGGAATTGTTTTTTACGAAAACTTAATAGGATTAATTTTCATGACTATTTTGTCCTCCTTATTTATTTTACCATCAATTTTATATAAAGCAAAACCTTTGACACAAAACGAATATCTATCAGACAGACACATACAAACAATCATAAAAGCTGTCGACGGAAGACCTAAAATATAATCAAGAACCGTGTCCGCAACAACTGGTAACACACAATTTGCGCCAGCGTGGCTGACATCAATGCTTTTGCAAAGGCTTTTGTCCGCTGACGGCGGAAATATTTTCGCTTTGCAAAAGTCTAAAAAACATTTAGCTTTGGTAGTAGCATTTCGGCAGACAATGTTTCAACACGCCTGACGCAAATTGCGAAAACGTTAGGTTCAATAGGGCGGGACAAAAATCGTAGACAAAAATTGTATGCAGACAATTAAACTTTTTATAATAATATTCGGGACACTTTTACTTGTTAATTGTTCGACTCCGACAAAAAATGAATTAATGACAACAGACAATAAAAACCCAAAGGACACTTGTTGTTCAAACGACACGACAAAAGTAGGTGGACAAATAGTAATGCAATCCGAAATAACTTGCCCTAAGTGTGGACACAAAAAAATGGAGACAATGCCAACCGACGTCTGTGTAATAAAATATAATTGCGAAAAGTGTAACACTGAAATGCTACCCAAAGACGGCGACTGTTGTGTGTTTTGTACTTACGGGACACATAAGTGTCCCTCAATGCAATAATTGTATGCAGACACAGTTAAGCCAAACGTATCGTACTGTGTGCCGCCCTACTGAAACCTAACAGCAAGTTGGCGACAACGCTAACATTCGTTAGGCTTTGCAAAAGCGGCAGAGAAGTTTATTAATTTTTGCTTTGCAAAGCCATCAGGCATTTGTATCTTTAAACAAACATTATGCGGTTAGACAACAGAACGGTTTCAAACTCGCGCTGACGCCAACTCGCAAAACGTTATAGGTAATAGGGCGACAACTAACCGTGAAAATTATGACCATTACAATTAATCAAAAAAGTGGCTCTTATTATATATACAAAAACCTAACTGACAAAAATCAGGACTGGGACTATTATGCAGTTGACATAAGTGGCGGTGCAGCTTGGGACGCATATGAAGCAAAAATATACGGCAAGGACAAAAAAGAAGTTGGTTACATATGGTTAAATCGTAGACTATTCAGGACAGCACAATTACAAATTGTATTAACTCCTCCAGACAAAAAACCAATCGAAATTATCCCTAAGAATGTGTGGAATTGGAAAGACTTAATTTGGAGTTTTGAATTTAATAATTCAAAATATATTTTTCAAGAGCATAGAGGACATCATCGTTCGTTATTTAAAAATGACAACCAAGTTGCAGCATTTGATAAAAGAACATTTAACTTTTTCGAGAATGATGTTTTAAACATTTATGCTAATAATGACGAAGATATACTTTTGTTATGTTGCTTAGCTCTATATGGAGACATTGGTAATTTTAATAGAGGTACAACAGCATCATTTGACTTTGGCAATTTAAATGGTACAAAACCACCACTTAATGGTAAGTGGCGACCGACAAAAATATAATATTGTATGCAGACACTTGTAAGTCAAGCAATGTGCGCCCTACAACCTATAACAGCACCTACAACTCAGGCGTGCAGACATCAAAGCATTTGCAAAAGTTCAAGGTCGCTCCGCGAATATTTTTCATTTTGCAAATGTCCAATAATCATTTAGCTTTGTTAATACCATTTCGGCAAGACTTGGCTAATAAAAGAAGAATAGGATATAAAAAGTTACAGCAGCTAACCGCACCTAAATTTAATTTGGGCATTCGGCTTCGGCATTTGCAAAAGCTGTCGCTACCGCGAAAGAAATT
Source organism: Sphingobacteriaceae bacterium (assembly GCA_013823565.1). Taxonomy (GTDB): domain Bacteria; phylum Bacteroidota; class Bacteroidia; order B-17B0; family Aurantibacillaceae; genus UBA4416. Next base: position 12,529 of record PNMI01000008.1, on the reverse strand, counting down.
TATTTTCGCTTTGCAAATGTCCAATAAACATTTAGCTTTGTTAGGAAACATTTCGGTAGAAAACGGTTCCAAAGCCCAAACTAAAATTTAGCTGCAATCCGTTATATGCAAGTTTACTAGACGCACAAGCAACTGTGGAAAACACCAACGACATAAGCATTGGACAAGACAAATGGATAAAGTGGGTTGACTGGGACTCAAATGCAGTTGTGCGTGACATTGATGTTGAAATTAAGGCAACTGAACCATTTTGGAAATATTTGGAAACACAATGTGTTTCTGGTTGTTGCGGCATTGACGCATATGCGTTATGGACAGAAGACATATTAAATGCAAAGACGTTGCTTGGAAATCCAAAAATTAAGGGTGAGTTTGTAGACCTAAAAGAAAAACTTGAAGCTATTAATGAAAATGTAATTTCAAGCTCCTATTTAAACAATTTATTTGACAAGTATGTCTTTATAGAATTATTAGATCATATAATAGACAATTTATAAACCCTAACGAATGGAAAAAGAACTTTTTGAAAAAGCATTTATAGAAAACTTAGACAAGAATTTCCAAAACCGTTCAAAATATTTTGATTTCGATTTTTACGTCTTCGGTGAATTAGGTGGTTCCGTATTTGAAATAAATAAATGCTTGATTCTTGAGTTTTACAGAGCATCAATCACCTTGACAAATAATTTACTTGAAAGGCTTTTGAAATTAGCACTAATTTATGACGAAGCAGGAATCGGACCAAAACCAGTAGAAGACTGGGGAACTATTTTTGAAGAACCAAATAAAAAGTATAGTTCAATTCCACTCGGTAACTCAATAGAAAAATGTATGAAGCTTGATTTAATAACCGAGAATGAAAAAATATTTTTATTTGACACAATTCGAGAATTAATGAGAAATGGGTTTTCTCACGCTGACTCAACAAAAATTTTAAATGGTATCCCAGACGAAACGGCAATGTTTCAAGGAAGTTTTTCAAACCCAACAGAAGTTAAACAAATTACTGTAAATCAAAAAGTCGTTCCATTTATTCAGGCAATACATATTGAAAATTTTGCAAAAGAAAATGCTGCAAATTACTTTGACTACGTTTTCGAACTAATTAAGAAAATTGACAAACGACTAATTGACAAACAAAAATAAAACCTGCATATAACACACGCTAAGCAACAGTTTTTCGCTGGCCAGAGAATAAAAAGTATGTATCTTTAGAAATGAAAAACCAACTTCTAAATAAATACCAAAAAGCACTACTATTAAATGCAGAAGAATTTCCTGCTGAAATGATACAATTGGTGCATCATAAAAAATGGTTGCTCATTTGGGTTTCTAAAGATTTTAATGGCTTAGATGTATCGTTTAGCAAAGGCCTGAAAATACTTTTTCAGTTAGCCAAAACGGATGGTAGTTTAGGCTGGTTTGTAACGCTTTGTTCGGGTGCCAATTATTTTTCGAAAAACTTAAAACCAAAAATTGCTCAGGAAATTTTTAACACCAAAAATGTATGTTTAGGTGGTAGTGGCATGGTAACAGGAACTGCCAAAGCCATCAGCAAAAACGAATTTCTGTTAAACGGCACTTGGAAATATGCCACTGGTGCGCCACACTTAACTCATTTTACGCTCAATGCTAACATAGAAGATGATGTTGTTTCTTTCGTCATCCCTAAAGAAAAAGTAACTATTATCCCAGATTGGACATCCATGGGTATGAAAGCCACGAATACATTTTCGTTTAAAGTGAAGGATGTAGTGGTTTCAAAAAAATACAGTTTTAAATACAATCAATTTTATACTCAGGATAATAGTTCGGGCATACCATTTACCGTATTTGCCGATTTAACCCTACTTGTAAACTATATTGGCATGGCGCAACACTTTGCGGAAAGCATCGATAATAAAAACTTGCAGATGCTTACAGAAGATGTTTTAAAGAAAACAATGTCTATTGCCAAAGAAATTGAGAAAGCCATTGCACAAAATAAAACGCTATCAAAAAAACGTATGGAGCAAATTCATGCCTTTGGCGAAGAAACCGTTTCTGATTTTTGTAGCCAAATTATAAACTTGTATCCTACAGCCGGAATTGAAGCTAGTAGAACCACATCACCCATCAACCAAATATTTAGAGATTTTTTTACGGCAACACAACACGCTAATTTTAGAAAAAAGAAATAGATTATATTCCATAACATGAAAAAGCATTACATTTTAATATTACTGTTTGTTGTTGGCTTAGTTGTTTCTGCCATTCATCCACATGATTATTTTACTTGGTTTTTGGAAGTTTTTCCAGCAATCATTGGGATAATTGTATTAAGTTTTACTTTTAAAACATTTCAATTTACCTTTTTAACTTACTGTTTTATTTTAGTGCATTGCTATATTTTGTTTGTGGGTGGACATTATACCTATGCCGAAGTTCCTTTGTTTGATTGGATAAAAGACACCTTTCAGCAAAGTCGAAATAATTATGATAAGGTGGGGCATTTTGCCCAAGGCTTTATTCCTGCAATTATTATTAGAGAACTATTCATTAGAAAAGAAATCGTAAAACCTAAAGCTTGGCTAGCATTTTTAACGGTTTGTGTTTGCCTTGCTATTAGTGCCTTTTATGAATTTTTAGAATGGGGCGTTGCTATTTCATCAGGGCAATCAGCCGAGGCTTTTTTAGGAACTCAAGGTTATGTGTGGGATACCCAATCGGATATGCTATATGCAACTATTGGCGCTTCATGTATGTTAGTGTTTTTATCCAACACACAAAACAAAGCTATTGAGAAGTTAAAAATGACATTGAATTAATCCGTTTTTACTTTTTTACTTAAGGGGTACAAGGTGATAATTCCCATAATAAAAAATACAATCAGCGATAAAATAGAATTTCGCATACCGCCCGTTATTTGGCTAATCACACCAAACGAAACAGTTCCTAAAATCATTCCTAATTTTTCAATCACATCATAAAAACTAAAAAAACTAGTATGATCGTCGGTTACGGGAATATATTTACTATAAGTACTTCGCGATAAGGCTTGCACGCCACCCATCATTAAACCAACTAAAAAGGCTACGATGTAAAATTCAACTGGTGTGTGCACCACAGCAAACGTAAACACACAAATAAAAATCCATACCGCCACCGATACCATTAAAGATTTAATGTTTCCAATTTGGCGAGACAACCATGAAAATAAAAATGATCCTGCTATTCCTACAAATTGAATAATTAAAATACTAACGATTAAAGCATTAGTTTTGGCTTTCTCTGCTGCTTCTCCCTCACCCCATTCAATCTCGTTACGTGCAAATAAAACTGCCACTACCATAATGGTTTGCACACCCATGTTATAAAAAAAGTAGCCCGTTAAAAAACGTTTCATTTGCGGCATTAATTTTATTTGCGCCCACACATTACGTAACTCCGTAAATCCTTTTGATAATAAACCATTTCTATCCGTTCCGTGCGGTTGATGATTTTTGTTTGGTAAATTCGCAAAAGTGTATTGAGCAAAGCCCATCCACCATAGTCCTGTTAATAAAAACGCATATTTTACTTTAAAAAATCCTTTGGTGCTTACCACTATTCCATTTACAACTGTCTCTTCGTATTTAAAAACAATGATTCCTACTAAACAAAGTATTAATAACAACGAACTACCAAAATACCCTAAAGCAAAACCACGTGCGCTTACTTTATCTTGATTTTGTTCGGAAGCTATTTCAGGTAAATACGAATTGTAATACACCAAACTACCCCAAAAACCAACAGTAGCTGTAATAAATGGCAAGAAACTTAATTCTAAATGTTCTCTATCAAAAAAGAATAAGCACATACAAGAAATAGATCCTAAATAACAAAAAAATTGCAAGAAACGTTTCTTGTTTCCTAAATAATCGGCTACTCCACTTAATATGGGAGTTATTAAAACAACAATGGATAGTGCAAAAGCATAAACAAATGAATAGATGTTTTGATTTTCGAATTCGAAGCCGAAAAATGTAACGGTGTGTCCGATAAAATTTTTGGCTTCATCATGTGTAGTCACATAATCATAAAAATTAGGAAAGATAGCTGATGTAATTACTAAAGGAAATACAGAGTTTGCCCAATCGTAAAAAGACCAAGCTCTAATTGTTTTTAGATTATCTTTTTGTATAAGATTCATCGTATATAGTTTTGTTTTAAATATTATGATTGCGAATTAAGTACGAAAATACGAATCTAAACTTTCTAGCAATCCATACGCCGATTCGCATATTCGTATAGATTCGTAATTACAGAATATTCTAATTCTTAATAATCTCAAACTCCACTCGCCTATTTTTGGCTCTATCAATATCATTATCGTTACTGGCAATTGGCAAACTACTTCCGTAACCTTTAAAGTACATTTTATTTTGAACACCTTTTTTAATTAAGTATTCAAATACTTCGCGGGCACGTTGTTCGGATATCTTTTGGTTTTTGTTTTTAGAACCCACATTATCCGAATGTCCATTAATTTGAACTTCCATGTGAGGATTTCTTAATAAGTATTGTGCTAGTTTATTTAACTCCGAATAAGATTCGGGTAATAAATAATAACGTCCGTTTTCGAAAAAGATATTTTTTAAAGCAATTTTCTCTCCCACCTTCACATCTTTTTTCACTTCTAAAACAGAATCTTGTTCTAAGTTAAACGAACCTACAATTTCTACTTTCACTTTTTCAACCACTTCCTTAGCTTTCACCAATTTTACATCATCAATAAAATAATAAGCTTCCTTAAATCCAAGTTTAAACACATTCATACGTACCATGTCCTTTTTTACGTTTGGAGAGAAGTTTCCTATGGTTAAATATTTTTCGCCTCCATCGGCTTGATATTTTCCAGATATTTTAAACCACTGGTAGCCATTAATAAAACTAGCTTTTTTACTCACGGTATCAATTAAAGACGAACGAACAACATCACCTTGGCTTTTATAGCCCATTTTGGTAAATAAGGCTCCAAACGATTTTAACGAGGCGTTGCTCCAAAAGGCTAAACGCACATACATTTCATATTCGTAAACGGTTCCTCTGTGCAAAGGTTCGGCTAATTTTACTTGTAAAAACTCTTTATATTTTTTTTGAAATCGTAAACCAGCGTAGCAAGTCCCCGTTCGGGCCCCTCTTTGTTTAGCTGTATCGTTACTGATAGGCTCCTGATAATAATCAACACTGGCAATTTGCTGCCAAGGAATGGCATTTTTAATACTTCCTGATTTTTTTCGAAAATTCTCAAAACTCCCGTTTGGGACGATATTCTTAACAATTTCAACGTCTGTCTGGCTAAAAACAACGACGGAAATCATAAAAAACAAGAGTAAATATGTATTTTTCAGTTTCATTTATGTTCGCAAATGTAAGTTTTAGACTATATTCGATAAATATTTGTTATTAACATTTGTAATTATAAAAAAAAGCGTATATTTGCAATCCAATTTAAAAAAACAGATTAATACCTTAATAGAATGGCAAATCATAAGTCGGCAATAAAAAGAATTAGATCAAATGACGCAAAGCGTTTATCAAATCGTTATTATGCAAAAACAACTCGTAATGCAGTAAAAAAATTACGTGAAACTGGTTCTAAAAAAGAAGCATCAGCGTTATTACCTAAAGTAGTTGCTATGTTAGATAAATTAGCTAAGAAAAGTGTTATTCACAAAAATAAAGCATCTAACTTAAAATCTAAGTTAACTAAAAGAGTAAATGCAATTGCAAAATAATTGTAATTACAGAAATAATTCAAAATCCCGCTAACAGCGGGATTTTTTTTAAAAATTTATTACTAAAATAATTAGGCTTTTAGTAATTATTTTATAATTTTGTCGAAAATCAAATATATAACCTATAATAATGATGAATACTAAAACTTTACGAAACTTAAGTCTTGCTGTTGGCACAACTGCTTTATTAGTTGGTTGCAATGGTTTAGGAAAGATGGTAAAAAAACAATCCACTTTTTCTTACGATGTTAAACCAAATCCATTAGAAATGCATGGAGATAGCGTAGGCTTCAGCGTAACAGGAAAATATCCTGCTAAAGTTTTTGCTAAAAAAGCGACTGTTACTTTAACTCCAGTTGTAAAATATGCTGGCGGAGAGAAAGCTTTAAAGCCAGTTATTTTAGTAGGTGATAAAGCTACAGGTTCTGGTCAAAAAATTAGTTATGAAAAAGGTGGTACTTTTAGCTACACATCTGAGAAATTTGCATACGATCCAGCAATGAAAGTTGCAACTGTTGAGTTACGTGCTCAAGGTGCTGTGAAATCTAAAACTAAAGATTTTACTCCAGTAAAATTAGGAGATGGGACAATTATTACTCCTTTATTAGTTAGAAATGATGAGAAAGGAATTTATGCAAAAGATGCTTTTGTTAAATCTACTCCAGCAAACCAAACAGCTAATATTTATTATTTAGTTAATAAATCTGATGTTCGTTCTAGCGAATTAAAATCTGATGAGGTTAAAAATGTTCAAGAATTTATTAAGACTAACTTAAATAATCCTTGGTATGAATTTAAAGATATTAGCGTATCTGCTTATGCATCTCCAGATGGTGAACAATCATTAAACGCTAATTTAGCTGAAGATCGTGCTAAATCTGGTTCAAAAGCGATGATGAATGAGTTTAAGAAAGACAAAAATAAAGACCAAAAATTTGGTAAGGAAGAGTCTAACTATGTAACTAAAACAACTGCTGAAGATTGGGATGGTTTCAAAACTTTAATGGAAAGTTCTTCAATTGCTGATAAAGATTTAATCTTACGTGTTTTAACTATGTATACTGATTTAGATCAACGTGAGAAAGAAATCAAAAATTTATCTAAAACTTACACTGAAGTTTCTGAGAAAATTTTACCAAAATTACGTCGTTCAGTTTTAACTATCAACGTAAACAAAAAATCTCGTACTGATGAGCAAATCACTAAATTAACAACTACTTACCCTGATTCATTATCAGTTGAAGAAATGTTATATGGTGCTAACTTAACTAACGATGTAAATACTAAAGTTCAAATTTATACAGCTGCGGAGAAAAAATACCCTACAGACTGGAGAACATCTAACAACTTAGGTGTAGCATTATTAATGACTAACAAAGTTTCTGAAGCTGGTGAAGCATTTAAACGTGCAGAAGCTAACGCTGCTGGAAACCCAATTGTAATGAACCACTTAGGTATCATTGCAGCTAAAGCAGGTGACCGTAAAAAAGCAATGGAATATTATGACAAAGCTAATGGTGCTGGTAACGAAGTTAACTACAACAAAGGTATCTTAAACGTTCGTGATGGTAAATATGCTGATGCAGTTGGTAACTTTGGTGATTACAAAGGATTTAACAAAGCTTTAGCTGAGTTATTAAACGGTAATCAAGGTGCAGTTACATCTACAATTGATGCTAGTAACGAAAAAGACATGGCAATGTCTTCTTACTTAAAAGCAGTTGCAGCAGCTCGTAACAATAATGCAGCTGAAGTAATTAATAACTTAAAAGCAGCTATCGAAAAAGATGGTTCTTTAAAAGCAGCAGCTAAAGATGATGCTGAGTTTATTAAATTACGTGAGAACGCTGATTTCAAAGGTTTAACAAACTAAGATAAATTATATTATAAAAAAAGCTCAATCAAAATGGTTGAGCTTTTTTTATGTTCAAAAATTGCATTCTCTGTTTAAAATCTATTATATTTAAAAACGATAACGACTCGATACACCATGGCTAAAGTTATTCCGTTTAAAGCAATTCGTCCTGAAGGAGATAAAGTTCATTTAGTAGCTTCTCGTTCGGTTGACGGATATAATTCAGCAGAACTAAGAGAAAAACTAACAGGGAACCCCTATTCGTTTTTACATGTGATTAATCCTGATTTTGAAGATGGTATCAAAACAAAACCTGGCTCAAAAGAACGATTGACTAAAGTAAAAAATCATTTCAAAAAATTTGTTCGTGAAAAGATATTTTTAAGAGATGAAAGCCCTTGTTATTATTTATACCGTCAAATTAAAGAAGGAAACGAATTTGTTGGAATTATAGCCTGTACGAGTATTGATGATTATATGAATGGCGTGATTAAAATTCACGAGCAAACATTAACCACACGTGAAGAAAAATTAAAAGATTACTTAGAAGTGTGCGAATTTAATGCAGAGCCTGTATTATTTTGTTATCCAAACGACGAAGTCATTGATACTATTTCTGGTGAAATAGCTGCTACCCGACCCGATTACGATTTTACAACGACTGATAAAGTGCGTCACACGGTTTGGGTAATTAGCTCCAGAAAAATAGTGAAACAGATTGCCGAACGTTTTGCTACTATACCTAACATTTATATTGCTGATGGCCACCATCGTTCGGCTTCAGCTACTTTATTAGGTAAATTAAGACGTAGCACTCGTAAATCCTATACTGGCGAAGAAGCATTTAATTACTACTTAGGCGTTTTCTTTCCTGAAACTCATTTAAAAATTTACGATTACAATAGAATCGTAAAGGATTTAAATAATCTATCTGTTAACGAATTGATTTATAATTTAAAAAATAATTTTACGATTACCGAAATAAAAGCCGACGATTATAAACCCAAACAAAAGCATGAAATATCAATGTATGTTGACAATAAATGGTATTCTTTAAAAGCAAAAGATACTATTTACAATGCCAAAGATCCTATTGATAGTTTAGATGCAGCCATTTTAACCAAATATATTCTTTCTCCTATTTTAGATATTCATGACTTAAAAACGGATAAACGCATTGGATTTATTCCAGGAGTGAGAGGTAGCAAAGAATTGAAGAAGCAAGTAGATGAAGGAAAAGCAGCTATTGCATTTGGATTATATCCTGTAACGATGGAGCATTTGAAATGGATTGCCGACACTAATAACATCATGCCTCCAAAATCAACTTGGGTAGAACCTAAAATGCGAAGTGGATTGGTTATTTATAGTTTAGAGGAATAATGTCGTTAGAAGATCTTAAAATTGAACCAGTAGCCAAAACAGAAACAGAATCGCTACGAACGATAAGTATTGAAACTTTTACCGAAACTTTTGCAAATCAAAACACAGAAAGTGATCTGCAAAAGTATGTATCTGAAAATTTAAGTTTGAAACAATTGAGTAAAGAATTAAATTCAAAAGATTCGGAATTTTATTTTTTAAAGCTAAATGAAGAAATTGTAGGTTACCTTAAATTAAATAAAGGCGAATCTCAAACCGAAATAAAAAACAAAAATTCTATTGAGATTGAACGCATTTACGTAAAACAAGAATTTCACGGCAAACAGTTTGGTAAATTCTTATTACAAAAAGCCATTGATATAGCTAAAAATTATGCTTTTCAATATATTTGGTTAGCCGTTTGGGAACGTAATTTAAAAGCTATTGCTTTTTATACAAAACATGGCTTCGTAGAATTTGATAAACATACTTTTTTATTAGGAAATGATGCCCAAATAGACATCATGATGAAACTTGAATTAAATTAAATATGTCCATTTCAGAAAATATAAATAATATAAAATCACAAATTCCTGAGCACGTTACATTAATTGCTGTATCTAAAACGAAGCCTAATACTATGCTTTTAGAAGCTTATAATGCAGGACAAAGAGACTTTGGAGAGAATTACGTTCAAGAATTAATAGATAAACAGGAACAATTACCAAAAGATATTAATTGGCATTTTATTGGTCATTTACAAAGCAATAAAGTAAAATACATTGCTCCATTTGTGCATTTGATTCACGGTGTAGATAGTTTTAGCTTACTGAAAGAAATTAATAAGCAGGCTTTAAAAAACAACAGAGTCATTGATTGCTTGTTGCAAATATACATTGCTCAAGAAGAAACTAAATTTGGATTAGATTTTAATGAGGCATCGCAAATATTAAATTCTACTGAATTTAAAGAACTGAAAAACGTTGCTATTAAAGGCTTTATGGCAATGGCTTCAAATACAGATAATCAAGAGCAGATTAAAAAAGAATTTGCTTCCTTAAAAACATTTAGTCTCCAATATCCTGAATTAACTATTTTAAGTTTTGGTATGAGTAGCGATTATCTATTAGCCATTGAGAAAGGTTCAACCATGATACGGGTTGGTAGTAGTATTTTTGGAGAAAGAAATTACACAAAATAAAAAAGCAGAAGTTTTACTTCTGCTTTTTTATGATTAAGAAATTAGAATAAACTACTTAGTCATTTCTTTTAAATTTTTCGCATATAGAACCACAAATACTAAATCTATTATTATCATAAAAATCATTACTCCCATAGCAATAGCAGCTCCACTACCTCCAGGAGGTCCCATCATACTCAAAGAATTTTTACCCATCAATACAAAACCTGTATATGGTAAAATTTCAGCGATAGCATAAATGTAAAACCCTTTTTTCACCAAATTCCACATCATCATTACTCCTAAAAAAGATAGTAATGTGTATACCAATGCTAAATAAGGCGCTATTTTCCCATAAGCACTATCTTGCATTTCAATCATCTGATTTTCCATTTGATCAGCCATTTCAGGATTAACACTTCTCACTTGCTCAATGTTTTTTTGCATTGCTTCGGGAGTGCTTTGGTAAATACCCCAAATACCTGATAAGAAACTTAATCCACACATCACAAATGACAGGATACATAACACTTTTAAAAACTGAGAACGTTTTGGTTGATTTAAACCATTTTCATCTAAAACAATATTTTCTTCCATTGTAAAATGAGTTAATTATAATTTATTTTAAGTGTTTAAAATTAATAGCGTAAAGCACTATCCAAACTATTGCAAGTAATAATCCTACAACAGCTCCTGCACCTCCTATTAAACCACCTCCGCCTAAAAAAAACGCAGATATGGCTGGAGTTATTTCTCCTACAGAATAAATAAAAAAGCCTGTCTTTTTTAATTTCCACATTTGTATGGCGCCATACAAACAAATTAAAGAACATAATAATCCTATTACCATATTAGGAACTGCATTTTCAACAGCTTTCATCATTGTTTCTTGCATTCCACTAATCATACCATGAGCATGATCTTGAGAAGTCGTTAGATTATTTAGAAATTTTTCAGAAGCTTTGATTGAGAAATACCCCCATAATGCTCCTACAAACGAAAGGCCTGAGCCTATAAAAGTTAAAACACATAATACAGTAATAAATTGAGGTCTTTTTGGAACTTCACTTACTGGTTGATTTTCAATTGACATATTATCTTCCATAACTATTAAACGTTTTATTTGTAAACAAAAATAGCTTTTATGTTTCCATAAAAGCTATTTTTTTAAATTTATTTTTGATTAGTGTCCAGCTTCTTGTTGAACTGAATCAATTGCATGATTCATTTCTTCTTTCATTTGCTCAGCACTTTGTTCCATTGCTTCTTTGAATTGGTCACCTAAAGCACCAGCCTCAGATTGGATTTTCCCAATGCTTAATACTAACATAGTTGTTAATACTAAAGCAACTAATCCGATAATCATACCAGCAATTGCTAATCCTTTTTTACCGCCAGTTTTTCCTAATTTCATCATTCCCATTACACATAATCCTGTACCTGCTAATGATAATACTAGCCAGAAAATACCTAAACCATATCCACCACCTAATGCTGCAGCAAATGTAACTGCAGTAGCTACGAATACATAAAATACTAATGCTACTAATGCGATAACAAATCCTGCTACTGCTAATCCTTTACCTTCTGGTTTTTGAGTTGTTGTTTCTTCCATAATCTTTGTTTGTTTTTAGTTAATAAAATTTATTTATACAAAAAAAGAACAAATTTGCTCTTTAACCAAATTTAACGAGTTTAGTTATTAACAAACATCTAATAATAAAGTCATTTTGTATCACAAAAATGTAAGTTCATCTATGAATTTAACTTTAACCATTTAGTAAAGTTTTCAGATGACTTATCTTGTTGTTTTAATTTTAATGTAGTAAAATAAGTAATTGGTTTTGAACTTTTTACCAATTTTATAGCTTTTAATTGTTGATTTGAAGAAACCGTTAATTCTATATCAGAATCTTTAAAATAAGTCATCCAATCATTAAAATCATTTTTTAATGTATAGCCATTTACAGCAATAATTTCATCGCCAATGCTTAAGCCAGCTTTCCAACTTGGTGAGTAAGGAGCTATTAATGATATTTTTCTATTATTTCCAAAATCAATCGTTTTAAAACCATAAACTGATTCGCTTAAAACTGCGCTTGGAGTTTTAATAAAATCAATTTCTAAATAGTTAAAACATTCTGATAAAGGAACATCAAAATCTTCGGTGCCGTAAACATATTTATCAAAAAAGTCTTTTAAAGATGCTCCTGCCATTTTTTCGCAAGTAGCAATAATATCTTGTTCTGAATAACCTTTATTTTTCTTGCCAAACTCATTATACAACACTCTGCAAACATCACTTAGTCCTTTTTGGTTATTAGTGTGTTTCATAATTTGAACATCCAACATCAAGGCAATTAAATTTCCTTC
>PNMI01000007.1 GCA_013823565.1 Sphingobacteriaceae bacterium | reverse complement strand
ATTTAAAAATATAAACATGGAAATTATAGGTTACATCGCATCAATTTTAATAGGAGTCTCTTTAGGTTTAATTGGAAGTGGAGGCAGTATTTTAACAGTACCAGTATTGGTATATCTTTTTGCAGTAGATGCTGTTGCGGCAACGGCATACTCTTTATTTATTGTAGGATTTACAGCAGCAGTTGGTTCGGTAGGTTATTTCAAAAAAGGGCTAGTAAATGTAAAAACAGCTTTGGTTTTTGGGGCACCATCTATTGTGGCTGTTTTTTTAACTAGAGCATACATAGTTCCTGCAATACCAAAAGAAGTATTTTCGGTTGGTGACTTTGTTGTGACTAAAAGTATTTTAATGATGTTGTTATTTGCCGTATTAATGGTTGCAGCGTCTTACAGTATGATTAAAAAAGACAAAAAGAAGAAAGAAGAAGATTTAGGTCCTCAAAAATTTAATTATCCAGTTATTTTGTTAGAAGGTGCAGTGGTTGGAATCGTAACTGGTTTAGTTGGAGCGGGTGGCGGATTCTTAATTATACCTGCTTTGGTACTATTATCTAAGTTGCCAATGAAAGAAGCTGTTGGTACATCATTAGTAATTATAGCGGCTAAATCATTAATTGGTTTTTTTGGAGAAAGTGGAGAAACAATTATTGATTGGACTCTTTTAACATCCGTAGCAGCTTTTGCAACAGTGGGTATTTTTATAGGAATTTATTTATCCAAAAAAATTGATGGAGCAAAATTAAAGCCAATATTTGGTTGGTTTGTCTTAATCATGGGAGTGTATATTATTATTAAAGAAACACTTCTAAAATAAAAATGTAACCATTGTTACACTTAGTAAAACCAAGTTTTGAGTGTAATAAATGTTACCATTAAAAAAATAAAACCACAGTACCTTTGACCCATAAAATATAAACAAATAAAAAATAAATCAAATGAAAATAGAACAAATTTATACAGGATGTTTAGCTCAAGGAGCTTATTACATTACTTCTAATGGTGAAGCTGCAATTATTGATCCGCTTCGTGAAACACAACCATATATGGAAAGACTTCAAAAAGATGGTGTAAAATTAAAATACATTTTTGAAACTCATTTTCATGCTGATTTCGTTTCTGGACATTTAGATTTATGTAAAAAAACAGGTGCGCCAATTGTTTACGGTCCAAATGCAAAGCCAGAGTTTGAATTCATATCTGCTAAAGATGGAGAAGTATTTACAGTTGGAAAGGTGAAGATCAAAGTATTACATACACCAGGGCATACAATGGAAAGTACTTGCTTTTTGTTAATTGATGAAAACGGAAAAGATCATGCTTTATTCAGTGGAGATACTTTATTCTTAGGAGACGTTGGTCGCCCAGATTTAGCACAAAAAGCAGCATCTATGACTCAGGATGAATTAGCGGGTTTATTATATGATTCGTTAAATAACAAAATTATGCCTTTAGCAGATGATGTGACTGTTTATCCTGCTCACGGAGCTGGTTCAGCATGTGGTAAAAATATGATGAAAGAAACGGTTGATACTCTAGGTAATCAAAAGAAAGTAAACTACGCTTTAAATCAACCTAATAAAGAAGAGTTTGTAAAAGCGGTTACTGATGGATTATTACCTCCTCCAGGTTATTTTGGAAGTAACGTTGCAATGAATAAAAAAGGAATAGAGAGTTTTGAAACTGTTTTAAATAACGGAATGAGAGCTTTATCTCCAGTGGCTTTTGAAGCGGCTGCTGAAACTACAGATGCTATTGTTCTTGATACAAGAGACGCAGCTCAATTTGCAAAAGGATTTATACCTCGTTCAATTAACATTGGTATCAATGGAGATTTTGCTCCTTGGGTTGGTGCTTTAATTAAAGATGTAAAACAATCTATTTTGTTAGTAACAGAATTAGGTATGGAAGAAGAAACAGTAACTCGTTTAAGTCGTGTTGGTTTTGATAATGTGATTGGACACTTGAAAGGAAGCTTTGAAAGTTGGAAAAATGCAGGAAAAGAAATTGACACAGTCAATAGAATTACGGCTACTCAATTTGCAAAAGAAGTGGATGTAAAAGCTGATACTGTTATTGATGTGAGAAGAGAAAGTGAATACAGAGCGGAACATGTTGAAGAATCTTACAACAAGCCTTTAGATCAAATTAATGGTTGGTTTGCAGAGATGGATAACGAAAAACCATTTTACATTCACTGTGCAGGTGGTTACAGAAGTATGATTGCTTCAAGTATTTTAAAATCACGTGGTGTTCACAATTTTAAAGAAATTGAAGGTGGTTTTAAAGCAATTGCGGAAGCTGGCGTAGCAAAAACAGATTTTGTTTGCCAAAGTAAATTACAAAAATCATAAATAAATCAACTGCAGCATCTTATATAATTAAGATGCTGCAGTTTATTAAAAATAAAAACATGATAAAAATTAAATCAATTATTGCAGCAATTATGTTAGTGTTCACATTAGCACAATGTAATTCTCAAACTAAAAAAACAACAACAATGGAAACAACAAATGCAACACAAACAGCTACTAAAGAAATTATTGTAGATGTAAGATCAGTAGAAGAATGGAATGAAGACGGTCATGCCGACTGTTCAGTAAATTATCCATTAGATCAATTTGCTAGTAAAATAGAAGAATTGAAAAAATATGATAAAGTAATATTAGTATGCCGTAGTGGAAATAGAGCCAATATCGCTAAAGGTCAATTACTAAGTGCGGGTTACACAAAGGAAATTGAAAACTTAGGTCCGTGGCAAAATGTAACTTGTAAAACTAAATAACATGAATTTATTAAAATCATGGGGTTTTATGCGAGTGCTTCGATTTGTTTTCGGAGCATTTGCTATAATTCAAGCAATTATTACCTTAGATATTGTTTTAGGAGTATTAGGATTAGTAGTAGGCGGTATGGCATTTTTTAATGTTGGTTGCTGTGGTGCTAATGGCTGCGAAACAAATTACAAAAAGGATAATAATACCAAACAAATAAAAGATGTTGAATATGAAGAAGTGGTTGCTAAATAATAAATTAACAGTAATTGGTGCAATTTTAGGAGCCATAGGAGGTTATCTTTATTATTACTTTGTTGGCTGCGCTAGTGGAACTTGTGGAATCACTTCTAGTCCTATAAATAGTACTTTGTATTTTGCTGTTTTAGGAGGTTTAGTTATGAATTTAATAAAGCCAACTGATAATAGTCATAAAGAAAATTCTAATATGTGACAAATGTTACAGTGAGAGTTGTTTTAAGATTGTAATTTTATGTGAAATATAAAATATACATATTATGAAAAAAAACATGGGTAACATCGACAAAATTATTAGAATATTAGTGGCAATTGTAATTGCTGTATTATTCTTTACAAACGTTATTTCAGGAACATTAGGCATTGTCCTTTTAGTATTAGCTGGTGTGTTTGTTTTAACGAGTTTAATTAGTTTTTGCCCTCTTTATACCTTAGTTGGTATAAATACCTGTCCTAAAGATAATTAAGATTATATTTTTAGAGTTTACAACAAAGCTTCTAATATTTAGAGGCTTTGTTTTTTTAAGACTTTTTTGTGTAACAATTGTATCAAACATTAAGATTTTTATAAAATACTTTTGTATAATAAGTTTTTGATCATCATTTTTAATTTCAAATAATGAATAATATAAATAAAGATTTAATTCTGAGAGAAAAATTGGCGGTGCAAAGAACTGTGATGGCAAATCAAACAACGCTCTTGTCGTTTATTAGAACGTCACTTTATTTTTTAGTAGCTGGATTAAGCTTGAAAAGCCTTTTAAAACTCGAAAATAGTTTGTGGTTTCAAATTATATTTTATGTAGTTTCCTTTTCAACGTTTGTGATTGGGATATATAATTATTTTAAACATAGTTCTTTAATAAAGAATAGTGAAAATCATATTGGCGACTATAAAATTGATTATTTAAAAAATACTTAGTAGAAGTATGTTTTTTGTTTCTAAAATATTTGATGTAAGTGAAAACTACTGGGAAGGTAAACATAACTACAGAAACCTTAGCTATATCTTAGTATCCGTGTTTATTATTACTTTACTAATTGGTGCAGGAAATTATTTTTCGCTTTTTAAATCATTTTATCTGCTTTCGCATATAAGCTTCACGGATGCCATTGAATATAGTTTTAATTTTTTATTGTTTTTTGAAATGATAGGTTTGGTATTTGCTATTCCTCAATCTATAACCAGTTCTATAGGAAAACAATTTCAAATTATGAGTTTAATTTTTTTGAGAACATCATTCGAAGAACTTTCAAACTTGTCGTTAAATTCAGATTTTCAAGAACAATTTACTATTATTAGTAGAATGGCCGCAGATGCTGGCGCCGCCTTAGTTATTTTTTCTTTAACTCATTGGTTTTATAAATTACAAAAACGTCGAAAAATTATTGATGAAACAGAGCGAGTGAAATTTATTAATTTAAAAAAATTAATAGCTATTGGAGTATTAATTGGATTATTTGTGTCTGTTTTTTTTGATATTAAACGGTATTTATATTCTGGTTTTTTTCATCCCTCTTATTCCATTTTTTACCTCATACTCATATTTGCTGATATGCTTTTATTATTAGCTGCATTTAGATACACGATACATTATCCAAGTATATTTAGGTATTCCGCTTTTGTATTGATTACGATTTTTATTCGCCTTGCACTAATTGCACCTGTTTATTATAATGCTGCTATAGGAATAAGTACGGTATTATTTGGCATAGGAGTAGCCTATATTTATAATTTATTTTTTGAAGGAAGAGTAAATCAGAAGGAGGAGTGAAAACGTATCGTTGAGGAATTAAATATCAATGTTACTTAAACTTCAATAAATATTGATACTTTAAAGTATTAGTATCTTGAGTAACTAAATTAAATCCAGCCAATTTCATTTCATTAATAACGATTTGTGGTTTAATTTTCATGTCGTTTGGTGGACCATGCTCAAAATCCCCTTTCTTAAAATCAACAATTACCATTTCTCCATTTGGTTTTAAACCTTTTTTTACCATTGAAAAATAATCTTTTCTATTTTCAATGTGATGATACACATCAACCATAAACACGATATCAGCTTCTTGCTCTGTTACAGGAGGTTTTTCGTATTCAGCTTTTCTTGAAAAGATATTAGTTTTTTTTTCAGAGGCAATGCGATTATCTAAATAGTTAATAAATCGTTCATCAACATCAGCCGCTATTATTTTAGCACTTGGTTCATTCATTTTAAATTCAAAATAGCCAGTACCGGCACCAATATCAATGATAGTTTTGTTTTTTAATTCGCCTAAAAAACGAATCACTTCATCAGGTTTTTGCCATTCGTTTCTATCAGCAGACTCAAAGTTTTTTACTAAATTTTCAAATGACGTTTTATTCATATGATGATTGGCGTGCCCATGCTTGTGTTCGTGCCCTTCTTTTGATTCATGACGGTGATGTTCGTTATTTGATTGACAACCTAATAAGATAACTAATGAACTTGCAATTGATATTAATTTAAACATGATAATGTGAATTTTGAATTGAGATTGTAAAGTTAATTATATAATTTATATCAATATTATTTTTAACTTGCTTCTATAAAAAATGCAAACTCTTTTAAAGCATATTCAATCTATTCATCCTATTTCAAAAGAAGCAGAAAAGTCTTTGTTAGAAATTAGTAAAGAAGTTCATTTTCAAAAAGGAACGGATGTGCAATTGATCGGTCATACCTGTAAAACCATCTATTTTGTAAAAGAAGGCTGTGTGCGTATTTATTATTTTAAAGAAGATATTGATATAACGGAAAGTTTTGAGTTTGAAAATGCCTTTGTTGCCAGAGCCGAAAGTTTATTCACAGGAAAACCGTCTTTAAAAGCTATTCAAGCAATTGAAGATTCTTCATTAATAGCTATTGATTCCAATAAACTATTTCAATTATTTGATACTCATCATGATTTAGAACGCTTGTTTCGTAAGATTATTGAAGCGTCGTATGTTAATACGGTTAATCGAATTGAAAGTTTACAGTTTCACACAGCCGATGAGCGTTATTTGGATTTATTAAAAGAACACAAAGATATTCTTCAAAGAGTTCCTTTAAAATACATTGCCTCTTATTTAGGCATCACTCCTGTTAGTTTGAGCCGAATTCGTGCTCACAAGTAATTTCTTATCATATGTAAAGTAGTTTCGTTTTTTATGGCTGTAATTTTGTTTTACAAAGTATGGTTATGGAAACAATTAAATTGGGCTTAAAAGAAAACTGGAAACAATTTACACTACTGATTATTATTAATGCTTTTGTTGGTGGCATGGTTGGTTTAGAAAGAGCCATTCTTCCTCAAATAGCCGAAGGTGAATTTCACATTGCTGCTAAAACAGCCATCTTATCGTTTATCATTGTTTTTGGGATTGTAAAAGCTATTACTAATTATTTTACGGGTTCATTAGCCAATAAAGTTGGTCGAAAAAATCTGTTAGTGATTGGTTGGTTATTTGCTTTACCAGTTCCTTTTATTTTAATGTTTGCTAATCATTGGAATTGGATTATTGCGGCTAATATTTTGTTAGGTATGAATCAAGGTTTAACCTGGAGCAGCACAGTGGTAATGAAAATTGATTTAGTTGGCGAGAAGCAAAGAGGATTTGCTATGGGTTTAAATGAATTTGCAGGATATTTATCGGTAGCCATTGTTGCATTTTTGACTGGATGGATTGCTGGAGAATATGGTTTAAGACCTTATCCTTTTATGATTGGAATTGCTCTATCAATATTAGGTTTATTAGGCAGCTGGTTTTCAATAAAAGATACCAAGCATCATGTTGCTAAAGAATCTAGTTCAAACAGCATTCCTTTATTGAAAAATATTTTTTGGGATACCACCTGGAAAAATAAAAATTTAGGATCTGTTACACAAGCTGGCTTAATTAATAATTTGAATGATGGTATGGTATGGGGAATTTTCCCTATCCTTTTATTTCAAAAGAATTTTAGCTTAGAGCAAATAGGAATTATCACGGCAACCTATCCTGCGGTGTGGGGCTTAGGACAATTAGTAACTGGTAAAATGGCTGATTATTTTTGTAAAAAAGATATGCTGTTTACAGGCATGTTATTGCAAGGAATAGCTTTATTAATTATGCCTTGGGCTCAAACAATGACTCATTATATGTTTTTATCTGTTATTTTAGGATGGGGAACAGCGATGGTATATCCTACATTTTTGGCTACCGTTGCCGAAAATACAAATCCAATTGATAGACCAAAAAGTTTGGGAATTTTTCGTTTATGGAGAGATTTAGGATATGCCATTGGAGCTATTTTAACTGGTATCATTGCGGATGCTTTAGGTATTAATGCCTCAATTATAGCTATTGGATTTTTAACGGTTTTATCATCATTCATCATTAATTATCGAATGAAGTGTAAAAATGATAATTCAAAAAAAATATGGAGTTTTTTATCATCTAAAACTAAATCACATGGAGAATGTATCGCTTAAAAATTGCTTGCCTTTAGCTGAATTGAAACAATTTATTGTTATAAAAAAACAACAAGTCAAAATTATTGATGTAAGAAGTAGAGCGGAATATGAAGAACGTCATATTCCTGGAGCTATTCATATAGAATTGTCCCAAATAGAATTTGCTAATCAATTGTTTGATAAAAAGGATATTATCGTTACTGCTTGTGGAAAGGGGGGAGGGAGATCAGCAGATGCCTCAGAAAGACTTAAAGAATTTGGGTTTAAGAATGTTTATTGGCTTTGTGGAGGAACTTTTGGTTGGGAATAATAAAAAAAATATGAGTGAAATTAAAAAACATTGGGAAGAGATTTATAATAAATCAAATTTAAACAAACATACTTGGACTCAAGATATTCCTGAAACCACATTATCTATTATAGCTTCTTTAAATATTAATAAGGATAGTCATATTATTGATGTTGGTGGAGGAGATAGTACATTAGTTGATAGTTTATTAAATCTTGGTTATAAAAATATAACTGTTTTGGATATTAGTGAGAACGCTATTAATATAACTAAAAACAGATTGGGTGATAAATCTCAGCAAGTTAAATGGATTGTTTCAGATATTTTAGAATTTGTTCCTCAGCAACAATATGATTTGTGGGTTGATAGAGCAGCATTTCATTTTTTAAGAGATGAAAAATCCATTAAGCAATATGCTAATCTCGTTAATACATCTTTAACTAAAAATGGATATTTGTTGATTGCTACTTTTAGTGATACGGGTCCTAGTAAATGTTCTGGACTTGAAGTAAAACAATACAATAAAGAAAACTTAACTAAAGTATTTGAATCTGGCTTTAATAGAGAATATTGTGTTTTTGAAGATCACTTGACGCCTGCCCATACCGAACAAAACTTCATCTATGGATTATTTAAACATAGACAAGAGGGGTTGATTCCTTCTCATAATTTAACTGAAGATAGATTTGTTAAATGCCAAAACTCTATTGTTTTAGATTCAGAAACATCTTGTAATATTGAGAATAAAGGCTGTTGTTGTGACTAATAATTATTATGTGACAAATGTTACACAATAGTTACTTTAATTTTTTTTACATTCACAATGTCTATTAAAAACAAATAATTATGAAAAAAGGACTACTGATTTTATCTTCCCTATTATTTTTTACAACTATTTCTAAAAGCCAAAATTTGTTGGCTATTCCAGATACGATGTCTGGCACAACTTTTAATTTAAATATTTTAGATACATCTAATGTGTTTTATCCAGGTTATACAACTAATACCTTTGGAATTAACGCTAAATATTTAGGGCCAACTTTGTTTTTAAATAAAGGAGATTCTGTTAGTATGAATGTCAATAATCAATTAATGGATACAACGACTATTCATTGGCATGGTTTACATGTATCAGCTATGAATGATGGAGGTCCTCATATTGTTATTCCCCCAAGTACTATTTGGAATCCTAAATTTAAAGTACGCGATCATGCCGCTATGTATTGGTATCACCCACATTTACACATGATGACAAATATGCATGCTTCTATGGGTGCAGCAGGTTTAATTATTGTTAGAGATTCTACTGAGAGAACTCTTAATTTACCAAGAACATATGGTACAGATGATTTTCCCTTAGTACTTCAGTCTAAATGTTTTGATGCTACTAAACAAATAGTAATTGATAATGCTTCTGATAGCGTGATGTTAGTTAATGGAACTTTAAATGCTTATTTACCAACACCTGCTCAGGTAGTGAGATTTAGATTATTAAATGCTTCATCTGAAAGAGTTTATAATGTTGGTTTGCAAGGCAATTTATCTTTTTATCAAATTGGAACGGATGGTGGTTTATTAGATGCTCCAGTTGCTTTAACCAGATTAAGATTAGCTCCAGGTGAAAGAGCAGAAATTCTAGTTGATTTTTCTGGTAAAAATGGTCAAACAATTAATTTAATGAGTTATGCTTCCGAATTTGTTAGTGCTATTTATGGTGCTTTACAACCTGGTATGGGAGCTGGACAAACAATTCCAGGGTATACAGCTAATGTATTAAATGGAGCGGATTTTAAATTAATGACGTTTAATGTTGTGGCACCAACAGCATCTCCTGTTACTACAATTCCATCTACTTTAGTTGCTAATACTCCATGGTTGGTTGCAAACGCTAATGCTACTAAAACATTAACTTTTTCGCCAGTTAATATGGGGCCAACAGCTCTTCAAGGTCCTTTTATGATTAATAATACTAGTTTTGATATGGATGTGATTAATTATTCAATCCCACTTAATAATATTGAGATTTGGACTTTAGTTAATCAAACGCCAATAGCACATCCGTTTCATATTCATGATGTACAATTTTATATCACCGAAAATAATGGAGTTGCTCCGCCAGCAAATATGGCTGGAAGAAAGGATGTTGTGTTAGTTCCAGGAGGAGGACAAACCGTAAAGTTTATTGCCAAATTCGAAACATTTTGTGATTCAATGGCAACTTACATGTACCACTGCCACATGTTACCGCATGAAGATGATGGAATGATGGGTCAATTTAACGTCATTTGTCCTACTAATGTTGGCGTTAAAGAGATTGATTCTGATTTGAATAATTTGGTGATTTTTCCAAATCCTGCTTCAGATAAAGTGACATTAAAATTTAATTCTAAAGAAAAAATAGTAGACGTTACTTTATACGATTACTCTGGTAAAATAATTTTTAGTAAAAATAAACTAAATGATACTGAAGTAACTTTAAATACAGATAATCAAGCTTCAGGTATTTATTTTATAGAAGTTAAAACAACTCAAGGAATTGTATATAAAAAGCTAAATTTGATTAAATAAACTTTTAATCATGGCCAATAAAATAAAAAGAAAAGACATATTGCTTGTTACCATTCAATTTATTTTATTGACCATCTTTTATATTCCTTTCATCTCTTATGTATTTCAAACTCCGCCTATCATAAAATACGTAGGAGCAATTGTTTCAATACTAGGCTTTTTAATTGTTGTAATTGCTATTTTGCAATTAAATAAAAACCTGACTCCATTTCCAACACCTAAAGAAAATGGTGTGTTAATTAATACAGGATTGTATAAATATGTTCGCCATCCTATTTATTCAGGTATATTTTTGGCAGCTATTGGCATCGCTTTTTATATGGGAAGTTATTGGCAATTAGCAATTTCATTTATTTTACTCATCTTATTTTATTATAAATCAAAGTATGAAGAATCTCTTTTGATTGAAAAGTATCAAGAGTATGAGAATTATATAAAAGTGACCCGACGCTTTTTTTAATTTTCAAAAACAATAATCAGTTCTTTTGATGATTATTGTCAGTAAGTAAATATGGTTATGAAAAAGTTTTATATATAACTTTATCTTATTACAGTTCATTCATATATAGTAAATGATTTAATACAATTATTATGGAATTCATAGATTACTATAAAATATTAGAAATACAAAAAACAGCTACAGAGGCAGATATCAAAGCGGCTTATCGCAAGTTGGCACGAAAGTATCATCCAGATTTGAATCCGAATGATGAAAATGCTAAAAAGAAATTTCAGCAAATTAACGAAGCTAATGAGGTTTTAAGCGACCCTGAAAAAAGAAAGAAATACGATAAGTATGGTAAGGATTGGAAACATGCCGATGAGTTTGAAAAAGCAAATCAACAACAATCTCAATCGCGAGCAAGTAGTGGTGGGCAACAATCCTATGGAAGTAGTGGTGGAGATTTTTCGGGAGACTTCTCTGAATTTTTTGAATCGATGTATGGTTCTGGTGCAGGAGGAAGAACAAGGCAAACTAAATTTAGAGGTCAGGATTTAAATGCTGAGTTACATTTAAATTTAATGGATGTGTATAAAACACAACAACAAACCTTAACGGTTAATGGTAAAAATATTCGTTTAACTATTCCTGCTGGTGTTGAAAATGGACAAGTGATTAAAATCGCAGGACATGGAACTCCTGGTGTAAATGGTGGACCAAGTGGAGATTTGTATATTACATTTACGATTGCTAATCATCCTAAGTTTAAACGAGAGGGAAGTAATTTATATGCTACTGTTGACTTAGATTTATATACAGCTTTATTAGGAGGCGATTTACAAGTGGATACTTTAGATGGAAAAGTGAAGTTGAAAGTAGCGTCAGAAACACAAAGTAATACAAAGGTTAAATTAAAAGGCAAGGGATTTCCTGTTTATAAAAAAGAAGGAGAGTTTGGTGATTTGTACATTACTTATAATGTTAAACTTCCTACTAATTTAACCGAAAAAGAAAAAGAATTATTTACTGAATTATCTAAATTGAGAGCAAATGGAAACTAGAGATTTAATTTTTATAGAACATTTTTGTACCAATCACGAAATTGAGTTTTCGTTTATTGATTCTTTACAAGCATTTGGATTAATTGAAGTAATTATTCATGAGAATAATAAATACTTGCATCAAGAACAATTAAAAGACGTGGAGAAAATGATGCGTATGCATTATGAGTTAGATATTAATATGGAAGGAATAGATGTGATTTCTCATTTATTGAAACGTATAAATAGCTTGCAAAAGGAATTAATAGAGACACAAAACAAATTAAGACTCTATGAACATTAATTTGAAATAAAGAGACAATATTTTGTAAATCTTTAACATTAGATTTTTTTCTTTTAATATACTGTTCGTACATTTACGAACTAATTAAAAGTAACTATGTCTACAGAAACAAAAAAATATACTGATAAACAAGAGTTAATTGCAAAATTTAGTAATGCATTAGGACATCCTGTTCGAGTGGCCATACTTCAGCAACTGTCAAAACAAAGCTGTTGTTTTCATGGCGATATGGCTGAAGTCCTTCCTATTGCTAATAGTACTTTGTCTCAACATTTAAAAGTATTAAGAGAGGCTGGATTGATACAAGGAGAAATTGATCCTCCAAAAACAAAATACTGCATTAATAAAGATAATTGGCATTTAGCCAAAGGGGTAATGATAGGATTTTTTGATTAAAAAAATTGAATATGATATTCGTCATATTACGAACCATGAACAATGAGTACATTCATATATAAAATATAAATTACATGAAAAAGCATATTAAAGTATTAGGTCCAGGGTGTACAAAGTGTACAGCGACATACAACAATGTATTAGAGGCTATCAAACAAACAGGTATTGATGCTGATGTTACAAAAATTGAAGATATTGAAGAAATGATGAAATACAATGTACTTGCAACTCCCGTATTAATGATTGATGAAGTTATTAAAGTAAAAGGTCGTGTTGCAGATATTAGTGAAATAAGACAACTATTAACTGCTTAGAAATTACACTATGGAAAAGCAATCATTAGTAAAAGAAATTTGTCCTACAACTACACAAACGTGGGTAAAAAATGGCGCATTATTAGTTGATGTTCGCGAAAAAGATGAAGTAGCAGAATTAGCTTATGATGTTCCCAACATTATTAACATTCCATTGAGCGAATTTGAAGAACGTTTCAACGAAATACCGCAAGATAAAGAAGTAGTAATGGTTTGTAGAAGTGGTGCAAGAAGTTTAAGAGCTGCTGGATTTTTGGTAAACCATGGGTATACTAAAGTGGTTAATATGGAACACGGAATGATTCGTTGGGCTACAAAAGGTTTTCCAACAAAGGGCAATACAGCTTCAGTAATACAAAATTCTCAAAACACTGGTTGTTGTTCAACAAATACAGAGTCGACTACAGTAAATACAAAAAGCACTTCTGACAAATGCGGTGGGAGTGGAGACTGTTGCTAAAATAATTAAAGATGTTTGATTGGTTACAACATAGTGTAGATTGGTTAATTTATAACGTATTTAGTTTAACGCACGGCTCTAAAGTGGCTGATGCGTTGAATTTTTTTGTATTTGACACTATAAAAATTTTTATTCTATTAGGTGTCATCACATTAATCATGGGAATTATCAATTCCTATTTTCCTATTGAAAAAGTTCGTAATTTTTTAACTAAACGTAAATGGTATGGCTTAGATTATTTCTTAGCATCCTTCTTTGGTACGATAACACCTTTTTGTTCTTGCTCCTCAGTGCCTTTGTTTATTGGTTTTGTAAAAGGAGGAATTCCTCTTGGCGTTACATTAGCCTTTTTAATTTCATCACCATTGGTTGACGCCGTTTCCGTTGCTATGTTTTTGGGTATGTTTGGTTGGAAAGTAACTATTGTTTATGTGGTGAGTGGTATTGTTTTATCAATGATTGCAGGATACATTTTAGGTAAATTAAAACTAGAACATTTATTAACGGATTGGGTTAAAAAAATATTAGAGAACAAACAAGTTGCTGATAATAGTTATGTAGAAGAAAAACAAACATTTATGCAACGCTTACCTGGTATTGGAAAAGAAGCATTAGAAATTGTTAAAGGTGTTTCGATTTATATATTAATTGGAATTGCTATTGGTGGTTTAATGCACGGATTTATTCCAACAGGATTTTTTGAAGCTTATATTAGCAAAGAAAATCCATTTGCGGTTCCAATAGCAACATTAGTAGGCATTCCAATGTATAGTAATGCCGCAGGTGTTTTGCCTATCATGCAAGTATTAGTTCAAAAAGGAATTCCAATCGGAACAGCCATTGCCTTTATGATGGCAGTTGTTGGCTTATCAATACCAGAAGGATTATTGCTTAAAAAAGTAATGACAACAAAAATGCTTTTCATATTCTTTGGAGTAGTAGCAGCATGTATCATCATATCAGGATATATTTTTAATTTAATCTTATAAAAAAATAAACATGAAAAAAACAGTAATCATTTTATCATCTATCGTGAGCATTTTCGTAATGGCTTGTAATTCTAAAACATCTGATTCATCAAAGGATGGTGTTGTGGCGCAGTCAGACTCTTTAAATTTTGTGAGCCCAAAAACTGAAATTACTGTTGACGAAGCATTAGCATTAAGTAAGGAAGGTGTTTTAATAATTGATGTGAGAGAGCCTGATGAATTAGCAGAAGTGTCTTATGATGTGTCAAATATTAAAAATATACCGCTAGGAGAATTAGAGTCTCGTTTGTCGGAAGTACCAAAAGATAAACAAATAATTGTGGTTTGTAGATCTGGAAAAAGAAGTGGAAATGCCTATAATATTTTAAAAGAAAATGGTTTTACTAATATGGCTAATATGCAAGGTGGTGTATTAGCTTGGCAAGAAAAAGGATTTCCTACAACTGCTGGTGGCGAAAAGAAAGCTTGTTGCGAAAACCCTAATAGTAAAGATTGTAATCCTGATGGTACTTGTAAAAAACCAGCTGATAAAAAATAATTATAATTATGACACAAGAATTATTACAGATGTTTAAAATGGGCAGAACCCGTTTAACAAATCAATTACCAAATATTAAAGAAAGTGATCTAACAAAAAAGTTACATCCAAATTCAAACTCAATTGGATTTTTGTTGCAACATATTGGCGAAGTAGAACATTTATTTGCCAAAAACGTTTTTGGTTTAGATATTAAAGTAACTATGCAAACAGTTGGTAAAACTATTCATGATACAGGGAAGTTTACGAACTTAGAAGCTGAATTAAATTTATTGGAGGATGCTGCAAAGGTTTTAGAGCAAGCCATCTTAAAACATCAGGATGCTGATTGGAGTTCAAATGTAACCACAGCCGAATTTGGAACAGTCACAAAAGCAGAAGCACTAGCTCGTATAATTTCACATACAGCCTATCACGCAGGACAAATAGGTTTAATTTTAAAATACGCTAATTAAAATGAAAGGATTATTTATACTACTTAGTGCAGTTTTATTATTAACAGCTTGTAATAATTCAAAAACGACAAACGACGTTAAAACTTCTGAAGAACCTATTAGTACTGTTAAACAAAATAGAGTAGAAGTGTATTGTTTTCATGGCACTCGTCAATGTGAAACATGCAAAAACATGAAAGCTAATACTAAAACTGCTTTAGATAGATATTTTGCAGCACAGCTAAAAGATAGCACTATTGTATTTTCAATCATTGATGTAGATGATGAGAAAAACGAGAAGTTAGCGGAAAAATTTCAGGCAACTGGCACGGCTTTAATGATTAATAAAGTTATAAATGGAAAAGATAGTATTGTAGATTGGAGCGACTTTGCTTTTGAAAAAGCAAATGATAATGAAGCCTATATTACAGAATTAAAAACAATGATTGACGCTGCTTTAAAGTAATGACTGAAACGCTTTATCAATGGATGAATAGCAGTAATTTTCCTTTAGTTTCTGCTTTACTATTAGGGATTCTTACAGCAATTAGTCCTTGTCCTTTAGCCACTAATATTACTGCTATTGCTTTTATTTCAAAAAACAATTCAGCGGGTAAAAAGAAGGTTTTATTAAGTGGCTTATTATATACATTAGGCTTAGCATTTACTTACACAACTATTGCATTGATTATTATTTTTGGAGCAAGTAAATTTCATGTGGCTAAATTTTTTCAAGGTAATGGCGAAAAATTTGTAGGACCAATCATGGTACTTGTTGGTTTAGT
Organism: Sphingobacteriaceae bacterium; assembly: GCA_013823565.1. Lineage (GTDB taxonomy): Bacteria > Bacteroidota > Bacteroidia > B-17B0 > Aurantibacillaceae > UBA4416. Next base: position 163,471 of record PNMI01000007.1, on the reverse strand, counting down.
AATGTTAAACGTCATAAAACTCGATTTTTTAGGTAAAGGTAATTTTACTGAAAAGTGGAGCGATAAGTTTAAAGAAAAAGGATTACTTGGTGCATTTTTATTAGGAGCTTTATTTGCCATGGCTTTTTGTCCTTATAGTGGCGCTTTATACTTTGGTGCATTAATTCCCATGAGTATCAAACACGAAGCAAGTTTTATGTATCCTGTTTTTTATGCCATTGGCGCTGGAACATTGGTTATGTTTTTTACGGGCATTATTGCATTTAGTATTTCACAATTAGGAAAGTATTTTAAAATTATTCAAAAAACTGAAAAAGTCATGCGCATCGTTGCTGGCTTATTGTTTGTTTTAACAGGCTTGTATTATATTTTAATTTATTTAAAAGTGATTGAATAATTAAATTGAAAGCAATTCTGATACCCATCATTTTTTCAAATGGTGTATTTGCACAAAACCCAAGTATTAAAGTTTTAGATACTGATTTTTCAAAAGGAAGATTACAAAATGTACAAACTATATTACCTTAAATAAGTTTAATATATTTAATATTTTGAAAGTAATTTCTTAATACTTAATCCTTGAACTAGGATTGAAAACAGAACAATGCAATAAGTACTTACAATAAATAAACTACTACCTTCAATTTTATTAGTTAATGATAATGCTAGTGCAATAGAAATCCCTCCGCGTAAGCCTCCCCAAGTTAGCACGGCTAAATTTAACTTCTTTCTGGTTTCAAGTCTGTTAAATAAAAAGAATGCAGGAAGTAAGGAAATGTATCTGCTAACTAATGCTACCACAATAAGTATTGAGCCTATTATAATGTAATTTGTATCGTAAGGCACTAAAAATATTTCTAGTCCCATTAAAACAAATAAAATAGTATTACAAATTTCATCAATCAATTCCCAAAATTTATCTATATACTCAGCTGTAGTGTCAGACATCGCAAATTCCTTCCCCTTATTCCCAATAATTAAACCTGCAATTACCATAGCTAAAGGTCCAGATGCGTGAAAATGTGACGCTATGGTATATCCACCAGTTACAACAGCTAGAGTAATTAAGATTTCGGTTTGATAATGGTCTATAGATTTCATTAAAAAATATCCTGCATAACCAATTAATAAGCCAATGCCAATACCGCCAAATACCTCTACAGAAAATATTTCAAATATATTTCCAAAAGTCAATGCTTCTTTGCCACCTAATATAATCGAATAAATAACAGCAAATACTACTACACCGACACCATCATTAAATAATGATTCTCCAATAATTTCTGTTTTTAATTTTTGTGGGATTTTGTATTTAGATAAAATACCAATAACAGCAATTGGGTCGGTAGGAGAGATAAGAGCACCAAACAAAAAACAATCAATTAAATCAACCTGAATACCAAACCAACCAATAACTAAATGAGTTGTTAACCCAATTAACAAAGTAGATATTAAAACACCTAAAGTTGCATAAGAAAACACAGTTGCTTTTGCGCCTTTTAGTTGCCCTATATTTACATGTAATGCCCCTGCAAATAATAAAAAACATAAAATAAAATCAAGTACAAAAGCACTAAAATCAAATCCAGTTAAAAAATCTCGTAATGGAGAAATATAAGTAGGGTTAAAATATTCAATAGTTTTTAATGCGATGCCCAATATCACACTTATTAACATCACACCAATAGTAGTTGGTAATTTTAGCCATTTATGGTTGATGAAACCAAAAAAAGCAGATATTGAAATAATAATGGCAAAAAAATCTAACATAGCACATAAAGATAAGACAAAAATTATAACTTACTTGTCACAACTCACTTATCCTGTGTAATCATAAATATCCTTTTGAGCACAATCAAAACAATAATTCAACTCTTCATCAACTTCGGGTTTGGTAATTCTATTGATATTGTATTTCTTTTTACATTTCCTACAAACTCTCGAATACCAATTATTTGGAGTATTATGTTGTATGCGCAAATAAATTAATCGTTCCTTGTCCATTTCTAGTTAATTTTTTGACTATCGCGATAAGATAAGTATATAATTAATATAACAGATAACAATATTAATAAGATTAAAAGTGAACCAGGTATTAAAGGAAAATCATTAAATATAACCTGACTAATAAGCGTTCCGCATAAAATCAATTCAAACGCTATTAATATAAAATCAGTAATTTTTAATTTAAAATATTTTTTCATGTTCAAAAATTAAATAGCTCTATTCATCACTTTTAGCTTCTTTTTCTATCTTAAATTTTGACTGTTATTAATTAACTCTAATTCAAGTTGTACTTTAATCATTACTAACGATTCGGTGCTTAATTTCTCTAATTGTTTTTTGTCACGGTTAGGGTAATGTAATAAGATAAATGATATTAAATACTCTCTATTCATTTTAAATTGAATTATCTGATTTAGGAAAAATAATTTTTGGTTTATAATCTTTCGCTTCAATTGATTTCATTAATGCATAAGCAATAATAATTACTTTATCTCCTGTGCTTATTTTTAGTGCAGCTGGTCCATTCATGCATATCTCACCAGTACCACGTTTTCCTGTTATCACATAAGTAATTAATCTTTCTCCATTTCTGTGATTAATAACATGTACTTGTTCTCCTTCAATTAAATCAACAGCATCCATTAAATCTTCGTCAATGGTAATGCTACCTATATAGTCAATGTTGGCTTCAGTTACAAAAGCATTATGTATTTTCGATTTCAATATTTGTAGTTGCATATTACATGTTTTCTACCATGTTTAATAAAACACGATGTTTTAAAATAATAATTTTAGTCCCTTTAGTTGTAATTATTTTGTCGTCTTTAAAAATGCGTAACATTCGCACTAATGTTTCTTTGGCAGTGCCAACAAATCCCGCAAAATCATCCCTATTAATCGATATAAAAACACTTTTGCTTGAATCTTCATTTCGTTGGTAAACTTTATTTAGTATTAATAAACTCAATGCTACTTTATCTTTTACACTATGTTGAGAAAAAATTGTCATTTTATTTATCCATACAGAAAATTCTTTAGATAGATTTACAATAAGCTCTTTAGCTAAAGTTGCAGAGGATTCTAATACCTCTAAAAATAATTCTTTGGGTACAAACGAAACAATAACATGATCCATAGCTACTGCCGATACAGGATGTGGCTCTTCTGCTAACAGAGGTCTATACCCAAAATAATCTCCTTTTTTATAGATGTAAACAATACCCTCTTTACCATCACTATTTGTTTGAAATATTTTTACTTTCCCTTTTTTAATAATATAAATGCCTTTAGAGAAACTGTGTTCTTTAAATAAACACTCTCCTTTTAAATATTCTTTGCGAATTATTCCATTTTTTATTAATTGAGATTCCTCATAGGATAGAGAATCAAACAAAGAAGATGATTTTAAATGATATTTTTCTATGTTAAACTCCATGTGGTAAGTATATTAATCTTTAATAAAAACAAAATTGACAATTGTCAATTTTTATTTATAAACCTTGCTGTACATTTGCATAGATATACTTATATATTCCTGTGCAAAAACCTGTTAGTGTGCAACGCGCTAGCGGGTTTTTCACTTATATAAATAATGCATAGCCATTTAAATATTCAGCTCCTTTACAAAATTTTATATGCCATTGATTCTGATGAAATTCAAGATTTATCAATGCTATTAGATGACAATTTACCTAAAGAAAAGATTTTTAAATTAAAAAAAATGTTAAATGATATATTACTCGAAAATGATTTAACATATCAAAACACTTGTAATATCAAGTGTTTCATAGCTTTTTTAAATTAACTAAAAATGTAAATTGACAATTGTCAATTGATTAAAAATAAGATGTGTGTTAATTGAGCTCATATTAACATCATTAATCGTTTAATATTAGTTCTATTCTATTACTAATTAGATGAATAATAAAAACAAGTACTATGAAATTACAATCTTATTCTTTGCACAATTACAAAAACATTCCTCAAATAGTTAAACTATCTTCCGAACAAATTGAAGCAATTGAAGTAGTGGGTAATGTATTGCCTTTTAAAACAAATAACTATGTGGTTAACGAATTAATCAATTGGGATGACATTGATAATGATCCTATGTTTAAGTTAACCTTTCCTCAAAAAGGAATGTTGAGAGAGGAGCATTATAACGCCATGAAAATTGTTTTGGAACATACCAAAAACAAAGATGAAATAAAAAATATAGCAAATATCATTCGTAATGAATTAAATCCTCATCCTGCTGGTCAACTAGAACATAATGTTCCCGAAATAAATGGAGAAAAATTGATGGGGATGCAACATAAATATAAAGAGACAGTATTATTTTTTCCAAGTCAAGGGCAAACTTGTCACGCATATTGTACGTTTTGTTTCCGTTGGCCTCAATTTGTTGGAATGGATGAATTAAAATTTGCAACAAAAGAAGCGTCTCTTTTAAGAGATTACGTGGTTGAAAATAAACAAGTAACTGATATTTTATTTACAGGTGGCGACCCAATGATTATGAAAGCAAAAGTTTTTGCTACATATATTGAGCCTTTATTGGAAACTAATATCCCAAATTTACAAACCATTAGAATAGGAACCAAAGCATTGGCTTATTGGCCTTATAAATTTACAAGTGATGATGATGCAGATGAATTGTTAAGTCTATTTGATTCAATTATTAAAAAAGGAATTAATTTATCTTTTATGGCACATTTTTCTCATCCTGTAGAATTAGATACACCAGCTGTAAAATCAGCAATAAAAAAATTAAGAAGTATAGGCGTTCAAATTAGAACACAATCTCCTATATTAAAACACATTAATGACAAACCTGAAATTTGGGCAGAAATGTGGCGAAAACAAGTAAATTTAAATTGTATCCCTTATTACATGTTTATACCCAGAGACACTGGTGCCCAAGATTATTTTGCTATTACATTAGAAAATGCTTGGAATATATTTCGTAACGCGTATCAAAAAGTAAGTGGTGTTTGTAGAACAGTAAGAGGACCAAGTATGTCATGCACACCAGGCAAAGTTCAAGTGTTAGGTGTGTCAGAAATAAAAGGAGAAAAAGTGTTTGTTTTAAGAATGTTGCAGGGCAGAAACCCAGATTGGGTAGCTAAACCTTTTTTTGCCAAATACGATGAAAAAGCAATTTGGATGGACGAACTAAAACCTGCCTTTGATGATGAAAAATTCTTTTTTGAAGATGAATTGGAGTGGCTTTTTAATGAACGCGTAACTGATGACGAAAAAACACGTTTTGAATAATGGAGTACCTTAATTTATTTTGGGTTATTTGCTTGATTTCAATTTCGATTACATTATTAATTGTTTTTTTTATTTATTGGTTAATAAATAAAAAGAAATTATTCTAGTAGTAACTTTAACATTAATAATTGTAAATGATTGGAATTATATATAATCTTTTTTGCGATTCTGTAAACAGTAGATGAAAAATCTTTTGAGGATATTTAAAATAATAACTGTATGAGCATTCCAAGTATTAATAAAATTTTAGTGCCATTCGATTTTGGAGATCAATTCAATAGTTCGTTTGTTATTGCTAAAGAGATTGCATTAAAAACTGGGAGTAAAATAACAATTATACACGCTATGTCAACACCTGTTAATTTTGGGTTCGCTAGTAAATTGTTATATCCAGTTTTTAAATACTCAAAAATAATAACTCAAAAAAAACAACTCATATTAAATCAATTACATGATGATGAAATGATGCAATTAATTGATGAAGTGGTTGTGAAATTTGGTAGTTGGAATAACGTTATCACTCAATATTGTAATCAAACTAAATTGGATTTAATTATTGCACCTAATTTTTCTAAAAATGTATTTGAAAGATTGTTTTCAAATATTAATGTTTTAGATATTATTGAAAAGACTAAAATTCCGGTTATTTCAATTAATAAAATAATTGAGACGTATTGTTTGAATAAAATTGTTTTACCTATTAGAGATGTGGATAATTGGTTTGATAAAATACCATTTACAACAGTATTAGCAAAGTTTTCTAATGCTAAAATATTTATTATTGGTTTATCAAACAGCAATTCCCAGCAATTAATTGAAAAATTACAATCAAATATTAATTACTGCAAAAGTTATTTAAGCAAATTTGGTGTTGAATATGAATGTTGTGAGAAGTTTTCTGACAAAGCAAATTATGAAGATGTCATATTATTAGCACAGTATAAGCAAGCTGATTTAATTGTTATTTCTCCACCACTGCACTACCATAAATTTAAATCTTATTTCAATAATAATTTTTATAATAAAATTATTGCTACTACTAACATCCCAGTTATGGGTCACACTTTAATTTAAGCATATGAAAACTATAGAACAACAAAATATTATTAAGAAAATCAAATTAAGAAAAATAACCTTAAATGATTATAAGGCTATTACTGAACTTCAAATTTGCTGCTTTGTTGGTATGAAACCTTGGTCTGAAAGTCAATTTAAAAACATGCTTACTAATTTTCCTGAAGGGCAGTTGTGTATTTTATATGGTAGGAAAATTATTGCTTCATCATGTAGTTTAATTATAAATTTTGATGATTATAATGAATCGTCACCTTGGAATGAATTAACAGATTCAGGGAATATTTCAAATCATAATTTGTATGGAGATACATTATATGGTATGGAAATTATGGTTGATCCTAAATATCAAGGCATGAAGCTATCTCGACGTTTATATGAAGCTCGAAAGGAACTTGCAAAGAAATATAACCTTAAAAAAATTATTATTGGAGGTAGATTACCCAATTATCATAAATATTCAGATACTTTAGATATTGAAAGCTATGTTGAAAAGGTAATCAGTAAAAATTTATATGATCCAGTCTTAACGGCTCAATTATCAAACGGGTTTTCTTTAAGAAAGATATTACCTAATTATATGGTAACCGATAAGGAATCTTGTGGCTATGCTACTTTACTTGAATGGATAAATTATAATCATCAAAATAAACCACAAGCTATAAATGCTCACTATGTGAGAGTAAGTGCTATACAGTACCAAATGAGAGCTATTAAAAGTTTTGAAGAGTTTGCGAAACATTGTGAGTTTTTTGTTGATATCGCGTCCGATTATCGAAGTGATTTTGTGGTTTTTCCAGAAATGATTACGTTGCAACTGCTTTCTTTTTTAGACCACAAACAACCTAGTGAGGCTATTAGAGAATTAAATAATTACACCCCACAATATGAATCTTTGTTTATTCATTTAGCTATAAAATATAATATAAACATTATTGCAGGCTCACATTTTGTAATTGAAGATGAAAAGTTGTATAATGTTTCTTATTTATTTAGACGAGATGGTACTTTTGATAAACAATACAAGATTCACATTACTCCTTCCGAAAAAAAATGGTGGGGAGTACAAAGTGGCAATCAAATTAAAGTATTTGATACTGATAAAGGAAAAGTAGCTATACTTATTTGTTATGATGCAGAATTTCCTGAGTTAGCGAGAATTGCTGTAAGTAAAGGTGCTAAAATATTGTTTATTCCTTTTAATACAGACGATAGAAGGGCTTATTTAAGAGTTAGGTATTGTGCTCAAGCAAGAGCAATAGAAAATCAGGTTTATGTTATTATTACTGGTTGTGTTGGTAATTTGCCCGATGTAGAAAATTTAGATGTGCATTTTTCTCAATCAGCTATTTTTACCCCCTCTGATGTTGAGTTTCATAGAGAAGCAATAGCTTCTGAAGCTACACCAAATGCTGAAATGCTTATTTATCAAGATTTAGATTTGAATTTATTAAAACGCAATAGAGAGTTAGGATCAGTGCAGCCATGGAACGATAGAGCGCAGGGATTTTATAAATTAACTTTTGATGAAGATGGAATTATTAAGGAAGTTTAATTTCAAAGAAGTAATTATGATATTGAAGAAAGCGCCTTTTAAAAATAGTTAAAGTGAATAAAATTGAGATTTATACTTTTTATTTTTTTGAGAAATTATGTATATAATTGTTGCTTAATTTAATACTATGACAATTATTATAACACTTTGTTCCCTTCTGTTAATAGCCTATGTGTTCGACATTAGCTCTGTTTTTACAAAAATACCTTCTGTATTTTTGTTAATTCTTTTGGGTTGGTTAGTTCGTCAGAGTATCCCATTTTTTGATATTAATATACCTGATTTAAATTCTTTGTTGCCATTATTAGGTACAATAGGATTAATTCTTATTGTTTTAGAAAGTGCATTAGAGCTTGAGTTAAATAAATCAAAGTTTCCAATTATTAAAAAATCATTTTTGTTAGCTTTAATTCCAATGATTGTGTTATCAATTATAATAGCTTCTTTATTTCATTTTTTGGGAGACGTTTCACTTAAAAATAGTTTAGTAAATGCTATCCCTTTTTGTGTTATTAGTAGCGCAATCGCAATACCTAGTGTTAGTAATTTATCATCAAATGATAAAGAATTTATTATTTATGAAAGTAGTTTGTCTGATATTTTTGGAGTATTGTTTTTTAATTTTGTTTCCTTAAATGATACAATTACTGCAAGTTCATTTTTAAATTTCTCTTGGCAAATTCTATTAATCATTTTTATTTCTTTTATATCCGTTTTATGCCTTTCTTTTTTATTAAGTCGTATAAAGCATCATGTTACGTATACACCAATTATTTTATTAGTAATATTAATTTATTTATTGTCAAAAATTTATCATTTACCAGGCTTGATTTTTATTTTAGTATTTGGGTTGTTTTTAGGAAACTTAGATGAAATCAAACACTATAAATGGATGGAAAAGTTTAGACCAACTAAACTAGATAAAGAAGTATCTAAATTTAGAGAAATTTCATTTGAAACATCATTTTTAATTAGAACCCTGTTTTTTATATTATTCGGTTTTTTAATGAATATGAATGAAATATTAGATACTCAAACTTTACCTTGGGCAATGGCTATTGTTTTTGCTATTGTTTTTGTTAGATGGTTTGCCTTAAAATTATCAAAATTATCTATTTATCCACTTTTGTATGTGGCGCCAAGAGGATTAATTACTATTCTTTTATTTCTAAGTATTTTGCCTTCTCAAAACGTTAATTTTATTAATAAATCTATGGTTATACAGGTTGTATTGTTATCTGTTTTAGTAATGATGTTTGGCTTAATATCTAATAAAAAACAAGTTATTACAATAGACTAAGTTAGAAAACACTAAATTAGCATCCCTATTATGAATTTAAAAAAAATAAATTTTATAGAAAAAGCTATTAATTGGATTCATGAGAAAACTTCAGAAAAACAATTTCTAATTTTCTCAAGTATTTTAGTTGGTGTTTCTGCAGGTATTGCTGCTGTTATTTTAAAGTTATTTGTCCATGCTATTCGACATTATTTAGTAGATGAATTCCTTTTAAAATATGATTTTAAGTATTTGTATTTAGTTCTTCCTTTAATTGGTATCGGCGTCACAATTTTAATTATTAAGTATATTTTACACAATCAATTAAGTAAGGGTAATACCGATATTCTTTTTTCTATAGCCAAAAAAAGTAGCTTTTTACCATTTCGTCAAATGTATTCTCATGTTATTACAAGTGCCTTCACTGTTGGTTTTGGTGGTTCAGCAGGTTTAGAGTCGCCAATTGTTAGTACAGGTTCAGCCATAGGCTCCAATTTTGCTCGTACTTATAAATTAAGTTATAAAGATAGAACATTGTTGTTGGCTGCAGGTGCCGCGGGTGGTATTGCTGGAGCATTTAATGCGCCAATCGCAGGTGTGTTATTTGCGTTAGAAGTTATTTTGGTTGATATTAGTATAACTACTTTTATTCCACTATTAATAGCGGCTGCTTCAGGCGCATTAATTTCAAAAATTATTTTACACGAAAGTAATTTGTTGTTTTTTAAATTAAAGGAACCTTTTGATTCTAATAATTTCTTTTTTTATGTCATATTAGGATTATTGGCAGGTATGGTTTCTCTGTATTACGTTATTTTTTTTGACAAAGTAGAGTCAAAATTTCATAAAATTAAATCGCGATTTACTAAATGGATTATTGGTGGTCTTTCATTAGCATTTTTATTTGCATTGTTCCCTAGTTTATTTGGAGAAGGGTACGAAAGCATCAAAGCACTGTCTGAATTTAGAACAGATGATTTAATTAAAGATAGTTTACTTTTAAATTTAATTGATAATAAGTGGTTATTATTTCTATTTATTATTTTAACATTATTATTTAAAACTATTGCTGCGGCGATTACACTGGGAAGTGGTGGTAACGGGGGGAACTTTGCTCCGTCATTATTTGTAGGAGCTTATTTAGGATTTTCTTTTTCTTTTTTTCTTAACTTAATTGGATTTAAAGATATCCCAGTGAGTAATTTCACCATTGTGGCAATGGCAGGTATTTTAAGTGGAGTGTTCCATGCACCATTAACTGCTATTTTTTTAATTGCTGAAATTACAGGAGGTTATGAGTTAATTATTCCTTTAATGATGGTTTCATCCATTAGTTATGTTATAGTAAAACATTTTCATCCACAATCTTTAGATATTAGAAGATTGAAAGATAGAGGGACGATTATCTCTGAAAACAAAGACACTAGTATTTTAAGTAAAATTGATGTAAAAGAAATGATTGAAACTGATTTTGCCACCATTCATTTTAAAGCCACCCTTCGGGATATTGTAGAAACGATTAAACATTCAAAACGTAATATCTTTCCTGTAGTAAAATTGAATAATAAATTATTGGGTGTTATTTATTTAGATAATATCCGAGAAGAAATGTTTAACCCTGAGTTATATGATAAAGTGACGGCTAAAGAAGTGATGCGTAAACTTTCGATGGTAATTGATACGAAAGAAGATATTTTTACTATTATGCGCAAGTTTGAAGAATCTGGACAATGGAATTTACCTGTGGTAGAAAATGAAATCTATATTGGCTTTTTATCTAAATCAAGTATCCTTGATAAATACAGACACGAATTACTAGAGACAGTATAATTTAAAAGCGAAGCGAATTAACCTTATCCGCATTTTATTATATTAAATTTATTTATAAATATTTATTCTTATTTATATAATAAGCATTAAACCAGCAACCAATAAAATTTGGACTATAAATATTACCAACCCAAATATAATTCCACTTTTTCCTGAGAAATACAATTTCTTAAAACTTACTTTTAATCCAATGGCAGCCATAGCAATGGTTAAAATTATTTTTCCTAGAGTTTCCATGATTTCTAAAAAAAAGGAAGGGAAGTCTATAAAAGAACTAAGTATAGTTACGCCGATAAAACTCCATAAATACCAAGGTAAATTAAAAAAGTCCTTTACATTTTTAACCTTGTTTTTATTTACTAAATAATTAAAAAATATGAGAGCGGGAGATAATAGCGCTACTCTGGCAAGTTTAAATGTAATAGCAGCTTCACCAACTTCATTACTTATTGAATATCCAGTCCCCGCAACATTACCAACTGAATGTAGAGTGCCTCCAATCATTAATCCCATTTGAGTAGTGTTTAAATTGAAATTTTGTAATATGATTGGCAATGCAATCATACCAACACTTCCAAATAAATTAACAACTGCCATCGAAATAGCAATATCATCTTTGTTTTTTGAGATACTGGGAGATAGTGCGGCGATAGCTGAAGAACCACATATTGCAGTTCCAAAACCAACTAACCAACCAGTAGAACCAGGACATTTTACTTTTATGGCTAAGTAATAAGTAATTAATAGCATAACAATTACCATAATAGCAATAACACTAAAACTCTTTCCTCCTAAATTGGCAATATGAGTATAATTAATGCTAAATGCCAAAAATAAAATAGAAAATTCCAATAGTTTACTACTTGTGAAACCTATTCCTGATTGGAAACTATCAGGGATTTTTATGAAATTACCCATAAGCATTCCTATTATTAAGGCTAATAAAATACTGTTGAGTGATGATGGTAAAAAATTGGAACTAAAATAAGCTATTAGGCCAATAATTGTTGCTAGTAAAACACCTTTGTATTCTTTAAAGATTTTTTCAGAAGTAATCATAGTTCTAAATTAATCAATCCACTTTGGATTTCTTCTATCACTCGCCGAATCTTTTATTTTAATATGATAAAAGGATTTTAGTTTTTCTGCCAAGGCAAAAATCTCTTCTTTTTCTTTACTTTCATGAACGATTAGTTTTCTGTTTTTGTTGTACACTAAACTTATTTGATAAACAGCCCCATGTCCATCTTCAAAATCTTCTGGACTACAACCTTCGCATTTGATATACAAAGTTTTGAATAATAATATATAATCAAACTTGGGTGTTTTTTTCCAAGATCCGGAAGTCATTCCTAATACACTTTCATAAGCTTTGTATAAACCTTTCTCTAAATCTAATTGAGTTCCCATTTTTCTAAAAAAATTAGAACTAGCTCTTTTTCCTATGATGATTTGATTTTCCATGACATTAAATTTTAAGTAAAGATACTATTGAAAACAAACTTAAAACGGTAACAAATGTCACAGAGCGAATTGTTAAAAACGAGATTGTATAAAGAGAGTGATGGTGATTATGATTAAATTTGTATGTGCTTTTTTATGTAACATGGATATTTTAAAAGATTTAATCTTTCAAAGACGAAAAAATATAGAACATGTTGAAAATAGTTTATTAGCAGAAGCTTATTCTATTTTACAAGGAGATGCTTTATCTAGAGAAATTTCTTTGATACAATCATCTAATAATACTCAAGTACTAGTTAAATCAAAACTTGATTCAGCAAAGGTTTTTTCAGAAAGAGATATTAAAAAAAGTTGTGAAAATTGCCGGTTACGTTTTTTAGATAGTAAGTGTTATAAATCTGAATTACCTTATAATGCTAGAATTAAAGCAACTGCTTTTGAGATACAAACAGAACACACTTTAAATTTTAAGATTTTAACCGAGGTTGCTAATTTCTCTTCAAAATACCCTAATACTCAACAATTGCTATTTGCTGATATCGGTAATGGAGAATATTATTTTATTTATCAATGGGGTAGAGAATATTCGAAATATCGAAAAATGACTTCTTTACCGTATCGAAATGTTGAATTTTTATTTATCTACATAGTACTGCTTTCTTCTATATTAACTATTATAACGCCCACAACTTTTATTACAACAAAACCTAATATCGATTATTTTTCGATGATTAGAATGGCTTATTTTTTTTGGTGTGTTGTTTTTTTATCATCGATGTTTACATATTATGTAATTGGTATCCGAAAAGGATTAAATAATGCTCAATGGGATAACGCATCGTTTTTGTAACATTTGTTACTTAATTTTTTTATAGAATAAATTTCCCTTAAAAACTGATTTTCATCATATAGCATTATTTAAAGTTAAACGAAATTTGTATCGTTAATCTTTAAAATTATAAGTCATGCTTTCAACTATCATTTTTATAATCGTACTTCTTCATTTAGGGGCGGGGTTTGGATACCTAATTTATAAATTATCACCTTCGAAAAAGACAACTGATTCTGATAATAAAACATTGAATTCATCACACCAAGGTGTTACTAAAAACTAAATTATGAGTAAATGTGGAAGCAGATGCCCTTAATTCATTTAAATATTGAGACATTAAATAAATTAAAATAAACATTTAAAAAAGAATAAAATGAAAGTAGAACAAATTTATACAGGATGCATTGCTCATGCAGCATACTATTTAGAAAATAACGGTGAAGCAGCCATCTTTGATCCATTAAGAGAAGTTCAACCTTATATGGATAAAGCAAAAAAAGATAATGCTAAAATTAAATATGTGTTTGAAACCCATTTTCATGCGGATTTTGTGAGCGGGCATTTAGATTTAATGAAAAATGCAGGTGCCGAAATCGTTTTTGGGCCAACAGCTAAACCTGCTTACAAAGCAACTATTGCAGAAGATGGTCAAATCTTTAAAGTAGGGAATTATAGTGTGAAAGTAATTCATACACCAGGTCATACCATGGAAAGTACTACCTACTTGTTAATTGATGAGAATGGAAAAGAACATGGTATTATTAGTGGAGATACTTTATTTATTGGAGACGTAGGTCGCCCAGATTTAGCTCAACATGTTATTGCTGATTTGACAGAAGAAAAATTAGCTGGTCATTTATATGATTCGTTACGAAACAAAATTATGCCTTTAAGCGATGATTTAATTGTGTATCCTAATCATGGAGCAGGTAGTGCTTGTGGTAAAAATATGAGTAAGGAAACAACGGATACGCTTGGAAATCAAAAGAAAGTAAATTATGCCTTGAATCCTAAATTAACGAAGGAGCAATTCATTAAAGAAATTTTAACTGGTTTAGTACCGCCTCCGGGTTATTTTCCGCAAAACGTATTAATGAATATTAAGGGTTATGAGAGTATTGATAACGTGATGCAAAAAGGTTCAAGAGCTTTATCGGTGGTTGAATTTGAAGCAGCAGCTAACGAAACTCAGGCTTTAATTATTGATACGCGTAAACCTCAAGATTTTAATAAAGGGTTTATTCCTAATTCGGTTAACATTGGTATTGATGGAAGTTTTGCTACTTGGGTTGGAACATTAATTCCAAGTGTAAAACAAGAAATTTTAATTGTAGCTGATGAGGGTAGAGAAGCCGAAGTCATTACACGTTTAGCGCGAGTTGGGTATGATAATGCTCTTGGTTATTTAAAAGGAGGATTTAATGCTTGGGTAGCTGCAAATAAGGATATTGATCAAATTCATTCGGTAAGTGCTGAAGAATTAGCTGAAATCAGTAAAAAAGAACCAATAAATATTATTGATGCCAGAAAAGCAAGTGAATATAGCAGCGAGCATGTTGTAGATGCGATGAATGCTCCTTTGGATTTTATTAATGATAGCATGACTAAAATTGATAAAGATAAAAAGTACTATGTGCATTGTGCATCTGGGTATCGCTCCATGGTTTTTATTTCGATTTTAAAAGCGAGAGGATACAATAACTTAATTGATGTGACTGGTGGCTTTAATGCCTTAAAAGCAAGTAATTTGTTTAAAGTAACTGATTACGTTTGTCCTTCTACTTTGTTATAATCTACTCTTTAATTTCTTTAAAAGCGTCCGCCAGCTGGCGGACGCTTTTTTTGTTTTATAAGTTCTTATGTAACATTTGTAACCGTTTCAAAAATGACTTAGGTCATATCTTTGTTCTATAAAAACGAAATACTATGTTATCAATATTCAAAAATTTATTTAAATCCAATTCAGTTGATTTGGCCCAATTGATTAAAGACGGCGCTGTGATTGTAGATGTGAGAAGCAAATCAGAATTTGCTTCGGGGCATGTAAAAGGTTCTATTAATATTCCGTTAGAGCAAGTAGGAGCAAATGTAGATAAGTTAAAAGCTTATAACCATGTGATTACTTGCTGCAGAAGTGGAAATAGAAGCGGTATGGCAAAGCGAACCTTGGAATCAAAAGGTTTAAAAAATGTAACTAACGGCGGTAGCTGGCAAAACGTCAATCAATATAAATAAATTATGGAATCATTAAAAGTGTTAATCCCTACAGACTTTTCGGTACAAGCAGAATATGCTTACCTAATGGTGAAAAAACTGGAAGAAAAAATTCCTGTAGACATTCATTTTATGCACGTATTAGGTGTTCCTGATACAGTAACCATGGATAAAAACGGAAACATTCAAACTTGCGGTGAAATCAGTGTTGATTATGTTATCTCTCAAAAAACAATTGCAGAGCGAAAATTGAATAATCTAAAAACGTTGTATGGGACAGATATTCAAACACATTTAGAGTTGGGTAAGCTAACTGACAAAATTGTTTCTTACGCTCAATTGAATCAATTTGATTTAATCGTGATGGGTACAAAAGGTTCTTGGGGCTTAAAGGAAAAATTATCAGGTTCCGAAACGCAAATGATTGCCCGTCAGTCTACCGTTCCATTATTATCACTGATGTGTGACCGTTCTGATTTAATTATCGAACATATTTTATTGGTTCATGATTTCTCTAATCCAAAGAATGAAAATTTAGCATTGTTACATAAATTAATCAAAGCGTTCAATACTAAAGTTCATTTATTGCAGATTTCGAAAGACACATCTGATATTAGTAAAAATGCTACATTTTCAAAAATGGATGAGTTTGCTTTAGCAAATAGTATTTCAAATTTCGAAAAGCATGTATTAAATGATAGTGATGTTGAGAATGGAGTGATTCATTTTAATCAAATGCAAGAAATGGATATTATTTGTATTGGAACGCATGGTAAAGGTGGTTTATTTCATCAAAGTGCTACCGAAAAATTAATCAACCATTTATTTAAACCAATTATTTCTTATCATTTAAAAAATTAATCAATATGTTAGAATTTATTCAACAACCTTGGACATGGTGGGTTTCTGGAGCATTAATTGCCGCTATTATGTTCCTATTAATTTTCTTCGGACAATCATTTGGATTTTCGGCTAACTTAAGAACTATTTGTTCGGCTGCTGGCGGCGGAAAATTTGTAAAGTTTTTCGATTTTAATTGGCGTTCGCAAATTTGGAACTTAGTATTTTTGCTTGGTGCTATTTTAGGTGGATTTATTTCCAGTCAGTTTTTGTCAGACGGTAATCCAGTTCAAATTTCAGAAAACACAATATCAGATTTAGCTAAGCTAGGAATATCAGCTCCAACGTCAGCGCAACCAGATGAATTGTTTAGTATCGAATCATTATTCACTTTAAAAGGATTTTTAATCTTAGCAATAGGTGGATTACTAGTTGGTTTCGGTGCTCGTTATGCAGGAGGCTGCACATCTGGTCATGCCATTAGCGGATTATCAGATTTACAATTACCATCCTTAATTGCTGTCATCGGATTTTTTATCGGTGGTTTATTAATGACTTTTGTTTTACTTCCTTTAATACTTTAAAAATAGATTATGAAATTATTAAAATTTTTATTACTAGGTACCTTATTCGGTATCGTAATGGCTAAATCAGAAGCATTCTCTTGGTTTAGAATTCAAGAAATGTTCCGCTTTCAAGCTTTTCACATGTATGGCATCATTGGCACTGCTGTTATACTTGGAGCCATAGGAGTTGCTTTAATTAAGAAATACAAATTAAGAGATGTAAAAGGTAATCCTATTCTATTTTATCCAAAAGATAAATCTACTATGCGTTACTTAATTGGTGGAACTATTTTTGGTTTAGGTTGGGCTTTAAGTGGAGCTTGTCCAGGACCAATGGTTGTTAATATTGGGTATGGATATATTGCTATGATTGTTGTATTTTTATTTGCAATCATTGGTACTTATTTATACGGAGCAATAAAAGATAAATTACCTCACTAAATAAAATTACAGTTATGGAAGAGAATTCAAAAAATAATAATCCATTAGCACCCGTTGTTAGTAAACTTATAAATGTCATTATTCTATTAGTGGTGTTTATTGTAGCCCTGATAGTATTATTTGCAGTATTTGTTCCTGCACCTAGGGCTAAAGTGGAGAAAAAAATTGAAGTAGCTGTTCCTGATAAAAATGGATTATTTACAGAGTCGGCAAAACAAGAAGCATTAACTCCAAAGGATACGACTAATTATTGGATGGCACCAGATGTTGCCACTTTAGATCAAGAGTCAAACAAAGATTTGATTTTGTATGGTAAAGATTTAATTGCCCATACATCAGAGTATTTTGGTGAAAATGGCAAAGTATTTAAAGCTTCAACCAATGGAATGAATTGTCAGAATTGCCATTTAGATGCTGGTACAAAAGTTTATGGTAATAACTATTCTGCTGTGGCATCCACTTATCCAAAATTTAGAGCTCGTTCAGGTGCTATTGAAAATATGTATAAACGTGTGAATGATTGTTTTGAACGTAGCTTAAATGGTAAAGCTTTGGATACAACCTCTAAAGAAATGCAAGGTATTGTAGCTTACATTAAATGGTTAGGTAAAGATGTGAAAAAAGGAGAGAAACCAATTGGTTCTGGTTTTAAAGACTTAGCTTTTTTAGATAGAGCTGCTGATCCAGAAAAAGGCAAAACTATTTATTCCGAAAAATGTCAATCTTGTCATCAAGCAGATGGATTAGGTTTAATGAATGCTGAAAAAACGGCTTATACTTATCCGCCATTGTGGGGTAAAAACAGTTATAATGATGGAGCGGGTTTGTACCGAATGTCGAACTTTGCAAAGTATGTCAAGTATAATATGCCGTTGGGAGCTAGTCACAATAGTCCTCAGTTAAGCGACGAAGAAGCTTGGGATGTAGCAGCATTTGTCAATTCACAATCTCGTCCTAAAAAGGACATTAAAAAAGATTGGCCAAAAATTGAAGAAAAACCTTTTGATCATCCATTTGGTCCATATGCAGATGGCTTTGATGAAAAACAACATAAATATGGCCCGTACAAACCAATTAAGGAAAAATTGGAGGCCATGAAAAAAGCGGCTTCGACAGGCTCAGTCACCAAAAAGAGTAAAGTATAATTTAAAAACTAAAAATCATGAAATCATTTTTCAATAAAATATCGGTAGTTGTATTATTAGCATTGTTTTCTTTTACAGTAAAAGCACAAGCAAAGTTAGATAATCAAAAACCAGAACATAAAATTATTTTTCAATTAACTTCTGGCGATACAACGGCTCATAAACAATTAATCAAACAGTTTAATAATATTTTAAGTGTGTCGCCATCTACAAAAATTGAAGTGGTTTGTCATGGCGCTGGTTTGGATATGTTGGTGTCTGGAAAAACCATTGTAGAAGATAAGATTAAAATATTAGCCGAAAAAGGTGTGGTGTTTAATGCCTGTGAATTTTCTATTAAAGAAAGAAAAGTAGACCGCTCAAAAATTATTTCCGTATCTGGTTTTGTACCAGCAGGAATAGTAGAAATTGTGAGCAAACAAGAACAAGGCTGGAGTTACATTAAAGCAGGAAACTAAATTTTAATTAAATAATTTGAAATGAAAAATAATATCACCTATTATTTAATGGGATTGTTGTATCTATTAACTACCAATCTATTCTCTCAAGAGCATGCTCAGCATAATGGAGTAGATAATCATCATATTTCTTTAAAGCCAAAAGATTCCTTGTGTTTAAAAGATTGTTTCCTACAAGCACATTGGGAGGCACACACTCGTACGTTTGCTATGGGAACTATTAATGAAGGTTCCTTGAAAGATGATTATGCCTTAGCTTCAGGCGCAGGTATTGGCGTTTTAACACGACCAATTTATGGTTTTCAAGTGGGAGTAAGTGGATTTTTTATTTATAATTTATATTCTTCAAAAATAGAATTACCAGATTCTTTAACATTAAGTCCTAATAGATATGAAGTAGGTTTGTTTGATGTAGAAAATCCAGCTAATAAAAATGATTTGGATAGATTAGAGGAACTTTATTTGAAATATAATTTATCAAAAAGTGCTATTACCGTTGGAAAAATAAATATCAATACACCTTTTATCAATCCACAAGACGGAAGAATGCGTCCAACAATATCCGAAGGAGTTTGGTTAAATATGAATGAATCAAAAAAGTTTGGAATTAATGGCGGTTGGATTTGGAAAATTTCTCCTCGTTCTACTGTTCAATGGTTTTCTTTAGCAAATTCAATGGGGATTAATCCCTCTGGAGTTAATATTGATGGTTCAAAATCAAATTATCATGAGCATATTAGTAGTGCTGGATTAGCAATTGCAAATGTTTATTTTAAACCCAATGATAAATTAAAGATTAATCTTTGGAATGGCTTATTTGACAATGTGATGAATACAGCCATGATCGAAATTAACACCACTCAATCATTAAATGATAAAACTAAATTATACCAAGGTGTCATGTATCTTCATCAAGATGCTATTAACAATGGAGGAAATAGTGATCCTAAAAAAACATATGTTAATAAAGGATTTCAATCTAATGTGATTAGTGCTCAGATTGGAATTAAAAATAAAAAAATAAATACTTCATTAAACTACACGCACATTACTGGTGACGGAAGATATTTAATGCCAAGAGAGTGGGGAAAAGAACCTTTTTATACTTTTTTACCTCGCGAACGTAATGAGGGTTTAGGGAATGTTCACGCTTTTTTACTTAAAACATCTCTCAATGCTTTTGAAGGAAAATTTAAAACTGGCTTAGGTTATGGCTATTACCAATTACCTGATGTAAAAGATTATCGTTTAAATAAATATGGTGTGCCTTCTTATCATCAAATTAATTATGATGCGTCTTATTCTTTCCGTAAATTTTTAAAAGGCTTAGAAATGAAAGTTATTGTAGCTTATAAAATTAAAGAAGGCGAAACATATAATAATTTAAAATATGTTTATAATAAAGTGAATATGATTAATTTAAATTTCATACTTGATTTTAAAATTTAATCGTATATTAATAATCCATAAAAAATAAAAATTATGAGTACTAAAGAGACTAAAGAAACAACATCTGATAACCGCAGAGAGTTTATTAAAAAATCTGCCTTGATAGGATTAGCAACGGTATTTAATCCTTTAACAGAGGTGATTGCATCAAATACAATCTCTGATGAAACAGATTTAATGGATGATACAGCTGCTGCTAAAAAAGAAACGATTACGGTTTTAATCACAACAGATATCCATTCTCAAATTAATACTCATGATGAATTTTTTTGGGAAAACAATCAAGCTGTTTATAAAAAGCGTGGTGGCATGGCGGTTTTAAAAACTATGATTGATGCTTATAAAAAGAAAAATCCAGCCAATACCATTGTGTATGATGGAGGTGATTATTTCCATGGTCATGCCGTTGCTTCTTTAACAGAGGGCGAGGCTTTAATTCCTATTTTTAATAATTTAGGTTACGACTTAATGTTGCCAGGTAACTGGGAAGTGGTTTACAAGAAAAAGAAAATGTTGTATGATATGGGACATGCTAACGCGGCTAAAATTTGCGCTAACATGTGGCATAAAACTACTGATGCCGATAATGGAGAATTAGTGTACCAACCTTATTGGATTAAATATATTGCAGGTGTAAAAGTGGGAGTGATTGGTTATACCGATCATTTAATTCCTAAACGCCAATCGCCAGCCTATAGCGAAGGCTTACGTTTTGATCATGCTGAAGTTAACTTAGCAAAGTATGTGAAGTTATTGAGAGAAGTTGAAGGTTGTGCTGTTGTGTTAGTTGCTACTCATATGGGTTTAGCACAACAAGTGGGTTTAGCAAACAATCCAGCTGCTCAGGGTGTTGATATGATTTTAGGAGCTGATACTCATGAACGTGTGCGTGTGCCTATTCAAGGTAAGTACACAAAAGTAATTGAGTGCGGTGCCTTTGGTTCGTTCTTAGGAAAACTAGATTTAATTATTGAAAACGGAAAATTAATTGATACGAAGTATGAATTATTAGATGTGGATCCTGTGAAATTTCCTGCTGATAAAAACATGCAGGCGATGATTGACAAAGCCTACGAGCCATTTAAAAAAGATATGCAAACCGTTATTGGTACTAGCACAACTCCTTTGGTGCGTTATTTTGTGATGGAAACTCCTATGGATAACTTAATAACGGATGCTATTAAATGGAAATTTAAACCAGACATTGCTTTATCAAACGGTTTCAGATTTTGCCAACCTTTGGCTGTTGACCCAAAAACAGGTGTAGCAACTATTACTAAAGAATTTTTATGGAACATGTTACCAGTAAATAGTGAAGCAAAAACTGGTATTGTAACAGGTAAGCAAGTGTGGAATTGGTTAGAGAAAGAATTGCAAAATGCTTTTGCTAAAGATCCATCCAAACGTTTTGGTGGTTGGTTTGTGCGATACAATGGCATGGAGGTAAACTTTACCATTGGTAACGAGTTTGGTAAAAGAGTCAACTCCGTAAAAGTAGGAGGGGAGCCAATTGATTTAGCAAAAGAATATAGTATTGTAGCCTGTGAACGAGAGGGAGATCCAGATGATACGTTGTGTAGAATTGAGCATGTGAAAAATCCAAAAAAATCACCTTTATTAATGCATGATGTGATTATAGAGTATTTAAAAGATCATTCGCCAGTAGCACCAAAATTAGAAGGCAGAGCAACGGCTACTGACGAACCACAAACTTTGTTAACACAGTTAAAAGGCACTACCTACGAATTCAGATAATTTGTAAATTAGAATTAATTATTTTAATCATTAATGATGTCAATTGGTATAAAAGAAAAACTGAGTTTAATATTAGAGTCAAAATTAATTGACGAAATTGTTGCCCTTGATAATGTGATGACCTTTAAAGAAGGTGATGTGATTATGGATTATGGCAAAAAAATAAAATTTATGCCTTTAATTTTAAGTGGCACTATCAGAGTGATGCGTAAAGATGAAGAGGATAGAGAAATTTTATTATATTATTTAAGTTCAAACGAAAGTTGCGCCATGGCTTATACGTGTTGTATGGAGGCAAAGAAAAGTGAGATTAAAGCCATTGCCGAAGATAATCTAGAGTTAATTGGCATCCCTCATGAAAAATTAGACGAGTGGTTGGTAAAATATCCAAGCTGGAAAAGTTATATCTTCAATAGCTTTACACAGCGTTTTAATGAGTTATTAAAATCGTTGGAAAGTATTGCTTTTAATAAATTAGATGAGCGCTTAATAAAGTACCTTAAAAACAAAACTAAAGTTTCAGGTAAATCATCTATTCAGTTATCACACAATCAAATAGCGGAAGAGATGGGGACGAGTAGGGTAGTGATTTCTCGTTTATTAAAGCAATTAGAGAACGATAAAAAATTGGTATTGTATCGCAACGAGATAAAGTTGTTGAGTGGATTTTAAATCAATTATCATTTTTATTTTATTATATACATGATTTTCATCATTTGAGTATGGATTAATAATCCCTAACTTGTAGGTATTATTAATCCTATAAATCTTGTGTTATGAAAATTGCCATTAACGATCACCGAAAAGTATTTGCTATTCAGGAAGAATTTAGCGCCTCTTTTTCTAATTTAAAATTAGAATTTCATGCCAAGCCACATCAATCATCTGGAGCAGCGGATAATGAGTATTGCAAACATAGTGCGTTATTATCAGAGTGTCGCACCATTCATGAATCTGGAGAAATAACCATTACTCCTCATATGACGGCAGCTAACTTACAACAGAATTTTAGAGACGTATATGGCTTAGGTGTTGAAGTATTTAAAAAATCTGGCACAACTTGGGTTTCAACAGCTAATACAGCAGGATTATCTTTAGAAGAATTGAATCAATAAAATACTTTATTTTATTACCATTTTAAAGAGCCTTGATTTTTTGGCAACTTTTTGTATTAAGACAAAAAGTAATAATTTGCCTCTATATTTAGTCTGGCAAAGAAAGCGAAAATTAAGTTGCAATTACTTCTCGATACGATTCTCCTTCGTCGAATAACTCGAAGTGACATTACTAAAAAAAAATCCCCCCAACACTACTGTTGGGGGGATTTTTTTTATAGTATATATGAATTAAGCTTCTTGCTCAATTTTTGGAGCTGCCGCTAAAATTTCAGCATTTGCTGCCGAAGCATATTGGTCAAAGTTTTTGATGAATTGCTCCGCTAAGTTTTTAGCTTTTGCATCGTAAGCTGCTTTATCAGACCATGAATTACGAGGATCTAAAATCTCAGTTGGAACATCTTTACATGTTTTAGGGAATTTTAATCCAAAGAAATTAGTTGTACCCATTTCTGCTTTATCTAATTCTCCATTTAAAGCTGCAGTAATTAAAGCACGAGTATAAGATAATTTAATACGGTTACCAACACCGTAAGAACCACCAACCCATCCAGTGTTTAATAACCAAACGTTTACATTGTGTTTCTTTAATTTCTCTCCTAATAACTCAGCATATTTTGTTGGGTGTAAAGGTAAAAACGCTTTACCAAAACAAGCAGAGAAAGTTGTTGTAGGCTCAGTAATACCCATTTCGGTACCAGCCACTTTTGCTGTGTAACCACTAATAAAGTTATACATCGCTTGACCTGTGTTTAACTTAGAGATTGGAGGTAAAACACCAAATGCATCGCAAGTTAAAAAGAAAATATTTTTAGGAATATCTCCAATGGCAGGAGTTACAGCATTATCAATATAATTAGCTGGGTAACTTACACGTGTGTTTTCTGTACGAGAAATATCAGCGTAGTTTACAGTAGTTGTTCCTTCGTAGTAGTTAATGTTTTCTAATAACGAGCCAAATTTAATAGCATTAAAAATTTGTGGTTCTTTTTCAGCAGTTAAATCCACACATTTAGCGTAGCAACCACCTTCAAAGTTAAATACCGAACTATCAGCCCATCCATGCTCATCATCACCAATTAATTTACGGTTAGGATCAGCAGATAAAGTTGTTTTTCCAGTTCCAGATAAACCAAAGAAAATAGCAGTATCACCATCTTTACCAATATTAGCAGAACAGTGCATTGAAAGCACTTTTTTCTCGTGAGGTAAAATATAATTTAATACAGCAAAAATTGATTTTTTAATTTCGCCTGTATAACCAGTACCACCTATTAAAATTACTTTTTTAGTAAAGTTAATAATAGCAAAGTTATGTTGGCGAGTTCCATCAATTTTTGGATCAGCCATAAACCCTGGAGCATTTAAAATAACCCAATCGTGCTTAAATGTTTTAATTTCGGCAGCAGTAGGGCGTAAAAATAAGTTGTATGAAAATAAGTTACTCCAAGGAGTTTCGTTTACCACACGAATATTAATTCTAAAAGATGGATCAGCGCAAGCATAAGCATCACGTACCCAAACTTCTTTTTTACCTAAGTATGCTAACATACGGTTATGTAAAGCATCAAATTTATCAGATTCAAAACGGTTGTTTACATCACCCCACCAAACGCTATCTTTAGTGTTTTCGTCATAAACAACAAATTTATCTTTAGGAGAGCGACCAGTAAATTCTCCAGTATCAATAGCTAAAGCACCAACATCAGTTAATACACCTTGTCCACGAATAATAGTTTCTTCAACTAGTTCAGATGGATGCAAGTTCCAATAAGCCATTTCAACATTTGCTAAGCCTAATTGGGCAACAGAAGCATCTTGTGCTTTTAATCCAATTTCGTTCATTTTAAAAAGAATTTAATTTTAGTTAGGGTACAAAAGTAAAAAAAAAATCGAGCCGTAAAGGACTCGATTTTCCACAATTTTAAGGTGAAAACTTATTTTTTGTTGAAAAATAAGCTATTTATAATGATTCTGATTAAAATCATACTTATACATTATCTGCCTTTATGCTGACATTCGGCATTTTCAGTAAGATTCATCATATCCGACCCTGCTGCTATTTTTTTAATTTCATCTATAAATGTCACTAAATCTTTTTTTGCCGTTAATTCAGATAGATTAAAACAATAATCTGTTTCTCCTTCGCGTCCCCAAGTTACTGTTTTGTAAGCAGGTTTTAATGCGTGTCCATCAACATAAGCTAAAAAAGCCGTGCGTTTTTGTCTATCTGTTCCAGCCCCCTTACTAATAAAAGATACTATTAAACGATAAGTTACTGGGGTATCAACTGAACTAGTTGCAGTGTTTGCTGTATTTTCGGTTGTTTTCACAGCTTCTTTTTTTGATTTACATGAAATACAAGCTAAACTTATTAATGAGGCTAAGAAGAATATTTTTTTCATCGTATGATTTATAAATGTTATTGTAAAATTAATGTTTTTGTTGTTTACTAAGTATTAAACGATGTTAATTACTTAAATTTTCTGTCCATTTCTCTATTCAAATCTTTGGTTTTTAAATCGTCGCGTTTGTCATAGTTTTTCTTGCCTTTTGCAACGGCAATTTCAACTTTAGCATAACCACTATCTGATGTAAATAAAAGAGTAGGGATGATGGTTAAACCCTTATCCATCATTTTTTTTTGCAGTTTAGTTAATTCCTGTTTGTTTAATAATAGTTTACGTTCGCGTGTTGGCTCGTGATTGTATAAATTACCTTCCGTATAAATACTAATATTAAGGTTTTTAATAAATAATTCTCCATTTCTAAAATAGCAAAAGCTATCTACCAAAGAGGCTTTTCCTTCTCTAATAGCTTTAATCTCGGTGCCAACCAACACAATGCCTGCGGTATATTTTTCAAGAAAACTATAGTCGAAACTAGCTCTACGGTTTTTGATTGAAATTTTTTGCTGTATATTCGGTTTCAATTAGAAATGATTTAATTTAGGTTGTAAAGATACATAAATACTTGTTTGATGATACATATTACCATAGCTCAGCAAAAAGATTTAGATACTATTGCCAATTTAGCAAAGCAAATTTGGAATGATCATTACGTCAATATTATTGGTCAGGTTCAGGTGGATTATATGTTGGATAAAATGTATAATCATCAAAGTTTAGTGGAACAATTAACAGAGAAAAAACATGCATTTTATTTGATAAAAAACAATACCGAAACAATTGGATTTTTATCAGTGAGTTCCGAAAACAATGCGGATTATTTTCTTCATAAATTTTATATCGATCAGCAAAAATCAAATTCAGGAATAGGAACAGAAGTGCTTCATTTGTTAATTAAAACAATCCATCCTAAATCACTGACACTCACAGTAAATAGACAAAATTATAAGTCGATTAATTTCTATTTTAAAAATGGATTTAAAATCGATAGAGTAGAAGATTTTGATATTGGTGATGGATATCAAATGAATGATTTTGTGATGGTGAAAAACATCAAATAGTTTTCGTATTTTTACATATCGTTTATTTTGTAGAGTGAGTTTTTACTCTAAAACATCTTTTGATAAGAGTTGAGTTTATTAACCTTCGACTCTTTATATCTCTTTTAAAAGCCTCAAAACAACGGTCTAAATTTCTTAACTTTAAACTTTTAAATACACTATGGAATATAATACACAGCTTCCAAAATTGGAGATTCCTGAATACGGAAGAAATATTCAGGTAATGATAGATTATTGCATCACTATTGAAGATAGAGATGAGCGAAATAAGTGTGCCAGAGCTATTATTCAAATCATGGGACAGTTAAATCCTCATTTGCGTGACATTGCAGATTTTACACATAAATTATGGGATCATTTGTTTTTGATTTCTAAATTTCAATTAGATGTAGATTCTCCTTATCCACGACCTAATGCTGAGACCTTTACAACCAAGCCTAAAAATGTACCTTATCCAGCAACTAAAATACGCTACAAACATTATGGAAAAACAATTGAGCGAATTATAGAAGCGGCTAAATCATTTGAAGAAGGCCCTGAGAAAAAAGAATTAACTCGTTTAATTGCCAATCACTTAAAAAAATCATACGTCAACTGGAATAAAGATTCGGTAACGGATGATGTGATTTTTAAGCAATTTAAAGAGATGACGAATAACGAGTTACATATTGATGAAAGTTCGGCTTTAACTCATGCTAATGAATTAAAAAACAAAAATCACAATAATCAAACTCCAATTACAGTAAATGCAGGCGGTGGAAATAATAAAAATCGTCACAAAAAAAATAAAAACAAATTTAAACACAGAAATAACAATAACCGACCAACATCTTAATCTATGGCTATTTTTGAAGTTACAGGAGGCAGACAATTAAAAGGGGATATCATTCCTCAAGGAGCAAAAAACGAAGCATTGCAAATTTTGTGTGCTGTTTTATTAACTCCCGAAAAAGTAACCATTAGTAATATTCCTGATATCGTTGATATCAATAAACTGATTGATTTATTAAGAGACCTAGGAGTTAAAGTTGAAAAAACTGGTCACGAAGAATATACTTTTCAATCAGATGATATCAAAGTTGATTATTTAGTATCTGAAGAGTTTAAAAAGAAAGGTGGAGGCTTAAGAGGTTCCACTATGATTATTGGTCCTATGTTAGCACGTTTTGGTGTTGCCTATATGCCAAAGCCAGGTGGAGATAAAATTGGTCGTCGCCGCATGGATACTCACTTTATTGGTTTTGAAAATTTAGGAGCTAAGTTTGAGTATGACAGCGATAACGAAAACTTTAAAGTTTCTGCTAAGAAATTAAAAGGCGCTTATATGTTATTAGATGAAGCATCTGTAACAGGTACTGCAAATATTGTAATGGCTGCTGTTTTAGCAGAAGGCGTAACAACGATTTATAATGCAGCTTGTGAACCCTACTTGCAACAATTATGTAAGATGCTAAATGCCATGGGAGCAAAAATTTCAGGAGTTGGTTCTAATTTATTAACTATTGAAGGAGTAAGTTCTTTAAAAGGTACTAAACATCGTATTTTACCAGATATGATTGAAATTGGTTCTTTTATTGGTTTGGCCGCGATGACACAATCTGAAATTACGATTAAAGATGTGTCATATGATAATCTTGGTTGCATTCCAAAAGTATTTTCTCGATTAGGAATTCAAATGGAGCGAAGAGGCGATGATATTTACATTCCATCTCAAGCACATTACGAAATAGATACATTTATTGATGGTTCGATGCTAACAGTAGCTGATGCCATTTGGCCAGGATTTACTCCAGATTTATTGAGTATTATTTTGGTAACAGCCACTCAGGCACGTGGTAATATTTTAGTTCATCAAAAAATGTTTGAAAGCCGTTTATTCTTTGTAGATAAATTAATAGACATGGGAGCTCAAATTATTTTATGTGATCCACATCGTGCAACAGTTATGGGATTAGATAGAAAAGTACAATTACGTGCTATTCAAATGGCTTCACCAGATATTAGAGCAGGCGTGGCTTTATTAATTGCAGCCATGAGCGCAAAAGGAAAGAGTACTATTTTTAACATTAATCAAATTGATAGGGGATATCAAAATATTGATGGTCGTTTAAATGCCATTGGCGCAGAAATTATTAGAAAAAATAATTAAATCATGAAACTAAATTTAATCATAGGGTGCGCAGTTGTTGGAGTGTTTTTACTTTCATGTAAGAGTAATAAAGAAACATCGACTGCTACAATTAAAGAAGCAGATAAAACAACAACGTCAACAACACCTGCGACACAAGTAGATGTGGTTGAAGGAATTAATTTAGGAAATAAAGCACCTGAAATCACCATGGCTTCTCCAAAAGGAAATGTGATTACTCTATCTTCTTTTAAAGGTAAGTTAGTATTAATTGATTTTTGGGCAAGTTGGTGTGGTCCATGTCGAGCAGAGAATCCTCAGGTAGTTGCTGCGTTCGATAAATATCACACTAGCGAATTCAAAAGAGGGAAAGGATTAGAAATATTAAGTGTTTCGCTTGATCAAAATGAAGCAGCATGGATTAAAGCGATTGATAAAGATAATTTGCACTGGCCTTATCATGTGAGTGATTTACAAGGATGGAGTAATGCAGCTGCTTTAAGATATGGAGTGAATAGTATTCCTACAAATGTTTTAGTAGATGGAGAAGGAATTATTATTGCAAAAAATTTAAGAGGAGATCTTTTAGGAAAAACATTAGAAATGTTATTGAAATAATTAATTTAAACTAAGTAAGACACAATATATAATTTAAGAGAAATGATTCAATTCAAAATTAAACAGTTAAAGCCTATTTTTATCTTTGTTCTAATTATCAATTTCATTTTTATTAATGCGAGTGTCGCTCAAGATGCCACTTCATTAAATGTGGGAGACACGGCTCCTGCATTAGTTCTAAACTCAACAGATAATGCTATACAAAGTTTTACTTTTCCTCATCAAAACAAAGTAGTATTAGTGTTTTTTTGGTCGTCTACAGTTTCTAAATCAAAAGAAAATATTTATAAATACAAACGCCTTTATGCTAAGTATTCCTCTCTAGAATATAAATCATGTGATGGATTTGATATGATATCTGTTGCTTTGCAAAGTGATAAGGTAACTTGGGCTCAGGATTTAATTAAATACAGAATATTAGATATAAATAACTGTATTTCATTAAAAGGATATAATGATTTTTTTGTGAGAGCATACAAAATTAAAGAAACACCAAGCAGTTTTTTAATTGATGAAAACGGGAAAATTATAGCCATTAATCCCCCGTTAAAATCAATTATTTCATACTTAGATGAAAGAAGAAATTTAGAATCTCAACCCGATGTTCAAACTAAACTAAGTGGAAAAATAATGTTTGGAAATAACTCATTGGCCCCTTTTTCAAACGAAAAAATTTGGTTTATCAATGGTAATAACGATACTATAAAAACAGTAACGCTTGATGAAAAAGGTAAATTTTTTATTGATAATGTAAATACTGCCGCTGATTTACATGTTTTTTTTCCTGCTAATACTAAAATTAGCGATGAACAAACTCCTTTTTTAACGTCTGATAATGGCGAAATAATTTCAGCTTTTACTAAAAATGAAGTGGGTTATGAATACAAAATAATGGATGTAGAAATGCCTTATCTAAAGCCATTATTTAACGACAATAAATCATCTGCTTCTCAAGATAAAAGTTTAAAAAATTTAAACACAATCGAAAAATTGTTTAAGGCAAAAGAAGTTTTTTTATCAAAAGAATCGATGGCTAAACTTAATGTAGTAATCGCAAAGTTAAAAGAGAATCCTAAAACACGTTTGGAGATTATTTCTCATACCGATTCAAATGGTGATGCTAAAGCAAATACAACTACCACCTTAGCTCAATCTAATAGTATTGTTACTTATCTTGTTTCTAAAGGAATTGCAAAAAGCAGATTAAAGGCTACAGGAAAAGGTGAAGATGAGATTTTAAATAAATGTAAGGATGGTGTTTCATGTTTAGAATCAGAGCATGCAAATAACAGACGAACTGAATTTAAATTTTATACAATTCAATAGAACCCTTTAAATGCACCATGAAGAACTTTCTTGTAATTATTATTAATCTTTATGGATTTTGTGTTTTCGCTCAGCTTAATATTCCAACTAAGGTTCCATTTGACTCTATATCCTATTTAGATCAATCAAAACAAAATCAAGTTTACAGCACTTCAAAAAATGAAAAAAAAGGTTTTTTGTTTTTTGATATGTTATCAGAACCATTAGCTGAAGTGATGTTTAATGGCTCTAATTTTGTATTTAACGAAAAGACGATATCTATTTTCCCTATTTACTTTTCGGGGCAGTTAGTTAAAAAAACAAGCGACGATATTCATTCTAAAATTCCCACACAAATTTTAAGATCGCCTGATATGTCAATTTTCAAAGATTTTAATTTAACACATGATGATTTTCCGCTTATAGTAATTTATAATGAGAAAAATGAATTATGTGGCTTTGCTAAAAATGTACAAGAAATTACAGATATCGAATGTGGCATTGAAATGGTTAAGTTTAAAGTACTGAGACTTAAAATCATGACTGAGGAGAAAAATAAAAATCTATCTCCATATGCTTTTAAGCCTGTGTTTATATTAGGATTAAAAAATAATGATACAATAGCAAGTTTAACCACAAATAAATACGGTGATTTTAATGTGGAAATTCCAGATTTGGAGCAAGATTATTTAATTACCGTAAACGAAAAAAACAAGAATATCAATTTTGCCGTTTTAGCAACTCAAACTGGTAAATTAGTTGGTAAATTTAAATCAACCGATAAGGGATTTGAATATCGTTTGTTAAAAGTAGAGTTATCAAAACTGCCAGATATTGCTGAAGAAGAGGATATTGAAATGCAATTCACGGTCAAAAAAATAAATACAGCTAATAATTTTGATATTACTGAGACCTTATACTATGAATTAGGAGAAACAGAATTAACCAATGGTTCCAAATTATTATTAGATAAAGTAAAAAAAGTACTTGATTCTTACCCAGAATATAAATTAAAGGTAGTTTCCCATACAGATTCTCAGGGTGATGATAACAGTAATTTAAAACTCTCATTGAAGCGTTCGCAAACAGTTATTTCGTATCTTAGTTCTTTAGGAATAAAAATGGAACGATTAAGCGCTGAAGGAAAAGGTGAAATTGAAATTAGAAATAGATGCGTGAATAATGTAGATTGTTCTGATAAAGAGCATGAGTTTAATAGAAGAACTGAATTTAAATTTTATAAAATTCATTAAAACATATAACAATGAAGCAGATTTTATTTGTCCTTTTTAATGTAATAGGCTTATGTTATTTTGCACAGCCTAACATTCCCAATAAACTACCTTACGAAACAATTGATTATTTAGATAAAGCAAAAGTAAAACATACTTATAAGTTTTCTAAACATGAAAAGAAAGCTTTTTTGTTTTTTGATATTCACACCGAAAATAAGGCTGATTTGATTGCAAATGCAGCATTGTTTGTGTTTAGAGAACGAAAAATTACCTTATTTCCTATTTATTTTTCAGGTCAATTAATGAAAAAACGTGCTGATAATATTGGAACTAAAATTCCCACTCAACTTTATCGAGTACCCGAAAATTCAATGTTTAGCAATTTAAATTTAAAAGAATCAGATTTTCCTTTGTTAGTGGTATACGACGAGAAAAATGAATTGTGTGGCATTACCAAAAATTTTGAATCAGTTGGAGATATTTCATGTAAAACAGATACTATTAAATACAAAGTGTTACGCTTAAAATTACTTGTTGAAACTACTACAGGTATAAGACCTTATAAAGACAAACCTATTACTGTTTTAAGTGGGATTGATAACGATACAACGGCTACTTTGGTAAGTAATAATGATGGTGAAATAAATATTGAAATTCCAGATTTGACAAAAAATTATGTAATAAAAGTAAAAGAAGAAGATAAAAATATAAAATTTGTGGTTTTAGGAACTCAAACAGGTATTTTGTTAGGTAAATTTAAGTCAAATGACGAGGGCTTTGAGTATAAAGTATTACAATCAAAATTAATAACACTGCCAGGAATCAAAGAGGAAGATCCCATTGAGAAAAAATTTGCTGAATTGAAAACGAAACGAGTTAGTAATTTTGTAATTACAGAAACCCTGTATTATGAATTGGGAGAAAGCGAATTGACAAAAAACTCTAAAGAATTATTGGAAAAAATAAAAAATGGCTTAAATTCATATCCTGAATACAAGTTGAAAATAGTTTCACATACTGATTCTCAGGGAGATGACGAAAGTAACTTAAATTTATCCCTTAAACGTTCGGAAACTGTGGTTAAATATTTAACTTCGATAGGTATTAGTTCAGAACGATTAAGTGCAGAAGGAAAAGGCGAAACTGAAATAAGAAATAGGTGTGTAAACGGATTAGAATGTTCTGATAAGGAACATGAATATAATAGAAGAACAGAATTTAAATTTTCGAAAAAATGAAAACAATAATTTTATTTGCCTCTATACTTTTAAGCTTTTTAGCAAATGCTCAAAAAACCGAAAAACTAAGAGTAGGTGAAAAAATACCCTTTTCAAGGATTGTTGTTTTAAATCAAGATAAAAAAGCCACTAATATTGATTTACCGAATGCTAAATCAACTGTTGATCGATTTGTTTTAGTATATTTTTATTCGGGAGAAAAAACGACTAAAGAATTAATAGCGTTTAATAATGATGTGGAGCGTATTTTAAATAAATACCAAAACAACTCTTGTAAAGGAGCTAGCGATATTGAATATGTGACTATTTGTATTGAGAAAGATTACAGCAAATGGCAAACTATTTTAACTGAAACTAATTACGCTAAATCTAAATTTACTGGTAAAAAAACAAATTATTTAGCCGAAGGAGGTTCTAAAGATAAAACGGTAACGGCTTTTAAAGTGTCAAAAATGCCATCTTTATTTTTAGTAAATCCTAAAGGAAGATTGTATTTAGAAACTGATAGTTTTGAAGTGTTGGAAAAGACCTTTCAAAATATTTGTAAAGTTAATGCAGCATATTCTACTGCCGACATTTCAGGTAAATTATTATTAGGCGATAAAGCAAAAAGTCCTTTAACCGAACATCAAGTGTATTTAGTAAAAGGGAATACGGATACAATTAATAAAACATCTACAGATGGATTTGGTGATTTTGTATTTAAACAAGTAGATACTACCCAAAACTTAAGTATTAGAATTGAACAAAACAATAAAACGAAAGGTGGACCAAAAGTATATTTAGCTAAACAAAATGGTGAGATAGTTTCTGAATTTAAAAAAAATGCACTAGGTAATTTTGAATATAAATTATTAGCAATTGATGTTGCTAAATTAAGCGAGTTGGAAGAGGACGATGATATTACGATGAAGTATAAAAAGTTTAATTCTACAGCTAATAAAAACTTAACGGTCACAGAAAATATTTACTATGAATCAGCAAAATATAATATTTTAACAGAAAGTGAGATTGTGCTTGATAAGGTTTTAGTGATTTTAAATGCTTCTCCAAATGTGATTTTAGAAGTGATATCTCATACTGATTCACAAGGAGATGATGCGAGTAACCTAAAATTAGCTGAAAATCGTTCAAATGCTGTAATTGACTACTTAGTTAGTAAGGGAATTAATAGATCTCGCTTAAAAGCGGTTGGAAAAGGTGAGCTTGAAATAAGGAATCGATGTGCCAATGGCGTGGTTTGTTCTGACAAAGAACACGAATATAACCGCAGAACTGAGTTTAAGTTCATTAAAAACTGACAAATTTTCGGGTTTTTATAAGTGGCAAGCATATTGATTGGCTACATTTGCCAAAAATTTTACTATGGAACAGAACGAGAAAGAACAATTGAACCAAACGGAAGAAAATACTGTGTCTAATAACGACCAAACTACAGAGGATTCAGCTACTGAAAATAGCCAAGAAAATACGAATCAACCTATTAACTACGAGGCAAAAATTGCTGAGTTAAACGATAAATATTTACGTCTTTATTCAGAATTTGATAATTACCGTAAACGTACCATCAAAGAAAAATCAGACATTATTCGTACTGCTGGAGAAGATGTATTTAAAGCCATTATTCCATCTATTGATGATTTTGAAAGAGCGATTAAAGCTAACGAAAGTGTTACTGAAGTAGAGCCAATCAAAGAGGGGATTTCTTTAATTTACCATAAATTAAAATTAGCTTGTACTCAAAAAGGTTTAGAACCAATTGAAAGTATAGGAAAACCATTTGATGTGGATGTCATGGAATCAATTACTAATATTCCAGCTCCGTCAGAAGATATGAAGGGTAAAGTAATCGATGAAGTTGAAAAAGGATATAAATTAGGAGATAAGGTAATTCGTTTTGCTAAAGTTGTTGTAGGTAATTAATTATTGTAAAAATGAGCAAAAGAGATTATTACGAAATATTAGGAGTGTCAAAAAGCGCTAGCGATGATGAAATTAAAAAAGCATATCGTAAGCTAGCCATTAAATATCATCCAGATAAAAATCCGGATGACAAAACTGCTGAAGAAAGATTTAAAGAAGCAGCTGAAGCTTATGAGATTTTAAGTAATCCAGAAAAACGTCAACGTTACAACCAATTTGGGCATGCTGGCGTTGGTGGAGCAAGTGGTGGCAATGGTGGCTATGGTGGCGGAATGAATATGGATGACATCTTTAGTCAGTTTGGTGATATTTTTGGCGGCGGTGGTTTTGGTGGTTTTAGTGGTAGCTCTCGTGGTGGTGGACGACGTGTCGTGCGTGGTTCAAACTTACGTATAAAAGTGAAATTGAATCTCCAAGAAATTGCAAAAGGAGTAGAGAAAAAATTAAAGGTAAATAAGTTTGTGAGTTGCAATACTTGTAAGGGTAGTGGAGCTAAAAATGGAACTTTTGATACTTGTAAATTATGCAATGGTTCTGGAGTTCAAGTAAGAACTCAACAAACTTTTTTAGGAGCTATGCAAACACAAACAACATGTAGTGGTTGCAATGGCGAAGGAAAAACAGTAAAAGATAAATGTAATACCTGTCATGGCGATGGAATTGTTAGAGCGGAAGAAGTAATTTCAATTAATATTCCTGCAGGTGTAGCAGAAGGGATGCAATTATCCGTTGGAGGTAAAGGTAATGCGGCGCCTCGTGGTGGAATTAATGGGGATTTGTTAGTTTTAATTGAAGAGGAAGAACATTTAGAATTGAAACGTGATGGTAGTAATTTGTTTTACGATAGTTATGTGAATTTTGCAGATGCTGCTTTAGGAACGAGTATCGAAATTCCTACGGTGGATGCCAAAGTGAAAATTAAAATTGAACCAGGAACTCAAAGTGGTAAGGTTTTGAGATTGAAAGGTAAAGGGTTACCAGATGTTAATTCATATGGCACAGGTGATTTATTGATTAATATTAATGTTTGGACTCCTCAACATCTATCAGCTGAAGAGAAAAAAGCTTTAGAAGCTTTTAGAGCATCTAAA
The DNA here is from genome assembly GCA_013823565.1 of Sphingobacteriaceae bacterium. GTDB lineage: Bacteria > Bacteroidota > Bacteroidia > B-17B0 > Aurantibacillaceae > UBA4416. The sequence goes on along the minus strand of PNMI01000007.1, from coordinate 127,164 downwards.
AACTTTGCGCCAAATCCTAATCGAAAAGAAAAAGGTTTCTTTGATAGAATGAAAGAATATTTTGAATAATTAAAATATTAATATTACTTAAAGCTTTTCCAATCGGGAAGGCTTTTTTGTGGGTTAAATAATTATAAAAAATCCCATCCGCTAACTGTGGATGGGATTTTTTTATTTTTTTATGAATGATTACTAGTAATAAGTAGCTCTTCTTACTTCAGCAATATGCTTACTGAAACGAATTACCTGACGAGTGTATCCGTATTCGTTATCATACCATACGTATAATACAATGCTCTTTTTGTCTGGAGAGATAATTGTGGCATTACTATCAAATACAGAAGGACAAGGATTACCAATCACATCAGAAGATACTAACTCATTACTAAAAGCGTATTGAATTTGTTCCACTAAAGCACCGTTTAAAGCATATTTACGAATGATTTCGTTTACTTCGTCGCGAGTTACCTCTTTATTGATGTTTAAGTTTAAGATAGCTAAGGATACATTTGGTGTTGGTACACGAACCGAGTTAGCTGTAAATTTACCAGCTAAGTGAGGTAATACTTTTTTCAAAGCACTTTCAGCACCAGTTTCTGTAATAACCATGTTTAAAGCAGCTGAACGACCACGACGGTATTTTTTGTGGTAGTTATCTAATAAGTTTTGGTCATTTGTGTATGAGTGAACTGTTTCGATATGTCCTTTTTGAATTCCTAATTCTTTGTCTATAACATAAAGAATTGGCATAATAGCATTCGTTGTACAAGATGCTGCAGAGAAAATCTGTCCGTTCTTAGTATCTACAGTTTCGTGGTTAATACCATGAACAACATTTGGAACATTTCCTTTTGCAGGAGCAGTCAATAATACTTTACTAACACCTTTTGCTTTTAAGTGGCGGTTTAGTTCTACATCATCTCTAAAAACACCAGTATTGTCAATCACTAAAGCATCATTAATTCCGTATGCTGTATAATCTACATCTTCTGGGTTTTTAGCATCAATCATATGAACAGTATGTCCGTTAATGATTAAGGCTTTGTTCTCTAAATCTTCAATAACAGTTCCTGGGAAATTACCATGAACAGAATCTGTGCGTAATAAATCAGCACGCTTCACAATATCATCATTGCTGCTTCCGCGAGTAACAATAGCACGTAAACGTAATTGCTCTCCTTTACCAGCTTGAGAAATTAATTCGCGAGCTGCTAAACGTCCAATACGACCAAAACCATATAATACAACATCTTTAGGAGTAACAGTTGATTTTGCACCGATTAAATCTTTTAATTTATTTCCGATAAATTCATCAACTGACTTAAAGTTAGATTTTTCTTGCTGGTATTCGTAAGCAAGTTTTCCAATATCAACACGAGAAGGGCAAACAGCTGCATTATTAATAGCAGTTGCAATAGCTAACGTGTCATTTACCGAAATGGTTTTCTTTACAATATTTTTAGCATATAAATGTAAGTTCATAATTTCACTCACACTTCTATCTACTAATTGATTTCTGAATAAAATTAATTCAATAGATTTTTCGAACCATAATTTTCCAATGGTTCCAATTAATTCAATCGCTGCTTTCTCCTGAACAATCCAATCGTTTAGTTGCGTTTCATAAGCGGCATTTGCTGTTTCTTTGGTTTGCATAGTTTTGGGGTTTATTTATTCGTACTTGTTTATTTTAGTGTTTAATCTTCGTCGTGTCCGTAATCTTCTGGAATTTCGTTGTCATCATCATGATCCATATCATCATCACTTCCAAATTCATCTTCTTCACCTCCAACATCTTCTCCTTCTTCACCTTCTAGATGATTTAAATCTCCTTCATCAATACCAATCGTCTCATTTTTAATAGCTTTATAAATTTCACTTTCGTCAGCAATTTCAGGGTCATTTAGCATACTAGCCATTGCTTGGTCGGGTGTTAATTCACCTTTAGCCATTAAAGATTGTTTGTATTGTTTAGGTGGATTTCCAATAGATTTTACACAAGAAGGATAAGTGCCTTTTGGATTATCTGGTAAAATTTTCATTAACTCAATACAAAAAGCCCATTTTACAGCCGGGTCAAACACGTACATAAAACGCTGACGAGGACTATCAATGTATTTAGCAATTTTTGTTTTTGCCATTAAGTTTTTAGGAGATACGCCTTTACGAACTTCATCAGCATCTAAAGGTAAATCTTCAGGTCGAAGTGTAATCTCTTGGTCTTTTCTCCAGTAATCATCACTTACAAAAAAAGAGGCAGCATGTTTTTTATCAAACTTGTAAGCCTCTTGAATAGCATTGTGAAAATCTTCGAAAGTTTGTCCAGATAATATTTCTATTTCTCTATAAATATCTTCGTTGTCTTCTATGAATAATTTAAACTTGTATACAGCCATGTTTAATTCCTTAGTTAATCTTAGTTACTATTGCATTATTCCCATCAAAATTAAAGTTCCAACCATCTTCAAAAATTTTTGGTAAGTAACGTTTATATAATTTCAATCGAGCGTTTCCTTTTATTTTATTTTTCTTTATATCAGTTTCGTTAGCCTGATGATCTTCTTCATCATCTCTATCAATGGCATGAAATTCATAGATATTTACTTTTGAATGTTGTTCCATAAAATCTTTTACGATTTTCACAATGGTATTCATGACTCTGTAAACTTCTCCACGATTTGTTGTTACATATTCTTCGCCTTCAAACTCTTCATTAATAACTCCAAATACAATAGTAGAGTGGAGGATATTGTCTTGTCTACGTCCAAAGCGTACTTCGTATCGCAGCCCAGATGATGTATTAAAATAATACACTCCAGCACTTTTTATTGGTGGAAATTCAATTTGAAATATAGAGCTATCGGGCATATATTATGCTAATACAGTTGTTTTTGCTTTCTTAAAACGATCAGCTAATACTAAATCTTTAGTGCCAGCGGAATAATCATAAAATCCTTTTCCACTTTTTACACCTAAATGCCCAGCAGTAACCATATTTACTAATAAAGGACAAGGAGCATATTTTGGATTTCCAAAACCATCTTGTAATACGCGTAAAATATTTAAGCAAACATCTAAACCAATAAAATCAGCTAATTGTAATGGCCCCATTGGATGAGCCATTCCTAACTTCATTACCGTATCAATTTCTTCAACACCAGCTACTCCTTCATATAAAGTAATGATTGCTTCGTTAATCATTGGCATTAAAATTTTGTTAGCCACAAATCCAGGATAATCATTTACTTCTGTAGGGATTTTATTTAATTTTTTAGAAGTTTCCATGATTAAATTACAAACTTCATTACTTGTAGAGTAACCGCGAATCACTTCTATTAGCTTCATCACTGGAACTGGATTCATAAAATGCATACCAATTACTTTATCTGCACGTTTAGTAACGGCTGCAATTTGAGTAATAGAGATAGAAGATGTGTTACTCGCTAAAATAGTGTGTGGAGGGCAAATTTCATCTAATTGTTTGAAGATAGCTAGTTTTACATTTACATTTTCGCTAGCAGCTTCTACTACTAAATCGGCGTTTTTTGCACCTTCTTCTAATTTTGTAAAGGTTTTGATATTAGCTAAGGTAGCCGTTTTATCAGCTTCAGTAACAGTGCCTTTTGTTACTTGTCTATCAATATTTTTAGCAATCGTAGCTAAGGCTTTTTGTAAAGCTGGTTCGCTAATGTCTACTAAGTTTACGGAGTAACCAAATTGAGCAAATACATGAGCAATACCATTTCCCATTGTACCGCTTCCTATAACTGTAATATTTTTCATTTTTATTATATTTAAAATTAGGTGCTAAATCAAAGAATTAACCTTTATTTAAGCGATGTAAATCTAAAAATGGTAAGGCATAAATACAAATAGAGTTTTAAACCTTTTTTTGGTATTAATTTGATAACTTATTTCTTTAAAAAATTAATATAAACCTATATATTTGTCAAAACTTGCACTAAAACTAAAAAATAAACATATGAATTTCCCATCAGAATTAAAGTACACTAAAGACCACGAATGGATTCGTGTTGAAGGTAATGTAGCAACTATTGGTATTACTGATTTTGCTCAAAAAGAATTAGGTGATATCGTTTATGTAGATATTACTACTATTGGAGAAACTGTTGCAAGAGAAGAGATTTTTGGTACAGTTGAGGCGGTTAAAACGGTTTCTGATTTATTTATGCCAATTACTGGTAAAGTATTAGAAATGAATAAAGATATTGATAGCGCACCAGAATCAGTAAATAACGATGCTTATGGAAAAGGCTGGATGATTAAAGCTACTATTGATAATGAGGCTGAGTTAGCTGACTTGTTAACTGCTGATGCTTATAAAGCATTAATCGGAGCATAGTATTTAATATAAACATTGTACTAAAACCTTCTGTTATCGGGAGGTTTTTTGTTTTTATGATAAAATTACTTTTAAAACATAGTCTTTTAGCAGCCATTTTGTGGACGCTCATTATTTTTGGATTATGCTGTACTCCAGGACAATATATTCCATCGACTAATTGGCTTGAATTATTGAGTTTTGATAAGTTTGTGCACGCCAGTATTTTTTTTACACTGGTTGTTTTATGGCTTATCTATTTATTTAAGTCGGATAAACTTTCAAACTCATCAATGATTTTTGTCATATTTCTATGTATAGCTTATGGAGGACTATTAGAAATTATGCAAGCCACTGTTTTTAGCAACCGAAGTGGCGATTGGCTTGATTTTATTGCTAATACATTTGGATGCTTAATGGGCTTCTGGTTTTTTATAAAAAAGAAAGAAATCCTTCATTAGGTAAATATTGTGAGTAAATTGTAAATAGCTTTTTAGTTATAAATACTAAATTCGTACTCGCTTAAAAAATAAAAAATTATGTCTACTACTATCGAACATATCAAATGCCTTATTATTGGCTCTGGACCTGCAGGATATACTGCAGCTATATACGCTTCTCGTGCAGATTTAAAACCAGTTTTATACACAGGATTAACTCCTGGCGGGCAATTAACTGAAACTACTGAAGTAGATAACTTCCCAGGTTACCCAAAAGGAGTGACTGGTCCTGAATTAATGGAAGATTTAAAAGCTCAAGCTGAGCGTTTTGGAACCCAAGTACGTTTTGGATTAGCTACTAAAGCGGATTTAAAGGCAAATCCAAAAAGAATTTGGATTGATGAAACAACTGAAATTACGGCAGATACAGTGATTATTTCTACTGGTGCATCTGCTAAATGGTTAGGTTTAGAAAACGAAACTCGCTTACGTATGAATGCAGGTGGAGTTTCAGCATGTGCTGTTTGCGACGGTTTCTTTTATAAAGGACAAGAAGTAGCCATTGTTGGAGCAGGAGATACAGCAGCTGAAGAAGCTACTTATTTATCTAAATTATGTAAAAAAGTATACATGATTGTTCGTAAGGGCGAAATGCGTGCCAGTAAAGCCATGCAGCACCGTGTTACCAACACAGAGAATATTGAAATGGTTTACAATAGCGAAACTCACGATATTTTAGGAAAAGAAATGGTTGAAGGAGTTGTTGTTAAAAACAATATTACTAATGAACTGCGTACTTTAAATGTAACAGGTTTTTTTGTAGCTATTGGTCATAAACCTAACACAGATATCTTTAAAGGACAAATCAATATGGATGAATTAGGCTATATTGATGTGGTTGCTGGATCTACTAAAACAAATATTGAAGGTGTTTTTGCAGTAGGAGATTGTGCCGATAAAACGTACCGTCAAGCAGTAACAGCAGCGGGTAGTGGTTGCATGGGAGCATTGGATGCTGAGCGTTATTTAGCATCTTCTGGAAAACATTAATAGATTTAACGTTTATTTTCAACTAAATTTTATTATTTTGCATACAAATTGCATTTAGATTAATCATGAATTTTTACAAACTGACATATTTTATTTTTTGTTCCGCATTTTCTTTTATTGGTTATTCTCAATCTTTTTCTAGCCAAGTTCCTCAGTTAAAGCGTTACACCCCTGCCGAAATTATTGATCCTGATTATGGGATTATTAGATATAATAACTTGGTACCAATGATGGGAGGGGATTCTTTACGTTACACGAAAGATGGTTATAATGCACAAGGTTGGCAGGAAGATTTTTATGTGAGTGGAAAATTATTACACAAAGGTTTTTATGCGGATGGATTTATAAAGGTGTTTAAAAACTATTACGAGAATGGACAAGTAGAACGTAGTTTTTCTAGTACTGATTTAAAACATGCCAAATTGGAGATTTTTTATGATGACGGTAAAGTAAAATCATCCATTAACTATTACGAAGGAAGTCCTCAAAACCAATATGATTTTTTTAGAAATGGCTCTCCTGAATATGTTGAAGAGAACGATAAAAATATAGAGTTTTTATATAAGCGTAATTCTTATTACGAAAATGGCTTGCCAGCATCGTTATTTGAACTGGTTGATAAAAAAACTAAAAAATACATTAAGAAAGAGTTTTATGAAAATGGTCGATTAAAAGAAGAGGGCTCAATGATTTTCAGAAAAGACCTTGGTGATTATCAAAAAGATGGGACTTGGACCTATTACGATGAAAAAGGAAATGTTACTAAAACAGAAAATTATCAAATGGGTGAGAAATTATAATAAAAAAGGGTTCGCTAATTGCGAACCCTTTTTTATTTAGTCTTGTTTACTTTCTTACAATCAGGGAAGATTACTATATCACATAAATCAGGTAAATCTTCTTCATGTCCGTCTTTATCTTGAACTTTTAAATTAGTTAAACAGATTTTAGTTGCTAATTTTTTCTTTTTGGTTAAAAAATCAATTGTCTTTTTTGGAAATGTATTTCCTTCAACAGGAGCTTGATAAGCCGTATTATTTTCTTTATAAAATATGGTGAAGCTTTTTATTGCATTTTCGTGAGGATTGCCATACTTATCGAAAGCAATTACTTTGAATTCAGTATCATCGAAAGCAGCTTTTACAAAAAGTTTTTCTTTTTCAATTTTAATCTTGTGAACTTCTCCTTTTTCTTGACAAAAAGCAGAATAAGAAGTAAAAAAGAAAGAGAATAATAATCCGTTTAGTAGTGTTTTTTTCAATTAATTAGCCTTAAGTTTTTGTTCAATGAGTTGAATGGCATCAGTAACTGAAACAATAGGCTCTTTTACTTTCTTTAATGTATCTAAAGATTGTTTTAAAGTAGACTCGTCAATTTCTGCTTCCATTTCTTGTATAACGGTAAACGCTTCAAAAGATACAAGGAAATCTTTATCACAAATTAAATTGATGAAAAATGCATAATCCTTACTAAAATCTAGACCTGTTTCCCAACAAGAAGCAATAATTAAGGCTTTATGAGCTGAGTTTTTAGTTTTTGTAATGGCACTTAATATAAATGCTTGAGCATTATTTTCTTTTAAATGTTTAAGAGCTTCATCTTTTTCTTCACGAGTTGATTTGCTGCTAACTAAAACAGTTACGGCATCGGCATTATTGGTGTCTTTTTTCGACATACCTTCGTTGCCAATAATGATGGTTGAATATTCATTTTCGTCAAATAACTTTTCAGGATTTATTTCTGGAACGATATCACCTTTTAAATCTTCTGGTAATAAATCGTCTAAGTCATCTATTTTGTGATCTTCGTTATGTTTCATTTTGCAAATTTACTATTTTGAGGCTTATAAACTCATCATATCTTTTAATTTAACAGCCTGACGACGAGATATTTCTATTTCTTGTCCTCCTTTCAATTTCACCATTAATCCTCCATTAAACCAAGTCTCAATACTCTCTACCCAACTTAGATTCACAATATGTTTTCGGCTAGCTCTAAAAAATGTTTTTTCATCCAAACGTTCTTCTAAACTATTTAAGCTTCTTAAAATTAAAGGACGAAAATTATCGAAATACACACGAACATAGTTTCCTTCACTTTCAAACAAGCGAATATTACTTAAACGAACAAACCATGTTTTTTCTCCATCTTTAATAAATACTTGGTCGTTTTCTTTTAAAGGGGTTGTATTTTCCTTTTTTTCTGAAGATTCTTTTAAAGTTAATTTTTTAATAGTTTCGGCTAAGCGTTCTGGCGAAACTGGTTTTAATAAATAATCGTAAGCATTTACTTCAAATGCTTTAATGGCATATTCATCATACGCTGTTACAAAAACAACATCTGGCAGGGCAGAAACTTCTTCAATTAACTCTAATCCTGTTTTACCAGGCATTTGTATATCTAAGAAAATTACATCAGGATTTAATTCTGCTATTTTTTCTTTTGCAGATTGAGCATTATTACATTCTGCAATCACTTCAATTTCTTTATGTGCCGCTAATAAATTTTTTAATTCTTGTCTTGCCAAACGTTCGTCGTCAATGATAATAGCTTTCATTTGAAAATAGATTTAATTGTTAATGATTATTTTACTAATGACATTTTTGTCATCTAAATTTTTAAGAGAAAAACTCGCTTTTTTGCCAAATAATAATTCTAATCGATTGGTTGTGTTTTCAACTCCTACGCCTGAATCGGATTTAATACTCGTATTTAGTTGTCCTGTATTTATGATTTCAATTTCAAAACCATTATCATTTTTTAATGTGATGATTGAAATACTTCCGCCTTCAGGATATTTACTAATGCCATGTTTAATACCATTTTCCACTAAAGTTTGCACCATCATTGGCGGTACATTTAATGTTAATGTGTTAGGATCAATATCGAAATTATAATTTAGTCTTTCTTCAAAACGAATATGTTCTAACTCTAAATAATCTTTTACTAAAACTAATTCTTCTTCAAGGGTAATAAATTTGTTTTTATGCATCATTAAAGTATTTCTCAAAATATTTGATAATTGAGTAATAGCTACTTTTGCCTTCTTTGGATCTTCATCAACTAATGCCCTGATACTATTCATGCTATTAAACATGAAATGAGGATTTAATTGAGATTTTAATTTATTTAATTCTACCTCTTTGGTATTGGCTTCTAGTCTGAGGTTTTGGATTTCTGTTTTTTTGTAGTTATCAAAAAAGTGAAATCCAAAATAAATAACCGACCATATTATAAAAATTAAAACTAGGCTTAATATTTTTGAAGTAGCTGCTAATAAATCTATTTGTTCGGATGTATGGCTAAATAGATTAACGATGCCAATATTAATAATGAAGAATAGTATCGACATCATTAATGAAGACGCAACGATAATGGGAATCTGAAAAAATAAATTAACCTTTAGTATGTTATATTTTAAAACAATAAATCTGTAAGCATGAGTAATGGTGATGCCTAAAGGCAGCCAAATTAAAAACAAAAGAATGTCTTTGAAATTGGTATTATAGCTTAGTTTAAAGAAAAATAAATTAATAGCTGCATACAAAGCCCAGCCAACAAATTGACACGTCCAGTATATGTTGTTTTTTTTACTCATTTTAGTTTATTCCTAACCAAGTTTTTCTGGCAGTTAATTGTTGTTGAGTGGCTTTTTCATTAACCTCAATCACATCAGTTTCAGTTACTTTAACTGGTTTTACTTTTGCTTTTAGTTCTTTAATTGTCTCGTTTCCTTTTTTATCTTTTCTTAAGACTTCAATAATAAGTTTATCTCCAGGCTTTGCATTTTCCATAAAGCCACCTAACACATCTTTCATATTATCTAAAGATAATTTTCGGTTATTAAAGGTGATGATTTCGTCTTCTTCTTTGAATTTTAATTTCTTTCCAAATGCATCTAATTTATCAGTATTTACAACAACCAGATGATTAGTTGTAGGATTATAACCAACAGAAATACCACCTAAAGTAATTCTTTCTTCCACACGTTTTTCTTCGTATGTCAATCCTACCATTTCAAATACTTCTTTGTATGGTAATGGTTTAGGACCAGCCACATGATTATCTAAAAATGTGCGAATTTCTTTAAACGTTAATTTCTCAATATCATTAAATAAGTCATCATCATTAAATGATTTGTTTTTACCATATTGTTTTGATAAGTCTTTCATTAATTCTTGTGTGCCATAATTACCATTGCTATAATAGCGCAACATAATATCCATACACATTCCAATTAATGCGCCTTTTTCATAAACGTTATTATACTCTTTTTTGTATTTATCTAAAGCATATTTACTCATCACAGTAAACGGAACTGTATCATTATAATTTTGACGGGCGTTTTGCATTTTACCAACCATTAAATCAAAAAAATCATCAAACTCTATTAAACCAGTTTTTACTTGCATATGGTGTGCCGCATATTCAGTTAAGCCTTCATATAACCATAAATGTTTACTCATTTGAGGATTATTAAAATCAAAATCTCCAATTTCCTTAGAGTGAATGCTTAAAGGAGTTACAATATGAAAAAATTCATGAGCCGCAACATCTCTTACTTCTTGAGCAATAACAGAAGTATCAGCTTCGGGTAGGTAATAAAAAGAAGAGTAGGAGTGCTCTAAGGCACCGGCAGCTCCACTTAAAGAAGGTTTGTCAGAAAAATAAAAAAGGAAAGCGTATTTATCAATTGGTAATTCGCCACCTAAATATTCGGCTTGTGCAAATAATAATTCCTTTAAATTTCGTGCAATAAAATCAGAGGTTAATATTTTATTGGGAGAGTATACCGAAATTAAAACCTGAGCTTTACCTACTTGAATAGTTGTTGTATCTGGTTGTGTATACATGATTGGCGAATCAACCAAATCATGATAATTAAAAACAGAGATAACATCTTTTAATTCTCCACTTTTTAAATTTGTTAAACTAGTAGAAGCATAAAAACCTTTAGGCTTTATGAATTCTAATATGAAATTAGCTTCTATTTTATTTTTAAAGTATCCAAAAAAACCGTGGGTATTTAAACAAAAGTTTTTTCCTTCCTCAATATTAGTTCCTCCTGGTTCAAACACTACTTTTTCTTTAATGTCCGTATCCCAAGTATCTTCTACTTCATAGCTTATTTCTTTAATGGCATTAGCAGGAGATAATTTATAAGAGTTTTTGTCAAGTACTTCTACTTTTATAGTTTGTCCATCTTTACCCTCTACTTTAAAGTTAGATACAAATCTTCCAAAATCATAAACATCATAAGTACCTGGAACCATGGCAGGAAACATAAATACAGTTTCGTTGTCAGAAATATCAGGTGGTGTTAATTTAATGGTTAATTTATCATTTTTAACAGCTGTTAAATCAACGGAGTAATGATAATCTCCATCAGCAAAAGCCTGATTAAGTGTAAAGAAAGTTGAAATAAAAAAAAGTGACTTTTGCATATAAGGATAGATTAGCGAATTATTAATTTCCAATTAGATAGTTTGTACTTTTTAAATAAGATAAAAAAACAGATGGCGGCCATGATTACCCATACGATAAACTCTCCTCCAGGATTTTCTGAAGTGGAATAAAAAATAGCATCGGTTTGAAGCACCGAATTTTTTGAACAAACTAATAAACTCGAAAACAAATTATTCGCACAATGAATTCCCATGGCTAATTCAGAACCTTCATCTAATAAAGTTAATACGCCCAAAAATGCTCCAAAGAAAATATAGTAAGGCATCATGATTAGTAACCCATGCGCTTGAGCTTCTGGATTTTGAGCATGCATTAAACCAAATAAAACAGATGTAATAATTAAAGGAGCAATGCCATTTTTAAAAGCTAAACCAAATCCTTGCATTAAATAGCCTCTAAAAATTAATTCTTCAGTAGCTGTTTGAATTGGGATTAATAAGACAGAAACAATTAGTAAAATAAAGAAAGGACCAGCATTAAATCTCACTTCAATTTCTTGAGGAGAAATAAGATAAGAAGCAATAGTTAAGATAATGATTAATATTCCCCAAACTCCGAAAGAAAAGAAATAGCGTTTCCATCTGATATTTTCATAACCAGTAATGATTGATGTTAGAGATTTTTTTTGAATGAATTTTATAGCTAACCATAAAAACAATAATGAGAAAACAAACATTCCCATCATTAAAGCTAAAAGCAATGATTTGTTGATCCCTATTTTTTCGGGGTTAAATAAAATATTAGGGTTTTCAGCAATTTCATTCATGGTAATTCCATGACTCATAGCGGCTGATAATAGAGGAATCATCATTATTAATTGAAATGATAAATAACCTAAAAATGCAGCAACAATTCCTAATAAATATTGCCAAAATTCATTTTTACCAGTAACGTAACCTTTTAATAAAAACAGGTTGCTAAACGGGAAAGGATTGATATTTTTTTCTTCAATTGTGTTATTTGTTTCCATACTATACAAAATTATCATTTTTATGGAGTTTTATAGATTTTATACATAAATGGTTTATTACACCATTTATCGGCGTATTTTAATCTCAATTGATTTAGTATAACTGAGAATAATCAGTAAAAGAAGCTTAATGAATCACATTTAAAAAATTATATTTGCAACATGAATTCATTAAAACTAAACATCGTTTTACTAATAGCTATTAGTGTATTTTATTCTTGCGGCAGTAGTTCCGATTCCAAAGAAAAAATCTTAAAAGAACCTTCAACCATTGAACAATTAGGTGAATTATTATTCAACGATTCTATCCTATCCAGAGGAAATCAAGTAAGCTGTGCTTCTTGCCATAAACCAGAATTTGCATTTGCAGATAATACCCCAGTTAGTTTTGGTGTGGATAGTTTAAAAGGTGGTCGTAATACACCAAGTGCCATGAATCAATCGGGTAGAGTATTCCAGTTTTGGGACGGAAGAATGGAAACTTTAGAAGAACAGGCCGCAGGTCCAATTGAAAACCCAGTAGAAATGGATTTGCCTTTATCTGCAGCCGTTGATAAATTGAATAAACATGAGCAATACAGAAAGTTTTTTATCAAAATATTCGGACACCCAGCTGATAAAAAATCTGTAACAGATGCGATTGCTGCTTTTGAAAGAACCTTAGAAACAAGTAATTCGGCATTTGATAATTATATGAGTGGAAAGGATACGACTCAGTTTACAGAATCTGCAAAACGTGGACGTGAAATTTTTAATGTAAAAGGTAAATGTTTTGATTGTCATTTTGGACCTGATTTTACAACCGATTTATTTAGAAACATCGGTATTTTTAATGGGAAAGATTTAAATGATAGCGGTCGTTTTGTTGTGACTCGTGACCCTAAAGATATTGGAAGATTTAAAACTCCTGGCTTAAGAAACGTGGCAATGACGGCTCCATACATGCATAATGGTATGCATAAAACATTAAGAGAGGTGATTGATTATTATAATGAACCAGATAAGTTTATTAGTAACTCAGTCAATAGAGATACTTTACTTGCTAAACCTTTGGGTTTAACGGAGCAAGATAAAAAAGATTTAGAAGCGTTTTTGGTATCCTTAACGGATGCTAGATTTTTGAAGAAGAAATAGGCGTTTTATTTTTATAACCCTTTCAGAGTTCGAAACTCTGAAAGGGTTCTTTATTAATTTAAAGCAATTCTCAATACCTTTTCAGTTCCTTCAATTACCTTACATCTGTCATCCATTCGGTAGCCAATTACCCAAATGATATGTTCTTTATTTTCTAAAATCCACACATTTTCTTTTTCAAATAAAGAAAATTTTTGATCTTTAAAAAAGTCGCTGAGTTTCTTAAAACCATCCATACCAAAGGGTTTAAACTTGTCGCCTTGTTTCCATCGGCGAAGTTTTAAAGGAAATAAATCTACAGAATAAGGAATACTAATTTCATTGGCATTTTTCGAAAAAGACACATTCGTTATTTCTTCAAAACTCAAATCAATTGGTAAATGCTTTGTATCCGAAATAGACGTAATGGTAAATTCTTTTATTTCTTCATCTTTTTTTAAGGTTTTTACAATAATATATTTTCTATCAATCACTAATTGATGAGTAGCAGAAGAAAATAATTTACCAACTCTATCCTCTGTGTTTAAAGCTTCTGTTAACTGTTGTATCTGACTGGTTTTGAATTGTTTATTGTAAAGCCATTCAAAGAGTAAAGTTTCTTTTTGTTTCTCTAATAATAGTAATTCAATATCAATATATAGCCAATCATTTTCTTCTTTACAAATCAATTGAAATTTGAACTGAGCATACTCCGTAATAATTTCGGATGATTGTTTAAAGAACTGAATAGAAGTATGAATGGTTTCTTCAATTGCAGGATTTAATTTTTTTAACTCAGGAACAATTTGATGACGGATAAAATTACGCTTATACTTTACTTCTTGATTGCTGCTATCTTCTCTATATGATAAATTTTCCTTTTCTGCATATGCTCTAATGTCATCTTTGGTTGCAAACAATAAAGGGCGAACCATATTGTTTTGCTTTTCAGGAATGCCTTGCAATCCTTTAATACCAGTGCCTCTAATTAAGTTTACAAATAAGGTCTCCACATTATCATTGGCATGATGTGCGGTTAAAATATAATCAAAGTGATGCTCTGCTTTTAAGGTTTTAAACCAATTGTAACGCAATTCTCGAGCAGCCATTTGAATAGATAATTTATACTCTGAAGCATAAGTTTTTGTGTCAAAATAAATGACATGAAATGGTACATTGATTGATTTTGAAAAGTACTCGCAAAAGGCAGTGTCATCTTTTGCTTCTTGACCTCTTAACTGAAAATTGCAATGTGCTAATTCAATGTTATAGCCAGATTTGTGCAGTAAATTGGCTAATACTACCGAATCTACTCCGCCGCTAAAAGCAACTAATAGTTTATCCGTTTTGCTAAAAAGTGTATTTTTAGAGATATTTATTTCAAATTGTTTAAGCACATTTCAAATTTACATTTATTATGGCAAAAGTGAAACATAATCCAGATGCAGCCATTTTAATTGACAAAGGTATTTCAGAACTAGAACCATTTGCTCAAGCTATATGCAAGCGTTTACGTAAACTCATTTTAAGTGCTGACCCGGAAATTATCGAGGATTGGAAATGGGGACCAAACTATTATTTAAATGGAATGGTCTGCGGTTATTGGGGATTTAAAAAGCATGTGAGTTTTGTGTTTTTTCAAGGTTCGTTATTAAAGGACAAGAAAAAGATTTTGCTTGAAAACCCAGGAAACGTTCATAACCGCCATATTAAATTTACGGATGTCAAGCAAATTGATGATAAGGTTATCCTAGAATATTTATTTGAAGCAATAGATAATAATAGAAAAGGTTTGAAAATAATTGAGAGCAAAGATAAAACGATTGTAAATCCTGAAGATGTTGTTAAAGCCTTTAAAAAAGCAAAGGTGTTGGCATATTTTGACTCCTTAGCTTTTTCTCATCGTAAAGAATATATACAATGGATTGAATCGGCTAAAAAAGAAGAAACCAGAACAAGACGAATAGAACAGGCTATTGAGAAATTGCAGGATAAACAGGGTTTAAACGATAAATATAAAAAGTAATTAACTTACCAATCTTTTACCAAAGAAAAGGATAAATTAGCTGTTCAAAATCGAAAAACAAGTATTAAACAAGTATGAGTACTCAAAAAAATATAACTGTAGTTGGAGCCGGATTAGTAGGTTCTTTAGTGTCTATTTATTTAGCAAAACGTGGCTATAAAGTGGATGTTTACGAACGTCGCCCTGATATGCGTAAAGCGGATATTATAGCTGGTCGTTCTATTAACTTAGCTTTGAGCGATAGAGGCTGGAGAGGGTTAGAGGGCGTGGGTATTGCCGATGAAATTAAAAAAATTGCGATTCCTATGTATGGTCGTGCTATTCATATGAAAGACGGTTCATCAACTTACCAAGCTTATGGTAAAGATAATCAAGCGATTTATTCGGTATCCCGTGGTGGTATTAATATGCGTTTGATGGATTTAGCGGAGCAACAACCAAATGTGACTTTGCATTTTGAAGAGCGTTGCGATAAGTTAGATAGAAAAACAAATGAATTATCGTTTCATAATACGAATACAGATAAAACCAGTCATGTAAAAAGTGATATTGTATTAGGTTCTGATGGGGCTTTTAGTGCGGTTCGAACTCAAATGCAATTTCAGTCAGATCGTTTTGATTACCAACAATTTTATATTGATGCTGGTTATAAAGAATTAGTGATTCCCGCTGGACCAAATGGAGAGCATTTAATTGAAAAAAATTGTCTGCATATTTGGCCTCGTGGAAGTTTTATGATGATTGCCTTACCAAACATGGATGGTAGTTTTACGTGTACATTATTTTTTCAAATGGAAGGAAAAGTGTCGTTTGATACCATCAAAACAAAAGAGGAAGTAATGGCATTTTTTAAACAAGAATTTCCTGATGCAGTGCCTTTAATGCCAACTTTATTAGAAGATTGGATGAATAACCCAACATCAAGTTTAGTAACTGTCAAATGTAAGCCTTGGGTGTGGGACGAAAAAATTGCCTTAATTGGTGATGCGGCTCATGCTATTGTTCCTTTTTATGGACAAGGAATGAACTGTGGTTTTGAAGACTGCGTCGTTTTAAATGAATTAATAGATAAGCATGGCGACTTAAACGGCGCTTGCTTAAAAGAATACGAAACATTGCGTAAGCCAGATGGAGATGCCATTGCTGATTTAGCGATTGCAAATTTTGTTGAGATGCGTGATAAAACAGCTGATAAAACCTTTTTATTACAAAAGAAAATTGAAGCACACTTTAGCGCGAAGCATCCTGAAAAATGGATACCATTATACAGTATGGTAACATATAGTCCACATATTAGATATAGCGAAGCGTTGGTGAATGGAAACAAACAGCAAGCCATTATGGATAAAATTATGGCCATGCCTGATATTGAAGCGAAGTGGGATAGTGCAGAAGTGGAGAATGCGATTTTAAAATCATTATAAAATGGACGAAAGACTAGTTGCCTTTGAACGATTGTTGAACATCATGGATGATTTAAGAGCAAAATGCCCTTGGGATCAAAAACAAACCATGGAAACCTTACGTCACTTAACCATTGAAGAAACCTATGAATTGAGTGATGCTATTTTAAAGGGTGATAAAAACGAAATCAAAAAAGAGATTGGAGATATATTATTGCATTTAGTATTCTATTCTAAAATTGGAAGCGAGACGAATGATTTTAATATTACGGATGTGATAAATTCTCTTTGCGAAAAAATGATTTTTCGTCATCCGCATATATACAGTGATGTAAAAGTTAAGGATGCAGATGAAGTAACTACTAATTGGGAAAAATTAAAACAAAAAGAAGGAAACAAAGGAGCTTTATCTGGTGTGCCAGAGAGCATGCCTTCTTTATTAAAAGCATTACGTATACAAGATAAAGCCAGAGCAATTGGTTTTGATTGGGAAGATCCAAATCAAGTTTGGGAAAAAGTGCAAGAAGAATTAGCGGAGCTGCAAGTAGAAGTGGCTTCTATGCATTCGGCTAAAGATGAAGAATCTAAAAGTAAAATTCATTATAAGTTAGAATCAGAATTAGGAGATGTGTTATTTGCTTTAATAAATTATGCGCGCTTCCTAAATATTAATTCGGAAGATGCATTAGAAAAAACAAATAAAAAATTCATCTCTCGTTTTAATTATATGGAGCAAAAAATTTTAGCTCAAGGCAAAGCTTTAGCAGATTGTTCTTTAGCTGAAATGGATGTGTTTTGGAACGAAGCAAAGAAAATGGAATAATAACAATTTGAATAATCTTGTCACATCGAGCGTAGTCGAGATGCTAAGCATATGTTCTCGACTACGCTCGAACTGATACAAACAAGAAATGTCACTATTAAACAACATAGCCAACTATTTACTTTCCTCAAAAGAAAGTGCAAAGACTACAAAGCAATTTGTACCCTGGAGTCAATTATCCAATGTATTAATCATTGCCTATGATAACCAATTAAGCAATGTGGTTGATTTTATTAATGCTTGCAAAAAAGATAATATCAAGGTTCATGTGGCTGTTATCTTTGATGGTAAGCTAGAACAATCTCCGAAGCCAAATTTTGAGCATAGCATCTTAGATAAAAAACAGTTTAATTTTTTTGGATTACCAACCGAACAAGCTATTCAAACCTTGAGTTTAAAACCGATTGATGCTTTAATTAATTTAGGAGATACAGAGCAAATAAAGTCTTTGGCATTAAGTAAATTAGTGTCAGCTAAATGTAAAATCAGTCATTTTCAAAATCCTATTTTTGATATTAGCATTGATGGAGATAAAACAAACAATACATCTAAATTTCTAGAGCAAGTAATTGTATATTTGCACATGATTAAAACAACAAAATAAATGAAGCAAGCAACAAATTTTACAGGAACAGGTGTGGCAATTGTTACACCATTTACAACAAAAGGAGAAGTTGATTTTCCAGCATTAACAAAATTAGTAGAACACATTATTAAGGGTAGAGTAGAGTACATCGTAGTTTTAGGAACTACAG
This sequence comes from Sphingobacteriaceae bacterium, assembly GCA_013823565.1. GTDB lineage: Bacteria > Bacteroidota > Bacteroidia > B-17B0 > Aurantibacillaceae > UBA4416. The sequence goes on along the minus strand of PNMI01000007.1, from coordinate 108,776 downwards.
GCGAAACTGCGACTTTATCTAAAGAAGAAAAAAAGCAAGTGATTGCTCATATTATTAAAACAACTAAAAAACGTATTCCTTTAGTATTAGGTGTTGGTGGTAATAATACAGCAGAATTAGTAGAGCAATTAAAGAAAGATGATTTATCTGGATTTGATGCCATTCTTTCTGTATCGCCATATTACAATAAACCTTCTCAAGAAGGCATTTATCAACACTATAAAGCTATTTCAAAAGCAAGTCCGTTACCAATTATTTTATATAATGTACCAGGGCGTACCGCTTCCAATATGACTGCTGAAACAACTTTACGTTTAGCAAATGAATTTAAAAACATTATTGCTATTAAAGAAGCAAGTGGAAATATTGAGCAATGCATGAAAATCATCAAACACCGTCCTGATAATTTCTTAATTATTAGTGGTGACGATAATTTAACCTTGCCTTTAATTGCTAGTGGAGCAGATGGAGTTATATCTGTAGTAGCTAATGCGTATCCAAAAGATTTTAGTGATATGGTTCGTCACGCTTTAGTACATGATATAAAAACGGCACAAAAATTACATTACAAATTAATGGAAATTACCGAGCAATTATTTGCAGATGGAAATCCAGGTGGTGTAAAAGTTGTATTGGCTCAAAAGAAAATTACTCAACCAACAGTTCGTTTACCATTAGTAGAACCTAATGATACAGTGAAAGCGAAGTTGAAAAAGATTGCTTATTAATTAAAATTAATTAAATTTATAAAGAGCTTGAATTCGTTCGAGCTCTTTTATTTTAAAACCAAAACCCTATGTTAGAATTATTAAAACAACCTTGGCCGTGGTACGTTGCAGGTGTCCTTATCGGATTAACGGTTCCTGCTCTATTACTAATTGGAAATAAATCCTTTGGGATTTCATCTTCCTTACGCCATATTTGTGCCGCTTGTATTCCAGCAAATATCAAATTCTTTAAATACGATTGGAAAAAAGAATCGTGGAATTTGTTTTTTGTGGGAGGCGTAGCTATAGGTGGTATTATCGCGTCTTTTGTTTTAACCAATCCCAATCCAATGGTGATTGCCGAAAGTACTAAGGAAGCTTTAGTGGCTAATAACGTAAAAGACTTCGAACATTTATTGCCAACTGATATTTTTAGTTGGAATAGTTTGTTAACGCTTCGTGGTTTTATATTTATGGTGGTTGGTGGTTTTATGGTGGGATTTGGAACTCGTTATGCAGGTGGTTGCACAAGTGGACATGCCATCATGGGCCTATCTAATTTACAATTACCGTCTTTAATTGCTACGTGTTGTTTTATGGCAGGTGGCTTCATTATGACTTGGTTAATTTTACCTTTTTTGTTAAACCTTTAATTCACGAATCATGACAACAGAAAATTTAAAAAATGTAGATAATGATGAGTTTGAATTAAAAGCAACTTGCATTAATAACTCAGAAGTTAAAAAACCGTGGACAGCAAACTTAGTGTATGCTTTTATAGGAATGTTATTTGGAATTGTATTTGTAAAAGCCGAAATTGTAAGTTGGTTTCGCATACAAGAAATGTTTCGATTTGAATCTTTCCACATGTATGGTGTTATAGGAACGGCGGTGGTTGTTGGAGCTATTTCTGTATTCATTATTAAAAAATATAAATTAAAAACATTAGACGGAGAACAAGTAGTATTAACTCCTAAAACATACAACAAGGGCGTTATTATTGGTGGTTTAATTTTTGGTTTAGGTTGGGCTATCACAGGTGCTTGTCCCGGACCATTATTTGCTCAAATAGGAAGTGGTTATACTGTAATCATTGTTACCTTTTTTAGTGCCGTTGCTGGTACTTGGGTGTATGGTTATTTTCAAGATAAATTACCACATTAGTATAAAAAAAACAGGATGTCACATCGAGCGTAGTTGAGATGATATGTAAATGTTCTCGCACTTCGACTACGCTCAGTGTGACAACTCGAACTGACAATATTTAAAATTAAAACATGAATTTATCAATATTAAAAACAATGTGTGCTATTCATTCGCCAAGCGGAAACGAAGTAGCCATGAAAGAATTTTTATTAGACTATATTAAAAAAGAATCTAAAAACTGGAAACATAAACCAAAAGTGATTCATGGTAAAGGTTTTCAGGATAATATCATTTTAGTATTTGGTAAACCACGTACCGCTATTTTTGCGCATACCGATAGTATTGGTTACACCGTGCGTTATGGCAAACAATTAGTGAAAATTGGTGGGCCAGTGATTCAAAAAGGATTTGAATTGGTGGGAAGCGATAGCAAAGGAAAATGCGAAGCCACATTAAATATTGTAAAAGATAAATTAGAGTACAAAGCCAAACGTAATTTTGATACTGGTACTGAATTAGTATTTAAAGCCAATTGGAGAGAAGATAAAGAATACGTGCAATGTTGTTACATGGATAATCGTTTGGGTTGTTATAATGCTTTAAAAGTTGCTGAGACCTTAAAAGATGGAGTGATTGTATTTAGTACTTGGGAAGAACATGGCGGCGGAAGTGTATCGTATTTGCAAAAATATTTAGTAGATCATTATAAAATCTCTCAGGCTTTAATTTCTGATATTTCTTGGATTTCGGATGGAGTGTTTCCTGCAAAAGGACCAGTAATTAGTATGCGCGATAGTTTAATACCTCGCCGTAGTTATATTAACCGCATTATTGACATTGCTAAAAAACATAAAGTGCCATTTCAATTAGAAGTAGAAGGCTCTGGTGGAAGTGATGCTAAAGAATTACAAATGGCAGAGAATGTTTGGGATTGGTGCTTTATTGGTGCTGCCGAACAATTTGTACATACACCCAACGAAAAGGTTCACAAAAAAGATATTGAAGGTATGATTGAATTATACAAAACCCTAATGAAGGATTTGTAGGATTATTTATTCATTATAAAATTGTATACGTACAATTTTATAATGTTTATTTGTTTCTAAAAATCAATCAAAAAATACAGAGGTATATTTTGCTTACAATATTAAGAACTTCCTATTTTTTTAATATTACCTTTTTTGTTAAAGTACGAAAGTCTTGTTTAAATTTTAAAATATAAACACCATTTTCAAAAGTAGAAAGATCAATTTTTTTGTTTATTGTTGTTATTAATAATTCTCCTATTGTCGAGTATAATTCAATCTTTGAATTTTCATCTAAATTTTCATTCTGTATGGTTATAAAATTACTTGTTGGATTAGGGAATATATTCACTTCTTGGCTTGATAAATTCTCATCTAATTTGGATACAATAACTCTAGTTTGATAAAATATTCTATATAAAGAACCTAATTTTTTATGATAATACATTTTTGATTTATCAGTTGTAAGTACTGGACCTTCTGGGGTAATTGATGGAGAAGTAACTAACACGGATGGTGAACTAAAAGAACTGGTAGTAGTTGTTCTTACGGATACTACTATTTCTGTTTGAACTCCAGTTTTTAATAGGCGAGTATAATACAATTCTAATCCATCTTTTGAAATATGTGGCGCATAAACTAAGTAATTAGACGTGTCATTAATATTAAACATCAAGGAAGATGTATTAGCTACTTTGTTAAAAGTTGAATCATTTAATTTTGTTGCAATACCCATTGATGCTTCACAAGGGAGTCCAGAGCAGTTATTGAAATAGGCATTACAATATATTAATTCATTTCCATTGTAATTTATAGTGGCATCCATAATTAAATACCCAGGTTGATTAATGTAAAAGTCACCATATACTCTTCCAAAATTTGTATACCCCACGTTTAAAAATCTGATACGATGTAAATTTTCAAGATAAGTAGGATAAGATCTTAAAGAGACCCAATAAAAATTATTAGCAGAATCTAACGAAGAAACAGCATCTAATCTTGGGGTTACGGTTTGATTTACTATTGGTACTAACCCAATATAATTAAATACAGAATCATTAACTCTCGAAGCATAATGCAAGCTAGTTGTAATGCCATCATTTAAGCTATTAAAAAACAGTACATTCCCATCTATTGAAAGCGATGGTTCCATTGCATCAAACGTTAATCCGTTAATTGTAACTTGAGTTTCATTTCCAAATAGCGGATAAGTTTGACAAAAAAACTCGGTTTTAAAAAAGATAAAAAGCAGAATTATTTTTATTTTTATGCTCATAGTATTTGTATATAAAGGTACAAATCCTTTCATAAATAGAATGAGATTAAATCCTTTTTGATTTCCATAATTTTATATATCTTGTATCAATATAATTTTTTGTGAAGTCAATTCAATTTATCTTTTGTTTAATACTATGTTTTGGAAGTGTAACTATATTACACTCTCAAAAAGCTGATTCCTTAAGTTTATTTACGGAGTTAAATAAGAGTAAAACAGAGGTTCAAAAAATTGGGACTCATATTAAAATTGCCAGGTATTTCCTGGATAGAAATGCTGATTTAACGGTCATACATGCCAATAAAGCACAGCAATTATCAGAGAAAAATAATCAAGATTTATCAAAAGCAGAAAGCGATTATATATTAGGCGAAGCCTATTATATTTTAGAAGATATGGACAAGGCAAATAGTCATTTTATTGAAGCTTTGTCAGAGTATACAATCTTAAAAAACGACATTGGTATTGGGGAAGCAAAATCTGGTTTAGGAAAAATTGCCTATAAAAAAGGAGAAACCTCCGCTTCCTTAACCCATTTTAGTGAAGCCTTAGAGATTTTTGAAAAGATAAAATACGAAAATGGTTTGCCAGGTTTGTATATAAACATTGCTATTTTGTATGACGAACAAAATAATTTTAAGCAAGCCATCGATTTTTATCAAAAGGCTCTGGACGTGGCTTTAAAGATTGATGATCCATCTTCTGTTTCTTCTGCTTATACTAATCTGGGAGGTGTTTATGCTATGCAAGGTGATTTTAAAAAAGCCATTGAATATCTTGAAAAATCTATTGAAATAAAAAAACAACTAGGGAATAAAAAAGGCTTGGCGGTTGCATACAATAATTTGGGTGCTACATATTACCAAATGCAAGATTTACCCAAGGCATTGGTTCAGTTTCAAAAGGCATACGATATTTATATTGAAATGGATGATGCTATTGGTATTTTTCCTGCATGTAGTAATGTTGGTTCAGTGCTTTTAGAAACAGGAAAACCTAAGGAAGCTTTAATTTATTTTGAGAAAGGCTATGATATTGCATTGAAATTAAATTCTGTTTCTAAGCGAGTAGTTAGTCTAGAAAATTTAACCCTGGCATACAAAGCCTTGGGTGATTTCACGAAAGCTCTTGACTACAGTATCAAATGTTCGGGTTTAAAAGACACTTTGTATAATAAAGAGCAAACTGAAATTACTGCAGAGCTTCAAACCAAGTTTGCTACAGAAAAAAAACAGCAAGAAAACGAAATTTTAAATCTTCAAGTTAAAAGCGAATCTTTTGTAAAAACCATTTTCATTATTGCGGCTGGATTTTTGTTTGTCTTAGCATTTTTTATTTTCAGAGGCTTGCGTCAAAAACAAAAAGTAAATATTGCCCTTGAAGAAAAAAATAAAATTATTGAAGAACAAAAACAAACTGTTGAAAATCAAAAACACATTGTTGAAGAACAAAATAAAGATATAACAGACAGTATAAAATATGCTGAGAGAATACAAACAGCTATTTTGCCACCAGATCAAATGTGGAATAGTTTATTACCACAATCGTTTGTGTTTTATAAACCTAAAGATATTTTAAGTGGCGATTTTTATTGGATTGAACAAAAAGGTGATTTAATTTTTGTAGCGGCTGCTGATTGTACAGGGCATGGCGTACCAGGTGCTTTAATTTCTATTGTGAATTATAATTTATTAAATAAAGCAGTTCTCGAAAAAGATTTAAATAATCCTGCCGATATTTTAAATTATGTCAATCATCAGTTAACAGTTGCTCTTCATCAAACTTTTCAAGAATCGTCGGTAAAGGATGGTATGGATATTTCTTTATGTGTGCTTAATATCAAAACATTAGAATTAAATTATTCAGGCGCTAATAATCCTATATATATTCTTCAGAATAAACAATTAACTCAAATTAATGCTGATAAATTTCCGGTAGGTGCTTTTGTAGATGAACAAGTGCAAAGCTTTACATCAAAACAAATTCAATTACAAAAAGATGATTTAGTGTATTTATTTTCGGATGGTTATGCCGATCAGTTTGGTGGTGAGAAAGGCAAGAAATTTAAATACAAACAACTCAAAGATATTTTAGTAGAACATCAAGATTTGCCTTTGAATAAACAACGTTCTATACTAGAAGAAAGATTTATAAACTGGAAAGGAAAATTAGAACAGGTAGATGATGTGTTGGTAATTGGAATCAGAGTTTAGTTAATTTGTATTTTATGCTTTCAATAGAGCTGTCACGCTGAGCGGAGTCGAAGCGGCAGAAGAGAAGCAGCATCTTACAAATTAATTTCCATCTCCCATAATCTTTACCGTAATTTCATTCATGCTGTCATCTAATTTTAATTGACAACCTAAACGAGAGGTATCAGTAATATTAGGTAAGGTATCTAACATTGCCCATTCATCATCAGATATTGGATGTAACTTATCAAAACCATTGACAACTTCTACATGACAAGTAGCACACAAAGCCATACCGCCACATGTTGCCAAAATATCATAATCATTTCCTTTTAAAAACTCCATTAAACTTAAGCCCATATCAGTAGGAGCAACTAAAGTAGTAATAGTATTGTCTGGATTTTGTACGTTGATGTTAATGTCTGTCATAATACTGCAAAAATAAAGAATCCCTTTGTTTAAAAGGGATTCTTTTTTATTATTTTATTAAAAAGGCTTGTTTTAAAACTCATTCACCCCTTGAACAGTTGTATATTTCATAGTATACTTAACCCCTGGATTTATGTATTTATAAGCACTATGGCTCATTAAAGCAGCTTCATGAAAACCACATAAAATCAACTTTAATTTGTTTTTGTAGGTATTTATATCACCAATAGCATACACACCTTCAATGTTTGTAGAGTAATCATCTGTGTTTACTTCAATAGCATTTTTATCGATGTTTAAACCAAAGTTTTCAATTGGACCTAATTTAGGACTTAAACCAAATAAAGGAATTAAATGATCAGTAGCAATGGTTTGTGTTTCTTGTGTTTTAGAATTAATCATAGATACAGATTCTAATTTATCCGTTCCATTTACACTAGTTAAATTAGTATTTAGTAATAAGTTGATTTTTCCTTCTTCCGCTAACTTCATTACTTTATTTACACTATCAGGAGCTCCTCTAAACGATTCGCTACGGTGCACTAAAGTTAATTCTGAACATATTTCGCTTAAGTAAATTGCCCAATCTAAAGCACTATCTCCACCACCTGCAATAATCATACGTTGACCACGGTATTTTTCAGGATCTAAAATCATGTAATTGATTCCTTTTCCGTTTTCAAATTTTGTTAAACCTTCTACTTCAGGTTTACGTGGTTCAAAACAACCTAGGCCACCAGCAATAACTACTACTTTTGCATGGATTTCGGTACCCATGTTAGTTTTCAATAAAAAATCTCTTTCTCCACGTTTTTCAAGCGTTTCAATACGCTCTCCAAATGTATAGCCTGGATGAAAAGGCTCGGCTTGTTTTAATAAATTATCAATTAACTCCTGAGCCAATACGCTAGGGTAGCCTGGTATATCATAAATTGGTTTTTTTGGGTATATTTCAGATAACTGTCCACCAGCTTGAGGCAAGTAGTCAATTAAATGACAACGCATTTTTAATAATCCTGCTTCAAAAATGGCAAATAAGCCTACTGGGCCAGCTCCTATAATCGCTAAATCGGTTGTAATCATTTTGTGGGTTTAATCAAAAATTCAGGTGCAAAAGTAATAAATAGAACAATATAAAACCCGAATAGTTTAGTGTAAATTATAGTCATTAAATATCCCCCTCTGGAGGGGTGCAGGGCGAGGATTTACTAAATACTCAGTTCAGGCTGTTCTTTACAGTAAGCCTGTAAATCTTCAAAAAAGATAGTAAATTCTTCTTCAATTTCCTGATAATTAGCTTCTAAAATGGGAATGGCAAGCTGTAACTCAAAACGATTTCTAATTCTGCCACTTAAATGGGTTAAAACGGTTTCAATACCATTTAGGTTAGAGTAGTGGAAAAGGATGTTTCTTTCAGTCATGTAACCATAAAAACGCTTGGCGTGTTCTGGTAAGATATCATGATTGTTTTTTAGAATCTCATAAATCCCATCAGCATGTTGTTGCAATGATAGGGGAGAGTACTGCTCAAAATTCTTGGCTAAATAATGGTCGTAAATAATATCCATTAATACGCCACTGTATTTGTCAAAATCTTTACTAAAACGGTGTTTGCTGGTTAAATAAATTGGGTGAGCATCGGTAAACGTATCTATTTTTCGATGTAATCTAATACCTTCAATAATACCATCGCTTAATCCTTCAAACTGGTTTCCTCGGATGGAATCAGCAATAAAGTTTCCAATAATTAAATCGGATTTTTGATAAGATAAATAACTATGAGCTAAATAATTCAAGGATTACGAATATTGTACGAATATACGAATCGAAACTGTAAACTTTAGCAGACACAGATTTGTATATTCGTACTGATTCGTAATTATCATTCGTATATTCGTATTCAAATTAGTTATAGTTATATGAACACGTTTTTCGGAATTATACAAAACAATGTTGCCATTTTAAATGAGGATGAATCTCTTCATTGTGTCAAAGTATTGCGCCATAAAGTAGGAGATATTATTCAGGTAATTGATGGGAATGGAACGCGTGCTATCGGTAAAATTGAAGCGGCTCATGCCAAACAATGTGCTGTCAGCTTATCAGAAAAAGAAGTAGTTAAACAAACTCGTCAGTACAAAATACATATTGCCATTGCACCTACAAAAAACATTGAGCGTATTGAGTGGTTTGTTGAGAAGGCTGTAGAGATTGGCGTTGACGAAATATCGTTTATTAAATGTAAAAATTCGGAACGGACCGTTATTAAAGATGATCGATTAAAGAAAGTAGCCGAAGCAGCGGTGAAACAAAGTCAACAGGCATATATTCCTAAATTAAACTCTTTAGTAGATTATAAAGAGTTTATAAAGAAAGATACGTCTGACATAAAATTAATTGCTCATTGCGAAAAAGAATCGAAGCAGCATCTTAAACAATATATTACTTCTAATAAATCATATACGATATTAATTGGTCCTGAAGGAGATTTCACCAAAGATGAAATTGCCATAGCGTTATCCACTTCTTATATACCAGTAGCCTTAGGTGATACCAGATTAAGAACTGAAACAGCTGGTTTATTTGCTTGTAACGCTTTGGCGGTTATTAATTCTTAACAAACGTTAATTCACACAATAAAATTAAATACACAACGTATCATTTAAAATACTTTTTATGGAAAAAATAAACATCCTTTGGGCTGATGATGAAATTGATTTATTAAAACCTCATATCTTATTTTTAAACGGTAAGGGTTATGAAATTATTACTGCTTTAAGTGGAGACGAAGCCATTGATATTGTTAAAGAAAATAAGAATTTATCGGCTGTTTTATTAGATGAAAACATGCCTGGTATTTCTGGCTTAGAAGCTTTAACTAAAATAAAACAACTAAAATCTGATTTGCCTGTGATTATGATTACCAAGAGCGAAGAAGAATATATTATGGAAGATGCTATTGGTAGTAAAATCGCTGATTACTTAATTAAACCAGTGAATCCTAATCAAATTTTATTGTCGCTTAAAAAAGCATTAGATAACAAACGTTTAGTGTCTGAAAAAACAAATACAGAGTACCGTAAAGAGTTTGGACAAATTGGTATGACTTTGTCGGATAACTTGAATTGGCAGGAGTGGCAAGAGGTTTTTAAAAAGATTGTGTATTGGGAGTTAGAAATTGATAAAAACCAAGACAAAGGAATGCTAGAGGTATTGAAGATGCAAAAGGCAGATGCTAATTTGCAGTTCTTTAAATTTATTGAGAAAAATTATGTGTCTTGGTTAAATGGTTCAAATGCTAATGTGCCAACCATGAGCCACACACTATTAAAGAATAAATTTTTTAATAATTTTGATAATAATGGGTGTACATTTTTATTAGTGATTGATAATTTACGTTATGATCAATGGAAAATGATACAGCCTATTGTTCAAGATTATTTTAAAGTTGAAAATGAGGAATTGTTTTTTAGTATTTTACCTTCAGCTACACAATATGCGCGTAACGCAATTTTCTCAGGACTTTTACCAAGTGAAATGGAAAAACGTCATCCGGATTGGTGGAAAAATGATGAAGATGAAGGTGGTAAAAATATGCACGAAGAAGATTTCTTAAATGCACAAATCAAACGTTTAGGAAAAGACATTAAAACAAGTTATAATAAGATTACCAATTTTGCAGCAGGTAAAAAATTATCTGAAAATATGAGTAACTTAATGAATAATAAGTTAAATGTTATTGTGTATAATTTTGTAGATATGCTAAGTCACTCTCGTACCGAATCGGAAATGATTAGAGAGTTAGCTGATGATGAACCTGCTTACAGAAGTTTAACATTATCATGGTTCGAACATTCTCCATTATTGGAAATGGTAAAATTTATTGCTTCTAAAAAATGTAAATTAATTATTACAACTGATCATGGAACGGTTCATGTAAAAGAACCTACAAAGGTAGTGGGGGATAAGAGCGTGAATACTAACTTGCGTTACAAACAAGGACGCGCATTAGATTATAACGCCAAAGAAGTATTTGAGATTAAAAATCCCGCCGATGCATTTTTACCTAAACAAAATGTGAGTACACGTTATATTTTTGCGAGAGAAGATAAGTTTTTTGCATACCCAAATAACTTTAATCATTACGTTCAATATTATAAAAATACGTTTCAACATGGTGGAGTAAGTTTAGAAGAAATGATTATTCCATACATCACTCTAACAGCAAAATAAAAAGAATGTTAAGCATAAAAAAAGCGAGATGATTTCATCTCGCTTTTTTGTTTTTTATAAATTTGGATTAAAATTTATAAGTAAAACCAATCCCTAATACTTGTTTAAATTGAACATCTGGACCAATAGTTCCTTTTTGGTCGCCAGCATTGCGTAAAACATTTATATCATCATCATAAATTAGTTGTGTGGCTAATGTTGCAGAGATAAATTTATTGACTTTAAAGGTTGTTAATGTACTCCAGTTCACATCTATATTTTGAGGGTTGTGCATGTAGTTAGAGAATAATTCTAAAATAGTTTGAAACGTAATGTTTTCCATTACTTTAGTTTGATATTGTACTTTTAAATAAGCTCCAAACTCTTCTCTGTGAGTTAAATATTTTTGAGTTATATATGTACCTGTACTATCGGTGTACGAAATTTCTTTTTGAACTCCAAAAGCACCAGCACGAGCTAAAGTAGCGTCATTAACAAATGTAAATTTCCCTGTAACAGGAGCAATGAATGCAGAAAAATGATCGTTTGGTTTATAATCAAAACCTAATGCCGCTAAAGCGTATCCTGGCGCCATAAATCTTGAAATATAAATTGAATCATTAGGGTAATTATATCCATCCGTAAATTGAGTTCTAAAATCACCTAAGGCTGTAGCGTACCAGTTTTTTTTAATTTGACGGCCAAATTTTGTAGAAAATTGAATTTTATCGTCATTTTTCCACCACGATTTATTGTCGCCTTGTTTAATAACACCATAACCTAATTCTAAGTTATTATCCCAAGTAATTTTACCTTTTTTATATTTTGCAAATACGTTAACTAAACCAGCTACAGAAATTGAGTTATTTCCACCAGCAGACCAGTTAGTTAATGATACTTGTTGTCCATTAACAGAAACGACACCTCCAATTTTCCATGGGTGAATAGTATCAGCAGCAATTGCTTTTAATTTATCTATTTCTGCTTGAACTTTTGCTGCATCATCTTTTGTAACTTCTTGAGCGGTAATAGATAACACGATAGTAAATAATGAAAATGAAAATAAAAATTTCTTCATGATTTTATGATTTTGTAAGATGACAAAACTAATAAAACTATTAATAATTTAAGCCAGCTAATGTGATTTAATTGTTAATAGTTAATTACCTTGAATTTTGAAGTATTTGTTTGAGTTAGCAGGATCAACTGTAGTAAGAGTTTCTACAATTTTTGCTTTTTCTTCAGGGGTTCCTTTTGAGAAAATATTTACTAATTCATCTACTTTAGCATCAAAAAACAATTCCATAGCAAAAGATGCGGGTCTGTTTCTGTATACTTCTAACAACAAAGAGGTTGATTTTAAAATTTCATTTCTACCTTCTTCAGCTTTATCACTCATAATATCTAATCCCAAACGGTGGTATTTATACATACATTCTCTGATAGGTTGAAAAACAGGTTGTAAAGCATTTTCTACAATCCAGTATCTGTTCTTATTACTTTCAAAAGATTTCCATCCTGTTTCTCCAGCGCTTTGTGCATTTGAAACAATTAATTGCGCTTTTTGAAAATATTCAGTTCCTCCAAGGTTAGAAAAAGTATCGTAATCATTAGCAATAACAATGTAAGCATAAAACGCTAAAACAGAGGTTAAGTTATTTGAGAATGTATTTAAATTAAAATCCAATTGTTGAAATTGCTGAAATTTGAAACTGAAATTTTCATCAATGTAATTCACAGCTGGCGAAAAATAAGAACTTTTAAATACGGGCCTTCTGCTTTGCACTTGAATGGTTGCTTTGTAATCGTCAGTACCCAACTTTTGGGTGACATTTATTAGAATAGAACAATCTATTCTTTCGGGAGTAGTAAAGTTGTCTTTTGTCCATTTTGTGTTATTCATAAACTCAAAAATGGCTTTTTGTAATTGTTCAAATATTTGTTTTTCAGCAGTTCCTTGAATTTGAGGAGAAACCACACTAACCTGACAGTTTAATTCTTGGGAAACAGCAAGTTTCCCAAAAATAAAAAATAGAAATATATAAATGTATTTACGCATGTATGTTCAAATAATTAAGAGCAAAATTAACAATGTCCTTTGCCACGTCTTGCTTGCTTTTTAACTCAAAATTATACATTTTATTGTGTTTATCAATAATAGTTATTTTGTTAGTATCAACACTAAAACCTGCTCCTGTTTCGATTGCTGAATTAGCGACTATAAAATCTAGATTTTTCTTAATAATTTTTTCTTTAGCGTATTCAATGACATTATTAGTTTCTAAGGCAAAACCAACTAACAGTTGATTCTTTTTTTGTTGTCCTAATGTTTCTAAAATATCTTTTGTTTTAATAAGCTCAATAGAAAATTCTGATTCTTTTTTCTTGATTTTAGAGTCAGCTACTTGTTTTGGTTTATAATCTGCTACTGCAGCCGATAAAACAGCAATATCTGAATCTGAAAATTTATTTACACAAGCATTAAACATTTCCTCAGCACTCTCCACTTTAATTACATGAACTATTTTTTCAAGAGGATGTTGATGAGAAGGACCCAATACCAAAGTTACGTCGGCACCTAATTTTGCAAATTCATCAGCAATTGCAACCCCCATTTTACCAGACGAACGATTTCCAATAAATCTAACAGGATCAATAGCTTCGTAGGTTGGCCCTGCGTTTACCAAAACCTTTTTTCCAGTTAAGGGTAAATTGTTTTCGAAATATTGATGAATGTATTTTGCAATATTTTCAGGTTCTGCCATTCTGCCCTCGCCAACTAAACCACTTGCTAATTCTCCACTTTCTGCTGGAATTATGAGGTTATTATTTTTTCTTAATATATCGATGTTGTGCTTAGTAGTTGGATGTTGATACATATCTAAATCCATGGCAGGGGCTACAAATACTTTACAGCGTGCTGATAAATAACAAGCTGTTACAATATTATCGCAAATACCTGTAGCAAATTTCGCTAATGTATTTGCTGTTAATGGAGCCACAATCATGGCATCTGCCCATTCAGCTAAAGCTACATGATTGTTCCAATTATTGTTGCCGTCAAAAAAATCCGTTACAACTTCGTTTTTACTTAATACCGAAAGTGTTTTAGGAGTGACAAATTCTTCAGATGCTTTTGTCATAACTACTTTCACGCTTGCGCCTTCTTTAATTAGTAAACGAACTAAATGAGCGCATTTGTAAGCAGCGATTCCGCCAGTAATACCTAATAAAATATGTTTGTTTTTTAATGACATATAAACTAAAAACCCATCTGCCAAAAGGAGGATGGGTTTTTTATAATTGATACAATATAAAAAATTATTTTGTTTGCTCCTTAGCAGGATTTCTGTAGTAAGTTTTATCTTCTAAGAATTCGTTGATAGAAATCAAAGATGGCTTAGGTAATTTTTCATAGAATTTAGAAATTTCAATTTGCTCTCTGTTTTCAAAAATCTCTTCTAAGTTATCAGAATGACTAGCAAACTCAGCTAATTTAGCAGATAATTCCTCTTTCATTTCAGAACTAATTTGGTTAGCACGTTTAGAAATAATAGAAATTGATTCATAAATATTTCCAGTAGGACCATCAAATCTTCTGATATCACGAGTTACTGTACTTGGTTCTGCGTTTGTTTTTTTAAAATCCATTTTGACTATTTATTGTTAATGTTATTTTTCATTTTAAGGCAACTCTCATAAACCGCTTCGGCTTTTGGGAGATAACTACTTTTAGGGTACAAATCTAGTAATTTTAAATAACTTTCCATAGCTAAATTTAATCTTTCTAACTTCTTGGTTTCCAGACTATTAATTGCTAATAGGTAATATGAATCAATTGCAGTGAACATAATTTCGTCAATAAAATTTGATTCAGGAAAATCTTTAATAAAATTATTGCTTGACGCAATAGCTGCTTTATAATCTCCAATATTAAAATATTGTTTAGTAATATCGTATTCTTTATGCTCTAATTTTCCTCTTAAAATATCATTTATTTTATTACAAGAGTCAATACGTGTGCTTTCAGGATATAAATCAATAAAGTTTTGCAATTCAGCCATTGCATTTTTGGTATCAGTTTGATCTAATTTATAAATGGGAGAATTTAAATAATAACAATACGCATTCATAAATAAACATTCTTCGGCATGTTTTCCAGCTGGGTAACTTCTAACGTAGTTTTTGAAATGATATTGAGATAAGCTGTAATCTCCTTGGTAATAATTGCAATAAGAAAAGTAATAATATATTTCTTCGGCTTTGTCGGATCCTTTATAAACAGGAATTAATTCTTCAAATAAAGCTAACGCTTTAACATAATTTCCTTTTTGATAATATTGATTAGCTCTCTCTAATTTTAACTCATAATTTGAGCTTTTTAAAAGTCGATTGTATCCATCGCAACTAGCAAATAAAATAGCTGACAGGATAATAAGGTATGTACTGATTTTTTTCAAGCGATTGCAAAGTTAATCGATTTAATGGAATAGGGTAGCTTTATTTGTTAAAGAAAGTTAGTTAATAAAGTACAAAAATACATGGAAGTAGAGAATACTTCCATGTATGATTAATTATCTTTTTTTGAAATTGATGTTTCCTAAGAAGTCAAGGGCTTTTTTAAATACATCAAAATATAACATTACCATTAATGAAATGCTCATTAACCAAATAACAGCAATATTAAACCAATAGGTAGGAATTAATTTCCCCAAAAATAGTTTATTAGGAGCGTAAAAATGAGCAGCACCTAAATTTGATTCACTTGGGTCTAAATAAATAGGTTCAATTCTTTGGATTAATCGTCCTTCGTGTTCCAAACATCTATCTCCTAAATCATTACTGTTTAACATAAACTGATCAAGTGCCTCGTTCGTGTAATCATCCTTCATGTTAATGAATTGCTCATTGCCTAATTGTTTGATTAATTTTTGAGTGACCTCGTCTTCTTGTTTTCTAGCTTTATTTTCAAAATTAATGT
Source organism: Sphingobacteriaceae bacterium (assembly GCA_013823565.1). Taxonomy (GTDB): domain Bacteria; phylum Bacteroidota; class Bacteroidia; order B-17B0; family Aurantibacillaceae; genus UBA4416. The sequence goes on along the minus strand of PNMI01000007.1, from coordinate 92,808 downwards.
AATGCTCATTAATTTTAGTTAAAAATTGTTTTAAAGAAGCTGCAATAGCAGGTGTATAATCTTTTTCGTTTAATTGATTAATTCCTTCAAATTGATATTTATTCTTTAAATATTTTTGTTCTTTTAATAACTCATTCTTAAGAAGAGTGAAATCTCTTTCTAGTTCACTTTTTTTAGACGCGTCTTTTAAAATGCCATCAATTTTTGTCATTTTGTTTTGGAGCTCAGGTAACCAATACACTTTTTTGTAAGAAGCAATACTGATTGCTTTTTCGTACTTATAAAAATTCTTATGGAATTTATTTGATTTAAATTGATTGACTGCTAAAGCTTCAAAAGCCCATCTACTAGCCATCATTTCGCCAACGTAGGGCACACCGCCTTGTTTTGCTAAAACAGGATTTAACTTATCAAATTTAACAACCACTCCAGCTAATAATAATTGTGGGATAATTAAAAAAGGAATAGAAATATAAATGGTTACTGCACTATTAAATGCACTTGAAATATTCAATCCAAGCATATTAGCAAAGCATGATGAAGAGAAAAGGACTAACCAATAATCAGAATACATGCCCTTTACACCCATAATTAAATTTCCTACTAGCACAAACATAAATGTTTGAATAGCAGATAATATAAACATGATAATGATTTTACTCCACAAGTAACTTCCTTTACTTAAATTTAAAAAGGATTCGCGTTTACGGATTTTTCTATCTCTGATAATTTCTTCAGCAGAAACAGTTAACCCTATAAATAATGCTACAACAACAGACATAAACATGTAAGCAGGAACGTTTTCATTTTCTCTGAAAAAATATCCCTTCGTGTTATTGGCATCCGAATTATAGAAACGAATTAAGGCCGCTAATACAAATGCTAAAGCTGGAGCCTCAATTAAGTTAATTAATAAATACTGAGTATTAGTCAACTTACTTTTCACATCCCTTGTCATAAACACTTTAAATTGTTTAAAGGCATTTGGGATTTTAAAGATAGCATCTGGAATTTCGTCTTGGTGCTTAATATCACCAATAGTAGATTCAATTTTCTCTACATAACTTTTGTTCCATTCTGATGGACTTGTTTTACGGTTATGTGTTAAGTTACCGTATTCATCTAATACTTTACTTTCAATAATATTGAAAATTAATTCTGGATTCACGTTACCACAGTTCCAGCATTCACTTTCTTCGGCATTAACGTGTTGTACTAATGTTTTGAAATATGAAACAGCGTCAACTGGGTTTCCATAATAAATTGGATAACCGCCAACGTCTAATATCTGAAGCTTATCAAACATTTTAAAAATATCTGATGATGGTTGGTGAATAACCACAAATATTAATTTGCCTTTTAAAGATAATTCTTTTAAAAGGTCCATAATGTTTTCAGAGTCACGAGACGATAAACCAGAAGTAGGTTCATCGACGTATAATACGGATGGTTCACGTATTAACTCTAAACCAATATTTAAACGTTTGCGTTGTCCACCCGAAATTGTTTTTTCTAATGGAGAGCCAACTTTTAAATCTTTTGTTTCAGATAAACCTAAATCAGCTAATAAGGCATGACACTTTTTAGCAATTTCCTCATCTGTTAAGTTTCCAAAACATAATTTAGCATTGTAGAACAGGTTTTGATACACAGTTAACTCTTCAATTAATAAATCATCCTGCGTCACGTGTCCAATAACGCCTTCCACAAATTTTTTGTCTTTGTGAATGTTTTTTCCGTTAATTAAAACTTGTCCGCCACTTGGTATTTCAACTCCATTTAAAACATTTAATAAGGTTGATTTACCGGCACCAGAACCTCCCATAATACCAATTAATTTTCCGCTTTCTTCACGAATATTGATATTACGTAAGCCTAATTTACCACCTTTAAATTTGTATTCAATGTTTTTTGCTTCAAACGAAATACGTGCTTTTGAACTATCAGCTAAGAAACGACCAATAATATCACTATAGTAAATAGGTTTTACTCTCGAATTTCTTAAAGACGAACCAGGTGTTAAAATATGAATACGGTCTTTTGAAATACCCTGTCCGTTTAATTGAAGTTCAATGTTTCCATAGATACGCAAAGCGTACATACCAACGCTATCAATTTGAATGACGCGAACATCAGATGTTAAAGCGTCACAATAAATGTGTTTACAAGCGTTTTCATAACCATTTTCTTTGTTGTTAATAACTAAGATGTGAGGAGAATTAGGAATTTTCTCAGCTGTATCTTCAACAAAAGCTCTTAATTGATTGAACTCTTCAATAGAAATGTTGAAGGTATCAGCCACAGTAACTACAAACTCATTTTCTTGTTCTGAAATTTCATCAGAAGAATAAATAAATTCAAGTAAACGTATTAAAACGATGATTTTTTGAGGTTGCTCTAATTCTTGATTAATTTGAGTACAAATCTTTAATACTTTAACCGAGTTTAAGGATGTACGCTTAGCAGACCCATCTTTTTTCTTAGAACCAGCTTGTTGAGCTTCGATAAATTCATCAAAAATGACCAAGTACTTCTCTACCTGCTCCTTATTTAATTGTTGTTTTAGGAAAGACTCAACAATAGAACGACCTGTGTTGCTAATTCCATCAACTTTAGCGATGATGGCAAACATTTGCATTAGGGCTCGAAGTATTCGTTCACTCATAGTTTATTAGTTAAAGCGTTTGTTACAAATTAAGTAGGCAAGATACTAAATATTAACTATTTAACAAATTCTGGTTGGATATTTTACAAAAGGATTAATTTTGCCTAACAAATGTCTGATATTCAATTAAATCTTAGTCCTGCTGAACTTGCTGCCAAGTGTATTAATCAAACTAGTAAACCTGTTTTTTTAACTGGAAAGGCTGGTACTGGAAAAACTACTTTTTTAAGAAACATCATTGAACATACTCATAAAAATGCCATTATTGTAGCGCCAACAGGCATCGCAGCTATTAATGCAGGTGGTGTTACTATTCATTCACAGTTTGGAATTCCATTTGGCTTATTTGTGCCTGATAGCAGTTATAAAATTGAGAATACGGCTACAAAAATAAACACTCCTTACACAATGGTTAAGCATTTAAATATGCGTGACCAGAAACGAAAATTGCTTCAAGAATTAGAATTATTGATAATTGATGAAGTGAGTATGTTGAGGGCTGATTTATTAGATACGATTGATTTTGTATTGAGAAGCATTAGAAGACAACAACATAAACCTTTTGGTGGAGTGCAGGTATTATTTATTGGAGATTTAATGCAATTGCCCCCTGTTGTAAAAGAAGATGAATGGAATGTTTTACGGAATTATTACAGTAGCATTTATTTTTTTGATGCTCAAGTGTTAAGAAATGAAAAGCCTGTTTATATTGAACTAGATAAAATATATCGTCAATCAGATAGTACGTTTATTGATTTATTAAATAATCTTAGACATAATAAGGCTACCCAAGCTAATATTGATTTATTAAACACCTATTATAAACCTAATTTTGATGCTGCATCGGCATTAAATATTATTACTCTCACAACTCATAATCAAAAAGCAGATACCTTAAATAAATCGGCTTTACAAGAATTAAAAGGTAAATCGTATTTTTTTAATGCTAATATAGAAGGAGAATTTAATGAATATGCCTATCCTGTTGAATCCTATTTAGAACTAAAATTAGGAGCTCAAATTATGTTTATTAAAAATGATGTGAGTGGCAAGCAACAGTTTTTTAATGGAAAAATAGGAGTCGTATCTCATTTAACAGATAAGGAAATTGAAATTGATTTTAGAGATGGCACAAAGTCTTTTATGTTAGAAAAATATGAATGGAAAAATATCAAGTATGAGTTAAACGAAGTTACCAATGAGATTGATGAAAATACTATTGGCACATTTACTCAATATCCAATTAAGCTAGCCTGGGCTATTACAGTTCATAAAAGTCAGGGTTTAACTTTTGAAAAAGCTATTTTAGATATTAATCGTGCGTTTGCACCAGGGCAGGTTTATGTGGCTCTTTCTCGTTTGAAATCATTAGATGGCTTGGTCTTAACGTCTCCTATTCAGTTTAATGCTATATCTCAAGATAAAACTTTAGTAGATTATACAGAGAATAAACCCAAAACTGAAGAAGTAAAACAATTAATTGATAAGGAAACCATTTTCTTTTTAAAAGTATATGTTTTAAAAGCATATGATTTTGTATGGCTTTACACTTGTTTGAGAAATCACGTGGCAAGTTATACTATGGCTGAAAATAAGTCCAATAAACAAAAACATCAAGATTGGGCGCAGGCACTATTAGATAAATTTGAACCATTAAAAATAAACGCTGATAAATTTAGTAATCAGTTAATGCAAATTTTTGAGGCTAGGGCAGAGGACTATTTACAAACAGTTCAAACTCGTCATATTGCTGCAAAAAATTATTTTTATCCTGTGCTAAAAGAGATGTCGAAATCTATGTTAGTTCATATCGAATTACTAAAGGATGAAAAACAAATAAAAACATATTTAGAAGAATTGTTAGAGTTAGAGGGTTTATTGTTTAAGCATTTGCAACAATTAGATAAAGTATCAACGGTTATAGATACTATCTTGAATAATAAGGAGTTTAATAAACAACAACTAAAACAAACGGCTAATCAAAACGAACGTTTAGAATTAGTTAGACAAACCCTAGCCATTACTGAAAAAGCTGCTTTTGAAGAACGGGTTTCGGCTCGCTCAACCAACAAGAAAGGTAAAAAAATAAAAAAAGAGTCTTCGACAAGCTCAGATACCAAGAAAATAAAAGTGTTAAAGCCAGATACCAAAGAGTTGAGTTTTGATTTGTACAAAAAAGGTAAAATGCCTGAAGAAATAGCTACTGAAAGAGGGTTGGGTTTAACAACTATTGAAAGTCATTTATTGCACTATGTTAGTTTAGGATTGATTCCAGTAACACAATTTGTTTCAAAGGAGAAGTTTGATAAAATCATTGAAACTTCAAAACATATTGAAGGCGAAAGTAAGTTAACTCCTTTAAAACAAGAATTAGGAGACGATTATTCTTATTCGGAAATTAAGTACGCCTTAGCTGCTCAAAAAGCATTTAAATAAATAGTCATTCGTCTATTATTTCAATTTTGAGATAGTATTAAATCAATGTTTTATAAATGAATAATTATTTCTATTTTAGATATGATTATGGTAGCTATCAAAAAAATAAAAACCAATATGAATGAAATCTGGATCGATGACGAAGGATTTTTAATATTGAAGCCTAAAGAAGGAGTTGAACTAGATTTGGATGAAGTAAAGGCTTGTTTTGAAGCATACAAGAGCTTAGGTATTGGACCACACAATAAAGTGTTAGAAATAATAGATGCAAGAGATGGTTCTATGACAACTGAAGCAAGAGCTTTTGCAGCAGAAGTAGGAAATGATTATTTTATAGCCGCTGCTATAATTAGCGATTCTTTAGCAGTAAGAATGGTGGTAAATTTTTACAATTCATTTTATAAACAAAAAGTCCCCTTTAAAATGTTTTCTACAGAAGAAGCCGCCAGAAAATGGTTGCGAACATTCAAATAATTAGTTAGCAATGAAAAAAATAACCATTAGGAGCGCTGAATTTTGTATTGAAAGCGAAGATCTTATTAGAGTTACGCTTTTTGATAATATTGAATTTGAAAGATCTGATGCCGATGAACTTTTTAACGTGCTTAAACAGTTAACTTCGGGTAAGAAATTTTATGTACTTACCCAAACCTATGAAAGCTTTACAGTTAACTCTGAAGTGAGACAATACCTTGCGGAAAACATTGCATCTACTGGGGTTATTGCAAATGCTATTTGTATTAAATCTCTTCCCATAAGGTTTATTATTAATGGCTATATTAAAATAAATAAACCAAACATCCCAACTAAGACTTTTAATTCGGAGAGCGCTGCTCTAGAATGGATTGATAAAATGAGACAATCAAATATTGATAGAGAAACCCTATCAAAAAAGAAATAATAAAAAAAGGGGGTTGATTTACTTTACACGTTCCACGTATTCTCCAGTCTCCGTGTTGATTTTTAATCTATCGCCGATAGCCACAAAAATAGGAACTTGAATTTTAATGCCATTTCCAACTTCGGCCGTTTTTACTGATTTTCCTTTAACACCTTCCTCTGTGTAGGTTACTTCTAACTCAATATATTGAGGTAAAGAACCATTTAAAGGTTTTTCGTTTTCATCAAAACGAATTTTTAAAACCATACCTTCTTCTAAAAATTGAATGCTGTCAGCAAATAAAATTTTAGGAATATGCATTTGGTCGTATGTTTCTTGGTTCATGCAAACTAAAAAATCTCCTTCAGTAAAAAGGTATTGCATTTCATGTTCGTCTACTCTAATCAAATCAATTTTTTCACCAGAACGGAAACGAATCTCACTTTGTTTACCGGTTTCTACATTACGGCATTTACAAGAATAGATTGCATTTCCTTTTCCAGGAGTAATGTGATCATAATCTAATACTTGAACTAATTCGTTATTGTATCTTATAAATGCATTTCTAGATAAATCAGATGTTGTAGCCATAATGGGTTATTTTTGAGCAGCCAAGATAGTGTGTTAGGTTGAGATAGGCAAAATTTATTTTATCTCAGAAAATGGAACATTTGTAATGCGATACTTTTGCCAGTCTTTAAAATCAAAATGCCACCATTCGTATTTATAAACCGTAAATCCATCGGCTTGCATCTTTTCTATTAATAAGTCTCGCATTTTACGCTGTTCTTCCGTACCTCCAGTATAATCAAAATAAGAGCGTTCTGTCATTTCATCGTATACACCAGGCATTTGTATTTCTTTTTTTGTTTTTAAATCATATAGACTTACATCAACGGCACATCCTCTATTATGACGAGAGCCTTCTTTAGGATCAGCTACAAATTTTTTATTTTCTTTAGAAGTGACATCATAAAATATCTTTGTCACATCCCAAGGTCTGTATCCATCAAAAACCATGATACCATATCCCAATGGCTTTAAAGACTCATTAATCCTTTTTAAAGACTCTGCTGCATCTTTTTGTAAAAAGGCTCGTGCTTCTTTGTAAACAGGTTGCCCTACAAAATTATTGTTGGTAGCGTATCTAATGTCTAATAAAATAGTTGAATCCAATTTTACCAATTCTACTAAATTAGTTTCTTTAAAATCACCTTTTTCAATCGGTAATTTTGTAGCACAACTACTTAGTATAATGAAACATATACTTATAAGAAAGAAATTGAATAGTAGTTTTTTCATAATGAATGTATTAGTCAAAAAAATTATTTTAAAACTTCAATCATTTTCTCGGCAATAATTTTACTCATCTTATAATTTGACTCATGAGTCCAGCCAGCAATATGAGGAGTTAAAATGACGTTTTCACTTTTTAATAAATATTGCATTGGTTCAGGTAGAGTAGTGGTATCAATGTTTTCAAAAGATACTGATTCATATTCTAAAACATCTAAACAAGCACCTATCACTTTTCCTGTTTTTAGATGTTTTACTAAATCAGTTGTATTTAAACATTTACCACGAGCTGTATTAATGATATAAATATTTTTTTTGAAATAAGAAATGAAATCATCATTGATATAATAGTTTGTTGCTTCTGTTAAAGGCAAATGAATACTTATCACATCTGCTTTTTCATAAATTTCATATAAAGAAGATTCTTTAACATGCTCGCCAACAATGCCTGTTTTGTATTTGTCATACACTAATATGTCGCAATCAAAGCCTTTTAGCTTTTTTGCAAAAGCAGAACCCATATTACCATAACCAATAATTCCAATGGTTCTACCAGCAATTTCATGACCTCTGTTTTCAGCGCGTTTCCATATGCCATTTCTAACTTCGTTATCGCTTCGCTTTAAATGATTCATGAGCATTAGCAACATTCCCAAAGCATGTTCACCAACTGCATCTCTGTTGCCTTCTGGTGCACTTACACATGTTATGCCTTTGCTTTTAGCATAGTCAACATCAATATTTTCCATGCCTGCACCAACGCGTCCAATACATTTTAAATGAATTGCTGAGTCTAAAACTTCTTTAGTGAATTTGAATTTGCTTCTTATAACTGCGCCTTCATAATTTGGCAACAGTTGGATTAATTCTTCTTTGGATTTGTTCCAAAATAAATCACATTGAAAACCTGCATCTATCAAGGTTTCGTGAAGTATATCATGATTTGAATCTATGCAAAGTATTTTTTTCATATAAAATTAAAATACGAAAATTAAGGGATATCAATATACTTATGAGTTTGTAAAGAAATCATCCATCTTGGATTTTGTTTGACGTACTGCACTATCAATGGCGTTATTTCAATACGTTTACTCCATTCGGGTTGTAAATATAAAAAGCAATCTTTCCCAACCTTTGCGGCTTGCTCTTCAGCCCAAATAAAATCATGTTTATTAAATACAATAATTTTTAATTCGTGGGCAGCTGAGTAATTTTCTTCTTTAGGCAACATTGTTTTTTTAGGAGACAAACAAATCCAATCCCAATTACCGCTTAATGGATAAGCTCCAGAAGTTTCGATATAGGTTTGAATATTGTTTTGTTTTAATAATGCTGTTAAATAGACTAAGTTGTAAATTAAAGGTTCTCCACCAGTAACAACAACAGCAGGCGTTTTACTATCTAAAACATTTTCTAGAATTTTTTCAGTAGTGGTTAAAGGATGTAAACTCGCATCCCAACTTTCTTTCACGTCGCACCAATGACAACCAACATCACAGCCGCCAATACGAATAAAATAGGCAGCTTTACCTGTATTAAATCCTTCACCTTGAATGGTATAAAACTCTTCCATTAAAGGGAGAAGTTTCCCTTCATTTAATAATGTTTCTTGTTCGGTATCTAGTCCGCTTAGTTTATAACTCAATTTTAAAAATATTAAAGACTCCAGTAGGTTAAGCCTTTCATTTTGTTTTTATACATTCCTTTAATATCAACTATTACGCCTTTTGTAGACAAAATTGATTTGAAGAATTTCTCATCTAAAGTTTTGTATTCTTGATGATTTACGGCAACAATAACTCCATCATAACCTTTAGCTAATTTATTTAAACCAAAACCATATTCATGTTTTAATTCTGCACTATCAGCATGTGGGTCAACTATCTCCACTTTTACACCAAAGGATTTTAATTCTTTAACAATATCTGCTACTTTACTATTTCGGATATCGCTTACATCTTCTTTAAACGTAGCGCCCATAATTAATACTTTTGATTTCGAAATATTTTTTCCAGCAGCAATAATTTTTTTAACACAATTTTTCGCTACATAATATCCCATGCTGTCGTTTACATAACGTCCGCTATTAATTACACGTGCATGGTACCCAAGAGATTCAGCTTTGTAAGTTAAATAGTAAGGGTCAACACCAATACAATGTCCGCCAACTAAACCTGGGAAAAATTTTAAGAAATTCCATTTAGTCCCAGCAGCTTCTAAAACATCATAGGTGTTAATGTTCATTTTATTGAAGATGATTGATAATTCATTCATCAATGCAATGTTCACGTCACGCTGAGTGTTTTCAATAATTTTAGCAGCTTCTGCTACTTTAATACTTGAAGCACGGTGCGTTCCTGGCTCAACAATTATTTCGTAAGTTTTAGCAATTTCTTCTAAACTTTCTTTATCACAACCAGAAACGATTTTTAAAATTTTTGTAATGGTGTGTTCCTTATCCCCTGGATTAATTCGCTCAGGAGAATAACCAACTTTAAAATCTTTCACGAATTTTAATTTTGATTCGCGTTCTAAAACTGGGATACAATCATCTTCTGTACAACCAGGGTAAACAGTAGATTCATAAACCACGTAATCTCCTTTTTTAAGTACTTTACCAACTGTTGTTGAAGCACCAATTAATGGTTTTAAATCAGGTAAATTATGTTCATCAATTGGAGTAGGAACGGCAATGATAAAGAATTTTGCTTTCTTTAAATCTTCTAATTTATGCGTAAAAGTAATATCAGAATTGGCAAAATCTTTTTTAGTTAATTCGTTACTTGGATCAATCCCTTTATTCATCATATCAACGCGTTTAGCATTAATATCAAATCCAATAACTTTTACTTTTTTAGCAAATGCTAAAGCAATTGGTAAACCAACATAACCTAATCCAATAACAGCAATTGTAGCTTTTTTATCAACGATGTCTTTATAAATTCCCATAAATTATAGTTTAAATTTTTCTTATTTATTTTTAATAACTGATTCAGGACGAAGAGCATAAATTCTTTCAATAATATCAACCACTTTTAAGCCTTCTAATGCGTTCGTAGTAATTTTAGTTTTTCCAGTAATAGTATCTACTACATTTTCTATTACATTATGATGATTATTAGCGGAGCCTTTATAAGCACCATAATCATTAGCTGGGTTTGTTTCTGCTAAAGCAGGCATTACATAATCTTTAATATTACACACATCAACTTGGTCCATGTATTGCCCACCAACTTTAATACTTCCTTTACTGCCAACAATAGTTAAAGAAGATTCTAAGTTTTTATCCCAAACAGCTGTAGAGTAGTTAATACTTCCCATTCCGCCGTTTACAAAATCAAAACTTACAAATCCGCTATCTTCGAAAGCAGTTGAATTTTGGTGATTGAAATCTGCAAACTTTGCTTGAATGTTTTTAATATCTCCAAATACCCAATACATGATATCAATCCAATGAGAGAACTGTGTAAATAAAGTTCCTCCATCTAAATTTTGAGTTCCTTTCCATCCGCCAGCTTTGTAGTATCGCTCATCACGATTCCAGTAACAGTTTAATTGAACCATGTATATATCGCCAATAGTTTTAGATTCCACCACGTTTTTTAACCAAACACTTGGTGGAGAGTAACGATTTTGCATCACGCAAAAAACCGTTTTGCTTTGGTCTAAAGCTTTATAAATAATTTTTTCACAATCAGCTTTACTTAAAGCCATAGGTTTTTCTACAACTACATGTTTATTAGCTTCCAAAGCTTTTAGAGCATGTTCAGCATGTAAGCCATTAGGTGTACAAACATTTATGACGTCTATTTCAGGATGATTTTTTAATAATTCATCTACTGAATTATAAAATTTTTCTTGAAGAGTCTCTAATCCTAATTTTTCTTTTGGTGAAACATCACAAACTGCTACTAATTCACAATTAGGATTACGACGTACCATTTCGGCATGACGTTTACCAATGTGACCTTGACCAATAACTCCGAATTTTATTTTTGTCATTTTTATGAAATTCTTTTTACAGTATTATTTTCTAATTGATACACTTGTCCGCTTTCTTTGCAAGTAGCTTTTCCAGTTGAATCAAATTCTAATCGATGTCCAAATTCACTCATCCAACCAATTTGACGCGAGGGGTTTCCAACAACTAAAGCAAATGCAGGAACAGTTTTAGTAACAACAGTTCCAGCCCCAATAAATGCAAACTCTCCAATATCATGTCCACAAACTATTGTTGCATTCGCTCCAATACTAGCACCTTTGCCAACATGCGTTTTAGCATATTCTGATTTACGATTAACAGCACTACGAGGATTGATTACATTTGTAAATACCATCGATGGACCTAAAAATACATCATCGTCGCAAGTAACACCTGTGTAAATAGAAACGTTATTTTGAACTTTTACATTTTTACCAAGAATTACTTCTGGAGAAATAACTACATTTTGACCAATGTTGCAGTTTTCGCCCAAAGTACAATTTGGCATGATATGGCTAAAGTGCCAAATTTTGGTTCCTTTACCAATACGACAACCTTCATCAATAATAGCAGAAGGGTGGGCAAAATAAGAATTTTCCATAGCTGTTTTGAACCAACAAACTTAATAAATTATAGCGAATTAGGGCAATTTTTATGCAGTTTAGATAAAAAAAGATAACATTGCCTTAAAATTACCCAAAATTGAGTTTTCGATTAAATATAAAATACTTTTTAGTTCATAGTTTAGGCTTTACAAACAAGGAAGCTATTAGAGCTATTGAAAATCGAAAATTGAAAGTTAATGGTACTATCATTACTGAAAACAGTGAGTTTAACGAAACTTGGGAGATTTATTTTGAAGATAAATTGTTGAAGCCCAATACACCCTTTACCTATATTGCTTTGTACAAACCTCGTGGGATAGAAACAACCAATAACGAGGCTATTGAAAACAATTTAACTACCATTTTTAAGTTTGATAAACATTTAGGTTACGCTGGTAGGTTAGACAAGGAATCAGAAGGGTTGTTATTATTATCAAATGACGGAAAATATATTCAAAGTTTATCAAGTCCTATAAAAGAAAAAGAAAAGGAATATTTAGTGACTGTTAATAAACCTATTACTGATGAATTTATCGACAAAATGGGGGCGGGCATAGATATTATGATATGTAAAACCAAGCCTTGTTTTGTAGAAAAAATAAGTGAATTTGAGTTTAGAATTATATTAACTGAAGGGAAGAATCGTCAAATAAGACGTATGTGTAAAGCTTTAGGTTATTTAGTGGCAAGATTAATAAGAGTGAGAATTGATACTATAGAATTAGGTGATTTAAAACCTGGGGAATATAGAACGTACCAAATAGATTAATGAATTAAACTGTTTTGTTTGATTTCATTCAATAATTGTTCTTTAGCCTTTGATCTGCTTTTGATATGAATAAAATTTCCTTTCCCAATTTCTGCAATGTCTTTTAGATTTTTCATAGCGTCTTTATCATTTCCAAAAGCCATAGTAGATAGTTTTACTTGTTTATCGCCTTGTTTAGATAAATATAGTTTTTGATCATCTGGATAAAATCTAAACTTACCATCAGTAGCTAAGATAATTTGATTATTCCCATTTGAAATGTAGTTTTTTAGAGCAACCTCTAAACTAAATAAAATAGCTTTGTTTCCTTTAGTTAAGCCTTTTGCTTTTAATCTATCAACAACTTCGTTTAATTCTTCCTTGTCTTTTCCACTTAAACCCTCTCTTAAAATCTTAACCGAATCAGCATAGGTAATAAACGTTACTCTGTCTGATGGTCTTAAAACTTCTATTAAATGGTGTAAAGCATATTGCATCACTTTTAATTTACTAGTATCTTTCATAGAACTTGATACATCCACTAAAAAGATGATGTTATTAGGTTTATATAAATCTTCATCTAACTCATTTGGATTTTTATTTTTCTCTGGTTCAGAAGGTTTTACAGGAATAACAGGATTATCAATAACAGTATTGGTTGTATTATCTGGCATTTTATTAGAGGTATCTCTAGGTTTTTTTGGCTCAGTAACGACAATAGGTTCTATTGTTTTTACACCAGCGTTATTAGGTTTTTTAAAATAAAAACAAGCAGTTTTATCATCCGTTTTTATGGATTTAATATTGCCTGAAAGTGTCATTTTAAAAGGAACACCATCTGCACTTGTTACTAAATTTATGGCTTCGTTAAACTTTCCAGTTTGTTGAGGAATAAACTCTACCACAATAATTGTTGTGTCGCCAGGTTTAATTGTTTTTTTAGCAGCTCTAATGGTGATGCCTTTTAGGGCGTCAGCTCTCAATAAATATAAATTCTTAGTCTGATTATTTTGAATGATGTAATCAGCTTTAACTTTATAAATGTTTTCTTGTGTGCCTATATCTTTATTAGCTTCATCAACATTGATTAAACTATTTTGAGCTAATAATGGATGAAAGAAAGTAATGATTACAAATATGACTAGTTGCTTGAGCAAAATTTATTTTAGTTTTTCGTTATTGAGATGTCTTTCCGAATCCCGATTTGTTTTTTTATCAAGGTTTCGTTTTAATGCTTCTTCCAAATCTATGCCAGTTTGATTGGCTAGGCAAATTAAAACAAACATCACATCTGCTAACTCATCTCCTAAGTCTTTATTTTTATCTGATTCTTTTTCGCTTTGTTCTCCATATCTGCGAGCAATAATACGCGCTACTTCACCAACTTCTTCGGTTAGCATAGCCATATTCGTTAATTCGCTAAAATAACGAACTCCGTATTGCTTAATCCAATCGTCAACCTGTTTTTGAGAATCTTTTATAGTCATAATGCTTTGTTATTTCTTTTAAGTTTTTAGTTGTTTGATAAATGAGTTTCTGAAATGGACTTCCAACAACTTCAATCAAATAACTTATCTCTTAATCGTGTCTTCTTCGTATTTTTCAATAATTGCTTTTACTAAACGATGTCTGATGACGTCAACCGTTGTTAATTCAACAATATCAATACCATCTGTTTTTTTTAATAATCGAACGGCTTGAGCTAATCCCGATGTTTGATTTCGAGGCAAGTCAATTTGAGTCATATCACCTGTAATAATAAACTTGGCATTAGCTCCCATACGTGTTAAAAACATTTTCATTTGACTCTCAGTTGTGTTTTGAGCTTCATCTAAAATCACAAAAGCATTATCTAAAGTTCTTCCACGCATAAATGCCAGTGGTGCAATTTGAATAATTTTAGCTTCAATGTATTGATTTAATTTATCAATAGGCAACATATCATACAAAGCATCATACAATGGTTGCATGTATGGGTCCAACTTTTCTTTTAAATCTCCAGGTAAAAAGCCTAAGTTTTCTCCAGCTTCAACCGCAGGGCGAGTTAAAATAATACGTTTTACTTCTTTGTTTTTTAGAGCTCTAACGGCTAAAGCAACGGCTGTATAGGTCTTTCCAGTTCCTGCAGGTCCTACAGCAAAAAGCATATCACTTTTCGCAACCGATTGCATCATTTTACGTTGATTATCAGTTCTTGCTTTTATAACCAAACCATTATTTCCAAACACAATAATATCGGAGCCAGTAGCTTCTTCTTTGGCTAACAATAAATTGTCGCCAGTTTGACCTAATAGACGTTCAATGACAGTATCTGTTAATAAACCGTTTTTATGATAGTAGTCAACCATCATGGTTAATTTTTTTTCGAAGTGAGCAATTTCACTTTCGTCTCCTAAAGTTTTAATAGAATAGCCTCTTGCAATAATTTTAAGTTTAGGAAAATATTTTTTTATCACGTTGAGCTTCACATCATTTACGCCATATATTTCAACAGGTTCAACGCTATCTAATGTTATAATTTTTTCAATCAAGGGTCAGTAATTTATGTTAATAATCGTGTTAATCAAATACTTTTTAAAGTAAAAAGTAAGCCTAATTTATTATTTACTTTTGAGTAAATTAAATAAAGTTTTCAATATGTCTATTATTACCATTACGACTGATTTGGGTTATCGCGACCCATACTTGGCAATGGTAAAAGGCATGTTGTATAGTAAACAACCAAATGCACAAATTGTTGACTTGGCTTGCGATGTCAATCCGCATGCCCACAACGAAGGAGCTTTTGCTTTAAGAAGCGCCTTACCTTACTTTCCTGAAGATACGATTCATTTGTTTGCAGTCAAATTTTTAAACTCATCTGAAACAATAGGCAATTTGGCTGTTGATAACACACGGTATTTATTATCAAAATATAAAGGGCAGTATATTATTTGCCCTGATAATGGCGTATTAACTTTGATTGACAAAGAATTTAATGAACCTGTTTATCAATTGTATTTTGATTCAGAAAGACAACATTCATTTTATTTGAGAGATGTATTTGCTGAAATAGCCAATAAATTAGTAAATAAAATACCTTTGGAAGAGTTTTGTGCTGAAACTCAAGACTACTGTAAATTATATGCCTTCGAGAGTTTTTCAACTCCAAGTAATTTACAAGGTATGGTATTATATGAAGATGATTTTGGGAATTTAATTACAAGTATCACCAAACAAGAATTTGACAAGCATGTTGGTAACAAACGTTTTTCGATTGCTTTACCGTCATACAACATTACTAAAATAAATAATACTTATGATGATGTGAAGATCGGGGATGTGGTTTGTTTTTTTAATTCAATGGATTTGTTGGAAATTTCTTCATTAGGTCAATCTGCTACCAAAATTGTGATAAAACGAAATGTATTAAGTAAATATAAAATTGACCGCATAATTGTAGATATATATGATTAAGAGATTTGTGAAGATGACGTTTAAGCCTGAAAACATCGAACGTTTTAAAGATATTTTTAAAGCAAGTAAAGATTTAATTTCCGCGATGGAAGGCTGCCAACATGTTGAATTATTACAAGATATTAATAATCCTTGTGTGTTTTTTACCCTAAGTATATGGGACGATCCTAAGTATTTAGAAGCCTATCGTCAATCCGAATTATTTGAAGGAGTGTGGGCTAAAACAAAAATTTTATTTGATGCCAAGCCTGAAGCTTGGAGTGTAAATGTTGTTTAGAAAATTTTAACAAATTCAAAAACTCTAAATCTTCTTTCCAGCTATTTTGGCACTTTAATTGGTTTATTGAATCCAGTCAAATTATTTATTAATAAATTAGTATCAAATATTTTAATTAAAATCTATGAAAAAAATCTACTCATTTTTAGCCTTTGTTTTATTATCAGTTGCTTCGTTTGCTCAAAACACCTCTAACTTAATTGTGTTTTCAGAAGATGGATTAAAGTTTTATTTAATCTTAAATGGAATCAGACAAAATGATGTTCCAGTTACCAATGTTAAGGTGGTTGATTTAAATCAACCTTATTATTCTGCAAAAATTATTTTTGAAGACACTAAACAGCCTATCTTAGAGAAAAAATATTTGCCAGTAACAGATGCTGAGGGTAAAGGAGCACTAGAGGTTACTTATAAAATTAAAAAAAACAATAAGCAAGTGAATGTGTTACGTTTTTTTAGTCAGGTTCCTATTGCACAAGCGGCTCCTGTTTCTCAAGATGTTCAAGTATATCACTATAATGTAAATCCGATGCCTGAAATTTCTACAACCGTTGTTACTCAAGAAACAACTGTTACTTCTGGTAATGTAGGAAATACTAATACTAATATTTCAACTGGAACCAATGGTTCAAATACAAACGTATCTGTTAATATGGGCGGTATGGGCGTTAATATGAATGTTAACGTTAATGACCCAGCTTTCAATTCTTCAACAACGTCTACTTCTTATACAACTACCACCACTACAACAACATCAAATAGTAATGTAAATAATTATAGTAATAATACATCTGTTCAAAATAATTCAAATTCATCAACTAGTTGCGATGCTGCTTATGCAATGAGTAGTTCTAGTTTTTCGGCAGCAAAACAAACAATTACAAAGCAATCTTTTGAAGATACAAAACTAACAACAGTTAAACAGATTTTAAAAAGCAATTGTATGAGTTCAGCTCAAATTAAGGAAGTGATGCTTTTATTTAGTTTTGAAGCTAACAGATTAGAAGTTGCAAAAATAGCCCATAATAGATGCGTTGATAAAAACAATTATTTTCTTTTAAATGATGCTTTTCAATTTGAATCTTCGGTTGAAGAGTTAAATGAATCTATCAAATAATATATTTTATAAATGTTTAAAAGGTTGCTTAAGGCAACCTTTTTTATTGTTTTTAAATCAGTACTTTTACCCAAAAACTAGAATCAAATAATGATTACAATTGCTATACTTATTTTAACTGTTGGATTTTCTTTGTATGCAATGAATAATGCGGAAATTAAGTATAAGTATATTTTTCATCCTTATTCTATAAAGCATTTCAATCAGCATTATCGTTTTTTATCACATGCTTTTTTACATGGCGATTATATTCATTTAGCATTTAATATGTATGCTTTATGGATGTTTGGTCCTATTGTTGAAAAAGGAGTATTGCCTATATTATTAGGAGAGGATGGAGAGCCAAATAAAAAATTAGGTATGGCATTTTATATTTTGTTGTATACAGGAGCAATTTATGCTTCGTCTATTTCAGAATATTTTAAAAATAAGAACAATTCATATTACACATCTTTAGGAGCTAGTGGCGCAGTTAATGCCTTAATTTTCAGTTATATCACCTGTTTGCCCATGTCGCAATTAGGTTTCTTTTTTATTCCAATGCCAGCTTGGGTGTTTGGTATTTTATATTTAGGTATTAGCTATTATTTAAGTAAACGTAAAACAGGAAGTGGTTCGGTTGATAATATAGGACATGAAGCTCATTTTTGGGGTGCTATCTTCGGGATTGTTTTTACTTTAATTTTAGGTTTATTAAATCAAGATGTATATTTAGAATTGATTAAAAGATCATAATACATGAAAGTTACTTTTTTGGGCACAGGCACATCACAAGGCGTTCCAATTATTTGTTGCGAATGTGCAGTGTGTCGTTCCAAAAATCCAAAAGATAATCGTTTAAGAACTTCTATTTTAATAGAGAGTGATTTAGCAAAAGTAATTGTAGATACTGGACCAGATTTTAGACAACAAATGCTTCGGTTGGATTTAAAATCATTAGATGCCGTTGTGTTTACCCATGAACATAAAGATCATATTGCTGGTTTAGATGAAGTGAAAGCATTCAATTTTTTTAATAAAATGAGAATGCCTGTTTATGCAACAGAAAGAGTTCAGGAAGCCTTAAAAAGAGAATTTGCTTATATTTTTGCAGAAGATAAATATCCGGGAATTCCTGAAATTGATGTATTTACAGTGACAGATAAAGTAATTAAAGTTAAAGATATTGAATTGTTACCCATTGATGTGATTCATTATCGATTGCCTGTAAAAGCTTATCGCATAAAAGATTTCACTTATATCACCGACGCTAATTATATTTCAGAAGAAGAAAAGGAAAAAATAAAAGGTTCTAAAACTATTGTGATTAACTCATTAAGAAGAGAAGAGCACGTTTCTCATTATACATTTCAACAAGCTATTGATTTAATGACTGAGTTGAAACCTGAAAAAGCATATTTTACTCATATTTCTCATCAATTAGGCTTACACGAAGAGGTTTCAAAAGAATTACCTCCTTTTATTGAATTGGCTTATGATGGCTTGCAAATTGAGATTTAATTTTTCTCATTTTGTTCAAAAATCCACAAATTGTTAATTTGTTATTCATTGTAAATTCTGGCTTAATTGTAAATTTGAAGGCTTTCAAAAAAAGTGTAAAATTATGATCAAAGCTGATGTACTATTAGGCCTACAATGGGGCGACGAAGGAAAAGGTAAAATTGTTGATGTTTTAACTCCTAAATACGATATTATTGCTCGTTTTCAAGGTGGTCCAAACGCTGGACATACCTTAGAGTTTAATGGTATTAAACATGTATTACATACTATTCCAAGTGGAATTTTTCATCCAACGGCTTTAAATGTTATTGGGAATGGAGTCGTTATTGATCCAGTTATTTTCAAAAAAGAAATTGATGCATTAACTGCATTAGGAGTTGATTTTGCTAAAAAATTAGTGATTAGTAAACGTGCTCATTTAATTTTACCTACACATCGTTTATTAGATGCCGCAAGTGAAGCGGCTAAGGGTAAAGATAAAATTGGTTCTACTTTAAAAGGTATCGGGCCAACTTATATGGATAAAACCGGACGTAATGGATTACGTGTTGGTGATATCGAAAGCCCTAATTTTAAAGATAAATACAATGCTTTAGTTGAAAAACATAAACAATTGTTAGAGTTTTATAAATTCGAATACAATTTAGCTGAATTAGAACCAGCTTGGTTTTCAGCTATTGAAGAAATGACAAAATTAAGCTTTATTGATACAGAGCATTTTATCAATGACGCGATTAAAAAAGGTCAAAAAATATTAGCCGAAGGAGCGCAAGGTTCTTTATTAGATATCGATTTTGGTTCTTATCCATTTGTAACCTCATCAAATACTATTTGTGCTGGTGCTTGTAATGGTTTAGGAATTGCTCCAAATCGTATTGGAAATGTCATTGGTATTTTCAAGGCTTACTGTACTCGTGTTGGTAGTGGTCCTTTTCCAACAGAATTAGATAATGAAGTAGGAGAGAAGATGCGTCAAATTGGTCGTGAGTTTGGAGCAACTACAGGCCGTCCACGTCGTTGTGGTTGGTTAGATATTCCAGCTTTAAAATATGCGATTGCTATTAATGGCGTAACAGAGCTAATGATGATGAAAGCTGATATTTTATCTGACTTTGATACATTACAAGTTTGTACTCATTACATGCACAAAGGCGAGAAAATTGATTATTTACCATATAGTATTGAGCCTACTGATGTAACGCCAGTTTATGAGGAAGTAAAAGGTTGGAATGTGGATTTAACTAAAATGACTCAAAAATCTGAGTTACCAAAAGAATTAATTGACTATATTAAGTATATCGAGAAATTAGTTGAAGTTCCTATCAGTATCACATCTATTGGTCCTGATAGAACTCAAACTATTTTTATGTAAATAATAACAGTTGTTTGAGTGAAGTTTTTGGTTGTTTGAAATTATAACTATAACTTTAAGCCTCAAATACTCATCAAACAACTAATAACCTATATCAAACAACTATTACCTTGAAGCCAAGAGTTTTATTAGAAAATAAACAATTAGAAGTTACTCTTACTCGCCTTTGCTATCAATTAATAGAAGTTCACAACGATTTTAGTAATACCGTTATCATTGGTTTGCAGCCTCGTGGTATCTATTTAGCACACCGTATTCAAAAATTACTAGAAGGTATTTTGAAGAAAAAAGTGAATTGTGGAGATTTGGATATTACTTTTTACCGAGATGATTTCCGTAAAAAAGAATTAATTCCTAATCGTACCAATATTGATTTTATTATAGAAGATAAGAATGTAATTTTAGTAGATGATGTGTTGTTTACTGGAAGAACCATTCGTGCAGGTTTAGATGCTATGTTAGCTTTTGGCCGACCAAATGATGTGGAGTTATTGGTTTTAGTAGACAGAAGATTTAGCCGACATGTTCCAATTCAAGCAAAATATATTGGTTTAGTTATTGATTCCATTCAAACACAAAATGTGAAAGTAGAGTGGACAGAAACAGATAAAAAAGATAGAGTAACATTAATAGATAAATAATAATGCGCCCACAAGAAAAAGATTATATACCATATTTCGAATATTACATCAATCTTATTCCAGAGGACGATATTATTTCTGCATTAAAAACCAATCATCAAACAGTATTAGATTTTATTGAAGATATTCCTCGTCAAAAATTGAATTATTTTTATGATGATGGGAAGTGGACAGTAAAACAAGTGATTAATCACATTATTGATACGGAGCGTATTTTAAGTTACAGAGCCTTGCGTTTTGCCAGAGGAGATAACCAAAAAGTGTTAGCCTTTGATGAAGATTTATATGCCGCTAATGCTAATTTAACCAATACAAATATTCAGTTATTAGCTGATGAATTTGATTCGGTAAGGTTGTCTAATATTTTATTATTCAAACAGTTATCTGATAAAGAATTGTTATTAAAAGGTCATATGGCTTCTGGCGAAGTCAATGTATTATCACTTGGCTATATGTTATGTGGTCATGCGCAACATCATATTAATATTATTAAAGAAAGATATTTATAACCCATGAGCAACTTAAGCGTCAATCATCTATTAGGAATAAAATATATCACTAAAAATGATATTCAATTAATTTTAGATACCGCTACAAATTTTAAAGAAGTTTTAAATCGTCCGATTAAAAAAGTGCCTTCTTTGAGAGACCTAACAGTTGCCAATTTATTTTTCGAAAACTCAACCCGTACTCGTTTATCATTTGAATTAGCGCAAAAACGTTTAAGTGCTGATGTGGTTAATTTCTCAGCTTCTTCTTCTTCAGTAAAAAAAGGAGAAACCTTAATTGACACAGTAAATAATATCCTAGCCATGAAAGTGGATATGGTTGTGATGCGTCATTCTAGCGCTGGAGCTGCTGAATTTTTATCTAAAAAAGTGAATGCTAAAATTGTAAATGCTGGCGATGGTGCGCATGAACATCCTACTCAAGCGCTATTAGATGCTTTTTCGATGAGAGAAAAGCTAGGTGATTTAAAAGGAAAAAAGATAGCTATCGTTGGAGATATTTTACATTCACGCGTTGCTTTGTCAAATATATTTTGTTTACAAAAAATGGGAGCAGAAGTTAAAGTCTGTGGTCCTACAACTCTGATTCCTAAATATATAGAAAGTTTAGGTGTGAAAGTTGAAACGGATTTGCGTAAAACTTTAGAGTGGTGTGATGTGGCAAATATGTTACGTATTCAATTAGAAAGACAAGACATTAAGTTCTTCCCATCTATCAGAGAATATACCATGTTGTATGGTTTAGATAAAACCTTATTAGATTCTTTATCTAAAAAAATCATCATCATGCATCCAGGTCCAATTAATCGCGGTGTTGAAATCACTAGTGATGTAGCAGATAGCGATCAATCTATTATTTTAGATCAGGTTGAAAATGGTGTCGCTGTTCGTATGGCAGTGATGTTTTTATTGGCAGGTCGCCAATAATATCTACAATTTTCTGTTTAAAACTTTAGCTGATTTTAGAAACTAAAATCTGTACAAAGACTGAAATTTATTTAAATTTACTTAACTAAACGGAATTAATGATTCCTTAATACAAATTAAATATTTAATTATGAAAAAAATCTACTTAACTATTATTGCTGTTTCTGCAACTATAGCATCTTCTTTTGCTCAAACAGTTCCTACTTGTTCTTTAAATCCAACATTTATTGCTAGTAATAAAATTGGGGTATTTCCAGATAGTGCTACTAATTTTGTTTCGGGAACTGTAGGTGTTCCTTACGAACAAAATTTAACTGTAAAAGTTCCAAAAGACACAAGTTCTTCGGGGGTTACCTTTTGTTTTAATAAGTTTATTATTTCAACACCAACAGGAATTACTAATTATAATTTTCCTCCAGGTTTAACTTTAGGTTCTTCTACTTCTGCGTTAGCAAATCCTAATATTAATGGTGCTCCTTCTTTAATGTTTCCGGGTGGTGCAAATAATTGCGCGAGTATTTATGGTACACCAACGGCTGCTGGCGTTTATACGTTGCAAATTAGTGTACAACCATACTTAACTCCATTAGCATTTGGTAGTTGTCCAGTACCAGCTAATACGGGCGGAGGAAGTTCTAGTATTACACCTGCTCAAAATTTAAATTATTATATCATTACTATTCTTCCAGCAACAGGATTACAAGATATAGGTAAGGATAAAATGGCTTTATACCAAAATGTACCAAATCCTTTCTCAACAACTACTGATATTAAATTTTATGTAGAAGGAGAAGACAATGCAACCATAACTGTTTATAACGCTCTTGGTTCAGTTGTTAGCCAACAAACAATGAAAACATCTGTAGGAGAAAATAAAGTAACAATTAATGCAACTGATTTAGCTAGTGGTACTTATATTTATACTTTAAAGTATAAGAATGCAGTTACAACTAAACGTATGATGGTAATTAATAATTAATTACTATTTTCGAAGGCATAAACAATCATGTCTGTTCAATCCTTCGAATTATTAATATTAGGTAGTAGCGCAGCAACGCCTACTGCAAATAGAAATCCAACCGCTCAGTTATTAAATATAGCTGAGCGGTTTTTTTTGATTGACTGTGGCGAAGGAACTCAAATGCAAATGAGAAAATATAAAGCTCGTTTTCAAAGTATCAATCATGTGTTTATTAGTCATTTGCATGGCGACCATTTTTATGGCTTACCAGGTTTTTTAGCAAGTATGCATTTATTGGGTCGGAAAAACGAACTAACCATTTACGGACCTAAAGAATTAGAAGAAATTATTAATCTTATTCATAAGCATTCGGATACTTATTTGAACTATCCTCTGAAATTTGTTTACACGCAAAATTTAACAAAGCAATTAGTATTTGAAGATGAAAAGGTGGAAGTATATAGTTTACCTTTAAAACATCGCATAGCAACAACTGGCTATTTATTTAAAGAAAAACCCTTGTATAGAAATATTGATAAGTATAAATTAGAAAAACTCAATGTTTCCTTTGCCGAAATTCATAAACTAAAATTAGGCTTGGATGCCCTTGATAATAATGGAAATACCATTAAAAATATAGATTTAACATTAGATCCTCCTAAGCCAAGAAGTTATGCCTTTTGTAGCGACACCAAATTTTTTGAAGAATTAGCTCGAGACATTAAGGATGTTGATTTGCTTTATCATGAATCAACATTTTTAGAAGAGAAAAAAGATAGAGCCAAACAAACTTTTCATAGTACAGCTAAACAAGCAGCAGAAATGGCTGTATTAGCCAATACACAAAAATTACTACTAGGGCATTTTTCAGCACGATATGGTGATTTAGAGGAGTTTTTAAACGAAGCTAAATCTATTTATCCAAATACAGAATTGGCTACCGAAGGTCAATTATTTTCTCTGTAACGATGAGTCATACTGAACTCTCACTTCGAGAGTAGTCGAGAAGCCGTATCTTGTTAAAGCAGTGGCTAAAATTTATCTGTAACTTTTTTTTATTCATGTATTATAATCATTAAAACAGGATTGAATTCAATATTATCGAAATACAATAAAATCCTTTTTATTGCTTAACCGATTCACTACATCGGGCTCATTCTAAGCTAAAACTTACTATTTTTAATTTTATCCGAGTTGCGTCCCAGCGTTACTGAAATTTATTTATTAAACATTTAAAACAAATATGCTTATGCCAACAATTTTTACGTTAACCCCTAAATCTAATCATTATGAAAAACGTAAATCAATTGTTGGTTATAACAACCATAGTTTGTTTAAGCCTAGTTTCTAATCCATTACTTTCTCAACTAAATAATTACCATAAAAACTATATCGATATCGGTATAGTAGGAGGGATGCAACACTATAATTCTCCATTAGTTGGGGTTTATGGGAGTATTGGCACTTTTTTTAAAGCATTTAATAGGCCAAGTTCAATTGATATTAGGGTAAAGGAATTATATGTTGCTAACCCCGATCAGCAAGGCACTTTAATAACGTTTACATATCGGGTATCTTTAATAAAGGGCTTGTTTGCTGGTATTGGTGGTGCACACGGACATCAAGTCATGGGTGATGAGTTTATGACTCATCCAACTTCTTCTATTATGGGAACAAATCCTCATATCATGCATAGTACAGGATTTAATGCTGAAATTGGGTATAATTTCAATTCTTTTATTAAAGATAAATACCTTGGAATTTATCCCGTAGTTCATTTAGCCTACACGCATTTGTTTATGTCTGGACATTCTATGCCAAATTTAACTTTAAACGCTGGTTTTAGAATTGGTTTAAAAAAGTGGAACTAACCATGGGCTGTGAATTATTTTTTGAAAGATAAATTTTGTAATTCCGATATGAAACGTATCTTTGTTTAAAATTAATCTAAATAAGAATTTTTAATAATGATATCAGTACTTATAGCCGATAATAACTACTTAAGCAGACTAGGGCTTTATACATTATTAAGCTCTTCAGCTAATTTTGAAGTAGACTATACAGAAGACGATAATTTTGAAAATTTAATAGCTTGTATTAAGAAAAATAAGCCAAGAATTTTAGTTTTAGATTTTCAATCCTTAAACATAAATTCTAAGCAAATTTCTATAATTACCAAAACGTTCAAACGCCTTCAAGTACTAGCTATTACCGATTATATGAGCAGAGTTGAAATGCAAGCTGCTTTAGATTCTGGTGTAAGAAGCTATTTATTGAAAGAGTGTGATAAAGATGAAATTATAGAAGCTTTACATGCGACTCATAACGGAGAGCGTTTTTTATGTGGTAAAGTGGCTTATTTCTTAGCAAATTCTCAAGAATTAGAGATTATGCGCCCTGAATTAGAAAAGGTTTCTTGTCAAGGTTTAGGTATTACTGACAGAGAGTTGGATATTATCCGTTTAATTTCTGAAGGTTTATCAAATAAATTAATTGCTGATAAATTAGAACTAAGTACGCATACTGTCAATACACATCGTAAAAACATTATGGGCAAGTTAGGTATTCCTAATACTGCTGGAATAGTTATGTTTGCTGTTAAAAACAAATTATTAGCTGCTTAATCAATCATGCAATCATCTCTAGAATTAAGTGATTTTTTTATTATTCTTTTTATCGCTAGTATTTTTAGTTTAGGTATTTATACCATCGTTAAATTCATGAGAAGTAAAGATTAATTTTTCAATTTATTTCACACTTTTTTTCTTTCGTAATCCCTCTAAAACAAAAGATTTAGCTATCTTTGTTAGCTATTATGCAAGAACAAATTTTAATCCTCGATTTTGGTTCCCAATTCACACAATTAATTGCTCGTCGTTTACGAGAAATGAACGTGTATTGTGAAATCCACCCATTTAATAAAATCCCAGCTCTAACTCCTGATATTAAGGGAGTTATTTTATCTGGTAGTCCTCACAGTGTTCGACAAGACAATCCTTTAAATCCGGATTTGTCTAACATCAAAGGAAAACTACCATTATTAGGTATTTGCTATGGCGCACAATTATTAGCTCACTTTTATGGTGGCGAAGTTGGTAAATCAAATTCTCGTGAATATGGTCGCGCTCATTTAGATTTTGTGGATGATTCTAATCCTTTATTTAAAGGCATTACTAATCATTCTCAAGTGTGGATGAGTCATGGAGATACAATTATTAAAGTCCCTGAAAACTATAAAATAGTTGCTAGTACACACGATGTAAAAGTGGCTGGTTATGCTATTGAAGGTGAAAAATCTTGGGGTATTCAATTTCATCCCGAAGTATTTCACTCAACAGAAGGCGCACATTTGTTAAGCAATTTCGTGAAAGGAGTTTGTGGTTGTAAAGGAACTTGGACTTCTGATTCATTTATAGAAACTACTGTTGCTGAGTTAAAGCAAAAATTAGGAAACGATAAGGTTGTTTTAGGTTTATCTGGTGGCGTTGATAGCAGTGTGGCTGCTGTATTATTACATAAAGCAATTGGAGCAAACTTACATTGTATTTTTGTTGATAATGGTTTATTACGTAAAAATGAATTTGAAAATGTGTTGGATTCATATAAACACATGGGCTTAAACGTAAAAGGCGTAAATGCTAAACAACGTTTTTATGATGCCTTAAAAGATATATCTGATCCTGAAGCAAAACGTAAAGCAATAGGTAAAGCATTTGTTGATGTATTTGATGATGAATCAAAATCAATTACCGATGCTAAATGGTTAGGACAAGGAACAATTTATCCAGATGTGATAGAAAGTCTTTCTGTAAATGGTCCTTCGGCTACAATTAAATCTCATCATAATGTTGGTGGTTTACCAGATTATATGAAGTTATCAGTTGTTGAACCATTACGTAGTTTATTTAAAGATGAAGTAAGAAGAGTAGGAAAAGCTTTAGGTATTGATGCCTCTTTAATTGGACGTCATCCTTTCCCTGGCCCAGGTTTAGCGATTCGTATTTTAGGAGATATTACAGCAGAGAAAGTACAATTATTACAAGATGTAGATGCAATTTTTATTGATGGTTTGAAATCTGCTGGATTATACGATACAGTTTGGCAGGCAGGTGCTATCTTGTTACCAATTCAAAGTGTTGGTGTAATGGGTGATGAACGTACTTATGAAAAAGTGGTTGCATTACGTGCAGTTTCTTCAACAGATGGTATGACGGCTGACTGGTGTCATTTACCGTATGAGTTTTTAGCTAAAGTATCAAATGATATCATTAATAAAGTAAGAGGTGTAAATAGAGTTGTGTATGATATTAGCTCTAAACCACCTGCTACTATTGAGTGGGAATAATAAAATAAATTAATTAAATGTCACACTGAGCTGAATTAAAAGTGTTTCTCTAACATGATTAAACTAAAAACTATATATTTTAATTTTATTCTAGCTTTTGTTTTTTGTTACACTTCGTGTATAACACATGCTCAGGTAAAATCAACAGACATTAAAACTATTAATGGGAAGAAATATTATATTCATAAAGTAGAAAAAGGGCAAAGTTTATATGCTATTGCAAAAACCTACGGTATGGATGTTAATTCTATTTTAGCAGAAAACGATGATGCTATTGATGGATTAAAAAATGGACAAGAATTAAAAATTCCTTTCGAAAGTTTATTGCCAAAGCAAACTGTAGCTATTGATACAAATAAATACGTGTATCATAAAATTGCTAAAGGAGAAACAGTTTATGGTATCACTAAAAAATATGGTATTGATGAGAAAAAATTAAAC
The DNA here is from genome assembly GCA_013823565.1 of Sphingobacteriaceae bacterium. GTDB lineage: Bacteria > Bacteroidota > Bacteroidia > B-17B0 > Aurantibacillaceae > UBA4416. The sequence goes on along the minus strand of PNMI01000007.1, from coordinate 64,650 downwards.
TCATTAAATCCGAGTTTAATTAATGGTTTAAAAGAAGGAGAGTATGTTATTGTGGGTGAAAAGAAAAAAAACAATACAACTTCATCGATAGCTACATCAACTGTTATTACTAATGATACTTATACTGTATTGCAAGGAGAAACCCTTTATGGTATTTCAAAAAAGTTAAATTCATCTCAAGATGATTTACTTAAATGGAATCCAGAATTAAAGGAGGGTGTAAAGCAAGGGCAAGTTTTAAAAATAGTATCTTCTAAAAAAAATATTAATTCTGTTGTTACTCAAAGTGCAGCAGTTACTGTTCCTTCTTTATCTAATGATGTTATTCAGGATACTGTTTATACGGTAGATAAACAAAAGAAAGGAACCTATAATTTAGGATTGTTTTTGCCATTTAAATTAATAGAAAGCGAAGGTATTGTTATTGAAGATTTAATGAAATCAAAATCTCCTTTTCCTCAAACTCAATCCCTTGCGCTTGATTTTTATTATGGGTTTAAAAAGGCGGTAGATTCATTAATTTCTAAAGATTTTGAAGTTAATATTCATTTGTTTGATGTTGACGAAAAAGATTCTGCTAAAGTGGAGACTATTTGCAAATCATCCGAATTTAAAACCTTAGATGTTGTTTTTGGACCATTATATGTAGGTGTTTTTAAACAAGTTGCCAATAAAGCAAAACCACTTAATATACCTATGGTGTCGCCATTAACACAACAAAATAAAATTTTATACAACAATGCATTAACCAGTAAAGTTAATACCTCACAGTTTACTTTAATCGAAGGTTTATCTGATTATTGTACAGATTCACTTTTATCAACTTCTAATATTATTTTAGTTAATACAACTGCTAAGGATCAGCAATACATCAAAGCATTTAAGGCAAGGTATAATAGCAGTTTATCAAAACATAATAAAGGATTAAAAGATAGTATTGTTGTTGTAAAAGGAATGGCAGGTGTTAAAACTGCATTTGTTCCTAATAAAAAAAATGTGATTATTTTATTAACGAATAATCAAGTTTACTTACAAGATTTTATAACTCAGTTATATATGTTTTCTGACAAGAAAGATATTGTATTAATGGGCTTTAGTAATGTTGCAAATATTGAAAACTTAGATCAGGGATATTTAAACTCTCTGCAATTTCATTTTGCTTCCTCAAATCATATTAATTACAAGGATTCTACTATTCGCTTTTTAGCCAAACAATATCAAGAAGTATATACGACTGATCCATCAGAATATTATTTCCAAGGTTTTGATATTGGTATTTATTATTTATCAAAATTAAAAACAATTGGTCCTGATGTGTTTTTAAACCTAGATAAATATTCTTCAGAAGGCGTATCAACAGGATTTAAATTTTATAGACCTGATAATGAAACTGGATTTGAAAACAGAGCTGTTTATATTTATAAATACTCTAATTATCAGTTACAACAATTAGGATGGAAATAAATAAAGAGAATATTGCTGAGTGGTTAAAATCGCTTCAGGATACTATTTGTAAGGCCCTTGAAACTGAGGACGGATTAGCCAAGTTTAAAGAAGAAAACTGGACTCGCGAAGAGGGTGGAGGTGGTCGTTCACGTGTAATTGAAAATGGCAACGTGATTGAAAAAGGAGGAGTGATGTTTTCGGCGGTGAGTGGAAAAACTCCTGATTTTTTATTTAAAGAAAAAGAGCACAGTGTTTCTAATCAAGCTCCACAAGAGTCTACTTTTTTTGCAACAGGAGTATCTATTGTTATTCATCCACAAAGTCCTTTAGTGCCTATTATACACATGAATATTCGTTATTTTGAAATGAGTAATGGTGTAAAGTGGCTTGGAGGAGGAATAGATTTAACTCCACATTATATTGTAGATAAAGATGCTCAGTTTTTTCATCAGCAATTAAAATTGGTATGCGATAAACATCATGCTTCCTACTATCCTAAATTTAAAACTTGGGCAGATGATTATTTCTTTATCAATCATCGCAAGGAAACAAGAGGTGTTGGTGGAATCTTTTTTGATAGATTAAATCAAAATGAAGAAATGAGCTTTGAGCAAAATTTTGCTTTTTGGCAAGACGTAGGAAAAGCTTTTGCGCCTATTTATGTTTCTTTAATGAATAAAAATAAATCAAAAACATTTTCTCCTGAGCAAAAACAATGGCAGTTATTGCGTCGCGGACGTTATGTTGAATTTAATTTGGTTTATGATAAAGGCACCAAGTTTGGTTTAGAAACAAATGGACGTGTAGAATCTATTTTAATGAGTTTACCAGCTAATGCAAGTTGGTTATATGATTTTAAAACAAAAGAAGGCTCGGAAGAACAAAACACATTAAATAAATTAAAAAAAGGTATAAACTGGGTATAATGAATAAAATACTAAAATATTTTTTACAAGGATTGATATTATTTATTCCATTAGGAATAACAGTTATTGTATTTTTAAAATTATTCCAATTTTTTGAAGGTGTTTTTTCATTCGTGGGATTAACAGGTATTCCTTTTTTAGATACTATTATTTCCTTTATTGCCTTATTGGTATTTATTACCATTGTTGGTGTACTAGCATCTTCTTTTATATTTAAACGCTTATTTGCTTTTTTTGAAGAAAAATTAGAACATGCTCCAATTATTCGTCATATTTATTCACCTATAAAAGATTTTATGAATGCTTTTATGGGAAATAAGAAGCGTTTTACTAAACCTGTTTTAGTTTTAACAAATCCTCAAGCAAATATTCAAGAATTAGGATTTATTACACAAGATGATTTAAGCGAATGGGGGATTAAAGAAAAATATGCCGTATATTTACCTTACTCCTATTCATTTTCGGGTAGGTTAGTCATTGTTCCAAAAGAACAAATAACAACTTTAAAAACAGATGGTGCAGATGCCATGAAATTTATTATTTCGGGTGGTGTAACAGATGTAGATTAATTAATTAAAAATTAAACCTATGAAAAAAATTATTTTAGCTTGTTCGGCAGTATTAGCTTTTACAGTAGCCAATGCTCAAAAAATTTCAGTAAAAGATGGGTCTGAAAAATTCTCTAATGGTAGTCATAATGCATATACTGCAACTATTTATGAAACTACTAAAGACGAAGCTATGAGCAAATTTAAAAGCCTTTTAAAGGATTTTAAAAATGAAAAAGTGAAAACAGATAATGGTGAAGTATTTGGAGATAATATCGTTATTAAAGATTGGGGAAATAACCCAGTAGATATTTATGCAACTTTTGAAGAAGATAAAGCTACTAAAACGGTTATTATACATGTTGCTTTTGATTTAGGAGGAGCTTATTTAACAGGTTCTGATGGAGATAAACATAGTTTTGCTAAAAAGATGGTTAAGGATTTTGCTGTAAAAACAACCAAAGAATCAATGGGTGATAAGGTAAAAGATTTGGAAAAGGTTCTAGGTAAGTTAGAAGATAACCAAAAAGATTTAGAGAAAGATAATAAAAATTATAAGTCTGATATAGAAGATTACAAGGCGAAAATTAAAAAAGCTGAAGAGAATATTTCGAAAAATGAGTCAGATCAAGTAAAGAAAAAATCTGAAATTGAAGCTCAAAAGAAAGTAGTAGAAGAAGCTAAAAAAGTAATGGATAAAGTAGATTAAAATCTATTTACTGATATCATATTTAGCCTAATAACAAATGTTATTAGGCTTTTTGTTTATTAGGAATATGCATTAGAGCTCATTCAGTGATGAGTAAAAGACTTATTATTACATACTAATTGTTTTTATATTTGAGCTTCCATGGGAATATTAAGAACTATATTAGCTTTAGCGGTTGTTGTATATCATTCTTATAAATTGTTTGGTTTAAGAATGTGTGGCGGGCAAGTTGCTGTGGAAGCATTTTATATGATTTCTGGCTTTTACATGGCTCTTATATTAAATGAGAAATATGTTGGAGTAGGTAGTTATAAGAAGTTTATCTTAAGTCGTTTTTATCGAATATTCCCCGTTTATTGGATTATATTAATCGTTGCTTTACTATTATCTTTAATTGGTTATTATGGATTTAATCATTCCTATTATCTATCGAGATATATCAACAACTACTCTTGTTTATCAGGATTTACCATATTTTATTTTGTGTTTGAAAACCTTATTGTTATAGGTCAGGATGTTCTTTATTTTCTAAAAATAGATGAATCTTGTATGCCAGTATTTACTTATAATGTACTCTCCTTTAAACACACAGGTTATCAATATTTATTGGTACCACAGGCCTGGTCAATTAGCATAGAGTTTATGTTTTATTTAGTTGCTCCATTTTTAGTGACTAAAAAAGTAAAATGGCAAGTCGCTTTGGTTTTATTAGGATTGTCGTTGAAGTATTATTTTTTTAATTATGAGTATTTATGCTACGACCCTTGGACCTACCGCTTTTTCCCTTTCGAATTAGCTTTCTTTATGGCAGGAAGTGTAGCTTATGCATTTTATAAATACATCGAAAAAAAATCTATTCCTTCCTATATAGGTTATGGGATGATGTGTGTATTGGTGTTGTTAGTGTTTGGTTATGAATACATTACAATAAGAGATCAGTTAAAAAATAGTATGTTTTATATATTGGTACTATTATCAATTCCTTTTATTTTTCTAGCGTTTAAAGACAATAAGCTAGATAGAGAGATAGGAGAGTTATCATTTTCTCTGTATATAAGCCATCATTTAATGGTAAGTGTATTTAGAGGTTATTTTTTTTCAAACCCTCATTACATCTATTTATATGGCTATACAGTAGTATTTAGCTCATTAATCATTGCTTTTTTATTACAAAAAACAATGATTAAGTATATTGAAGCCTATAGGCTAAAATTATTTTCATGATTTTTTAATTTTTTTTTTGCGGATAAGAAAATAATTGTAAATTTGCACTCCATTAATTCAATGGCCCGTTCGTCTAGGGGTTAGGACGCGTCCCTTTCACGGACGAAACACGGGTTCGATTCCCGTACGGGCTACTAAAAGTAGAGTAAAAACACCGCTAATTAGCGGTGTTTTTTGCTTTTATGTCTTTGCTGTTTTTATCCTTCCTGTTTTCGATTAAAAGTTTTCAATAGTTAAAAAATGAAAACTCGGTTCAATTTAATTTAAATTATTCTTGTAATAGCTACATTTTATTTAAATTCGTATAGTTACTTTGTTATTTGAGTTTAAAAATTATTATTTAATTAAAATCATGAAAAAAACATTTTTATTAATTGCTGCATTTGCTTCTTTAGCATTATCCGTTAACGCTCAAAAAAAAGACAAGCCTTATAAGGAAATTTTTTATAAGGATATTGTAAAGGAGAGTGATGATATGTCTATTAGTACAAATAATGGTGTTTCTAATAAAGAAATGACAAAATTTAAATTAAAGATTGTCAATAAAACCAACGATATTCTTTTATATAAACCAGAAGAGAGTTCTTTTAAATTAGAATCTAAAGAAGTTCAACCTAAAGAAAAATGGTTATACATTTATCCTAACGAATCAGATTTTAGAGTAGTAAATGGTGTAGGTTCTGATTATTTGTACCCTTATACGTATGTTGTAGATGGCGTTTATAAAATACCAACTAACGGAAAAGGAATTGAAACTCCAGAATTTCAATTACCTGCGTCTCAAAACGAATTTACAACAGGTGGATTTACTTGTGTAATGACTAGTTTAACTAAAGAATCAGATTTAACTGAGGTGAAATTTGAATGCCGATACAACGGAGATAAAATAGGTGTTATTCAACCAAGCAGAGCAGCTGTTAAATTACCAGATGGTACTGAAATTGCAAACGAAAAATCAAAATCTCAACCAGTGATTGTCATGAAAGGTAAATCAGAAAAGATTACTTTAAAATGGAATCGTATGGAAGGAGGAAGAGCTCAAGATATGCAAAAAATTAAAATGAATATTTTATGGCGTAACACATTTTCGGAAGTTGATGCAGAAAAATTAAAAGAAGAAATGTTGCAATTTGAAATTGATGAGAAACTAAGTAAAAGATAATAGTTTTATTTAATGATATAAAAATAGCTTGAGAATTCAAGCTATTTTTTTTGTTACTATATTTACCCTATATATAACAAAATGACCAATAGCCGCTCCAAAATAAATACCATGAAAATCACTTTGATAGTTGGTTTTTTATTAATGGCTTTGAAGTTTTTAGCATATTATTTAACTCAATCTAGCGCTATTTTAACAGATGCCATTGAGTCTATTGTGAACGTACTAGCTGGTTCATTTGCTTTATATAGCTTGTATTATGCCGCCAAACCAAAAGATGAAGATCATCCATACGGACACGGGAAAATAGAATTTCTTTCTACAGGAGTAGAGGGAGGCATGGTAACTTTGGCAGGTGTAGCTATGACGTTTAAAGGAATATCTGCTTTCTTTAATCCACATGATTTAAAAAATATTGATATTGGTTTAGGAATATCTTTGTTTTCAGGAATCGTGAATTATATGTTGGCTCGTATTTTAATTAAAAAAGGAACCACATTACATTCATCAACCATGGTTGCTGATGGAAAACATTTATTAACGGACACGTGGAGTAGTGTAGGTTTAGTTGTGGGTTTAATCATTATTTATTTCACGAATTTGTTTTGGATAGATTATGTAATTACCATTGGCTTAGGTATTTTTATTGCTATCACAGGTTTTAAGTTAGTACAAGAATCTATTTTTAACTTGTTAGATAAAGCTGATTACGGAAAAATCGAACATTTAATATCAGTACTTAACACTAAGCGTAATCCAAGTTGGATTGATATTCATAATTTACGTGTTGTAAAATATGGCTCTGTGGTTCATGTAGATTGTCACATGACTTTACCCTGGTATTATACTTTGGAAGAATCTCACAAAGAGGTTGATGATTTAGACAAATTAGCAACTACAGAATTTAGTCATGAGATAGAATTTTTTATTCACGCCGATCCTTGTTTACCAAAGTCTTGTTCTATTTGCGAAATACATGATTGTAAGGTGAGAAAAAATGATTTCGTAAAACGATTAGAGTGGAACATGAGTAATGTGTTACCTGATACGAAGCATACAATTTAAACTCTGTCAGTTCGAGATGTCACCCTGAGCGGAGGAACTAAGGAAATAAATTTAAAAGTGCTTCTTCACGCTACAGCGTGACTCGAAGTGACAAGCCTTATAAAGGTCCATTTTATTAATTCAACTCCTTAGCTTTCTCCTTCAAAAAAACCAAAGCCACTTCTCTTTCATTGGGAATAATGCCATCCAAAATAGCATCCTTTAAAGCATTTTTTAAATCACCTACTTTTTTGCAAGGTTGTAAATTAAAAATTTCCATAATTTCTTCGCCACTTACAGGTGGTTGCCAATTTCGGATTTTATCTTTCTCTTCGAGCTCTTTTAGTTTTTCTCTTACTAACTCAAAGTTTTGTAAGTAACGTTTTACTTTGTTTGGATTTTTAGTAGTGATGTCTGCTTCGCATAAAGCCATTAAATCATCTACATCATCACCTGCTTCAAATAACACACGACGAATGGCACTGTCAGTAATTTCTGTTTTAGCAAGCACAATAGGTCGTAAATGAAGCAATACTAGTTTTTGTACATACTTCATTTTTTCATTTAATGGTAATCGTAAACTTTCAAATATTTTTGGAACCATACGCGCACCTTTATCTTCATGTCCATGAAAAGTCCAACCATGCTCAGGTTCAAAACGTTTAGTAGCAGGTTTAGCAATATCATGTAGAATGGCAGACCAACGTAACCATAAGTTATTGCTTTTTTTAGCTGTGTTATCTAATACTTCAAGTGTATGGTAAAAATTATCTTTATGGGATTTGCCATTAATCGTTTCTACACCATATAATTTTACCATCTCAGGAAAAATTATATGTAATAGACCTGTATCAAATAATAATTTAAAACCAACCGATGGAACAGGAGAGAGGATAATTTTATTTAACTCATCTGTGATACGTTCTTTAGAAACAATTTTTATTCGTTCTTTATTTTTTGAAATAGCGTCTAATGATTCTTTCTCAATAGTGAATCCTAATTGAGATGAAAAACGAATGGCGCGCATCATACGTAATGGGTCGTCGCTATAAGTAATTTCTGGTTCTAATGGTGTACGTAAAATTTTGTTTTCAATATCTCCAACGCCATTAAAAGGGTCTAATAATTTACCGAAATTAGATTTACTTAAACCAATCGCCAAAGCATTAATGGTAAAGTCTCTTCGGTTTTGGTCATCTTCTAAAGTACCATCTTCTACAATAGGTTTACGTGAATCACGATTGTAAGATTCTCTGCGAGCTCCTACAAACTCAATTTCTAAATCATTAAACTTTACTTGAGCGGTTCCAAAGTTTTTAAAAACAGATAAGTGCGCTTCTTCACCTAATTGCTTATGAACTAGTTCGGCTAACTCAATACCTTTTCCAATAGTAACAACATCAATATCTTTGCTATCTCTTCCCAAATAAATATCACGCACAAAGCCGCCAATCACATAGGCATCAACGCCTAATTGATTTGCACAATCTGCTAGAGTTTTAAATATAGGATGAGTTAAATGCTTTTCCACACAGTAAAAATAAGTTAATTTTTGAGATAACGGATTAAGGATAGTATGCTAAACAGTTAAAGCAGCTAATTTACTAGCCATTGTATTTACTAAATCTCTTAATGGCTTTTCGGCCATGGCTTTAATAAAAGGATTCATGTCTCCTTCTAATTCCACATTCGTTTTTTGATTTTCTAATAAGTGAATATGAAGTGTAAACACAAATTTTGCTATGCCAGTAGTTTCAAATGTGATGCGAGATTTTGGTAAACGTTCTTTAATTTTAATCGTTAAAGGCATTAATCCTTTAATACCAAACGAGCATTGCTCGGCAGTACATTCAAAATTGTCAATTTTATCTTCTGGTAGTAAATGCTTAAAGTTGTTGAAATCACCCATTAAATCATACAAACTATCTGTTGTTGATTGTGCCGTGTGAGTTTCACTCAATATACTAAAATGTGCCAAGAGAAATAGAGATTATTGTTTCCATGTTGAAGGACTTAATCTCCATTGCTTTAATGGTTCTAAATCAGCCTCATTAATATATTTATGTTTTAAGGCTACTTCAATTAATGTATCATAATCACATAAAGTAGTTAAAGCACAATTTGCTTTTTTCATATTTTCGGTAGCTTCATCAAAACCGTAAGTAAAAATGGCCACCATGCCTTTTACATTACAACCTTGTTCGCGTAATGCATCAACTGCTTTAATGCTGCTTCCGCCGGTTGAAATTAAATCTTCAATCACCACTACACTTTGGTCTTTCTCAACTACCCCTTCTACCATATTTGTTAAGCCATGTTTTTTAGCTTCGCTACGCACATATACAAATGGTAAACCCATATCTTGAGCAATTAGTGCTCCTTGAGCAATACCACCAGTAGCCACACCAGCAATGACATCTGGTTTACCAAATTTTTCATTAATCACGTTAACGTATTGTTGACGGATAAACGTTCTGATTTGAGGATATGATAATGTTTTACGATTATCGCAATAAATTGGAGACTTCCAACCAGACGCCCAAGTAAAAGGTTGTTCGGGTTGAAGCTTAATTGCTTTGATTTGTAATAAAAATTCGGCAACTTTATGCGCCGCATCATCAAAAGGAGTCATTGTCATAGGGCGTCAAAAATAGTAGTATTTACAGTATAAAACACATCAAATTATGAACATCACCATATATTATTTGTCGAAAAAAATTATCATTCAACAAAAAAATCAAAGCACAGAAAATCAGTCATTTAAAAATTTAGATGAATTAAAGAAAGACCAAATCTTAGCTGAATTCGAAAAATTTGCCAACGAAACTAACAGTACTTTATTAACTTTTGTGACAGAAAATGTAGAAAATGGTCTAGAAAAATTTAGAAAAGCATTTAAATATATTTATGCGGCAGGTGGTTTAATTGAAAAAGATAATAAATACTTATTTATTTTTAGATTAAAACACTGGGATTTACCTAAGGGTAAATTAGATATGGGAGAAAGTCCTGAAGAAGCTGGAATTAGAGAATGTGAAGAAGAATGCGGAATCACACAATTAACAATTACTAAAACTTTAAATCCTACTTATCATATCTATCCTCATAAAGGCAGTTATGCTCTTAAAAAAACATATTGGTATGCGATGTCAACAAAACATGAAGGTGTTTTAGTGCCTCAACTTGAAGAAAATATCGAAAAAGTAGAGTGGTTTAGTAAAGAGCAAATTCAAAAAGAAGTTCTATCTAACTCATATCCAGCTATATTAAGTGTTATACAGCATATAATTTAGGATGATCTATGTATTCCCTAATCCATTTAGTATATTCACTAAATAATTTAGAATATAAATCTAAACTTATTTAGAAATTGTTATATTTGTTTAGACAAGCTACAAATTAAACTTTATGGGTATAAAGAAAACATTGTTAGAAGATATTGCTAAAGAACTAAATGTTTCAAAAACATTAGTATCGATGGTTATTAATGGAAAAGGAGATGCTTATGGTATCAGCAAAAAAACACAAGAAAAAGTGTTGGCAAAAGCTGGAGAAATGGAGTATACACCAAATGTATTTGCGAGAGCATTGAGAACTGGTAAAAGTCATTTAATAGCCTTATTAGTAGCTGATATCTCTAATCCATTTTATTCGAACATTGCAAAATATGTGGAGAAAGAATTAGCTTCAAAAGGCTATAATTTGATGATTTGTAGCACAGATGAAAATGTGGATCGTGAAGAAAAATTAATCAGTTTATTTGCCGAACAGCATATGATTGATGGTTTAATCATAGCTACGACCAATACTTCTGGCGAATACTTTAAAAAAGAACGCTTACGTAATTTCCCCATTGTGTTTATTGATCGTTATTTACCAGATATCGAATCTAATTATGTAGTGGCTAATAACTACCAAGGTTCTTTAGAAATAACTGAATTATTAATCCAAAAAGGATGTAAAAATATTTTAGCATTAAATATTACACCTTCTCACATTAGTTCTTTAACAGAGCGTGTAAAGGGTTATAAAGATGCCTTGAAAAAACACGACATATCTTTTAAAGATGAGAATTTATTAGAAATTTCTTTTGATAATATTCAAAGTGATGTCAAAGAAAAATTAACGAAACGTTTAAAGCAAGGTCAAAAGATAGATGCGATTTATACATTAAATAATCACATTGCAACAGCTTGTTTAAATGTGTTTAACGAAATAGGATTTGATGCCAAAAAAGAAGGTGTTTACTTTGCTTCTTTTGATAACATTAGCTTATTTGATTTTGTAAAACCAAATATCATCTCAGTTTCACAACCATTAGAACAAATAGGTATTGAGGCGGCAAACTTAGCTTTACATTTAATTGATAGTAAGGGAACAGATGCTTCTGCTTTCAAAAAAATTGTATTACCTACGTCTATTATTTCTCGGGACTAAAATAAGGTCTATCCTTATTGTTGCTAAGTTTTTGGTTGTTGTTAGGAAGGGCTTAAAAATGCCCTAATTCTTCTATATTTAATTTTCAGTCTTTAAAAAAACCTTTATATTAGCACCACTAAAAAAACACACACTATGAACTACGATGTTATTGTTATAGGAAGTGGACCAGGCGGTTATGTTACTGCTATTCGCGCTTCACAATTAGGATTAAAAACAGCTATTATTGAAAGAGAAAACCTTGGAGGTATTTGCCTTAACTGGGGTTGTATACCAACTAAAGCTTTATTAAAAAGTGCTCAAGTTTTTGAATACTTAAACCACTCAAAAGAATATGGTATTAGTGCAGACAACATTAAAGCTGATTTCGGAGCGGTAATTAAACGTAGTCGTGATGTAGCAGATGGCATGAGTAAAGGCATTCAGTTTTTGATGAAGAAAAACAAAATTGATGTCATTATGGGAACTGCTACAGTGAAGGCTGGGAAAAAAGTAGAAGTTAAAGCAGCTGATGGAAAAGTAAGTACAGTTGAAGCTAAACATATTATTATTGCAACTGGAGCTCGCTCTCGTGTATTACCAAATTTACCTCAAGATGGTAAAAAAATTATTGGTTACCGCGAAGCAATGTCTTTACCAAAACAACCTAAATCATTAATCGTTGTTGGTTCAGGAGCAATTGGGGTTGAGTTTGCATATTTTTACGCAACTATGGGAACTAAGGTAACGATTGTGGAGTTTATGCCAAACATCGTTCCGGTTGAAGATGAAGAAGTATCTAAACAATTAGAAAAATCGTTGAAAAAAATTGGTATCGAAATCATGACAGAAGCTTCTGTTGAGAGTGTTGATACAAAAGGAGATGGTTGCAAAGCAACTGTTAAAACAAAAACTGGAACAGTGACTTTAGAAGCAGAAATCGTTTTATCAGCAGTTGGTATCGAAGCAAACATTACAGGTTTAGGTTTAGAAACAGTTGGTATTGCTACTGATAAAGGTAAAATTGTGGTAGATAAATATTACGCTACTAACGTACCAGGTTATTACGCTATTGGAGATTGTGTACCTGGACAAGCATTAGCTCACGTGGCTTCGGCAGAAGGTATTACTTGTGTTGAGAAAATTGCAGGTGTTCATACAGAACCAATTGATTATAATAATATCCCAGGCTGTACGTATTGCCAACCAGAAGTTGCTTCTGTTGGTATGACGGAGAAACAAGCTAAAGAAAAAGGCTATACTTTAAAAGTTGGTAAATTCCCATTCTCTGCATCTGGTAAAGCAAGTGCATCAGGAGCAAAAGATGGATTTATTAAATTAATTTTTGATGCAAAATATGGTGAGTTATTAGGAGCACATATGATTGGTGCTAACGTAACGGAAATGATTGCTGAGATTGTTGCGATTCGTAAATTAGAAACAACAGGACATGAATTAATTAAAACTATTCACCCTCATCCAACCATGAGCGAAGCAATTATGGAAGCGGCGGCAGCGGCTTATGGTGAAGTAATTCACTTATAGTACTTCGGTTATTAATAAATAAATTTAAAAGGCGCTAACTTAAAAACAGTAGCGCCTTTTTTATAAAAATACAAAACATGAAAAACACAACGATACTTTTTGTTATCTTATTAATGAATTCAATTTCATTATTTTCTCAAACGAGCGCTGTAACCGATAAAGGTGAAGAAGTAATATTGTTTGATAACGGAACTTGGAAATATAAAAATCCTGAAACTAAATCATCATGGAGCACCAGAATTGATACAGTTGTTATGAATAAAGATGCATCTTCTAGCTTTTTATTAAAAGGAGATAAGTTTGATTATGGCGTTTGGTTAAATCCGAAAAAATGGAAATTTAAAAAAAGTGATGGAGCAGAAGGTGCTACAGAATTTAAATTTACATTAATAGGAGAAGATGCTTATGCTATGATAGTAGCCGAAAGAATTGAAGTGCCATTGAATGATTTGAAGAATTTAGCATTTAAAAATGCCTTAAAAGTATCACCTGACATAAGAATTGTGTATGAAGATGTAAGAAAGATAAATGGATTACTAGTTAATTGTATGGAAATGGAAGGAACCATTAGTGGCATTAAATTTACATACTTTAGTTATTATTACTCAGGCCCTTCTGGCACTATACAGTTTGTGAGTTATACTTCTCAAAATTTACTTAAAAAGTATAAACCCGAATTAGAAAAACTATTAAATGGCTTTGTGGTTTTAAAATAAAATTAAGACAATATTTGTGAAAGCCAAAATATTATTGACAACGTTGCTTATTCTGACTTTAATAAAAGTAAAGTCTCAAACAATTGCAGCTGACACTACTACCAATTGGCAAATCTATCTTGACGAAAATAGAATACTAGCAGATAATGAAATTAGCGTGAAAAACAATGGCGTAAGGACCATAAGTGTTAAGAGAGCCGATCTAGAAAGAAATAAGCACCTAAAAATAACTTTAAATACTTGTATGAAAACCAAAGATCGACATATAGAAATACAATTCGGCAATGGAGAAAGCAGGTATTCCCAGAGCTACTATAATGGCGACAACATCAGAATCAAAACCAGCCGTATTTTAGAATTAATAGACTACAAAAAAGTAAATCATATTATATTGTCGCTAAATCATTCGCCTTTCATTCAACCTGATGGTGTTCAACATGGTTTGCCGCTTATAGACCTAAAATTAGAGTAGGGAACTGTGGGTGGCTGGCAACTTATAACATGCTCTAGAACATAACAGAAACCATAAAATTTTCACCAATTCCTAATTTCATATCTCATTTGCAATCAAGCAAATAAATGCAGACCTTTGCCAATCTAAATGATGAAAAAGAAAGTTGAAATTTTAGCACCTGCCAAAAATTTGGTGCAAGGTATGGCAGCCATTAATGCAGGTGCCGATGCTGTATATATTGGAGCGCCTCAATTTGGTGCCCGTTCAAATGCTACTAACTCTATTGAAGATATTGAAGCTTTAGTAGAATACGCTCACTTATTTAAAGCTCAAGTGTTTGTGGTAGTTAATACTATTTTATACGACCATGAACTAGAAGATTGCAAAAAACTAATACACGAACTATATGCCATTGGAGTTGATGCTCTTATTGTGCAAGATATGGCGGTATTAGAAATGGATTTACCTCCAATTGTGATTCATGCCAGCACACAAGCAAATAACCGAGATCCAAAACATGTGAAATTTTTAGCTGATGCAGGAATGAAACGTGTGGTTTTAGCTCGCGAATTAAATTTAGATCAAATAAAAGACATTCATCAAGCAACGGATGTAGAGCTTGAATTTTTTGTTTCGGGTGCTCTTTGTGTTTCGTTTAGTGGTAATTGCTACATGAGTATTGCTAATGGAGAACGTAGTGCTAATAGAGGTTCTTGTGCACAAAACTGTCGTTTACCCTATAATTTAGTAGATGGAACTGGAAAAACACTGATTTCAAATAGTCACTTATTGTCTATTAAAGATTTAGATTTAAGCGATCAATTACCTAATTTAATTGAAGCAGGCGTTACTTCTTTTAAAATTGAAGGTCGTTTAAAAGATATGGTGTATGTAAAAAACAATACATCTTACTTACGCAAAAAACTAGATGCCTTTTTAGAGAATAACGAGTCTTATCAAAAAGCATCTTCTGGTAGAACCTTTTTTAACTTTGATCCGGAAATGGACAGAAGCTTTAACAGAGGTTATACCGATTACTTTGTAAATAAGCGTACCGAAAAAATTGGTTCTTGGGAAAGTCCTAAATCACAAGGGCAATACATTGGAAAATTAATTGAAACCAAAGCCAATGGTTATATCATCGAAAATTACGAGAAATTAAATAATGGCGATGGTTTATATTTTATAAATGAAAATAATGAGCCTGATGGTATGCAAATTAACATCATCGTTAATAATATTGTTGTACCAAATACATTTAAAAACATAGCTCCAGGAACTGTTATCTATAGAAACTCTGATGCTGAGTTTATTAGATTGGTAGAAAGAGATGATAGCGCTATCAGAAAAATTGGGGTTAATTTTACCTTTACCGAAACCAATGATGGTTTTATGTTGGTAGCTATTGATGAAGATGGACATCAAAGTATATCTTCTTTTGAAGCAGTAAAAGAATTAGCTAAAAACGAAGAGTCAACGATTCCAAATATTAAAAAGAATTTATCTAAAGCGGGAGGCACACCATTTATTATTGATAATATAAATGTTGAGTTTTCTCAAAATTGGTTTTTACCAATTTCTAAAATCAACGAAGTAAGAAGGGTAGTGTTAGAACAATTAATTGATATTAGAATTAAAGAATATCACCGCGAAGAATTTCAAATTCAAAAAACAGATCATCCGTATCCTGTTTCTCAATTAGATTTTACTTACAACGTATCAAACCACATGGCGAAAGCATTTTACAAGCGTCATGGTGTTACGGAAATAGAAAAAGCATTTGAGCTACAATGGGATCCAGGTAAATCACGTGTAATGGTTACTAAATACTGTGTAAAATATGAATTAGGGAAATGCGCCCGTTTTCAAAGAGATACCATGGGCGAAAAAGTGGTGGAGCCTTTAACCTTAACACATGGCGAAAATGCTTACAAATTGAAGTTTAATTGCAAGCCCTGCGAAATGGAAATTTGGGAAAAAGATGCAGAGTTAGAATTTGAAGATGACGATTACTAATCGTTATTCTTTTAAAAACTTAAAATTAGAACGAGATTGAGTATTACTCACTGTAATAAAATACAATCCTTTTTGCCATTTACTACAATCTATTTGTAGAGATTCCATAAAAGAAGTATGATGTTCTTCGATTAGTTTTCCTGTAATATCCGTTATGGTAATTGTACAATTATCTGTATGCTTTGTTTGAGCAGTAATCGAAAACACATCTTGCGAAGGATTTGGTGCTAATGAAAAAGCATAAGCAAATTCATATTGTTTTAAAAACACAGTCACATCCATTGTCCAAATACTATCAGCCCATTGAGGATTATCAATAAATGGGTTTCGGTTGTTTTGAAATTTATAATAAATAGAATCGTTTCGAGCAATTTCTTTTGCACTCACAGGGTCTTGATGATGCCATTGTAATAATACATTGACTTGCCAAGGAAGAATAGTTGATTTATTGGTTGCTGCCGAAGTTGACCATCCTGCATCTTCGGTATAATACCGAGTACTCATATAAAAATAAGTTCTTGCTAAATCACCTTTATATTCATCAATAGGTTCAAATGCTTTTAAGCTGTAGCCTAAATCAGAGCAATTTCCAAATCTACTTCCATTTAAAGTGATGGTATCTGTTACGGTTACATTTCCATAAGGATAATTACTTCTCAATCCATTTACTTTACCATCGGTTGGATATACATGAAATAAATCAGAAACAGGACCCGTTAAAGAATTAAACCAACTTTGTGGCCAACTATGTTCACGATTATAGCAATCTCCTTCTACAGAGTAATTACCACATTGATCTGTTACAAATGTAAATTGATAGGGTGGTGTTCCTGAAGGAATATCACTATACATGTCCCATACTTTTCCATTTGGTTTGATGTCTGTTTTTTTGTAAGCGTTCCATAATCCATTATATGAAACTTGAGTATGATTATCAATAATGTTATGTAAAGCAGTTTTAAGAGCGTTGCCAGTTAAACCTTGAGCAGTATTGTAATAACCAGGAGGGATTTGAGCAAATACAATACTGGAAACAATTATTAAATAAAGAAAAGATACTTTTTTCATACTATTGGAAAGTTGAATTTACATGTATAATCATGTAAACAAATTGTAGAGTAAAGATAGTGAAAAATATGTTTTCATAGAACTCAATAGGCTTATTACCTATTTGGTTTAACTCTTTAATCTCTAAATGATAGACACAAAAACAACTCCAGAGGAGTTAAATATATGTAGCTAAATGGTGAAACAAAAATGAAAGTGCCGTAGGTACGGCATATCATTTTAAAAATCAATTAATTTCTCTCGTTCAATAAAATTAAATTGTACTTCTTTCGAATCGGTTTCTGTTATTTTAATAACATACCAATGGACGGTTTTAAATATTCTATATTCGGGCACACAGGGTACATTTAGTTCATCAATGGCCCAACGTTTAATATCAATCACATGATGGTTATCATCGGTAGTCGTAAAATGTTTGATGTAAAATGGTAGTTTATCATAAGCTTTATTAGATAATATTAATTGGCAATCATTTAAATTAGAAGAGTAGAGCGAACTTGATAAATAAGAATCATATTGATTTTTTAAACTAAACACAGGAAAAATCAGCATTAATGTAATCACGATGTAAAAGCTTACACCTTTAAATAAAAATGAAATATCAAAAAAGCGTTCAGGTTTAATATCAGCAAATAATAATAGTACTAAAGCTATCATAATAATATTCCAAGGCCATACAACAGAATTATAATCTTTACCAGTTGGTCCAAGCATGATTAAAATAAACACATGCATTAAAATAACTAAGGGCAAAGCAATAAATCGTAAAGGTTTGATTAATAATAATATGCCTACACTTAATTCAAAATAGGGAACAATATGACCAAATTTTGTCATGAGTTGTATTTGACGGGGAGATAAAACACCATCAAATGAACCAACTAACCACACAAATGTGTCAGGTACAAATTCAGGATTCATTTTTTGGATACCACTAAACACATAAACAAGGGCCACTAATATTTGTAAGGATATAAAAACAGTGGTGTAATTATTTGGTTCATCAACCCGATGTTTGTAAAACAATAAGATAAACAGAATAAGAACATAATTAAAAAACCATGGTTGTAATCTATTTTGGTCATCAAAGCATAAATAGAGCGAAAACAAAACCAAAAGTAGAGTAGGGAGTTTCTTTTGTGTTAAAAAAGAAGCGATAATAAGAATTAGTAATAAGGCTAATTGTAAATAATCATAAGGGGCTGGTACACCAAAATAATCGTATATTAAAGTTGACTTTGGAAAATAGCGCTCTCCTGCCCATAAATTAAGACTCAATAAAATAGATGCCAGTAATCCAACTAGTACAGTCAATTTAATCAATTGTAAACGTTGTGTAAGACGCATGTTATTTAAAGTTCTCTTTTTTTAATTCGTAAACGTATGAATCATGACCTTCACATAAGTCTTCTCTTAAATATGTCATTCCTAATTTTTTCAGCACATTAATAGAATTTACATTTTCTTTCATAGCTTGGCCATAAATGCGATTAAGTTTCAAAACCTTAAAGCCATAATCTATGCAAGCCTTGGCAGATTCTGTGGCATAACCTTTTCCCCAGGCGCTTTCTAAAAATCTATATCCAATATCCGTTTCTTTGGTATCTGTATGAAATTTTAAACCACACCAACCAATTGGGTTATTGGTTTCTTTTTCTACCACTAACCAACGACCATAACCATTTTCTTTGTATTGATTTATCACGTAGCGCACAATGTTTTCGGCCTCCTCCAAATTATGAAATGAAACATCACCTGTATATTTTACAACATTATAATTTGAGTTTAGTTCAAAGAAAAATGGTGCATCTTCTACTACTTTTTCTCGTAGAATTAATCTTTCTGTTTCTAGTATGATGTTTTGATTCTTCAATTTTTAAAATATGTTTAGTTTTTTTGTCACTTCGAGCGTAGTCGAGAAGCTATTTATTGCTTTTTTTTGAATTATATATTTCGTGCGATGTTACATTTTTACATTTTGCCTCTTCAATTAATTTTTTCCAATCTGAATTTATTAACGCTTCTTTCTTTTTGGCACTCCATTTTTTTATTTTTGTTTCCCATTCAATTGCTAAGGTATAATTTGTAAATAGTTCGCAAAAAGCTAATTCTACAGGGCGACGAGAATAAGTATAAGATTCAGTATGTATTCCTTTATTATGTTCTATAAGTCTTTTTTCAATATTATTAGTTATACCAGTATAATATGTCCCATCATTACACCTTACAATATAAACGTATAAATATTTTATTATCATCTTTTTACTTGTTCTCGACTACGCTCGAACTGACAAAGTCGATTCTACTAAAATAAAAAAAGAGATATTGCTATCTCTCTTTAAATTGTAATGTTATGCACAATTATTTTTTAGTATCCTTGTTTGGCTTAAAGCTTATTAACTGGCTTGGTTGCTTGTTGTTGATTGATTTCTTCTTCGGGTAAAAAATAATTACCCTTGGCATCCACACTTATTTTTGGAAGCCATTTGTTTTCTTCAAAATAATCATAACCTGATTTTAACGTTCTCCAAAAAGATAATTTACTTTTCGGATAATTTTTTTCAAGGTAAGTGATGTTTTCGGGAGTAAATTTTATAGGGTAAATGTCTATATAAACTGGCACATTTCTATTTCGTGCTTCTAAACATAATACATACAATTCTTTTATTTTCTCATCAGTCATAGGCAAGCAACCAATGGTAACACAACTGCCATGTACCATAATAGCTCCTCCAGCATTTAAATCTTCTTTTAAAATCACATCGCTTGAATTTGGATAATTAACTCGCATACTTAAATAGTAATTACTACTTGGATTAAATAAATCTATCTTATAAAACCCTTCTGGCACTTGTCCATCACCTTCTTTTCGTTTTGGTCCTAAATCTCCACTACTAGCACAAATATCGTAAGTTTTAAAGAGTTTATATTTTACATCCCCTTGATTTTTTACCCAAACTTCTACAATTTTCTCGTATTTAAATGCGCGCATATATATGTCAAATTCATCAGGATTTACTTTTATTGCTTTTAAATCCTGCTGTAATTGGGGCCATTTTGTATCATAAGCATCTTTCACTCTTTGGCTTTTAAGCTGACCTGCTTTATAAGCCAGTGTTTTTACTTGAGCATGGGAAGTTGTGATTGTAAAAACAACTAACAAACAGATATTTATAACATTTTTAATTTTCATAGGTTTTTGATTTCAAATAGGTTTACATTTGAGATACTAAAATAGTACTTTTATTAAATGGTAATTCTTAAAATATTAAAAAATAAATACATTCTGGTGGTGATAGGTCTGATTGTATGGTTATTATATTTTGATAAGAATGATGTGTTTACCCAGTTTGAATTAATTACAAAGTGTAATAAGTTAAATACAGAAAAAGAATACTATATAACCGAAATAGAGAAAAATAAGAAAGAGATTGTAGAATTGCAAAACAATAAAAAGAGCTTAGAGACTTTTGCAAGAGAAAAGTATCATATGAAAAAAGATAACGAAGATATTTTTGTGTTTGTTCAGAAATAAAAAAGGCTTAGAAAATATCTAAGCCTTTTTTGTTTGTATTAATACGCATAGTCGCTCAAGTATTCAAAATTAGGAGTTAATTTCCCGTCTTTACAAATACTGGCGCGCTCTATAATTTTATCAACGTCTTCTTTAAATAAGAAAGGTAAAACTCTCTCCATTAAGTCTTTACCAAAATCATCGCTTGCATCACGTGGTAATTCACAAGGTAAATTATCTACAGCCATAATACAAATGGTTTCTTTATTAAAAGGGACATCTTCTTTATCTGTTTTAGGATTGTAACCATAAAATGGTTTGTCAATAGTACTTGCTCTTAGTGTTGTAGGCACAGAACCATCAATATCACAAGTAATATCAGCTACCACACTCATTTTAAAATCATCTGCTTTCATATCTTCTGTGGTAAACATTTTTGGAGAACGAGGATCCCAAAAATGAGCAGAGATAAAAATGTCAGTTGCTTTAGTATAAGGCGAAAATTTAGAAACAAAGTGCTCAGGATGTTTAAAGAAATCATTCAAATCAAAATTATGATCATCAGGACGCTCTACATAATCTCTAGGGTTTAACTGACAATAAACAGGTTCTCTGAAAGAAGCCATTAAAAACTCTTCGGGAGTTACTTTTCTAATTCTTAAAGCCGATAAAGTTTCGATAGCACCATTAGCGACACGACCACCACCGGTTAATGCGATTTTAATATTTGGTAATTTTACACGCTTTAATTCCTCTTCCATTTCAGCTCTATCTCGGCATAAATTAGCGGGTTTAATTTGAAATAAATCGTATTTACGACCATAACCTAAAATACCATTATAAGCGCCAACAATACCTGCATAACGCCCAAAACCAATAATACGGTTATGGTTTTTATCAGTTAAAGTTTCATAGTCAATCATTTGAATTTTCTTCTCAATCAAGGCTTTCATTAATTTAATATTATGAGCCTGTTTTTTAATAGTATGAGAAAAGAAAAAGTATTTTTTACCCAGTATTAAATTTTCTTTTGGAACTTCCTTCACACCCATTAATACATCGCAATCGCTTAAATCTTCTTGTAAGGTTAATCCAAAAGCTAAGTATTCCTCATCGCTATAGCATCTAATTTTACTAGGTTGAATAACGATTTCTAAATTAGGATAAGTGCGTAATAATTCGGTACAAATTAATGGAGTTAAAGGAACTCGTTTATCTGGTGGTGATTTTTCTTCGCGAAGAACACCAATTTTAAATTTTGACATAATGCGTTTAAATAAGTTAATTTATACCTCATGTTTTTGGTATAATCATACAAATATACAAGTTTAATTTATTTTTTGTGCCTTCGGTACAAATCCAATAGCGAAGGCTACTAGAGCTTATAATTTATTGATATATTTGAATCACCAACTCTTTTAATATCTATATATGACAAAATATATTTCAAAAATCACAGCTTTATTATTATTCTCTCAGTTGTCTTTTGCTCAAGGCAATTTTATAAAAGACAGCTTAGATATTTATATCAAACGAGAAATGGCTCGTTGGAATTTACCAGGAATGGCTATTGCGGTGGTGCAAGATGGTAAAGTAGTGTTTATGAAGGGTTATGGTTATGCCGATGTGAGTTCGAAAAGAGTGGTGGATGAAAACACGATTTTTCAAATTGCCTCTAATAGCAAAGCATTTACGGGTACTTCCTTAGCGTTACTAGAACATTATGGCAAATTAAAATTAGAAGATAAAGTAAAAACCTATTTACCTTATTTTAAAATGCATACCGAATGGAAAACAAACGAAACAACGATTGCAGATGTATTGACGCACCGTATTGGTTACGAAACCTTTCAAACTGATTTGTTAAATTGGAATAGTACAAAATCTCGTAAAGCATTAATTGAGAATATGGCTAATGTAACGCCTAAATATGGTTTTAGAGAAAAGTATGGATATTGTAATATGGGTTTTTTAACAGCTGGAGAAATTATTCCCGCAGTGAGCGATACAACTTGGGATGATTATTTAAAGTATCATTTTTTTATGCCGCTTGGTATGAAAAACACGCATACAAAGTATTCTGATTTTGTAAGCTCTGATAAAACAGCCAACACTTCTAAACCATACACCCTTGTAAATTATAAGTTAACCGAATTAACTCCTGCAAATGTGGATAATTTAGGACCTGCTGCATCTGTTACATCATCCGTAAATGATTTGAGTAAATGGGTAATGATGCAATTAAACAAAGGACAATATAATGGAAAGCAGGTTGTACCAGAATCAGTTATAAACAGAACGAGAGAATCGTTTACCATTGTGAAATCGCAAAGCCGTAAAGGCAATAATTTTAGTAATTATGGTTTAGGTTGGTTTTTAAATGACGCGAATGGTAAAAAAGTGGTTACTCATGATGGAGGCGCTAATGGATTTTTAAGTAAAACAGTTTTAGTTCCTGAAGATAATTTTGGCTTTGTCATTTTAACAAATAGTGATGCTCAATATTTATTTGAGGCTTTGGGAGTGCAGTTAATAAATGAATTAACTAAGCAACCCTATAAAAACATGAGCAGTTTATATTATAACGGGTTTAAACAAGGATACGATGCTGATTTAGAAACTGTAAAAAAATTAAATGAAACAGCTACCAAATATCATGCGGCTAAAGAAACTTATTTAAAATTAGTGGGAGTTTATACTAATAATGTATATGGTAAAATAGCGATTGAAGCAAAGGATACTTATGCAGAAGTGAGTTTTGAGTTCCATCCTCAGTATAAAGGTAAACTGAAATTTTTAACAGCTAATACTTTAATGATTGAATACAATGACCCAACCTTAGGAGTTAAAGAATTGAAATTTGACGACAAGGCTGGAACATCTTCTATTGAAATTAAAGTAAATGACTTTATTGATATGGATACTTATTTATTTACCAAAGAAAGTAACATCTTTAAAGCATTCAAATAAAAAAAAGCGGTTCGTTTCTGAACCGCTTTTTTTAGCTATATATAAAAGCAATCATTATTTACTGATTAAATAGTCTTTTAGAAAATTACATAAAGAAATAAAGAGAGAATATTAAAAAATTAAAGTGGTTCAATATTATTTACCATTTCGGTTAATTCTCTTTCGGAAGTAGAGTTCAGTAAATCCATATTTTCTTGCCAAACATAAATGATATAAAAATGTCCTTCGGTTGGTTTAGATATATAGCGAATGCAGTTATAAGAATTGGTTTTAGTTTTCACATCATAAAAATTTGATCTTCGTTTTTCGAAAGCAAAATTTTTGTTAGTTGTTTTCTCTACCTTCTCCACATTCACAAAATGCAAAGAACCCACAAACTCACGCTTAGCCGAATCTAATCCACCGTTAGGCACTGCATAAACAACTACATTAAATTTCCCATTTTTATGAGGTTTACTAAACGCAATACCCGAACAACGACACATGGCATTGCCACTTTCGTCCCAATGTTTGAGTCCGCCAAATTCGCTAGCAGTCCAGCCTTCGGGAGTTGTGTATTTTAATTTTAAGAGTTTTGATTTAACCGTTTGAGCAAAAGAAAAAACAGAAGCACAAACGAATAGAGATAAAAGAATTTTACGCATAACAATTTTTTCTTAAATATAATTAAAAACTCAATTTGAGCATTAAATTGTTGTATCTTTGTACCTCAGTTCTTTAACATTATGGGCCCGACCGGTTTTGACAGCGAGCGCGATTGGTAGGTAAGCAGGTGGTGCGTTGTGGATATGGCACCTTAAACTCAACTCTCAAACTTTTATTCGGCGAAGAGAATTCTTACGCTATGGCTGCTTAGTCCAAGACTAACCAACCTTTGCAAATCTCGTAGCATCGTTGCTTAGCGACGAGGTATTTGCATCATAAATTAGCAACTTGTTTTAGTGATGATGTTATCTAAAGCAATATTAGCATCTAAGTTTAAGTTTGGTATGAATAAACGCCTGACTTAAATCGAAAACCAAGTTTGTTCTAAACTTTGTAGAAAGCTTATTAATTCCTTGTTTGGACGAGAGTTCGAATCTCTCCGGGTCCACAATAAATGTAAAAGTCCCGCAAGAATTGCGGGACTTTTTGTTTTAACCGGAATCGTTAAAAGCTTGCTTTTAAACGAGAACGGGAAAAACAAAAAGCCGATGCGGAGCAGCGACTTTTACATTATGACTTTTGGTTAGGAGAGATCAGCGATAGCTAATCTCTCTCTTATTTCATAAACTATACTATTTTGTTGTATCGAACTTTTACATTATGACTTTTGGTTAGGAGAGATCAGCGATAGCTAATCTCAATGAAACTTACTTCCTACGTCTTCTTAAATAAATTTTAATCATCACGATAAGCGCCACAATAACAAAATACCAAGGCCATTGCATCATGCACCATAATACAAAGTTTACTAGCGTATCCCAACCATTAACTAAACTGGTTTTCAAACGTTCAAAAAATGTATCTTCTGTTTCAGTTGGTTTAGTAATGGGTTTTTCGGTAAACAAAGTAATTTCTAAAGTGCTATAGGTTATTTGGTCATCTAAAAATTTAAGTTGTCCTTCTTGACTTTCAATTTCTTCTTGCAAGGTTTGGATGTTTTCTTCAATAGCTAATATATCATCTACTTTTCCTGCTTTTTCAAGTAATTGATTATAACGGTTTCTAAATAGTTTTTTACTATTTAATCGAATTTCTCCATCCATATATTCTTCTGTAACATCACGTGCATTAATATTTTTATTGATGATTTCGCCATCTCCTTTTTCGCTAGCTTTTAAAAAGGCTTCAAATTGTTTAAAGGGTACTCTTACTTTTAAATTATAAGTAACTCTGAGGTCATAGTTTTCGAAACTCTCATTTTCATAATAAGCATCGTGTGCTTTAACGATAGCATCTATGCGTTTTTTAGCCGCTTCCACCTCTTTTACCTTTATGGAAATAGAACCATCTTTGATTATTTTTTTATGTTTAGCTAAAGAATTTTTGTTAGTTGCTACACTTTCTTCAATGACATCATCTTTAATGACTGGTGGAACAAATTTTACGGTGGTATGGATAGGAGGAGGCGAACCAGGAGCTGGTTCCGAAAATGATATGTCAGAAATGACTGAACTCAACGCTATTTCTGTTTCCGTTTCTTTTTTTGGTTGGCATGCTATCATGATGATAGCGAAAGCCACAAGCAGAGTTTTAGTTTTCATAAAATTAAAATTTAATTGGTGAGTTTAATTCCTTGAACGTTAAAAAACTTTTACTGTTGCCTTTTTAGCTCGTCACTTGGTAAGTGGTTGAGTTTGGAAAATAAGTGGTGGCTTTCATCGTCATTGCGAGCGAAGCGAAGCAATCTCATACATAGTTTTTTTTATAATAGTGTTTGAGATTGCTTCTGGTAAACTCTCGCCATAACGGTAAACAAAAAATCCCTCTACTGCAGTAGAAGGATTTTTATTTAACGTCATTGCGAACCGACTTTAGGAGGTGAAGCAATCTCATATTTAGCAAGTTTGAGATTGCTTCGCTATCGCTCGCAATGACGTTTACTACAGCTTCTTCACATCCACACTTATAATATTTGAGTACAAACCTACTTGTGTATCCGAGATCACATAGATGGCTTTGTATTTCCATTCGTCAAATATTTTTGGTGCAGCTAAGGAAACCACGTCGATGTATTCGCTCTTTAATAACCTACCAAGGAATACAAAACCTGCTCCGTCATCTCGGTCAACGTATAAGTCGACGGCGTCACTTACACCTTTTATCCATTTTAAATGTGGGCGACCAACATTTAATTTGATTGTTAACTCAGGTTGTAATGTATTCACATCTATTGGTGTAGCTGATGGAGGAATGACTCCTAAGTCGGAACCAATATTATCGGTGTAACCTACTGTTTTTTTGAAACGTGCTACCAATAAGGTGATGCGTTCAAATATCCCTTCGGATACGTTTGCTGGCGCAGCAGCTAATGTTGGTAGAGTAGGCAATGCTCCAATATGTTGTTGACCTACTGAGCGCTTCAACATGTTTTTGTAACCTGTTAAGTTGGAGAGTGTTTGCCTGTACACTTCTATTAAGCCAATGATGTATTGATACATGGCGTTATCTTTTTGCACGGCTGTTAACTCTGCTGGAGTTACTCCTAATGTTGTTGCATGTAAACTTAGCTTTGTGGTGAAGTTATTTAACCATATCCCTTTGTCGGCATCTGAGCCTGGGATGTACGTTTTACTTTTCATATTATTAAAATTTAATTAGTTAATGCTTATCGACTTTCGATAAGACTTTTTTTATAATTATTATTTTATTATTTAATTGTCAGTTCGTTGGCTTGAGGTACGAAAGCCGTATCGAGAACATTTACTTTCGTTCACATCTCGATACAATTCTCCTTCGTCGAATCACTCGATGTGACAATTAAAGAACGATTTAAAACACTTTGCTTTCGTGAAAGTTATTTTTAAAAGCCGCTTATATGCGTTTAACCTGTTAAACCATTTAAGTGTTATTTTACTTTTTTTTATTCATGGTTGCTGAGCTTGTCGATGCATACTCCTTTCTTTTTTAATTCGTACGTTGAGGCTCTCGAAACGTGCGATGTTTTTTTATTTAATCGGTGACTTCGACATTTCGAGTGCCTCAATGTCCGCAGTCACCGTTGCCATAGGCATTTCAAGCCCTGTGCCAAAACTTATTTTTAACATACACTAAAAAAAGTTAAACCGCTATTTGTTTTACACTTTACTGTAACCAGCAAATAAGTGGTTGAAATGATTTGACAAGTGGCGCTAAATTTTATTTTGTAGAAATATTGTATTAACATTTACAGGCCATTGCAACTCATGAAACAACAAAAAATAGTGGCTCATAAGAGATCCTATCAGTATAGATAGAGTATATTATATGCCCTGATTGACTACTCCATAATAGCTAATGGAGTACTCCCTCACCACTGATGGAGTATTCCGCAATGACCTACAGACTGGTTGATGATAACTGATAGACAACTCCATAACAGCTTATGGACTGCTCTATAACCATTGATGGACTACTCCTTGATGGCTGATTGACCACTCTACCATAGCTTATGGACTACTCTATGATAGTTGATAGATTACTCTATAACCATTGATGGGCTACTCCATGATAACTGATGGAGTGGTTAAGTGTGCCCTGTAGACTTATTGAAACCAACAAATAATTTATACCTTAGATAAACCAATACATCCCCTTATGAATAAAGAAACCATTGAACAAACCTTAAACAAGCGACCAAGAGTGTATGCTTGGACGAAAGTGCAACAAACATTGTTGTGGTGCTTTGTGCTAGCTGGTATTACATTGTTTGCCATTGGCGTGTTTAAGTTGATGGCTGGGGTTGCTAAAGTATTTTTAATAGAAGAACTCAGCAAAAGTATATCTCACGAAGTAGGTAAGGAGCATTTGCAAGGCAACATACATATCCTATTGGTAAAATCCCTAGGTACCCTACAAACACAATTAATTATTTACATCCTATTACTAAGTATATCTTGTTTTATCCTAGCACGCTATTGCCAAAAAGTGCTTAACCGAAACCGATACATTTTACAACTAGAGCAAATTATTAAGGAACAAATTAAATAAGTCTTTGGTTTTTTTGTTGGCGGTGTAAGGTAACAGTAGCATGTTATTCCTATAGCTGTCACAAGCAGCGGAGCGGGGGAACAAGATTTATATAATTCATGCTACAACCAAGGTAGTCTGTCGTCCACTAAATCCTTTGTAAGTTTTGAAAGGGGTATCTTACTGTAATCTTTTTCATTACTGAATTTTTGGAAATAAAATTTATAAAACTCTGAAATATTCGCATGTTTTTTTAAAATATTTTTAATACTGGAACTGTAAGCTGATTCTATGTTATCACATGCTGCCATCAGTAGATTAACTTCGTCGGAGTGTGCATTCTGGTATATTTCATTTAGTTTAAATAATAATGCATTTCCTTTTAAAGTTTTCTCTTTAGGTGGTATACTACTAGATAATACTTTTTCAGCATTTGGCTTACGGTAGTCAATCTTTAACTTTACCTGATAAGGCTTGTTTTTTGATTTTAATATAAATTTTGCTGTTTCTCCAAATCCATCTATAAAGGGATTAAGGTTATATTCAATTTTAGTCTGCTGATCTCCTTTAATATTTGAATTGCATACATAACATGAAGGAATTAAATTATAAAAAGAGGCAGCTAGGAGGGGGTGATTAGTTTTAGACAAAAAGTGGTCCATTGTAGGACCAATTACTTTTGAGGAATCATGTTCTATAAAAGAGACATAATTTCTGTTACAATATGGGCAAACTTTTACGTTTAGATTTTCTAAATATAAATTCCTGATTTTCGAATTGTCGTGAATGACAGAATAATCAAGGATGTAGTGAACTATGGGCTTTATCCTTTTCTCTGCAAAAAGCTTTGAAAAATAGGTCATTAGAATTGTATTATAATTTTCTAGGGACGTAGGTTTTTCGGTTATTACATTTTTTAAATTAATTCCTCTAATGTTTTTTGTGTCTTGCAAGAAGCTTAACAGTTCCTCAAATAGATAAAGAATATTCCCTTTACCTTTAGTTGGGTATGAGTGATATATTGTTTTCTTTAATAGTCTTTTTAATTTAGTGTCAGTGTCATTTTTCTTAAAATCAATTTTTTTATTGCTTAATAGTGAAATGTATTTTTCTTTGCGTCTGCCATCAATAGTAGCAAAATCAAGAGGTGTGTCATCAAAAATAAAACAACATATTGCGTGTAAGTCGCTTGCTTTTTTTATTATTGTGGGTTTAACTAAAAGATAATATGCTTGACTAAACTCGTCAAGTGATTTGAAATTTCTATTATGATCAAGCTCAATTTTAATCATTACTCTCCTGTATTTTAAGTTCCTGAAGTTTTTCTATTTGCGCGTCAATTAGTTTAATTTTCTCTGAACGTAAAATTTCAATATCGGTTTCATCTACATTACCCTTAAGTAATTCAATAAGTTTAAAACGGATGAAAGGATCGGATATATTTTGAATTATTAAATCTAATTTATGAAATTCGGCAGGCGTATGTTTTATTTGTCTATCTGTAGAATCTATGATTTTGTTAATTTCCGATTGGGCGTAATCACCTATTAAACCATTTTGCAAAACAAAATCATTATTGAATAGCTCATGTATATTTTGAGCAAATGTAGATTTATTTTTATGTTCACCTTTATCTAAATATATAACAGAATTTGAAATTACATCTGAGAGAATAATAGGAGAATGAGTAGTGATTAATAGTTGAATTTTAGGTGCAGGAGCTTTATGCTTTTTTCCAAGATAATCAGGAAGGATATCATTTAAAAATATTAAGAGGTTTTTTAAGTATTTTTTTTGCCATTGCGGGTGTAACGTTAAATCTGCCTCATCAATCATAATTAGAAGATTTGCGGGCAAATCATTCAGTTTAATGTCAAACAATCTGCCGAATAACGACAATAATGTGAGCTCACCTGAACTTAACGAGCTCATTGCATTTCCATGTGATAAATCTATTAATAATGGCTTGAAGGTAATGCTTTCATTGAAATAAATATCCTTGAATTTCGTAATTAGAAGTAATGATTTTTCTCTATCAAGAAGAATAAAATCGGAATCATTAAAAAATGTATTTTGTTGATTTTCTTTTGATATTTCATCAATAATACAGTCTAAATCATAGTAGTATTTTAGAAACAAATTGCTAACAATAGCGCTTGTGATAGATTTAAAAGTGATTTTATTGTAGATGTCTTTAATGAAATTTGGGTTGTCGAACTGTTCAAAATAAGTGTTGATAATAATGATGAATTGTTTCCCTATTAATTCCTCAAATGTTGATTCAGGTATAACAAACATCTTGTAATTCCTTATAATAGAAATAATGCATTTATTGATGAATTTCAGTTTGAATTTTTGTTCAGCTGAGTAATTTTTATTGTTAGCAATTAATAGCCATATCTTATTTATTTTTTCAATAATTAACGCATGTTCTTTTGTTGTCTCACTTAAATTTGAGTTTGGAGCATCTTTGTTTATGCTAACTTTTAGTGCAGTGGGTATTTTTAGATTAAAGTCTTTAAATATTTTCTCATTATCTGAAATGCGGAAATTCCTATTAAATTCATTTTCCTTAAAAGCAGAAAAAGCACTTGTAAATGTTACTTTGTCAAATATTTGAACTTTTTGTAAATCCACGGTGTCTTTTGAAGCAGCAGCATTTTTAAGTAAATGGGTTGTACTCAAATTAAAAAAAGATGAAAATTTTTCGACACCATTTAATATGCTCTCTGAAGAATAATTAAATACAAAAGTTAAATAGACTGGTAATAGTTGTTGCCATGATATATTTTCCGAAGAGTAATGTTTGACTAATTCAAATTTTAATGAATTTCCTGAAAATGTCATTCCTTCCGACATGTTCCCGAATAATTTACCTTTTACTGAATAGACAAATACGATGTCACAAGTCTCAAAATAAAATGACTGATCATTAATAAAATTAACTAATTTTTCACATAGGGTTGTTTTCCCAGAGCCATTTGAACCGACGACAATGCTTAGGTTAGAAATATGTGAACCATAGAAGTCATTGACATACAGAGGATTTTTATTAATTGTAATAGAATGGCCAACTGTATTAATGTCAAATTGATTACTGAATTTATATTCAAATGGCAGAGTATCAGTTTTTACTTTTTGATATAAGTAGTGGAAAATTACTTCATTATCATTCATCACATTATTTTACTTTTAATATTATTAATATTTCCAAATTCTCAAAGCCAACGCTGTTAGTTCTTCGCCTCTTCTGTCAACATGACTAAACTTAAAATCATTTTGATTCGCTAATCCCTGTGTTATTAAAAAACTTGATTTTTTATAACTGTTCTTCTTTTTTGCAAATGGATTGTTGTATGCCTGAATATTAAGGCTCTCTCCTAATAAAGTCATATTCCCAATGTAATTAACGTATTTTTTATGCTTTGCTACACTTTTGTCTCCCAAATATGTAACCCAATCTCCAAATTCTTCTTTCGATTTTTTTGTATTGATTGTTTGAGGTATAATGTGTTCTAAATGAACTTCTTCACTTGAAGATACTAATAATTCACTTGTATTTCCTCGTTCATGGTATTCAATAGTTTCTAATACATATTTAGCTCTATCTATTAGCCTGCCTTTGAATTGATGTTTTGGGAAACTCTCTTCAAATTCATTGTCATTTGGCATGTATTCTTCATCCATAATAAATTCTTTGATATTTGAAAGAATGTTCTCTTCTCCAACAAATGAAACAAGCTTTGAAAAAATATCATCATTTTCACTTGTTCGTCGTTCACAAATATGCCTTCTCAACATCAACGTTTCTATGAATTTTAAAACGGCCAATTTTTCTTTTGCCACATGTTTTTCGTTTAGTAAAAAGTGCATAAGAAATATGTAAGAAGGCTTTGACAAAATATTATTTAAGTTAGAAATACTGCGGTTTATTTTCGGTAATTCATGCTTTGCAAAAGAAATTTTACGATATATTTCAGATAGATCTTTTAGATTTTCTAAGAAACTGGTGATGCTAAATTTTGGTTCTTTGCTTTTTTTGTCTTCAATCTTTTCTTCAGTTTTGACTTCATTTTCCTCAATATATTCATCGTCATCAGCATCGTACATATCTTGGTAATATTCAAACTCGCCAAGTAAATCAGCATTTTCTACATTTTTTAAATAATATCTTTTAAACTCGTAAACCAATGCAGATTTCGTTACTTTTCTTTGTAATGTTGAGCAAATAAAGTGTCTAAGAAAATCGTCTGTATCAATATCATTTAGGTTAATTATGATTTGAGACCACAATAATTTTACTTCATCTAAAACCTCTTTTTGGTTAATTTTAGCAGCGTGACCCAGTAGGAAATTTTTAATTATATCTGTAGGAGTTAATTTTAATCCCCTATTATTAATAGTTTCAAAAAGTTTATAGGCATCTTTGGCTAACGTTACATCCAGGCGAATAATAACTGCAACATTGGTGAGTTTAAAAAATAGTTTATTTAGTGGTTCAATTTCCAATTCTGAAAGCCATTCTACATAATCATCATATGCAGCTTTGATGTTTTTGTTGGTTATGTTGTCGGTTTTATTTTTTAAAACAAGTTGTTCAATATCATGGTTATCTAAATCACCTAATTTTATTTTCGGTCTATCAATCTCATCAAGACCTTTCGAAAGAATCATTTTTTTTATCTCATTAGCTTTTTCTTCTTTTTTCTTTGCTCTATAAACAGTTTCAAAAGCTTTTAACAAAATAACTAAGGTTGTCATCCTTTGTTGCCCGTCAACTAATTCCGGTTGATTTAATCCGGCTGTGTGTGGGTGAGTATGCAAAATAATCATTCCAAATAGATGACCATCGTTATCTTTGAGCATATCAATATCTTCATATACCGCTACATATTGATTATATCCCCAGGCATATCGTCTTTGATATGAAGGAACTATAAATTGCTCATTGTTGGTAGCAAATAGTTGCGAGATTGTAAGCTTATTTGGTGTAATATTCATATTATTATTATTATTTATTAGTTATCTTTTTTGAATTGTGAGACTCAAAAGCCTTTCCAGAAATAATTTCTTCCCAGGTCCATCTATGAATTGATGAAAATCCACTATAGTCTATTTCTACGAAAACTTCTTTTTTAGGGTCTTTAATTTCACCCATAAATCTCTTTTCTTCTGGTAAATTGCCTATATAAAATTCTCCGTTATTCGTGATTTTTACCATCGTATGTTTAAACCCTTCTTTATGTCTTTTTACTAATTCATCTTTCAGATGTTTCCAATCAATTGAGTTGAAGTCAATATCATCGGTTAATTCGTGAAATAGTTCTGAACTGGTTTTATCCATAAAATCTAAAAACATAGATTCAAAAACATCAACAAGATTTTTATTGGCAATTGCATCTATTTCTTTGAATATGGAATCTTTAATAATTTTTTTCTCATTTATCTGAATACTTAATATACTTTCAAGATATGGTTTTATGTCAAATGGATAGGATGATGATTTTTCTATATATGCTTCTTCAATAATGTTTTTGCAATAATCTTTAACGAATTCACCGATATCTGAGTCTAAATCTTTAAAGGCTTTCTTTAAAGCCTTTTTTAATAGATTATCGTCGTTTAAAAATTGACACCATAGAAGTAGTTTGTTGAACACATAATGATGCATTGCATTTTCTTTACCGATAAAATCTTCCTTCAACCATATTAGAAAACTATTAATTTCCTCTTCAATGTCCTTTGCTGCTTCGTGAACAAATATTGATAATAGAGGAGGGTTGCTAATTTTATGTTTAAAACTTGAAATTCTATATTCAATTTCCTTTGTTGCCCCGATCAACTCAGTGCTGTAATAGAATAATTTAGCTCGAATAACTTCGCTCTCATTTTTACTTTTAAATCCGATTTTGCAAATATGACTATATGAAGTTAATAATTTTAAAAATCTATAAATAGCTGAAAAATTAAATACGCCGTTTTTAAAATGTGATCTATCTGTCAATACATTTATAATTTGAAAAGCTACTACGGGTTCCTTATAAGCTTTTTCAAGTTTAAGTTCGTTTTCAGTAAAATAACTCGCCCCATCAGTACAACTCTTTAGATAAAAATATCTAAAATAATCACCTACATCTCCCCATGAACCAACTATCGTAGGTAGTGCTTGACCTCTAAAACTACAGTAAGGATCTAAAATAACTTCTAAATTATTAAAACCCTCAAAATAGGTTCTAAAATATTGATTTAAAAATGTTCGTGCAGAGTTTGCAATATTTGTTATTGAATCCGGATGATAGTATGTTCCAAAATCACTTTCATTTTCAATAATATATTTAGCTAGCGGCCCATTTGAGTTATGTTTAAAGCCATTATCTATAGACTGTTGAAGAAAAAAATACGGATTTATCTGACATATTGTTATTCCAAATGGAACTGAAATATCCTCATCAAAACTATTATACCAAAAGAAACTAAATCCACTTGATCCTATTTTATTGCCTTCAAATTCTATTAAATCAGTTGATGTATTATATATTTGTTTTATCCATTGTAAACTCAATTCAGCTTCCGGTTTTTTTTCAAGCATTAGAGACACTGAACTAAATGCTTTTGCTGGTATATCATATTGCCATATAGCAGACCATGCAGATGGGTAATGAATTGATAGTTTTAATTCATTTTTTACAATATTTGCTTTTAAACATAAAATATCAAAATTAGTACCTAAAAGTACCATGCTTATCGCATGCTCTAATAAAGTATTAAATTTAGTTGATACTATAACAAGTTTAATATCTGAATTTGGAATAAGGGGTAAATGGTTTTTAATTTCAAGCGCATATGCCAAAAGCTCAGTAACAGCTTCCCTCTCTGTCTGCTTATCTTTCTTTAGCTCCCAAAGTAAAAGTTGACCTGTTTCTGGATTATTTAATAAATAATCCGGGTAAAGTCGCTCTGATTTTTCAAGTGATATATTTTTGATACTACCACCTGAAATCTGATCATATAATGAAAATGAATTTATTATAGATTTTGCAGCATTTACATATCGATGATTAAGTTTAAAGTCAATTAGAAATGATGGAATAAATATATTTTTTTCATTTTTAATAGTTTTTTCCAGTTCATCAATCCCTGTGATATTATCAAGTAAGCTTTCGGCCTTAATTATGTCATTAAGTTTACTTTGTAACTCTGCTTCTGTTAAAACCATCTCATCCTGATTTGTAATTTTATTTCCCTTTCACTTCCTTAATTAAATGCCCAAAGCCCGTTGGTTCAAAACCTTTGTCTTTTATCCATTTAATTGTATCAGTGATTTGCTTTTTTGTATAAGTTTCTTTACGTGTTGACCAGTCAAAAAATAGTTTCACAATCTTCTCATCAGTAACTTTTTCTTTGTTAATTATTAAATTGTTCCAAATGGCATAAACGGTTGCAAATACTTCTGAATATGCTTCTGTTTCATTTTTCAATAAGTTAAATAATTTAGTTAGTTTCGAATCTACAGGACTAAAATAGTTTTGATAGTATTTATCTATATCATTTACTTTAGCTAACGGTTTAAAATTTTTCTTTCTGTCTTCAAACCAATTATTTTTTTTCATGTTTGTGTAGACCGTATGCATGAATTTATTATCATAGGGGCCAGCCATTTTTCTAAAATAATTCCAGTTCAAATCTGTTTCTGCAATATGCTCTGCCAGGTATTGTATCTTTTGGAATTTGATATCAGTAAATTCTTTTTCTTCTCTAAACAAACTCATGATTTTACCTGCTAAAACTTGTTTTGCAAAACTCTTTTTGGTTTCAGGTATTGGTAATTTTAGTGAAGTAGTTTTTTCGTAACCCCCTTTTTCCTCCGCCGCCATACTCAATTTTTCCGCCACCATCTTTTCTGCATCTCCAACTTTTACCTGACCATTCATCAACATCGGCAATAACCAATCGCGGAGGGATGCGAGTTGTTGGTTTTCCTTCTTTAAATTTTCAAGCTGTTCAAAAACTGAGTTTGTAACTTTAACATATTTCTTTACTAGCGAATCGTTTACTAAAAAGGGAGTATTTCTCAAACTTCCTAATCCAATAAACTTTTGAATACTGCCAGAAATTGTGTTTTTAAGATATCTATCCATATCGATAGATTTTAAATACATGTAAACATAATTTTTATATTCGCTATTTTGTGAGGTTTTATACAATGCCACATTTTTAACTGCAAAATTAATTTCTGTTTCTTCGACTTTATATACTGTTCCAATGTTCCCAATCATTGAAAACAAAATATCTCCAGTATCGACCTTACTTCTTTTGTTTATTGACATGTAATCCTCGTCGGAAATTAAATTCGCACTTTCAAAATCGAGACCTTGCATTTGAAGGTTTTTTGAAGTAATTAATTTATAGCCAAATTCAGTTGATTTTGGAGAGTCATGCGTTCCATCTTTTACTTCAATAATCTCGTTAATTGACCTAACTTCCCAACCCTCTGGTATCTCTCTCTTCAACTCTTCATTCCAAACCATTTTACCGCCGCTGCTTTTGTAAGGCTTGCCTTTTGCATTTGGGAAATCAAACTGTATAAACCAATAATCGTAAATGGTTTTTGCCATGGCTTCTAATTCTGCATTTATTTTATTGTTGAGTTCGATTTTGGAATCTAAAGTAGAGAGGACGGAGGTTATTTGCTTTTGGATTTCTATTTCTGGTAACCAAATTTCTAAATTATAATACGCGTCAAAAGTCATACTTGGAACTCCTGTTCCTGAATTTAAACCACTTAGGTCTAAATTTTTTAAATAGTTAAAAAGGTAAAATGGATTTGCAATTTGCTTATTTACTATTGTGTAGTATAATGTATCTACTGTCCAAAAAGGCTTGTTTGTATATTGAATATTTGATAATGTACCTTTTCTTGGTAATAGTATACTTTCGTCCTCATATAATGATTTATCTGCATACCTCATTAATCCTCCGCTCCCAAATACAGGAATATTACCTTGGCCGAGTTCTTTGTGATCTCTGCCATTTTTAATTTGAAGTAGTTCTTTTAAAGTATAAAGCTTCATAATTGCAATAACTCTATACTCTTGATAATTTCCTTCTCCAACTTTTTAGATTCTGTAAAGAATGAATCTAAGTTCGTCTTAAAGTCTTCCATTTTAGCAGCAAAGGCTTTGGGCGTAATATCGGTGTGTTCAATCTTTACATCAAAATATTGCCCAGCACTGAAGCTGTAGTTTTTTTCTTTTATTTGCTCATAGCTCACTACCACGCTAAAATCTTCAATAGCTTCGTGCTTATTAAAGGTGTTAATAATGCGGTCTTCTTCTTGCGCGCTCAATAGTGTTTTTTGGTTTTTTCCTTCTTTAACAGTGGTTCCTAATTTACTGGCATCCATCAACACAATGTCACCTTTTTTATTAGCGTTGTCTAAAAACAATATACTCACATTCGTACCCGTGGTTGCAAAAATATTACTTGGCATACTTACTACACCACGCAGCATTTTATCTTCCACCATCTTTTCGCGTATCTTGCGTTCAATACCACTTTGTGCCGTAATAAAACCTGTTGGCACAACCACAGCTGCTTTACCTTTTGTTGATAAAGAAAACATAATGTGCTGAATAAATAGAGGGTAAATAGCCATTCCATCTTTTTTTGCATTTGGTACATTAGGCACACCTGCAAAAAAACGGTTATGGTTTTCTTTAGTATCTAAATCGGCTACATAATCGCTAAAATCTAATTTAAAAGGAGGATTAGAAACAATGAAGTCGAACTTTTTGAGGCTCTCATCTTTTTCGCGGTGATAAGGTTCTAAAATGGTATTGCCTTTTACAATGTTTGGTATGGAGTGTACCAAATTATTTAAAATTAAATTTAAACGTAAGAGGTTAGATGATTTTTGAGAAATATCCTGTGAGTAAATAGTACACTTATCTTCGCCAATGGCATGCGCTATGTTCATTAATAGCGTTCCAGAGCCAGCACTAGGATCATAGCAAGTTACATTCTTTACTTTCTCGGTTACCAAACAAGCAGCCATAATTTTTGCTACGGCATGAGGTGTAAAGTATTCGGCATACTTGCCACCGCTATTGGTATTGTAATCTTTAATTAAGTACTCAAATATAGTCGCATAAAAATCAAACTTCTCTTCAAAAATATGTTCAAAGCTAAAGTCAATTAATTTGTTGACTATGGCTTTGCAAAACTCATCGCGTTTATCGGTCACATATTTACTAATGTTTTCAAACAATACTATTTTTTCGCCACCCTCGGTTACTACCGAAAATATTTTGTTGTTTTCTTTAGCAATATCTAATAGTGTATCATCAAATAGTTCGGCAAACTTAGCTTCGTTTTGTTTTTCAAATAAGGTAGAAATAAAATGCTCGGGTTTTAAAATAGCAACGTTAGGGCCAAGGCTCATTGTAAGCATTTCGTAATCGCTTTTTTTGTATTTCTTTAAATCCTTAGCTAAGTCGGTTGATTTTGCTAGTTTTTTATCGAGCTTTTTTACTTCGTGGGCAAACTTATCGTTTAAAAATTTATACAAAAATACCTGTGTAATAATTTTAAACTCGTTACCATCGTTCCCTAAACCGTAGTTGGCACATACGCTTTTTAAGGCATCAATGAGTTCTTTGGTTTTCTTTTCAAATTCTATGGTCTTAGTGCTCATGCTGTTCTTCCGTAATATTCGTTCATATATTCTTTCACAATCAGTGTATTAATGTTTTTGGCAGTATCTGCATCTAAATTTAACTGATGTTTATTTTTTAATTGGTTCACTACTAAACGCAGTATCATGCTTTCAATGTAATTTTCGTTTTCAAGCATGTTTGAGTTTTGCAGTATTTGTTCGTCCACTTCGTGTTTTAAACTTTGTAAGGCTTCAAACAATTTACTTTCGCTATCTGTTAAAGGATCTTTTTCCATTAAGCGTTTATGCAAGCGAGCATATTTAGCATCGTTATCATACTTGGCTTTTAGTAATTGGTTTTTGCGTTCCAACTCTTTAGCGGCTGTATAAATTTTCTCTAATTCTTTTATATTGCGCTCCATTTCCTCTTTAGTCACCTCGTTTAAGTTTTTCTTTTTAAACAAGCGTTCTAATTCTTCTTTTAAGGAAACAAATTGTGGGTCGCCTTGGTCAAAGTTGCCGCCCAATGCCTCACGTGTTTTTTGTAAGATGTTTTTTAGTTCATCTGCCAACTTCATTTCTTCTTCACCAATTTTTACAAAGGCAAAAATCACATCTTCTAAAGCAACGTTTAATAAATTACTTGTGTCTAAATTGTATTCTAAAGCTTCTTTAGTATTTATAAGCGCTAAATGGTTATTAGCTTCGCGTGCTAATAAAGTCAATTTATTAAAATCGAGTTTATCCAGTAATTCGTAATTACCTGATAAACGGATTAAGTTATATAAACTCCTGGCGTTTTTTAAAACCTTAACAATGGTGAGCATTTCTGCTCGGTTACTTATTTGAGAAATTTGTTGCGAGAATACTTCTGCGTTTTGTGTATCGTATTTAAACAATACATCTTTTATCTCTCTTATTTCTTCTTCAATCTCGGCTTTGGTTTTAAATAATTTGGAGTAATGCTCCATTTCATCACCAAGTTCTGATTGTAGTTCTTTAAAATAATCCTGATTGGTTTTATCAAACTCTTTTTGGATGTCGGCAAAATCTACTACATATCCATAACGAAACTCTTTATAAGTACGGTTAACACGAGTTAAGGTTTGTAATAAATTATGTGCTTTAATCACACGACCTATGTATAGTTTCTTTAAACGAGGCGCATCAAAACCAGTCAGTAACATATTGTACACAAACAAGAAATCAATTTTGCCATCTTTAAATTCTTCTACTAAATCTTTACGGTCTTGTTTAGTACCAGCATCATGCAAAATTAAAGCAGCGGTTTTTACTTTGCGTTCTTCTTTCTTTTTAGCTGAATAAGAACCGTTTGGTTCTGCAGCCATTAATAAGGGTTCTTCTTGCTGTGATGCTTGAGCATATTTTTGTTCAAATATCTCATACATCATTTCTGCTTGTTCAGATGAATCACATACTACCATACCGCCAATGGTATTATCGTTCATGGCAATGCGTGCATTCTCAAAATCATGAACAATATAATCCAACATCGGTTCCACAAACTTAGGGTGTGCATACACCAATTTACGTTCGCTGTCGCCTTTTAGTATTTTAATTTCTTCTAATGCTTTCTTTAAAGTAATCTCGTAATTGGTTTCAATTTCCTCACGAATCAATTTTAAAGTATAACCATCCGCAATAGACGCATTGTAATAATATTTATGAATATAATCTCCAAACAGTGCTCTCGAATTAATATCATCGCCTAATAACGGAGTGCCCGTTAAACCAATTTTAATGGCATTTTTATCCGACTGCTCCAAATTAGCTAAGAAACTGCCTTTAGGATTATAACTACGATGTACTTCATCTAAAAAGTAAACACGTTGTATGTTTACATTGTAATCGTTATTACGAATCACATCTGGGTCGTCTTCAAACTTTTGAATATTCACCACAGTAATTTCCGCCTTACCAGAGTTGTTATGAATAACAGCCGTTGATTTAATGTCTTTAGCAAAATCATCGCGCGAATCAATGGTATGAACCACCAAACCACGGCTTTTAAATTCTTTGCCTGCTTGTATTAATAAATCAATACGGTCAACAATAAAATAAAATTTAGGTACAATACCTTTTGATTGAAAATAATCAGTAAGGTATTTTACATTATAAAACGTTAAGGCTGTTTTGCCGCTACCTTGTGTATGCCAAATAATCCCTTTTTTAGCGCCAGCTTCTAATTTAGCTTCAATAGCCTTAGTTGCAAACAACTGCGGATAACGCATGATGTGTTTTTGCAAACCTTTAGTTTCCTTTACATACGCAATAGCATATTTTAAAATAAATGCTAAACGTTGCGGTTGAAATAAGGAAGTACAAATTTTGTTGGTTGGCGTATTAACATCCTTATTAGTAATAAACTCTGCTGCATTTTTTATGCTACCAAGATTGGTCGTTTTTAAAACCAAGTTTTCGGTTTCATCATCAACATCTGCAAGTAAAGTACTTAAATCAAATGTTTGTTCTTCTCTAAAATAATTGAAATGTGGTTTTTGATAAGAGGCTGTTGCATAAAATGCACCTTGGATAGGTTGTATGGCATCATCCGCATACGTCATATTATTAGAGAAAACCATCAACTGAGTGATATTGATAAACTTTCTGAATTTCTTATTCTCAGAACGTTTTTCAATGCGCTTATGTTCGGCAACAATGCCATCCAAATTATTCGGTTTCTTAACTTCAATAAAGGCTAAAGGCAAACCATTAATTAAAACGGTAACATCTGGTCTAAATTCCTCATCACCATTTTTGCAAGGTAATTCGGTAACAACATTTAAGGTATTATTAATAAAGTTATCGAAATCAATTAATTTAATTCCTGAAGTACTAGTGAGCTTTTCGTAAAAAGCTTTACCTAAATCTTCGTTATCCAAACACAAAATTACTTCGTCATAAAAACGAGTAACATCTGTATCATTTAACTCAGGATTTAATTTTTTAATACTGCTATGGAAAATATCTGTAAAGATATTGGTCGACTCTTCCCATTTTTGACCTTTAAGAGGTAGGTAAGTATAGCCCAACCTAATAAGGTGAAGGATAGTTGGGATTTTTACTCTTGAGTCTTCGTTAAATTTCATAATGACTAATTACCCAAATATAAGCTTTGGGAATGATATTTCCTTGGCTTCGTTATCTATTTATAATTATGTAATAGTACCTTCCCAAAATACAACCCTCATTTCATCCCACCAAATTTTTGCATACGTATTTTTGTACGTATAAATACGGATTTTTATAGGTATAAATACGTAAAATGAGTTAGTAGGATGAATAAAAATCCATGTAAGGTCTTTTCAGTCCTTAGGAACTTTAATTAGACTCCTCCTTCGACTACGCTCAGGATGACAAGGCTCAGGATAAAATCAAGCCTTTTGCGCCGGCACGCCCTCATCTAATTAATATCTAAAATTTTATTTAAAAAAATCCTCCCCCTGCCCCCTCCAGAGGGGGACACGCCCTTATCTGTCATAAATACTTGATACTTTGGTTTATAGTTTTAAATTTGTTTTAAAATAAAAGGTATGTGGTATAAATTAATGATAATAGCTCTAGTAGGTGTGGTGCTGAGTTGCAAAAAAAAGGAGTACGAAAAATGCGACCACGCTTATGTGTGTGTGACTAATACAAGCTCTAGCAAATTACCTTACTCATGGGGAGGAAGTCAGTTAAACGATACCTTGCGCCCAGGAGAAACAGCTTGCAAAGATGCCGGCTATTTAGATACCGATCCTCAAAACCACAGTTACTCAATGGTGTATTTTATGACACCTAATAAAAGCACTGCCATTACACCAACGTCGTGCAACATGCAGCAAGATGTACCTTAATAAGAAGTAAGTTTAATCTATTATTGGAGGGAAGCTTTGCTTTTTTATAAGGATAGCTTTGGCTACCACATCCAATTTTAATTTTTCGGCATTTTCAGGAGTTTCGTTTTCAAGTAAGGTTTCGTAGGCATTCACGCCTGCAAGCAATAGTTCGTCGCATTGCGTTTGTGTATGGGCATGCTCAATGGCTAAATTGCAAATGTGTTTATACTTTACAGGAATACCCTTTAAACTAAATTTTGGTTTTACTTTTTTTGTTCCCTGAGCTTGTCGAAGGGTTGCTTTTTTAGTTTTGTTAGCAGCGCTAACTGAGTCGTTTGCCTTCGCTGGTTTGCGTTTTGGTAAGGTTCTTTTATTTACTTTGGTTGGGCGCATGTGAGGTTAAAGATAAGGTATTTTTTGATTATCTTCTTAAATGACGATAATGAAAGTATGATTTCTTTAGAACAGATTAATTACTTTTTGCAGCCAAAAAGTAAACAAAAAGCTTATGATTTTGTGAAAGGCAATTTTGGATTCCGCTGAAGCTACATCCAAACCGCAGATAAAAATAACCGCTTGCGCATGCCGACCCTGCTTTATTTTTACTGCTATTGCTGCACAAAATCATAGTCTCATCATTAGAGCTTTTAAGTCATTCGGTAATGAATGGTTTAAGTACGTTTTATTTATCCGCCTATTAAATTTTACGATAAAAATAGAAGAGCTTTCAGCAAGTCACGCCTTGGCGTGAGTGCGACAATTCTGGGCTGTTTGAGCCTGAGGGCTACTGAGCTTGTCGAAGTACACGAAGGCGAGTTTCCAGAATTGGGCGGGAAAGCACTTCGTGATTTTTGAGTAAAATTTAAGGAGCGGTGATTTTTCTTTGCATACTTTCTTTGTATGGTAGACAAAGAAAGTATGTTCTTGCCTTTGAATAAAATATTCCTCCGCATTAAAAAATTACCAAAAGGCAATGCATTACTTTTTGCAGCTATTGCTGCACAAAATCATAGTCTCATCATTAGAGCTTTTAAGTCATTCGGTAATGAATGGTTTGATTATATTTTATTATCCGCCTT
Source organism: Sphingobacteriaceae bacterium (assembly GCA_013823565.1). Lineage (GTDB taxonomy): Bacteria > Bacteroidota > Bacteroidia > B-17B0 > Aurantibacillaceae > UBA4416. Next base: position 20,667 of record PNMI01000007.1, on the reverse strand, counting down.
TTAAATTTTAGCATTTTTTATCAAGTTAAGAGGTACAGTTTTTTTTCTTTTTATATAAATTTGAAACATCAATATTTATACATTATGAAACTAATAGCCATTATATTACTCTCTGGATTTGGTGCTTTAAGCACCTACTTTCAAGCTCCAACTTGGAAAAAAGAACAACTCATGAGTACCGTTGATTTAAGTACTAAAATTAAAACCAACGCCAAAGACAAACCATTGATTTTTAATGTGGGTCCTATGGAAAATATTAAAGGTGCTATTGCTATTGGTGCGGCAACTAATGCAACTTTTGGAAGTAAAATTTCGGGTTACTTAACCATGGAAAGTAAAACCAAACCAATTGTGGTTTACTGTGGTTGCTGCTCGTATGCAAGCTGTCCAAATATTAAACCTGCTTTTGATTACTTAATTGCTCAAGGTTTTAAAAACACAAAGGTATTAGAATTACCTGATGGCATTAAACCTGATTGGGTAGCTAAGGGTTATCCAACAGAATAAGAAAGGAAAGCTATCTCAAAAGGATAGTTTTTTTGTGTACCGTCATTACGAGCGACGAAGGAGCGACGTAATCTCAAACATAGTTTTACTGAGTGTGAGATTGCTTCACTACGTTCGCAATGACGGGAGGGCAGATTGCTTCGTTGTACCTCCTCGCAATGACGGACCGAATTATTCTACTCCAAGCTCTTTAGATAAATCATTCCAATTAGGATTAATAGAAATAATTAGATTTTCTTTTTTTAAACGACTACCAGCTTTTATTTGTTTTTCTCTGGTAATTGCGTCCTCAATTCTATGAAATACTTCATAGTAAACTAATTTATTTAAAGCATATTTACTAGTGAAACTTTTTTTATAAACCCCAGTTCGGTGTTCATATAAACGTCTGACTATATTTGAGGTAACGCCAGTATATAAGGTTGTATTACCTTGATTAGTTAATATATAAACAACACCGCCGCGTATCATATTATAAAAATATTGATTTTTTTTGATATGAAGTTCTAACCTTGACATTGTATGAGATTGCTTCACTACGTTCGCAATGACGGGAGGGCAGATTGCTTCGTTGTACCTCCTCGCAATGACGTGAGGGGCAATGACGAGAGAATAGATTGAGTTCTCGACTACCTGTCTACCGACAAGGCAGGCCCTCGAAGCCAATGTGAATTACTTTTTAAATTACCTTTCTTTCCTTAAATTTGATAAACTAAAACACATTACAATTGTTTTATTTTAAAACATACAATCATGAGTAACGAAATACCTCGCCGTAATTTTTTAAGTCGTTCGTTGTTTGCCTTTGCTACAGCCATGGCAGCACCATCACTTACATTTTCCGAATCATTTAAAAAAGCATTTAATACTACTTCTATGAACCCCATCTTATCTACTAAGCCCCTTGGTTTTCAATGGGAAACCGCCGATCCATTTTTGTTTTGTGTGCATCACGAAGACAATTTCCCTATTGGTAATGAGCAAATGGCACCCGATGCTAAATACTTAAATGGTCGACACATGGGTGATGATTTTATCATCAAAGATGGTTTTAGAATGTATCATGGTAAATCAGTTCCTGGTTTTCCTGGGCACCCGCACCGTGGTTTTGAAACCATTACTGTTGTAAGAAAAGGAATTGTAGATCATGCTGATTCGATGGGAGCCGCTGGTCGCTACGGAAATGGCGATGTGCAGTGGATGACAGCAGGGAAGGGCGTGCAACATTCCGAAATGTTTCCATTAGTGCATGCTGATAAAGAAAACACCATGGAGCTATTTCAAATTTGGTTGAACTTACCAAAGAAAAACAAAATGGTAGAACCTCATTTTAAAATGTTTTGGAAAGAATCTATTCCTAATCATGTGCACACGGATGCTGCTGGTAAAAAAACAGTAGTGGAAGTAATCGCAGGACAATTAGAAAAATCGCAAGCACCAACACCACCACCAGATTCGTGGGCAGCCGATGCGGCACATGAAGTGGCAGTATGGAATATGAAAATGGAAGCAGGGGCAACGTTTACCATTCCAAAAGCATCAACAGGAGTTAATCGTACGATTTATTTTTATGAAGGAAAAGATTTAACGGTAGCTGGAACAACAATTACCAATTATCACGCTATCGAATTAAAATCAGATGTGGATGTAGAATTAAAAGCCAGTGAAGAAACAAGTATCTTAATGCTACAAGGTAAACCCATTGGCGAACCAGTGATGCAATACGGACCTTTTGTGATGAATACCAAACAAGAAATTAACGAGGCGTTTGAAGATTACCACAAAACACAATTTGGCGGCTGGCCTTGGCCTCGTTACGATCAAGTGCATGCACGCGATAAAAATCGTTTTGCCAAATATGCCGACGGCAAATTAGAAGAAAAGAATTCTTAAAAATAAAGTTAAGAAGAATTAATCGTTTTTAATATAGTCTTTCACTTCTTGAAAGGCTTTACTTAAATTCTTTTTTTGTTCTTCTAACATGTCTTTTGTTTCGGCTTTACCAAGCGCTAATTGCACTTCTAAATGCTCAAACTTTGCTTTTAGCTTATCCCATTTTGCACTATCTTTTTGTATAGTGGCATTTACTTCTGCTTTTAAATGTTGGTATTGTTCTCGAGACTCTTTTTTAATCTCTTCAAACTTATCTTCTAGTTCAGCTTTACCCAAAGCAGATTGTACTTGAAGTTCTTCTAATTTAACAGCTGCTTGCTTAAAAAAAGAAATGATATTGTCGCCAAAATGTGCCATCGTATTTAATTTAAATGATTTAATGTAAAGATAAACTAATCAGAGAAATTTCCTAATGACGAATGAGTGAAGTAAATATGATGTTTGTCAGTTCTTCTTTTAAAATTTTACATGATACACATCCATATTATTACGCGGAATGTTAAACACTTCAAAACCTCCCGCTTGTGGAATCATTTCAATTAAATCAAACGATGTACAACCTTTGCTTAATCCTTCAAAAATTAAAGTAAAGCCTCGTCCATCATTTAATGTCCATTGAGGCGCGAAGGAAATATTAAAAGCTGTAATGAGTTTAGCTCTTCTGTCCGAGCCATGTTCTACCAAATAAGTGCTTGGCCAAATACGATAAGCATCTGTTCCATCGCCATCGCAACTACAATGCACAATAGTCTGCCGTTCTTCGCTTTCAAGCGTTTTAACTTCAATTTGTGGTTCTATTTGTACTTCGGTTTCTATCATGGCTAATTATCATTACAAAGGTACGAATTTACAACGATGATTCTTAACCTAAATTCATGGATGGGGTACTGTGATATATGTAACTTATGAAACAATAGATGTAATACTTTATGTTGTAATAAGCTTCACCTTTGCCTTGTAACAAAACTATTTTTGTTATTAAATCCATCTTATGAAACTATTAAACCAATTAGCATTAACTACTGCATTAACTATAGTTACTTTATCAAATTCTTTATCGGCTCAAACCGCAAAAGATTCAACAAAAGCTCAAGAAGCAAAAGAAAGAAAAACAGAGAAGAGAGCTAAGGAAATTAAAAAGGCAGAGAAAAAAGTGGATAATAAAAAAGAGGCCGTAGTTAAAGCACAAAATAAATCGGGTAAGAAAGAAGAAAAAGTAAGAGAGTCGCAAATGAACGCCGATGATAAAGCGGATGATTTAAGAAAAGCACAAAATAAAACAGAAGATAAAAAAGAAGATTTACGCAAAGCAAATAATGAAGTAGATAAATCTGAAAACGATAAAGAAAAAGCCATTAAACAGTTAGAAGAAAAGAAAGAAGATATTCAAAAAGACATACAAAAAGATTCGTTGAAAGTTGTAGAAGAAAATGCAAAACGTGCTAAAGAATTAGAAGATAAAAAACCAAACTAAGTTATTAATACAAGCCATGAGTTTATACTCTAGTATTGTAAGCTATCCTAATCTGAACTATCCATTGCAAAAACCAGTTTATTAAATTGGTTTTTATCTATACATCCATGTAATTTACCTCATTTAAAAAAATCATTCCTTATATTTTCACTATATTTATTGAGAATTGAGAAATGGTAATGAGGAAATTTATATGGATGTTTTGTGTTTTAGTAACACATAATTTTCTATTTTCTCAACAAAACAAACTAGTATTTCATCCTACATTTTTTAATCAAACACTTAAACCCGAAGTGTATTATAAATTAAATGCCAAGGACAGTATTCAAATAACATCCTTCAAATTTTACATTTCTCAATTAGAATTACTCAATGGGCGTGAAACTGTTTGGAAAGAACAATCTTCCTTTCATTTAATAGATGCTTTTGACGAAAAAACTTTAGTGCTTTCCGTTCCTTCAAATATCACCTTTACTAAAATTAAATTTCAAATTGGCATTGATAGTTTAACGAATGTGTCGGGTGCTATGGGTGGAGATTTAGACCCTACGAAAGGTATGTATTGGACCTGGCAAAGTGGTTATATCAATTTTAAATTGGAAGGTAATAGTAATCTCTGCAAAACGCACCACAACGAATTTCAATTTCATTTAGGAGGCTATCAGCAACCATTTAATTGTTTGCAAACAGTTTTTGTGCAAGTTAAATCTAAAGCCAGCGTAACATTAAATATGGATGTAGCAAAACTCCTTTTATACATTCAATTGTCAGAACTCAATCATATCATGTCGCCCAGTAAAGAGGCCGTTGAACTGTCTGGTAAAATAACAGAAACATTTAGTGTGAGCTATGAATAAGAAATGGGGCATAGCTATTATTATGTGTTTAGCATTGTGTGCCTTTAATATCGCCACAGAACACATATTTGAAGTTCCAAAAAATTGGCCAAAGCCTATTTACAATTTCAATAAAAATCCATTAACCAAAGAGAAAGTAGAATTAGGTCGTGAGTTATTTTACGACCCTATCTTATCTAAAAATAATTTAATTTCATGTGCCAGTTGTCATTCGCCATACACTGCCTTTACGCATGTAGACCATGATTTGAGTCATGGTATTGACGATAGAATTGGAACTCGCAACTCACCAGCTTTAATGAATTTAGCTTGGCATCATTTGTACATGTGGGATGGTGCTATTAATCATTTAGATATGCAAGCATTGGCTCCCATTAGTCACCCTGATGAAATGGGGGAGAAAATAGAATCTATTGTTTTAAAATTACAACACTCGAAAAAGTATTCTAAGTTGTTTTTGAAAGCTTATGGAGATACAGTGATTACAGGAGAATATACTTTAAAAGCCATATCCCAATTTATGCTCACCTTAGTGAGCGCTAATTCTAAATACGATAGTGTGATGCGTAAACAAAGTCATTTTACTGAACAAGAAACCAAAGGCTACAAATTATTTAAACAATATTGCGCCTCATGCCATACCGAACCATTATTTACACACACTGGATTTGAAAATAACGGATTAGCAATAGATACCACTTTAAATGATGTGGGAAGAATGCGCATCACTAAAAACTCACTGGATTCGTTAAAATTTAAAGTGCCAACCTTACGTAATATTGAGTTTTCGTTTCCTTACATGCACGACGGTAGGTTTAAAAAAATATCGGATGTATTGAAACATTATACTTCAGGAATTGTGCATAGTAAAACATTAGCTCAACAATTACAACAACCTATCCTATTAAGCAGTAACGATAAAGTTGATTTGACCGCATTTCTATTAACCTTAACAGACAAAGCATTTTTATTTAATCCAAAACATTCATTTCCAAAAAAATAATTACATCGCAACATTATAAGAGTTCACCTCCATTATTTTAAACAACAAAAGTATATTTCTATTTTTAATTTAAAATCAAACTAATTTATATGAAAAAACTATTTGCAATATCTGTTTTAGTTTCCAGTACGTTTATGTTAACGGCTCAAACTAATCCTGCAATCTCTAGCTGGTTACAAAATACCACTGTAAAAGGTAGACATTATGTATCAGGAAACTCAACTCCAATTAATGATACTTATACAGCTAATGTGCAATCCGTTCAATATTCTTCTAGTTTTGTTTATGCTACTACTCAAGGTATTCCTTCTTATGTGGTTGGACCTTATTTAGATGGAAACATAAATCAAGCAGGGAATCAAAATTCTATTTTTAAATTTCCTTTAAATCCAATTCAAAATACTGGTACAGCTGTTTCAACTCCCATGGGAAATATTGGAGTATTTATTAATGGAGTAGCAATGTTTAACTGTAGCGATGGTGTTTCTTGGAAAAATTCAACAAGCTCATTTGCTGGTGGTCCTTTGGGTGGAGCAGGAGATGGAGTTTGGAATAGAGATGCTATTGTTTACGAAAAAGCAGGATTTGATTGTTCTAAAGGACACCCCGCAGGAACTAATTATCATCATCATCAAAATCCAAGTGCTTTTGATTTAGATTTAAATGTGATTTCAACTATTTGTAATTTATATGATGCTGATGGGTTATATGCGATTGATAGCACTGTACATTCACCATTAATTGGCTTTGCTTATGATGGCTTTCCTGTTTATGGAGCTTATGCTTATAAAAATACAGATGGTACCGGTGGCATTGTGAGAATGAAATCAAGCTGGACATTAAGAAATATAACTGTGCGAAATACTTTATATACTGGTGCAAGTGTTACAGCTGGTCCTAATGTTAGCACCACTTATCCTTTAGGTTCTTTTAAAGAAGATTATGGATTTACAACACCCACAGCACCAGATTATTTAGACATTCACAATGGACGTTTTTGTAAAACACCAGAATATCCAAATGGTATCTATTGTTATTTTGCAACTGTAGATGCGAATTGGAATTCTGCCTATCCATATTTAGTTGGCCCAACGTATTATGGAACTAAAGTTGCTGCTAAAGTAACTTCTATTACTGAAGCTGTTACAACTTACACTCCTACATCAACAGGATTAGATGAAGCTGGCATAAATGAAGTAAATGTGAGTGTGTTTCCTAATCCTGCAGCTGATTTAATTGCTATACAAATAAAAGATTTAGTCAAAGAAAATTGCGTGGTAGAATTATTTGATGTTACTGGTAAGTTAGTTGATAAAACTATCTTATATCAAGGAAGTACAATCGTATATTTTGATACTAAAAAATTATATAATGGTATCTATTTTATAAAATTAAAAATAGGTAATCAAGAAATCAATAGAAAGATTGTGATTGAAAAATAGAATTGCATTTGTTTGTTTAAAACAGAAGAGGCTACCAAATGGTAGCCTCTTCTGTTATTGTTTTAATGGTTTCTCTCCTAAAATCCACATAGCTTTTTTAGCCTTTTTTAATTTCAGATTAAAATCGCAAATAGAATGTTTTCGTATATGATGAACTGCTTCTTTGATTGAATCGGTAAATAAAATAAGTTCCATATCTTCTTCATTAATAGTTTGTTCTAGAGCCATACGATGAATATGTTGGTGTAAATCTTTATGGTAATCAATTCCCATAATCACAATTGGAAATTTTTCAATTTTTCGCGTTTGCACCAAAGTTAAAGCTTCAAAAAATTCATCTAAAGTTCCAAATCCACCTGGCATGACTATAAATGCAAAAGAATATTTTCGCAATAATTCTTTTCTAACAAAAAAATGATCAAGAGTAACAAAGCTATCTAAGTATGCATTATGTTGTTGTTCTTTCGGTAGTAAAATATTACATCCAATCGATAATCCTCCAACATCTTTCGCACCTCTATTAGCCGCTTCCATAATACCAGGACCACCACCAGTCATAATGGCAAATCCAAGTTTAGCAATTTCTTGAGAAACCTCTCTTGTTAGTTTATAATATTGATGATCCTCTTTAAATCTTGCCGAACCAAAAACAGTCACACAAGGTCCAATAAAATGCAATTTTCTTAAACCTGTAATCAGTTCACTAAATACACTAATGGCATATTTTAATTCTTCCCATCTAGTACGAGGTCCTGCTAAAAACTTTTTCTCTTCGGTATGTATATTTGTTGGCATACTAAAATAATAACTCTAAAATATTAATACCCTTTTAAGTTAATAGTATTTCCGTCAATCATGGTAGCTCGTTTGCCCATCTTTTTTTGAATGACTTTAAAATGATGTTCTTCTTCGGGGCTAATGATTGAAATAGCTTCACCAGATGATTCAGCTCTACCGGTTCTTCCAATACGATGAATATAATCTTTAGGCGAACGAGGTAATTCGTAATTTATGACATAAGGTAAAAATTTAATATCAATACCACGAGCCATTAAATCGGTTGCTACTAATACTTTTACTTTTCCTGTTTTAAAAAAATCTAAGGCTTGGTTTCTAGCTTCTTGACTTTTTTTACTGTGTATCGCAAAAGCATCAATTCCATTTTGACTTAGTTTTAAAGCCACGGCATCCGCCCTATGAACCGAAGAGGTAAAAATTAAGACTTGTTTTATTTTATGTTGTTTGATAATGTATCTTAATAAAGGACCTTTTTTTTCTTCGGATATTAAATAAGCAAACTGTTTAATTAGATCTAAATTCTGAATTTCTTCTTCCACTTTAATCACAACAGGGTTGCGTAATAAATTACGATTGATGTTATTTAAATCATCACTTAAAGTAGCTGAAAATAAAAGGTTTTGACGATTCTTTGGTAATAAGCCAAAAATCTTAGTCATCTCTTCTTTAAATCCAAGATTCAACATTTTATCAGCCTCATCCAATACTAATATTTTAATAGCAGATAAAGACACGGCGTTGGTAGAAATTAATTCTAACAAACGACCTGGAGTTGCCACTAAAACTTCTACACCTTGCAAACCAATCATTTGTGGATTGATAGATACACCACCATATACTGCCATGGTTTTGATAGGTGTAGGTAAATTGGCTCCTAATGCTGCAAATACATCATTTACCTGAATAGCTAATTCACGCGTTGGCACAACTACTAAAGCTCTTACATGTCTGTTTTTAGTAGAAATACCAGCTTGCAATTGCTGTAAAATGGGTAACACAAAACTGGCTGTTTTACCAGAACCTGTTTGAGCAATTCCTAAAATATCTTTTCCTTCTAATATGGCAGGAATAGCTTGTTGCTGAATAGGGTAGGGCTGTATATATTTTTGTTCGGCTAATGCTTTTAGTAAAGCATCGGTTAAACCAAGTTTTGAAAAGGGCATAATTAAATTTTAAGCTTCAAATATACATTTAAAAAATAAAATACAGTTTGTCAGTTCGAGCGCCTGCCTTGTCGGTAGACAGGTAGTCGAGAACTAGAACTGATTTACAAGAACGCATCTTTGCTTGGCTCGAAGCCATCATTCCATTATTATATACTATATTTGCAACTTATACTAAAAACCATGAACTACAACACCATCCTTTCTCATTTCAATATCAAAGAACTTAACGAAATGCAGAAAGCTACTTTGGAAGCAATTCCAAAACCAAATGATGTGGTGTTAGTTTCGCCAACAGGTTCAGGGAAAACTTTAGGTTTTTTATTACCTATACTTCAATTATTAGAGAGTGATAAAGAAGGCGTACAAGTTTTAATTATAGTTCCTTCTCGTGAATTAGCCATACAAATAGAACAAGTATTTAAGCAAATGAGTACCTCATTTAAAATTAATTGTTGCTATGGTGGACACTCGGTTCGAATAGAAGAAAACAACTTCCAACATCCACCAGCAGTATTAGTTGGTACGCCAGGAAGAATATCGCATCACTTGCGTCGTAAAAATTTAAATGTAGATAACGTTCATACATTAATTCTTGATGAGTTTGATAAATCTTTGGAGTTTGGATTTAAAGATGAAATGGAATTTATCATCGAACAATGTAAACATTTAAAAAAACGTGTTTTAACTTCAGCTACGACCTTAGAGGATATTCCAGCTTTTGTAGGTTTAAAACATAGTGTTGAATTAAACTACACCACGGAACATAAAGAATTAAAATCAGCTCTAGTGATTAAATCGGTTAGGGTAGAGGGAGATGATAAATTAGAAGCCTTGATGTTATTACTAGGGAAAATTCAAGCCAAATCAACCATTGTATTTTGTAATCACCGAGATGCTGTTAATCGCATTTCAGAACAATTGGAGTTATATAAAGTAGATCATGGCTTTTATCACGGAGGCTTAGAACAAATTGATAGAGAAAAAACACTAATCAAATTACGTAACGGAAGTATTAATTTATTAATCACAACTGATTTAGCGGCTCGTGGTTTAGATATCCCTGAAATTGAAGCAGTAATTCATTATCAATTACCAACGACTGAAGATACGATGATTCATCGTAATGGTAGAACTGCTCGTATGAGCGCACAAGGAACCGCTTATTTTTTATTGGATATAAACGACCATTTACCAAAATTTTTAGATGTTACTCCTATTGAAGAATCTTTACCAAAGAAATTAGTATTACCTGAACCTTGCGAATGGAAAACATTATATATCGGTGCTGGTAAAAAAGATAAGATTAATAAAATGGATATTGTAGGAATGCTTTTGCAAAAAGGGCAACTACAAAAAGATGAATTAGGGAAAATTGAAGTCTTAGATCATTCGGCTTACGCTGCTGTGAAATCCAATAAAATAATTAAAACCTTGCAATTAATTAAAGAAGAAAAAATCAAGAATCGTAAGATTAAAATGGAAGTATCTTCTTAATGATTTATTAAAACCTGATGATTATTGTAAAATAATTCATCGTCGTTAACTAATTTATATATATCAACTCCATTTTCTTTAATCAATAAATCGTCCACAAACAATTCTTGTGTAGCATTTTCTTTTCCCTTAGTAATAATCAATATTTTACTTTTTGGATTCTTTATTTCAAATGTACCTTCTAATAACGACCAGTTTCCATAAATAGTTTCGCTTTGTTCAGGAAAATAGGTAGTTGAATTAATGGTATTTTTCTCCTCATCATGTTCTTCAATAATAAATCTAAACCAATCATTTAACGCATCTTTCATTCCGTTATACATCCATAAACTTACATGATATGTTTTGCCAAGTTTAAATGTATTTGGAGCAAATTCTGCAAAAGTATTTTTTCCAGCTTTCACAGACTGAAAGCCTCCTTTTCCTCTGAATATATGTTTTGAACTTGACTTTTCAAATCCATTATAATACAAGAACGCAGAATCAGAAGATATCTGAAAGGTTTGATTATCATATAAGTATGATTTTGCGCGCTTGTATTTTTCAAATACTTTAATTGAATTATTATGAAATAGGTCTTCTGGTAGTAATGAGTAAACAGAAATTTCTTCGCTGCTGAAAAGTGTTTTGCATTTTAGTAGGATTTCTTTTTCATAATCAGTCAAACTATCATTAGTGGTAATCACTAAAAATGGTTTAGTGCTTTTAATATCGTATTGTATTTGTTTGGTGTAAAAATCTGGCGAAACTATTTGCACAATCTTTTTACTCTCATCTACCGATGTTCTGGTTAAATTAGCGCACACAATTGGAATACCAGTGTGATAAGACATAACAAAAGAAGAACTTACCGTTTTATAGCTTCTGGGTCTCGAAAAACATTCGGAACCTTGATAATAAAATGGTAATGTTATGATTGCTTGATATTTAGATGCATTAATTTGTTTTAAAGCTTTAATGTATGAATTGGATAAACCCTCTTTTTTGAATATATTTTTAGAAATTGTAATATATTTTGAAACATCTGAATGATAGGGAAGCCCTTCGATAATATTAAAACAGCCCACAAATACACAAAGTATAGTAATGAATAGAATTTGTTTTTTGCTAGTAGCCATATTATATATTTTTTGTAAAACAAATGCAGAAAACACTAATGATACAAAATAAAAAGGCCATGTAAATCTTCCTGTTGCTCTAAAAGGTTTAATAAATGGAAAATAGTCAATTAAACCATCTATTTGTTTAAAAGGAACTGCCATGGCAAACAACAATACTACGATAGCCGATATCAACGAGATATTTAAAAGGCTTGAATCAAATAATTTATAGAGTATAGAATTTGAATTTCTTTTAAAAAGTTGAATGATTGATAATATAATAATGATTATAAAAAATAGGGTTGTTGTAAGTCCAACATAGCTCCAAGCTTCCCATTGCTGCACAATAATGTTTCCTGTTAATTTGTCGAATAAAGATTTTAAAGGTGGATGATGTGGTAAAAAAACATCATCTAATTCGGCATTGTATTGAAAAAATCCTGAAGGATTATCGGTTCTATTAGTATGTGTATCAGTTAAAGTAGCAAAGACATAAAATAATACTATAGGTAAAATAGCCGATGAAAATAAACCCAAGTAATGTTTTATTTCTTTTAGTTTGTTTTTTTCTAATATAAATTTAACAACCATCATCATTGATAAAAAGAAAAGAATGATGATACCTAGATAGGAATGCACGAACAACCAAAATATATTATTTATAAATAGCAAAATAATGTATTTATAATTGTTTTGATGTTTAAAAGCTTTTATTAATAATAACCATGATAATGGTATGGCTATACTGTATGAAAGTGCTAAATGACCTACTAATCTAAATATCTGAGGTGCTAAAATGGTTATGCCGATGCAAAACAATATACTAAACCATTTATTGATATAGAATTCTAATAATAAATAATAAGTAACGATAAATGTCAAAAATATAGAGAGTATCATCATGAAATTAAGAATACCAATACTGTATTCACTAAATACAGGCGATAAACCAGAGATGAGTTTTATAAAATTGGCTATAATTGGATGGCAATCGGTATATAAAAAATGCTCACCATAAGGATAATTCATTCCTTCAAAATTGAGATAACTATGATCGTATTTTATATGATAGCAATAAGTAAAATAATTTTTTATACCGTCCCCTTCATTACTAAATAAATAGTCGTTTGGATGAAATACAATAGAGTGATAAAACAATAAAGTGATTATTGAACTCAATAAAACAAGAAGAATGAATGGAAGCTTCTTTTGCATTTTATAAATATACTTAAAAAACTATCTAAGATTATTTTATAATATATACTACCAATCACTGCTGCTTCCGCCACCGCCAGAATCTCCGCCACCACCTCCATCAAAGCTAGAGCCTGAATCAGAACTTGACCAAGAACTTGAACTATCACTACTACTCCAAGATGAATCACTAGATGATGTCCAAGTAGAATTACTAGGCGTTTTTAATAAATCTTTTCGATAAGAAAGGGCTACAAAAATCATGATAAGTAATAAAAATGACCCTAAGAAAGGAATAATGAAAAAGATAATACTTAAAATAATAAGTACTTTTTTCGCTGTTGGCTTGTCTTGTATTTTTCTGGTTAGCAATAAGGTTACTAATAAAAAAACAGCGCTAAACACATAAAAGAAAATAAACAATCCTACAGTTGACTCTTCTTCAATTGCTTCATCTGCTTTAAATTCATGCGCGCTATAATACATTAATTGGTCAACACCTTTATCTATTCCTTCATAATACTGATTTTTTTTAAATAAAGGACGCATATCATTGTCTTGTATATGCTTGGTAACAATATCTGGTAGTACCCCTTCTAAACCATAACCTGTATGAATTCTAAATTTATGGTCGTCGATAAATATTGAAATTAAAATACCATTGTTTTTATCGCCTTGTCCTATTTTCCATTCATGAAAAATATCTTGACTATAACTTGATAAATCTTTTCCGTTTAAACTGGAAGCTATGTAAATGAAAATTTGATTGGTAGAGCTATCTTCAAAACTCCTTAGTTTAGTATTTAACAATTGTTCTTGCTCATCACTAAGAATATTAGCTTCATCAGTAATGTAATTAGATGGCTTAATTGGGAAGTCTTGGGCATTAAGCAAAAAGGGAAGAAAAATAATAAACAGTAAAAATCGCTTCATTGGAGTTTAAATATAAGATTGATACTAAATTAACATATTCCTTCTAAAAGCTCCTTTTAAGGATTATATTTTAATAAATTAGGTTATTGTTAATAAAGTGTTTATATTTGTGTACTTCTTTTGAAGACTGTAGTTCAATCCGCTTGTAAATGATAATTGCAAATCGAATACTTTTACATTTTTCTTAATAAAGTATTTAAATAACAATAACAATTAATGACATTTACAGAATTAAAATTGATCAAACCGCTGCTTACCGCGCTTGACAAAAAAGGATACAAAGAACCGTCTCCTATCCAACAACAAAGCATACCCCACATTTTACTAGGAAAAGATATTTTTGGTTGTGCCCAAACAGGCACTGGAAAAACCGCTGCCTTTGCATTGCCAATTTTACAATTGATGGATGCTAATAAAAAACCAAATCAACGCCGCGAAATTAAAGCTTTGATTTTGGCTCCAACTCGTGAACTTGCTACTCAAATTAGTGACAACTTTAAAGAATACGGCGAAAACTTAGGTTTTAAACATGCTGTTGTATTTGGTGGTGTTTCTCAGTTTCATCAAGTAGTAGCTATTAAAACAGGGATTGATATCTTAATTGCAACCCCAGGTCGCTTATTAGATTTAATGCAACAAGGCATTATCAAATTAGGTTCAATTGAATATTTTGTATTAGATGAAGCTGACCGTATGTTAGATATGGGCTTTATTAACGATATGAAAAAAGTGATTGCAAAGTTACCAGTAAAAAGACAAACCATGTTTTTTTCGGCAACAGCAGCACCAAATATCATGAAGCTTGCTAATACGATTTTAAATAATCCTGTGAGTGTGGCTGTAAATCCAGTTTCATCAACAGCTACTTTAGTTAAACAATCGGTTTACTTTGTTCAAAAAACGAAGAAACCAGCTTTATTAAAATTTATTTTAGAAGACAGAAAGATTAATCATGTATTAATTTTTACTAGAACTAAACATGGTGCTGATAAAGTAGCTAAAGCTTTAAATGCCTTTAAAATAAAAGCAGAAGCCATTCATGGAAATAAATCTCAAAATAATAGAGAGAAAGCCTTGAAAGGATTTAAAGATAGAACTATTAATGTATTAGTAGCTACAGATATTGCCTCAAGAGGTATTGATGTAGATAAATTAACTCATGTAATTAACTACGAAATTCCTGAACAAGCAGAAGCTTATGTTCATAGAATTGGTAGAACAGGTAGAGCAGGAGAGAGTGGAGAAGCAATTTCTTTATGTAGTCACGAAGAATTACCTTACTTTAAGGGAATACAAAAATTAATTAAAAAAGATATTGATGTAATAAAAAGACATCCATATTCTTAAACAGCATTATGGCAATTATCATTAATGATAAGGTCGTGATAAATAAAAATAAATAATAACAACAAAAAACAAAAAAATGAAAAACGGAGTAGTAAAATTTTACAACGAGGCAAAAGGTTTCGGGTTTATTAAAGAAGAAAATGGTCCAGAGATCTTTGTTCATGCAACAGGTTTACAAGAAGAAATTCGTGAAAACGACGAGGTTGTATTTGACGTGCAAGAAGGTAAAAAAGGATTAAACGCAGTTAACGTTAAGTTAGCTTAATCAATAAAAAAACAATTAAAATATATAACAATGAAAAACGGAGTAGTAAAATTTTACAACGAGGCTAAAGGTTTCGGATTCATCAAAGAAGATAACGGAACTGAAATTTTCGTTCACGCAACAGGTTTACAAGAAGAAATTCGCGAAAACGATAACGTTGTATTTGATGTACAAGAAGGTAAAAAAGGATTAAATGCAGTAAACGTTAAGTTAGCTTAATTTTAAAATATATAATTCTTAATGAAAAATCCCCTGCTCAAAAGAGTAGGGGATTTTTTATGATTGACAATTTCAATTATTTTTTTGAAGGGTCGTATGACACAAACATATTAATGTAAATAAGCCTTGATACTCTCATTATCCATGGAAATAAAACAACTACTAATCCTAAAAAGCTAAATAAATAGGTTAATAGTCCTGTTTTAAAAAGAAGAACCATTAAAATAAATAATCCAATACCTAAAGCTATATTAACACCATAGCTCACGTACATTGCGCCATAAAAGAAACCAACTTCTTTATTGAAAATTTCACCACAATGAGAACATTTATCGTGCATTTTTATAAAATCAGTACTATAAGGACTTTTTGTTAAAAAGAAATCACCTTGATGGCATTTAGGACATTTATTATTAAAAATTGAATAGAGCTTGGTTTCTTTGAACATAGGAAAAGTACTTATAATTTAAAATGAGAACGGGTTACAATTTTTTTGAAAATAATCTTGAAAAAAAACCTTGCTTAGGCTGGGCTTTTACTTTTGCTTGTTCAGTTTTACAGGCAGTAGTTACTATTTTAGCATTTGTTTTTTGAATAGCACCATAACCACCAGCCACATCAATTAATTTATGATAACCTTTTCTTTTTAATAAAGAAGCAGTAATCATACTTCTATATCCTCCAGCGCAATGAATGTGATATTCTTTATCTTTTGAAAGTGAATCATGCCAATCCGTAATAAAATCTAAAGGTTTATTATCTACACTGCATAAGTGACTCGATTCATATTCTCCTGGTTTTCTAACGTCTAATACATCTAAGGAATTGTTTGATAGTTTACCCGAAAATTCATCCGCTGTAATTGATAAAATAGAAGAGGTTTCTCCTCCACCTTGTTTCCAAGCATCAACACCACCAGAAATATATCCCACACAATTGTCATAACCAACTCTACTCAAACGTTTCACAGCTTCTTCTTCTCTTCCTTCAGGGGCAACTAAAATAATAGCTTGTTTTAAATCAGTAATGAGTGCGCCAACCCAAGGTGCAAACTGCCCATCAATTCCTATGAAAATAGAATTAGTAACGTGTTCAGTTGCAAATTCTTGAGGTTTTCTAACGTCCAACACAATAGCATTCGTTGTATCTAATAAATGTTTCACATCATTTATAGATAATGCTTTTGAACCTTTTTGTGCTACAGCATCATAATTATCATATCCTGTTTTATTTAACTGTGCATTTTTTGCAAAATATTGTGGAGGAGGTAAAATACCTGTAGTTAACTCTTTAATAAAAGCGTCTTTAGAAATATTAGCTAAAGCATAATTCGTTTTCTTTTGGTTTCCTAATGTATCAAAAGTTTCTTTACTCATGTTCTTTCCACATGCCGAACCAGCTCCATGGGCAGGATACACAATCACATCATCAGGCAATGTCATAATTTTATTGTGTAACGAATCATATAACATGCCAGCTAAATCTTCTTGGGTTAAATCTGACTTAATTGCTAAATCTGGTCTTCCAACATCTCCAATAAATAAAGTGTCGCCAGAGAAAATACAATGAGGCTTTTGATTTTCATCTAATAATAAAAACGTAGTCGATTCTAATGTATGTCCTGGAGTGTGTAAAACCTTAATCGTTAATTTCCCAATTTTAAATTCTTGGTTATCTGAAGCTATCGTACTTTTAAACTCCGTATGAGCATTTGGTCCAAATACTATTTCAGCACCTGTATTTTTAGCTAAATCTAAATGCCCTGATACGAAATCAGCATGAAAATGTGTTTCAAAAATATATTTGATTTTCGCATTGTTTTTTGTCGCTAAATCTAAATATGGTTGATATTCTCTTAAAGGATCAATAACCGCTGCTTCTCCTTCAGATTGAATGTAATAAGCACCTTGAGCTAAACAGCTAGTATATAATTGTTCTACTATCATTGTATTAAAATTGAGATACGAATTTACAAAAAAATAGCATCATTATTTTGTAATGATGCTATTATAATTGTAATCATATTATTAACTATTTGATGTCGTTAATCACATTACTTGCTTCAAATATGTAATTATCTTTTTGAATGTTTTTCGTCCACTTAATTTCTCTATTTAATTTAGTGGTATCATTTTTTAAAACATCTTTATCGTAATTAGGTAAATCAGCAGTAAAACCTTTGATGTCAACTTTTAATTCATCGTATTTTTTATACTGCTCACGTAACTGCTTTTGTTCCGCTCTGTATTTTTCTAGTTTTAAATTATACTTTGTATCATCCTTTTTAGCTTTTAATTCTTTTGACTCTGTTTCTATTAATTTAAAAGCAGCACTAGACTTAATTCTTTCAGAGCTTCCTTTTTTTACTTTCGTGTAATTAATGGCTGTAAATTCTTCATAATTAGCTTTCACAATTTCATCCCAAGGCATTGGGTAATCTAATTCTTTTTCGCCTACTTCAATAAATGCATAAGGATCTGGTAATGTCACATCAGGCATAACCCCTCTTAATTGTGTAGCGCCACCATTAATTCTATAAAACTTTTGGTGAGTAATTTTCACTTCTCCCAATGGTCTAATAGTATCAAATTGAGGTAACAAATATTGGTCTAAATTAAAGAAAGATTGAACTGTTCCTTTACCAAAACTTTGAGTACCAATAATAACTCCACGTTTATAATCTTGAATAGCAGCAGCTAAAATTTCAGAAGCAGAAGCACTTCCATGGTTAACCATAATCGCTAATGGACCATCCCAAGTTACATCCGAGTTTTTATCTTCCATTACATAAACTTTTCCGGCCTTATCTTTAACTTGAACTACTGGTCCACGAGGAATAAATAAACCAGCCATTTCAACAACTTCCTGTAAAGAACCACCACCATTATCACGCAAGTCAACAATAATACCTTCAACACCTTGGTTCTTTAATTTTTCTATTTCCTTTTTCATATCAGCCGAACAACGGTGAGCTCCATTTCTTGTAAAATCAGCATAAAACATTGGTAAATAGATGTAACCAATTTTCTTTTTATTATCTAGAATTGCTGATTTAGCATAAGTTTCATCCATCTCAATCACATCTCTAATAATTGGAATGACTTTAAATGAACCATCAGGTTTTTTGACTGTTAGTCGAACTTCTGTTCCTTTTTTACCTTTAATTAAATCAATGGCATCGTCCATATCCATATCAGTAATATCTTTTGGTTCGTTGGCACCTTGAGCTACTTTATGAATTTCATCACCCGCTTTTAATTCGCCTTGTTTAAAAGATGGAGACCCAACGATCACTTCTGATACTTTTAGGATACCATCTTTTGATTGTAATCGCGCCCCAATTCCTTCAAATTGTCCACTCATACTTTGATCAAATTTCTTTTTTTCTTTTGGAGCAAAATATTCTGTATGAGGGTCATATAATCCTGTAATAGTATTAATGTAAGTTGAAAATCTATCTTTATGAGTTATTTTGTTTAAACGCTTAAACCAATCAATATTTGCTTTTAATGTTTTTCGACGGGCATCTACTTCTAAACTATCGAAAGTTTTTTCAACAAATACCGAATCTTTTTTCGCTTTCGCTTTTTCTTGTCCAGTTAACATTTCATCCAAACGAGAAAGAGTTTGATACTTTAACATTTTAACCCATTCCGATTTTAAAGCTTCTTCGTTGGCAGCATACTTAGCTTTTTCTCCATCTGTTTCATATTCTTCATCTACATTATAATCAAATGGTTTTGCTAAAATTTCTTTGGCCCAATCTTCTTTTTCTTTTATTCGTTTAGCAATAGTGTTAGATGATAATTTATAAAATTCAAATGTTCCGTTGTTAATTTCATCATCAATACTTTTTTTGTATTTATTAAAAGCATCTACATCTGATTGTAATAAGAATTTTTTACTGATATCTATTCTTTTTAAATATAAATCATATGCTTTCTCACTAAACTCATCATTTACTTTTAAAGGGCTGTAATGTGCCTGATTTAAAACTGACATTAATAAGTCTTGTAAAATTTGATTTTTTTCAAATTGAAATAAAGTAAAAGAACTTAGACTTATAACAAGTATGAAAAGTGCTGGTTTTATGAATTTGTATCGCATAGTAAGCAAATTTAGTAGTAAATTTTGACAGTAATGATAAAGATTATAACGGATAATGTCCGTTAGTAACATTATTTTTTTGTTTAAACTTTGTTAATTCAAGGCAATAGTAAAAAGTTACATTTACGATTCAATTTTAAACAGATTTTGTGCCATGATAGATTTTACACGTTCGGAATTAACACATTTTGTGATACATTATGTTGGTAATAAAGGCTTAGGAGAAGAATTAACGTTAAGCGAAAAGCAAATACAAATAAGCGACGATTTTTTAAAAGATACAGTGATGCGTTATTTAACGTCGCCTTTTAAAACAGATATATATTATCAGTTCAAATCAAAAAATGAAATGCATTATCATGATGTGAAAAGCTATGTGGCAGATGTATTTTCATCTCAAGGTAAATTTATAGAAAGCAGTAAACATATTGCAGAACATCTCTATAACCAATCTATGCATCCAAAAATTAAGGGTGGCGAATTTTATACTTGTTATTTCAGAGATTGCAATGTTGATGGTGTAATATGTGACGCTATTGGTTTATTTAAAACCGAGAACAAAGATACTTACTTGAAAGTATTTCAGCACATGGATAATTTTGATGTGGAATGTGATAACGGTATCAACATCAATAAATTAGATAAAGGCTGTATAATATTTAATACAGAAGCAGAGAAAGGATACAAAGTAAGTATTGTGGATACTAATAATAAAATAGCAGACTGTGCATTTTACTGGGTAGAAGATTTTTTGAATACTAAAATGAAGGAGAATGCTTATTTCCATACATCCAATTTCATAGATACTTGTAAAGGATTTTGTGAAGAAGTTTTGACAGAAGGAAATAATGTAACTAAGCAGGATCAG
>PNMI01000006.1 GCA_013823565.1 Sphingobacteriaceae bacterium | reverse complement strand
TACAAGTATTAGATGATGGACGCTTAACTGACAACAAGGGTAGAACGGTGAACTTTAAGAATACCATTGTGATTATGACTTCTAATATTGGTTCTCATTTAATTCAAGATAACTTTGATAAGTTAGATGAATTCAATAAAGAAGAAGTACTAGCAAAAACTAAATCAGAGGTATTTGAATTATTAAAGAAAACAATTCGTCCAGAGTTTTTAAATAGAATTGATGAAGTGATTATGTTTGAGCCTTTGAATAGAGATGATGTGAATGATATTGTGAAAATTCAATTCAAGCAAATTGCTGATAGATTAGCTGAACAACACATGATGATTTCAGCAACTGATGAAGCAATTGATTGGTTAGCACAGTTAGGTTATGATCCTCACTATGGCGCAAGACCAGTGAAGAGAGTGATGCAAAAGCAAATTTTAAATGAATTGTCTAAGCAAATTTTAGCTGATGCTGTTAATAAAGACAAAGAGATAGTGGTTGATGTGATTGATAAGAAGTTTGTCTTTTTAAATAAATAATCGAAATAAAAAATCCCCCAACATTTTTTGTTGGGGGATTTTTTTATTTGATATATATATCTTCTATTTTTCTTAATTCTTTATAAGATAATGATTGATGTTCTTTTTGAAACACCGTAGGGTCGTCGTAATACATTAATGTTGCAATTGGATGTTTATGTTTGTAATGTGTCATTCCACGAGTTTTAGGTTTTAATAAGTAAATATTTTTTTTAAGATTATCTTCAGTGTAAACTTCAATTAAATAGGTGACAACATCATTTTTAAGAAAGTATTTTTTTAGTAATCTTGCTCTTTTGTTATTGTTTTGTTCGTTTTTATTGGCATTTGTTGAATATATTTTAAATTCTCTCCCCATGTATTTTAAGAACTGAAATTCATGTTCATTTTCCCCTCTTATTTTGAGTGTTATTCCTAAAAACGAAAAATCTTCATCGTCATTTGTTGTATAGTATATTGGTAATTGAATTTTAACAGGAAAGTATTTTCGTTTATTAATTTTTAATCTACTGGCTCTTAATGCTACAACTACTAATAAAACCCCTTCATTGAAGATGTTTTTGAATGCGTCTTTTAACGCTAAGTTTAAATCTTTATAATATAATACATAACTAAATTCTACAATTAGCACAATAAAATACCAAATGAAAATAGTTTTATATAGTTTGGTAGTGGATGCAATTTTTTCGTAATTAAAAAATGGCGAAAAATTAATTGCATTATTTATCATTTGTATCCAAAAGTTAATACCAACTAAATAGACGCCCATTGCTAAAAAAGAAGTAATGTCGCCCAAAAAAGGCTGTACTAAAAAGAAATCAAATAATCCATGTGAAATAACAGCCGTACTTATTCCTACAAAAGGATTAATGTATTTATTTCCTTTATTAAACAGTTGAAATCTATAAATACCATATACACATATACTAGTGTTAATAATATGTACTAAACAAGAAATCAAAGTTCGTCCTGTAGCAATTTGAGAACCGTAATTATTGAAATAAATAAAGTTTTCTCGAACGGAAAACCCTAATGCTACAATACCAGCAAACACCAAATAATCAATAGGTTCGTTGATTCGTTTTTTTAATATTTTAAAAGCAATGAAGACCCCTAAAAGCTTGGATAATTCTTCAATTAAACCAACGCCCAATATGGAATATAAAAAATCGTTTACTAATTCACCATTAAAATTAATTCCCAATATTTCAAGTCCAAAATATAACCAAAGAGCTAGAGTGGGAGTTAAAAAACCCACAATAAATGCAATAATGATGTCTAAAGTTTTTTCACGATCTAAAACATCTATTCGTTTAAAGTACAAAATCCAAAGCATGCCGCCGCAAATAGCACCTATTATTGGAAATATGAGATAAATTTGATAAGGGCTTAGCATGTTAGTTTAAAAAAAAATCCCTCAGCATTAGCTAAGGGATTTTAAATTTATAAATGATGAATTAGTTATTAATGCTGATTTTTTTATCTAATTCTTCAATGTAAGCCTTAAAGCGTTTGTCTGTATCCATTAAGTTATTTACAGTACGACAAGCGTGTAATACAGTAGCGTGATCTTTACCACCGCAGTGCATACCAATAGTCGCTAAAGAAGATTTTGTCATACACTTAGCAAAATACATAGCAATTTGACGAGCTTGAACAACTTCACGTTTACGAGTTTTAGATTTCATTAAATCGATATTTAAATCAAAATAATCGCAAACTACTTTTTGGATATAATCAATAGAAACTTCACGAGCAGTAGATTTAACAAATTTGTCAATCATTTGCTTAGCTAATTCTAATGTAATTGTTTTCTTATTTAAAGAAGATTGTGCTAATAATGAAATTAAGGCACCTTCTAATTCACGTACGTTAGATGTAATGCTATATGCTAAATATTCGCAAACTTCTTTTGGTAATTGAATTCCTTCGTTGTAAACTTTTTTCTCTAAGATAGCGATACGAGTTTCTAAGCCTGGGGTTTGTAAATCTGCACTTAAGCCCCATTTGAAACGAGATAATAAACGTTGCTCAATTCCTTGCATTTCAACTGGAGCTCTATCAGCTGTTAAGATGATTTGTTTTCCTAATTGGTGTAAGTGATTGAAAATATGGAAGAATACATCTTGTGTTTTTTCTTTTCCTGCTAAATACTGAATATCATCAATAATTAACGTGTCAATCATTTGATAGAAATGAACGAAATCGTTTTGGTTATTGTTTTTTATTGAATCAATAAATTGAGCAATAAATTTTTCTGATTGAACATAAAGAACTGTTTTGTTGGGGAAGTTCTTTTTAATATCAATTCCGATAGCTTGAGCTAAGTGAGTTTTTCCTAAACCAACACCACCATATAATAATAATGGGTTAAATGCAGTTCCACCTGGTTTTTGAGATACAGCATAACCAGCCGAGCGAGCTAAACGGTTACAATCACCTTCTACGAAGTTATCAAAACAGTAGTTAGGATTTAATTGAGATTCTACAGATACTTTTTTTAGACCTGGAATAATAAATGGATTTCTGATTGATCCACTATCAATTGGCATTGAAACTGGATTGTTTCTTAAATTAGTATTAATGTTAGGAACTTTCAACATAACGGCTTTTTCTGATTTACCAGTTCCGTTATCCATTACAATGCTGTACTCAATTCTTCCTTCTGGCCCTAATTCTTTTCTGATTACCTTTTTAATGATTGTGATGTAATGTTCTTCTAACCATTCATAAAAAAATTGAGATGGTACTTGAATGTTTAATACGTTGTCTTGAATTTTAATGGCTTTGATTGGTTCAAACCAAGTTGCAAAGTTCTGAGGGCTTACATTATCCTGAATCACTCTTAGGCAATTCTTCCACACGGTTTCCGCTGTCTTTTCCTTCATAGTATTAAATAAGTTATTAAATATATAATGTTTAGTATTATTAACAAGTTCGAGTTTGTAAATATATACTGATTATTTAATCTCGCAAGGAAAAAATCGATAAATAATTTCAAAAAATTTTCGTTTTGGGCTTGTTTTTTTAAATTTTTCTATTATTTGAATTATGTGAAATTTTTTTCTTATTATAAGAAAAATACACATCTAGTTTACCTAACCAAATTCCTGCCCATCCAACTTGCGTGACGTAAACTTCTTTGCCCGTTCTATTGGCTAATTTTACTGGATGTTCAAGGAATGTATGAGAGTGCCCGCCAATAATTAAATCAATGTTTTCGGTTTGTGGAGCCATACTCATATCGCTCAATTTTTTATCGTTATAGGAGAATCCTAAATGTGATAATGCAATGACATAATCACAGCCTAAATCTAGTTTTAAAAGTTTAGCAGTAGCGTTGGCAATTGGGAGTGGATTTTGATAAACAGTGTCTTTATACATTTTT
Organism: Sphingobacteriaceae bacterium; assembly: GCA_013823565.1. Classification (GTDB taxonomy): domain Bacteria; phylum Bacteroidota; class Bacteroidia; order B-17B0; family Aurantibacillaceae; genus UBA4416. The sequence goes on along the minus strand of PNMI01000006.1, from coordinate 178,723 downwards.
TTATCTACTAATCCCTCTAATTCAATTCCATAACCTAAAACGCCTATTTTAATTCCTTGTTTTTCGAATATTTTATAGGGAACTATTTTGTTGTTTAGACTGGTGTTTGAAAAATCATAATTACAATTAATAAACGAAAAATTAGCATGAGGCATTTGTTTGGTAATATTATCTATTCCTAAGTCAAAATCATGATTACCAATAGTTGTGGCATCATAACCCATTATACTCATCAATTTATATTCTAACTCACCGCCATATAAATTAAAATAAGGTGTTCCTTGAAATATATCTCCAGCATCTAATAATAAAATATTATCATTCTCTTTTTTCAGTTCTTCAATAACCGCCGCTCTTCTAGCAAATCCTCCTTTATTGGCAAATTTAGGGTCATTGCTAGGAAAAGGTTCTATTCGACTATGAATATCGTTTGTGTATAAAATGGTTAGGCGAGATAAATCTTTACTTTTTAATACTTCTTTGGATAGCGCAGGAAATCCGGCTAGTACAGCCGAAGTGCCAATAAAGTATTTTAAAAAATCGCGTCTATTTTGATAGTTGAATTCTGCCATCTAATTTAGGTTTAATTGTTTGGTCTAATTTGGTAATGTCTTCGCAGTAATTAATAATCACGTTTCTTAAAAGTACATTCATGATTTTTCTTTCTTTTGCATTTTTAAAGAAACTGTAGCTATCACCACCATTTGCAAGGTAATCAGATGTTACAACCCAATAATCTTTTGTCTCATCAAATGCTTTTCCGTTGATTGTAATATCCGTTGGTGTTGAACCCTTCATGGTTAAACGCATGCCACCAATTGGTATTCCTCCTTTTTCAACGATTTTATAGCACATATCTTTAAACTGAGTACCACTTAATTTCAGTAAAACCACTTCGTTATCAAATGGCATTAATTCAAATATATTTCCAATCGTGATATTTCCTTTTGGCAAAGAGTTTCGTAAACCTCCTTTGTTAAAAATAGCCACATCAACCATGTTTGAATCTTTACCTAATAGTTTTTTTGTTTCATAAATAACAGCATCACAAAAAAAGTTACCTAGTGTGCTTTCTACATCTGCTTTCACTAAGGCATCTTCGCTTTTAGCTATAACGGCATACATTTGCTCATCGTGCGTTTTTTTGTAAGGCAACATCGCTTTGTAAATGGAGCTGTCTATTTTGTTGTCATTGATAACAATATGAGATTCTGAAATATTGCTGACGGATGTTTTTTTAGAGCAAGCATATAAACTAATAAGTGCTGAAAAAAAGAATACTTTTAATAATAACTTCATGAAATAGAAAACTAAATTTGATGTTTTAAAGATAAGATATAATTTGTATGATTAAAACAGAAACAACGTTAAGAGTACGTTACGGAGAAACTGATCAAATGGGCTTTGTATATTATGGAGTTTATGCTCAATACTATGAAGTGGGCAGGGTAGAGGCAATGCGTAGTCTTGGGTTCAGTTATCGTGAGATGGAAGAGAGTGGTGTTTTAATGCCTGTTATTAATTTAACCGTTAATTATAAAAAGCCTGCAAAATATGATGATGAAGTGAGAATTGTAACAACTGTTAACGAAATGCCTGGAGTAAGAATTACTTTTCATTATGAATGTTTTAACCAACATAATGATTTATTAAATACAGGTTCTGTAACCCTGGTTTTTATTGATAAAGAAAAAAATAAACCTATGCAGCCACCAACTTGGTTTATGGAAGGATTTATGAAAAAGTTTGAGAAAACGATTTAAGGGACTATTTGACAAAAGGGATTTTAGAGACTGTCAGTTCGAGCTTGCCAGCCTGAGCGGAGTCGAAGGGCAAGAACAAACTCTGTTCTATGTGGTAAAAAAATTAGAATCTTATTTCGCAGCCAGGTAACATAGCTTTTAACTCCTCAATATATTGTTTAGAAAAACCATTGCCTCTCACATCTAATACTGTCAAGTTTTCTAATTGAGAAATGGTATCTGGTAGTTTTTGTAAATGATTATTTTTTACGGATAGGAATCTTAATTTTTTTGCCTTATAAATTTCAAAAGGAATGCTTTGTAGTTGATTAGCATCTAAAACCAATACTTCTAAATTTACAAATCTTTCAAAATGCTTGGTAAGATAAAAGGTATTGGTGTTTGTTAGATTTAAAAAATTAAGATTCGGTATTTTGAAAATTTCTTTTGGAAAACTATCTAACACGCAGTTTTCAATAGTTACATCTTTTAAATTTTTTAAATATTTTAAAGTTGTTGGTAGTTTTAAAGTGTCGTTAGTAGATGACATCTTTAATGTTTTTAATCGACTTAAATAGGCAATGTCAGAAGGAATACTGTCTATTTTACTGGCGAAAAATTCTATATAATTCAAATTCCCTAGTTTTTTTAAATCGGGAGGAAATGATGTGAATTCATTGTTATAGCTAGCAAAATATAAGAGATTGTATAAATCACCAAATCCAGGAGGATAAGTATTGATTTCATTTCCGCTTAATTTAAGTGCTTGTAAGTCTTTTAACTTTCCTAGTTTGGCGTATAACTTTGGCTCCAATTTTTTGTAGCTCAAATCCATTTTATATACGTTTTTCTCTATTTCTAAAGCGGTTTTTAAATCCGTGTGAACTTGAGAACCAAATGGACCATATTTATCAAATTCGTTTTGCTGAGCTTTACAAAACAAAGTAAGACATAAGAATATGAAAATAAATTTAGGCATATCGGTATTAACGAATATACAAACTATTTTTATTTAGGAGTATATTCAACGTATAAATTTTGCTCATTTTTTAACAATGATAATGTATCTTCGTAAAGTCTTATTAATTAACGCCAAATTCTAATGAATCATATAGAAGAATTATTTGAACTACTTAAAACTTCACTTAAAGAAAATAGCTTTGTAAAGTTTTCTTTAGGTAATTACAAAGGTTCTATAGAATCATTGAAAAATTGCTACGTTAAAAAGATACTTATAAAACAAGAGGATAAGTTAAGTTTCACGTATCGTTATCAAACAAAGGATATCGTTAAAAATTACAGTATTGAAGAGGGGATAGATATACTGCTTGATTTTATTTCTAAAGGAGAATTTAAACACGCTACTTTATTTACACTAACTAATGACATCATATTTGAATATCTAAATAAAGATAAAACGACGTTAAGAAAAAGTAATCCTTCACAACAGCAGCTTCCTTCTTTAGAGCATAATCTTCAAAAAAACAGATTGATTAGCTCTGGCGGAAAATCTTACCTTCATTTATTGAAAATTACCGATGAAAAAGGAAAAGTGATTCCTAGTTCCCAAGATAAGTACAAGCAAATTAATCATTATGTGGAATTACTAAGCCCGTTAATTAAAAATTTGCCAAAGCGAGATACCTTGAATGTATTGGATATGGGGGCAGGTAAAGGCTATTTAACGTTTGCATTATATGATTATTTAACTCAAGTTCTTCATTTAAAAGCAGAAGTTACAGGAGTTGAATACCGTAAAGATTTAGTGGATTTGTGTAATGATATTGCTAAGAAATCAAATTTTAATGATTTACATTTCACTCAAGGAACCATCATGGATTATGATGCTCATCAAGCTAATGTTTTAATAGCATTACATGCTTGTGATACAGCTACGGATGATGCCATTTTTAAGGGAATAAAAGCTAATGCCGATTTAATTGTTGTAGCTCCTTGCTGCCATAAGCAAATACGCCGAGAGATTGAAAAACATAAAACCAAAAATGACCTAGATTTTTTATTAAAGCATGGCATCTTTTTAGAACGTCAAGCAGAGATGCTTACAGATGGTCTTCGTTCGTTAATATTAGAATATTTTGATTATTCTACCAAGGTATTTCAATTTATATCAGAAGCGCATACACCAAAAAATGTGATGATTGTTGCCGAGAAGAAAGTGAAAACAGAGGCGCAAAAAAAAGAAATTCTACAAAAAATAAAAAGTTCAAAAGAGTATTTTGGTATTGAGTATCATCAATTAGAAAAATTAATGGAACTATAATTCCATTTTTTTAAGAATTTCTAATTTATAATGCATATCCAAGGAATAGTTAAGCGTTGCATTTTCTTTCAAAAATAAATAAATGAGATATGCTTTCTTGTAACAATTAGTTGACGCTTCTTCTGTTGAATTAATAGAAGCATAATATTCTCCTTTTTCGTATACTAAATCTGCCAGCATTTTAAGCTGTTCATCGTTTAATTTCTTTTCTTGAGTTAATGTTTCAAGGAGGCTTTCATGAGCTATAGATTCAACGTATTTAATTTCTAAGGCAGTATATTTTTTTAGTGATTCTTCAATGGCATCAGATAATTCAGGAAATAGTCCGTCTTTTTTTAATCCCAATAAAATGGCCATTACTTTGCCAAATTCTTCAAATTGCTTGACTAAATAATCTCGTTTAAGCATTCTTAAGTGTTTCGATAATTGAAATGACTTGAGGAATTAATGCGGTGCGATTATCATTTGTGATAACAGCATTGGCTAATGGTGTTTTTTGTTCATCAGTCCATTGAGCTTGCATGCGTTTTTCAATCTCATTTTTTGAAACTGAATTTCGACGCATTACTCGTTCGATTTTTAAATCTACTGGAGCGGTAATTAATATATTAAAATTTAAATCTTTATAAATACCAGTTTCAAATAGTAATGCGCTTTCTTTAATGATGATTGTATTTAACGGAAATTTAGATTTAAACTGAATGAAATCTGCTTTAACAGCTGGATGAATAATATCATTAAGTTGATGTAATAATTTGGTGTCAGAAAAAACCTTTTTAGAAATAAAATCTTTATTAATTACTGTTTCACTTAAATAAGCTTCTGTTCCTAATAATTCAATAACAGCTTGTTTAATAATAGGGTTAAAATATAGTTCTTTTGCTCTATCATCAGAATTATAAATAGCACAACCCATTGTTTCAAACAATTTTGCAACAGTTGTTTTTCCACTACCTATACCACCTGTTAAGCCTATGATCATTATTTATAAATTAAATATGAAATAATAGTTGGGTCTGTATTTATAATTTTTACTTCAGAAGGAACACGAATAATATCTACTTTGAGTTGTTTTTGTTTCTTTTTAATGTGTTCGTAGTTTACAATGGCTTTAAAAGAATTAGAGCTTATATTTTCATATTCTTTCATTGCCACTAAATACTTTATTTCAATGAAATTAGGTAATAATTTTATCTTTTCATTACTCGTATTATTCATGATTTGAATAGGAACTTTAATGGTTGACTCGGTTAATTTATCCACATTAAAATTCAGTTGCACATCTTTTACATTGTAATTGATAGATGAATAAGGCTTTTTTAGAGGAACAGAAGATGAGAAATCTTGATGCACATCTTTTAAATTTAAGAAATGGGTATAAACAGTGTCCATTCTTTTTAAATCTATGCTATCTCCTGTAACAGATACATAGGCTGGAGTTATATTAATTTTTGAAATAACAGAAAATCCTGGCTGACAATCTATTTTTAAATTTGCTTTAACAGGTAATAACTTGGAGTTTCCTTTGTTAGCTGAAAAAAACAAGGTATCGGGACGAATTTTTAAAATTTCTACTTCAAAATTAATGGCTCCTTGTAAATTAAAATTACCATTACGAATAGAGTAGGCTTGAGATTTCGCGTTGTTTTTTAATAAATTAAAATCAACTACAACCTCGTTAATGTTTTTTTTGAGTGAGATAAAAAGTAGTTTTAATCCACTGGCTTTGATCTCTACATCTAGATGTTCTGGGAGTTCGCCAACAATGAGTTTGTTGGTAGGTAAGTTTAAAAACGTTACTGGAACGCGAAGTGTGTATTTATAATTTCTGTTTAAAGCATGCACCACCCAAAGTAGTGATGCAATGCTTAAGCAGATTAAAAAAGTACCAACTTTTTTGCTTAAAAGCAATCGTCTTATGCGAGTGATGGCATTTGACGAGCCCATTATATTAAGCTGTTTGGTTTAAAGTTGAAGTAGCATCTTGAGAAACGGCATTTTTAGAAATTTTCATTTTTGAACCGTCTTCAACAGCGATAATGATTGTTCCATCATCATTCATTTTACTGATAGTACCATAGATACCACCAATCGTTAAGATTTTATCGTTTACTTTTAATGCCTCAATATATTTTTTTGTTTCTTTTGCTTTTTTCATTTGAGGTCTAATCATAAAGAAATAAAATACGACTACGATTAAAACTAAAGGTACTATTTGAGTTATTGGATTTCCTCCTGCGGCTCCACCGCCCATTAAAATTACTAAGTTGTTCATGTTTTTGTTTATTTTTTGGTTTGATTGTTTTTAAAATTGATTAATGTGCTGTTGGTAACTCACTTGGATTTGCACTAGTAGGGACAATAATATTGGCTTTAATATAAATGATTTTTGTACTTGGCTCACAGTTAGTAACTAATGTCACAGATTTTTCAACCACACCAGATTTTCCTTCACTTGCAAAAACAACATCTACAACTGCTTCTTCACCTGGTAAAATTGGTTTTTTAGGATAGTCAGGAATAGTACAGCCACAACTTCCAGTAGCCGATGAGATAATTAAATTGGCACCACCAGTATTTTTAAATCTAAAAGCATAGGTTACTTTTTCTCCTTGGGTGATACGTCCAAAGTCATGAGTTTCTTCTTCAAATTTAATATCAGGCAAAGAACTATTACTAGATCCGTCAGCTGATTTGGAATTCATAACATCATTTGTAGAAACTTCAGTACTTTGTTCTTTACAAGAACTTGAGAAAAATAAGATTACTGCTGCTAAAATATATATTGTCTTCATTTTTGATTTAATAGATAGCAAATTTAGGATTTTATACCGTTTTTCAGGCATATTTTATGTTTTTTTATAATCTTAAAGTTCCTTTTGATTTGATAAAAAGAAAATTGATTTAATACTCAATCCAATTCTTGATGATTGTTTCTCCATATTCTGATAAAATAGATTCTGGATGAAACTGAACGCCTCTTACATTGTATTTAATATGCTTTAAGGCCATAATATTTCCTTCAGGGTCACTGGCAGTAATGATCAAATCTTGTGGTAAAAAATTTGGATGTATCACCCATGAGTGATAACGCCCAACAAGAAATTTTTTTGGACAGTTTTTAAATAGAATATCGTCATGAATGATGTTTACTGGAGTTGCTTGCCCATGCACAACGGTATCTAAATTTTTAAGAGAAGCTCCGTAATTTTCTCCAATAGCTTGTAGTCCCAAACAAACGCCTAATATGCTTTTTGAGGAACCATATTGTTTTAATAGTTCTGGCATGATGCCCGCATTTTTAGGTAATCCAGGGCCTGGAGATAATAAAATTTTATCGTAAGAGTTGATGGAGTCTAAGGAAATTTTATCGTTTCTGATAACATCAAAAGCAACATCACTTACTTTTTCAATCAAGTGAACCAAGTTGTAGGTGAAACTGTCGTAATTATCTAAAACTAATAATTTCACTATAAATTCTTTTAATGATTAGTTTCCTTCCATTAAACCTCTACCTGTTTTTTGGATTTTATTATCACGTTTTAAATCTGCAATAATTTTATCCAAAACGCCATTGATAAAGGTTTTACTGTTTGGTGTGCTATATTCTTTCGAAATATCAATATATTCGTTTAATGAAACTTTTACAGGAACGTTACTGATATGCATAAATTCTGCTAAAGCCATTTTCATAAGTAAAACATCCATTGAAGCAATGCGATCTAATTCCCAGTTTTTAGTTTTTTCATCAATTAGTTTGTCATATTCTTTATCTCCAGCAATTGTTTTACGGAATAAAACAGAGATAAATTGCATGTCGTCTTCTTTATCTTTGTATAAAGGCACTAAATTTAATTTACCAGTAAAGTTTTCGAAAGTTCTTGATACCATTGAAAATGCACCAAATGTATCATCGGCCCAATGAATATTTTTTTCTTCAAACAAATGATTTAATAAATCATGTTCGTATAAAAACTCAGTTGCTACCGAAATCAAAAACTGTTTATCTTCCTTAGCTGATGGCGTTGTGGATGTCATATAGTTTTTATATAAATCAGTGGCTCTTAATTCAGCGTATAATTTACGAACCAAATCAAAATCGCTTTGCCATGAAATTTTACGATTAGCAACTTCTTTTTTTAATTCTTCGCTACGTGTTAATGAAACTAAAACAACGTTTTCAATAAAACGTAAATTTGGCTCTAAATCTTCTTTACTGGGTAAACGTTTGTTTTTATTTTCTTCGGTTACTAAAAGAGCCGTATGGTGAATGTCAGTAAATAAAACTAACACATATATGTACAAGTCGTAAATTTTATCTAAACTCTTAAATAATTCTTTTTCATAAAATACAATATCTGGTTTTTCTTGCTGAAAGTAAGAATACAGGCTTTGCATTGTTTTTATTCGAAGGTAACGTCTGTTTAGCATAAAGAACGAATGTTATTGGGTTTATTTATAGTACAATTTTAATATTTAAAATCTAAGCGGAATCAAAGGTATGATTTATACTTCAATTCCGCTTAGATTAATTTTATAGAACAGCGTTTATTCTTGCAATACTTTCAATACGTTGTTCTGCAATTTTGTTAGCAGCTGCGTAAGTTGGTATGTTTTGAGTTTTTGCTGTTTGAATAATGTTCCAAGTTGTGCCATAAATTTTTTCGGCATGTGCCATGGCACGGTCTCTGTTATATCCTTCTAATTCGTAATATACGTTGATGATTCCTCCAGCATTCACAACAAAATCAGGAGCATATAAAATACCCTTTTGTAATACTAATTCACCATGCTTTTTCTCATCCGCTAATTGGTTGTTGGCAGCACCACAAATAATTTTACATTTTAATTTAGATAAAGTATCATCATTTACGGTTGCTCCTAAAGCACATGGAGCGTAAATATCGATATCTAAATCAAACATTTTATCAGCCGCTACAAATTCAGCTTTATGTTTTTCTACAGCTGTTTTAATACGTTCTTCGCTAATATCGTAAACATAAACTTTAGCGCCTTCTTTTGAAATATGTTCTACTAAGTGCATTCCCACATTTCCAATACCTTGAACTAATACTTTTTTTCCTGCTAAGCTGTCTGTTCCGTAAATTTCTTTAGCACTAGCTTTCATACTCACGTAAACACCATATGCTGTAACAGGAGAAGGATCTCCACTACCACCCATATTTTCAGGTAAACCGCTCACGTAGTCGGTTTCCATTTTAATCATTTCCATGTCGCGGCTATTCATAGCCACGTCTTCAGCTGTAATATATTTACCGCCTAAGCTATTTACAAATTTTCCAAACCGACGTAATAATGCCTCAGATTTAATTTTACTAGCATCACCCATAATTACGGACTTACCACCACCTAAATTTAAACCAGCAACAGAAGATTTATAAGTCATTCCACGAGATAAACGTAAAACGTCTGTTAAGGCTTCCATTTCATTGTTATAATTCCACATACGAGTACCACCTAGTGATGGTCCTAATACGGTATTGTGAATAGCAATAATGGCTTTTAAACCAGTTGCGTTATCGTTACAAAAAAGAATTTGCTCGTGATTGTTTACAAGCATTTGTCCAATTACTGGATTTTGAGCTAAGCTCGAATCTTTAATATCTTTTACTTCCATGGCGGAGCTATTTAAATTCGGCGCTAATTTAGGGTTTATTTAAATAGAAAATAATTTTTTTGATTATATTATAGTATTAAAAACTATCGTTAAATTCGAGGTTTATTTTGAAAAAATTATTCAAATATTTATTAGTAGTACTTCCAATGTTATGTTTTGCTCAAAACAACATGACGGGAACAAAAGACTTTTACATAAAAGTGGCTCCAACCTATGGTTTTATATATGAACACAAAAGCACGATTGGTAATTTAGTGAAGGGTTATTCTCCAGGAATAGAAATAGATTTTGTTAAACCAACTACTGGAACCAAGCGTTGGCATCGTGAAAATAATTTTCCTGAAGTTGGTTTGTCTTTTAATTTCATAGATTTTGCAAATCCAAAACAGTTGGGCTATTGTTATGCCTTATCTCCGTATGTTGAAATTCCTTTAAATAAAAAAGTAAGAGCATCTCGCCCTGTTTTACGCGTTTGTTGGGGAGTATCTTACTTAACTAAAAAGTTTGATATTGATAAAAATCCAAAAAATATTGCCATCGCTAGCCATTGGAATACATATGTGCAATGGAAAATGTTATGGCACCTAAATATCAGTAATAAATTTAGATTGGAGCCTGGGATTTCGTTTGCACATGCTTCTAATGGTCGTTCTCAGGTTCCTAATTTAGGATTAAATGTAGCAGCATTAAATTTAGGTTTAACCTACAAAATTAATGGAGAAGTAGCTAAGTCCGATTTAGTTGACTCGGGTTCTGTATGGAATAGTAAACATGAAATTTTAGTTTGGGATGCAGTGGCTTTTAATGAACATGAACCTCCTGGAGGTCCGAAATATTTCTCCAACACATTTGGAGCAAATTATTATTATAATGTAAGAAACACTCATAAATGGGGTGGGGGTATAGATGTGTGTTATGATACCCAAAATTTTTATCACATGGAAAATGGCGGTTATCCAGCTAAAAATTGGACAGATATTGTTCAGTTAGGAGTAAAAGTTTGTTATGCTTACAATATCGGTCACGTAAGTCTTCCTATTGAAATGGGCTATTATGCGGTATCTAAACCTAAAGAAGATGGACCAATTTTTCATCGTTTAGGAATTAGGTATTTTTGTAAAAACGGCTTAATGATTAATTTTACAATGAAATCTCATTGGGCGGTTGCTGCTCATTTTGATTATGGCTTAGGCTACAGATTTAGTATAAAAAAGAAAAAAGTAAATGCGTTATAAGGTCATTATATTCATCATTTGTATGTCGGCTTTTGTTTCTTGTAAAAAAGAAAACATGGCAGATTGTTTTACTTCCACAGGTAAAACAAATGTTATCTATCATGATGTGAAAGATTTTAATTGTATTGAATTAAGTGATAAAATGGATTTATACCTTACTCAAGGTTCTGTTTTTGAGGTAAAGGTAGAAGCTGGAGCAAATTTGCAACGACTTATTAAAACAGAATTAGAAGGAGAAACTTTGAGAGTTGATAATCACAATACTTGTAATTTTGTTAGAGGATATGATCATAAAATTAGTGTGTATGTTACTGCTCCTTATTTTAAACACATTAAACACGCTGGTTTAGGTACTATTAAAAGTGTGAATACAATCATTCAAGATGAAATTTCTTATAGAAACGAAAATTCAGGAGACTTGAAATTAGACGTTAATACTAAAAGAATTATTGGGAGTTCACACGGTAATGGGGATACCTATCTGACTGGTATTACAGAAAAACTGGAAGTAACATATAATGGAACAAATTATCTTTACGCTGATGGGTTAAACGTTACAAATTATATTTATCTAACTAGTTTAACCATCGGACATACTTATATAAATGCTCCCGAGAATGGATTAATGGATATTATTATAGAAAGATCGGGTAATATTTATTATAAAGGTAATCCTAGTACTATTCGTTTAACAAAAAAAGACAAAGGCGATTTAATTAAAGAGTAGAATACTCTATTTCCTCGTTTGTTATACAACAATTTTTAACGTTAAGCTCTGCACTAAAAAGTGTATTTTTACGTTATAGCAATTATGGGTTTAAATAAAATTTATTACTGTTTCATTTTTTTAATTTTTACACTAAAATTAATTTCTCAGGATGATTATGTGAATGATAATCAAATGCGATATGAAGATTGGACCTATAAACCTTATATCAAAACCGTCCAGCTTCATGAATCGTCTTTTGATGCTAATCCTGCTCTTTTACAATTAAACGGTTCCGAATTATTAGAATTAAGTTTTGATGATTTAGAAGCGGACAAAAAAGAATATTCTATCAGTTTTGTTCATTGTAACGCCAATTGGGAACCGTCTGATTTATTAAACGCTGAGTTTATGAATGGCTTTTTTGAAGCCAATATTATAAATTTTAATTACTCAACTAATACTATTCAAAAATACACTCATTACTCTATTTTATTTCCGCAAAGCAACATGCAGTTTACAAAATCGGGAAACTACATTGCGTATGTTTATGAAGACAATAATAAAGAGAAAATTGTTTTAACGAAGCGCTTTATGATTTATGAAAATAAAGTAACAGTTGTAGCCTCTGTGAGGCAAGCGATGGGAAATGATGAACAATACGAAAGGCAACATATTGATTTTTCTATTTTAAATAGCCAGTATGAACTCACAAATCCATTTACCGATTTAAAAGTAGTGATTACTCAAAACAATAGATGGGATAATGTTGTAAATAATATTAAACCAACTTTTGTTGAACCAAATAAATTAACCTACTCATTAGATGATAAATCAACTTTTAATGGAGGAAATGAGTTTAGATATTTTGACACTCGTTCGTTAAGAACTTATACAGAGAGAGTATATGATATTCGAAAAGACAGTTCTTATATCTATCATGTTGAATTAAAAAATGATGAATTAAAGTCTTTTAAAAATTATAGTTTTTATAATGATTTGAATGGAGGGTTTTTAATTAAAAATCAAGACATGATTGGAAGTCCTGATATTGAAGCGGATTATGCTTGGGTACATTTTTTCTTACCGTATGATAATGCACAAGGAGCTGGTAATTTTTATGTATTAGGTAAATTAACAGAGTGGCGATTAAATAAAACAAATCGTATGACCTATAATTATAAAAAAATGGGTTACGAGTGTAGTTTGTTTATAAAGCAAGGTTATTATAACTACACCTATGTTTATTTAAAGGATGATAAAAAAGGTGGTGATGAAACCTTTAGTGAAGGAAATCATTGGGAAACAGAAAATGATTATGCAATCTATGTGTATCATCGTCAAAGAGGCACTTATTACGATCAATTAGTAGCCATTAAACGATTGAATTCGCTAAGAAAATAATTGATTAAAAAACAAGTAACATTTTAAGAATATCATCAAACGACGGTCTGTCGGCAATGTTTTCTTTTAAACAATCGTTTTTTAAACCTTGCAAACAAAGAAAAAGTGCTTCACTCTTTTTATCTATTGGCACAAGTTTTAATAAATCTTCCATTAGGCATCCAAAAGCTCTCACATCTAATTTCTCAAATAGATTTGCATTTTTATTATTTTCACCATAATACGTTGCTGCTCCAAAATCACCAAAAATAGTATTAGCTGAATCATCAATTAGTGTATTGTGTGCATATAAATCGCCATGCATAATTCCTTTTGAATGCAAATGCATAGCAGCGTTGGCAATAGATTGCGAAATTTTTAAAATAGCTTCAGAAGAAAAATGAATTCCTGGCTTAAAGGTGTCTCTTGTGCAAGTATCAAAACTTGGAGGACCTCCCAGATTTTTATAGTGAGATGGGATAAGCTCCAATAATAAACCCATTTTTTGTTGAGGATGATTTTTTAACTTTCCAATAACCGTTACTAAATTCTTGTGATTACCAGCAGCAATGCAAGCATTCATTTCATCTTCAGGAAAGCCATCACTGGTTACTTCTCCTTTAAAAACTTTAATGGCAATATCTTTATTATTTTGAGAGTCAATCCAAGTTGCTTTTGATATAATTCCAGAAGCACCTTCTCCTAGTGTTTCTTTTATTTCTAATTGTTGCCACGAAATAAGAGGCAACTCTTCGTTTAATTTAATTTTTTCACAAAAAGGATTACCAGAAAAAGCTAACCATGATAAACGAGGTAATGAAAATAACCATTCTGGAAATTGAGATAATTGATTAGCTGAAATACGAAGTAATTCTAAGTTTTTGCAATTAGCCATTTCATTTGGCAACTCTTTAAGTTGATTACCCGCTAGCGCTACTTTTTGTAATCGCGAACATTTACCAATACTTTTAGGTAAATGATTGATTTGATTATTGGTTAAGATGAGCCATTGTAAATGCTCTGGGAAAGCCCGTTCTGAAATAGTATTGATTTGATTAGATTTAAATCCAATCATAGTTAAGTTTGGACATTGAGATAAAACCTCGGGAAATTCGGTAAAATTATTCTCTGAAAAAAAAGCAATTTTTAATTTCTTGAAGTCTCCAAAATTATTTGGCAGATGAGATAGTTGGTTGTTAGATAAATCTAAGATTTCTAAAGTATCAGCTAATTCAAATAATTCTGTTGGAAATGATTTGAGATGGCAAGATAAACGAATTGTTTTTGCTCCTTTTAATTCTCCCGAATGAAGTTGCTCTATACTATGCATGCTGGTTGATTTTAAAGCACGCTATATAAAATTCTACCCACTAAAAAGTAAATAGAAATTCCAATAATATCGTTTAATGTAGTAACAAACGGACCTGTTGCCAATGCTGGATTAATTTTAAAACGATTCATCATTAAAGGAACAAAGGTTCCTAAAAAAGAAGCACATAAAATGACAGTTAATAAGGCAACGCTCACTGTTCCTGCAAGTGCCCATGACTCGCTGATTAATAAATTATAACCTAAAATTAAAGTTGAACAAATCAATCCATTAATTAATCCAACACCTAATTCCTTCAATAATTTTGGTGCAATTTTATCAGCAATTAATGTATTATTTGCTAAACCTTGCACAATGATTGCTGAAGATTGAACTCCTACATTTCCGCCAGTCGCACCAATTAATGGTATAAAGAAAGCCATTTCAGGACGTATTTGAATTTGATCTTCGTATCCACCAATAATTCTTGAACCTACAATTCCACCACACATACCAACCAATAACCATGGAATACGAGCTCTTGATAAGCGCCATAAACTATCGTTACTATCAACGTCATCGGTAATACCACTCATTAACTGAATATCTTTTTCAGCCTCTTCGCGCATTACGTCAACCACATCATCAATGGTAATTCGTCCAACTAATCTGCCTAATTGATCAACAACTGGCAATACAACCAAGTCATATTTTCTAATAAGTTCAGCAACATCTTCACTAGATGTAGATGTTTTCACAGAAATGACATCACCGTCATAAATCTCTTCAATTTTAGCTAGAGGATGAGAGACAATTAATTTTTTAAGAGATAACATCCCAATTAATTTCTCATTATCATCTACCACATAAACGGCATATAAAACATCAACGCTTTCTGTTTGTCTTCTAATTTCATCAATACAAGCACTAACCGTTTCGTGAGCATGAACGCTCACCAACTCTTTAGCCATTAATGATCCCGCCGTTCCCTCTTCAAAGCTCATTAAGTCAGCAATGTCGCTGGCTTGTTCAATATCTTCAATTTGAGATAATACTTCTTCCTGAATTTCTTCAGGTAATTCGTTGATAACGTCAGCGGCGTCATCCGAATCCATATTATCAAGCTGCTCAGCAATTTCTTTGGTTGAGAAAGTTGCTAATAAAGCCTCACGTTTTTCCTCTTCCATTTCTAGAAGTACGTCAGCGGCTTGTTCTTCCTCTAATAAATCATAAATAAAATTAGCTTCTTCAACTTCTAGTTGATTTAAAATTAAGGCAATATCTACCGGATACAACTCGCTGAGTTGAGCATTTATAACAGTATCATTTTTTTCAACGATGGCTGTTTTTAATTGATCTAGGTATTCTGAGTTTAACTCAAATTGCATATCTTAATTTTAGCGTTGCTAAAGTAAGGTTTTTATGTTTGAAATAGGCTATGCTTTGTTAAACTTTTGTTTTAATAAAGCATTAAAAAAAATGACTGATAAAATGATGCCAAAACCTACATAAAAAGTGATAGATAAATCTTTGTTTTCGTGAAACAAAATACCTGCTAAAATAATCCCATAAACGCCTTCCAAATTAACGGTTAGATTAATGGTATAAGGCGAAAGATGTTTCATTAAATTAACAGAAGCAATGAATGGATATACAGTACATACGCCAGCTAAAATGGTTATTAATAAAATATCCTGATTGGTAATAGCAAAAAACTGAGTAGAAAAACTTCCATTAAACAATAAGAATATGCTTAATCCAACTAATGCCATAGTTAATTCTATAAATGATAAAACAGGGGAGGAGATAGGATGTTTTTGATCTTGAATTAAAACACCATTTAATACACTAAATATCGAAGCTGTAAAGGCGGCTAAAATTCCTAATAAAATCCCTAAACCATACTCTACTTCTACCGAAAAAATAAGCCCAATGGCAAAAATGATGATTAAGCCTATTATCAATTCATACCAGATAAATTTGCGTTTATAAATAAGAGGCTCTGTAATAGCAGTGAATAAAGTACCTGTACTAAAAGCCGCCATGGTGACTGATACATTGGAAACTTTAATAGCTCCATAAAAGCACAACCAATGAATACAAATGATAAAACCAATACCTGTGAGTTGTAATAGTTTTTTTAGTGAGACTTTTAAATTGGCTTTGATGTAAATTAAGTAAAAAGCCATTAAAAAAATAGTAATGGCAATTCTAAACCATACTAACTGTAAAGCATCAGCACTAATACCTTTACCAAGTATGGGCGACCAACCCCAAATAAACACAATAAAGTGTAATAAAAAATGATGTTTACTAACGTTTTTAAGCACGTGTAAATGTAAGATTTTAGAGATATAGTAGTTTGATTTTTATTTTGAATAGGAAAGAATAAAAGTAGTATTCACTTTTTTGAAATGTAAGAAGGCTTAAATCCCTTTAAAATTAACGATTTTTAAATTATTTTCAAATTTATTTGGAAGTGTAAAAAATAATAGCTTAAATTTGCGACAGAATTAGTTACCTCTTTTGTGTGTAATTAATTTATTAAGAAGTGGCGAGAGAATAGGCTCATTGACCCACTGGCAACCAACTAAAAGTTACGATAAAACGTGATTGGAAAACAGGTGCCAACTCCTACTCTGATGAAAAGCAGAGAAAAATAAATTAAAAACAAAAAAAATGAAACACACAGTATCAAAAACAAACCAATCAAAACAAGATTACCTAAGTGTAACTTTTAATTCTATTACTCCATTTTTCATGATGGCTTGTTGTATGTGCTGCTGTTGCATGTGCTAAGCTAATTTTTTTCGTTTTTATTTTATCGAAAAATTAACCTTGGCAAATCCGAGGCTCTTTTGACTTATTCTTTATTTCCGGAATAGTCATCATCAATCTTAAATTTCTTTCAATTCAATTAAAATTAAACATCATGAACTCAAATAAATATACTCAAACAACTACACAAACTACAACTAACTTAATTGGCGAATCTCGTCACCGTCACTTTTTAAAACTACAAGCAGCTTATGGTTTTTCTCAAAGAGGAGGAGTGTCTTTCCCTTATGCAAGTCAAGAGCATAGTAAACGTTTAGTAAGCGAAGTTAATATTCTAACATCATTAGAAAATAAACATTTAGTTTTTTCAGAATCCATTTTTAGTAATTAAATATTTGAACTACAGAAATCATGAGTCATAAGACGTTTATATACAAAAAAAGATTTCAATTAGAGAGCGGTTTATCCTTACCTCAATTAGAAGTTGCTTATCATACTTACGGTAAATTAAATGCTGATAAGAGTAATGTGATTTGGGTTTCTCATGCACTTACTGCTAATAGTGATGTATTTGATTGGTGGTCTGGGTTATTTGGAGAAAACGATTTGTTTAATTCACAAGATTATTTTATTGTTTGCGCTAATAATTTAGGTTCTTGTTATGGAACAACTGGACCATTAAGTATTAATCCGGATACTAATGAACCTTGGTTTAGTTATTTTCCACAAATCACTATTCGTGATATGGCTAATACATTGGAAGTTTTGAAAAATCATTTAGGTATTGATAAAATTCATACGTTGATAGGTGGCTCACAAGGCGGACAAATTGCACAAGAATGGGTGTTACAAAATCCAGAGATAACTAATAATTTGATTTTGATTGCTACTAATGCACAACATTCTCCTTGGGGAATTGCATTTAACGAATCACAACGTTTAGCGATTAAAGCTGATAGAACTTATTTCGGAAATACAACTAATGGAGGAGAAAAAGGCTTGCAAGCGGCACGTAGTATCGCATTATTAAGTTACAGAAATTATAATACCTATAACAGTACTCAAAAAAATACAGGAAATAATAATATCAATAATCATGCAGCGGCTTCGTACCAACGTTACCAAGGAGAAAAATTAGTGAAACGTTTTAATGCCTATTCGTACGTGCGATTATCTGAAGCAATGGATTCTCACAATGTATCACGCGAAAGAGCATATAGTTTAGAAACTGTACTAAATGATATCGAAGTTCCGACTTTAGTTATTGCAGTTAGTTCTGATGTATTATTTCCAGTTAATGAACAACAATTATTAGCCAAAGGAATTAAAAATTCAGTTTATAATGAGATTGATTCTTTATACGGGCACGATGGGTTTTTAATTGAAACAAAGCAATTGACAGAACATATCAAACAATTTTATCAAGCACAAAATTTAAAAACTCAATTAGAAACAATATAAAATAGAAATTATGAGCAAGAAATTAAAAATAGGATTATTTGGATTTGGATGTGTAGGACAAGGGCTTTACCACGTGTTAAATAACAGTACAGGTTTTAAAGCAGATATTGCAAAAATCGCCGTAAAAAATAAAAATAAGCCTCGAACTGTAGGCGCAGAATTAATCACTTATGATAAATGGGAAATTTTAAATAATCCTGAAATTGATGTGGTAGTTGAATTAATTGATGATGCAGAAGAAGCATTTCATATTGTGAGCGAAGCATTAAAAAAAGGGAAACACGTTGTAACAGCTAATAAAAAATTATTAGCCACTCATTTAGAAGAGTTGTATCGTTTGCAACAAGAAAACAACGTGTCATTATTGTATGAAGCATCTGCTTGTGGAAGTATCCCAATCATTCGTTCTTTAGAAGAATATTTTGATAATGAAGAATTAGAAAAAGTGTCTGGTATTTTTAATGGAACTACTAACTATATTTTAACTAAAACCATTGCCGAAAAATTATCGTATGCAGATGCTTTAAAACAAGCTCAAGATAAAGGTTTCGCAGAATCCGATCCCACCAATGACGTGGAAGGTTATGACGCGAAGTTTAAAGCAGTTATTATTGCCTTACATGCTTTTGGTTTAATTATAAAACAAGAACAAGTATTGAATATTGGAATTACAACTTTACATGATAATGATATTAAGTATGCTTCTGAAAAGGGATATAAAATAAAGTTAACACCAATTATTCAACGTTTAGATGATGATAAAGTAAGTGTATTTGTAGCACCACGTTTTATTAAAGAGCATAATCATTTGTATAATGTAGATAATGAGTTTAATGGAGTAATTGTAGAAGGTAAATTTTCTGGAGAGCAATTTCTGCAAGGACGAGGAGCTGGTTCTTACCCAACGGGAGCAGCAGTGTTATCTGATATTTCAGCCTTATCACATGGTTATAAATATGAGTTTAAAAAATACACACAAAAACATGCTCCAACATTTACTAACGATGTCGTTATTGAAGCTTATTTCAGATACAATAATAGCGATGATTTAAAACAAATCATATTTGATGAGATATCGGAAAAATATACAAGTAAGGATTATCATTATGTAGTAGGTAAAGTCAACTTAACCCATTTAATAGCTAATCGAGATTATATTTTAAAACATAACTTGTTTATTTCATTAGTAGATGAGAAGGTGAGTTTGGCTAAAGAGGAGTTAAGAAAAACAGTATTAAAAAAAGAATTAGTTAATTATTAATATGAAGTTGAATTTTTTACATATAATGTGTTGTTGTATGCGTCGATGTTGCTAACGGAAGAATATTATTAAATATTTAGCCCCTCCGTATAGCATGGTGGGGCTTTTTTTATAAACTAAAATTCAAAAACGACATTAAAACTAAAAACACAATTATGGAAAAAATATTTATTAGTGAAACAGGACCTGAAGTATCAGCAGCTATTTACGGATTTTGGCGTTGGAATACAGCCGCTTTGGCTAACCAAAAAAAGATTGAAGATATTGTTCGTTATAATTTAGAGTTAGGCGTAAATACATTCGATCATAGTAATCATTATCAAGGAAAGATAGAGGAGCTTTTTGGAAAAGCTGTTTCAGGAAGTTCTATTAAACGTGAAGACATTATCATTTCAACCAAAGCAGGTATCAGACATTTTTCAGAAAAGAGTATCAAAGGTGAGTACTACGACTTAAGTCCTGAACATATTATCAAAAGTGTAGAAGATTCATTGAAACGTTTAAAAACAGATTATATAGACATCTTTTTATTGGAGCATTATGATCCTTTATATAGCGTTGAAGAAACTGCATCAGCCTTAATTAAATTATTACGAAGCGGTAAAATTAAAAACATTGGTGTTTCTAATTTTAATGTATTTCAGCACCGTTTATTAGCAAGTCATTTATCGCAACCCATTGTGACTAATCATATAGAATTAAACTTATTACAAAGTTCAGCTATTGATGATGGTCGTTTAGATTTTATTAAAGAGCAATATAGTAAACCAATGGCTTTTGCTCCTTTAGCTGGTGGACGTATTTTAAATGGCAAAGATTCAAAGGCTGTAAAGGTTAGAAAAGTATTAACTGAGATTGCAAAGAAATATTCGGTGAATGTTGAACAAATTGCTGTTGCATGGTTATATAAATTAGGTGCATTACCAATTATTGGAAGTCCTGATAAAATACGCATTAAAAATGCAGCAAGTGCTTATGCGATTAAGTTAAGTAACGAAGAATGGTTTAAATTATATAACGCTGCAAAATAAACGCCATGCAAAGTTTTAGAACAGAATTAGAATTTGTCAATCACTCAGGTAAAGCTTTAGTGGAAAAAGATATTGTCGAGCTTGATAAAAAAATTCGTGAATTCAGAGAAGGCAAAATCAATGACGAAAAATTTCGAAGCCTTCGTTTAGCGCGTGGTGTTTATGGTCAACGCCAACAAGGAGTACAAATGATTCGTATTAAATTACCTTTTGGAAAAGTATCTACTAAGCAGTTAGTTCGTATTGCAGATATTAGTGATGAATACTCAAATGGTAATTTGCATTTAACCACTCGTCAGGATATTCAAATTCATCATGTGAGTTTGGATAGAACACCTGAGTTATGGGCTAAGTTAGAACAGGATGATATTACCTTGCGCGAAGCTTGCGGAAATACAGTTCGTAATATTACAGCCTCTGCCGAAGCAGGAATAGATCCAAACGAACTATTCGATGTATCGCCTTATGCACACGCATTATTTAGTTATTTCTTGCGTAAACCATTTGGACAAGAATTAGGACGTAAAATTAAAATTGCTTTTTCGAATAATGATAAAGATACTGCTGTTGCGTATATTCATGATATTGGTTTTATTCCAAAATTAAATGAAGCAGGAAAAAGAGGCTTTAAAGTATTAATTGGTGGTGGTTTAGGAGCACAACCATTTTTAGCTCAAACGGCTCATGAGTTTTTACCTGAGAATCAATTGATTCCTTTTGTGGAATCTACTATTCGTGTATTTGATAGACATGGTGAACGTGTGAGTAGGCATAAAGCTCGTATCAAATATTTAATTCATAAAATTGGTGTAGAGGAGTTTTTAAAATTAGTGGATGAAGAAAGAAAAGCTATTTTAAATAAATCCTATGAAATTAATTTGAATGCAGTTAAGTTTTCCATTCCAATAAATACAATTAAAAAAGAAGAGCCTAAAATTACCAACAGATTGGAATATAATAATTGGATAACAACTAATACGTTCGAACAAAAGCAATCTGGTTTTTATGGAGTGTACATAAAAGTTTTATTGGGAAACATATCTTCTGTAACTTTCAGAAAATTGGCTAAGATTATTAATGCTTATGCCTCGTCTGAAGATGTTCGATTGACCATTAATCAAGGTATTTTACTGAAGTTTGTCACTAAAGATGTTTTACCATTTTTATATAATGAGTTAAGTAAATTAAAATTAGTAGCCCCTGGTTTTGATTCTGTTGCTGATATTACTGCTTGCCCTGGAACAGACACTTGTAACTTAGCCATTTCAAATAGTACTAACATCACGGTAGAATTAGAGAAAGTAATTTATGCAGAGTTTCCTGATTTAATTCATAATCACAATATTAAAATTAAAATTAGTGGTTGTATGAATTCATGTGGTCAACATGGCTTGGCACAAATTGGATTTCACGGTAGTTCTTTTAAAGTAGGAACTAATGTAGTGCCAGCGTTACAGGTATTATTGGGAGGCGGAACATTAGGAAACGGGGCTGGAAGAATTTCAGAGAAAGTAATTAAAGTGGCTAGCAAACGTGGACCAGATGTTTTAAGAACCTTATTTAAAGATTTTGAACAAAACGCTAGAGAAGGCGAATATTTTAATTCTTACTACGATAAACAAGGTAAGGATTATTTCTATCAGTTATTAAAACCATTAGGAGATAATAGTACTTTAAAAGATACAGATTATTTTGATTGGGGTTCTGATGAGAAATTTGCTACGGCTATTGGAGTAGGAGAGTGTGCTGGAGTGATTATTGATTTGGTGTCAACATTGTTTTTTGAAGCTGAAGAAAAATTAGCATGGAGTGCCGAAGCTTTTGATAATGGGCAATTTGGAGATAGTATTTATTACACTTATGCGTCTTTTATCAGTTCGGCTAAAGCGACATTATTAGATAAACAAATTCACGTTAACACACATCACACACTAATTACTGATTTTGATAAACATTTTGTGGAAACAAAGGAAATCAAACTACATAAAAGCTTTAAAGAATTAGTACTTCAAATTAATCAAAACGAACCAACGAAAGAATTTTCGGAAACTTATTTTTCAGAAGCACAAGCATTTTTAAATCAAGTTAAAATATTTAGAGAATCAAAAAATAGTGTCACTTCGAGCGTAGTCGAGAAGTATTAAAAAAACAAAAAATAGTATTATGTCAAATTATATATATCCAAAAATCACTTTAGTAGGCGCAGGCCCTGGTGATATTGAATTAATAACCTTAAAAGGAATCAATGCATTAAAAACTGCTGATGTTGTTTTATTTGATGCATTAGTGAATAAAGAATTATTACAATATGTTCCAAAAGATGCCGTGAAGATTTATGTTGGGAAAAGAAATCATCAGCATACTTATACTCAAGAACAAATTAATACACTTATTGTAGATATGGCTTATACCTATGGTCATGTAGTACGATTAAAGGGCGGTGATTCATTTGTTTTTGGTCGTGGACAAGAAGAATTGAACTATGCTAATGCCTTTAATATCGAAACGTCTGTTGTACCTGGTATTTCTAGTTCAATATCAGTTCCTGCTTTAGCAGGTATTCCAGTAACACACCGTGGAGTGAGCGAAAGTTTTTGGGTAATAACTGGTACTACAAAAGACAATCAACTGTCGCAGGATATTTTATTAGCCGCAAAAACCAATGCTACAGTTGTTGTATTAATGGGTTTAGGTAAGTTGAAAGAGATCACCGAAATCTTTAACAAAGAAGGCAAGTCTGATACGGCAATTGCATTGATCCAAGATGGTTCTTTGCCAACTCAAAAAATAGCTTTAGGAACTATTGAAACGATAGTGGATGTGGCAAATGATAATAACATTAAAGCTCCTGCTGTTATTGTAATTGGAGAAGTGGTTAAACAAAACACAAATTTTGAATCTATATTATCTAACTATCAATTTTTATCTAATTAATGCTTAAGCAATATTTCATAATTATATTTTCATTGATACTAATTAATGATAGTGTTGCTCAAAATGCCAGTCCAGTTATTGTTAAAGATAATATGTTATGGTTAGGATATTATAATAGCATAATTCTGAACACGAAATGGAGCTTTAATTCTGACATACAATTTAGAACAAAAAATGAGTTGAAAGATTATTCTCAGGCTTTAGTCCGTTCAGATATATCATATAAACTAAAAGATAGATTAACTATTTCTGTTGGATTTGCTCACTTCAGATATTTTCTAAATAATATTAAAACAAGAAGAGAGTGGCGTCCATGGCAAGAATTAAATATTAATTACACTAAGTTTGGAAATTGCAAAGTAAATCATCGTTTAAGAGTTGAACAGCGTTTTAATGAAAATATTAAAAACGATGAGACTACAAATGAGTACCTATTTAATTTCAGATTTAGATATCGATTTGATTTACGATATCCTATATTAAAGGAAACAGAATCAGGAAATAATTTATATGCTATTGTTGGAAATGAAATTATGATAAATGCTGGAAATAATATTAGCTATAATTATTTTGATAATGACAGATTATATGTAGGCATTAATTACGAAATTAATAAAAAAATAGCTTTACAATTACAATATATGCACGTTTGGCAACAAGCCTCAAATGGACTGACATTAAATAGTAATGAAGTAATACGTTTTAATATCTATCACACGATTAGTATATGAGT
This sequence comes from Sphingobacteriaceae bacterium, assembly GCA_013823565.1. GTDB lineage: Bacteria > Bacteroidota > Bacteroidia > B-17B0 > Aurantibacillaceae > UBA4416. The sequence continues at coordinate 154,231 of PNMI01000006.1, read as the reverse complement.
ATAGAAACCCAAAATAGATTATTTCCTGTTTTCTTAAAACTAGAAAACTTTCGTGTGCTAATAGTTGGTGGCGGTAAAGTTAGTTTAGAGAAAGTAATGGCTGTTTTAATTAACAGTCCTGCTACGCAATTAACTGTTGTGGCTAAGGAATTCAGTAATGAACTAACCGAGTTCTTGAAAGCGTACTCGAAGGTTACTATTAAACAACGTGAGTTTGAAAATGCAGATTTGGACGCAATAGATTTTTTAATCGTTGCAATCAATGATAAACAAAAAAGTATCGCTATTAAAGAAGAAGCAAAACGCAGAAATATATTAGCAAACGTAGCTGATACACCAGAGTTTTGTGACTTTTATTTAGGTTCAATTGTTCGTAAGGGAGATTTGAAAATTGCTATATCTACAAATGGTAAGTCGCCAACAATCGCCAAGCGTGTGCGAGAAGTATTCGAAGAATCGTTTCCAGACGAAATGCAAGAAGTGTTAGAAAATCTATACAAAATTCGCACGCAGTTGAATGGTGATTTTTCATCAAAAGTATCAGAGTTAAATAAATTAACAGCCAATTTAACTTCAAAGCCTATTGAGAAGAATTCAGTTTTGAAAAAGGTTCGCATAGCCAGTTTATACTCATTAGCTGTTATTGCTATTATGATTTTTGGTCACTTAGTTTTTAAATATGTACCATTTACAGACATATCTTCTTTCATTGCAATTACAACAGAAAGTTTTGATTCACATTTATGGATTTATATTCTAGCTGGCTTTATCGCACAAATGATAGATGGCGCTTTAGGAATGGCTTATGGCGTAAGTGTTACTACTTTCTTATTGAGTTTAGGTATTCCTGCTATAACACCTGCTGTTGCTAGTGCCAGCATGCATGCTTCTGAGGTATTTACCACTGGTTCATCATCTTTAGTATATATGAGATATAAAAATGTGAATATGAAATTATTTAAAAAATTATTGTGGCCTGGAGCAATTGGAGCTATTTTGGGTGCCACTGCTGTTTCTTTTATTAGTAAAGATTATTTCACAATTATTAAACCATTGGTTTCTGTTTATACGCTGGTGTTAGGCGTAATGATTATTTTTCGAGCTAAAAATATTCATCTTAAGCGCGGACCTAAAATTAAAAAAGTTGGCATTGTAGCAGCAACTGGTGGTTTTTTGGATTCTGTTGGTGGTGGTGGCTGGGGGCCAATTGTTACTACATCATTAGTTGCTGGAGGAAGAAACTTAAAGTATGCGGTAGGCTCTTCTCATTTAGCTAAATTCTTTGTGGCAACCATTAGTACAATTACTTTTTTTAGTATTATAGGTTTAAACCACTGGCAAATCATTTTGGGCTTAGTAATTGGTGGAATGGTTGCAGCTCCAATTTCGATTTATTTTTCAAATAAAATTCCCACAAAGAAAGGATTGCTCTTTGTAGGATGTTTAGTTATTGCAATCAGTTTTAAAACAATTATTTCAACTTTTATATAATATGATAACAACAGACATCGCCATTATAGGCGCAGGACCAGTAGCATTATTTGCGATTTTTGAAGCAGGACTTTTAAAAATGAGATGCCACTTAATTGATTATTTGCCGCAGGTTGGCGGGCAGCTTTCGGAGATTTATCCTAAAAAACCAATTTACGATATTCCTGGTTTTCCTTCTGTATTGGCTCAGGAACTGGTAGATAATTTGGTGAAGCAGGCAGAACCATTTAATCCTACTTATACTTTAGGGGAACGTATAGAGTCTTTAGAAAAAATTGGTGAACGTGATTTTATTTTAACAACCAATATGGGTACAAAAATAAATGCTGCAGTAGTAGTTATAGCAGGCGGACTAGGTTGCTTTGAGCCACGTAAACCAGAAGTAGAGAATTTAACACAGTTCGAAAATGGAAAAGGCGTAAGTTATATGGTATTGGATCCTGAAACTTATAGAGATAAAAATATTGTGATTGCAGGTGGTGGTGATAGCGCTTTAGATTGGACTATCTTTTTAGCAAAAATGGCTAAAAAAGTAACTTTGGTTCATAGAAGTGAATCTTTTAGAGGAGCACCCGACAGCGTGAACAAAGTAATGACTCTAGCTTCTGACGGGAAAATTAATTTACTATTAAATACCAATTTAACGAAAGTAAATGGAAATGCTATTTTACAAAGTGTTACGGTAATTGATTCTAAAACCAAAGAAGAAAAAATAATTGTAACTGATAATTTAATCCCACTGTTTGGTTTGAGTCCGAAATTAGGACCAATTGAAAACTGGGGACTGAATATTGATAAAAATGCCATTGAGGTCAATACGGATGATTATTCTACCAATGTAGAAGGCGTATATGCTATTGGTGATATCAACACTTATAAGAATAAATTAAAGTTGATTCTGTGTGGCTTTCATGAAGCGGCTTTGATGAGCCATAGTGCCTATAAATATATCAATCCAGGTGTGAAATACACCATGAAATATACTACCGTAAATGGTGTGAATGAATTTTAAAATTGGTTATCTTTACTTGTAAAACAACAGCTATTTTATGCAAATTAATTTAAAACGAATAGATAAAGATTTTAATATTGAAGCTCGAAACGACGAAGGAAATACTTTGTTAATGGATGGTTCTAAAGAAATTGGAGGTAATGGAAAAGGAATGCGTCCTATGCAATTATTATTAGCCGCATTGGGTGGTTGTAGCTCAGTAGATATTATTTCTATTTTAAGAAAACAAAAACAAGAATTAGAATCAGTGGAAATTGAAGTAAATGGCGATAGAGAACCCGTTGGAGTAGAAGGTTATTCTTTATTTAAAAATATTGAAGTGCATTTTATATTGAAAGGTAATGTAGATAAAGATAAAGTGGATAGAGCTGTGAAATTATCGATGGAAAAATATTGTTCTGTTACCAAAACATTAGAACCAACTGCAAAAATTACTTATAAGGTTACTTTAAACTAGAATATGGAAAATAAACAATTTGAAACACAAGCCATCAGGGCTCAGTTGGAGCGTACAGATTATAATGAGCATTCAGCTCCATTATTTTTAACCTCTAGTTTTGTATTTGATACTGCCGAAGAGATGCGTGCTGCTTTTAACGAAGAGTCGGATGATTTTATTTATTCTCGTTATGTGAACCCTAACACAAGTGAGTTTATTAATAAAGCCTGTTTGCTAGAAGGCGCTGAAGCAGGATTTGCTACAGCAACTGGTATGGCAGCCATCTTCACAACCTTTATGTCTCTATTGAAATCAGGAGATCATGTCGTGTCTTGTTCTTCGGTTTTTGGTGCTACGCATGCCGTGTTTACAAAATATTTTCCAAAATGGAATATTTCTCATTCGTATTTCAATACCAATAATGTTTATGAAATCGAGAAATTAATTAAACCAGAAACTAAATTTATTTATTTAGAAACGCCTACTAATCCTGCTATCGAATTAATCGATTTGGAATTGGTAGCAACAGTAGCTAAAAAACATAATGTCTTATTAATTGTAGATAATTGTTTTGCAACGCCCTATTTACAAAATCCCATTAAATATGGAGCAGATTTAGTGATTCACTCAGCGACTAAATACATGGACGGACAAGGTCGAGTGCTTGGTGGAATTGTAGTAGGTAAGAAAGAATTGGTACACGATATTTATTTATTTGGTCGTTTAACTGGCCCATCGATGAGTCCTTTTAATGCTTGGGTGTTAAGTAAAAGTTTAGAAACTTTAGCCTTACGTATGGATAGACATTGTGATAATGCATTATACGTTGCACAAAAGTTAGAAGGGCATGCGCAATTAGAAAATGTATCGTATCCATTCTTAGCTTCTCATCCTCATCATGCCATTGCTAAAAAACAAATGAAAGCAGGTGGTGGAATTATTACAATAACATTAAAAGGTGGTTATGAAGCAGCAAAACTATTTTTGGATAAACTACAAATGATAAAAATTTCTCCAAACTTAGGAGATGCCAGAAGTATTGTCACACATCCTGCTTCATCTACTCACTGTAAGTTAAGTGAAGAAGAACGATTAAAAGTTGGTATCACTCCTGGATTAATTAGAGTATCTATTGGATTAGAAAATAAAGAAGATATTTTAAATGATTTATTACAGGCATTGAAATAAAATCATTGTCAGTTCTAGCGAAGTCGAGAACAAAAAGATGTAAGAAAATGAACAATATTAAAGAACTCATAAACAACAAATCACCCGAAGAAGCTCTTGCTCTTTTAGCACAAGAATTTCTAGGAAAGATTGTGTTTTCAACTAGCTTGGGTTACGAAGATCAGGTGATAACACACTTTATTTTCTCTAACAAATTACCAATCGAAGTATTTACATTGGATACAGGTCGTTTGTTTAATGAAACCTATTCTGTTTTGAATAGTACTTTGGAAAGATATAAAACTCCAATTAAGGTTTTGTATCCTCAAACAGAAGCTATAGAAAAATTAGTGTCGGAAAAAGGCCCCATAAGTTTTTACGAAAGTTTAGAGAATAGGAAAGAGTGTTGTTATATCCGAAAAGTAGAACCATTGAAACGTGCTTTAAAAGGAAAGTCAATTTGGATTACAGGAATTAGAGCAGAACAGTCAGATAACCGACAAGATATGCCAAACATAGAATGGGACGAGGCTAATCAAATAGTAAAGTTTCATCCAATTTTAAATTGGACATTAGAAGAAGTGAAAGCATATATTTTTAAACACAATATTCCTTATAATCCTTTACACGATAAAGGCTTCGTCAGTATTGGTTGTGCGCCTTGTACAAGAGCGATTAAAGATGGAGAAGATTTTAGAGCAGGCCGTTGGTGGTGGGAACAAAATGATAAAAAAGAATGTGGATTGCATTCAAGATAAAAAAAAGAAATTATGAAGAACAAAGATTATTTATATGAATTAGAAGCAGAAGCAATTTATATTCTGCGTGAAGTAGCTGGACAATTTGATAGACCTGCTTTATTATTTAGTGGCGGTAAGGATAGTATTTGTTTAGTGCATTTGGCATTAAAGGCATTCCGTCCTGGTAAATTTCCTTTTCCGTTAGTGCATGTGGATACTGGACATAACTTTGAAGAAGCTATTACTTACCGAGATAATTTGGCAAAAAAGCTGGATGAAAAATTAATTGTACGTTATGTAGCTGATACTATCAAAGCAAAAAAGCTACAAGATGGCAAAGGAAAATTCCCGAGTCGCAATGGATTACAGACTTATACTTTGTTGGATGTAATAGAGGAGTTTGAGTTTGACGCTTGTATTGGTGGTGCTCGCAGAGATGAAGAGAAAGCAAGAGCAAAGGAACGAATCTTTTCTGTAAGAGATGAATTCGGACAATGGGATCCAAAAATGCAACGCCCTGAATTATGGAATATTTATAATGGTAAAATTAATAAAGGCGAAAATGTCCGCGTATTTCCAATAAGCAACTGGACAGAGTTAGATGTGTGGAACTATATTAAACGTGAGAAGATTGAATTGCCTTCTATTTATTTTACTCACGAACGCGAATGTATTTTAACGGAGAATGGGCAGTTAATGAATACCAACGAATTTGTGACCATCGAAGAAAAAGATGTGATTGTAAAAAAGAAGGTGCGTTATAGAACTGTAGGAGACATGACTTGTACTGCAGCTATTGAAAGTGAAGCTTATACGGTTGATGATATTATTAAAGAATTAAAAGAAGCAAAAATTAGTGAGCGTGGCGCTACTCGTATGGATGATAGAGTGAGCGAAGCTGCCATGGAAGATAGAAAAAAAGGAGGATATTTTTAATTATGGATTTATTAAGATTTTTCACAGCAGGTAACGTCGATGATGGCAAAAGCACATTGATTGGACGTTTATTATATGATAGCAATTCTATCTCAACAGATATTATTGAAACATTAACGCGTCAGAGTAAAACAACAGGAACGAACACAGAAATTGATTTAGCTTTATTAACAGATGGTTTAAGAGCCGAACGCGAACAAGGTATTACGATTGATGTGGCTTATAAATATTTCAGTACTGATAAACGTAAATTTATTATTGCCGATACTCCTGGGCATATTCAATATACCCGGAATATGTTTACTGGCGCCTCTAATGCTAATTTGGCAATTATATTAGTGGATGCGCGTAATGGCATTACTGATCAAACCAAACGTCACAGTATTATTTCTGCTATTTTAGGAATACCCCATATTTTGGTATGTATTAATAAAATGGATTTGGTGGATTATTCAGAAGACAAATACAAACAAATAGAAAAAGATTATTTAACCTTTTCTAAACAATTAAATCTAAAGGACATTTCTTTTATACCAGCAAGTGCCTTAGCGGGTGATAATGTGGTTACTAAATCAGATAAAATGACTTGGTATAAAGGAAAACCTTTATTAGAGTTTTTAGAAACAATTGAAATAGCTGAAACAAAACAAACAAATATATCGCGTTTCCAGGTGCAGTATGTGATTCGTCCACAAACGGATGAGTTACATGATTACCGAGGCTTTGCAGGAAGAGTTGTAAGTGGTTCTTACAAAAAAGGACAAAAAGTTACCGTGTTACCATCAGGTATTGAAACAACGATTGATAAAATAGAAGTTAATCAAAAAGAGGTAGAAGAAGCCGAAACCAATACGCCAGTCGTGTTGCATTTAAAAGATGATGTAGATATTAGTAGAGGAAATTCAATTGTTCCGTCAGAGTACTTACCTAAAACAGAAAAAGAAGTAACTGCTACGATTTGTTGGATGGATAATGCATCCTATATTCCTGGACAAAAAATACTCTTGCAACAAAACTCTTTTAGAACGAAAGCCCTTGTAAAGGAAATAATTGGTAAAATCGATATTCATTCTTTTACTCAATTAGAAAGTGATGGTACAATAAAATTAAACGATATTTGCAAAATATTAATTAAAACAGCGGAACCTATCACGTTTGATAGTTACCTAGATAATAGAAATTCAGGCGCTTTTATTTTAATTAATGAAAACACAAACAATACAATAGCCGCTGGAACAATAGATTAAATTTAAAAATTATATAAAATCATAAAATGGAATTAATAACCACTTACATCTGTAAAAAATTTGATATTGGTGTACACGACAATATGTTTGGAGGAACTTTAATGTCTTTAATAGATGATGCAGCGGCATCTTATTCGGCTCAATTGTGTGATACTCCTCGTATGGTAACTATTAAATTTGATGAACTAGTTTTTAAGAAGCCAGTAAAAGTTGGAAATATTTTAAAGATTTACGGCAAAGTTCAGAAATTTGGATCAACCTCTTTGGAATTATATATGGAAGTGAGAAAACATAACGTGTATACAGGAGAACAAGAAATTGTAACGCATACTAACGTTAAATTTGTTCGTATTGATGAAGAAGGTAATCCTATTCCAATTTCAGAAAGAGTAAAACATCGTTATGCCGAACGTATTAAAAAATTCGGAAAAGGTTTGTTAACGATTGATGAAAAAGGAATTGAAAGTGAAAATCCATCTTTAAATTAATCAGTTTGATAATTTTATTTTCTAATCTTAGTAATTAAAATAGCAATAGTGATAATAACTATGATTGCAATAATAGATAGTGGATTAGCAAAGTTTACTGTCCAGCCAAATTGAGCTTTACGTTTGGGAGGAAAAATACGTTTATCTTTTTTATTAAAATAGAATATACCAAATTTCCAATTATCAGGATCTTGGTGCCATTTTTCTAAAGTTTCTTTGCTTGGTTTTTCTTTGTTGCTCATAATTTAATTTGCAATAGATTATTGGTAGCAATTTTAAACATATATTTTAATAGCCAATGATATTTTGTTCTGAAATTAATCAGTAAACGTAAATTTTCTGATTGATATTTGTCAGCTTATAAAATAATATTCTTTTTCAGGAAAATTAAAAAGGATAGGTAAATAGAATCGGTTCTATAAATATAGAACTTTAGATTTTAACACCAATAATTAAGATATCATCTACTTGTTCTAAATTACCACGCCATTCTTCTATAGTTTGGTTTAGAAGTGTTTTTTGTTTTTCGATAGGCATTTTGCTCACATCAGATAATAACTGACGGAAATTACCTGCCATAAACTTTTTGCCTTTTGGTCCACCAAATTGGTCAGCATAACCATCCGAGAAAATATAAATTGTATCTCCTTTTTGTAATTGAATTCTATGGTTTGTGAATTTTTGTTTTTCACCAATAAACATTCCAACTGGGAATTTATCAGCTTTATATTGTATTAATTCATCTCCACGAATAATGTATAATGGATTAAAGGCTCCTGCAAATTGCAATTCTAAGGTTTCGTAATTAATAGCACATAATGTCATATCCATTCCATCCTTGGTTTGTTTACCAGATGTGGTATTGGTATGTAAAGTATGCGCCACACCATCATTCATTTTATCCATGATGATAGATGGTTCAATGCTATCCGTGTTTTTTAAAATATCTTTTAGTAAGTTATAACCAACAATACTCATAAATGCACCTGGAACTCCATGTCCAGTACAATCAACCGCTGCAAAATAACTCCATTCTTTTTTCTTATCAATCCAATAAAAATCGCCACTTACAATATCCTTTGGTTTATATAACACAAAAGATTCAGGTAAAATTTGTTTTACTAAATTATTAGGAGGTAAAATAGCTTCTTGAATTCGTTTCGCGTAGTGAATACTATCTGTAACTTGTTTAAAAAGTATTTCTAATTCTTTTGTTTTTAATTCAATTTCTTCTTTTTGTTTTACAACCTGTTCAGTACGTTCAACAACTTTTTGCTCTAACACTTTTTCGTTTTCTGATAAGCTGTCACGCATTTTTAATAATGCATGACCCAAACTATCATCTTTACTTAAGGGTTTGTAATAGGCTTCGAAATTTCCTTTACCAGTTTGTTTAGCAAATTCAGTAGTGCTTTCCATTGATTCTACTAAACTATTTAATGCAATACCCATTTCTCCAATTTCATCAGTTCGGTAACTAATTCTTTCTTTTGGTAAAATTCCTAAGCCCATTGACAACAACATTTTTTTAAGCTGTTGAATAGGTTTTGTAATTGATCGAGTAGTAAATATGGCAATTAAAATCCCACCGATTAATAATCCAATGCCTAAAGATTTTACAAATCTATCAAGGAAATTGAAAGAGTTAAACATTTGCTGAGTTGTTTCCTCAGCATTTTTTTCTTTTTGTGTAATTAACTCATTTAATTGAGTATATAACATTTTAATTTTTTCTTGACTATCCTCAAAAGGTAATTTTACTAAAAATAAAACATTAGCATCTTGATAGCTTTCCCATGAGTTTAAAGGAGTCATAATCTCCTCTTGGTAAAGTTTGAATAAGCCATCACTAAATTGAATAATAGATTTTGCTTTTTCTTGCTCCTCTTTAGTCCAATCTTTAGAGAGCGTTTCAATTTTTGTTTTAATGTTTGGGTAATCTCTACTAATTAAGCTTCTTAATTTTGTTTTATAAGGATCGTCATCACCTGATTGGTTAAAATACCATCTTGAAATTAAGGTTTGAGATTTTTGTAAAATAAAGTTGTATTCTTTAAGTGCCGAAACTGATGGGGTAACTTGACTAACTACTGAATCGGTTTGTTGCTTACTTCGAGTAATAGTAACAATAGTAAAAATAAAGGCAATAAGAGTTAGTAATAGCAAAACGCCAAAACCTGTTCCTATTTTTCTTCCAATGGTGAATTTGAATGCCATATAAAGCCTGTTATTTTTTGTTTAAGGCCTCTTTTTTCTGTTTAAATTCATTTGCTTTTTCTTCATCCAATAAAGCTGAATAAATACCTTGCAAACTCTCTAACGCTTTTTCAGCTTTAGGATCTAACTCATAAACCTTTATCATAAATGGTAAAGATTGTTTGAATAACTTTTTAGCATTTTCTTGAATCACGTCCAATTGAGATAAATCTACATCATAATCCATCATGCGCATTAGTGTAGCTCCTTGGTTATAGTATAGAATACCTAAGTTTATATTGGCACTAATATTTTTGCTATCAAGTTCTAAAACTTTTAATAATGCCATTTTAGCAATATCTCCATGTTTTTGATCAAAATTATTTCTCATGTATTGGTCAGCAAAAATACTTCCCATTGTATTATAATACTCAATATCTTTTTGTTTGAAATCAAATGATGGATTAATAATCGCTGTGTACTTTTTATATTTTTGATAGAAGATTTCTGATTTACCAGTATTTAAAGAATCTTGTAAAAGAATAGTACCTAGTTTATAATATGTAGCAGCTCCGTTTTTAATAAAAGCATAGTTATTATCAGAATATCCTTTAGCTGAATCTAATGAGATAGAAACTAACGCAGAAGATATTGCTGTATCTAATAAGCTAATTTTAGCAGTGTTTGTAGGTCCAGATTGTTTGTATGTTTGAAGATATGCATATGAACGTATATGCCAAGAAGCAGGGTCTCCTTTTGTTTCAGGATGAACGATTATTTTTTCAAGCAAAGGAATTGCTTGTTCGTAGTTCTTCTCGTTACAAAGTTTTTGAGCATCAAATAACAAGTCATTTTGAGCATATTGATTATGCCAAATAACCAACATTAGAAAACATAAGATGTTTTTTACGTAAGGATATGATTTTGAAACTTTTAACACTCTATACAAAATTAATAATTTATTTAATCAACGGCAATAGCCAAACTTTTAAGTTCCTCACTGGTTTTAAGACCTGCCTTCACGGCATTTGTTTTACTATATTCGAATTTTAATTTACTGTCAATGGCAACAAAATTAATGGCAGATCCAGATTTTGCTAATCCACCTTTTTCTGTTACAATAAGTGCGCCTTTTCCTTTATATTTTGCTGAAATATCTTTTAACATATCAGAAGATTCACTTAAAATGAAAATAATATGTGGTTTAATAGTAGCATCTAAACTCGTAGAGTTTTTAATCTCTAGTTTTTGATTCCCTACTTGTTTTGAGGTTGCCATTTTATTAAGCTCACCACTTAAACTATTATTAGTGCCTATAATATGAATAATGAAATTTCCAGACTTCATTTTTTCTGGCCATTCAAAATATCTGGTGAAATTATATAAGAATACAGCTTTGACTTTTGCATTAGGGTCGAAGTTTTGCATTTTGTCAAAACCAAGACATGAAAATGCCAAGATTAATAATAAGCTATATTTAAAAATATTTTTCAATTAATGAGACAATTTACAAATAGTTTGCCATAGTTCATAGACCAACAAATATAACATTTACAAAATAGTAAACAAAGTATTTTTTTGTTGTAGAAGATTTAGTAGAAATGCCTTATATTTATATTTCAATACTACAGTGATTTATAACGAAAAATACAACCATTTCTCTGATAACGAGCTTATTACAGAGTATAAAAACACAAAAAATAATGTGTTTGTTGGTATATTATATAAACGTTATTCTCATCTAGTTTTGGGTCTTTCGTTAAAATATCTAAAAGATGAAGACGAAGCCAAAGATGCCGTAATGCAAATTTTCGAGAAGCTTTTAGCGGATTTGTTAAAATTTAATATTGAGTATTTTAAGAGTTGGTTGTATACTTTCTCCAAGAATCATTGCTTAATGATTATAAGAACTAAGCAGTCTAAATTGAAAAAAGAGATTGATTTACAGATACATGCGGATTCTTTTATGGAAACTGAGACTAATTCTCATCCTAATAGGGCAGAAGAAAAAGAAGTACAATATTCATTATTAGAACAAGCTATTGAAGAATTAAATGAAGATCAGAGAAAATGTATTAAGTTGTTTTATCTTAAGGAAAGATCCTATAATGAAATAGCAGATGAAACAGGATATTCTTTGAATGAAGTAAAAAGCTTTATCCAAAACGGCAAACGAAATTTGAAAATAAAATTAGAGAAAAACAGTGAGCAACCTAGATAAACATAAACCATTAAGTTCTGAAGAATTGTTTCAGATGTTAGATAAGAAGTCTAGCACGGAAGCTAATTTTGATGGTATGGATGATTTTGAGAAAGATGCTTTAGAAGGATTCTCGATGCATTCAAATCCTGAAAAGGCAAGAGCTTTAACAGAGGAGGTGAATACTCTTATTTCTGAAAAAGTGATGTCGACGGGCTCAGTTACTAAAAATAGAATTATCTGGTTCAGTGCAGCGGCCTCTGTTGTTTTATTAGTAATGATTTCAGTTTTCTTTTTAAATCAAACAAAGCAAGAGTCAAATTCTAATTTAGCTTTAAATGAGACTAAAGAAACAGTAACGAACCCCTCTTTAGTAGAATCTCAAAAACCAATCGAAACAATTTCCAATTCTAATACCGTTATAGAAGAACCAAAGTCTGTTAACACAAAAAAAGCAGAAGATGTTGCAGGCGTTAAGAATTCTGAAATGGGGCCAGGTACAAGACAAATGCCTTTACAATCAGTTGCTTTGTCCGAAAATGAAACTACTTCTGCAACCTCTGGATTAGCAGATGTATCGAAAGATAATTTGAAAAATAAAAAAGAAGGTAATGTAGATGAATTGAATATGCCATCTGTTGCTTTAGATAAAAAGACTGATTCTAAACAGAAAGAAAAGGGTTATGTAAATAGTGAAGATGCTGAAATGGATAATTCAATTGCTTTAGAAAGCAAACCTGTTTCGGATGCTAATGCGATTGCTCAAGGAACTGCGACCTATAAAGCTGATGGCGATTATAGAGTGGCTAAAAAAGAAGAAGCTAAAAAAGTTTCTAAAGAAAAAGTTGCTGCTGAAAAAAGTGTTGCAACTACTGCAGCTAATCAAGCATCTGTTCCTGCTTATGCTTCTGGAAAAGAACAAATGAATTTGGCTTATTATGATGGAGCAGAAGTTGCAATTAAAGATTTTGTACTTAACTATTTAAAAGAACATGCAGCAACAATAACTATTAAAGGAAAATATAAAGTTATAGGTAGTGTGAATGCAAAAGGAGAATTAAAGGTTAATTCTATTACTCAAATTAGTAAAGAGTATTGCGAAGGATGTTCTGATAAAATTAAAGAGGCTTTAAATACAATGAAAAATTGGAACTCATCTTCAGTAGTTGAGTTTACATTAATTTTCTAAGATTTTATTAAACCTTTCTTTTCTCGTTTACCGTAATCAACAATCAAAAAATAATACATTAACACACCAAAAGCATAAAGACCTGAGGTGATTAAAAAAATGTTGACATATGGATAACCTTTGCTAAACATAATTTTTACCATGTACCCACTAATTACCCAACTGCCACTCCAAATAGCAGCTGTTAAGGCACTGGTAATTTCTCTGTTTTTTTCTCCAACATAATTCATCACTAATTCTGACGTCATTGGTCCTGCCATGTTCATTAATGGCTGACGCAACAGATAACAAACTATAGCAATATAAACAGCAATGCTATACTGACTGTAAAATTGTGTTGTAGCTAATGCTATTAAAGAAATTACAGCTAATGATTGAGTAGTAGGAATGGCAATTTTGTAGCCAATATTTTCTTTAATGCGAGGTACCATTAATGCACCCCAAACAACCAACACAGCCGCTATAGCACTTACAAAAGAAAAATCACCTTTGCCCATATGATGCACTTTATCGAAAAACAAACTAATAAAAGGAATGGTTAATCCTGCGCCAGTAGCAATAATGAGCGTAGGAACTAACCCTTTGAAAATTAAAAACCAATCGTTTTTATGAGTTTTAGTTTTTTTGATGATGGTTTTATGGTCGTCTATCTCTTCTTTTAAATTAACCTTGCTCATAAAATAAAGCCCACCAAAACCTAGTAAAGAAAATAGAATTAGTATTTTTTCTTCATCAAAATACCAAGGATTGATTCTATCCAGTAAAGCAATTATGACTCCACTGGCAATGCCAGCAAAACTCCATGTGCTGTAACTTAATGCAATGCCAGATGTATGTTCTTCTTTGCGTTCATTTCTTAAAATGTAAGGCGTAATAGGGATTTGCATAAAGGTGAAAGACGCACCCCATAACAAAAGCGACACATAAATAAGATTGGTTAATTGAAGATTCACACAAAGCACTATACATAATCCAAAGAGAGGAACAAATAAAGAAGAGATATAAAAAAAAGGTTTCATCACTCTTCCTTTAATTAAATTACCAATGGGCAAGGCTAATGCAAATACTCCTAAAAAACGGAATGTAATAAACAAAGCAATTTCTTCTTCTGTATAACCTTTTCTATCCATATATAATGGTAGAATAAGCATAAATGTGGCATTTACTAATTGAATAAAAAATTCAGCCACAATCACATTCATGATGGCTGGTTTTAATTTTTTATAATCTTTAATAAAGGCAAACATAAGTTAAGAGAACTGAGTAACGATATCTAAATAAGCTTTTAATTTTTCTAAATCTGTTGGTGCAAATGTTTCAAAATCTCCTTGATGATTAAACCATGTCAACTGGCGTTTTGCATAACGGCGAGAATTTTGTTTAATTAAATTTACAGCTTCTTCGAGAGTACATTTATTATCTATAAAATCAAATATTTCTTTATAGCCAACTGTATTTAATGCATTTAAATGTTTGTACGGATAAAGAGCTTGTACTTCTTCTAATAATCCATTCTGCATCATCACATCAACACGCTTATTAATTCGAGTATATAAAGCCTCTCTATCTGTATTAATTAAAATATTTATGGCATCAAATGATCGTTGTTTTTTTTCTTTCGTTCTGAAACTAGAGTAGGGCTTTTGAGTATGAATACAAACTTCCAAAGCACGCATAATACGTTGCGGATTATTTAAATCTACTTGGTTATAGTATACTTCATCAAGTTGCTTTAGTTGTTCCTGAAGATACGTTAATCCTTTCTCTTCATAATCTTTAATTAATTGCTCTCTAATATGAGAAGGGATTTCTTCAAATTCATCAACGCCGTTTAATATGGCGTTAATATATAATCCAGAGCCACCCACCAAAATGAGTTGCTCATGTTCTTTAAATAAAGTTTCAATACACTCAATAGCCTCTCGTTCAAATTGTCCTACATTATAAGTGTCGTGTATGCTAATATTATCAATAAAATAATGAGGAACATCTTGCATTTCTTCCTTTGTAGGTTTGGCTGTTCCAATACTCATTTCTTTGTAAAATTGTCTTGAATCAGCTGAAATAATAGGGCAGTTATAAAACTTAGCTAGTTCAATGGACAAAGCAGTTTTTCCAACAGCAGTTGGTCCGGCAATAATTATGAGGTTCTTTTTCAAACTAAAAACTAAAATCTACTTTACTATCTGGGTTTGTAACTTTACTGCTTTTTTTTACTCCATTAATCTCGGCATGAACAATATTTACTTGTGATGGAAGATAATCATACAATAGTTTTGTGTTAATATGAAGTGTTTTAGGAGCGTTAACTTTTTTTATTTCTAAATATGCCCAAATAGATTCATCTTCTCTTTCATAACCAATAAATTGCAAAGTTTGTTTTTTTGAATTGATAGAAATTGAAAAACGTTGTTTGATATAATTTAATAAAATAGAATCTACTTCGGCTTTGTTTTTAGGATTTAACACATCAATTTTTTTATGGCTTACTTTATCTAAAGCATCTTCTAAATCATTAGTAAAAAAGCGTGTGCTAATTTGTAACGATTTTTGTGCGGTATTATGTTTTATATCAATAACACTGATGTAGTAAGGGTGTTTTAAGTTGTAGAATGATGAACCTAAAATTAGGATTAGCCCTAAAAACAAGTATTTTGCCGCAGGTGTAATACTTTTAAATGACGAGGTTCTATTTTTTAAATTTAACACAGGCAAAAATAGCAATTTTAAATGAACGATTTTTGGATTTGGTTTAGCACAGGTTTTCAGCATATTTTAGACTGGAATGGCTACGACCATATCTTGTATGTGATTTCCCTATGTGTTTTGTTTACCGCAAAAGATTGGAAAAAATTGTTAGTATTAGTTACCGCTTTTACTATTGGCCATTCATTAACTCTGGCAATGAGTGTGTTAGATGTTTTGGTAGTTAAGCAATCTTATATAGAATTATTAATTCCTTTAACGATAATGTCGACATGCATAGTAAATATATTCTCAAGAAAGAAAATTGATGCTACTAGAAATATTGGCAATTTTAAAATAAATTATAGTTTGGCTTTAGTATTTGGTTTTATTCACGGAATGGGCTTTTCTTATTTGTTAAAATCCATGTTAGGTGAGGAAGAAAACACGCTATTTCCATTGCTATCATTCAATTTAGGACTGGAATTTGGACAGATAATTATCGTGGTTTTAATGCTTTTAGTTTCTGTTTTTTTAGCTAGATTTACCAGAATCAAAAAAGCTGATGTGATACTTGTTATTTCCTCAGCTGTTTTATTGGTTTCAACTTTATTATTTATACAACGATTAAATGCTTTATAATATGATTCGATTTTTAAAATTAACTTCAGTTGTTTGTTTAACAGTATCAGCTGTTGTAGCCCAAAATACAAAAAACAATCCTATGTCAAATCATGGGAATAAATTTGAGCAATTAGGTACCATCTTACCAACGCCTAATGAGCAAAGAACAGCCTCTGGAGCCCCAGGAGCAAAGTATTGGCAACAAAAAGCAGATTATAATATTGAAGCAACATTAGATGAAAAGAATTTGATGTTAATAGGAAAAGAAGTGGTGACTTATCATAACTTTTCTCCAGATAAACTAGATTATTTATGGTTGCAGTTAGATGAAAATCAGCATAACACAACAAACGATGCTAACTTTTTTGATAGCAATAAAATGGGCGCGCCTTATGATTTAAATACAGCAAAGGCGATGGATGTGAATGAACGTTTAAAAGGATTAGGGGATCAAATTTTATCTGTAACGGATGAATTAGGTAAGCCTTTAAAATATACTATTAACCAAACGATGATGCGGATTGATTTACCTAAAACATTAATGCCAAACACTAAAGTGAAATTCATCGTGAAATGGCAATATAAAATGGGTAATCGTATGGAAATTGGTGGTCGTGGTGGCTACGAATTTTTTAAAGAAGATGGTAACTATTTATTTACAATGACTCAATGGTATCCACGAATGTGTGTGTATAGTGATTTTCAAGGATGGCAAAATAAACAATTTACAGGCCGTGGAGAGTTTGCTTTAGCTTTTGGAAATTACACCGTTAAAATGACGGTTCCTGCAGATCATATTGTTTGTTCTACTGGAGAATGTCAAAACTATGCTCAAGTATTAACACCAAATCAAATGGCGCGCTGGACAAAAGCAAATACGAATTATAGCGATGTGACTGAAATTGTAACTTTAGATGAATGCACAGCTGCCGAAAAAAATAAAGCTACTGCCACAAAAACATGGGTGTTTAAAGCGGATAGCGTGAGAGATTTTGCATGGGGTTCGTCTCGTAAATTTATGTGGGATGCGATGCCAATTAAAGTGGATGGGAAAAAAGTAATGTGTATGAGTTTTTACGGTAAAGAAGCTCATGGTTTATATAGAAAATATTCAACTAAAACGGTTGCGCATACGATTAAAACCTATTCAAAATTCACCATTCCTTATACTTATCCTGTAGCGCAAAGTATTGAAGCGTCAAACGGAATGGAGTATCCAATGATTTGCTTTAACTTTGGTAGAACAGAAAAAGACGGAACCTATACCGAAGGAACTAAATATGGTATGTTGGGAGTTATTATTCATGAAGTAGGGCATAACTTCTTCCCAATGATTATCAATAGTGATGAGCGTCAGTGGAGCTGGTTAGATGAAGGTTTAAATACTTTTGTACAATTCTTGACAGAGCAAGAGTTTGATAATAATTATCCTTCTAATCGCGGACCTGCTCATAAAATGGTGGATTATATGCGTTTACCAAAAGATCAGTTAGAACCAATTATGACTAACAGTGAGAATATCAATAATTTTGGGGCTAACGCTTATGGGAAACCTTGTACAGCTTTAAATATTTTACGTGAAACGGTCATGGGACGTGAGTTATTTGATTTTGCATTTAAACAATATTGCACCCGTTGGGCATTTAAACATCCAACTCCTGCTGATTTTTTTAGAACCATGGAAGATGCGAGCGCTGTTGATTTAGATTGGTATTGGAGAGCTTGGTTTTATGATATTGAACCAGTGGATGTGTCAGTAGATTCAGTGAAAGCTTATACTTTAGTGAATAATAAAGAAGTGCCTGTGAAAATGGATACCATGAGGATTTATCCAAAAGCAAAAGACACATTTGAACCAGTTTCAAAAATCAGAAACAGAGAACAAGGATTAAAATTTTTAGTGGATGTCGATACAACCTTACGTGATTTTTATTTCCATTATAAACCAGAAGTAAAAACAGCAGTAGAAAAGAAACCAATGAATCGTTATGAGAATTTAGAAGCGGTAAGTGATTCTGCATTTGAGAGTATTAAAGGAAAATATAATTATGAAATTTATTTCACTAATAAAGGAGGTTGTGTAACACCATTAATTATTCAATGGAATTTTAAAGATGGTAGTTCGGAGATTGATAGAGTGAATGCGTATGTTTGGCGTAAGAACGAAAAGAATGTAGTAAAGACTTATGCTAAGAATAAAGAAGTAGCTTCTATTGTGTTAGATCCATATAAAGAAACGTGTGACATCGACGAGAAAAACAATACATGGAATGTAAAAGAAGCTCCTAGTCGCTTTGATGTATTTAAAGGAAAAACCGTTGGTCGTGGACAAAGCACCGGAGGTAATCCTATGCAAAAAGCTAAGGAAGGAAAATAGTAATTAATGAATCAACTCCTTAAAATAAGATTCTTTCAACTAAAAAGAGATTTAGGTTTTTTATTTTTTGTGATTGTTGCTTTAGTGTCTTGTGTTTCTTTTTTTGTATTTAATCATCAAAAACAAATAGGCTTATATGCAGCAGGAATTGTTGTGTATTTGTTTCATAATTTTCATAAGAACCGAAGAGATTTTGCTTTTATAACTAAGCATTTTGAGAGAGCGAAATTTCAAATACTTATAGAGTATCAGTTATTTTTGTTACCAGTTTCAATTTCTTGTTTGTTTACTAATTACTGGTATTGTTTTTTTATTCTGCATGTTTTGGTTTTTACTATTCCATTTGTGAATTTTAAAACCAAGAACACTTTTAAATTTAGTTTTATTACCCGTTTTTTTAAGGATGATTTTATATTTATTTCGGGAGTTAGAAGGAATTTAGTTTTATTAATTATTTTGTTTTTGTTGGCTTTAGCTCTTAGTCCTTTAAAATTGTTTCCATTAGTGACCTTATTTTTATTTAACAATGTGATATTTTCTTTTTATGAAGCCAATGAAAGTGTACAGATGTTGCAAGCTTCTCAACAAACACCAAAGCAATTGATAGCATCACTTTTAAATTCGGGAGTAAAAAAAATGGTGCTAGTTAATTTTCCAATTCTTTTAATCAATTCCATTTTTAATCCAGATTTATGGATGTTTAATATGTATTTTTTTGCCTATAATGTCTTGATATTAGCTACAGTTATTGCTTTAAAATACGAGAGTTATCAATATAAAAACTCGGTTAGTAATCATCAAATAAAATTAATTGTGATGATTTTAGGTTTATTTATTCCATACTTATTTCCATTAGCTATTATATTTTATGTGCAATCAAGAGCCGGTGCTATTAAAAATTTAAGTCATTATTTAGATGTTGTCAATTAAAGATTTGTCGTTTAGTTATAACGAAGAACCAGTTTTAAAAGATGTAAATATTTCTTTTGAAGTTAACCACATTCATGGAATTGTAGGCTTGAACGGAAGTGGTAAAACAACTTTCTTTAATGTATTAGCAGGATTTTTAATACCTGATAATGGAACTATATTATTAAACAATGCTGAGGTTTTGAAGAAGAATATTGCCTACATTGATGCAGAATTTTTTTTCTATCCTAAACTTACTGCTTCTGAATTTTTATCTATCTTTCCTAAAACTAATAGCAATTTTAATGAGACAGAGTTAGCACATATTTTTAATTTACCTTTAGATGAGTTTATTGAAAATTATTCTACAGGAATGAAAAAAAAATTGTTGATCCTTTCTCAATTAAAACAAGATAAACAATTGTTTATTTTTGATGAACCCTTTAATGGCTTGGATATTGAGTCAAATAAGTCATTGCAATATATTATTGAATTATTAAATAAAAAAGGAAAAACTATATTTATTGCATCACACATTATTGAACCATTATTTGGATTATGTCATCAAATACATCATTTGAAAAATAAGAATTTCGCTAAGAGTTATTTCCCCAATGATTATGAATTATTGAATAAGGAAGTTTTTGGAGAATTTGACGAACATTTAAAAAATACATTAAGCCAATCGTTATGAGAAATAGTGCTGTGTTGATTTTTTTATTGTCTTCTGTATTTGGATTAGCTCAATCAAAAGCTTTTACAAAAGAAGATAGCTTACTTGGAAGTAATCATGTTTATCGTTCTTGGTGGGATGTGAAGGTTTATAATCTTACAGTAAAACCAGATTATAGTTCGAAAACTCTTACTGGAAATAATAAAATTGAGTACAGTGTTTTAGAATCTTTGAATTTAATGCAATTAGATCTTCAAGCACCGATGATGATTGATAGTGTTTTTTATGATGATTTGAAAATTAAGACTTTCAAAAGAGAAAATAATCGTTGGATGGTTTCATTAGAAAATCAAATTAAAAACTCTCGTCATGTTTTAAATGTGTTTTTTTCTGGTAAACCACGCGAAGCTAAAAATCCACCTTGGGACGGAGGTTGGGTTTGGAAAAAAGATTCTTTAGGGAATCCATGGATGAGCGTGGCTTGTCAAGGTAATGGACCAAGTATTTGGTATCCTTGTAAAGATATTCAAAGTGACGAGCCTGATAATGCTACGATATTAAACATTATAGTTCCTGATACATTAATCGGTATAGGAAATGGTCGTTTAGCAAAAAAAGAAACATTAAATAATGGATATGATAAATATACTTGGTTAGTTGTTAATCCAATCAACAATTATAATATCATTCCATACATCGGAAAATACACATTACTGCATGATTCGATTGAAGGAGAAAAAGGAAAATTAATCACTGATTATTGGGTGTTGAATTATCACAAACAAAAAGCAATTGCTCATTTAAAACCTAATGTCACTAAAACCATCAAATGCTTTGAGTATTGGTTTGGGTCTTATCCATTTTATGAAGATTCTTATAAAATTGTGGAAGCTCCTTATTTAGGAATGGAGCACCAAAGCAATGTGGCTTATGGTAATTACTATTTAAACGGTTATGCCGGACGAGATTTATCAAATACAGGTTGGGGTTTAAAATGGGATTTTATTGTAGTACACGAAAGCGGACATGAATGGTTTGGAAATAATATAACAGCAAGTGATGTGGCCGATAATTGGATTCATGAAGGATTTACGTCTTATGCTGAGGTATTATTTAACGAATGCGAATTTGGAAAAGAGGCAGGTAATGATTATTGTGAAGGAGTGAAGAAATCCATTAGTAATGATATTCCGATTATTGGTCAGTATGGTGTTCATAAAGAGGGTAGTGGAGACATGTATAACAAAGGAAGTCAAGTGGTGCATATGATTAGACAAGTAATGAATGACGATGATAAATTTAGATTTCTGTTAAGAGAGATGAATAAAATGTTTTATCACAAAACAGTTTCATCAAAAGAGTTAGAAGCATTTATTAATAAAAACACAGAAATTGATTTCACTCCTTTGTTTAATCAGTATTTACGAACGACTCAAATACCAGTACTAGAATATAAAATTAAGAATAACAAATTATCGTTTAGATATACAAACTGTTTAAATGAGTTTAATATGCCAGTCAAAATTAAAACAGATAAAGAGATTTTAATTAAGCCCACAAATCAATGGCAAACTATTACTTTAGAAAAGAAAACAAAAACAATTTCTTTGGATAGAAATGTGTATGTTAAGCTGGAAAAGATAAAATAAAGATATATACTGTCACATCGAGTAGGATTTATGTCTCTTTTAAATCCGTATCGAGCGAGATGCGACATAGAAAAGTTCTCGATACAATTTTCCGTAAGAGGCAGACAGAAAATCACTCGAACTGACATAACTTAAAACAACCTTCCCTCAACAGGCCCCGAATGTTCTATTTCATGTTTCAAGAGCCATTCTTTTTTATCAAGTCCCCAAGCATAACCTGTTAAACTGCCATCAGAGCCAATCACACGGTGACAAGGCACAATAATCGCAATTTTATTTTTGCCATTAGTTGTTCCTACCGCTCTTATGCTTTTGATATCTCCAATTTTATGCGCTAATAAGGCATATGTAGTAGTATCGCCGTAGGGTATTTTGTAAACTTCACTCCATACTTTTTGTTGAAAGTCGGTTCCTATCTGAAAAATAGGTAAATCAAATTGTAAACGAGTGCCTGCAAAATATTCTTTTAATTGTTTGATACACTCTTTGTTTAAAGCAGTATCAATGGTGAATGGCTCTGTTTCTTTTTCTACAAATAAAACAGAACAAATTTTTTGATTAATACTTTTTATTTGAATTAATCCAATTGGTGACTCATAATAAGATATATCAAAAGAATCGTTCATTATTTTAATGAAACACTATCTGCAATTTTGTTGTTTTCACACATTAAAGTTCGAGCAGGAAACTTACTATATAGTAGTAAATCATGAGTGGCAAATAAAATACAACGCCCTTGTTTACTAATATCCAATAATATTTTCATAATTTCTTCAGATGTTTCAGGATCTAAATTTCCAGTTGGCTCATCTGCTAAAATAATTTCAGGTTCGTTTATTAAGGCACGTGCAATACTAATACGTTGTTGCTCCCCTCCAGATAACTGAAAAGACATAGATTGTTCTTTACTTTCCAATCCAACTTTTGATAACACGTCTTTTACACGCATTTTTATTTTCACTTCATCTGTCCAACCAGTAGCTTTCATCACAAAACGAAGATTTTCAAACACATTTCTATCGCTTAATAACTGAAAATCCTGAAATACAATCCCTAGTTTACGGCGTAAAAAAGGGATTTCCTTACGTTTTAAGTTGTGTAATTTAAAACCAGCCACTTCCCCAAATCCTTGAGTTAACTCCAAGTCGCCGTAAATAGTTTTTAGTAAACTACTCTTGCCGCTACCAGTTTTACCTAATAGATACACAAATTCGCCTTTATTTAAGGCTAAATTTAAATTAGTAATCACCGGAACGTCTCCTTGAAAAATAGTAGCGTCCTTAAATTCAATAACCGAGTCGTTAATCATAGTAAATATTTCTGTTGTGAAATTAGAAAGTAATTGGCTTACTATAAATACTTTCTGTTTCATGTTTTAACACAACCGGGTTAATAACTACGTAATCAATGTGTTAAGGGCGTTTATTTGTCAGCTATTTTTAAGAGCAAATTTTAAAGAGTATTTAGTTGCAGTAATTTTTTTATGAAAATTTATTGTAACGATTTTTTTATATACGATTATACAAAACATGATGATTAAAAAATATTTCATAAGCCTACTGTTATTAACCTTTTCAGGATTTTTGTTTGCTCAAAAAACACAGTTATATCTTGATAAAGACGCAACTTATAAAACCGCAATGGAATTGTTTGATAAAAAACAATACACTGCTGCTCAAAAAGCGTTTGTAGATTACATGGCTTTAGTTAAAGGCAATACCTTGCTTAAAACCGATGCTGAGTATTATGCGGCGGCTTGCGGCATTGAGTTATTTCATAAGGATGGAGAATGGCGAATGAAGGAATTTATTGAACGTCATCCAGAAAGTAACAAGGTTAAATGGGGTTATTTTTATTTAGGTAAATCAAATTTCAGAAAGAAGAAGTATGAAGAGTCTATTCAGTATTTAGAGAAAGTAGATATTTACGATTTAAGTAAAGATAATTTGGCAGAACTTTATTTCAAAAGAGGCTATAGTTATTTTGTGACTAAAAATTTCGAAAAATCAAAAACAGATTTATTTGAAATTAAAGATGTAGATAATAAATACGCGCATCCAGCAAACTATTATTATTCTCATATTTTATATCAAGAAAAAAAATATGAAACAGCTTTACAAGGTTTTAATCGTTTATTGAATAACGAAACGTTTGGTTCTGTAGTGCCTTATTACATTACTCAAATTTATTTTATTCAAGGTAAATTTTCTGAAGTTGTAAAAAATGCCCCAGCCTTATTAGATGATTCAACTCATGTTCAAAAAGAAGGTGAGATTAACCGAATGATTGGAGAGTCTTACTTTAATTTAAAAGATTTTACAAATGCATTGACTTATTTTAAAAAATCTGAAACGACAGGTGGAGGATTTAATGCACAAGGAAGTTATGAAATAGGCTATTGTTACTATCAAATTAAGGATTATAAAAATGCCATTATCAATTTTGAAAAGGCAACTGAAGCAAAAGATAGTTTAGCTCAAAACGCTTGGTATCATTTAGCTGATTGCCATGTAAAAAATAATAGTAAAACTAAAGCGCGTAATGCTTTTTATGCAGCCTCAACAACTTCTTTTGATCCTAAAATTACTGAAGATGCTTTATTTAGTTATGCTAAATTATGTTACGAATTATCCTTTGCACCATATAATGATGCGGTTATCGCTTTTCAAAAATACATTAAGGATTATCCTGAGTCATTAAGAAAAGCAGAAGCGTATAATTATTTAGTAAATGTATATTCTACCACTAAAAATTACTCTCAAGCCATTGCCTCTATCGAGAAGATTCAGCCTCTAGATCCAATTTTAAAAATCACATACCAAAAACTAATTTATTTTAAGGCGGTTGAGTTTTTTAATAATATTGATTTAGATAGCGCTTCACGTTATTTTAAAAAATCACTAGCCGTTAATTTTGATAAAACGTATAATGCCTTATCTCAGTATTGGCTTGGGGAGATTTCATACATTAAAAAAGATTATGTAACAGCCATTGAAACCTGGAAATCTTTTCAATTAAATGAAGGTGCTTTCAGTTTAAAGGAATATGATTTGTCTAATTACAACATTGGATATGCTTATTTTCAGCAAAAAAACAAGAAGGATTATGAAAACGCGAACATTTCATTCCGTAAATTTTTAATCAGTAAAAATTCATATGATTCTAAAAAAGTGGCAGATGCTAATATCAGAACAGCAGATAGTTATTTTATGAATAATGTATATCCTCAAGCAGCGGATTATTATGAAACTGCTATTGCATTAAACCAGTTGGATGTAGATTACTGTATGTATCAAAAAGCATTGTGCAGCGGTTTATTGAAAAATAATCAGGAAAAAATTAGCGATTTAAAAATGTTGGCTTCTAAATATCCTAAATCTAATTATTTAGCAGCTGCTATATTTGAAACAGCAGAAACGTATCGTAAAGACTTAGGAGATGGAGATAATGCTGTGATTTATTATCAGAAGATATTAGATACATATCCAAATTCGTCTTTTGTAGCTTCTTCATTGGCGGGTATAGGGTTGGTTTATTATGAAAGGAAAGAAGATGATAAAGCATTCTCTTATTTTGATCAGATTGTGAAGAAAGATCCAAAAGGGTCTGAAGCACGAGAAGTATTACCAATGATTAAAAAAATATTTGAAGCTCAAGGGAAAATTGATGAAATGGCAACCTATTTTAATTCTGTTGGCAATCCTTTAAATACAAATGAATTAGAATCATCTTTATATGAAGCGGCAAAAGAAGCTTACTATAATCAAAAGAATTGTGATTTAGCAATGGCTAAATTTGGTAGTTATATCAGTAAGTATCCCGAAGGTAAATTTATTAGTGAAGCTCATTTTTGTTATGCAGAGTGTGCTTATAGTAATAGTCAATACGATAAAGCTCAACCTTCATATCAATATATCGTCAATAAATCACGTGGTATTTATTCAGAAACATCTTTATTAAAATTAACCTACTTATTATATAAAGATAAAAAATACGAAGAAGCATTGCCTTTATATCAAAAGTTAGAAGAGTATGCTGAAACACCTGCTAATAAATTAAGCGGAAGAATTGGTGCTATGAGAAGCGCTTTTAATTTAAAAAACTATGAAGTGGCTTTAGATTTTGCCGTAAAGGTTTTAAATACAGAGAAAATTACTCCTCAACAAACAAACGAAGCTAAGTACGATAAAGCAAAATCATTATTCGAATTAAGTCGTTTTGATGATGCTTTAATTGAGTTTAAAGCTATTCATAAATCTGCTAAGAATATTACAGGGGCAGAGGCTTTATATCATATTGCTAAAATTCAATTAGCAAAACAAGATTATACAGCGGTTGAAAAAACGATTACCACATTAGTTGGCTATGAATATTCAAATGATGATTGGAATACTAAAGGCTTGTTGTTATTAGCAGATTCATATATTGCTAAAGGTGATGACGCTGATGCTGAATTAATGTTACAAACAGTTATTGATGGTAAACCTAAACAAGAATTTATTGATGAGGCTACCGCAAAGCTTGAAAAATTAAAAGCTAAAAAGGCTGCACGAATGTTACAAGAACAACAAAATGGTAACGAAATGAAAATTGAATTTAAAGAAACCAAAGCGGATAAAGATTTGTTTGATCAATTGTATGAAGCAAAAATGGATTCATTAAAAAAACAATAATTAAAAGATATTTCAGAAAAAGATAACATGAGAGAAATAAAATTATTTAATAGCAATACGATACTATCTTCAAGTAAGTATGGTAATTCTGCTATGTACGAACAAGAACAGCAAATTCAAAAACGTAGAATTAAAAAACTACAATGGTTTTTTGTGTTGTTGCTTATTTTTGGATATGTAGCAGCAACCTTGGCTCAAACTGGAATGAAGGATATTGAATTAAAAGCAACGAGCGAGTTTGAACCAACTATTAAGGATGCTGTTAAGTTGGGCGATTTGCCAGAGATAAAAGATACTGTGAAAAAGATAGCTAACATCAATTACGGAATTGTATCTACTCCTTTGGTTTCTAAATACGAAGTTATTCCTATCGACGCAGCTAAAATGCAAAACGAGCCACTATCAAAATTATATCGTTCGCTTTTAAAAATAGGAATGGGTACTTATACAACACCTTATGGCGAATTTTGGATTAATAGTATTAGAACAAGAGATGTTGCTTATGGCGCACATATCAAACATATTTCATCATCATCTCATTTAAAAGATGTAGGATATAGTGGATACAGCGATAATGAAGGAGAAGTATTTGGAAAGAAATTTTACAAGAAACATACCTTAACGGGAGAGTTTAATTATAAAAGAAATGTGGTGCATTTTTATGGATATGATACAACAGAAAATAATTTATCAAAAGATTACACGAAACAACGTTATCAATTATTTGAACCAGTAATTAAAGTTCAAAGTCATTATACTGATAGTAGTAAGATTAATCATTTTATTAAATTAGGGTATCATAATTTAACAGACATCTATCATGTAGCTGAAAATAATGTGAAACTAAATACCTTGTTCAATACATATATTAATAAGGAAAGATTGTTTGTAGCATTTGATGCGGATTTTTATAATCACAAATTACCAAATGACACTTTTAATGATATGATAATAAGATTAAATCCTTATTTTGAAACTAAAGGTAAAAAATGGATGGCAGATATAGGTTTGGCTGCAACAGTTGATATGTATACAGGAGAAAGTGCAAAATTTTATTTCCATCCTCAATTAAATGCTCAGTTTGATGTGTATGAAAGTATTATCATTCCTTATGTTGGGATTAATGGAGGCTTACAGAAAAATTCATTAAGAAGTTTATCAAACGAAAATCCGTTTATCACGTCTGTTATTAATTACAAAAATTCAAACACAAAATTCAATGTATTTGGAGGTTTAAAAGGTAATTTGAGTTCAAAAACAAGTTATGATGCTAAAGCAAGTTATAGCATTGTAGATAGTATGCATTTCTTTGTGATTGATTATACTAAAAACGGAACGCTTGATAATCAATATAAAGTTATTTATGATAATACTAATTTGTTTAATGTTTCTGGACAAGTGAAGTATCAGTACAAAGAAAAAGTACATTTTATAGCTAAAGGAAATTATTACTTATACAAAACAAAAAATTTAGAGAGAGCTTATCATAAACCTGATTATGACATTACTTTATCTACGGTTTATAATCTGAAAAGTAAAATTATCTTAAAAGCAGATGTTTTTGTTATAGGTAATCAATTTGCTTTAACACAAGTGGAAAATAATTTCATTTACACAACGGAATCAAAATTAATGAAAGGTATTGTTGATGTAAACATTGGTGCAGAATACCGATATAGTAAAATGTTATCTTTCTTTGTAAACTTTAATAATATTGCCAATACACGTTATTACCGTTGGGAAAAATATCCAAGCCAACGTTTTAATTTAATGGCAGGTTTAACTTTTATTCCTTTTTAAGAAATTCTATTCAAGATGCAATGGTCTTGCTAGACCCTAGTCTCCATTGTCTGCATGAAAACTATGAAATAAAAATGCAGATTTTTTTGACTAAGGTTAGCAAGCTTCTTTAGCATAGTGGTATGGATTATCTCCAACCACCACCTAATGCTTCAAAAATAGTTACCATTGCATTCATTTGTTGTTTTTTTGTTTCAATTAACTCAAATTTTGATTCTAATGCATCTCGTTGTGTTAGTAAAACTTCCATATAATCGGCTCTGGCCGATTTGAATAAGGTATTTGAAATATCAATAGATTCGGTAAGTGCTTGAATTTGTTTTGTTTTTAAATCATAGCTCTTTTTAAGATTACTGATATTTGAAAGTTGGTTTGCCACTTCGATATGTGCATTTAAAATACTACGCTCGTAATTATAAATAGCTTGTACTTGTTTTGAATTAGCCGAATAGTAATTTGCTTTTATAACATTTCTATTAATTAAAGGTGCTACTAAATTACCCGCTACATTATAAATTAATGAGAGTGGTGTTTCTATAATGTATTTTGGATTGAATGCACTATAACCTGCACCAGCTGTAATTTTTAAGGCTGGATAAAATTCAGCTTTAGCCGATTTTACATCTAGTTTTGAAGCTATTAATTCTCGTTCAGCTTTTTTAATATCAGGTCTGTTTTCTAAAAGTTGCGAAGGTATTCCTGAGTGAATAGTATCAACTGGCAAATCAATAAATGATTTTGAGTTTCTTGCAATAGCTTGTGGAAACCTACCCATCAAATAATTAAGATGATTTTCAGTTACAGTAATTTGTTGTTCAATATAAAACTGACGACTTTGATTTTTCAGTACTTCCGCTTCAAATCTACGAACTGCCAATTCCGTTACTCTTGCTGCATTTTTTTCGAGCTTTACAATTTCAAGCGAATTCTGGTAGAGTTCGATATTTTGTTTCAAAATTTCTAATTGATTATCAAGGGCAAGCAATTCGTAATATGAATTAGAAATTTCAGCAACCAAATGTGTCACCATAAAGTTTTTCCCATCAATACTCGATAAATATCTGAACACAGCTGCTTTTTTTGCATTCCGTAATTTTTTCCAAATATCAACTTCCCATGATATGTTTGCTCCAGCAATATAGTTTGATAAAGGTGAAGGATTTTTTTGCCCTGCAACTATATCATTTGCTTCTTCATTTGCACCTTTAATTGTATATCGACTCGATTTATCAATACCAGCTTCAATACCAGCTTCCAAATTTGGCATGTATGCACCTTTCTTGGCTCTTACATCATTTTTAGCAATATTAATTTCTTGCATAATAATATTCAACTCTTGATTATTTTTTAAAGCTGTATCTATTAACGCGATTAAATATTGATCTTTAAAAAATGTTTTCCATTTTATAGTTGCTGTATTGGTAGAATCTTTAGTGCTATTATAGCTTGTAGGAACAGTTTTGTTCTCAGTTCTTTTAATAACAGACGGACCAATACAAGCACTGTATACCATGGATAAACTTATGAATCCAACATATACTATTATTTTTTTTCTAGTTATCATTTTCATTTTCTGGAGTTTGTGGAAAATTATCTATTTGATGAACAATGTCTTCTGTTAAACTAGACTCCTCTTCGTATTTAATCAGTTGACGCCCATCTGCCAGTTTGGCGAATATGTAGTATAATCCGGGTATGATTATAACGCCGAAAATGGTTCCGAATAGCATACCACCTAAGGCAGAAGCTCCAATGGTTCTATTACCGATGGCTCCGGCTCCGTGTGCCATAACCAATGGAATTAATCCGGCTATAAAGGCAAATGAAGTCATTAGAATCGGTCGGAAACGGACTTTTGCTCCTTCAATAGCAGCATTGAGAATGGTTTCTCCCTCTTTTCGTTTTTGAATAGCAAATTCTACAATCAATACGGCATTCTTCCCTAATAAACCTACCAACATGATTAATCCGATCTGGGCGTAAATATTGTTTTCAAGCCCCATTAGCTTCAGCATTAAAAACGAACCAAATACCCCTACCGGAAGTGATAATACAACAGCAAAAGGAATGAGAAAACTTTCGTACTGTGCGGCTAATACAAAATACACAAACATTAATACAATAATGAACACATAAAGAGCCTCATTTCCCCTTCTAGATTCATCATACGAAAGCCCTTCAAAAGCTATATCGTAGCCTTTTGGTAAAGTCTTGGCAGCCACTTCTCGTATTGCCTGTATAGCATCGGCAGTGGTGTACTCTTTAGCAGGAAGGCCTTGGATAGAGGCTGAGTTATACAAATTGAAACGGGTAATCTCATTTGGTCCCTGTCCTTTTATCAGTTTCATAAAGGATGAATATGGTACCATTTCTCCACGGTCATTTTTTACATACAGATTTAAAAGATCAGAAGGAAGTCTTCTGAATTTCGGATCTGACTGAACATATACTTTAAAAAACTGGTTGAACTTAATAAACCCTTGTTCATATGTACTACCTATCAATATATTCAGGTTCTCCATTGCCTTTCCAATAGATACTCCTTTTTGCATGGCTAGGTTGTTATCTATTTCTAGCTCGTATTGTGGATAATTGGCTGCGAAAAATGTAAACAAACCAGTGAGTTCTTTTCGTTTACTCAGGTTACTCATAAACTCCTTATTTATTTTGTCAAACTCGTGGTAATCTGTTTCGGTATTTTTATCTAGTAAACGCATAGAAAATCCTCCGGATGTACCGAAGCCTGGTATTGCAGGTGGTTCAAAGAATTCGACAATTGCTCCAAGTTCTTTTGTTTTCGCTTCCAGTTCTTCCATCACCTCTTTTACGGTATGATGGCGCTCCGACCAACTTTTAAGATTGATTAAACAAGTACCTGCATTTGATCCTCGTCCTTCTGTCATAATCTCATATCCTGCTAATGAGGAAACTGATTCAACTCCATCAACTTTTTCACAAATTTTCTGAAGTCTCTGAGACACCTCGTTGGTTTTTTCAAGTGTAGAGCCTGGAGGAGTTTGAATAATGGCATAGATAGTTCCTTGATCCTCATTAGGAATAAAACCTGAAGGCACAATCTGACTTTCATAATAAATCCCCGCGCAAAATATGATCAATATTGCAAAAGTAACCGTTCTCCTGTGAACAATTAATTTCAGCAGCCAAACATATTTTCCTGTTAATTTTTCAAACCCTCTGTTAAAACTATCAAGTGATCTTGTTAGTAAATTTTTCTTTTTTGGATGCCCATGATGATTTTTTAAAAGCATCGCACATAATACAGGCGTAAGTGTAAGTGCAATTAAAGCTGAAATTACAATTGAGCTTGCCATTGTAATTGAGAACTGACGATAAAATGTACCTACAGGACCCGACATGAATGAGATAGGAACGAACACCGACACCATTACAAATGTGATAGCGATAATAGCTCCACTGATTTCACCAAGCACTTTTCTTACAGCATTGTAAGGTGAGATATTTGGATCTTCATCAAATTTTGCATGCACGGCCTCGACGACGACGATGGCATCATCTACCACAATACCAATAGCAAGTACAAGTGCGAAAAGCGTTACTAGGTTGATTGAAATTCCAAAAAACTGGATAACGAAAAACGCACCAATCAATGATATTGGAACAGCCAGAATTGGTATCAATGTTGAACGCCAGTCGCCAAGAAATATAAAAACAACCAGAGCAACAAGAATAAATGCATCACGCAGTGTGTCAATTACCTGTTCTATAGATGCGTCCAGGAATTGCGAAACATCATAGCTAATCTTATAATCGAGACCAGGAGGAAAAGATTTTTTCATCTCTTCCAGTGTCGTTTTAACTTCTGCAATTACATCACTCGCATTACTACCATAATTTTGCTTTAGCACAATTGCTGAAGACGCATTTCCATTTAGATTTGAATAAATATCAAAAAATTCACTGCCTAATTCTACTGTAGCAATATCCCGCAGGTGAATACTTTCACCTTCAGCGTTTGCTCGAATGATAATACTTTCATACTCTTCGGGTTTGTTAAACCTTCCTTTATAGGTGAGCACATATTCTAGTGATTGTGCAGCAATTCCAGAGCTTTGTCCTATCCTGCCAGGACGACCAATGATACTTTGTTCACCGAGTGCTGTCATTACCTCTTCTACAGAAATTTTATATGCACGCATACGCTCAGGGTTTAACCATACTCGCATAGCGTATCTGCGGCTACCCAATATTTGCGCTCTTGCCACACCTTTGATTCGTTGAATTTCACGAATCATGTTTACAGTAGCATAATTGAATAAAAATTTTTCATCCATGCTCTTTTTGGTGGAATAAAGATTGACATACATCAACATACTTGGCTGAATAGGTGTGATAATAACTCCTTCGCGTTGAACTAGTTCAGGTAAAAGAGGCATAACTTGATCTACCCTTGTTTTTACCCTAATAACGGCATCGTTTGGATCTGTACCTGGCTCAAAAATGATACGCATGGTAGCCTCACCGGCACTGGTTGCGTCAGTTGCGATATACCTCATATCCTGCACACCATTGATAGCTTGCTCCAATGTAATCAGAGTAGATTTCACTAATACGTCTGCACTAGATCCAGGATACGCAATAAATATATTTACAGTCGTAGGTGCAATATCCGGAAATT
Organism: Sphingobacteriaceae bacterium; assembly: GCA_013823565.1. GTDB lineage: Bacteria > Bacteroidota > Bacteroidia > B-17B0 > Aurantibacillaceae > UBA4416. The sequence continues at coordinate 121,079 of PNMI01000006.1, read as the reverse complement.
GCGAAATAGGAAGTTGCTTGATTGCCAATGAACCTATAAAGATGATGACGATCGATATTACAATGGCAAATACCGGTCTACGTATAAATTTACTAAACATATTTTTTTATTTTTTAAGATAAATTACTCAGCATATAAGCTTAAATTTGAAATTACAGAGTCAGGTTTTAAGAACTTGTAGTTTATTTTTTCATTTTCTTCTACTTGACGTAACCCTTCAAGAAGAATTTTGTCATTTTCCTTAAGACCTTTGCTAACAATAAAAATATGCGGCAATTCTGCAGCAACAGTAATTTCTCTCGACTTAATTTTATTGTCTTTGTCGATTACATAAACGAACTTTTTTTCAAGAATTTCGAAGGTTGCTTTTTGAGGAATAATGATGGCGCCTTTAAGTGGAATTCCCATTTGTATATTACCTGTCTCACCATGTCTTAATAGTCTTTCAGGATTTGGGAATGTAGCTCTGAACGCGATGTTACCGGTTTCATTATTAAAATCCGCTTCAATAGCCGTTACTACTCCGGGATATTTAAAAACACTATTATTTGGCATTAATAGGTTAACTTTTAATAAATTTTCTTCAGTTGCATGCGTTTTATAATTTAAATATTCGGCTTCTGGAACGTTAAAGTAAACCCACATTTCGCTGTTGTCAGACAAAGTGGTTAACAGATCGCCTTCATTAATCAAGCTTCCTAGTCTTACTTGAAAATGATCCATGATGCCATCAAAAGGAGCTTTAATATCTGTAAATTGTAAATGTGTTTGAGCTAGGAATTGTTCTGCTTTTGCCTTATCTAGTTTAGCCTTAGCTAATGCTAATTCGTTTGGAGATACGACATTTTTTTCTGAAAGTTGCTTAGTATTTTGATATTCTATTTCTGCAAAATTGGTTTCAGCTTGTGCTTTTTGCAATTCTGCATTATAAATTTGAGGCATAATTTTAAACATTTGCTGACCTTTTTTTACAAACTGACCTTCATCAACAAATATGGTTTCTAAATAACCTTTTTCCATAGCTCTTAATTCAATATGCTGTATGGCATGTATTTGACACACATAATCTCTTGTGATGAGTGTGTCTTTTTTTAAAGGGCTTGTTACTAGAAACTTTGTTTCTTCTTCTTTTTCACTTTCTGAGTGTTGGCAACTGATGTGTGATAATGCTACACACATACTAATTAATACGATACTTTTTCGCATAATGAATTAAAAATTTACGTTATAATAATTGAATAGACTAAAGAAGGCGAAATGACTTAGAAATCAAATCTGCCTAAAAATGATATACAGTATAAGAAACTGCATAGTTTTAAAAATCAAATACGGAAATTACAAACCTCAATATAGATTGGGGTAGTTAGTTTTTCTGCTAAAGGTTGTGCAGAAACGAGTTTAGCTTGAAGAGACTCGTATTGAAAATAAGTAATGAAAAAAGGAAGTATAAAAACTTGAGCTTCAAAATTAGTTTCGCTCTCAGTTTCGTTTTCCTCAAATAAAAAATCACTCGGAACAGTTTTGTTTTCTTCTTTAGTAGAAATCGTAATATTTTTATTATTCTTAAAATTTGTTTTAGAAGAAATTGTGTGAATACAATTGTATGTATTGAATGAAAATGATGCTAAAAAACAAAACAAGAAGAAAAAGGAGAAATATGTAGCTTTATTGATTTTCATTTACGACTTCAAAACTACAATAAAAAAAACTTATTTATTCTTTTAATTTTTATTTTTTAACACGAATTAAGACCTTGTATGATTATCATCGAAAATTCGTTTATATATATAAGGTATATTTTAATTGTTTTTTAAAAAAACTAGGAATAAAAAATTATTTAGTGGTAGTAAAAAATTTCGTTCAAATTCTCAAAAAAAACATATCAGATTTCAGCAAATTTTTTTCAACTTTTTTACCTATAATTTTATTAACATTTGTTAGTAAAATCACATAAAAAAAATACCTAAAAACCCAATAAAATCGCTATATTTAAGAATTATATACTTAATAAGAAGAACTCACAATTTATGGAAGAAAATACAGCGATTGACAAGACGAATTACGGTGCCGATAATATTCAAGTATTAGAAGGATTAGAAGCGGTTAGAAAAAGACCAGCCATGTATATTGGCGATATTGGTGTAAAAGGTTTACATCATTTAGTATATGAGGTGGTTGATAATTCTATTGATGAGGCATTAGCTGGTCATTGTGATCAAATAACAGTTACTATTTTAGAAAATAATGCGATTCGTGTAAAAGATAATGGACGTGGTATTCCAACTGGCATTCACCCTAAATTAGGTGTAAGTGCTTTAGAAGTTGTTATGACAGTTTTACATGCAGGTGGTAAATTCGATAAAGATACTTATAAAGTATCTGGTGGTTTACATGGAGTAGGTGTAAGCTGCGTTAATGCATTATCTGATCCATTAATTGCAGAAGTTCATGGCAGAGATGGTAAAATTACGATGCAGGAGTTCAGAAAAGGAATTCCTCAATACCCAGCAAAGGTAGTTGGTGATACAACCGAAAGAGGTACTATTGTTACTTTTCAGCCCGATTTAAGCATTTTTACCGTTGGGGAATATAATTATGCCACTTTAGCAAATCGTATGCGTGAATTGGCCTTTTTAAATAAAGGGATTACAATACATTTATTAGACGATCGTCAAAAAGACGAAAATGGTGTTTCTTACTCAGAAACATTCCATAGTGAAGGTGGTTTAAAAGAATTCGTTCAATACATCGATGGAGGTAAAGAAAAATTAATGGATGACGTCATTCACATCGAAGGTGAGAAAAATGGAATTCCAGTTGAAGTAGCGATGTTGTACAATCATTCTTATAGCGAAAGTATTCAGAGTTATGTAAATAATATTAATACACACGAAGGTGGTACTCACTTGGCGGGTTTCCGTAGAGGTTTAACTCGTACCTTAAAAAGCTATGCCGAGAAAAATGGCATGTTCAAGAATATTAAGTTCGAAATTAGTGGGGATGACTTCCGAGAAGGTTTAACAGCAGTAGTTTCTGTTAAAGTTCAAGAGCCACAATTTGAAGGACAAACAAAAACAAAATTAGGAAATAGTGAAGTTACTGGAGCAGTTGATTCTGCCATCAGCGAAGCTTTAGGGAATTACTTAGAAGAAAATCCAAAACAAGCACGTTTAATCGTTGATAAAGTAGTTTTAGCGGCTACAGCTCGTCATGCAGCTCGTAAAGCCCGCGAAATGGTGCAACGTAAATCAGTCATGTCTGGTTCTGGCTTACCTGGTAAATTAGCTGATTGTGCTAATAATGACCCAATGGCATGCGAATTGTTCTTAGTTGAGGGTGATTCAGCGGGTGGAACAGCAAAACAAGGCCGTAATCGTGATTTTCAAGCTATTTTACCATTAAGAGGTAAAATTTTAAATGTTGAAAAAGCGTTAGAATATAAAATTTACGAAAATGAAGAGATTAAAAACATATTTACAGCTCTAGGCGTTTTCAGAGGTACGAAAGAAGATGACCGTGCTTTAAACATGGAAAAATTACGTTACCATAAAATTGTGATTATGTGTGATGCCGATGTAGATGGTTCGCATATTACCACGTTAATTTTAACATTCTTTTTCCGTCATATGAGAGAATTAGTTGAGAAAGGTCATGTTTATATTGCGGCGCCTCCATTATATTTGGTGAAAAAAGGAAAAGACCAAGTGTATTGTTGGAACGAAGTTGATCGTGCAGAACAGGTTAAAATATTAGGTGGAGATAAGCCAGAAAGCGTAAATATTCAACGATACAAGGGTTTAGGAGAGATGAATGCCATTCAATTATGGGAAACAACATTAGACCCGTCTACTCGTACTTTACGTCAAGTAACGATTGATAGTGCAGCTGAAGCTGATCGTGTGTTTGCGATGTTAATGGGTGATGAAGTGCCTCCTCGCAGAGAGTTCATTGAACAAAATGCGAAGTATGCGAAAATTGATGCGTAATATTGTGACGCAAAATTAAAGAGTAATAAACAAGAATTAAAAACATAAACAGTTAGAAAAAATGACAAAAGTATCAGTTATCGGCGCTGGAAACGTAGGCGCAACATGTGCAGAATATATCGCACAAAGAAGAATTGCTAGTGAAGTAGTAATTTTAGACATTAAAGAAAATTTTGCAGAAGGTAAAGCATTAGATTTAATGCAAACAGCTTCTTTAAATGGTTTCAATACTCGCATTAGCGGAAGCACAAATGATTATGCTAAAACTGCTGGTTCTGATGTAGTAGTTGTAACTTCTGGTATTCCTCGTAAACCAGGTATGACTCGTGAAGAGTTAATTGGTATTAATGCAGGAATTGTAAAAACAGTAACTGAAAACGTTTTAAAACATTCTCCTAATGCAATCATTATCATTGTATCTAATCCAATGGATACTATGACTTACTTAGCATTAAAAGGAAGTAATTTACCTAAAAATCGTATTATAGGAATGGGTGGTGCTTTAGATAGTGCACGTTTCAATTGTTATTTATCTCAAGCATTAAATGCTCCCGCTAGTGATGTTCAAGGTGTAGTAATTGGTGGACATGGAGATACTACTATGATTCCTTTAACTCGTTTAGCGACTCATAATGGTGTGCCAGTTTCTCAAACATTAGATGCTGATACATTGAAAAAAATTGCTGCTGATACAATGGTTGGTGGTGCTACATTAACAGGTATGTTAGGAACTTCTGCTTGGTACGCACCAGGTGCAGCAGTTGCAACAATCGTTGATAGTATCTTAAACGATCAGAAAAAATTAATTCCTTGCAGCGTTATGTTAGAAGGAGAATATGGTCAATCTGATATTTGCATGGGCGTTCCAGTAATTATTGGTAAAAACGGTTGGGAAAAAATCGTTGACTTTAAATTAAACGATGAAGAAAAAGCATTATTTGCTAAGAGCGCAGATGCAGTGAGAAGCATGAATAACGTTTTATCTACTGTTACTCCAGCATAATTGTTATAATACCTATTTATTAAAGCCTGTTTGCTTATGCATACAGGCTTTTTCATTTTTAGTCAGATTTGTGAGTTTTAAATGTTGATTAAAATAAGTACCTTTACTTATAAATCAATGAATTATGCTCAAAGTTCATGCCTATCAGTATTCAGAGAGTATAGACATAAAAGCCTTTAAGTCTGACTTTACTGCGGAGCTTAAATATTTTAGCCCCGACGAACTTTTTTATCAAATCGAAGAAAATAAATTTGTGTATGTTTTTAAATACGGAGTCATCTGTTTTTTAAATTATGATGCTATGAAAATTGCAGAGTTTTTTAAATTAATGACTCAGTACACGAAAAACAGATTTGAAAATAAATTATATGAAGAGTTTGTAATTGAGACCGATTGTAAACATAATTCTTTTGGTTTTAATAAGATTGAAATTATTAATGCTGACAGCGAAACCTTGCGTATTATTATGTTGAATGTTTCTCATAGTGTTGCCCTTGATTTTTACTCCGATCAAAGTGACATTCTTTTGGAAGGAACCAACCATCAAATTCAATACCTCGAAAACGAAGGAAAATTAAACATCTCTGGTAAAAATCTGAGACGCTATATTGGAAGAACATTAAATTTGAAAAATAAAATTTCTCAAAATCTATATATTTTTGATTCGCCTCCTGAAACTTGGGAAGATGAAAATTTAAATAAAATAGACATTGGACTTAAAAAAACATTTGACCTTCAAATACGTTATCGGAATATTCATGAAGATTTACAAATCATCAAAGAAAATTTAGAGTTGTTTAAAGATTTGATGCAATATAAAAAAAGCACATTATTAGAGTGGATTGTTATTCTATTAATTTTAATAGAAGTATTGAATTTGATTGTCGATAAAATCTATCAATAATACCTTTAATGCTATGCTTACATATCACTCTAGAGAATTCTGGTTCCTTTAATTGATTTATATACACCTATCAGGTTTTATGTGCAGATAGCTATAAGCCTGATAGGTGTTTTTTATAGAATTAGATTTTATTTCACATTCGTTTTTAAAATCTCAGCCATTTCTACTAGTTTAATAAACTCTGCTCTGTAGCCTTCGTCGTCTTTTCCTTTTGCTTGTTTGGCTAAGGCAATAATCTCTTTATAATTAGTTTCTCCTTTAAATTTAGAGTCTCTTAATAGTAAGCCAAACTCCGCCACAGCACAGGCAAATTTGCAATTCTCGGAACTACTATTAAAGTTTATTTTTTTATTTAATACTACATGGCTTATGAGTTTTGAATGAGATTCTTTAGGTTCTTTATATCTAAATTTAATGGTCATTACCTCATTATTAAAAGCTAAAGGTGCCGGTGTTTGTTTTGGTTGCTGATATTTCAAGGAGTCTATACTTGCTATTAATTCAGAAGAACCTGCAGGAATAATTTCATAAATAGCCGTTACAGTGTGTCCTGATCCTAACTCGCCTGCATCTTTTTTGTCGTCATTAAAATCTTCATTATTCAATAAACGATTTTCGTAACCAACCAAACGGTACCCTTTTACAAAAGCAGGATTAAATTCGAGTTGCAATTTCACATCTTTGGCAATGGTTAAAAGAGTTCCTCCCATTTCTTTTACCAACACTTTTTTTGCTTCTAAAATATTATCAATGTAAGCATAGTTTCCATTTCCTTTATCTGCCAGTTGCTCCATTTTCGAGTCTTTGTAATTGCCAGTTCCAAAACCTAATACACTTAAAAATACACCGTCTTCTCTTTGTTTTTCAATTAAACGAACTAATTCTCCATCACCACTAACACCCACATTAAAATCGCCATCTGTTGCTAAAATAATTCTGTTATTACCTTTGGTAATAAAGTTTTCTTTAGCGGTTTTGTAAGCTAGTAAAATACCTTCGCCTCCAGCTGTTGAGCCACCTGCTTGTAAATTATCCAAAGCATCATAAATTTTATCTTTATTTTTTCCAGAGGTAGTTGGTAATACTACACCTGCCGCTCCTGCATAAACAACAATCGATACTTTATCTTCTTCCCTTAATTGTTCTACTAATAATCTTAATCCTGATTTTAATAAAGGTAATTTGTTTTCATCCATCATTGAGCCAGAAACATCAATTAAGAAAACTAAATTATTAGTAGGCAAATTTTTTATGTCTATTTGTTTTCCTTGTAATCCAATGTGAATTAAGTGGTGATTTTTATTCCAAGGACAATCAGTGTATTCAGTGTTTATTGAAAAAGGATGCTCATCAGTAGGTTGTGGGTAATTATAGTTAAAGTAATTGATCATTTCTTCAATTCTTACGGCGTCTGGTTGTGGCAATTGATTTTGATTAATCATTCGTCTGATATTACTGTATGAAGCTTTATCAACATCAATACTAAAAGTTGAAAGCGGATCTTTTTTTGAATCTTTATATTCATTTTCATAAATACGATGGTACTCTTCTGTATTGTATTGCACAGGAGTAGTTCGTCCTCCTCTAATAGTGATACCTTTTTCTTTTTTTAAATAGCCTTGTTTGTTAACTGTTCTTGTTGCCATATTCTGATATTCTTCCCTTGTAACAGTCCCTGATGATTTCATATCACCATCTATTTTTGGAATACAATAACTAACAACCTGAACCTCGTCTAATTTTATATTATTTGTGGCTAATTGTATGTCGATTTTTGTTGGGCTATTCGCATTAAATGCAATGTTTTTTATATCGTGTTTGGTATATCCAACATACACCACAGATAATTTGTATTTGCCAGTAGCAATATTTTTAAAACAATAGTCGCCATTGATATCAGATGTGGAGACGGCTACTTTTGAGGTGTCATTTTTATATAAAATGATGGAGGCAAACGGAATCTCCTCATGCGTTTTATTATCAGTTATTTTGCCATACAACGAACATGTTTTTGTTGTTTGTTGAGCATTGCTTATTATACTTATAAGCATGACGATGTAGAATGAAATTTTAAACATAAGAATAGATTTTAAAGATTAATTTTTCAGGGATCTATACTTATGACGCAAATTGATTTATGATTCCATAAAACTTTTTTTAATAATTAAATCTTTTTCATAATTCTGTCAGTTCGAGTAGAAAATTTTGCCTCTTCAAATTTTCGTATCGAGAACTAGTTATACAGTCACTTCTCGATACATTTTTTGCAAAGACAAGGCAAAAAACACTCGAAGAGACTGCTAGAGGGAATTAATAAATAGGAAGTTAGAGAGAGGAATGTTATTTTAACATCCCTTTTAATTTTTCAATGGTATAATCAATTTCTTCTTTAGTAGTGTATTTGCAAAACGAAAAACGAACTGAAGCACGAGATACATCAGCGCCAATACCTCTTAACACATGAGAGCCTTGGTTGCTGCCGCTACTACAAGCGCTTCCGCCACTGGCTGCAATACCAGCAATATCCAAATTAAATAACATCATCTCTGCATCTGGATGAGATGGGAAACGACAATTTAAAACCGTATATAAACTTTTTTCGTTAGATGTTTCTCCATTAAACTCAATGCCTGGAATTGTTTTTTCTAACTGCTCTTTCATGTAATTTTTTAAACCTTGAATATGAGCAATATGTTCGCCCATTTCGGCATAACAAATTTCTAAAGCTTTTGCTAAACCAATAATACCTTGTGTATTTTCGGTACCACCACGCATATTACGTTCTTGTGCACCACCATGTATCATGGGTTGAATTTTAATAGCATGGTTTACATATAAAAAGCCAACACCTTTTGGTCCATGAAATTTATGAGCCGCGCATGTAATAAAATGAACTTTTATTTTTTGTAAATCCATTGGGTAATGTCCCATGGTTTGCACAGTATCACTATGAAAAATGGCATCATACTTTGCGCAAATTTCTCCTACTTGTTCAAGAGGTAATAATGTGCCGATTTCATTGTTTGCATGCATGAGTGAAACAAATGAACGTTCGTTGTTTTTCAACAATTCTTCTAAATGATTTAAATCAACGTTCCCTTTTGTATCAACATTTACCCAGCTTAATTTGATTTTACCTTCTTTTTCTAAAACCTGTAAAGTGTGTTCCACAGCATGATGTTCAATTTTACTAGTAATAGCATGCTTAATTCCTAATGAATGAATACTTTGATTGATGGCCATATTATCAGCTTCTGTACCACCAGAAGTGAAAAATATTTCGGCAGGAGCAACATTTAGTAATTTGGCAACCGTTTTACGAGCTACTTCAATAGCAGAACGTGTTTTACGGCCAAAAGCATGAATAGAAGATGGATTTCCATATTCTTCTCTCATATAAGGAAGCATGGCTTCTAATACTTTTTCATCTAATTTGGTTGTTGCTGCGTTATCTAAATATACTTTCATAATGTTAATTTTTTTTAACCCTGTCTGCCGACAGGCAGGCGCGAAGGTCGCAAAGTTTTTTCGCAAAGGTCGCAAAGTTTTTTTTGTATTTTCTTCTATTATTGTATTTCTGTCAGTTCGAGCGAAGTCGAGAACTATTTTTTAATTATCTCTTTAATATCTTCAATTATTTTTTTTGCTAAAGCATCAGCCGTATTCATGCTTTCACTCTCGCTGTAAATTCTAATAATTGGTTCTGTATTTGATTTACGCAGATGAACCCATTCTTTATCAAATTCAATCTTAACGCCATCTACTGTATTTACAGGTTGTTTAGCGTATTTTTCTTTCACGCTAACTAAAACCTTATCAACATCAATTTCGGGAGTTAATTCGATTTTATTTTTTGAGATATAGTAATTAGGAAAAGATTTACGCAACATAGAAGTTGTTTTCCCGAACTTTGCTAAGTGAGTTAAAAAGATAGCAACACCCACTAAAGCATCTCTTCCATAATGAATTTCCGGTAAAATCACTCCGCCGTTTCCTTCGCCACCAATAATGGCGTTAGTAGATTTCATCATGTTCACCACATTAACTTCGCCAACTGCCGAAGCAGAGTAGGTGCCTCCCATTTTTTCAGTCACGTCGCGTAAGGCGCGAGTAGAGGATAAGTTAGAAACGGTATTACCACCTTTATGATGTTGTAACACCGCATCGGCTACTGCTACTAATGTATATTCTTCACCAAACATTTCGCCGTCTTCGCATACTAAAGCCAAACGGTCAACATCTGGGTCAACACTAATTCCTAAATCAGATTTTGTTTTTACAACAGCTTCCGATAAATCTCTTAAATGTTCAGGTAATGGTTCAGGATTATGAGCAAAATGACCTGTAGGTTCGCAATGAATTTTATGTATGGTTTTAACACCTAAAGCCTCTAATAACATAGGAATTACAATTCCACCGCTAGAATTAACAGCGTCTACAGCTACAGAGAAATTTGCTTTTTTAATCGCTTCCACATCGACATAAGGTAATTGCAATACTTTATCAATGTGAATTTGTAATAAATCATCACGTTGCTCGTATGTTCCTAATTGATTCACATCGCTATATGTAAAATCTTCTTTATCAGCTAGTTCTAAAATATATTTTCCCTCACTATCGCTAATAAATTCGCCTTTATTGTTTAATAATTTTAAGGCATTCCACTGTTTTGGATTATGACTTGCTGTTAAAATAATGCCACCATCTGCGTTTAATTCGGTAACCGCAACTTCAACTGTAGGAGTGGTACTTAATCCTAAATCAATCACATTAATCCCTAAACCAACTAAGGTTCCACAAACAATATTATTTACCATTTGTCCTGATAAACGTGCATCACGACCAATAACAACAGTTATCTTTTTGTCAGTTGAACTTATCGAAGCTATCCAGCTACCATAAGCAGAAGCAAATTTTACAATATCTAAAGGGCTTAATCCATCGCCTGGCTTACCACCAATGGTTCCTCTAATTCCTGAAATACTTTTTATTAAAGTCACGTTAATTTTTATTTATAGTCGCACAAATATAATATTAGCCTTCACATTAAAAGCAACTAGTTTTCTACAAAATACACTATTTTTTGTTCAAAATTAAGCCCTAAAATGTGTTTTTTAACCTTAAATTTGTAAATATTAAAGAAAGATTTTTTGTATGAGTGAATTTGAAGGAGATGGATTAAGCAACCAAGATTTCGAAAAAAGTTTAAAGCGATTTGAGGATATGATTTCTTCGGGTAATCAGCAGTTTTTTGACGCTGATGAATTAGAAGAGATTATTGATTATTATATGCAATGGTTTAATTTGGAGTTAGCTAAAAAAGCTATAGACTTCGCATTACGTCATTATCCATATTCATCTACTTTAAAAATTAAGTTAGCTCAATTTTTATCATCGCAACATAAAACACACGAAGCCCTATCTTTATTAAATGATGTGGAGCAGGTTGAAAGTAATAACAGCGAGTTGTATATGACTCGTGGCTATATTTATAGCCAGATGGGTTTAAGCGAGCAAGCTATCGAAAATTATAAAAAAGCCTTGCCTTTGTCTGAATATAAAGATGAAGTATATGTTGCCATAGGAATTGAATTTTTAAATGATGATAAAGCAGATGATGCCTTGTATTATTTGAAAAAAGCTATTAAAGTAAATCCTGAAAACGATGTGGCTTTAAATGAACTGTCGTTATGCTTTGAAATGACAGGAAAAAGTGAAGAAGCAATTTCCTTTTATGAGAATTATATTGAAGAAAAGCCTTACAATCACTTTGCATGGTTTAATTTAGGGATTAGTTATAATCGTTTAAGCTTATTTGAAAAAGCAATCGATGCATATGATTATGCCATTGCTATTAAAGATAATTTTTCATCCGCTTATTTTAATAAAGCGAATTCTTTAGCGCAATTAGATAGATACTTAGAAGCAATAGAAGTATATAGAGAGACTTTTAAGCACGAAGAACCAGATGCTAGTACCTATTACTACATTGGAGAGTGCTATGAAAATTTAAATCAGTATGAAGAAGCTTTGGTAAATTATAACAGAGCCATTAAATTAGATCCTGCTCATGCTGACGCATGGTTAGGAATAGGTATTGTTTTAGATTATCAAAACAGAATTACAGAAAGTATTCATTACATTAAAAAAGCTATTGAAATTAATCCAAATATGCCTGAGTATTGGTATGTGTTTGGAGAGGTTCAACATAAATTAGGTTTTTTAGAAGAGGCTGCTTCTGCTTACCAAAGAGTGATAGAATTAGGATACGAGGAGTTTGATATTTATATTGATTATGCAAAGTTATTGCATGATGCGGAATATTATAAAGACTGCGAAAAAGTATTAGCAGAAGGTATTCAGAAATTTCCAGATGCTCCAGAATTGTATTACCGAATGAGTGGTTTGCAAATGGAACTAGGAAGAAAGCAAGAAGGATTAGTGTTTTTAGAAAATGCCCTTGAAATGGATTATGATAAACACTCCGACTTATTAGAATATTTACCCATATTAGAAACAGATGTTGCAGTAATGCAATTGATACAATCATTTAAAAATAAAACGTTATGAATTTAAAAACAGCATCAGATTATAATGTCGCTTTATCTCACTTGCCAGAACGCACGATGAAACCTAGAGAACGTGGGTTGACGATGGTAATGGATAAAGGTATTTCATTAAGACACGCTGAAGATTTTGTAGAAAGCTACGCAGATTATGTTGACTTTGTGAAGTTAGGATTTGGAACCTCCGTGATGTCGAAAAATGTAAAAGAAAAAATTAAATTATATAAGCAAGCGGGAATTAAAACGTATTTAGGTGGTACTTTATTTGAAGCATTTGTGGCTCGCGGTAAGTTTGATGATTATCAAAAATTTATTGATTCTTATGGATTAGATACTGCAGAGGTAAGTGATGGAAGTATAAATATGGATCATGATAGTAAGTGTAAATTCATTAATACCTTATCAAAAAACTTTACCGTGTTATCTGAAGTTGGCTCTAAAGAAGAAGGAATTATTATTCATCCAGCAAAATGGACGAGTATGATGAAAGCTGAATTAGAAGCTGGTTCATTTAAAGTGATTGCAGAAGCTCGTGAGAGTGGAACGGTTGGTATTTTTCATAAAAATGGAAGTGCTCACTCGATGTTAATTACTCGTATTACTAGTAAAATTAAGGTAGAAGATATTATTTGGGAAACGCCTCAAAAATCTCAACAAGTTTACTTTATCAATTTATTTGGCGCTAATGTAAACGTTGGTAATATTAGTGTGGATGATGTGATTCCATTGGAAACATTACGTATTGGTTTACGTGGCGATACTTTCTTTAATTATTTACCAGAAGGAACAAAAGACAAAACTTTTTAATGAGAAAATTACAATACTTATTTGCGTTGTGTTTTATTACAGGAACAATTTGTTCTCAAGAGGTATTTCCATCAAATACATTTGTGCAAACATGTATTCAAAAAGAAATATGTTTTGCAAATCAAAATTCAGCTAATTTGTTTTATAACGAAGCAAGTAGTGAGTTTTATGTAGTAGTTGATTTTAAAAAGTTTAAAACAGGTGTAGATAGTTTAGATGCTTGGTTGGATGATTTAGATGATACGAAATTTATTTTTAAGGGTTCTTTAAGTTCAGATAAACTTCCTGCCTTAAGTAATAATGGGTATAAAACATTACAAGTAAATGGTAACATTACTTTTAATAATGTCATTCATTCTTATTCAGTTGATTTGGTTTTGTTTATAATTTCGCCTGATGGTATGTTGTACAGAAATACTGGTAATGATTATTATGACAGAATAAGAAGTAATATTCAAATTTCATTTAAACCCAAAGAATATAAAATAGACAAAAAACCACACCATCTTAAAAAAACAATTTCCATTAATATTGGAAGTGGTTACATTAATCCTTTAAAGCCAGGGATGGAAAAGTATATTCAAAACTAATTACTTTAAAAAATTACAATCATGAAAGAAATAACAGTACAAGAATTAAAACAATTAATCGACGAAAAAAAAGATTTTCAATTAATTGACGTCAGAGAAGAATATGAGTTTGATGAAGCAAATATTAACGGTCAATTAATACCTATGGGTGAAGTAATGGATAACGTTGATAAAATATCTAGAGATAAACAAGTTGTAGTCCATTGCCGTAGTGGTAAGCGCAGTGCTACTGTTATTAGTGCTTTAGAAAGTCAACATGGTTTTACAAACTTGTACAATTTAAAAGGCGGTATTTTAGCTTATATCGACGAGATAGGACTTTAATAAAAAGTTGTTTGAGCTAAGTTGTTAGTTTTTTGATATTCTAATAAACTCAGCTATTTCAAACAACCAAAAACTCAACTCAAGCAACACATAGATTTATGATTGAATTATTTAAACACATTTTACATTTAGATTTTGATTGGTTATTTGCCAATTTTGGAACGGCTATTTACATTGTATTATTCTTGGTTATTTTTATTGAAACTGGTTTAGTGGCTATGCCTTTTTTACCTGGTGATTCATTATTATTTACAGCAGGATTGTTTGCGCGTACGGGTCATTTAAATATGTCGTACTTATTAATTTTATTATTTATTGCAGCAGTGCTAGGGGATAACTGTAACTACTGGATTGGCAGAAAAATAGGTATCAAGATATTTGACATTAAACTAAAGGGTAGGGTATTAGTAAAAAAAGAATACTTAGATAAAACCCATGTGTTTTTTGAAAAGCATGGAACCAAAGCTATTATTATGGCGCGTTTTGTGCCTTTTGTAAGAACCTTTGCGCCTTTTGCAGCTGGTATTGGAGAAATGAACTACAAAAAATATTTAGTTTATGATATTTTAGGCGGTGCTTTATGGATTGGTAGCTTAACAACAGCGGGTTATTTATTAGGTGAAGTTGAATTCATTAGAAAACATATAGACTTAGTTTGCTTAGGTATTATTGGTTTATCAGTGTTGCCAATATTAATCACCATGGTGAAGAATAAATTAGCGAAGTAATAATTAATTTAATTGTTACCTTTTTTAAATATTTCCGTCATTGAATTAGATTTCCATCATGATTCGTTGGATGGTATTTTGAAAATATTTCAGAATACAGAACATCGTATCAATGTATTTACAACTTCTAAAAACATCAAATTATTAAAGGATATTTCCTACTCTAACAATATTACATTTAATGAATATACTGGAGGTGGTAAATATTTCTTTTTAAGAAAACATAAAGAAGTATTAAACTCTTCAAATGTTATTTTCGTAAACACTGTAGCTAATGATTTTGGTGCTTATTTGGCTATTGATAAGAATAATGTGATTGTTTTAAGAATTCATAATGTTAATAAGCAATTTCAACCTTTAAAAAGTATTTTTATGCCTAAAACTTGGTTTTTTGCATGGAAATCATTTTCATATGTATTAAGACAAATCATAGGAAAAGGCTTTTTATGGTTTAGACCAATTTTAAATAAACGTATTAGTTATTTTACATTTCCAGATAGTAGTATTACTAATTTTGTTAAGCAAAAACATTTTATTGATGATTCGAAAATTATCGATCCTATTCCATTAAAAATATTTATTGAAAACGATACGGCGTTTGCTGAATATCAGGATGTTTTAAATGTTACTATTATTGGTGCTATTGATCATCGAAGAAGACAGTATGAACAAACTATTGAGGCTTTAACATCATTATTTAAAATACAAAATCCACCAGCAATTCATTTAACTATTTTAGGCAAATGTACTAGCGCTTATGGAAGCGAAGTTGTCGGGAAATTAAAAAGTATTACGCATCCAAAATTCAAATTGACTACATTTGATAAACAAGTTCCTGAAACAGAATTTGTTAATTGCATAAAAGAAACTCATTTGATAATTAGCCCAATTACAGAAAATGCAACTACGGATATTTTTAAAGAAGTTTATGGGAAAACAAAAACAACAGGCAGTATTTTGGATTTTCTAAAATTCGGGAAAGTTACCTTAGTCCCAAATCATTATACTCCACCATCAGAATTATTGGATTATGTGATTAAATATAATGATTCTAAGCATTTAGAGGCTGTTATTTTAGATTTAATAAAGGATAATAAGATAAATAGACTCAATCAAAAATCTTTACAATATGTTAGGGAAAACTACTCTCAAGAGTCAGTTTTAAAGAAAACATTGTCTATTTTTACGCCTATAATTAAACATGAGCAAAACCCTAAATAATTTAAAGCAAAAAGTATATTATTCTGCTACTATTTTATTCCCTTCTTTTTATAAAAAAAGATTTTTTTCTAACCTACACAAAGCTTTTTCTGACTCTAAAAATTGTGGTTTACTTCCCGAAAAAGAATTACTTGTTCTGTATTATTTATTAAAGGATAATCATGTGGCGGTTGATGTTGGAGCAAACAATGGTGCTTACTGTTATTTTTTTAAAGAAATAAAGAACGCCAAGACTGTTTTTGCCTTTGAACCATTGCCTAATTTGTTTAAGAAATTAACCATTTGGTTTAAAAACATTGAACTTTTTAATTTAGCGCTAAGTAATAAAAAAGAAGTAGCCAAAATTCATATTCCAATTATAGATGATAAATTGTATGAGTCAAGAGCCAAATTGGATGATTTAAAGGAAGTAAATGAAATGGGGTTTAAAGAGATTGAAATTAACATCGATACGTTAGATCATATTTTAGAGTCTAAAAAGATAAACCAATTAGACATTATTAAAATTGATATTGAAGGACATGAATTAAAAGCTATTGAAGGAGCTGTTAAATCTATTAATACATTTAAGCCTTATTTGCTAGTTGAAATTGAAAGCAGACATCATAATAATTCCATACTAGAACCGGTTGAATACATTTGTAGTTTAAATTATAAAGCGTTCTTTTTTAATTTTAATTCTAAAAGCTTGGAGCCGTTTTATAATTATAATGTTGTAGAAATGCAGAATGTTAAAAATCAAAATACTTTTAATTACATCAATAACTTTTTGTTTGTTCCTTTAGAGAAGATAGGTGAAGTAGAAATGGTGAATCAACAAATTTTAAACTATTTTAATAAAAACTAAAATTGTTCTATTTGATGCTAGTTTATGTAAACTAACTCAAGGATGAATAAAAATATTAATCGAAAAAACATGAAAAATGCCTTCATTAATTTCCTTAAAACTTGTTTTGATTCAAAATCAGGACAACGTTTTTTAGAAAAAGTACATTTATTAGTTCTTTATCTTCAAAATTATGGTTTGTCTGGCGAATGCGATTCGAGTGGAGAAGTCAATGCTTTGAAAAAGGCATCAGAGCAACTAAATAAAAAATCTACTATTTTAGTTTTTGATATTGGTGCTAATATTGGAAAGTATGCCACTAATTTTACAAAATTATTAACTACAAAATATACAATTCATTGTTTTGAGCCTTCTCCAAACACTTTCAAAATATTAAAAGAAAATACAAAACATGATTCAAATATCATTCCTCATTGTTTAGGTATGGGTAATGAAGAAACTGAAAGCGTGTTGTTCTCAAATGATTTAACAAATACACATTCGTCTTTGTTGCAAAGAGATATGTCGCATTGGGACGAAAGTTATAATTTAAAAAACAAGGAAACTGTATCTATTACAACGCTTGATAATTTTTGTTCTAAAAACAATATTGCTTTCATTGATTTTATGAAGATTGATATTGAAGGATATGAATGGAATTTCTTTAAGGGTGCAAAAAATACATTGGATGCCAGAAAAATTGGCATGATTCAATTTGAGTTAGGAGTAGGAGCAGTAGATGGAAAGTACTTCTTTAAAGATGTTTTTTATTTATTAAATAAAAATTATCGTATTTATAGAATCACAAAAAATAATTTATACGAAATTGTAAAGTATAAAGAGCAATATGAAATTTTCTTAACTACTAATTATTTAGCGATTTTAAGATAAAAGTGGGAGTAATAAAAAGACAAGGGATTAAAAATATTTTTATTACTTATATAGGAGTAATAATTGGCGCTGTTAGCGCTATTTTTCTTCAACCAGCTTTTTTAACTTCAACCGAATTAGGCTTTACTAGAAATCTATATAACTTTTCTTTTTTATTAAGCAT
This sequence comes from Sphingobacteriaceae bacterium, assembly GCA_013823565.1. GTDB lineage: Bacteria > Bacteroidota > Bacteroidia > B-17B0 > Aurantibacillaceae > UBA4416. The sequence goes on along the minus strand of PNMI01000006.1, from coordinate 103,070 downwards.
TGCATTGCCTTTGGGATTACCCAATATTATATTGAGATTTTTTCCACAGTATAAAGAAGGAAATGATTTGAAAAAATATTTTTTTGGTTTTATATTATTTTACTTTTTAATAGCTAGTTTAGTTTCATTAAGTATTTTTCTAATATTTAAATCAAGTATTGTTGAGTTATATAAAACAGATTCAGAATTATTTATCTCTTATTTTTTCTGTGTAATTCCGTATTCTCTTATTATTGCTTTAAATTCATCTATTACTTGTTACAGTCAAGCTGTTTTCAAATCAACAGTTCCTTCGTTTTTAAATGATGTGTTCTCTAGGGTACTAGTAGTTTTAATAACTGTATTGTATTATTATAAAATAATTTCATTCGACCAATATGTAATGTTTTTTGTCTTGATTTATTTTTTAGTAACCATCATATTGGTAATGTATTTAAAACAGTTTGATTTAATTTCATTTAAAATTAAACGAAGTGTATTTAGTCAAATTGAATTAAAGAAAGTAGTATCCTACGGACTTATTTTATGTGTTATATCTTTTACGTCTTACGGATTGAAAAGTATAGATGCTATTTTTTTAGGAATTTCTTCATTAAGTAATGTTGCTGTTTATTCAACAGCTGTTTTTTTGGCAATGTTTATTGAAGTGCCTCTAGGGTCAATCGAACGAATTAGTCATTCTAAAATTGCAGATAATTTCTCAAAAGGTAATTATTCTGAAATGGAGAAGATTTATTCGGAATCAGTTAAATATCTTTTAATATTTGGAGGTTTTATATTTCTGGGAATTAATGCTTGTTCAAAATATATCTTTGAATTTTTACCAGAAGAATATTCTCAATCTATTCATCTAGTTATGATTTTAAGTATAGGGTGTTTAGTGAATGTTTCTACTGGAGTTAATAATGCTATTTTGTTTTATACAAGTCATTTTAAGATGGGTGGTATTTTGTTAGTATTAGCTTTTACACTTACTGTGGTTTTAGACATGTTATTTATTCCTTCCTACGGAATGACAGCAGCAGCAATAATTACAGCAACGGTTTCTGTCGTTTATAATGTTGCTAAGTTTTTAATGATATATAAGGAATTTGGATTTCAACCATATGATATTAAATCATTGAAAATAGTTGTAATTATTTTTTTGGGTTTTGTTATAGCTTTATTATTACCTAGTCTAAGTAATATGACAGTACTTAATATTTTTATAAATGGTTCAATCATCTCTTTAATATATATTTATTTGATTTACAAAATAAATGTTATACCTGAAATTTTCGAATCAATTAAGATGAAGTTTGTAAAATAGTAAATGAAAAAAGTTCTTATCATAACTTATTATTGGCCACCAACAGGTGGAGCAGGAGTGCAGCGTTGGTTAAAATTCAGTAAGTATTTCAGAAAATTTGGTTGGGAGCCTATTATTTATACGCCCTCAAATCCTGATTTTCCTATTAATGACGATACATTATTAAAAGATATTCCTACTGATTTAATCGTTCTGAAAACTCAAATTACAGAACCTTACGATATTTATCGTAAGATTATGCGTAAGAAAAAAACGGAAACAGTTAATCAAGGTTTCTTATCAGAAGGAAAAGAAAATACATTGATGCAATCAGCTATGATTTGGGTGCGTGGCAATTTCTTTATTCCTGATGCTCGTAAATTTTGGATTAAGCCTTCTATCTCTTATTTGTCGGATTATATCAAAGAACATAAAATAGATGCCGTTATTAGTACTGGCCCTCCTCATAGTATGCATCTAATTGCGATGGGATTAAAACAAAAATTTAATATTCCTTGGATTGCTGATTTTAGAGACCCTTGGACACAGATAGATTTTTACAGCCAACTAAAATTAACTTCTTGGGCAGATAATAAACATAAGAAACTAGAACGTCAGGTTTTAACTCAAGCAAATAAAGTTGTGACGGTTAGTCCAACTTGTGGAACTGATTTAGAAAAACTTGGGAATCGTAAAGTGGAGGTGATTACGAATGGATTTGATACTGATGATTTTAAGTTTGGTTCTGATTTGAAAACATTAGATGGATTTTTATTTCATCATATCGGCGCTTTAAATAAAGATCGTAATCCTTACACACTTTGGAAAGTATTGGGCGATTTATGCAAAGAACATGCGGATTTAAAAAAAGACTTAGTCATTAAGTTTACTGGAAAAACAGATGCTATTGCATTTGAAAGTTTAAAGCAACATGGCATTATTGATAATGCACAAAAAACAGATTACTTGCCACATAGTGAGGTTGTAAAATTAATGGCTCAATCACCAGTTTTATTATTACCGTTAAATAATACACCAAACAATGCAGGTGTATTGTCTGGTAAGTTGTTTGAATACTTAGCGGCTAAACGACCTATTTTTGGAATTGGATTGCCAGACGCAGATGCTGCCAATATATTAAAGATTACACAGGCAGGAATTATGGTGCATTTTGACGATTATGAAGGAACTAAAAAAAATGTGTTAGACCTATATCAAAAGTATAAAGCAAATCAGTTGTTCATTAATTCTTCCTCAATTGATAAATATTCCAGAGAAAATTGCGCAAAGGATTATGCCACTTTGTTAAATGAGATTACTAAATAAAAAAGAGGTAGTGCATACTACCTCTTTTTTATTTCTTATTTTTATAATATTAATTAATGTTTAAACCTCGTGCGAATTTTATTCGCTCAGATCGCCAAATCTGGTATTAAATTTCTAATTAATGAAGGGGGTTGTGTTGTAGGTGTAAGCTTACGATACAGCCTTTTTTTTAACAACCAAAAAATAATATTAATTCACTTTTAATTTAAATCCAACTTGTATGTCGGTTTCTCCTGGAGCATAAGAACCATCTTTTACACCTGGCTGATGTTTAAGTTCAATCGTTAAAGGTGCTTTGTTTATTGTCGTAGCAGGTGCAGTCCATAAGGTTGATAATCCAATTCCTCTATTATTGGCATCCAAATCAAGGTATTTAATATTGGTCATACTTCCACTTAAATAGGTATTGTATGGAGTGCCAGTTGGTACTATACTATTGAAAAAGAACATGTGATCTGTTCCTTCGCTCAAAACGGCTTTTGATATCGTATCAATCGGACTTTTTGTTTCGTCTAATAATAAGATGGTTGCTTTATACACGTGGTTTGATGTGATATTGATAATTGAGTCGGCTCCACTATTTCCAAAAGTGGCAGGATTACCACCAGCTCCATCTAAATCACTAAATACATAAGTTGTATTAGTAAGAGTAGTTGTGTCAAGCAATGTCACTTTCATTGTTGTGATTAATTCTGTTTCATTGGTTGGTGGAGTTGGATTATCAGGAGTAGGTTCATCTGTTTTGTCTTTTTTACATGCTGTAAAATTCATTCCGATGATTGCAGCTAAGGCAATAGTTTTTAATCCAGTTTTGCTAAGAGCTAATCCTTTGCTCAATAACATTTTTTGTTTGATTGTTTTCATTTTTTCTTTTTTGGTTGTTATTTATTTTTTGTCATAAACAGTTAAAGGAATTTTTATTCTTAGTGTAAAATTTTGACCTTGACTATTGGCAAAATATCTAAATCTATCTAAGTAGTCTCTGTATTCTATATTTAATAAATTATTAGCTGTTAAGCTTATATGTAATTTTTGTTTACCGAATGCAAAATCACCGCCAATTTCAGCAGATAATAATCCATATTCATTTGGCGGAGGAGCAAAATCTGTGTTTTGTGGCACGCGCCATTGTTTGGTTATAAATTGGTAACCAGCTTGCAAATAAACATCGTTTATGTTTTTAGATATTTTGGTATAGCCCTTAATATCTAATGAGTATCTATCTGATGGCATATAAACTAAATAATCATTGATGCTAAAATTCCAAGCTCTTAATAACATAGCTTTCGATGTGATTTCTAAATGATTGAATAATTGGGTTTGAAATTTGGCATCCATGCCACTTATTCTTGTATTGGCTTGTTTGTAGTTAAAAACTGGATAGGCTCCTTTGATAGTTAATTCAGGTTGAGAGGCAGGATCCATGTAAATGAAATTGCTAAATTGATTGTGATAGCCAGTAATTTCAATCATTGTTTTTCTATATTGGTATAGTCCAGTAAGTGTTAGGTTATAAACTTGTTCCGTTTTTAAATTAGCATCGCCACGTTCAATAGAACCAACGCCATGATGAACACCATTGCTATACAATTCGTTTGGAGCTGGAGCGCGCCAAGCAGAGCCAATATTAATAAAGAAATTTAAGTTGTTATTTGGCTTAATAATACTGCCAATATTCCAAGAAATATTATTAAAGTTTAAATCAGGTTTTACAAGAGTATTTCCAATGTAATAAAAGGATTGCAAATGTTTTTGATCATATCTAATACCTGCTTCAAATTCTATATGTTGTTTAACGTATCGTTCGCTGGCAAAAATTCCCCAAGTGTTATTGATGAAGTTTGGCACAAAGAATCTTCCTAAGTAAACATTCTTTTGATTCATGTAACTTCCTCCAAATTGTCCTCTAAACGATTTTATATTTAAGTGTTCAATGACTAAATCTATTGTTTGTGATGTGATACGATAGTCTAATTCTGGTTTATCAAGTGCTGCTAAGGCATTATTTAATGGTTTATGTTTATCATATTCTTTTCTGATATTGTATTGATAAGCATATTGTAAATTAGCTATCCATCTTGGGGCAAGATGTAAGTGAAATTTTGCTTTCGCTAATTCGTGAGATATATCTTGATATGGTCTATCTATATCGTAAGTAAAAGTGGCTAAACTGTCTTGCGGTTTTTGAGCGTTAAAAGCATTTTTTAAATCAGTTAAATTGCCAATATGTGCACCGCTAAATATTCCTATTTTAGTATTAAATTGAGAGTAGTATCCTTCAATTCCCCAATTTTTACGATGGTATCCAAGTGCATATGAAAAATTAAGTTCTTCAACTCCTGTGTTTTTTAAATAGTAAGTTGGTGTTTTGGTTGTTCCTCCCTTTTTATAAGTTCCTTGAATTCTCCAATTAAAGCCTTTTATTTTGTCAAAATATCCTTGCAATATTCCCGAGGCAATTCCAGTTTGTCCGTTACTCATACCAACTAAATTAACTTCTCCTGTAACGGCAGCTGTATCTGGTAAATCATTTGGTTCAACTAAAATTACACCAGCCATAGCATCGCTTCCATAACGTACCGAATTTGCTCCTTTAATAACTGATAATTTTTGAGCAATAAATGGGTCTATTTCTGGAGCATGTTCATTTCCCCATTGTTGCCCTTCTTGCCTAATACCGTTATTTAAAATCAATACTCTATAACCTTGCATGCCATGAATCATAGGTTTAGAAATAGTACTTCCTGTATTTAATGTTGTAACACCACTAATTAATTTTAAAGATTCTCCTAATGATTGCCCACGAGTACCATCCAATTCCTTAGACTTTATTTCGTTAACAGTTTGAGTTTTTATCATATCAGGTTGTTTATCCATGATATCAATTTGGCTTAATTCAACTGCGCTATGAGGTAATTTTATATTTAATTTTGTGTCTTTTATGATATGAACAGAAATAATAGTATCTCTACATCCAACATGTTGGATAATGAATTGGTATTTGCCTTCACAAAGGTTGGTAAATTTAAAACTGCCATGTTCGTTTGTAATTTGTGTTTGATTAGAGGCTTTTAAAATTACAAAGGTTCCTTCTAGTTCTTTACCATCATCCAAATCAATAATACGTCCACTAAATGAAAAATGGCAATTTGGTTGTGCCCAAATATTTAAACTTAGAGATACTAGTAAAACTAAAAATATATGTACGCGATAACGCTGTTTCATAATTGAAATAAAAATGTGTGCGTTTAGTAATGCGAAATTTATTTTACCGGATCGTAACCACTTCCTCCCCAAGGATGACAACGAAAGATTCGTTTTAGTGCCATCCAACTTCCTTTAAAAGCTCCGTATTTGTTAACTGCATCTAAACCATATTGCGAACAAGATGGTGTAAAGCGACAAGATGGCTTTAGTAAGGGTGAAATTGCGTATTGATAAAAGCGAATAATCGCTAAGGGAATAAACTTCAATTTTATGCTTAATGGATTAATAACTAATTTACTTATTCAAATAAATTAAGCTACTGGGGGACCTCTTAAAGGGGAGGATAAATATTGAAGACGTTCTATAAATTCCTGCTTATAAAAAAAAGCAGATTCTTTAGTTTGTTTAAGTGGTAAGAAATTTAAAATAAATTTGAAAACTGAATAATAAACAGGGGTGTCAAATTTCTCGAAATTACAATCCTGATTGTCACCTAGTTCATCAACTGTTGTTTCAGATGTCGGCTGAACAAATCCATGATTATGACCCAACAAACTGTGAATGTACACTTTAGGAACAGCTGCAAATAAAACAACGGCTAATAAAGTTAAGGAGAAAAATATTTTAAATTTTGTTTTCAACGTATCAAATATACATACTTATAACTACAAAACACATGAGTGACAAAAAAGTTTAGGTTGTTTTTAACAAAAATTTAACCTTCAAAAGATAAAATTTAGTTGTGTTATCATTTTAAATAGTGGCTCTGTCAGGAATCGAACCTGAATCGTAGGCTTCGGAAACCCAAATACTATCCATTGTACTACAAAGCCATATTATTTAACAAATATAATTATTAAATTTATGCACCTATGGTTTCAAATAAATTTAAAATAGGAACAAGTATATTTTATGGTATTTAGTTCCACAATTTTTTTATTTGCCTTTTTACCTATTTGTCTTCTTTTTTACTATTTAGTTAATCAGAAGTATAAAAATATAGTGTTATTATGCTTTAGTATTGTGTTTTATGCATGGGGTGAAACAACATATATTTGGTTGATAGGGGCATCAATTATATTTAACTACTTTTTCGGAATCATATTATCTAAAATTACTAGGTTTAAATTAAGCACATTGCTTGCTGGTGTTTTTATTAATGTATCGGCATTATTTTTTTATAAATACTCTGGTTTTTTTGCTCAATTATTTCATTTTCAAAATGACTATTTAAAACAATTAGCACTTCCTCTCGGAATTTCTTTTTACACATTTCACTCTATCTCATATTTGGTTGATATTTATAGACAAAAAGCCACTCCTCAATTTAATTTTATTAAAATGGGTTTGTATATCGTTAATTTTCCTCAGTTGGTTGCTGGACCAATTATCAGATATCATGATGTTGAGAGTCAATTAACAAAAAGAAACCATTTATTAAATAGATTTAATAATGGCGTTAAATTATTTATTTACGGATTGGCTAAAAAAATGATTATTGCTAATACAGTTGGAATTGTAGCGGATGTTGTTTTTGATAAATCTTATGGCAGTTTTAGTAATATATATGCTTGGATAGGTGTTTTTTCGTACACGCTTCAAATTTATTTTGATTTTTCAGGGTATTCAGATATGGCCATTGGGATTGGTAAAATGTTTGGCTTTGAGTTTAAACAAAACTTTAAATTACCTTATTCGTCAACAAGTATTAGAGAGTTTTGGCAAAAATGGCATATATCATTATCCAATTGGTTTAGAGATTATGTCTACATTCCTTTAGGTGGAAATAGATATGGAGGTTTAAGAACTGGGATTAACTTAATAATTGTTTTTGTGTTATGCGGTTTTTGGCATGGCGCCAACTTTACTTTTTTATTTTGGGGTTTATTTCACGGTTTTTTTTTAGTTGTAGAAAGAATTATTAACTATCGTTTCTTAGAGAGTATTCCAAAAATAATTAAACTCATCTACGTTTGGTTTACGGTAATGATAGGTTGGGTATTTTTTAGAAGTAATAGTACGGAAGATGCTATTAGCATGATTCAAAAAATGTTTTATGTAACTTCAAATGCTCATACAATGCCAGATGTCGCTTCATTTATCACGCCATATTTTATTTTAATAAGCATTATTGGTTTTTTAATTTCTATTGGACTTTTAAAAAATGGAGTCCTATATTGTCTTAAACAACGAATGCTAAATATCACCATGTTTAGGAAGTTAGAATCTCTTATGTTGTTGCTTTTATTATTTTGGAGTGTGTTAGAGGTTACTAACAGTAGTTACAATCCATTTATCTACTTTAGATTTTAAGAAATAAAAAATGCGAAAAGTGAATAAAATAATGAATTTTAAAAATGGAGTTACCTTCATTTTTCTATTCTTTTTGGCATTAAATTTTTTTGCTTTTATTGTTTTAAAACAAGAATCTACAGATGGTTATTCTAATAAAATTAAAACACCATTTCCTAAATATGATAGCACTGGAGTAGAGGGATTTATGATTGGTTTTGAAAAACACTTTAATGATTATTTGCCATTTAAATATAAGTATATATCAATTTCTAATTTTAGTAAAGTAAAATTAAAAGCTTTAAATGCTAGCAATAATGTTATTGTTGGGAATAATGATTGGCTATTTTACAATGCTTGTGTTTTTGATAGTCTTGGATTAAATGAATACAGTGGGTATAAAAAATGGAATAAAAACCAAGTCGATAAGGTTGCAAAAAATATTGCGGCTATCAAAAATTGGTGCCATAAAAACAATATTAAATTCGAATTAATCATTTGTCCTAATAAGCAATCTATTTATAGTGAATATCTTCCCGGTTGTTATGCTAAACAAAGTGACAATAGATATGATCAATTAATGAATGCCGTTCCATCTTTGATAAATCTAAAGTCTATTTTTTTGAAGCATAAAAAACAATCTAAGCAAAACTTGTATTATAAAACTGATACGCATTGGAATTTATTTGGCGCTTATCTTGCTTCCAAGGAACTATATAATAAATGGAAGCCTTTTTATCCTGAATTAATCGATATATCTAAAATATCATTTAAAGATTCAATCATTCCCAATGGATTAGATTTGGCAAACATGTTAGTACTAAATGATTTTTATAAGGATAGCTATACAGATGTTAAGTTTGAAACTCAAAATAATGGAAAGAAAATCCCTCAATTATTAATCGTTCATGATTCTTTTTTAGAATCAATGGAACCCTTTTTTAATCAACTATTTTCAAGTATTACAACCCGTCATTTGTATTCAGACGGAATACCAACACCCGAATATTTGTTAAATCATAAACCTGATGTTTTTGTTATCGAATATGTAGAACGATACAAAGAATGCTTGCTTTGGGATATTCATCCAGATTTTTTCAAATAAATACCTATTTCCTAGGGTTTTTATTTAACTTTTATGTAAATTTATTTGCATTTTTACACAATAAACTAGCTTAGAATACGCTTCTATATCACTATGCAATTAAAAATAAAATTATTAGTAATAAGTGTTTGGTTATTATTGAGCGAAATTAGTTTTTCTCAAGTAAAAGTGGGCCAATGGGTCGATCATTTATCATACAATAATGCTAATGGGGTAGCAAAAGTGGGGGACCTAGTTTATGTTTCAAACGGCTCAGGATTAGCTACTTATAATGTTTCTGATAACGAAGTAAAAAAATTAACAAAAATAGAAGGTTTATCAGATGTTGGGGTTTTTCTATTAAGAAGAAATCCTAGTAATGATAATTTGTTAGTTATTTACAATAACACAAATATTGATGTTATAAAACCAGATGGTTCAATTATTAATGTATCTGATATAAAAAGAAAAATTATTACTGGTAATAAAACAATTAATGATGTTTACTTTTCAGGAAGTTTAGCTTATTTATCATGCGGTTTTGGAATTGTTGTTTTTGATACAGATAAATTAGAAATAAAGGATACTTATTATCTTGGTAATGGAATTACAAACATTGAAGTTTATCAAGTTGCTAAAAACGACTCTGCTTTTTTTGCAGCAACTCCACAAGGTATTTTTTACGGAAATAAAAATAAAAACTTAAGCAATTTTCAAAATTGGTTGCCATTAAATACAGGTCTTCCTTCAGGACCCTATAATTCCATTGTAAATTTTAATGGAGTAATTATTACAAACTATTCAGAAAAATTAAAGTCTAATAATTCACTTCGAGATACTCTTTATAATTATACATCCTCTGGTTGGGTAAAATACAGCATAAATTTTAATCATACTGGAGCCGAAAACAAAAAGATATTAGATTTCACCTATAAAAACAGGTTATTAATTATTGACCAATATGGATTAGGTATTTTTACCCCGCAAGGCAATAGAATTAGTTATTTGTCAAATTACGGCTTTGATAATGCCGCTATAAATGACGGATTTTATGAAAATGATAATTTGTTGTGGATTGCAGATAGGAACTATGGTTTAATAAAATCAGGCGCTGCTAATTGGTCAACTAATGAACCAATATCTATTAATGGACCTAAAAATAGTTATTCTAATGATTTAGATATTATAGATGGTACATTAATGGTAGCTCCTGTAAATTTGGGACCAACGTTTGCAAGCCAGTATAGATATATAAAACCTAATATCTATAAAGATAATGACTGGACAAATTTCCCTTCCACTTTGTCGGATACTATTAGAGACATTAACTGCGTGGCAATTGATCCTAATGATAAAAACCATTACGTATTTGGCTGTATGGATCACGGTCTTGTTGAAATGAAAAATAATCAATATAAAAATTATGGATCAGCTACTCCATCATTAATAAGTTCTAATGCTGGTTACGGAATTTTTGTATCCGCGGTGAGTTTTGATAACAACTCTAATATTTGGATGGGGCTGCAATTAGGAAAAAAAGCGGTTAATGTATTAAAAAAAGGAAGTTCAAATTGGGTGTCTTTAAATTTTGAACAGTTTATCATACAACAAGCCATTTCTAAAATCATCGTAGATAAAAATAATCAGGCTTGGATTGTAGTTCCTCGTAATAATGGATTAATTGTATACAAAGATGGTAATGGATTAAGTCAGCCTAGTTCTGCTAATACCAAATATCTTTCTACGGCAGTGGGTAATGGACATTTACCTTCTCTTGATATTCATTCGGTATGCGAAGATAAAGATGGACACATTTGGGTAGGAACAGCTAAAGGAGTATCTGTGTTTTATAATCCTGAAAATATTTTCACATCATCAAATTGGGATAGTCAGCAAATATTGATAGATCAAGATGGACAAACAAAAATATTACTCGAGAATGATGTTATAAAAGCTATTGCAATAGATGGAGTAAACAGAAAATGGATAGGTACAGAAAGTTCAGGAGTGTATTGTTTATCATCTGATGGACAAAAAGAGATTTATCATTTCACTAAAGATAACAGCCCGTTATATTCTAATTTAATTAGAGATATTGTAACGGATGAAACTTCAGGAGATGTTTTTATAGCAACAGATGAAGGTGTACAATCATATAGAACATCTATTATTAGAGGCTTTGAAGAGTATACAGATGTTCATGCCTATCCAAATCCTGTGCGACCTGGCTATTCAGGTTCGGTGAGTATTATAGGACTGATTGATGAATCTGAGGTTAAAATTACAGATGTGAGTGGAAATTTAGTATGGTCTACTAAATCGCAAGGTGGACAGGTAGAGTGGGATATGAAATCATTTAGCGGCACAAAAGCAGCTAGTGGTGTTTATATTATTTATTGTTCTACTGCTAGTGGAGATAAATCGGCTACAACAAAATTATTGATTGTTAATTAATGCTTCATACCACACAAGGCATTGTTTTGCATAACATTAAATATGCCGACAAGAAAATTATTTCGAAAATTTATACCAAAGATTTTGGACTAATATCGGCTAATGTTAATGTTGGTAATGGTCCCAAGGCAAAAATTAAATCAGGAGTTATTCAGCCATTAACACAAATTGAATTTGTACTTTCCTTAAAAGAGAATAAAGATATTCAGCAATTAAGTGAAGTGAAGTGTTTGTTTGTGTATACAGACTTACAATCCAATTTTAGTAAGTTGTGTATAGCACAATTTTTAAATGAAGTATTGTATAAATGTTTAAAAGAACAAACACCTAACGATGATTTATTTGATTTAATATGTCACACTTATCAATGGTTAGATCAGGCAGATGAAGGATATTTAGATACTCATATTTATTTTTTATTTGAATTAACCAAGCACTTAGGCTTTTATCCTTCTAATAATAGAGATAGACACTTTGCTTATTTTGATACGATGGAAGGAAAGTTTCAATCGTCTATCAAAAGTTTTCCATTAGGTTTTGATTTTTGGCAATCAGAATTGTTTTCTGACTTGTTTGCTTATTCATTGTCCAATCAAAAAAAGATTAATAGGAGTGAGCGTTTAGCACTTTTAGATTGTTTATTACATTATTATAAAATGCAAATACCAGGATTAATGGATATGAAATCGTATCAGGTGATGCAAGAAATGGTAAACGATATGTAAAATTACTCTTTATCCTCTTGAGTAAAATCTTTCGCGCGTTTAATTCTTCTTTCTTTGATATTGAATAACTCAATCATCATAGCAAATGCCAAAGCAATATAAGCGTAGTTCTTATTCAGTTCGATATGTTGCTCATGAGGTAAGGTTGTATTGTAACTATCAATTAAGGCTTCTGCTACTAAAATTCCACCAATGACTAATAAAAAAGATAAGGCAATCATTTTGATGCCTGGGTTTTTATTAATAAAGTCAGCAACCAATCCCGAAAACAAAATCATTAAAATCATCGAAATCACTACCGCTGAAACCATAATTAAAACAACACCAGAAAGTCCAACAGCTGCTAAAATACTATCAAACGAGAATACAAAGTCAATGATGATGATTTGCATAATAATCGCATTAAAAGTTGATTTACCTTTTTTACCATGACCAATTTCATCCTCGTCACTATGAATATGTTCCTGAATTTCTTGCCAAGTTTTTACTAATAAAAAGATTCCTCCTCCCATTAAAATTAAGGCTTTCCCAGAGATACCATATCCTGCTATATGAAAGAATGGTTCTTTTAAACCAGCAATATAACCAACAAAAAACAATAGAACGGTTCTAACTGCCAATGCTAATAACAAACCAATGGTTCTGGCTTTTGATTGTTGTTCGCGAGGAAGCTTATCTACGGCAATTGATATAAAGATGATATTATCAATACCAAGTATGATTTCAAGAATGGTTAAAGTTAATAGAGTTACAAGTCCATTTATAGAAAGTAAACTGGATAAATCGGAAGCAAAACTGTGCATATTTTTATATCAAAACACAAATATACTTGCTTTTTAAATCTTTACCTAAAAAATATTATAATTGATTATCAGTAAGTTATGATTTATTTTAGTACTATGTGTTGCATGGTACTAAATAAATTACATATCTTTGTGTCACCAACTAATAAACTTGGCATAGTACTAAAAAACGTTCTTTTTCTAAATTCATTTTAAACTGCAGATTAAAAATGAGGATAGGGCTCCGTTTTAAAAATTCAAACTCGCGATTTGAAATTAAAATAGATGATAAGCACGGATTAGTTAAACATACAACAATTTAAAAATTAAACAATGAAGACAATATTAAAAAAAACAATAATTCTAGTTACTGTAGGTTTGTTTTTAAGCATGAACATAAATGCTAAAGATAATGAAAATCCAAAATCAGTATTGATTGCTGATGCTAGTAGAACAATTAAAGAACATATTAAGTTTCCTAATTTATTAATGCATTTTAATGAAGAAGAGAAAGTAAATGTTGTATTTACCGTAAATGAAACAGGTGATGTTAATTTAGTGATAGCAAATACAACTAACGAAACTTTAAAAAAATCCATTGAAACTCAGTTTATGAAATTAAAAATGGATAAACTAAAGGCAAACAATGCATACAGTATAGTATTAAATTTTAAAAAAATATAATTATGGTAAATTCAGAGAACACAAAAGCACAGATGCGTAAAGGTGTTCTGGAACTCTGCATACTTTCTATACTTTCTCAAGGCGATGCTTATCCAACCGAAATCATTGAGAAATTAAAAGAAACAAAGTTAGTAGTAGTAGAAGGAACTCTTTATCCACTTTTAACCAGATTAAAAAACACAGGATTGCTTACTTACAGATGGGAAGAAAGCACCTCGGGGCCACCACGAAAATACTACATGCTTACCGAAATAGGCACCACGTATTTAAAAGAATTACATCTCTCTTGGTATGAACTCGTAGATGCAGTAAATAAAACCATTAATAAACAAGACTAAAAAATTAAATCAAATGAATAAGACAGTAACCATAAATATAAGCGGCATTATTTTTCATATAGAAGAAGATGCTTACGAAAAGTTAAGTAAATACTTAACCACTATTAGAGGCTATTTTAACAAAGCTGAGGGCGGTAGTGAAATCATGAGTGATATTGAAGCACGTATAGCCGAAATGTTACAAAGTAAAACTAGTGCCATTAAGCAAGTAGTGTTAATGAGTGATGTAGATTATGTGATGGATAGTATGGGTAAACCAGAAGAGTTTGCTAGTGATTCATCAGAAGGTTCATCTTCAGAAAACGATACAAATGAACACACGAATACTTATAACGAGCCAATTAAAAAGCGATTATACCGTGATGGAGACAGTAAAGTGTTAGGTGGTGTTTGTTCGGGTATTGGTAATTATTTTGATATTGATGCTGTTTGGTTAAGAATTGCTTTATTATTAATGTTCTTTTTTGCCGGTACTGGATTCTTATTATATCTTATCCTTTGGATAGCGATTCCAGAAGCTAAAACTACGGCCGAAAAATTAGCCATGAAAGGCGAGAGAGCAGATATAAATAACATCTCTAAAGCCGTAAAAGAAGAAGCGGAGCAATTAAAAAAACGTATGGAAAAATACGGAGATGATTTTAAGAATATGGCTTCTAATCATAGAGAAGCCCCTAGGAATGCAGTTGAGAAGATAGTTGATTTTACTGGAGATGTATTAATAAACATAGGAAGAGTCTTATTAAAAATTATTGGAGTATTGATGGTGATTTTTGGTGTTATTTTCTTTTTTGGTTTATTTAGTTCTGTTTTTGGATTATCTTTTTTAACTCATAATGTAGAAGGTAAAGAGTGGATTGATTTATTATTACTAGATGGAAAAGATTTTTATTTAGGATTAATAGGGATTGCCATTTTTATTGGAACACCAATTATCATGATGATTTATGGAGGAGTAAAAATTTTATTTAAAATTAAATATTCTAATCGTTGGGTTAATTTAAGTGCAGGGATAATATGGTTAATAGGATTCTTTTTAGTGTTAATGGTTGGTATTAAAACAGGAAGTGATTTTAATAAAACAGCTAAAGTAAGAGAAAATATTTCGGTAATTCCTTACAATACATTGGTGTTAAAAATGCACGAAATGCCTGTTAATTTTAATGAAATTAGTGAAAGCGACGAAGATAAAGAAGGCGAAAAAGGTTATAAATCATACCGAAGAAATAATGATTATATGATTGGAACTAATAATGGTGCAAAATACTTATTGGGTCATGCACAATTAAACATTATTAAATCTCAAACGGATCAAATTTCTTTAGTTGTTGTAAAAGAAGCAAAAGGAAGCGATAAAAGAGCAGCTACCGAACGCGCTAAAAACATTTCATACAATGTTAGTCAAATGGATAGTGTGATTGAATTTGATAATTTATTTAAAGTAAATAATGCAGATAAATTTAGAGTACAAGATATTACAGTGATATTAAAATTACCTGTAGGGAAAATTGTTTACCTAGATAAGTCTTTAGAGAATTTAATTTATGATATCGAAAATGTGTCCAATACATATGATGGAGATATGATTAATCGCAGATGGATAATGACAGAGAACGGATTAAAATGTTTGGATTGTGATGGATTAATCTCTGTGGATGACCACAATAATGGTGTTGATGAAGAAATTGACATCCAAAAAGAAGTGAATATTAATGTGAACGGAGTTGATATTAATGCAAAAAATGCCAAAATTAAAGTTGATAGTAATGGCGTGAAAATTCACTCAAAAGAATCAAAAGTAGTGATTGATGGAGACGGAATTCATGTTGATTCTAAGAGTAAATAAAAAGAGGTTTAATTAAACAACATTGATTAATCCATTTTAATGTCCTAGGCAATTTAGCTTAGGACATTTTTTGTTTTAATGAGATGTTAATAAGAGCGTTTATATAAATGTAACCATGACTTTGAAATCTGTATTTAATTTGTATTTTTGTTTAACTATTGTTGACAGCGATTGTCAATTATAAAAACCTTAAAACATACATATGAAAAAAATCTTTACTCTATTTTTATCTATTCCTTTATTTTCTTTAGCTCAAACACAAATTACAAATGCTGGTTTTGAAAACTGGGAAAATACAGGAACATCTACTGAAGAACCAATTGATTTTAACTCTAATAAAACAGGTTCATCAACTGCTCAAATTGGCCCTCAAACATGTTTCAGAGATGCTTCAATTAAGCACAGCGGATCTTATTCACTTCGATTAGAAAATAAAACAGTTCCAGTTATTGGCACTGTGGTTAATGGTAATGCAACAACTGGAGTGGTTAACGCTCCATCTACAAATAAAGCTGATGGATATATAGGAACAGTGAATTACAGTTCGAGTTCAGATATCAGAAGATTAGCTTTTACTGGGCGTCCTGATAGTATCGTTGGATGGTATCAATATACATCTGGTGGTGCAGGAGAGCAAGGTAAAGTAACAGCGATTCTTCACAATAATCAGTACTTTGATCCTGAAACACCTACAACTAATCATCCAGATCCTACAGCTGATAAAATTGCAAGAGCTACATTTTTAACTCCAACTGGAACAAATGCTACTTGGACAAGATTTACGGCTCCATTTGTTTATACAGCATCAGGCGCTCCTTCTTATATCATGATTAATATGACTCCTTCTAATAATCAATTAACAACATTTTCTGGTAGTAAAATCTGGATTGATGATCTTTATTTTGTTTATAATACAGTTACTTCTGTGAAAAATATTGATAAAAATGCAATTAAAGTTTTTTATTACGACAGAACAATTCATGTTGACTTAAATGCTGTTACCGAAACATCATCAATGTTTAATATTATGGATTTAACAGGTAAAACAGTATTTACAACTAATCTCGAAAAGGGGAAAATGAACACTATTAAATTACCATCTTCTTTATCTAATGGGATGTATTTATATCAAGCGGTAGGTGCTGAATTTCAAAAAACTGGAAAGTTTATCATTGAATAATTTTATGTTTTAATTTATAAGAACCCTGCGTTATTTTGCAGGGTTTTTTAATTGTATTATATGAGACCAATTTTATTTTTTATTTTTTTATTAGTTACCTCATACTCTTTTGCACAACACAATGGTATTTTAAAAGGAGTTGTTGTTGATGCTTCTAATAAAGAAACTTTGCCAGGAGCAACTATTCAATTGGTTTCAGATATGTCTAAAGGAACGTCTACAGATATTGATGGAAAATATTATTTAGAATTAGATTCAGGATACCATCAATTAATATGTGGTTTTATAGGATTAGGAAGTGACACATTTAGAGTTCATATTAGTTCAGGACAAATAATCGAAAAAAATATTTATTTAAAACCTATAGCTAGACTTTTAGAAACAGTGGTCGTTTCCTCTGGTAAATTTGAACAAAAACTAGAAGAGTTAACCGTTTCTATGGAAGTTATTAAACCTAATTTAATTAATAATAAAAATACCACTAGTATAGAAACCGCTTTAGAGCAAGTACCTGGATTAACGATTATTGATAATGATCCTCAAATTAGAGGAGGAAGTGGTTTTACTTTTGGAGTGGGAAGTAGAGTGGCTATTGTAGTAGATGGTATTCCTTTATTAAGTGGAGATGCAGGAAGACCAGAGTGGAGTTACATTCCTGTAGAAAATATAGAACAAATTGAAATTATTAAAGGCGCTTCCTCAGTGTTATACGGTTCGTCGGCTTTAAATGGTGTCATTAACATACGTTCGGCTTATCCAAGAAGTAAACCTAAAACAAGCGTTAATTATTCTGTAGGACATTATAGTACACCTCAAGCACCAGCAGAAAATTGGTATAATAGCAATGGAAATAATTCGTTACCTGGGTTTACTAATTTAAATATATTTCATTCTCGTATTATTAAAAATAATTTAGATTTTGTAATTGGAGCTAATTTTAATGCAGATCAAGGTTATATTGGACCACCGCCTCCAGCCAAGTATATGCCAAACGATTTAAAAGAAGCCTTGAAAATCCAAGACTCTATCCCTCTTTATACAAATGAAGACATGATGAAGTATAGAGCAAGAGTTAATTTTAATTTACGTTATAGAGCAAAGAAAATTTCAGGGTTAAATTTTGGTGTTAATGTAAACACAATGTATAATAAAACTAATATGGTGTTTGCTTGGTTAGATGATACTTTAGGCTTATACAGAGGATATCCAGGGGCCGTATTTATGCAAGAACAAAGATTATTTAACATTGATCCATTTATAAAATACCTTACTAAAAATGGTCTAAGTCATAGTTTACAAACTCGTATTTTTTATTCAGATAATAAAATTTCAAATAACCAATCTAATAATGGAATTATGTATTATGCCGAATATCAGTTACAACGTAAATTTAAAAGTTTAGACTTAAATTTTACGGGAGGAGTAGTTGCCAATATATCTTCTTCTTATGCATCATTATATGCATCTAGTGGTTCTCCAAATAATAAAATAACAAACACATCGGGTTATGTGCAATTAGATAAGAAGTTTTGGAGAATATTAAACTTATCGGGAGGATTTAGATATGAATATTTTAAAATGAATAATCAACAAAGTGTTGTAGCTCCAATATTCAGAGCTGGTGCAAATTTGCAAGTTACAAAAGGCACTTTTGTGAGGGTTTCATATGGACAAGGATTCAGATATCCAACGATTACAGAAAGATATATCACTACTAAATCTGGTATGTTTGGGGTGTTTCCTAATCCAGATTTAAAACCTGAAACAAGTAAGAGTTTTGAGATTGGACTAAAACAAGGATTTAAAATTGGCAATTGTATGGGGTATCTTGATATCGCTGGTTTTTATCAAAGATATAACAATACGATCGAATACTTGTTCGGTACTTGGGATCCAGATGTTGCTGTTGTAGGATTTAAGTTTGTAAACACAGGTAATTCAAGAGTTAGAGGAGTGGACTTATCCTTAGCTGCTACAACTCCAGAAACTAATAAAAAATTTGGCGTCACAGCATTAATAGGTTATACATATATAGAACCTGTTAGCTTAACTCCAGATAGTGTTTATGTGACAACAAAATCTTTGCAGCCTGGTGCACCCGGAACACCTATTAGTTACAAAAATAGCAGTATGGATACAACGGATAACATATTGAAATATCGTTTTAAGCATATGTTTAAAGCAGACGTTGAATTTAAAATATATAAATTTAATGTTGGTGTGAGCTATAGATATTATAGCCAAATGCAAAATATAGATAAGGCTTTTCAGGATATTGAACAGTTAACAAAAGATGCTAATGTATACTTTAATGAAATTAAGGCAACTGATTATTGGAAATCAAATCATTACATTGATATATTTGATGCACGTATAGGATATAATTTGGGGAAGAAACACAAAATTTCTTTAGTTTGTAATAATGTGTTAAATAAGATTTATTCTTTAAGGCCAATGAAAATTGAAGCTCCAAGAACAACTTCAATTCAATACGTGTTAACGTTTTAATAACGTATATTTTCGGGATTTTGTAGTTAGTACACATTAATTCTTTATTTTTGTTATAAAGATTTTATATGCAGTTATTTGCTGGTAATTTACAAGCTTTTCAGGAGTTCTTCAATCATTACTTACCAGTAAAAAATCCGGTATTAATTTTAGCGTTAACGCTACTTATTATCTTATTTGCTCCTTTAGTATTAAAACGCTTTCGTATTCCAGGTATCATCGGTTTAATTATAGCTGGTGTTATCATTGGGCCTAATACACTTCACATCATCGAAAAATCAACCAGCTTTGAACTGTTTAGTAAAACAGGATTGCTTTATATTATGTTTTTGGCTGGTTTAGAAATTGACATGCAGGAGTACAAACAAAACCGAAGCAAGAGTTTAGTGTTTGGTGCTTTTACATTTTTTATTCCCATTACAATAGGTTATATCGTTTGTGTGTATGTATTTGGATTTAGTTTATGGCCAGCGTTGCTGTTGGCTAGTATGTTTTCTACACACACCTTATTAAGTTACCCCATTGTGAGTAATATGGGTATTGTAAAAAATAGAGCTGTTCAAATTTCGTTTGGTGGAACTATTATTACCGATAGTGCTGTTTTAATTTTGTTGGGTGTGATCACCAATGTGGTTGGTGGCGAAATCAATTCGATGTTTTGGATACGATTAGTGGTATCATTAGGCTTATTGGTTTTCTCGGTATTGTATTTGTTGCCAAAAGTAAGTCGTTGGTTTTTTAGAAATATTGAAGGGCAGGGGAGTTCGCAATACATTTATGTATTAGCAGTTGTATTTATTTCTGGTTTCTTTTCGGAGCTGGCTGGTGTTGAACCAATTATTGGAGCCTTTTTAGCTGGTTTAGCTTTAAATAGAGTCATACCGCACAATTCGGTATTGATGAATCGTGTTATTTTTATTGGTAACACTATTTTTATTCCTTTCTTTTTAATTAGTGCTGGTATGTTGGTTGACTTTTCTTTGTTTTTTAAAGGAACCAACGCTTTAGTATTTGCTGGTATTTTAAGTATTGTGGCTTTAGTTACTAAATGGTTGGCAGCACAAGCAACAGGCGCTATTTATAAATACACGAAATACGAAAAACGTGTGATGTTTGGTTTAAGTGCCTCTCATGCAGCCGCTACTTTAGCTGTTATTAAAGTGGGTTATGATATTGGTTTGTTTGATCAAAATGTAATTAACGGAACCATTATTTTAATTTTAATTACCTGCATGGTAAGTTCGTTTGTGACTGAAAGAGCGGCTCGTAAAATTGCCATGACAGAAAAAGAAACCTCTAAAAAAATTATTGATAGGCCTGAGCGTATTTTAATCCCCGTAAGTAATCCCGAAAATATTGCTCGTTTAATTGACTTAGCATTGATTATTAAAGAAGATAAATCACATGAGCCTATTTATCCTTTATCGATTGTAGAGGAGAATGAAGATGCTGATGAAAAAATTAATGTAGTGAAGAAGGTTATTGATGGTGTGGTTGAGCAAATATCATCGGGTGATAAAAAAGTGCAAGTGCTTAAAAAAGTAGATTTAAGTATTGTGGATGGAATTGCACGAACGGCTAAGGCTTATAGTATTACTGATGTTTTAATTAGTTGGAAAGCACAACAAGGAAGTGGTAATTTAATTTTTGGAAGTATTGCCGATAACTTGTTGGTGAAAACAAAACAAAGTATTATCATTTCTAAAGTGATTCAGCCATTAAATACTTACAAGCGTATTGTGGTTTTATTAGCGCCTAATGCCGAGTTGGAAAGTGGATTTAATTTGGTAGTTCGTAAAATTAATGCCGTGTTAAAACAAATGGGAAGTAATGCTATTGTTTACGGACAAAAGAAAACCATTGATGCTTTTACGGTTTTAAATAAAGATAAAAAACGTGAGTTTTATAATTATTTAATTGTGAATGGTTTTGATGATAGCGATATTATTGATAACGTGAAAGAGGATGATTTATTTGTGTTTTTGAGTAGTAGAAAGCAAACAGTGTCTTATGATTTTCATATTGACAATATGCCTAAAACATTGAATAAAAATAATGAGTTCACAAGTTTTATTGTGTTTTATCCTGAGTCTTTGAAATCATTAAGCGATTCTCAAATTACCGAAATGACCGTTCCTGCTATTCAGGAAAACATCGAAAAGGTAATTCACCTAAAAGATAAAATCAAAGATATTTTAAAGGGAGATAAATAAATTATTCATTAATAAGTTCTATTAAAGCATTTTCAGCATCCTTTTTCATTTCTATTGAATCTTGATCCGTTGGGTTTAATTGAATGCTTTTCTCATAATCTCGAATAGCTGAGATGTAGACTCCCAAATCATAATATGTATTTGCTCGATTAAAATAAGCATCAGGATTGTCTTCTTTTAAATCGATAGATGTATTGAAATCTTCAATAGATTCTTTGTGTCTATTTAAATCTTGAAAAATACAACCTCTTAAATTGTATGAATCTGCATCTTTTGGATTTGCATCAATTGATTTATTTAATAAGCTTAAAGCTTTTACATAGTTTTTTTTATCATAAGTTTTTACAGCTTTATCATATAATTTTTCTGCTTTTCTGTTTTGAGAAAAAGAAGAAATTGCCGTCAACATATAAAATACTATGAAAAGAATCTTCATTGAAAAATAAGAAAATACAATATTGAATATAAAAAAAAGTTCCTTTGAGAAAATCAAAGGAACTTAATGTAAAAAAAGATGAACTACTAGTAGTTACCTTTTAATTGAACACCTTGTTCAATTTTTTGTAATGCTGTAATGTAAGCTGCAATACGCATAGATGTTTTAAATGTTGCTGCATTATCCCAAACGTGAGCAAATGCAACTTCCATTTTTTCATCATGTTTCATGTTTACTTCATTCTCGCTCCAGTAGTAACCTGCTTTGTTTTGTACCCACTCAAAGTAAGATACAGTAACACCACCTGAGTTAGCTAAGATATCTGGAACAACAATAATTTTTTTGTCGTTTAATACCGCATCTGCTTCTGGCATAGTTGGCCCGTTAGCACCTTCTACAATTAACTTAGCTTGAATATTGTGAGCAATTTCTTCAGAAATTACATTTTGTAAAGCAGCTGGTACTAATACATCACATTTGCATGTTAAGATGTCGTTAGCTCCAATTTCTGTTGCTCCTGTAAATCCTTTTAATACTCTGTTATTTTTAGCAGCAAATTCTAAAGCCGCTCTAATATCAATTCCTTTTTCGTTATAAAACGTAGCTGTATGATCACCAATTGCTACAATTTTAATTCCTTGCTCAGACAATAAACGTGCAGCATGAGAACCTACATTTCCAAAACCTTGAACAGCTGCTGTTACTTCTTTAGGGTTTAATCCCATTTTCTTTAAAGCAGCTAATGTATTTACCATTACACCACGTCCTGTTGCAGCATCACGGCCTAATGAACCTCCAATAACAATTGGTTTACCAGTAATTACACCTGGGCTATCTTCGCCAGTTACTTTATTAAATTCATCTAATATCCAAGCCATTTCTCTTCCGCTTGTTCCCATGTCTGGAGCTGGAATATCTTTATTTACACCAAATACATCTTTCATTGATGACGCATATGCACGCGTTAAACGCTCTAATTCGCCAACACTCATCGTACGAGGATCACATTTAATACCGCCTTTAGCACCACCATAAGGTAAGTTTGCTACAGCGCATTTAAAGCTCATCCAAGCAGCTAAAGCCATTACTTCATCTTGGTTAACATCCATTGCATAACGGATACCACCTTTAGATGGACCTAATACTGTAGAGTGAACGATACGGTAACCTTCAAATACTTGAATTTTTCCGTTATCCATCATTACTGGTAAACTTACTTTAACTTGTTTGATAGGGCTACGTAATATAGTGGCAACGTCTTCAGACATATTCATCAATTTAGCAGCTACGTCTAAGCGAGCTAATACGGCTTCGAACATAGATTCGTGAGCTGTTGCATTTGCAGTTTTTGTCGACATAATGTTTTTAGTTTTAATTTAAAGTTTTAGTTAGGGGAACAAATTTAGTAAAATTTATAATGTATTTAATGCTTTTAGTCTAAATAAACATAGAGTTTTTAACCTTTAAAAGTTGAGAAAAACAGCCTTCTTACCTGACTAAAATCAGGTAAGCGTAAATAAAAGGCGCCACAAATAAAAGGCTATCAAAACGATCTAAAATTCCACCATGTCCTGGCATAATTCGCCCTGAGTCTTTTACCCCAGCTTGGCGTTTTAGCATGGATTCTACTAAATCACCAATGGTGCCAAACACACAAATAATAACGGTGATAATCATCCAATGTTTTAAAGATAATTCGGGATACCAGTTGGCAATAATAAAAGAGCATCCCATAGTTAAAATGGCTGAACCAATAGAACCTTCCCAAGTTTTTCCCGGAGAGATGCGTTCGTAAAGTTTATGTTTTCCTATTAAACTTCCTACCAAGTAGGCACACACATCGTTTGCCCAAATCAATAAAATAATACCCAA
Organism: Sphingobacteriaceae bacterium; assembly: GCA_013823565.1. Lineage (GTDB taxonomy): Bacteria > Bacteroidota > Bacteroidia > B-17B0 > Aurantibacillaceae > UBA4416. The sequence continues at coordinate 78,835 of PNMI01000006.1, read as the reverse complement.
CACATAGTGTGGATTGTATGGAGCAATATCATTGAAGAGATTGCCAGTTTGATGATTTAAGGTGAATGATTTATCAATGCAAGTGATATTTACCAACACAGCAAAAGGCACCACGGCATAAATTAAACCGGCAAAGGTGTGAGTAATATTTAATACGGTATTTTTACTATCATCAAATAGAGCAATGACAAATACAAAAAACACAAAAATTAATATATAGGCAAAAATGTTTTCGGTAGGAAAAAACAAAGCCATGTTGGAGTTTGCAACCACACTGTAACTAAATAAGCAGCCGCCTGCTAAATAGCCTATTGGTTTGTAGGGTTTAGCACCAAGCTTTTCGGATAACTGATAGAACTCGTATAATCCCCAAATAGAAACAACTAAAAACAGACATGCAAAACTAATGTAGTTATAGTTGATACAAGTTAACAATACAGCTACAAAAACAGCTGCAGTCATAGTTCGGATGGTTAATGTTTTGAAGTTTAATGCCATAAAAAAATCCCTCTCAAAACTGAGAGGGATGTTGTATTTAGTTTAAATTATTCAGAAATTTTAATTGCTTCGTAACATCTTACGTCGCCTGCTGTACCTAAATATTCAGCATCGATTGTTACTAAACCAATTTTTTTAATTTGTTCTTTACTTAATGGTTTTGATGGAGTCCAAGTATCGTCCACCAATTTCAAATCCACATCTTTATTTAATAATACTTGATTTAATTGTTTTTGAGTTAAAAACACACAGCCGTTATCTTCCTCTTCTTCAGCAGCGATTAATATAGTGCCAATTACTTTTAATTTTGGAACGTCTGGTTTGTATGTAAATTCTAAACCGTCTTGAGTATTTTGTTCTATAAATTTTATTCCCAATAAATGAATATCTGCCATAATATAAGTTTGTTTAATAAAGGCACAATTTTAACGATAAAATCCCTCTAATCAAATAAAATAGAGGGATTTATTTCAACGTTTTTGCATAATAATGTTAATAAATTGATAGAAGTATTTTGTGAATCAGTGCCAAAGCCTTATTGTCGTATGTAGTAGAAGCAAATAAGCCCAGACTTAAGTCTGGGCTTATAAAAATGAAATTTATATGGGCAATAGCCTTGAGTGCTGAAATTATTTAGCAATGGTGATTTTTTTAATGGCATTTACTTCGGCGTTATAAACTTTTACAACGTACATGCCACTAGCTAATTCGCTTAAATCAACGGTGTTTTGAAAATCAAGTTGTTTAATTGATTTCACCAATTGTCCGTTAGCATTATAAATTTCGCATTTTAAATCGGCAGGTGTAATTTGAGTAATGTTAATATGCAATTCGTTTGAAGAAGGATTAGGATACACAAACACATAGTCGCTAAAATTGCTGTATAATTCTTTAATTCCTACAGTGCTGCAGCCAGCTGTAGATACTTTTAACGCCATACGAGAAGGAGTAGTGTTTAGATAAGAATACATACGTGCTTTTTGCCCTTTTGTAAACATAGCCATACAGCCATCTGCCGAGTAATCCATGTAATTTTCTACCATATCTTGTGGGTCAACAGTTCCCCAATATGGGTCTTCGTTTGAACAAGAGTTAATCGTTAAATTGCAATCAGATTCGGATTTAGCGGCTTGATTTGGAGTGTCATAAACAAAATCAGTACTATCGCATTGTCCAGTGGAACCTCCATCATCATCTGCCCAAATATGACGCATCCCAAAGAAATGTCCTACTTCGTGAATAGTTGTTCTTCCTAAGTTATTAGGTGCTGCGGCTGTTCCGTAACCAAAATATTCGCTTTGAATCACAACTCCATCTAAAGCTGGAACTTCACCAGGGAAAGTTGCATATCCCAAAACAAAGGCAGTTCCAAATAAACTCATATCACATACCCAAATATTTAAGTATTTATCATTTGGCCAAGGATCATCACCATTAGTAGCCGAACTTTTTACTTTATCCATATTAAAGATAGGGTCAAATGCAGCATTTGAAGGCGCTGATTTTCTGATAATACCAGTTGTTGGATTTCCTTGAGGATCTGTACCAGCTAAACAGAACTGAATTTCGGTATCAGCTCCAATACTATCAAAAATAGCACGGCCAGTAGGGAAATTAGCATTTTGTAAACGGAAACATTCGTTCAATAATTGAATTTGACGAACAATTTGTGTGTCGGGAATGTTTTGAATAGCATTTTTATATACCACATGCACTACAACAGGTATAGTAATAATAGCACTTTGCTTTTTTAAAACGTTGGCTTTGTTAGCAGGGTTGGCTAACCAGTTTTGAGCCGCCAAATCGGCATTTATGAAATTAGTTTTAGCAACAGGATTTTGCATGTGCTCATTATAAACAGGCATAGTGGCGCACTTGTTTGTGTTTTGAGCAAAGCTCATGCTTAAGGCAAGAAAACTTAAACCGATAGTAAGTAAGTGTTTTTTCATTTTAGTGTGAATAGTTTGTTTACAGTAAATATATATAATGGAAACAAAAAATCAAACAAAAACTGATTTTTGAGAGAGAAATGGAATTAAAATAAATGGAAAATTATTGTAGGATAATTTCAGGAGTGGTTAACACGTTACTTTTATTGCCATTGGCATCAAATAAATAAATCACATATTTAATATTTTTTATTTTTTTACTGTGGCGCATTTGTTGCAAACGTACACTGATTTCGCCACTAATAGGTTTTCCTTTATAAGAATCGGAAGGAGCTTTAACAATATAACCAGTTTTTAAAGTATCGTTTTCAAATGGACGGTAGTATCCAATATATTTATTAGTAACGGTATCCTTGTAATAATAATTTACCCAAAATGTTTTGGTAGAATCGCCCTCTGCCACACCAATATCTCCATCACCATCCGTAAATTTTACTTGTATGTCGGCTGAATCTCCTACATAGGGATAAAAAGCTTGGTATTCTATTTCAGGAACGGTATCGTATGTCGTTTTTTTAACACAAGAAAATACAAATGCACTTCCTGTGATGACTAATAATAAATATTTAAAAAATGTCGCCTTCATAAATAATTCAGCATAAATTTACGAAAAATTAAATCAACTAGTACTTGACCTTACAAAAAGAAATACAAAAAGTAATTTTAGAGTCTAAAACTTCTGAAAACTGGAGCGATGAATTATTTAATTCAATGGCTATAAGAGTGTTTCATTATCAACTACAACATAATAAAATATACCAACAATATGTTCGGAGTTTAAAAGTAAATCCTGATGCGATTACTCATTACTCAAACATTCCATTTTTACCTATTGAATTTTTTAAATCTAAACAGATTGTTTGTAATGATGTATCTACAGAGACCGTTTGCTTTTCGAGTAGTGGTACTACAGGGCAAATTACCTCCAAGCATTATGTAAATGATATTAGCATTTACGAAACTTCTTTCAAAAAAGGGTTTGAATTGTTTTATGGCAATCCTTCTGAGTATTGCATATTAGCATTGTTACCTAATTATCTAGAACGCCAAGGTTCGTCTTTAGTATATATGTTTAATCAGTTAATTAAAGATTCTAAACATCCATTAAGCGGTTTTTATTTAAATAATTTAACGGATTTAGTAAATACTATTGAGGAGTTAAAAAAACAAAAGAAAAAAACTATTTTATTAGGCGTTACCTATGCTTTGTTGGATTTAGCAGATATGGGGATTGAATTAACAGATGATTTTATAGTGATGGAAACCGGAGGAATGAAAGGTAGAAGAAAGGAATTGTTAAAAGAAGAATTACATCAATATTTAAAACAAAAATTATCTATTACTTCTATTCACAGCGAATATGGGATGACGGAGTTATTATCACAAGCCTATTCAAAACAAGATGGAACTTTTGAATGCTCTCCTTGGATGAAAGTTTTAATAAGAGATATGAACGACCCATTTAGTTACGTTTCAGCAAAAAAGAGTGGAGGAGTTAATGTGATTGATTTGGCGAATATTAATTCTTGTTCGTTTATTGAAACTAAGGATTTAGGACGAATGCTAGAAGCGTCAAAATTTGAAATATTGGGTAGATTTGATAACAGCGACTTAAGAGGTTGCAATTTAATGATACAATAATGACAAAGAAACCTTCCGATTTTTTTGAGCAAGTATACCAAGTGGTGAGATTGATTCCAAAAGGAAAAGTAACTAGTTATGGTGCGATTGCTAATTATTTGGGCGCTAAGTCATCATCAAGAGTCGTGGGATATGCCATGAATGCCGCTCATTCTCAAAAAGAATATGTACCTGCTCATAGAGTTTTAAATAGAAATGGGCAGTTAACAGGCAAACATCATTTTGAAACGCCTTATTTAATGCAAGAACTGCTTGAAAAAGAAAAGGTGAAAGTGGTAAATGATACTGTGGTGGATTTAAAAAAACATTATTGGGACCCCACTATTGAGTTAGCCTTATAGTATTACTTATTATTGTTTGAAATAATAGAGCTTTAAAAAACCTAAAAACAGGTCAAAATTAACGCGGCTAAGATTAAAAAAACAATATATTTGCCTTCTGCCTTATGCAACAGAAGAAGTTTGTTACAAATATTGCTTTTTTAATTATTCTTAATTTATTAATTAAGCCTTTTTGGCCGTTGGGTATTGAACCATCGGTTCAAAATGCGGTTGGTAATGCCTCTTATGGAGAATACGCCATTTTATTTAACTTCTCTTTCCTTTTAAATATCATTCTTGATTTTGGGGTTACCCAGTTCAATAATAAAAACATTGCTCAAAACAATCATTTATTAACCAAGCATTTTAGTAGTTTATTTTCGCTAAAACTAGTTTTGGGTATTGTTTACTTTGTTATCACTATCCTATTAGGTTTTATTATTGGTTACGATTACCGATACATGAAATTATTAAGTGTTTTGGCCGTTAATCAATTTTTAATCAGTATGATATTGTATTTGCGTTCTAGCTTACTAGGGCTGCATTTATTTAAAACGGATAGTTTTGTTTCGGTAGCCGACCGAATTATCATGATATTTTTGTGTTTAGGTTTATTGTTGAGGTGGTTTGGAATTGAGATTGATATCATGACTTTTGTTTACTCTCAAACCATTGGCTACTTCTTAACAGCCGTTATTGCATTTATCACCGTTTACTATAAAACCGATCATTTTACGCTAAAATGGAATTGGCCGTTTAGTTTAATGATATTAAAGCAAAGTTTCCCTTTTGCTATTTTGGTTTTATTAATGACATTTTATAACCGTTTGGATAGTGTGATGTTGGGGATTTTATTGCCAGCAGGAGTAGGGTCGGAGCAAGCTGGTATTTATGCCAAAGCGTTTCGTTTATTAGAAGCGGGTAATATGATTGCCTATTTGTTTTCGGTGCAGTTAATTCCTATTTTTAGTAGAATGCTAAAGCATAAAGAAAATGTGGAGCAATTAGTGAAATTATCTTTTATTCTGCTTGTAACACCAGCGCTAGTGGTATCTGTAGGTTGCTTTTTTTATGCTAATGAATTATCAGCCATGATTAATCATGGAGTCACAGATTCAGCAGTTGAGTTTAGTATATTGATGCTCTGTTTTACAGCTGTTTCGGCAACCTATATTTTTGGAACATTATTAACCGCTAATGGAAACTTAAAGCAGTTGAACATTATGGCGATTATAGGAATTTGTATTAATTTAATTTTAAATTTCATTTTAATACCTCGCTATATGGCAATGGGAAGTGCCATTTCGAGTTTAATTACTCAATTTTTTACAGCTGGAATCCAAATATATTTCGCGTATAAAATCTTCAAATTTAAGGTTAACGTTAGGTTAATTATTGCCCTAGTTGTATTTATTGTAGGGATTGTTGTTTTTAATTATGTATCAAGATCGTTCACTCAAAATTGGATGATTAATTTTGCAATTATGACGGTATTCTGCGGCTTATGGGCTTTCGTATCTGGATTACTGAATATTAAGTCTATTTTTAGATTTGTGAAATACAAATAAGTATTTCAAGGCTTCATTTTTTAACCATTTTATCTCCAATTTATAATGCAAAAAACCTTGATTTATAAGTGAAAATTGTATATTTGGCGGATAATAAAAAAGCATCTAAACTTTAATCATTTAGATGTTTAACGAGCTAAAAAGAACAATATAATTCCATGTATGAATCAATCTAGTTTTAATAACGAATCAATAAGGCTTATTGCTAAAATATATACTTGGAGAAAAAAGTTAAGCATCGTAACAGTTATTGCAGCTATTGTATCTATCGTTGTTTCATTTTTAATTTCACCACAATATAAAGCAACTGCTGTTGTTTTTCCATCTCGTACTTTTTCTGTATCAAAATTATTAATTGAGCAAAATCAAGGTGCTCAAGAAGATTATATGGACTTAGGCGATGAAGATGACGCCGAAAAATTATTACAAATTTTAAATTCATCTGAAATAAGAACTCGCATTGCCGAAAAGTATGATTTGTGGACTAATTGGGATATTGAAAAAAATACTGTTTACTCTCAGCATTACTTAAAATTAAAATGGGACGATATGGTAAGTTTTAAACGTACCAATTTTGTTTCTATTAGAATTGATGTGTATGATTATGTAGCGAATCGTTCGGCGGATATTGCTAATTCAATTGTTGCTTTTGCTGATTCTGTGAAGTTTAGAATGACAAAAGAAGTTGCTAAGCAAGCCTTAACGATTACAGAAAACGAATACAATAGCACTATTTCAAGAATTAATATATTAGAAGATAGTCTTCAGGCAATTAAAGAATTAGGTGTATTAGACAATAAATCGGAAATAGAAGCGTATTCGAAAAGTATGGCAAAAGCCATAGAAAAAGGGAACGAATCGGCTCAGAAAAAACTACAAGAGAAATTGGATCTCTTAAAAAAATATGGAACGGCTTATGATGCTGTTTATGCTGATTTAAAAAAGTATAGATTGAAATATCCAATTATTAAAAATAAATATGATGAAGCTATTGTAAACTATAATAATCCTATGCCTTCAAAATTTATTGTTGATAAAGCCATAGGTAACGAAAAAAAGGCAAAACCATTAAGAACATTAATTGTAATCATATCTTCAATATCCGCATTCTTAATAGCTTTGCTATATCTTTTGTTTGCAGATAGATTAGCTCTCATCAAAAATAATGTTAACCAATATTTAAATTCACAAAACAAATAGTAATGGAAAATTTTAAAACGGCCGATATCTTAAAAGTATTATTACCTCATTGGAAAAAGTTGACTATTGTTGCTGTATTAGCAATTATAGTTGGTTTTTTTATTTCATCACCAATGGTTATTAAGCCTTTGTATAAATCGTATGCAGTTGTGTACCCTGTTAATTTAACTCCAAATTCAGAAGAATCAAATACTGAACAGTTATTGCAATGGTTTAATAGTGAAGAGGTGAAAAATGTTGTTGCTAAAAAATTTAATCTATATAAACATTATGATATAGACACTTTGGGCGAGAAACATAAAACTTATTTTAATTTAAGATATAAGGAATTAGTAATTATCAATTCTACCTTATATGAATCAATTGAAATATCAGTAAAAGACGAAGACCCTTTCTTAGCTAAACAAATTGTGCAAGCTATTATGGAAGCAACTAACGATTTAATTATGAGTGCAAAGAAGGAAGTATTAAAAGAATACATCAATAATTACGAAAGCGAATTAAAAGTTTCGGCAATGGCAATGGATTCTATTAAAACAGTTGTAAATGAGATTAAAAAGGAGTTTAATATTATCGACGAAAAATCTCAAGCTAAATACTTATCTAAAGAGCTTTCAAATTCATCAAAACTCTCAGAGGTAAATTCTAAAACAGCTGAGGGATTAAAAATAAAAAGTGTGGATTTAGATAAGATGAAAAAAATATTGGCTGGTCAAGTAAAAACCTTTAACCTTTTAAATAATCAAAAATCTTTATACCATTTAGACTATGCCAACAAGATTAGTTTTATTAATGTTGTGTCTAAACCTACATTGCCAGATAGTAAGTGTTATCCAATTCGCTCGTTAATTGTTGCTATTATCACCTTATCTTCTCTATTAGTAGCTAGTATTGTTATTTTATTTTTAAATACTAAGAAGCAAAACGTTGATTAAGCTTAAAAATACCTACGTATTTTATTTTGTAATCATTAGCTATATTTTAATTAATGCTTATGTATTACTGTTTGCAAAAGATATGTTTTATCTTTTCAATTTGCTTCCATTTGCGGTTTTAATTATTTTATTAGCCATTTTTGATATTGAAAAAATCATGTATGTCATGGTTTTTTCAACGCCTTTGGCTATCAGTTTAAAAGAGTTGGGATATAACGAAGGACTTAACTTGAGTTTGCCAGCAGAACCTTTAATGATTGGAATTACTTTAGTTTATTTATTAAATGAATTAAGTTCAGGTGTTACAGATAAGCGTATTTTAAAACATCCCATTACCATTATTATATTTATTCAACTTCTTTGGATTTTTATAACAACACTTTCAAGCGAACTTCCTGTTATTTCAATAAAGTTTATTTTAGCTCGACTTTGGTTCTTAACCTCCTGTTATTTTATTTGCGCAGAGTTGTTTAAAAAGAAAAAAGCAATCATTTATCATTTATTGTTTTATGCAGTTGCCTTAGCGATTGTGGCTATTGTCACCACAGTAAAACATGCATCTTATGCGTTTGATGAAAAAATTGCTGATTGGATAGTGTCTCCTTTTTATAATGATCACACTGCTTATGGAGCTGCATTAGCTATGTATATTCCCGTAATGGTTGGTATTTTATTCATGAAAAATATTTCAAAATTCGTGAAGATGCTTTGCTTAGGCCTTTTAATTATATTCGTCGTGTCCATTATCATTTCTTTTGCTAGAGCAGGGTGGTTAAGTTTAGTCGTTTCGTTGGCAGTGCTTGTGAGTTTACTTTTAAAAATAAAATTCAGAACTATTCTATTCACTATTATCGGTACCGTTGTTATTTTCTTGTCTTTTCAAGCTGAGGTACTAATGATTTTAGGGAGAAATAATACCGACTCAGATGGAGATATAGCAGCCAATATAGAGTCGATGTCAAACATCTCTACAGATGCTTCAAATTTAGAACGATTAAATAGATGGAGTTGCGCCTTACAAATGTTTGAAGAAAGACCAGTATTGGGTTTTGGTCCTGGTACATACCAATTTCTTTATGCGCCTTTTCAAAAGAGTAGCCAAAAAACAATTATTTCCACCAACTTTGGAGATAAAGGGAATGCGCATAGTGAGTATTTAGGTCCTTTATGTGAACAGGGCTTATTAGGTGCTTTAATTGTAGTAGCCTTAGTGTTGGCTGTTATGTTTTTAGGTTATCGATTGGTTTATACGGTTAAAGATAAATCAATGAAGGTATTAACCATTGCCATTTTAATGGGAATGAGCACTTATTTTGTTCACGGATTTTTAAATAATTTTTTAGATACCGATAAAGCTTCTGTTCCTTTTTGGGGATTTTTAGCGATGCTGGTGTGTATAGATGTGTATTATAAAAACGAGCAACCAGAAAATGAGAAATTAATTTAGTTTTAATAATAAAGTATAATAAAAAAAGCCTATCTAATTTAGATAGGCTTTTTTATTATAAATTGTTGAGGTTCATTAGTTTTTAAACATCTGTAATAATGTCCCTAATTTGCTTTTTAATTCTGTTCTAGGAACAATTTTATCAAGAAAACCATGCTCTAATACAAATTCCGCTGTTTGAAATCCTTTTGGTAAATCTTTACCTATGGTTTCTTTTACAACACGTGGACCTGCAAAACCAATTAATGCACCTGGTTCAGAGATGTTTAAATCTCCTAACATAGCATAACTAGCAGTAACACCACCAGTAGTAGGATCGGTACATAATGAAATGTATGGAATACCTGCTTTATCCATTAAAGATAATTTTGCTGAGGTTTTAGCCATTTGCATTAATGAGAAGGCTGCTTCCATCATACGTGCTCCACCTGATTTAGAAATGATTAATAAAGGTGTTTTTGTCTTTAAACAAAAGTCAATTGAACGAGATATTTTCTCTCCAACTACACTTCCCATTGATCCACCAATAAAACCAAAGTCCATACAACAAACTACTAAATCATTTCCGTTAACTTTTCCATAACCACTTCTTAGAGCATCTTTCAATCCAGATTTTCTAATAGTGTCTGTTAAACGATCTGTATATTTTTTAGTATCTGTAAATTCTAAAGGATCCCCACTTACTAAATTTTCGTGAAGTTCAGTAAATTGATTGTCATCAAAAATGATTTCAAAATACTCTTCGCTACCAATACGTTCGTGATATCCGCAATCAGAACAAACGTGTTGATGTGCTTTATGTTCTTGTGCTGTATGTATTTTTTTACATGACGGGCATTTATACCATAATCCTTCAGGAGTTTCTCTCTTCTCGGTAGTAGTAGTGGTAATACCTTCTTTTAATCTTTTAAACCAACCCATTTTTTTTAAATTAAGATTTAAGAAATGAGATTTAAGATTTAGAAAAATTCTGACTTCTAAATTCTTAAATCTAAAATTTTTTAAGCTACTGTAATTGTTTTATCTAAATAAACGTCTTGAATTGTATTTAATAATTCAACACCTTCTTTCATTGGTTTTTGAAAAGCCTTACGTCCAGAAATTAATCCTTGTCCACCACCACGTTTATTAATCACTGCGGTAGTAACTGCCTCAGATAAATCAGAAGCGCCTTTACTTTCGCCACCACTATTTATTAAACCAACTTTACCCATGTAGCAATTTGCTACTTGGTAACGGCATAAATCAATTGGATGATCAGTTGTTAAATCTGAATAAACTTTAGGATGTGTTTTACCGTAATTTAATGCAGTGTATCCGCCATTTTTATCAGACATTTTTTGTTTGATGATATCAGCTTGGATAGTTACTCCTAAATGATTTGCTTGAGATGATAAATCAGCTGCTGTATGGTAATCAACACCATCTTTTTTAAAGGCGTTGTTACGAGTATAGCACCATAAGATAGTTGCCATACCTAATTGATGAGCACGTTCAAAAGCTTGAGCTACTTCAACAATTTGTCTTCCTGATTCAGGAGAACCAAAATAAATAGTGGCTCCAACTGCTACAGCGCCCATGTTGTAAGCGTCTTCAACAGTACCAAACATTATTTGATCAAATTTATTTGGGTAAGAAATAAATTCGTTATGATTAATTTTTACAATAAAAGGAATTTTGTGAGCGTATTTACGAGCAACAGAACCGAGTACACCATAAGTAGATGCAACAGCGTTACAGCCACCTTCAATGGCTAATTTCACAATATTTTCGCTGTCAAAATAAATTGGATTTGGAGCAAATGATGCACCAGCACTATGTTCAATACCTTGATCTACTGGTAAAATACTCATGTAACCTGTATTTGCTAAACGTCCGTTTCCGTATAATTGAGCAAGACTTCTTAATACTTGAGGATTTCTGTTACTGTATACAAACGTTTGGTCAATAAAGTTAGCGTTTGGATTTACAATTTGGTCTTTAGAGATTGTTTTACAAGTGTGGTTTAATAAACGATCAGCTTGTGCTCCTAATAAATCTGTTATTTTAGACATAAATAATTTCTTTTTTTTGAGGTAACAAATTTAATGATTTATTGGGTAAAATCCATAAAAAAACCCCGAAATTTCGGGGTTTTATAAACATATATCCAGTTTAAAATTATTCTGCTACTTGAACCATTTTGAAAGGAACGTTAATGATTGCTTGGTAATCTTCACCAGCTTCTAACATATCCTCATCATCTTCTTCATAATGCCAGTTAATAGTAACTGCACTTCCTCCTTTATGAATAGCTTCTAATTTCTTAAACACGTCTAAGATACATTTAGAAGAACTTGTATTAAAATATTCTAATTGAATATTAACAGTAGTTGCAGGCTTTGATGCCGTAGAATACTTGTCTAATGCGTCAACTAAAGGTTTGTAAAACTCAATTGAATTTTCAGGGATTGAACGTCCTTTAATTTCTAATATACCTCCTTGAATATCAAAAGATATAGTTGGTGTTTTTGGTGTACCTTCGATAGCGTATTTTTCCATAGTTACTTATTTTATATTAATTGTGGTTGTGTTACTTTTATTATTAGTGTAAAGAAAGAAACTTTATTGTCAATTTCCAAAAAATTATATTCTAATTTTTCACCAGTTTTTCTGGCAATGTCAATCATGCCTAAACCGCCACCTCCTTTTAAGGACATTTCTCCGTTATTTAAAACAGATTTGTAGTAGTCTTTTAGTTGGTCTTTACTTAATGCATTCACATCATCTAAACGGGATTTCAGACCATGAATATTCTCATTTAAGATGTAATTTCCAGTAATAATGTTGTATGAACCACCTGTTTTTGCAATCATAAAAATAGCGCTTCTGTTTTTGTCGCCATTTCCATCAGTTGCATCATCCATGTGGTGATATAAGTTTTGTAAACACTCAACTAATACATTATATACTTTCTTTTTAGTTTTAGAATCTTCTTGCATATTATCCATTTTATTCTCCATAATTTGAAGAATAGAGGTTAATAGTTCTGAAGTAATATCACCTTTGAAGGACAACAGAATATTATTCCTGTCCATATTGTCGTATATGTTAAATGCATCAATCATAAGGGATGATTGTCGTTTCAATTACTTAAGTTTAAATGAAATTGTTTGACCATTTACAGTAAAAGTAGCGTCATCATCACATGAGCCGTTTCCAAAATCAACAGTTCTTGTTTTAAAGCCGTCTGGAGTTACATCAACAGTACCAGAAGACATCCATTTACATGTAGATTTTTTAATTAAAGCACTAGTAATATTTGTGGTGAAATTTCTACCTTCTCTATTTTTACCAGAAGAACTTCCTGTAATAGATATAACATCATCTGCTTCGTTATTTTTAGTAGAGTACCCCGCAATTTGTTTGATTGTTTTTGTTCCTGTATAATCAATATTCCATGTGCCATTTGTACAGTGGCCATTATTGATTTGTGTTGTTACTGTTACAGAGTCTAATCTCGTAATAATAATTTGTGCGGAGTAGTTAACGGTGTTGATTTTATAATTTAATAAATCAATAGTAACCGGGTTGTTATAAGCGCTCCATCTTTTAGCAGTGGTGATTCGGATTTTACCATATTTAGTAGATAAACTATCAAATGCCAAACATCCAGTTGTTGTTCCATAATCAATTTCAAAGGTAACAGGACCATTGTCATAAAACCCATCAGCATTACTGTCAATAGTATCATTTGAACTAGGTGTAATTGTAGTGTTACCAATTGCGCCTAAAATAGTCCATGTTCCGCAAGATGCAGCTATTTTTTTGATACCGGCCTCGTTAATACCTTTTTCGTTAACTACTGGAGCGATAGCCATAAACTGTTGCTCACATACAGCATTATCTACAGCTGATTGAGTTTCGTTGTCTACTTCTTGATCTTCTTTAGTACATGAGTTTAAGATAAAAAGCGACGAAAGGGCTAAAAGAAATGATAGAGTGAATTTTTTTTTCATTTTAATATTTTTTGTGATTTTATTTTAACAATAAAAGTGCCAAATTATTAATCAAATATAAAAACAATATTTACTTAAAAAACACTTTGGAGCTTTTTTTTTAAACTTTTATTCCAATGACTAAAACGTCATCTACCTGCTCGAAATCCCCTTTCCAATCGTTTAATTGTTTTTCAAGTTCCTTTTTTTGTTCCCCCATGCTAAACTGATGAATGGCTTTTAAATTATCGTGAAATTGTTTTACCATGAATTTTTTGCCTTTAGAGCCCCCAAATTGGTCTGCATAGCCATCAGTAAACATATATAAAGAGTCGTTTTTATTTAATTTCCGAGTATGTGTTGTGAAAATTCTATCTGAATCAAGTTGAGCTCCTCCTACAGGATATTTATTTCCATCTATTTTATCTAATTCTCCTTCATCATTAACAATCACTAAGCTTCTAAATGCACCCGCCCACATGCATTCTTTCGTTTCGGTGTTTATCGCTAGTAATGAAACATCCATACCATCATTTGTGTTAACGGCATTATTTCCTTGCTTTAAGGCGGCTTGAACGCCTTTGTGTAATTCCTCTAAAATTAATCCTGGATTGAAAATACCCTTTTCGGAAACAATTTGGTTTAATAAATTATGCCCAATCATACTCATAAAAGCACCCGGAACTCCATGTCCAGTACAATCTACTACTGCTACAATTTTATACTGATCTTTTTCTCCAAACCAATAAAAATCTCCACTCACAATATCTTTTGGCTGATATAAAATAAAAGCTTGTTTTAGTTTAGAGAAAATCAATTCTTTTGAAGGTAAAATAGCTTCTTGAATACGTTTAGCGTATTGAATACTACTTGTAATATCCCTGTTTTTTTCAGCTAATTCTTTGGTCCTTTCAGATACTTTATTTTCTAGTATTTTATTTTCTTTTTTAATAATATTAGTTCTATATCTAATGAATCCAACAATGGATGCAATAGAGCTAAGTCCTGCTATTACATAAAACCAAGTAGTTTTCCACCAAGGTGGAATGACTTTAATTTTTATTTCTGTAGGGGTTTCATTCCAAATACCATCGCTGTTAGTTGCTTTTACTTTAAAAGTATATTCTCCTCCTGGTAATTCTGTATAAGAAACGAATCTAACAGAAGTAGGGGATGACCAATCCTTGTCATAACCTTCTAAATAATACATGAATTTGGTTTTTTCGGTCGAAACAAAATCTAGTGCCACCAACTCAAAGGTGAAATAATTTTCCTTGTAGGTTAATTCTAATTTATGTTTATAAATGATACTAGAATCCGTTTGAATATCCTTTCCTTGTCTTGAATAGGAATAAATATAAGATTTAGAGGTAATATTACTTCCTTTAATCATCAATGGATCAAAATAGTTTAATCCTGCAATACCTCCCACTAATATTTTACCATCTTTACATAAAAACGATGCCCCTTGATTAAACTCACGTGCTTGTAAACCATCATTTGTATTGTAGTTTTTGAAAGCTGACCCATTTTCATTTTTTATATTAGGATTGAACTTGGTTAAACCAAAATTGCTAGGTAACCATAAATTCTTATCCTTATCAGGTATAACATCGTAAATGTAACTGTTTGGTAAACCATCTTTTTCGGAGTAAACCGTAAAGTTTTTCTTCTTTAAATCGAATTTATTTAAACCATTACTGGTAGCTATCCAAAAAATGCCGTTCTCATCTTTATAAATATTATTGATGCTGTTGGAACTTATGGAGTTTCGATTATCGATATGTTTAAAGATAGTGACTAATGGTTTATCAACGCTAGTTACAAAATTCAAAATACATAAACCGCCTCCATCTGTACCTACCATTAAAGTATTATCATCTTTGTTTTCATAAACAAAATAAATATTATTAGATGATAAGCCTTGTTCGGTGGTGTAACGTCTTATTTCATAAGTATTAGGATTAATAGAATATAAACCATCTTTATAAGTTGCCACCCAAATAACTCCAGCTTTATCCTGAATCATTTTCATGACTGTTCCGCCAAAGTTTTTATCGGCTAATAGTTTTGTTTCTTTTTTTGTATTTGGATTATAGACAATAATACCTTGTCCGTAACTACCAATCCAAATATTCCCTTGTTTATCTTCTAATAAGCTAAGAACAGTATTGACTTCATATTTTTTTAAGATGGCATTATAATCAGAAACAGCATTTGTTTGAGGATTAAAACTATATAAGCCATCTTCTGTACCTATTAAAATGTTTTTGTTATTTAATTGGTAAATTGAGTAAATAAAATCATTTCCTAAACCATTACTTTTATTGTATAGTGGAAATTTGTTTAATGAGTTAAAGTAAATGTTTAAGCCATTTTCTTCGGTACCAATCCATAAATTACCCTGTTTGTCTTTTAATACACTCGAAATTTTATCACTAGATAGAGAGTAAATAGACGTTTCACTTTTTTGATCTATTGTGTATGAGAAATTAGAAAGATTTAATTTTACTAATCCTCCCCAGGTACCAAACATTAATTTATTTGAATCGGGTAAATTAATGAAGCATTTGATGCGATTGTTGTATCGATTTTTTTCATCAAAAGAAAAAACTTTTGTAAAGGCTTTCATTTTGATATCAAAAAACAATAAACCACCATCCGACCCACAAATTAAATTGCCTTGTTTTTGCGTGAAATTATAAATGATTTTTCGGCGAACATTTACATTATTATTGTGTTTATCAACTTCTAAAAAACGAGCTGGTAATTCGTAATTGATTAGTTTAGATGATTTAATATCATATTCAAAAATGTAATTGGCTTCTGAACCTATCCATAAATTACCATAACTGTCTTTAAAAAATTTTGTAAAACCAATTTCTTCTTCTGAATCTTTATAAAATATTTGTTTAAATGTTTTAGCGGATTTATTAAAAAGGTTAATGCCATTAGCTGTAGAAATTAATAATTCATTATCATTAATTTCAATGATATCTTTAATAACATTGTTGGACAAAGAATTTGAGCTTAAACCTGATCTTAAATTAGTAAAGGTTTCGCTATATTTGTTATAGATAGATAAACCACCTCCATTACTTCCAAAATACAAATCTCCATTTTTATCTTCTAAAATACATTTTACATCATTTGATGAAATACTTTTGGGATTAGATGGATCGTTTTTGAATGCTTTAAAATGATACCCATCAAAACGGTTTAATCCATCTTGAGTACCAATCCAAATAAAATCTTGTGAATCTTGATAAATGGTATTAACAGTAACTGCCGATAGACCTTCCTCTATACTAATTCGCTTAAATTTAATATTTTGAGAATGCACAAATGAAATCGCTAAAAAATAAATTAGCGAAACAAAGAACCATTTTATACCTTGAGTGTTCTTTAAAATCATAACAAGTGTATAAAATTAATAAAAATGTGCAAACCATTGTTATTTTTTATAATCTTGTATAATTTAACAAATAGTGGATTTAAAAAGCAGAAAAGATATTGTGTTTTTAGTGTTAGCTGGTTTCTTTATCACTAATGCTATTGTGGCTGAATTAATTGGAGGTAAATTGGTTCAGTTTTTTGGATTATTTACACAAAGTATAGGTATTATTTTGTGGCCAGTTATTTTTCTTTTAACCGATTTAATAAATGAATACTATGGAAAAGATGGTGTCAAAAAATTAACATATATTACTGTTGGATTAATATCATTTACATTTATTTTGTTGTCCGTTGCACTTAATATCCCGGCAACTTCTTTCTCCCCTGTATCCGATAGTGTTTTTAATACAGTTTTTGGTCAATCTCAATGGATAATTGTAGGTAGTATTGTGGCATTTTTATTTTCTCAATTAATTGATGTGTATGTGTTTTGGGCTTTTAAAAAAGTAACAGGCGATAAACATATTTGGTTAAGGGCTACAGGAAGCACTATGGTAAGTCAGTTAGTGGACACCTTTGTTGTGCAATTTATAGCGTTTGTATTGCCAGGCAAATGGCCCTTTAATGAATTTATAGTAAATGCTAGTTGGGGTTATGCTTTTAAATTATTAGTGGCTTTAGCTTTAATTCCAATGATTTATGTGGGGCATTATGTGATTGGAAAATACCTTCATAAAAAAGACCATTTAATTAATTAGTTCAAATTTTTCGGCAGCAGTTACTTTATTAGTGGCGTTAAAATGCCACCATTCGGAAGTAATGGTAGTAAATCCTGATTGAGTCATTATGCTTCTTAATAGCAAACGATTAGTTAATGCTTCCTTTGATAGCCGACCATTATTTAAAAACTCATTTTCTCGCTTAGGTTCACTTAATTCCCCAAAAAAATCAAAAGGAGTTCCCATATCTAATAATACATCATTGTCTCCAATAATTCCTACATCTACAGCTGCTCCATAGTTATGTAGCGATAAATCATTAGGATGAGCAAGGTAATTAATTTTTTCTTCTACGGGCATCTGTAATTCCTCCCACATTTGTTTTTGAATATGTAATGGTCTCACAGCATCAAACACAATGATGTGATAGTTTGGAAATTTTGAATTTAATAAATACTCCGCGTTACATAGTTTAATCGCTACTTCGCAAGGAAGGTAACAGGCTGTTAATCCTTTGTATATAGGTTTATTTAAAAAGTTTTGAGATGTAGCGTAGTGAAGAACCACTCTAATATTAGAATCAAGGGCGCTTATATTCACTAATTTTTTTGAAACAAATAATTTTTCTAAATCAGAAGAGTCGCGAGAAATATGTGGTGCTTTTTGGAGTAATAAAGGTTGTTGGCTTGTTCTACTTCTATTATCATTATTGTTTTGAATGGGCGAGTTGCAAGCAATTAAAAAAAGCAGGCTTAAGCCAAAAGAAATTTTAACAACCACTTGAGATATTATTTAATAGGATATACAACATAATTACGAGGTGTTTCGTAAAGTGTAATTTCAATGTCAAACTTAGAATCTATTTTAAGTCTTAAAATATCGTAAATAACACGAGCTATATTTTCGGCAGTTGGGATTAAGGTTTTGAATTCGATGGTGTCAAGATTTAAATTCTTATGATCAAAGCGTTCAATAATTTCATCTTTAATAATATCACTCAATATTTTCATATCAAATACATAACCAGTAATAGGGTCAACTTCACCAACTACTTTTACGATTAAGTCGTAATTATGCCCGTGATAATTAGGATTATTGCATAAACCAAATAATTCATCATTTGTTTTTTCGTCAAACAAAGGATTATTTAAACGATGAGCGGAGTTGAAGTTTGCTTTTCTAAATACGGCAGTTCTCATAAAAGTTATTGGTTATTTGAGATGTGTTGTTGGATATAAAGATAATCTGTTTTCAAACAACCAACAACAAATAACACTCTTCTCTTCATTTTAATGTTTACAATACGTTTCAATGAGTTTAATAGCCATTTCGTCGCCTAGACTATCTGCTTTATTTAAATCTTCGCAGGCCCCACGTTTATCTTTACTAGCAAATTTTATAGCAGCCCTGTTTACAAAAGCACCAGCATAATCAAATTTAAGTTTGATGGCATAATCAATATCTTTTAAAGCTTCTACAAATTGTTTGTTTTCTCCTTTAGCAACTCCTCTGTAATTATAACTTACAGGATTTTTTGGATTTAGTTTAATTGCTTCGTCTAAATCAACAATGGCTCCTGTATAATCTCCTGTTTCAATTTTGCATGCTCCTCTTGCAACGAGTGCTGTTTCTTCTTCAGGAAAAGCTTCTAAATATACATTCCAATCATTCACTGCATTTTTATAATCACCTACTTCAAATCGGGCTTTAGCCCTGGTTTTATAAGCATTATAATTGGGATTAGTAGCAGGCATTAGTTTGATAGCTTCGTTCAAATCTTTTATACAATAGGCATAATCTTTCATGGCAAATCTTATCTCACCTTTCAAAAACAAGATGTCTAAATATTTTGGATTAATCTCAATGGCTGCAGCACAAACATCTAGCGCGTTTTTATATGCCTTTCCATCAAACATTAATTTAGCTCTGTAATAGTGTAATTCAACATCATCACTATTTAAAGCTAATGCTGAATCTAGACAAGCTTTCGCTTCTTTCATTTTTTTGGTTTCATAATACAAAATGCCCATTGTTTTTTGGCTCTCAAAATTATCAGGAGTAATTTTTACAGCAGCTTGTAAATCTTTTTCGGCACCTTTATAATCCTGAGTTTTAATTTTGGCTAAAGCCATTTTATTATAGGCTTCAATATAATCGGGTTTTAGTTTAATCGCTTTTTTAAATAAAACAATAGATTCTTTATATTTAGCAGAATCCATTAGTTTACAAGCTGTTTTGTAAAGGTCGGCTTCTGCATTTTTTGCTTTTGCGGTATCTTTTTGGGAGAATCCAAAATTGGAAACAAAACATAATACTATTGCTATTAGTAAACGAGAAATACCGTTCATAAAATAATATTTTGTTTATTGCTTTGGATGACTAAATTTACGTAAACAATTTAAATATTAAAAACTATGCCATTCTTTATTTTTATTATAGTCTTCGGATTATTATTGATTTTTTTAAGTTTTGTAACAGTGCAACAAGGAACTGTAGCCGTTATTACTGTATTTGGAAAGTATAGAAGAATTTTAACTCCAGGTTTGAGTATGAAGATTCCTTTTATTGAAAAAGTGTACAAAAAAATCTCTATTCAAAACCGCAGTGCGGAGTTAGGCTTTCAAGCAGTTACCATTGATCAAGCTAATGTAAATTTTACAGCCATGTTGTTATATGCTGTGGTTAATCAACAAGAAGAATCTATTAAAAACGTAGCCTTTAAGTTTGTGGATGATAAAAACTTAATGCAAGCTTTAGTTCGTTCCATCGAAGGTTCGGTAAGAGCATTTGTGGCTACTAAAAAACAATCAGAAGTTTTATCATTGCGTAGAGATATTGTTGAGGCAGTGAAAGAGCAATTAGATGTGATGTTGGAAGAGTGGGGATATCATTTAATTGATTTACAATTAAATGATATTACGTTTGATGAAGAAGTAATGCGCTCAATGGCTAAAGTAGTAGCAAGTAATAACTTAAAGGCAGCTGCCGAAAATGAAGGACAAGCCTTATTAATTACTCGTACCAAAGCCGCAGAAGCTGAGGGTAATTTTATTAAAATTTCGGCACAAGCCGAGAAAGATGCTTCTCAATTAAAAGGAGAGGGTATTGCCTTATTCCGTCAAGAAGTAGCTAAAGGTATGGCTGGCGCTGCTAAAGAAATGGAGGAGGCAAAATTAGATTCTTCATTAATTTTATTTAGTATGTGGACAGAAGCAATTAAAAATTTCGCCCAAGAAGGCAAAGGAAATGTCATCTTTTTAGATGGAAGCGTTGAAGGAATGGATAAAACGATGAAACAAATGATGGGATTGAATCAATTAGATATAAATCCAAAAAAATAACAGATTTGACATTTATATTTGATTACTTGACTTTTTAAAATAAATGTCTTAACTTTAATAAACGAACTACAAACACAAAGCATACACAAAATGAAAAAACAATTACTTACTGCCTTTGCTTTATCAATGATGAGCATTAGTACTTTTGCTCAATTAGATAAATCAAAGATGATTCCATGTGCTACATTTGATGTCATGGAACAAAGTTTTAAAGCAGACCCTTCTTTAAAACAAAAGTATGAAGCTAGCCAAGCTCAATTTGAGTTGGATTATCAGCAAGCAATAACAGATCACTCGAATAAAAAAATGGCAGCAACTGTTTATACCGTACCTGTTGTTTTTCATATTATGGGTCCTCAAGTTGTCTCAGATCAAGTATTTATCGATTTTATGGCAAATGTTAATAAAGATTTTGCCAGATTAGGAAGTGATACAGGTTCTATTAGCCCAGCATTTAAATCTTTATATAAAGATGTTGAAATTAGATTTGCTTTGGCTCAGAAAGACCCAACTGGAAAATGTACAAATGGTATTATTCGTCATAATAACGAAAGTATTTATTGGAGTCAAACTAGTCCTGCATATAATTATTCTGGAGTAGGAACAAACCGTTGGCCAACTAATCAGTATTTAAATGTATATATTGTTGATTGTATTTCTGGCCCATCTAGTCCTTGTCCTCCAACTGGATCATATATTGGAGGGTACACTTACCTGCCAGGAAGCGCTCCAAGTACAAGTGCTGATGCCATTGTTTATTTGAAAGGCTTATTAGGACAATCAGACCCAAGAGATTCAAGAACATTAAGTCATGAAATTGGTCATTGGTTAAACTTATTACACATTTGGGGTAGCACCAATCAACCAGGCGTAAGCTGTGGAAATGATAATGTTGGTGATACTCCACTAACAGAAGGGCACTTTAGTACTTGTCCAGCAAGTGTTGGTGGTAATGCTTGTGACGCTTCCAATAATGATAATGTTGAAAATATTATGGATTACGCTTCTTGCCCTAAAATGTTTACTCAGGGACAAATTACTCGTATGAGAACCGCTATTACCAGTGCAACAGCAGGGAGAAGTAATTTATGGACAAACACTAACTATTTAGCTACTGGTATCACTGGTGGATATACATGTACGCCAGTTGCTGATTTCAATGCTAATAAAGTCATTAACTGCGCCGGTAATTCATTTACTTATACTAGTTTAAGTCAAGTTGGAACATCAGGTGGTATTACCTGGACATTTCAAGGTGGTACTCCAGCAACATCAACTTCAACCTCACAAGTTGTATCATACGCAACTCCGGGAACTTATTCAGTTAGCTTAACAGCTACAAATTCTGTAGGTTCAAATACAATGAATAAAACATCATACGTATCTGTTGTAAACGGAACAACAGGAATACTTGCTCCAGCTCAATTTGATTTTGAAGGCGCTACTTTGCCATCAAGTTTAACAGTTACCAATAGTAATGCTGGTTCTGTAACTTGGATTCAAAATGCAACTAAAGGCGCTAACTCTACAACAAAAAGTATCTATATCAATAACGCATCTGTTACTAGTACTCCTGGTCATTTAGATGTATTTGAAACTCAGATATATAATTTTGCAAATACAACCAGCGTAACAATTTCGTACTATTACGCTTATGCAAAACGATTGGCTACACAAGCAGATACCTTTAGAATACAATACTCTTTAGATTGTGGCGGAACTTGGTCAAATGTATTAGGAGTTCCTTCAACAGCTGCCATGGCTGCTGCATCGGGAGGAACGACGACGACAGCATTTGTTCCTACAAATGCTCAATGGATCCAAAAAAGTATCATCCCTTCTTTATTAACAGTTTTAAATAATAAACCAAGCGTTAAATTCCGTTTCTATTTTAGAAGTGATGCTACTGTTGGTAGATCAAATAATATTTATATCGATCAAATTAATATTACAGGTAATGTTGTAACAGATATTACGGAATTAGAAAAATCGATGGAATTGGCTATTTATCCTAATCCAACAGAGTCTTCTTCTATACTAGATTTTAATATTAATACCAACGAGAAAGCAACAATTAGTTTAGTGGATTTAATGGGAAGAGTGTTGGAAACACACATGGTGACTCCTGATAATAATGGACACATTAATCATACTGTAAATGCTAATGGTAATTTAGCATCAGGTGTTTATATTGTAAATATTGATGTGAATAATCAACGTGTTTCTAAAAAATTAATTATTCAATAATCTTAAGGATAAAAGACAAATAAAAAAGCCCTTCATAATGAGGGGCTTTTTTTATGTTTAAATGATATTTTTGAGGAATCTGATATTTATCAACTAATTTTCAACACGATGAAAAGTTTCAACAAAAAATGTAAATATTTGTTATGTACTAAAAAACAAGATATATGTCTGAAGAGATAGAAAGAACAGAAAGAGAAGATTTATTTTCTAAAGCAGTGAAAGCTGGAAAACGCACGTATTTTTTTGACGTGAAATCGACAAGAGGAAACGACTATTACCTAACCATTACTGAGAGTAAGAAGCGTTTTGGTACTGATGGCAAGTTTACCTACGAAAAGCATAAAATCTTTTTATATAAAGAAGACTTCGAAAAATTTATGGAAGGTTTAAACGAGTCTATTGAAGTGATTAAGGAAAATGCTCCTCCAATCGTTGAGAGAGAAGCTTATTCAAATGACGGAGCATCGCCAAGTTCTGACGATGTGAACTTTGATGATTTAGGAAAATAATAAATAGCCACTTTGTTATTAATTGAAACAGCTGTTTAACTTAGGTTAGATAGCTGTTTTTTTGTTTTTAACTAGCTTTTGTCATTCATCTGAAATCCAATGTTCTAAAATATTTCATAAACTTTTTGTGCTATTATACCTTAAAAAAGGTATTTATTTCGTAAATTCGTGACGCAATTTTAAATCTAAAATCACAACTCTTAAATCTTAAATATTATGGCATTTGACATTGAAATGATTAAGAAGGTTTACGCTAACATGCCAGCGCGCATTGAAGCAGCTCGTAAAACCTTAGGTCGCCCACTAACTTTAGCAGAAAAAATCTTGTACTCGCATTTAGATGCTGATATGAAATTAACGGATTACCCTCGCGGTGCTTCTTACGTTGATTTTAATCCTGATAGAGTAGCTATGCAAGATGCTACAGCACAAATGGCTTTATTGCAATTTATGCAAGCTGGACGCCCAACGGTAGCGGTTCCTTCATCTGTTCATTGTGATCACTTAATTCAAGCAAAAGTTGGAGCGGCTACGGATTTAGATAGAGCAAAACATGAAAGCGAAGAAGTATTTAATTTCTTAGCATCTGTTTCTAATAAATATGGTATTGGTTTCTGGAAACCAGGAGCTGGTATCATTCATCAAATTGTTTTAGAAAATTACGCGTTCCCTGGTGGAATGATGATTGGTACCGATTCTCACACAGTAAATGCTGGTGGTTTAGGTATGATTGCTATTGGTGTTGGTGGAGCGGATGCTTGCGATGTAATGGCTGGTTTACCTTGGGAACTAAAAATGCCAAAATTAATTGGTATTAAATTAACAGGTAAATTAAACGGATGGGCAAGTGCTAAAGACGTTATCTTAAAAGTTGCAGGTATCTTAACTGTAAAAGGTGGTACTGATAAAGTAGTTGAATATTTTGGCGAAGGTGCTATTAGTTTATCTTGTACAGGTAAAGGAACTATTTGTAACATGGGTGCAGAAATTGGTGCAACCACTTCTACATTTGGTTATGACGAAAGCATGAGTCGTTACTTAAAAGCAACTGGACGTGCTGACGTTGCTGCTTTGGCAGATGGTATTAAAGAACATTTAACAGGTGATGCAGAAGTATATGCAAATCCTTCTAAATATTTTGATGAAGTCATTGAAATTAATTTATCTGAATTAGAGCCATATGTAAACGGACCTTTTACACCAGATTTAGCAACTCCTATTTCAAAATTAAAAGAAGCAGCTATTGCAAATGGTTGGCCTTTAAAAATTGAAGCAGGTTTAATTGGTTCTTGTACTAACTCTTCTTACGAAGATATTTCTCGTGCAGTATCATTAGCAAAACAAGTTTCAGCTAAAGGTTTAAAATCTAAAGCAGAGTTTATGATTAATCCAGGTTCTGAGCAAATTCGTTACACGATTGAGCGTGACGGTTTCTTAGATGTGTTTAATCAAGTTGGTGCAACTGTATTTACTAACGCTTGCGGACCATGTATTGGTATGTGGGATAGAGTAGGTGCTGAGAAACAAGAAAAAAATACCATCATCCATTCTTTCAACCGTAACTTTGCAAAACGTGCGGATGGAAATCCAAATACGTATGCATTTGTTGCCTCTCCTGAAATAGTTGCAGCAATGGCTATTGCAGGTGATTTAAGTTTCAATCCTTTAAAAGATACTTTAACTAACGATAAAGGTGAACAAGTAAAATTAGATGAACCAACTGGTTACGAATTGCCTCCAAAAGGTTTTGCTGTAGAAGATGCAGGATACCAAGCACCAGCAGCAGATGGAAGTAAAGTTCAGGTTTTAGTAGAGCCAACTTCTAAGCGTTTACAATTATTAGATCCATTCGCCGCTTGGAATGGTGTTGACTTTAAAGGCTTAAAATTATTAATTAAAGCTAAAGGTAAGTGTACAACAGATCATATCTCTATGGCTGGTCCATGGTTAAAATTCCGTGGTCACTTAGATAATATCTCTAACAACATGTTAATTGGTGCTGTCAATGCATTTAACGATAAAACAGATAACGTTAAAAATCAAATAACTGGTGCTTATGAAGGCGTTCCTGTAGTTCAACGTCAATACAAAGCTCAAAACATTGGGTCAATCGTTGTAGGTGACGAAAACTATGGTGAAGGTTCATCTCGTGAGCATGCAGCGATGGAGCCTCGTCATTTAGGTGTGAAAGTGGTATTAGTAAAATCTTTTGCTCGTATTCACGAAACAAACTTAAAGAAACAAGGGATGTTAGGAATTACATTTGCTAACCCTGCTGATTACGATAAAATTAAAGAAGACGATGTGATTGATGTATTAGGTTTAACAAGCTTTACTCCTGGAACTCAATTAACGATTGTATTGAACCATGCAGATGGCAGCAAAGAAGAGTTTAAAGTAAACCATAGCTATAATGCTCAACAAATTGAGTGGTTTAAAGCTGGCGGCGCTTTAAATATTATTCGTGCCTCTGTAAAAGCGTAAGCGTCATTGCGATTCGTTAGCTGACGGAGAAGCAATCTCACGCTTAGCATATACATTAAACACCTACTGACATTTATCAGTAGGTGTTTTTTTGTTAAAAAACATATCTCGTTAAAAGAATTAATTACTTTTATATGAATTAAGTTATAGAACACTTGTATACAATTTTAGATTCATTAGTTGACAATATTGCCATAGTGAATGCTACGGGCGAAATTGTTTATACCAATACTTCCTGGAAACAGTTTGCGCTAACAAACTCAGGCGTCGTTGCAAAAACAGATGTGGGTGTTAATTATTTACTTCTTTGTAAATCGGTTACGGGCGAAGATATTCAAAATGCAAAGGAAGCAGCCATTGGAATTCAAAAAGTACTAGAAAGAGAATTAGAAGTTTTTGAAATGGAATACGCTTGTCATTCTCCTAACGAAAAACGTTGGTTTATGATGCGATGCACGCCACAAAAAAATTTAGATAATCATGCAATCATTTCCCACATTAATATTACCTCACGAAAACTTGCGGAAGAAAAGATAGATCGAAATAGTAATCAATTAAAAGAAATTAATAAAAGATATAATGTAACGCTTTATAAAACGGTACATGATATACAAAGTCCATTAAATCAAATGGAAGCCTTGATTCAATTAATGAAATCAGGAAATGTGGATACTTATGTTCCCTTACTAGAAAAAAGTGTCGCTGGACTTAAACATTTTGTTCGAGAAACACTTAAAATTTCAGAATCTCCTTTAGTAGTTGAATCGGTGGATTTTGAATCTATTTTAAATGATTTTAAACAATCAAGAATGTTTTTTGATGTTTTAAAACATGTTGAGATTCGATTAAACATTCATCAAAATGTACAATTTTATACATATAAAGCTGAAATCATTTCTGTTATTTCAAATATTATTAATAATGGATTAAAATATTCTGATGAGTCAAAGCCTATTCAATTTGTGGAGGTAAATGTAAATGTGAGTGAACAGGAAGCTATTATTTCAATTAAAGATAATGGCATTGGAATTAGTAAAGATGATTTACCTAAGATATTTGATTTGAATTTTAAGGCATTAAAAAAAGAATCTACTGGCTTTGGTGTTGGATTAAATTTGGTAAAAAAATCAGTGGAGTTCATGTATGGTCACATTAAAGTAAATTCCGAATTAAATAGTGGAACCGAATTTATGATTACCATACCTAATTTAAAAGACAATAATCAGTTTATACCGTCCGCTTTTATTTCTTAGTAAAAAAACCTCTGTTATTTAACAGAGGTTTTTTAATGAATAATAGTTTTATTTTAAATCATTTAGTTGGGATTCTTCTTTATGTTCGATAACGGGTTACAGACTCGTCTACCTTTTCGTTGGTTATGGATAGAAGGTTGAAAAATATCCATATTTCTGATACCATTTCGTCAACCTGACAAATCGCAAAGAACCCCACTAAAATGATTTTTATTTTTTATTGTATTTTTCTTGAAATGTAATCGCAATATCTAAATGCTGACGAAGTTTAGGTAATGTTGCCGCTGCTAATGCTTTTATCTCTTGATCTTTTGATTCGGTAGAGGCTTTATCAAATAATATAATTGCTTCTTGATGTTCTTTTACCATTATGTTAGTGTAAGCTTTTTCAAATTCAATAGTGGATAAATTAGTTAAGTCTTTAAAATTTGTTTTTCCATCGTCTGTCATCGATTTTGGAATAATTATGAATTTAGTATTTGCCAAGCTTGTAATTTCTTTAATAGATGCTTTGTGATCTTTTTCTAACATGATTGCAAAACTTTTTAAATCATCGTTGGTGCTTTTTTGTTGAGCCAATTGTGCTAATTCAATCGTATTTAGATTTAGGGCCGTAGCGTTTACTAAAAACTGTGCATCGTTTTCTTTGCTGTTGGTGGTGAAATTATATTCATTTTGATTGTCGGCTACTACCTTGGTGTCTTCTGGTTTTTTGTTTTCCTGACAAGCCATTGCTGTAAATAAAGTAGCGGTTACAATGGTTGATTTAATAAATGCGATTTTATAATGTTTTTTTCTGGTCATGTTTTTATGTTTAAATAAGTTTGAGTTTTATTACTTGGCTTTAGTGTATTTGCTAATATCATGAGTTACTGTAAAAGTTCCAAAAGCACCAGCTCCTTTGACATGCACTACGCGCTCTGGAATACGCTCACGATTAAAGTGCGCCATGTCTTCGTGCAACAAATAATCTTGAATTAAAATAGGGCCTCGTGGACCTACGGTCATCGAATTTTCGAATTCAGTGTAGGGGATGCCGCTTGCGGTAGTCAGTTTTTTTGGTTCCATGATTAGCTTTTTATAAGGATGTTTTATAATAGCAAATATGGACTTGTTTAAACCATTGTTATTACATAAGCTTTTAAGAATATTGTATTATTCACAGATTGCAAACTATTAATAAAACAAAACCCTCTTCTGCAAATAACAAAAGAGGGTTTATTTTTTAATGAAATGTATTACATTTCTTTACACAATTTTGCCGCTTGGCGGCAATCCGTAGCACAGATTTTAGCTGTTTCCGAATTTTCTCTATCACATTCGATAGCACAAGTCTCGCAAGTTTTAGCACAGGTTAAACACATGGCTTTTGCCTTTGGGCTATCTGCTTTCATTAATTTAACGGCAGCCGTGCAATCAATAATACATGCTTTACAAAGTTCAATACATTTAGTCATTTGTGCATCGTCTTTTTTGGAATGCATAGCTTCTACTTTTTTGCAAGAAGCAATACATTTATTACATGCGTCGATACATGCTTTGTGTTTTTCTTCTATTGCATTTTTTGTTTTATTGTTGGCATAAGATTTCACAGCGGCTAGTATTGTGATAAAGCCAAAAATGGATAGTACTAAAATTAATTTTCTCATGTTTTTATTATTAAGGTTTGTATATAAATGACATATACAAATGTGCGCTAATTGTTTTTAGAGAAATTATATTGGACGTATAAATAGTTGTAAGATTCACATGTTAAAATACCCTAAATAACATATCGTTATCAAATTGGGATGTGAGTATTTTCTATCTTCATCACATAAAAAAATATCATGAAATTATTGACTTCTGTTTTTGTGTGTGCAACAGCACTGTGTTTAAATTCTTGTGGCGAAACACCTAAAGAAACCCATGATTCTCCAATGAATTATGCTCATAGTTTTATGGGCTGGGATTGCCCAGATAATTTGGCTTTCCCTAGAATTGAGTTAAAAGATTGGGAAAAGGTTCCAGTAGTAAATGGCAGAATGCCCACTTACGAAGAAGCGCAAAATGGAACGGCTTTATTATACATTGATAAGGAAGTGAAGCCAGAACTAAAAGATGTGGAGCCCTATAAAATGACTTTACCAAAATTAGCTTATTTTACTAATCCACGAACCAAACAAAAAGAAGTGGTGATTGTGATTCAGTTGGTACAATTTAAAGATTATGTATGGGCGGGTTTGCGTTATGTTAGTGGTGGCAATGCCAGCGCGATGATGAGTGAACTTCAGTTTTTATTGGATGACGAAATAAAGATGGAAATAGAAAAAAGTATTAAAAATCCTCATAGCAACATTGGTCAATTGAATAATCCTAGCGGTTATTAGTAAATAATTGAAACGATAAGATAAATATGTTTTAGCCCCTTTTATTTTTTGTAAAAGGGGCTTTCGTTTTTTATAAGAAAAATGTATATTTAATTAAAATATAAAATCATGAATCATACAGTCAAAAATATTTTAGCAGTGTTGGCTGGCGTTATCGCCGGTGGTGTTTTAAACATGGGGATTATTATGATCAGTGGTTCCATCATTCCTCCTCCTGAAGGTGTTGATGTAACCACAGCAGAAGGCTTACAAGCTGGAATTCATTTATTTGAACCAAAACATTTTATAATGCCATTTTTAGCTCATGCTTTAGGTACATTATTGGGATCCTTTATTGCAGCTAAAATATCTACCAAACATCCAATGCGTTTTGCATTAGGAGTTGGAGCATGGAACTTATTTGGCGGTATCATGGCAGCAACTATGATTCCGGCACCTATGTGGTTTATATTGGTTGATTTGATTGGAGCCTATATTCCTATGGCTTTTATAGCTGGCAAACTAGCAACTAAAAATAAAGCTTTATAAAGTAATTTGTGATTATACAATATAATTAGGTTATTCAATTAATTTGATTACCTTTACACAACTTCTTTTGAAGATTGTATCACAATCTGGTTTGTAAGCTCTAATTGCAATTCATTATTTTTTATACATTTTCTTACTGAAATTAAGGTTTTATCGCCTATTGGCTTTAATACTAATTGTATAACTTAAATAAAATGAATGCCGTTTCAAATTAATACCTTATTTATTGCTAACCACGCATTGATAATTGAAATGGAAG
Organism: Sphingobacteriaceae bacterium; assembly: GCA_013823565.1. Taxonomy (GTDB): domain Bacteria; phylum Bacteroidota; class Bacteroidia; order B-17B0; family Aurantibacillaceae; genus UBA4416. Next base: position 48,195 of record PNMI01000006.1, on the reverse strand, counting down.
TATTCCCACAAAACAAATTACAATAAACAAACAAATAAATAAACCCGCTTGCCACATTGGTAAGCACAAAACAAAAACAACAAATGAATAAAGGAACAGTGAAATTTTTTAACGACGCAAAAGGCTTCGGATTTATTAAAGGTGATAACGGACAAGAAGTATTTGTTCATGCATCTGGATTAGTACATGAAATTCAAGAACACGACGAAGTAACATACGATGTACAAGATGGTAAAAAAGGTCTTAATGCGGTAAACGTAACAAGAGTTTAATAAAGTTAAAAATGAAAATTAAAAGCGAACTTCAAGTTCGCTTTTTTTATTTACACTAGTCTCTGGTAATTAATAAATGTCTTAAACTTAAAACATCTCCTTTGCGAGAAATCAGTTGAATAAAATGAAAACCAAATTGCGTTTCAAACACTTCAGATATTTCTCCTGGCTTTAAACTAAAAGCCACTTTTTCAAATTCAGGAACAAACATGCCTTTTGTAATGTTATCATATTGTCCTCCGTTCTGAGCAGAGCCTGGGTCTTCGCTATATAATTTAGCTAATGAAGAAACACTTTCTCCTCTTAAAGCACGTTGACGATAATATTCAGCCAATTTCTTTGCGTCTTTTTTTATAAGGATAATTGTTTCAGCTTTGTTAAAAGACTGAAATGATATAATTGTAAAGGGCAGTGTGATTAATAAGAGTAATGTTTTCATGGCTAAGCTTTATACAAATTTAAAAAATGCATTGAATTACTTATCTGATTTAACGTTTTTTTGATGCATGTGTTTTAAGTATTCATAAAGTTTTAACTTTGTATTAATTGATGGATAAAACTAAAATAGCTGTTGATGTATTTGATAAAAACGCTAGTTTATATCAAACTAAATTCATGGATGTTTCGATGTACCACGATTCATTTGATTTATTTTGTAGTTATATACCAAAGAAGGAGGCAGAGATTTTAGAATTAGCCTGCGGTCCAGGAAATATTACTAAGTATTTGCTAGATAAACGCCCAGATTTTAAAATATTGGGAACCGATTTAGCACCTAATATGATTGAATTAGCAAAGTTGAATAATCCTTCAGCTACATTTCAATTATTAGATAGTAGAGATATAAAAAGCTTAAATAAAAGGTATGATGCGATTATGTGTGGGTTTATTTTGCCTTACTTATCGAAAGAAGAAACAGAGCAATTAATTAAAGATGCAGCGTTGATGCTTAATTCTCAGGGTATTATTTATATAAGTACAATGGAAGATGATTACTCTAAGTCTGGTTTTAAAAAAGGAAGTACAGGAGATGAAATATTTATGCATTATCATCAGACAGATTATTTAATAGATGCATTAAAGGCAAGTGGATTTAAAATGATTGATTTGCAAAGAAAAATTTATGATGCAGTAGACAAAACCAAAACAGTAGATTTGATTTTAATAGCTCAATTATCCTAAAATTTTAATACAAAGTGTTCCTTGTTTTTATTTTCAGTTCTAAAAAACACGATACCGAAATAAAATAAATCTAAGCTTACTCTTACTTCAGGGTGCTCGCAAATTTCTTTCCAAGCTTGTTGCATGTCATCACTCCAATAAATATCATCAAATACAAAAATAGAGTTTGAGTTTTTTTTCTCAAGAGCCATTTTAAAATAGTTCATTGTAGGCTCATAAGCATGGTTTCCATCTATGTATACAAAATCCAATGAATTGATTTGAGATAATAGTTTTGGTAATTCTGTATTAAAATTACCATTCATGCTTTGTATGTTTTTAATGCCTTGTTCCTGAAATAATTTTTTCGAAAATTGAAATAAGTTTGGACAGCCTTCAATGGTATATACTGTTGATTTAGGGGAAGCTTTTGCTAAATACAAACTAGTTAATCCAATGGAGGTTCCTAGTTCAATCATGGTATTTGGTGCAAATTTATTAACTAAGCGATACAAAAATTCGGCTTGTTTTTTTTGTGCAATGCCATGTTTAGCAATTTGATGAATGGAACGAGTGTTAGATTTTATTTTTTTTGATCCTGCGCCAAAATCAGTAATTTCAATGATAGTGTTGTTTACTAATAATTGTTTTCTGATTTTATCAAGTTCTTCAAAATCGCCAAATGGGAGTTTGTTTTTGATTAATTCCATATAAAAATTATATAAAAACGGCGAATGCAAGTCATGCTCCGTATAAGCCGTTAATTGATAATTAATATATTTTAAAACAGTTTTTAAACCCATTACTTATTTATCTTGACAATTACAGACGGCAATTTTTTCAATAGCTTTTGTTTTGTAATCAGGTAAGCTTGTTTCTCTCATAAAAAAAATAGTTAAGTCGCTAATTTTATTATCAGGATTTTCATTGTTCCATTTATTGATTAAATATTTGCAATAAAAAGGCCTCATGTAATTGTTATTATTAAAGGTATAGTTTTCTTGAAATTTACGCCATCTGTCACTTTCAAATTCACAAACCACAGGATTTGGTTTTTCAAAAGAAACTTTGTCTTTGTGATGTTTAATGTCGATGTACTGATGTTTTTGATTAAAGCCGCTATACACAAACCAACCATCATCTTTTAAAATGTGAGGCGAAAACATTCCCCAGTTCTGTTCTAATCGTAATACTTTTCCAAATTGCACAATAGATTGATCTAGTGCATAAGGGAATTCTCGTACACTTCCTAAATTCATCATTAAACAAAATAGGATAATTCCAGCAACGAAATAATTTTTGATGAATATGAATGAATTGTAAATTAGAGAAGGTGTTGTGTTTTCTGATTCATAAAGTTCGATCTCTGTTTTGTTTTTATAGAATTTAGATTCAAACCAGTCCATCCAAGTTGATGGAAAAAGCCCGATAAGAGATACAATGCCAATACTATAAAACAAGCCAACATAAAGGGTACTAGCAATGCCTATAAATAATCCAACATAGCAGATGATTCCAAAAATTCTGATTTTGTTAGATACAAATGGCAGTATAATTAAAATGGGTGCCAATAATTCGATATAAAAAACAATAAAGGTGAGGGCTTTTAATAAACTAGGATATTGATAAATGAAAGTTCCGAAGGGTAATCTAATTTGTTCCAAACTTAGGGCATAGTATAAAGCAGTTCCTTCAGAACGCCATTCGGGAGAGGTTTTTAATAGAGCCGAAAAAAAGAAGATAGAGCAGGGTAGGAGCATGTAGCCAACATTGGCTATCGAAAAATAGTGTGTGGGATAGTGTGATTTTTTTTGAATGGAGTAACGCTCTCCCCAAGGTAAAAATATGGCCCAAAATAAAAGGATGCGTAACAAATCATCGCCACCTTGCACGATAAAAGGATTACGATTTTGAAGCGATGTTAAAAATGCCCAACAGATAAATGTAAATAAGCGAGTTCTGTAACCAACAATTAGTAAAACAATGCATAAAGTATTAATTATAAATAGTACAACCTGCCACCATAAATCACCACTAATGGTATGAAATGAAAAATAATTAGCGCTCCAATTGTATTGTTTTAAAACACTGATTGGCAGAACTCCTTCATCTGTAAAAAAAGCTTTAATAGATAAGGAACGAATACCTAAATCAAGTAATAAAATTAAGCCTACTCCAATTCTCATAATGGATAGCGCTCTCACATCTAAAGTATAAGATTTTTTTAATCGGGTAATTATGTGATTGATAGTTTCCGTAAATAAAAAAGGCTCTGCATGGTTGCAGAGCCTTAAAATTAATATTCTTTAAGATTATAAGCAACCAACAGAACCAGAAACCGTAACGGCATAAAAAGTTCCTTGCGCTTTATAACATGGGATGTTTGAGAATGTAGCTGTAATTCCAGAAGGAGTGCCTAATGTAACATTTACATTACCACCAGCCCAAGAATACCATGATGATCCTGGATCTTGACTAGGAGGGTTTGTAACAGTCATAAATGCTTTTCCTGGTCCTAATAAACTACTGCTACCTACTAATTGGTAAGAACCAGCAGTTGGAGGAGCTGCAAAACAAATTGAGATTGTAGTCCCAGTACTATTATTAACGTTAGTTAAGCATGTTTGTCCAGTTGTGCAACCAGAACTAAACCATGTAGCATCACCAACATTAGCAATACTTGAGTTTTGTTGAGTAGATGTTGTAGCAATTGTACCAGTAGTCGTTACATTAGTAATGTTTGGATTTCCACCAGTACCGCCTTGCGCTTCATCTTTATAAGTTGGAGTAATTGCATCGCTGTCATTTTTTGATTTACAAGAAATAAACACAATACTTCCTAATATTAATACCGATAATGCTGATAAAATGAGTTTTTTCATTTTTAATGAGTTTTTGATATTCAAATATAACAACTATAAATTTAATTACCAAACAGTTACACTCACTGGTTTGGCACATTAACTAGTTAATAAAAGCTTTTGCCTTGTTTTACCATTTGTTTAAGTAACACGCAGGCACGGTATCTATCCTCTTGGTATTCGTTATATAAATCATTTAAAGTAGTTAAAACATGAGCAATACCTATTTCATCAGCCCACTTTAATAAGCCTTTTGGGTAATTGACTCCTTTTGTCATCGCCAAATCAATATCAGCGGCAGAGGCAATTCCTAGGTATTTGGTATCGCAAGCTTCGTTAATTAACATATAAAGTACTCGGTTAACAATATATTTTGCTAAAACTTCATCTTTATTCGGTTCAGGTAAAGATGCTCCTTCTCTGTAATCATAAAAACCTCTATTGGTTTTCTTTCCTAAAAATTTGGCTTCTAATAAACGTTTTTGAGTTAAAGAGGGTTTAAAACGAGGATCGTAATAAAATTGTTTCCATACGGTTTCCGTAACCACATAGTTCACATCATGCCCAATTAAATCCATCAATTCAAATGGTCCCATTCTAAAACCACCAACTTCTCTCATGGCCCAATCAATAGTTGCCATGTCGGCAATTTGTTCATCGTAAATACGTAAGGCTTCGCTATAAAATGGACGAGCTACTCGATTGACAATGAACCCAGGAGTATCTTTTGCCATCACCGTTACTTTGCCCCAGCTATTCACTAAAGCTTGACAATGATTAGCCACAACCATATCAGTAGCTACTCCAGGAATAATTTCAACCAAAGGCATTAAGGTAGCTGGATTGAAAAAATGGATCCCAATAACTTTTTCGGGATTATGACATGCTGATGCAATGGATGTGATGGATAAAGAAGACGTGTTTGATGCCAATACACACGTGTCAGATGTAATGCTTTCTAGCTCTTTAAATACAGATTGCTTAACGTCAATATTTTCAACAATAGCTTCAATAATTAAATCACAGGATTTAAAATCTTGAATAGAGCTAGAGTAAGACGTTAATTCTAAAATGGATTGAGCTTTATCGCTAGAAATTTTTTCTTTCTCAACTAGTTTTTTTAATGAATTTGATAAACTGGTTTTTGCTTTTTCTAAGGCCGCAGCGTTTGTGTCGTAAACAATAGTAGGATGACCAGCAGTGGCTGCCACTTGAGCTATTCCGCTTCCCATAGCGCCAGAACCAACAACGCCAATAATAGAGTTTTCAGTGAACATATTTATTTTTGAATAAGTATTTTTTTAGTTTCGTTTAGGTTGTTACCTTTTAATGTTACAAAATAACATCCATTGTTTAATGCACTTGTATGAATGGTTGTTTTGTAAAAGGCGTCATCGATGTTTAATTCTTCACGGTAAACTATTTTTCCTAAAACATCTGTAATAGTACATTGTATGTTTTTATGAGATTGATTGGCAATTAAAAAATGAATCTCATCTTTAGCAGGATTTGGATAAACAGAAAACATAGAAGACTGTGAGGCCTGTTCTCCAATTCCAACGGAACCTTTATAAGTATTGTCTCCTTCTAAAATAAAAATACCATTTTGCATATCACAGGCAATAATAATTTTGCTTGGCAAATAAGGATAAGCCCCCCAATTTCCGCTATAGTTAGTAGTTCCAGTTTGAGGCTGTGTATCAAAATAGCCATAAATAGTTGTGTTGGATGGATTGGAGATGTCGTATAAATACAAACCATCTTGGTATGAACTTAACCAACACCATCTATTTCCAACTATATAAGGATTATGAGCGGTTGCGGTGTAACTAGAACGAATGGTATCTACTAAGGTGATATTATTAAAATTAGTCACATCAATTACTTTGGCTGGCAAATGTGCGCCAACTTCATCTGCAAACACCATTGTTTTTCTATCATCGGTTTGCCACGAACTATGGTTGTAGCCGCTATATGCATATCCAGTATAAGATTGCATTAATGAAAATGTATTGCTAGCAGTTAATTTTAAAATATGAAATCCTTTGAAACCACAAGAGGCATAAATTGTATCATTACGAACATACATATCGTGAACCACATCAATAATGGTTGTATTAACATCTTGTTCTAGTTTTCTAATTAAAACGGGTGCTGTTGGAGTAGCTAAACTATACACACGCATGGTTGAATAACCTGCGCCAGATGCTTCGGTAACAGAACCGCAATACATTTTGTCATTATCAATAAAGATGGTGTGACTACGCTCAAAATACGTTGTACCGTTATGAATTACATGCACAGAATCTGGTAAGTATTGCATATCCACAATTTGAAATGTATTTGGTGGAGCATCATCGCTAACGATGTAACAATAATTTTGGTATGTTTTCATTTCTCGCCAAGTGCAGCCCGCATGTTTTGCTTTTACAGAATCAACCACAACTGGACTAGAAGGATTAGTCACATCTACAAAATAGGTTTGGCTACTAGTTCCAACAATAGCGTACTCGCGGTTTTTGTTTGTTTGTGCCCAGCCCCAGCATCCCGAATATTTTCTGCCATCCGTTCCAGTTACATCCGTTTCAGGATTTAGGTGTGCCAGCAAGTTTATATTTAAACTTGGGTATGTTTGAGCATTGAAATTGCTAGTTAAATTAACTAAGCAAATAAGAAGTAATAGTTTTCGCATGTGATTATTTTAAGCACACACAATTTACGGAAATTAATGATTCTAGAGAAAATACCTGTAAAAAATTAACTAATTACTTTGACTTTTTTTGCGATGTATAATGATAAAAGTGTGCCTGCAATAGCAATATATCCAACAATATTGTAATGCTCAAGCTCTCCTTTTTCGTTATTGGTGATGATTAAACCTCCAATTAATGTAATTATTCCCATCGTAAACTGTTGCAAAGCGGAGTTAAGCGCCATAAAACTTCCTCTAAATTGAGGAGGAACGGCAGAGGTGACCATGGCTTGAATTGGAATTAATCTTCCTCCTGAGCCAATAAAAAAGAATGAGGTGCAAATCAAAAAGATTGTTAAACTAGCAGCTTGTAAGTTTGTCATAAATAGTATTGGAAAAATGGCAATACAACTCAATATTACAAACATATTGTAGCGCCCATGTTTATCAGAAAGCTTACCTACAATTGGCGAATTAATAACGGATAAAATACCTCCAATTAAATACATTAATGGCACGTCGTGCGTACGAGATAAATGAAGATTGTTGACACTAAAATCAGTAATGTAAGGGATAATGGCCATGTGAGCCACAACCATAATAGCGGGTAAACTTAAGGCTATCATTGTAGAATTGCTTGAGAAAATAGCGCGATAAAAATCTTTTGTTGTGTGCTTTAGAGGTTGTTTTAAATGAGAATTTACATTAGGGATAAATATAATAATACATAACAATACAATAAAGCCCAATGCACATATCACATAAAAAGGCATTTGCCAACTAAATGAATTTGCGATGATTAATCCTAATGGAATGCCAATAACGGATGCTAAGGCAAAGCCCATCATAATGATACCCATGGCTTGCGCTCTTCTTTCATTAGGTATAATGTCGCCTACAATGGCTAATATCACTGAGCTACAAACGCCTCCAAATAAACCAGTGAAAATACGAGCAATGATAAAAAAGTTATAGTTTGGAGAAATGGCACAGAAAAATGTACCAATGATAAATCCAATATAAAGAATGATGAGGATTTTTTTTCTATCAAATTTATCTGCCCAAAAAGTAGAAAAGAAAGCAGAACATCCTGCTGCAATTCCAAAAGAAGAAACTAACCAACCAAAATGACGAGTGTCTATCAAAAAAGCATCTTTAATAGTTGGTGCCAAAGGCATCAATATCATTCCATCTAAAATATTAGAGAACTGAACAAAGGCCAGGGTAATTAATATAATCAGTTCTTTACGTTTCATTTTAGTTTAAACCAGCTAATTTCATAGCATCCAGTTTAATGGCCGAATCTAAAGGAATTTGTAAGTCATTAGATTTTTGAGTTGCTTTTTTTAATAATACAGGCTTTTCGCGAATTTGTTTTTCAAATTCTTTAATGGCTTTGTTTTTTTCTACACGAGCATAATATGCCTTAGGATTTGTATACAATTCATAAGCATCTTCAATAAATGCATTAGCAAAGTTAGGCAAGTTGCCATCAGAATATAGTAACATAATCACTTGATTACTTTCTATTTGCTGTTTTAAATCTAACTGCCATACTTCAACTTTTTGTCCTGGAGTTGGTGATGGAATAACTTTGTTATAATAATACCAAAACTCTCCACCAGCAAAACAACTATAGCCAACGCCCATATACACTGGTCCGTACCAATAACTGTCAGAAATAGTAAGTACACGTGTTTTGTTTTTTGTAGTATCCTGCTCAAACATTACCTCTGGGTAAGCTAGTTTCATGTTTTGGTTTGGATTACGGTAAAGGTTCATGCTTTTTAAAACATCAGCATCCCTGCTTCTCGCAGTATCCACTACTTCAATTTTTTTCCAAGTAATATCTGGCATATCGCATTGGTGTAATTTCTCGATGTGACCAATAATTGTATCTACAGCTAAACACTCACCATAAAAACTCCAGTGGTGTCCAAACTTAGGAAATAAAGGATAGGGAGTTGTGGGTTTTAATTTTTGAAAATAAGCTTTTAAATCAAGAACATTGATGCCCAACTGTTTTGAATTAGCAATGTATGATTGGTAATTTGTGCGAAGAGGTGTGTGTTTGTATTTGTCTTCTATTTGTTCAATACAATATTCTCCTTTACCAGGAGCAAATACTAATAATAAATCAATTCCTTTTTTCTTTAATGAATCCTGAACAACTTTTGCTTTCTCTAATTTTGTTTTGATTTTTTGTTCACCCACATAATCGTCTCCAAATGCCGAAAAAATATAGGTTTCACTATACACATAATCATCCTTTCCTGCCACAAAAGAGTTTACTCGTATTTGATTAAATACGTCATAATAAAATTGATTGTTTAATCTCACAAAGGTTTCTTTAAAGGCCCAATGATCGTTATTATAATCGTCTTTTAATGATTGATACTCGCCACTAAACCACATGCCTTTGTCTTTCTTTAAAAGCGAATCTGGATTCACATTATTAATAACTAATCCTGTTAAATTTGGAGTAGTATCACTTTTCATTAATCCCATAATCATAGGATAGCATAATGCCACAAAGGCAATAATCACAAAAAGGTTATATGATTTGTTTTTTGCCATGACTTAAAATCTGAAATAAATAAAAGGATTAAAATCAAGAGCGGCTATATAACTTAAAGAAATATAAAACAATAAAATACTAACAGATACCATGATAGTATTTGATAAAGTTGTATGGTTCTCGCCATATACTTTAGTTTGTAGATTTTTAGTAAACGGAATAAAAGCAAAGAAAGAAAAGAACACTGCTAAACTTAAAGAGAAGAAGAAGTCATTATGAAGTGCAAATTTACCATCAGTAAAATTAAAACTAAACATTGTTTTCACCACATGATTAGCTTGTTCTAAATTTTCTAATCTAAAATAAACCCAACCAACTACTACAATTAAAAAAGTAAGAAGTGTAGAAATAATTTTCCCCGTTTTATCATATACTTTTAATAAGAATAATCTTTCTAATACTAGAAACAAACCATGAAAAGCTCCCCAAATAATAAAATTCCAACTAGCGCCATGCCATAACCCCGAAAGTAAAAACACAATAAATAAGTTGCGATATAATTTAAAGTTCGAATCTACTTTATTACCTCCTAAGGGAATGTATAAGTAGTTTTTCATCCAACTACCTAAAGTCATATGCCATCGGCGCCAAAACTCAGTAATGCTTGATGATAAATAAGGATTGTTGAAATTTTCGGGTAATCTAATGCCCATGATTTTACACAAACCAATGGCCATATCGCTATAACCACTAAAATCAAAATAAATTTGAAAGGTATAAGCAATGGCGCCAACCCAAGCAGCAGCTGAATCAATTTGATTGATATCTAATTTAAAAACATCATCAGCCTGAGCTCCAATGGTATTTGCAATAATTACCTTTTTAGCTAAGCCAATACAAAAGGTGTAAAAACCACTCAGTTTTACTTCAGCTGTATAGTTTTTCTCTCTGTTTGTTATTTGATCAGCAATATCATGATAACGAACGATTGGGCCAGCAATTAATTTAGGGAACAGTAAAATATAAGTTTGATAATGCCAGAAGTTTTTCAAAGGTTTATGAACTCCTCTGTAAACATCAACAACGTAGGTTACACTTTCAAAAGTATAAAATGAGATACCGATAGGTAACACAATTTTTAACCAGCTAATTTCTTTAACACCAGCTAATCCTAAAGCTCCATTTATATTATCAATGAAAAAGTTAGAGTACTTGAAATAAAACAACAATCCAAGATTCATTAATAAAGAAATGACTAGTAATTGTTTTTTAGCTTTACCAGATTTAGATTCAGCCATTTTATTAACTAAAAAGAAATCTAAGAAAGTAGTTCCAAGAATAACAAAGATAAACTTAGGACCTCCCCATGCATAAAACACAATACTAAAAATAAGGATGCAGGCATTTTTAAATTTATTGGGTGTTAAATGATACGCCAATAAAAAAATGGGTAAAAAATAAACTAAAAATGTAATACTGCTAAAAACCATCTACTTTATAATAAGCTGATCTTTATTAATGTTGATATTGTTTTTCGTAATAACTAGCGTAAGCTCCTGAAGTAACATTATTAAGCCATTCTTCGTTTTGCAAATACCAATCTACTGTTTTAGATAAACCCTCTTCAAATTGAAGAGATGGTTTCCAGCCTAAATCTTTTTGCAATTTGGTTGAGTCGATTGCATAACGTAAATCGTGTCCAGCTCTATCTGTAACAAAAGTGATTAATTTTTGGTTAGTGCCTTTTGCTCTTCCTAATTTTTCATCCATCATGTCGCATAGTAAACGAATCACATCAATGTTTGTCCATTCGTTATGCCCACCAATATTGTAAGTACTACCTAAATCTGCATTATGAAAAATAACATCAATGGCACGTGCATGATCTTCAACAAATAACCAATCTCTTACATTTTCACCTTTTCCATAAATAGGTAATGGTTTATTGTTTTTTATATTGTTAATGCAAAGTGGAATTAATTTTTCAGGAAAATGATAAGGTCCGTAGTTATTTGAACAATTTGAAATTACGCAAGGTAATTTATAAGTATCGTGATAGGCACGCACAAAATGATCTGAACTTGCTTTTGAGGCAGAGTAGGGGCTATGTGGGTCGTAAGCGGTTGTTTCGGTAAATAAGCCAGTATCGCCTAAAGAACCATATACTTCATCAGTTGATACGTGATAAAATTTTGTGAATCTTGTAGTATCTGCTTTGTGTAATTCTTTAGCAGCGTTTAGTAAATTTACAGTTCCAATAACGTTTGTATAAACAAATTCTAATGGATTGGTAATACTTCTATCTACATGACTTTCGGCAGCTAAATGAATAACGGCGTTAAATTGATGTTCCTTAAATAACTGATTAATGAAAGTAGCGTCAACAATATCTCCTTTTATAAAAGTATAATTAGATTTGTTTTCAATATCTTTTAAGTTAGCTAAATTACCTGCGTAGGTCAATTTATCAAGATTAACAATGCTGTAGTTTGGGTATTTATTGACAAATAATCTTACTACATGTGAACCAATAAATCCTGCGCCTCCAGTAATTAATATTTTCATTTTAAGTTGTTTTAAATCTGTGACGAATATAATGAAAATTACGATTTGTGAAGTGTGAATTACGAAATTGAAAATTCGTAAAACGTACTTCGTCATTTACTTCCCTCGTCCTTGAATAACAATAAGAACTGTGTGAACCAATATTTTAAAATCAATCAACAGGCTCATGTTCTCTATATAAAGTAAATCAAATTTTACACGAGAAACCATTTGTTCGATGTTTTCAGCATAACCATATTTTACTTGCCCATACCCCGTAATACCTGGTCTAACTCTATGTAAATGAACAAAGTGAGGAGCATGAACGACAATTTGATCAATGAAAAACTTTCGTTCAGGTCGAGGGCCAACTAAGCTCATGTCGCCTTTTATAACATTGTAGAATTGAGGAATTTCATCCAAACGAACTTTTCTTAAAAAACGACCAAATTTGGTAATTCTTGGGTCATTTGCTTTTGATAGAGATGGTCCAAATTTTTCAGCATCGATATACATCGTTCTGTATTTTAAAATGTTAAATGGCTTTCCGTTTTTACCAATTCTTTCTTGTTTAAAAAATACAGGGCCTTTAGAACCTAATTTCACAACAATCATCAAAATCACATATAACCAACTGAATACAATTATAACAAATACAGAAACACTCACATCAATAAATCGTTTAACAGATTGTTGCCAGTTTGGCATTACCTGCTTATTAATAACAATTAATGCTGTATCTGATATAGAATTCATTTTTACCTGACCAGATAAAATATCATACATGTCAGGGATAATTTTTATGATAGCTTCAAAATCATTTAATTCATTTAATATTTTTTCTAAATAACCATGTTCCCAAGATTCAATGGCAATGATAATTTCTTCTACTTGATACTGATTGACTATTTCTTTTAGGTCTTTATATTCTCCTAAGTGAGGTAATTTTTGTTTTAATTGTTCTGAAAACCCGTTTTTTTCATCCAAATGAATAAAGCCAACAAATACATTTCCTGAAGATTTATGACTTGATGTTATTTCTTCATATATTTTTAAGGCACGCTGATTACTGCCAATAATAATGGTGTTAAATCCAATCTTTCCTTGATTAATTCTATAATTGGTTATTGTTGATAATATAAATCTTAAAATAGCTGTTAGTAAAAAATGTAATAAGAACAATACAGAATATACTTTATAATAAGATTTATAATTAGGTACAAAATCATCTAATAAAATAAAGAAGAAAATAAATGTTACTCCAATAATAGAGGTAGCAAATGTTTGAATAAATTCGTTGATTCTTGATTTACGATAAATATCTTTATAAAAACCCGTTAAGTAATAAGCAAGTAACCATCCTAAAGGAAGAATAGCCATTCCTAAAATGTATTGTCTATCAAAAACTTGTTCTGGGAAAATTCCAAATTTGTCAGGCTCTATATAAAATTTACGATACAAATAAAATAAACTCCACGCCAAACCAGCCGACAAATAATCAGCAAAAACATATTTGAATGTTTGTAGGACTTTGTTCACTTATTGGAAAATTAATTTGATATTGTCAAGATATATCTGAGGAGAATTTACTTGCTTAGTTGCTCTTATAAATACTTGATATCCTTGAGAGCCATAGGTAGGTTGCCTACTAACAACACCAGTTAATTGAATGTAAATTTTATTCCAATCATCAGAAGGATTAATTGTCAATGCTTCTCTTTCATCTGAACCACCGCCAATAACTCCTACTACAAACGATTGATTACACTTATAATCAAGTTCAAGGTAAATAGTTTCTCCACCAGTAGGAAGAAAATAAGGAGTAGATTGAACAATTTTAGCGGTTGGTTTAGCATCACTCATTCCCATAAAAAGTGAGCCTCCAGTCCCGCCATAGGTTTGAGAAGGAGAAGTAACAATAACTGTAGCCGAATCGCCAACGGATGAAAATTGACTACCTGAGGAACTAAAATCTTGAGCATAGTAAATGATAGCATTAGAATTATATTCAAATTCAGGAGAAATCGTATATGTTTTTCCAGCTTCTACCGTTTGGTTAAAAGATATTTGTTTATAAAACTCATAAGGTAATCTGGTTGCTGTAATACCATTATTTTTTATTCCAGCAAACAATGTAATATTTGCATTATTCTCTGTTACTATGGGCATTACACTTCCTACAGGAAACGTCCCCTTAAATTGTCCATCAACATAATACCATATATCTGTTATTTTATGACTATTGACACCTTGTCCAGAAGTCGTTTTTAGTGATACTTTATCAACTACTAAAAATGATGCTGTAGGAGATTTTAGGCTATCCTTTTTGCAAGAAAAAGTGATTAGGAAACCGAAAAATGTTAAAAAGTAAAGTAAATATCTATTCATACGTTATGTAAAACGTAAAGATAACAGTACTTATTGTATTTGCATAGCAAAAAAACATTTTTTGCGTATCCTACAACTATCGCTTGATTGGATTAATTTGAAATTCAATATCTCTTACTAATTGAAGAGCAATTTCTGCGTCAAGAAGAGAGACAGCAAGTGGTAAATCCTCAATGATACTTTTATAAAAACTTTCAAGTTCAGTTTTTATAGCATTTACAGGGTTTATAATTGGTTGATTTTGAATAACTTCAAATTTTTGTTGCCCGTTTCCAGGATCCAAAACAATACCTTTATTGCTTGTATTGGAGGTAATAGGTTTGATAGCTCTTACGATTGTTGATTTATTTAATAAATCAACATGAATAAATGTATTTCGTTGAAAAATATCCATCTTTCTCACATTATGTGTGGCTATTCTATTTGCTGTTATGTTAGCAATACACCCATTCTCAAACTCTATCCTAACATTCGCCAAATCAGGAGATTGACTTATAATCGTTGATCCAGAAGCTGATATTTTTTTAACTTTGCTTTTAATTGTATTTAATAATAAGTCAATGTCGTGAATCATTAAATCTAATACAACAGATACATCTGTGCCTCTTGAGTTGTAACACGCTAATCGTTCAATATGAATATAAGTAGGATTGTCTATATAAGTTTTGGCTGCGGTAAAAGCTGGATTAAAGCGTTCAACGTGACCAACTTGAACTTTAACGCCAGCTTCTTTCGATAAATTAATTAATTTTTTTGTATCGTCAGGATTGCTAGTAGCAGGTTTTTCAATAAATACATGCTTTCCTTTTTTAATAGCTTCGCTCGCTAATTCGAAATGAGAAGGAGTAGGAGTTATTATTAAAACAGCCTCGCAGCAATCAAGTAACTCTTGGTAATTATTACAAGACTTTACATTTTTTTGATAAACTAAATTATCAATCACTGTTTTATCAATATCGTATATAGCCGATAAGGTAAATTCAGGAATTTCTCCTAATAATTTTAAGTGAATTTTTCCAAGATGCCCAAGTCCAACAATTCCTACATTCATTTAATAACAATTTTAGCAAATATAATATCTATTAAAAGTGAATTGTTGGAAATCATTTTTTTATATTAAAATAGGATTGTTTATTATAATTAGTTTTAAAGCATGCTAATTAATACGAATAAAGAAGACGAATATTTGTTTCAAGGAAAAAGAAAACGTTTGGTTGAACAATTAAAAGAAAAAGGAATTACTAGTCAGTCAGTTTTAAATACCATTTTAAAAATCCCTCGGCATTTATTTTTTGATCAGTCAACGGAGCGCCCAGCGTTATTAGATCACGCTTATTCAGATAAAGCTTTAAAAATTGGTGCTGGTCAAACTATATCACATCCTTTTACAGTGGCATTTCAAACAGAAAAATTAAATATTAAAAAAGGAGAAAAAGTACTAGAAATAGGAACGGGTTGTGGTTATCAAACTGCTGTTTTGTTGGAAATGGGAGCTAAAGTGTTTTCTATTGAACGACAAAAAGAACTATTTGATAAAACAAAAGTATTTTTACCTTTAATAGGATATAAAGGCGCTAAACTAGTTTATGGCGATGGTTATAAAGGATTACCGCAATTTGCTCCTTTTGATAAAATTATTGTAACCGCAGCTGCCCCTTATATCCCACAGGATTTATTAGCTCAATTAGTAATTGGTGGAATATTGGTAATTCCATTAGGAGAGGGAGATGAGCAAATTATGAATGTAATTGTTAAAAAGTCTGGCACAGAATTTGACAAACAAGCGTTCGGTAAATTTAAATTTGTGCCTATGTTGCAAAATAAGGAGTGATAATTATCAACAAGTTTTTTTTAACTATATTAACAAATACTTGTTTATAATTGGATTCTTATTAGTAAATTTGTACTCGATAAAAATAACCAAATTTGTATAATTAAATAAAACAAACAAACAAACAAACAAAACAAACAATTATGAAAAAATCAATCGCTGTAGTAGCAATGGCATTTGGAGTAACTTCTGCCTTCGCTCAAGATTTAACATCTAAAAAAGGTGAACCATTTTTACCAGAGGCTGGTGAGTATGCTATCTCTGTAGATGCTAACCCATTTTTAAACTATGTTGGTAATTTCTTTGGAAAAACGAATAACAACACAGCTCCTACTTTTAATTTCTTAAATAACAATTTCGTTATTACTGGTAAGAAATTTAAAGATGCTACTAACGCATACCGTGCGTCTGTTCGTTTAGGTTTTGATAATACTTCTACTAAAACTCAAACTGCTGATCGTGCTGCAACAACAGCTGCAACTTTCCCTGATTTACCTTCAATGGTTGAGAACAAACACTCAAGATCTAATACAAACATCGGAATTTCTGTAGGTATTGAAAAACGTCGTGGTAAAACTCGTTTACAAGGTGTTTACGGTGCTGAGGCTGGAATCTTCATGGGTTCTAATAAAGACAAATACACTTACGGAAATGAATTAAACCCAACTGGTACTCCAGCTGTAGTTGTTAGTGCTGCAGGTGATGGTATGAATGGTAATGCTAACATTACTACTGATACTTATGGTAATGCTGCACGTGTTACTGTTAGAAAATCAGGTACTTCTTTGAGTATTGGTGTTCGTGGATTTGTTGGTGCTGAGTATTTCGTAGCTCCAAAAATTTCTATCGGTGGTGAATTCGGATGGGGAATTGGATTTGGAATGAGCGGAAAATCTAAAACTACTACTGAGTCAATCGGAGGTGCTACTCCAGCAGTTGGAGAGCAAACAGTTGAAGGTGCTAAATCAAGTACTTTTATGTTAGATACTGATAACATGAATACTTTCTTTGGTCCATCTGGAACTTTACGTTTAAACTTACATTTCTAATCTAGAAATAAAGTATAAAAATAAAAACCCCGCTTAGCGGGGTTTTTTTATGGAATAAATCAAGAGATAACATAAATATTACACGATTAATACTAAATTTGCGCCACTAAAAAATACAACAATTATGTCAACAGCAGCAAACAAAGGACCTATTTCTAAATTCATAGAACATCATTATAAACATTTTAATGCAGCAGCTTTAGTAGATGCTGCTAAAGGATACGAAACACATTTAACCGAAGGAGGTAAAATGATGGTAACATTGGCAGGTGCGATGAGTACTGCTGAGTTAGGAAAATCCTTAGCAGAAATGATTCGTCAAGGTAAAATTGACATTATTTCTTGCACTGGAGCTAACTTAGAAGAAGATATCATGAATTTAGTAGCTCATAGTCACTATAAGCGCGTACCTAATTACCGTGATTTATCTCCGCAGGAAGAGTGGGATTTATTAGAAAACCACTACAATCGTGTTACTGATACTTGTATCCCTGAGGAAGAAGCTTTCCGTCGTTTACAAAAGCATATTCATAAAATTTGGAAAGATGCAGATACAGCAGGCGAGCGTTATTTTCCGCATGAATACATGTACAAAATTTTATTAAGTGGCGAGTTAAAACAATATTACGAAATCGACCCGAAAGATAGCTGGATGTTAGCAGCAGCAGAACGTAATTTACCTATCGTAGTTCCAGGTTGGGAAGATAGTACAATGGGTAATATTTTTGCATCTTACGTGATTAAGGGCGAAATTAAAGCTAGTACTATGAAAAGTGGTATCGAGTATATGGCTTGGTTAGCTGATTGGTATCCGAAAAACAGTGGTGGCAAAGGTGTTGGTTTCTTTCAAATTGGTGGAGGTATAGCTGGGGATTTTCCAATCTGTGTAGTTCCAATGTTATATCAAGATATGGAAATGCATGATGTGCCATTTTGGAGCTATTTCTGTCAAATTTCAGATTCAACAACCTCTTATGGCTCATACTCTGGAGCGGTTCCGAACGAAAAAATTACTTGGGGTAAATTAGATATTCATACTCCTAAATTTATTGTAGAAAGTGATGCTACAATTGTAGCTCCTCTAATTTTCTCTTGGGTTTTAGGCTGGTAATAATCTTTATAAAATAGCATAAAAAAAGCTCAACTAAATATAGTTGAGCTTTTTTATTTTTGATAATAAAAAAGCCTTCTAACAAGAAGGCTTTTTAAATTTTAAGCGTTATTATAATCCCAAGTTTCCATAAACTTAGTCGTGTAATTACCAGCTTTGAAATCTTCGTTTTGCATTAATTTAATATGAAAAGGTATAGTAGTTTTAACACCTTCAATTACATACTCACTTAAAGCACGGTGCATTTTTGCAATAGCTTCTTCACGAGTTTGAGCAACAGTAATTAACTTGCCAACCATACTATCATAGTTTGGTGGGATGCGGTAACCACTATACACATGAGAGTCTACACGAATACCATGTCCACCTGGCGTATGTAATGTTGTAATTAAACCTGGAGATGGCGTAAAGTTTTTGAAAGGATCTTCGGCATTAATACGGCACTCAATAGCATGCAATTGAGGATAGTAGTTTTTACCACTAATAGGCACACCTGCTGCTACTAAAATTTGTTCACGTATTAAATCGTAGTTGATTACCTCTTCTGTAATTGGATGCTCCACTTGAATACGAGTATTCATTTCCATGAAGTAAAAATTACGGTGCTTATCTACTAAAAATTCAATAGTACCTACACCTTCGTAACCAATAGATAAAGCAGCTTTTACAGCAGCATCGCCCATTGCTTCACGTAATTCAGGAGTCATAAATGGTGAAGGAGTTTCTTCTACCAATTTTTGATGACGGCGTTGAACAGAACAGTCACGCTCACTTAAGTGGCAAGCTTTCCCGTGTGCATCGCCCACAATCTGAATTTCGATGTGGCGAGGTTCTTCAATGTATTTTTCCATATACATGGCCCCGTTACCAAAAGCAGCAGTAGCTTCGTGAACAGCACTATCCCATGCATTTTGAAAATCTTCTTCTTTCCAAATAATACGCATCCCTTTTCCACCACCACCTGCAGTAGCTTTAATTATTACAGGATACTTAATTTCTTTAGCCAATTCTTTTCCTTCATCAGCGCTTTCTAATAAACCTACCGAACCTGGCACACAAGGAACGCCTGCAGCAATCATTGTTGCTTTAGCATTACTCTTGTCGCCCATTTGGTTAATCATCTCAGGAGAAGCTCCAATGAACTTTATTTTATTTTGGCGGCAAATTTCAGAAAATTTGGCGTTTTCACTTAAAAAACCATAACCAGGATGTATGGCATCTGCGTTGGTAATCTCGGCAGCTGCAATAATATTGGCCATATTTAAGTAACTATCTTTGCTTGGAGGTGGGCCAATACATACTGCTTCGTCGGCAAACTTAACGTGTAACGAATCTTTATCAGCTGTAGAGTAAACCGCAACGGTTTTAATCCCCATTTCCTTACATGTTCTAATGATACGTAAAGCAATTTCGCCACGATTGGCAATTAATATTTTTTTAAACATCTGTTTAGAATTTAACGTTAAAAGGTTAAAATTCAAGATTTAAAAATCTTTGAATTTTGAATTATAATTAAGCTGGGTCAACTAAGAATAAAGGTTGATCGTACTCAACAGGAGTAGCATCATCTACCAATACCTTAATAATTTTCCCTTTTATTTCACTTTCAATTTCGTTAAATAATTTCATTGCTTCAATAATACATACTGGTTTACCAGGATTGATTTCATCACCTACATTTACAAATGGAGCTTTATCTGGTCCTGCAGAACGGTAGAATGTGCCAATCATTGGAGATTTAATAGTTATGTATTTTGCTTCGTTAGCGGCAGCGGTAGTTGCAGCAGCCGTTGAAGCATCAGCAGATGGAGCAGGAGTAGCTACAGGAGCAGCCATAACTTGAGCAGGAGCAGTTGTAATTTGTGCAGGAGCTGCTTGGTACATTACTGGTGCTGCGGTAGTTTGCTTACCAGTTTTAATAACTATTTTAATTTCTTTAGTTTCTAGCTCAACTTCGTTTACCCCGCTTTTAGAAACAAATTTAATTAAATCTTGAATTTCAGTTAATTTCATTTTTAAGTGTTTTAGTTAGTGGGGGCAAAAATACCATTTATTTATAAAAAATGATATAAATCATTCGTTTTTAGTTGAAAAATGCCCAAATGTTCAAAAAAACACCTAATTATCAACAATATAAAATTTGAATTTATTATGCTGAACTTGTTTCAGCATCTCAAAGACCCTTAATCGAGTCCAGGATGACCTAAAAGTAGTAGATTTTATCTAATTCTATCTGCACTTCTTACCATTTGCTCATCTTTTTTTATAAAATGAGCCGCTAAATAAGCAAAAACAGCTGAAATAAGTGGTAAAAAAGCTCCAATTTGGTAGGAAACTGTTCCTGTTTGTCCTTCTTTTATATATGATAATAGAAAGAATAGACCAACTAAAAATATATTAAAAACAACTAATAAGTTAGATAACTTGTATTGTAATACTCTGTTTTTAAATAAAAAGATAATAATTATACTTAATATAAGGATGATTATATTAAATACGATAGGGAAGTAGATATTTGTATTTGTAATATCTGAACTACAGCCAGGCATTAAACAGATTGGCCAATGCCCATTGGTAATAACAATGTTTTGAAAAGTAATAAAAAACTGAGTAATAGCCATAATAACTACCACTAATAAGAAAAGGGTTTGTTTACGTTGAATCATGGGGCGAAATTAAGGTTTTGTTTTAATTAAAAAAAGCAATGGAACGGAGATAGCACTAATATTGATAATAATAAAAGATAAAGATTTGAAAGACTAACACCAGAAATCATACAAATCATAATTATCAGCGTTCTATTTTATTTTAGTTAAATAATTATTAATAAATCTAAATTACTTACTTCAACCCTTTGAACTCTATTGTAAGTAACTTACATTTGCATTATGGAAAACAAATACCAAAACTTAATTGAACAAACCTTCGATTTCCCACAAGAATCATTTGAAGTAATTGACAATGAATTATATTTTAATGATATTCCATTAATGGATATTATTAAACAATATGGTACTCCATTAAAAATCACTTACTTACCAAAAATTACGTCGCAAATACAAAAGGCTAAACGTATGTTTAATGTAGCGATGGCAAAAGCTGATTATAAGGGTAAATATGTATACTGCTATTGCACCAAAAGCTCTCACTTTAGCTTTGTTTTAGATGAAGTGCTAAAGAATGACGTGCATATAGAAACCTCTTCTGCTTATGATATTCAAATTATTCGTGAGCAAATTAAAAAGAAGATGATTACCAAAGATACTTTTATTATATGTAATGGTTATAAGAAAACAAACTACAAACAATACATCTCGGAATTACTAAATGATGGCTATAATGTAATCCCCGTTTTAGATCATTTAGATGAGTTTGAACACTATAAAAAGAACGTAAAAGTTGCTAAATGTCAACTCGGAATAAGAATTAGTACTGAAGAAGAACCCTCTTTTGCCTTCTATTCATCTCGTTTAGGGGTTCGTTACACTGATATTATTAGTCTTTATAAAGAGAAGATACAAAGTAATCCTAAGTTCGAACTAAAGTTGTTGCATTTCTTTATTAATAATGGTATTAAGGATACTATTTATTATTGGACGGAGTTAAACAAGTGTTTAAACATTTATAAAGAACTGAAAAAAATCTGTCCGAGTTTAGACTCATTAAATATTGGAGGTGGAATGCCAATTCGCACATCTTTAAGTTTTGATTATAATTATGAATACATGGTTGAAGAGATTGTATCTCAAATTAAAACTTATTGTACCCAGCACGAGATAGATGAGCCAAACATTTTTACAGAGTTTGGATCGTTTACTGTAGCAGAAAGTGGAGCAACATTATACTCTATTATCGACCAAAAACAACAGAACGATCGCGAACAATGGTATATGATTGATAGTTCATTTATTACAACATTGCCAGACACTTGGGGTATAAATCAACGCTTTATATTATTAGCAGTTAATAATTGGGACAAGCCTTATGTGCCAGTTAATTTAGGTGGTTTAACTTGTGATAGTATGGATTATTATAATAGTGAGGCTCACACCAATCAGGTGTTTTTACCGAAAGTTTCACGTACAGATAAACAGCCTTTATATGTAGGGTTTTTCCATACAGGAGCCTATCAGGAAGCATTAAGTGGATATGGAGGCACGCAGCACTGTTTAGTGCCAGCTCCAAAACATGTGTTGATTGATAAGGATGAAGAAGGAAAATTAACGACTAAGTTATTTGCCAAAGAACAGAGTTATAAGTCTATGTTAAAAATTTTAGGGTATTAATTTGTCGATTTAATTCAAATGATTATCTTTCGATTTCTTTAATCTATCCTTTTGATAACAACTAAACGAATATTATTATTTTCTTTCTTAGTTTCCCTAATGTCTCTTGTGTCATGTGGCGGTTCTGGTAAATCTGAAAATGCTTTAACAGAAGGCATTATTGAATATAATGCTGAAGTCGTAGATCAAACACACCCTATGGCTGGATTAGCTCCAGGATCAGCAACTGTCAAGTTTAAAGATAATCGCTTACAAGTAGAAATGAGCACAATGGGTATTTTTAATACTATTTTTATTAGTGATCCAGGTAAAAAAACATTGACTCAAATGGTTAAGTTTATGGATATTAAGAATGCTTGTATTCAAACAGAATCAGATTTAGTGCAAGAAAACAAGGATTATGAATTAAAATTAGAAGAAGTAAAAGGAACTAAAAAAATAGCTGGATATAACTGTAAAAAAATAAAAGCAACTTATGTTAATAATCCTACAGAATGTTTTGATGTTTATTACACAGACGAACTAGGGTTAGATAGTATCAATAATATTGGTCCTTACAAACAGGTTAAAGGAATGTTAATGCAATATCGATTAAAAAAATTAGGTTTAGAAATGTGTTTTACTGCTACTTCAGTTAAAAATGAAGAGATAAAAGATGATGTTTTTGAAGTTCCGGCTTTTTATAAAATAGTCACTCGCACAGAGATGGAGAAGCTATTTGAAGATATTCAAAAATAATTTGCTGCCAGTTCGAGCGCAGTCGAGAACTATTTAAACTATCAGCGTTCCATTACATTTCATCATTTCATTTTACCATTTAGCATATTTTCACATTCTAAAACTGTGAAAGTTGTAAATTGGCATATCAATTGAAAAACAAAACACACAATTATAAAATTAAAACCATGAACAAATTATTCTCTACATTAGCTGTTGTTGCGTTATCAGCATTATCATTAAACGCACAAATTAAAGAAGGTTCTATTACTTATAATATGACAATGGAAGGTCTTCCTCCAGAGCAAGCGGCTATGATGGGAGATATGGAATTAAAATCTACTTTCAAAAATGGTAAAGCATTATCAGAAATGTCATCAATGATGTTTACAAACCAAACATTAGTTGATGAAAAGGGAATGGTAATGCTAATGGAGCAAATGGGTAATAAAATTGCCGTTAAACAAACTAAAGAAGAAATGGAAAAAGAAGAGGCTAAACAAAAAGAGAAGCCAGCTGATCCAAAAATTGAGTATGTGAATGAGACAAAAATGATTGCAGGTTATGAATGCAAAAAAGCAATTGTTACGATTGTTGGAAAAGATAAAAAAGAAGAAAAAACAGAAATGTGGTATTGCGACAAATTTGAAAATCCAAACAAAGATGGAAAAGGTCGTGGCCAATCCATTATGAAAGGATTAAAAGGAGTTCCTTTTGAGTATTCAGGTGGACAAGGTGGAATGAAATTTAAAATGGTTGCAAAAGAAGTATCTATTGAGCCAGTTCCAGATTCAAAATTTGAATTGTCAACAGAAGGATACAAATTGATGACTATGGATGAATTAAAAGCAATGCAAGGTGGTAGATAATATCTAATCATATATTTAAAAAAGGCTCGGTTATTTTACCGAGCCTTTTTTGTTTAAATCTGTTGATTTCTGGGGATAAATAATACTTGGCTAATTGGCTATTTTATCTAATAACATTAACTTTGCACTTTCAAAAACAACCAACAAATCAAACCTATGATTCATTTCTTCGGAAACCAATCCAATACTGTTTTTGCAGTTCAAGCACAAGATTCTATTTCATCAGAAGACGTTCAAAAATTAAACTGGCTATTTGGTGGCGCACATAAAATAGAGAAATCCGTACTAACGGATTTTTTTGTTGGTCCACGTGCCGCTATGATTACTCCTTGGAGTACGAATGCTGTGGAAATAACTCAAAATATGGGTATCACTGGTATTATCCGAATTGAAGAATTTGAAAAGGTTGCCTCTGATTTTAATGCTTTTGATCCAATGTTGTCTCAAAAGTATACTGAATTAAATCAAGAAATTTATTCCATTAATATCAAGCCTGAACCCATTTTAGATATTACAGATATTGCCGCTTACAATAAATCAGAAGGTTTAGCTTTAAGCAGAGAAGAAGTAGAGTACCTAAATAACTTATCTACTAAACTAGGACGCAAATTAACCGACTCTGAAATCTTTGCATTCTCTCAAGCAAATTCAGAACACTGTCGTCATAAAATATTTAATGGAACCTTTGTAATTGATGGAGAAACAAAACCAACATCACTTTTCAAATTAATTAAAAAAACATCAGAGACGAATCCAAACGATATCGTTTCTGCTTACAAAGACAATGTAGCTTTTGTGAAAGGTCCAAAGGTAGTTCAGTTTGCTCCTAAGAGCGCTGATAAACCAGACTTTTACGAAGAAAAAGAATTTGAATCGGTTTTATCATTAAAAGCAGAAACACATAATTTCCCAACTACTGTTGAACCATTTAATGGAGCAGCAACTGGTTCGGGTGGAGAAATTCGTGACCGTTTAGCGGGTGGACAAGGTTCATTGCCATTAGCTGGAACAGCCGTATACATGACTTCTTATTCTCGTTTAGAGAGTGGAAGAGAGTGGGAGAAAGGAATGAGTGAAAGACCTTGGTTGTATCAAACACCTATGGATATTTTAATCAAAGCATCTAATGGTGCTTCTGATTTCGGAAATAAATTTGGTCAGCCATTAATTACAGGTTCAGTATTAACCTTTGAACACAATGAAAACAATCGTAAGATTGGTTACGATAAAGTAATTATGCAGGCCGGTGGTATTGGATACGGTAAGTTAAATCAAGCTATTAAAAAAGCACCACACAAAGGAGATAAGATTGTTATTTTAGGTGGAGAAAATTATCGTATTGGAATGGGAGGAGCAGCGGTATCATCTGCTGATACTGGAGCGTTTGGTTCTGGTATCGAATTAAATGCCATTCAACGTTCTAATCCTGAAATGCAAAAACGTGCCGCTAATGCTATTCGTGGTTTAGTAGAAAGTGATAACAATCCAATCGTATCAATTCATGATCATGGTGCTGGTGGACACTTAAACTGTTTATCAGAATTGGTAGAAGCAACAGGTGGTTTAATTGATTTGGATAAATTACCAGTAGGCGATCCAACTTTATCTGCTAAAGAAATTATTGGTAACGAATCACAAGAACGTATGGGCTTAGTGATTGGCCAAAAAGATATTGATACCTTGCAACGTATTGCAGATCGTGAGCGTTCTCCAATGTATCAAGTTGGTGATGTGACTAACGATCACCGTTTTACATTCCAATCTAAAACTACTGGTTTAAAGCCAATGGATTATGCTTTGGAAGATTTCTTTGGAAGCTCTCCAAAAACCATCATGACGGATAAAACCGTTAAAACAAATTATTCTGAGTTAACGTATTCAACGGCAAACATTCCTTCCTACTTAAATCAAGTATTGCAATTAGAAGCAGTAGCTTGTAAAGATTGGTTAACAAACAAAGTTGACCGTTGTGTAGGCGGAAGAGTTGCTAAACAACAATGTGCTGGTCTATTACAATTGCCATTAAACAATGTGGGTGTAATGGCTTTAGATTATAAAGGTAAAGAAGGTATTGCTACTACTATTGGTCATTCACCAATTTCTGCTTTAGTTAACCCAGCTGCAGGTTCAAGAACGGCGATTGCTGAATCGTTATCTAATTTAGTTTGGGCACCATTAAAAGATGGAATGCAATCTGTTTCTTTATCGGCTAACTGGATGTGGGCTTGTAAGAATGAAGGGGAAGATGCTCGTTTATATGAAGCCGTGCAAGCTTGTTCGGATTTTGCCATTGAATTAGGAATCAATATTCCAACCGGAAAAGATTCTTTATCCATGAAACAAAAATATCCTAACGATGAGGTCATTGCTCCAGGAACGGTGATTATTTCAGCAGCAGGAAATTGTTCTAATATAACCAAAGTTGTTGAGCCAGTTTTAAAACGTAAGGGTGGAAATATTTATTACATTAACTTATCTCAAGATTCTTTTAAATTAGGAGGTTCGTCATTTGCACAAGTATTAAATAAAATAGGTACGGATGTTCCAACTATTAAGGATGGCGCATTCTTTAAGAAAGCATTTAATGTATTACAAGATTTAATTAAAGATCGTAAAATCCAAGCAGGACATGATGTTGGCAGCGGTGGTTTAATTACGACGTTATTAGAATTATGTTTTGCAGATGTAAACTTAGGAGCGAATTATGATTTAACTGCTTTAAAAGAAAGCGATACAGTAAAAGCATTATTCAACGAAAATATTGCGGTTGTTTTTCAGGCAGATGCTTCTGTAGAAGCTGAATTTGCAAAACATAATGTTGAGGTTTTCAAAATTGGTACTGTGGTTGAAGGCAACTCTGTGAGTATTAAAAACAACGCAGATACTTTTAGATTTAATGTTTCTGAAACAAGAGAAACGTGGTACAAAACATCTTTCTTATTAGATTCAAAACAATCTAAAAACGGAATGGCGCAAGAGCGTTATAACAATTTCAAAAATCAACCTTTACAATTTACATTCCCTAAACAATTTGATGGTAAATTGCCAGTGATTGATTCTTCTAAACCTCGTCCTAAAGCAGCTATCATTCGTGAGAAAGGATCTAACTCTGAGCGTGAAATGGCAAATGCGATGTACTTAGCAGGTTTTGATGTGAAGGATGTGCATATGACAGATTTAATTTCTGGCAGAGAAAACTTAGAAGATATTCAGTTTATAGGAGCTGTTGGTGGATTTTCAAATTCGGATGTGTTAGGTTCGGCTAAAGGTTGGGCTGGTGCATTTTTATACAACGAAAAAGCAAACACCGCTTTAAAGAATTTCTTTAAACGTGAAGATACTTTATCAGTAGGTATTTGTAATGGCTGCCAATTATTAATGGAATTAGAATTAATTAATCCAGAGCATGAAATTCACGGCAAGATGCATCATAATATGTCTCAAAAACATGAGAGTGGATTTACATCAGTGACCGTTCAAAAGAATAATTCGGTGATGTTGTCAACTTTAGAAGGAGCAACTTTAGGTGTTTGGATTTCGCATGGAGAAGGTAAATTTAAATTACCTTATGCAGAAGATAAATACAATATTGTAGCTAAATATGGTTATAACAGTTATCCTGCAAATCCAAATGGTTCTGATTTTAATACAGCCATGATGTGCGATACAACTGGCCGTCATTTAGTAATGATGCCACATATTGAGCGTTCAACTTTCCCTTGGAACTGGGCTAATTATCCAGATAGAGGACAAAAAGACGAAGTTTCTCCATGGATTGAAGCATTTGTGAATGCTAGGAAGTGGATTGAGAAGAAGAAATAAATTAAAAGGCTGTTTTATAAAACAGCCTTTTTTGTATATTGTCACCCTGAACTTGTTTCAGCATCTCATGAGACCCTGAAACAAGTTCAGGGTGACGATTCATCTATAATAACTAACTTAATAATTCCACAAGTCATGTTCCCAAGTAAAGATGTTCATCTTTATTTTATCAGCTTCTACTAAGGCATCAATGCCTTTTTGGTATTGATCAATATAACGGTCTTGCACATTAGATTCTTTAACAATCGTACTGGTAAATTGTCGTTTCCAAAAAACATCATCTAAGCTTCTTCGTTCTGCGTCGTTCTTAAAATTATACACATCGTTGCGGGCAAAGTAGGGGCGACAAGAAGGGAAATACACCCAATACAATTCTCTGTAATAGTCTCGTTCTTCGTTATATTCAATAGCGGCTAAGCCAATAATACGAACTTCCAAACTAGATTTTTGTCTATCAAAATACCAATCTTCTTTTACTCTAAATTTTAAAATACGAGCATAAATACTAGTTGAATCAACCGTAGGAACCATGATTGGAGGTAATTCTTCTCCTAATTCATTGTAAATAATTTGAGGCAATGTATCTCTTTTAACGAGTTTGTTTTTTATTTCAGCATCGTTATATGGAATTAAAAAATCTTCGTCTTTAAATGCGATGATGTTGCCATTTAAAATTTGTCGGGTGATGGTTTGAAACAGAGAAGTTCTGCAAGCATTGAATTCTAACGGATAATATAAGGGTTGGTTTTGTTTTTCTCGCATGTCAATATCGCGCCAAACTCTTTTCTCCCATGCAACATCGCTTTCTCTTAAGCTGGTGTAATTGATAGGAAGTCTGTTTCCTATGTTTTGTTTATCATAAATATCGCAGGGATTAGTTGGTTTAATGATTTTATCCTTTAAAGAATCTCCTGCATGAACAGTCGAAACTCTTGTCATGCAAAATATAGCAAAGAGTAGGGTGGTGTAAGTTTTCATGATTCATAAGTTTAGTGGTTTAAAACTATAACTCATGACTGTTTAAAAAGATACGGAAGAATTATAAACTTACTTTTTGCCTTTCTTTTTGTAGGTAACGGTAGCGGCAATAAAAGTTAAGTTAATCATAGGAACTTTTACCCATTCGTCCATGATACTTTCTCTGATTAATAAATCAGTAGAACCAAACATGGCAGGTTTAGCACCAATATTCATTTGTGAATTGGATGCATAAATACATTCTAAGGCAATGATAAAATCATCAGTTACTTCGATGTTTTGTTTAGATACATCGATTTCATGAACTTGTGTTTTACCGATAGATTTAATAATAATAGGTTCTTTTAATTCGTTATTAGAATTAATCACCTTTACCATTCCAATTGGAGTAATAACTCTTTTAACTGTTTTTCCTTCCGAATAAATATTAATTCTGAACACGGCTGTATCATTTTCTCCCAAACAAGCTTTAAATTGTATTTTATCAATAAATGTTTGTTGGCCTTTTTTGATTGAAATTTTATTTCCTATTTCAATACCCGCTGATTTTTCGCTTAATCCTTTTTCTTTATATCTTCTAACAGAAGCTGTATCTTTTTGTTTTAATCCGCTGAGGTTCACACATTCTAAATCAACCACACTTGTGGTGCCTAATACTTTAGTCTCATACTCATCAGGTCTAACAGTTGTTGTTTGTAATTGATAAACCTCTTCCGTTAAAATAATAGGGATATTTTGAGTGCATGATTTCTTAAAATCGGCAATACTCATTACTACAGGATAATAACCAATAGAAGTAATTTGCAAAGTATCAATATCTTTTTCTGATGTCACTTTAAATTTAAAAGCGCCGTTTTCATCAGTAATAATTCCAAAAGCTTTAGCAGGAATGCCAATATTTACATAGGGAATTCCTTTTTGATTTTTATCTTTTACAAAGCCATTTAATTCTTGCGAGATAACATTTGTTAATGAAATAAACAAAAGACCTAAAAATAAAATCATTCTAATCATTATAAACTAGCTTTTAGCTCTGAAATAAAATGATAATGGAACGCCAGTAAAATTAAAGCTTTCGCGGAATTTATTTTCTAAGAAACGCTTGTAAGCATCCGTTAAATATTGTGGCGAATTACAGAAGAATACAAAAGCGCAAGTGTCTTTAATTTGAGTGACATATTTAATCTTCACAATTTTTCCTTTCACTGCTGGAGGAGGGAAGTTCTCAATTAAAGGTAAGAAGTACTCATTTAATTTACTAGTTGGTATTTTTGTTGATTTGTTTTTATACACTTCCATAGCAACTTCAATCACTTTCATGATACGTTGCTTTTCGGTAACAGATGTGAAAATAATTGGAACATCTTTAAATGGCATCATACTAATTCTGATTTGCTCTTCAAAGTGTTTCGTTGTCATGGTATTTTTGTCTTCTACTAAATCCCATTTGTTGACTACTATGACGATTCCTTTATGGTTTTTTACAATTAAGTGAATGATATTTAAATCTTGAGATTCGATGCCCATTGTGGCGTCTAACATTAATACACATACATCAGAATGCTCAATTGCATTGATGGTACGCATGACGCTGTAAAACTCAATATCTTCATGTACTTTTGCTTTCTTACGCATACCTGCGGTATCAATCAATAAGAAATCATGTCCGAATTTATTGTAACGAGTATGAATCGTATCTCTAGTTGTTCCTGCAATAGCAGTCACAATATTTCTTTCTTCACCTAATAAGGCATTTGTTAAAGAGGATTTACCAACGTTAGGACGACCAACAATTGCAATTTTTGGTAAATCACTACCTTCAATGGCGCCTAAATCTTCTGGAAATGTTTTAATCAATGCATCTAATAAATCACCAGTTCCCATTCCACTATTAGAAGAAACACAATAAGGATCTCCTAAGCCCAATGAATAAAATTCGGCCGCATAAGAATTACGTTCGCTATTATCCACTTTATTTACAACTAATAAAACTGGTTTTTTACTTCTACGAACAATATTGGCAACGTCTTTATCAAATTGAGTAACACCATCGGTTACATCAACCATAAATAAAATACTGGTACTTTCGTTAACGGCAATTTGAACTTGTTTTCTAATTTCTTCTTCAAAAATATCATCACTACCTTTGATATATCCACCAGTATCTACTACAGAAAACTCAACACCATTCCAGTTTGATTTACCATAGTGTCTATCACGTGTAACTCCAGGCTCATCATCAACGATGGCTTCACGAGTTTCAGTTAATCTATTAAAAAGGGTCGATTTCCCAACATTGGGACGACCTACAATGGCTACTAAATTTGGCATAATGCCGCAAAGGTAACAAAAAAGCCTAAAATTTCAGGTTTTTAATGCAAGATTAGCCGAATTGGACTATTTGAAAGAGTAATTACTTTTTAGACGCTTTGATATTGCTTACAAAATCATCAAAAAGGTAACGAGCATCTAATGGTCCAGGGCAAGCCTCTGGGTGATATTGTACCGAAAATACAGGCTTATTTTTAATGCGAATACCTTCAATCGTATTATCATTTAAATTCACATGAGTAATTTCGATATTTGGATTTTTTGCAATATCCTCAGCATTTACTGTAAAACCGTGATTTTGAGATGTGATTTCAGATTTACCAGTAATGATGTTTTTTACAGGGTGATTAATACCTCGGTGACCAGCATGCATTTTATAAGTAGAAATTCCTTGAGATTCTGCTAATAATTGGTGACCTAAACAAATCCCAAAAACTGGTTTTCCAGTAGCAACCACTTCCTTAATTAAAGCAATTTCGTCTTTCATAACACCTGGATCGCCAGGGCCATTACTTAACATGATACCATCTGGATTGAAATCTAAAATATCTTTGATAGACGATTTCATGGGGAATACTTTTAAGTAACAATCTCTTTCGGCTAATGAACGTAAAATGTTTTTCTTTACTCCAAAATCTAAAACGGCTACTTTATGAGAAGATGTTGACTCTCCGAAATTATAGGCTGTTTTAGTCGCAACTTTAGAAGATAATTCTAAGCCTTCCATTTTAGGTACTTTTGCTAATTGAGCTTTTAAAGCATCTATATCAGCATTGTCAGAAGAGATAATGCAGTTCATTGCGCCTTTATCTCTAATATAACGAACAATGGCCCTTGTATCTACATCACTAATTGCCACCACACCATCGTTTACAAAATAATCTTGTAAGGATTGTTGAGCACGTTTACGAGAAAAACCATCATTAAATTTCTTGCAAATCATACCCGAAATTTTGATGCTGTCGCTTTCTACTTCGCTCGCTTCAATACCGTAATTTCCTACATGAACGTTGTTCATCACGACTATTTGTCCGAAATAAGAAGGATCAGTGAAAATTTCTTGGTAACCAGTCATACCAGTATTAAAACAAATTTCTCCAGTAGTAGTACC
Source organism: Sphingobacteriaceae bacterium (assembly GCA_013823565.1). GTDB lineage: Bacteria > Bacteroidota > Bacteroidia > B-17B0 > Aurantibacillaceae > UBA4416. The sequence goes on along the minus strand of PNMI01000006.1, from coordinate 15,654 downwards.
GATTTTTCCAGCGGCTTTGCCTTCAAATACTTTACCGTCTTCTAATAAAAGGATGGCTTTAGGCTTAGTTTGATATTTTAGTTGCATAGATTTTTAGAAAGGTTTTTCTAAAAACCAAAGGTGCGAATAATTTAAAGAATCAGAAAGATTTGTTAATAGGTTTTTAAAAACTTGTAAGCATCTTTAATGATTTCAGGGTTAAAACCCTTTAGCATATAACTATTATAACCCCTGACTTAAGTCAGGGGTTTGAGAAGATTGATAGCAAATTGGACTTTAGTCCAAATTTATTATAATTTTTCTTTTAAATACTTAGCTGTATAGCTTACCTTATTTTTAGCTACATCTTCTGGAGTTCCTTGGGCAACCACCGTTCCGCCTTCTTCGCCACCTTCAGGACCAATATCTATTATCCAATCAGCACATTTAATCACATCTAAATTATGTTCAATCACGATAATAGAGTGTCCTCTTTCGATTAATGCATTGAAGGATTTAAGCAATTTAGCCACATCATGAAAATGCAAGCCAGTAGTTGGTTCGTCAAAAATAAATAGTGTTTGTGTAGTCGAACTTCCTCCAATTAAAAAAGTAGCTAATTTAATACGCTGTGCTTCGCCACCACTTAAGGTACTGGATGATTGACCTAGCTGTACATAACCTAAACCAACTTCTTGTAAAGGTTTTAATCGTTCGATAATGCGTTTGCATATTCTGTCGGTTTCGTCCTGAGAAAAATAAATCACCGCATCGTCAATGGTCATTTCCAATACATCAGAAATGGATTTTCCTTTATATAGAATTTCTAAAGTTTCTGCTTTAAAACGTTTACTATTACAAGCTTCGCATGGCAATGAAATATCTGCCATGAATTGCATTTCAACGGTAATCGTTCCTTCGCCCTCACAAACTTCACAGCGACCGCCATCCACATTGAATGAAAAGTGTGAAGGTTTGTAATTACGAACTTTCGCTAAAGATTGGTCGGCAAATAAATTACGGATTTCATCATAAGCTTTGGTGTAAGTAACAGGATTACTTCGAGAAGATTTACCAATGGGGTTTTGATCAATAAACTCTACGTGCTGTATTTGTTTTAAACTCCCTGAAATTTTATCACTTTTTACGTTTGCAAAATAACCTTCTAAATGTTTTTTGACATTTGGATATAATACTTTTCGTATTAAAGTTGATTTTCCAGAACCACTCACACCTGTTACGCAGCATAATGTATTTAAAGGAAACTTAACTGAGATGTCCTTTAAGTTATGATCTGTTGCATTATGTACTTCAATAAACTCTTTCCACTTACGTCGCGTTTTTGGAACTTCGATGCGTAATTTATTAGTTAAATATTTTGCCGTAAAACTATTTGAATCTTTTAATAACTCTTGATGATTTCCTTGAAACACTAATTCTCCACCATTAGTTCCTGCTTCAGGACCTATATCAATGAGTTGGTCGGCAGCATTCATGATTTCTTCGTCGTGTTCTACAACGATGACTGTATTGCCTTGTGCTTTTAAAGATTTTAAAACACCAATTAAACGTTCGGTATCTCTTGAATGTAAACCAATACTAGGTTCATCTAAAATATATAAACTACCAACTAAACTACTTCCTAGTGATGTTGCTAAATTAATACGTTGACTTTCACCACCACTTAATGTATTGGCTACACGATTTAAACTCAAATACCCTAAACCAACATCTAATAAAAATTGTAAGCGACTATTGATTTCTACTAATAATCGTTTTGCAATTGAAGTATCGTGTTCGTTTAATTTTAATTTTTTAAAGAAATCCCTGATATCCGAAACAGGCATTAGTACTAATTCAGAAATCCCCATGTCGCCAATTTTTACATAATTAGCGTCTTTACGTAAACGTGTGCCATTACAATCAGGGCAAGTGGTTTTTCCACGATAGCGAGCTAACATGACACGGTATTGGATTTTGTAACTTTCTTTTTCTAACATTTTAAAGAAAGCAGAGATGCCTTCAAAATGTTCGTTACCACTCCATAATAAATTGTATTGCGCTTTAGTTAATTGCGCAATAGGTTTATGAATTGGGAAATCAAACTTGTGCGCACTCTTTACTAATTGATTTTTGTAGTACGACATGGTTTCTCCATTCCAACAAGCCACAGCATTATCATAAACAGAAATGCTTTTATTTGGAATGGCTAAATCGGGATCAATACCAATAATACTTCCAAAACCTTCGCAAGTTTTACAAGCACCAATAGGGTTATTGAAACTGAAAAAGTTCATGTCAGGTTCTTCAAACGACATTCCATCCGCTTCAAATAAATTAGAGAAGTGATGAGTGTTATATGATTTGTCTGCTTTTTCGATTAAAATATCACACTCACCATTTCCTTCAAAAAAAGCCGTTTGTACACTATCCGCTACACGGTTTTGAAAATCTTCATCTGTAATATCAACGACAATTCTATCAATTAATAAAAAGATTGTATCCGTCTTTTTCGATTTCTTAGCGTCAAAATCAGAAATTTTAGTGATTTGATGATTGACTAAAATTCTTGCAAATCCTTGTTGATTTAATAACTCTAAATATGTTTCTAAGGTTCTATCTTTTGGTATATTTAATTTAGAAACAATTAAACATTTTGTATCATTGCTTAGTGTATTGACAAAATCAACTACATCAGTTACCGAATCTCGCTTAACAATTTTACCAGAAATAGGGCTGTATGTTTTGCCCACACGAGCATATAATAATTTTAAGTAATCATAAATTTCGGTAATCGTTCCTACTGTACTTCGTGGGTTACGAGAAATCACTTTTTGTTCGATTGCAATGGCAGGAGAAATTCCTTTAATGTAATCTACTTTTGGTTTTTCTAAACGTCCTAAAAACTGACGAGCATAGGCAGATAAACTTTCTACATAACGGCGTTGTCCTTCCGCATATAAAGTGTCAAATGCTAATGATGATTTACCAGAACCCGATAAACCTGTAATCACAATGAATTTATTACGAGGCAAAGCCACATCAATGCCTTTGAGGTTATGCATACGAGCGCCTTTAATAATAATATATTCTTTAGGATTGAGTGTGGTAATATCTTTTTGAGTAGCCAAAGTCTTAGTTTAAAATCAACATCAAATATAATAGTTTGAAGGATGAAAATATCATCTAACTATTAACAAGAAAGGAAGGATTTGGTTTAAAAAATAATGTTTCGTCATCGCGAGGGACGAGGCGATCTCAAATACAGTAAAATGTAATTTTATATGAGATTGCTTCTCACGCTCTGGCGTGATCGCAATGACGATCAACTTAAGCTAATCTTTTGGAAATAATCTTTGAGATGTTCCCGAATACTTGACCAGGAGAAAATTTACGCCATTCGTAATCGTTTAATTCACCACCCGTTATAAAATAGTAATCCAAATTAGCTTGCTTAAACTCTTTTAAAACATGTTCTTGAAAATTGATAAAAGTAATCCAGCCATCATTGTCTTGAACATCTTCAAACCATTCTTCGTAATAGGAATCGTCAGAATGATGAAAGTTTAATACATTTTCACCAATGATGATGTATTTATTAATGCCATGAAAAGCTAATTCATCAATAATATCTCGCTTTAAAAGCATAATATCGTTGTTAATCGCATCATTCCATTCACCTATTAATTCAATAATAGCATAATGTTCGTCGTAATCAACAAAAAGTATTTTAAGATATAAGGTTTCGCTCCCCATATCATCCCATTGAGGATGTATGTAGAAATTATATACCGTATTACTAAAAGTAAACTCGCTATACTCAGCTCCGTAAAAAGGAGAGTCTTCGTCTTCTGCCGCAATGTATAAATGTTGCCAATTATAAAAAGGTTCTAATTCGTGCATGCGGTATTATTAAAAACTATTCAGTATTAAAACGATACTACTACAAACTATTTAATAAAGATGTCAATGTAGCGTCGGTTGTAGATGCCATCGTTACATCAATTTGAGTGTTTGAGTTAACGGTTAATTGTTGATCATAACTAAATAATGTTCCGCTTCCATCAACACCAATAATTACAATTTTCACATTGGTTCCGTTAGGAATTTGATCTGATACTAAACTAGCGGGAACTTGCATGACTGTTTTTTTGCTTGGTATATAAACAAAAATCGCAAGGTTAGTTAAATCATCCACGCTAGATGTAAAAGTTAAAACACTCGAAGGCGAACTTGCAGCATTAACACCACAATTAATCCATCCTAATTTTGCTATTTGAGCCAAGTAGCCATAAGATGTTTGAGAAAATAAAGGATTTAAACTTGACGGAACTCCTAATGAAGCAGGATTATCTGTCCAATTGGTAGTATTAAATCCGTAGTGAACTTTCATGTAATTTTTAGGAGCAGCATTTGGCATTTCTATTTGAGAATAGCATGGATTAGGTTTTAAAACTAATTCTATTCCATTTTTAAATGCTCTTAATCTAATTTCTCCATCTGTTTCTAAAATATTTCCTGAAGCTACAGTTGGCATTTGATAGTATATCATATCTTTTGGAGTATATAATTCTACTAATTTTATTTTAAACGGATAAACCACGCTATCTCCATTAGGAAACATTAAACATTGTTTGCCCATCCAAATCTTTGTACCTTGATTTCCAACAATAGGGCCAGAGCCAGTACTATCAATATCAAATTCTTGCTCAGTTTGTTTCTTAGAATCCAAGTAAGTATTTGGAGAATTGTATGTATTTAATGTAGGCTGTTGCTGAACTCTTTCTTTAGAGCAACTGATAATAATAATGGTTGACATCACAATTAATAAAAAGGATGCCAATGAAATTGTTTTAATTTTATTCATAATATATTAATTAAATGAGGGACAACGTTCGTTATTAGAGTACTTATCTTTCTTACAACCAAAGATATACAAAAATCCTAAATTTAAGTGCGTCTCTCTAAACTTAAGATTATATCTGTATTCTAAAAAAGGTCTGAAACATGTATTGGTAGAAATTCCTAAACCGCCTTCCAAATTCCAATTGGTAGGTTGAGCACCTTTTAAGGTTGATTTTTTGTAGTTTATCCAAGAGTTGTATCCCCCATGAATCACTCCATACATGTTAATTTTTTTACGTTTAATGAATTTACCTTCTATGCCTAAGCCAATGGTGTATTCGTTTATTTTATTGAATGGAAAAAAATACGAAAATTGAGGAGTGAAGCTAAATCGTTTATTAGGAAAAATGCTTGCTCTGACACCTGCGCCAAAACTTTCGGTTTGAATGTTATAAATAGCTTCGGCACCAGCACCAATAGTTTGACTTTTTAAAGTATCGATAGATACTAAAAACAAAAAAGGTGTAATTATGAATTTAAAGATATGTTTCACGTATAAATTATTATTTCATACTCAAACGAATTTGAGTAATTATTTTTTTAGTGTATAAAGGAAAATCGCCTTGCATCATCCAGCTATAGTAGGATGGTTCTTTTTCAAAAACTTCTTTTACAGATTTATCTTTATGTTTCCCGAAATTAAATACTTCTACATTATTGTCGTTGTATACAATTCTTCCAGCTAAATCAACATTTTTGGTACGAGCGGTTAAAGTGCTTAAAACAGTCATGTCATTTTTTACTGGAATAATTTTATTACCTTTTTCGTCTGTTACTTCAGTGTTTTGATAACGATCTAACTGTGCTTTAAAAATTTCGTAGGTAGCAATGGTATCAGCTTCTGCAGAGTGAGCGTTTTCTAAAGGTTTATCGCAATAAAATTTATAAGCTGCAGTTAAATTACGAGGCTCCATGATATGGAAAATGTTTTGCACATCAATTAAACGTCTGTTTCTCAAATCAAAATCTATATCGGCACGCAAAAACTCTTCTACTAAAACAGGAACATCAAATTTGTTGGAATTAAATCCAGCTAAATCGCAGTTGTTTAAAAATTGAGATAATTGCGGTGCTAATTCTTTAAAAGTAGGGCAGTCAACCACATCTTTATCGTAAATACCATGAATTTTAGAAGAGAATTCTGGAATGGGAATGCCAGGATTTACTTTTTTAGTTAATATATCCGTTGAGTTATCAATGTTTACTCTTACAATAGATATTTCAACTATTCTGTCGCTTCCTACATTAATGCCTGTTGTTTCTAAGTCGAAAAAAGCAAGTGGTCTATTTAAATTTAATTGCATGTTTTAATTTGATAAATGTTTAATTGCTTCCTCTACCGTTTTAATCTCTGTATAAAAACTATTGATTTTATGGATAACACCTTCTATGACTGAATCAGGACATGATGCGCCACTGGTTAAGATAATACGAACGGGTTTCTTATTTGGTAAGAAATTAGAACTGCTTAAGTGTTTTTTATTAGGATAGTCAAAATGCTGAATAGTGTTTTTGTCAAGAATTTCTTTTTCGGAAGAAATAAAGTATGTATGGAATTTACGTTCACATAATTCTACTAAATGCGATGTATTGCTACTATTATAACCTCCAACAACGATAGCCAAATCAGCCTCTGCTTCTAACAAACCATAGGTTGCATCTTGATTTTCGTTAGTTGCATAGCACAAAGTATCGCGTGTATCAGCAAAATGATTGGTGATATTAATAGCTCCATATTTTTCCAACATAATGGTTTTAAAATAATCGGCTATTTCCTGTGTTTCGCTAGCTAACATGGTTGTTTGATTGATAACCCCAACACGTTGTAAATCTTTTTCTAAATCTAAATCAGTGGAGTAGCGACCATTAAAATCAATAGCAAATTGTTCTTTTGTTTTGTTTCCTAAAATATATTCGCCTAATAATTTTGATTCCGCTATGTCGCGTACAATAATAGCTTTGTTATGTTTATCACTTCTCGAAAAAGTAGCTTTAGTTTCTTCATGGCTATGTTTTCCATGAATGATAATGGTGTAATTATCTTTACCGATAGATTCAGATTTTTTCCAAACACGCTCTACAAAAGGGCAAGTTGTATTATATGCTTCTGTTTTTATTTTTTTAGATTCTAATAAATCGATAATGTCAAGAGGTGCGCCAAATGCAGGAATAATAACCACATCATCTGGTGTTAAGGTGTCAAAAGGGATCAATTGTTTGCCATTGGTATCTTGTAAAAATTGAACACCTCTTTCTATTAAATCATTATTGACGTCTGGGTTATGAATCATTTGACTTAATAAAAAAATACGCTTTCCTGGATTTTCGTCTAGGGCTTTAAATGAAATTTCAATCGCATTTTCAACACCATAACAAAAACCAAAATGACGGGCAATTAAAAACTGAACTGCTCCAAAATCTAATAGAGTAGGCGAGTTGTCCTTTTTTCTTGGATCTTGTATTTTACGGTATTGTTTTATTTTGCTGATGATTGGGCTTCTATAAAACTCTGGTACGTTAAATGCTTTCATTATTTCAACACTAATTCTTTAATTAATCTTTTTCCTACAAATTTATTTACCTTCTCAATAATGGATTCTTTGGCGTAAGCGGTTTCGTTTCTTACAATTGGCGAATCTATTGAAACAAACAATATTCCTTGTGCATAGTTTATTTGTGTGGTATGTTTTGCCACTGTTTTGCCAACAATGCCTTCCCAGCCATTTCTAATGGCAAATATGCTGTATTTTTCGTCTAATTTTTCTTCTTTAAAAATCTGAGAAATAGCATCACCTAGTTTTATGAGATTATTGTTTTTAGCCATGTTTTACAATTGAGCCTTCGTTAACAATATAAATCAAATGTTCGGTATTACTTTGCACAAATAATTCTTTTATTCTTTCAGGATGCGTATCAGTAATAAACACCTGTCCAAATTCATCACCACTTACAAGTTCAATTAATTTTCTGAAACGTGTTTCATCCAATTTATCGTAAATATCATCCAGCAATAATAAAGGTTTGGTATGTTTTTTTTCTTTGATGAATTCAAATTGCGCTAGCTTTAAAGCTAATAAATATGATTTCTGTTGACCTTGAGAAGCAAATTTCTTGAGGCTATTGCCCATTAATTTAAAGTCCAAATCATCACGATGAGGCCCAACTGTTGTATAATGAACAGCTCTGTCTCTTGCTAAGCTTGCTAATAAAACAGTTTTGTAAGATAAATCTTTGATAGATGATTCATAATCTAAACTTACCTGTTCGTTACTGCCACTAATAAATTGATAGTTTTTGGTAAACAATGGAATAAATTCTTCTAAGAAATGAGTCCTAGTTTTTATGATTTCTTGACCGTGAATGATGAGTTGTTCATCCCAAATTTCAAGACTAGCGTTATCAAATGATCTACTTTCGTGAAACTGTTTTAATAAAGCATTGCGTTGTTGAAGAACATGATTGTAAGAAATTAGTTTTTCTAAATACACTTTATCGTATTGAGAAATAATACTATCCATGAATTTGCGTCGCACTTCACTACCGTCCCAAATCAATTCAATATCCGAAGGCGAAATCATCACTAGTGGATATAATCCAATGTGTTCAGATAAACGCTCGTATTCTTTTTTGTTATGTTTAAATTGCTTTTTATGCCCTCGTTTTACACCACAATATATTTCATGAGTTTCTCCATTTTTATTAATCCAGGCTTGGATAGCAAAAAAGGGTAAATCATGTTTAATGTTTTGACTATCGATAGAATTGAAAAAACTTTTACAAAACGATACATAATGAATGGCATCTAATAAATTAGTTTTCCCCATTCCATTATTACCAACAAAACAGTTAAACTTCTTGCAAAATTCAATTTGAGCTTCGTCGTAATTCTTAAAGTTTATGAGAGATAATTTTTCTAAAATCATTGCACTTTAAAGGTACGAATGAAATCCTGATTTTTATAAATGTGTTATTAACTTAGGTCGTAAAAATATCTACTTTAGATAATTAGTTAAAATGTTATCTAACCATTTAATAGCTTCAGATTCTTTTTCAAATTTTTCCGTCAATACTTTTGGTTGATAAATATTTATAAGGGAGTTGGCTCCAATTCTACCAGACAAATCTTTAAATAATAGGGCTAGTGCTAATCTATACTTAGTAGGTTCATCGCCAGAAGTGTATTTTCTAGCTTCATCAGAACTCATAGAACTATTCCGAGTATCGATTAAAATAACGTGAGGCTTATAACTGGCAATTTCTTGTTCGGCCAAATGATTATCCTTCATGTCTTTTAAATCCAAATACACATCTTCCCGCATTGTCATTCTAACAAAGTTCTCTTTTTCTAAAGTGATAATTGCGGTACGTGTTGTAATTGATTTCATAAATAAAGGAATAGCTTTGAAAATAAGCTAAATTAAAACGCCTTATTCGCCAGCTGGCAGATAAGGCGTTTTAACTATTTATAGTTTATGATTAATCTTTCTTTTTATCGAAATCAACAACAATTGGAGTAGAGATACATAATGAAGAGTATGTACCAATGATACGACCAATTAATAAGGCAAAGATGAATCCACGAATGCTTTCTCCACCAAAAATGAAGATGACAACTAATACGAAGAATACAGTTAACGATGTTAAAATGGTACGACTTAATGTACTATTTAAAGCATAGTTAATTAAAGTGTTACGTTCAGTATTTGTTGCATCAGCATTCACATGTTCAGCTAAACGCTCACGGATACGGTCAAATACAACTACTGTTTCAGTCATTGTGTAACCCATAACGGTTAAGATAGCTGCGATGAAATCCTGACCAATTTCTAATGAGAAAGGAACGATACCATCTAAAATTGTATAGAATGATAATACCATTAAAACGTCATGGAATAAAGCCACAACTGCCCCTAAACCATATTGCCATTTTTTGAATCGAACAACAATGTAAATAAACATTACTAAACAAGAGAATAAGATAGCTGCGTATGCACCATATAAAATATCTGTTGCGATTGTAGGACCAACTTTTTGTTGACTTACTAATTCATGTTTTACATTTAATGTATTTAAACCATCATTTAAAGCATTTTCAACTTCTGTATCAACTGTAGGTGAGTTATCAGATACGCGGTAAGAAGTAGTTACTTTCATTTGATTTGCACTACCAACAGTTTTCACTTCTAAAGAAGCATCTTTAAATGCACCTTTTAAAGCTTGCTTCACATCTTCTGTATTCATTTCTTTTTCGAAACGAACTTGGTATGTACGACCTCCTTTAAAGTCAACACCTAATTTTAATCCACCATGAACAAAATACATCACAACACCTAATGCAATGATAATAGTTGAAATAGTGTAGTATATTTTTCTACGTCCTACGAAGTTGAAAGCTACATTTTTGAAAGCATTTCTAGTTGCTGTATTGTCAAATGGAATTTCCATTTTACGAGCCAACATCCATTCAAAAATAACACGAGTAATTAAGATAGCTGAGAATAAAGACGCTCCAATACCAATTAATAATGTAGTTGCGAAACCTTGAACTGGTCCAGAACCAAATACCATTAAGATAATCGCTAAGATCGCTAAAGTTACGTTGGAGTCAATAATTGAACTCATCGCATGTTTAAAACCTTCTTTAATGGCATGAGCAGTGTTTTTACCGTGAGCTAATTCTTCACGAATACGCTCAAAGATTAGGATATTGGCATCCACGGCCAAACCAATGGTTAATACGATACCTGCAATACCAGGCAATGTTAATACGGCAGTCATAGATGCGAGAATACCCATAATAAAGAATACGTTAGCTATCAAGGCAATATTAGCTACCATACCCGCTTTATTATAATACATGTACATAAATACTAAGATTACTAATAAAGCAATAACAGTACTCATTAAACCTGAATCAATCGCTTCTTGACCTAAAGTAGGACCAACAACGCTCTCTTCAACAATACGAGCAGGAGCAGGTAATTTACCAGCACTTAATACAGCCGCTAAAGTATTTGCTTCTTCTACTGTAAAGTTACCAGTGATTTGAGATTGACCTCCTTTAATTTCGCCATTAACAGTTGGTGCAGAATAAACCATGTTATCCATTACAACCGCAATTGAACGACCTTTTTTATCTCCTTGTGGAGCATTATCTCTTGTTAATTTAGCCCATTTAGTTGCTGCTTCGCCAGTCATTGTCATACTAATGTATGGGTGACCACCGCTTTGAGCATCAAAATCAGGACGAGCATCTGTAATGATATCGCCATACATAGCTGCTTTACCGCTTCTATCTGTAACTTTAATTGCATATAATTCAAAATACTCTCCAACAACATCACCAGATTCGTTTTTCACTTCTTCTGGTTTAGCTCCCCACATAAATTTCAATTTATTAGGTAAGTATGATTTTAAAGCTGGGTTTTTTAATAAAGCATTTGCTTTAGCTGTGTCTTCTTTGCTATATGCACGAGCAATAACTGGACCTGGTAAAAACTGCTCAGGTTGTTGTGTTTGTTGATTGAAAGATACATTAGCTTTTAACGGACAAGGAACATTTCCAACATAAATTAATGGGAAACGCATATTGAAAGTATCTAAAGCAGTTGGAACAGATGTAGATGTTTTTACAGCAGACGTTGCCGCTGTATCAATTACTCCTTTAGCTGTATCCACTTTAGCAGCTACTACATCAGCTACTTTAGTCGAATCAGTTGATTTTGCAGTTGTATCTGCTTTAGAAGCAAAGTTTGGATATAATGCTTTAGATAACTTATCATTAGCGCCAATTAATAAGTTTCCTAATTCAGTATTATCATAAGTCTCCCAAAACTCTAAGTTTGCAGTTCCTTGTAATAATTCACGAACACGCTCTTTGTCTTTTACTCCTGGTAATTCAACTAAGATACGACCGCTATTTCCTAATTTTTGGATGTTAGGTTGAGCTACACCAAAACGGTCGATACGAGAACGGAACGTTTTTTCTGAGTTAGAGATAGACTCTTCCACTTTTGTACGTAAAAATTTAATTACTTCATCATTAGAAGCATTAAAAGATACTTTTCCTTTTAATTCAATAGTTTGGAATAAAGGAGCTAATTGTCCTGTTGGAGCATTAGCTTTATATTTCTTTTCAAATAAAGTTAAGAAATCATCATTGTTTCCAACTCCCATATTCTCTTGAGCATCTTTAATAGACTTTACAAAAGCAGCATCAGGATTGTTGTTTGATAAATTTTTAACGATATCCGCAACCGAAATTTCTAAAGTTACGTTCATACCACCACGTAAATCCAATCCTAGGTTGATTTCACGTTTTTTACACTCTTCGTAAGTGTAGCTAGCGATTAATAAATCGTAAACTGGTTGATTTTTTAATGAATCTAAATATTTATCAACTAACTTTTCTTTTAAAGAATCTACATAGAAAAGCTCTTTTGTAGCGTCTCCGTTTGCGTATTTCTTAGCAGTAGCTTGAACTCCCGCCGAACTAGAAATGCTTTCAGCATATTCTTTTGCTTCAGTTTCTACCCCACGAGTAATCCATGTAAATGATAGATAAAAAATACAGGCAAGCGCTAAAAGTATAGCGAAAATTTTAATGGCACCTTTGTTTTGCATAAATCGGTATTATTTCTAAATAAATTAAGGTTGCAAATATAGTTTTATCACCTATATAATGCAAATTAATTTAGTACTGAAAATTAAGTAGTTAGCGTTTTCTTTATTTATTAATTCGTATTTTTGCTTTTGTATGGCTCGTATAAGATTTTTGTCGTTTTTGCTACTATTTGCTAAACTTTTTTTAGCTCAAACAAATGTGTATAGAGATACCATTCCTGTTTTTGAATCAAATACTAGATTATTAATGCCTTGGGCAGGTGGTATTAATTTTAGTTCATTCACTCAAATTGATTTAAATTCTGATGGAAAGAAAGATATCGTTGCCTACGATAAGATTTGTGGCTCTGGTGGTAAATTAAGAGCCTATTTAAATGTTGGTTCTGCTGGGCTTGCAAAATATAAACATGCTTTTCATTATCAAGACCAGTTTCCGAGTGTAAATGAATGGGCATTGTTTTTTGATTATAACAATGATGGTAAAGAAGATTTATTTACTTATACACCTGGAGGAATCAAAGTTTATAAAAATAACTCAGTTGGACAAAATTTAAGTTTTTCCTTGGCAAGTCCACTTTTAAGAAGTGATTATAATCCAGCAGGAACACCCAATGTGTCAAATCTGTATTGTAATTCGGTAGCTTTGCCAGGCATTTCAGATATTGATAATGATGGAGATTTAGATATTTTGAGTTTTTCTGTGTTCGGCATCAAAATAGAATACCATAAAAATATGAGTCAGGAATTATATGGAACATCAGATAGTTTGGTATTTGATATGGTGGATGATTGTTGGGGAGATATCAAAGAAAATAATTGTCAGGTTGATTTAAATCAATGTCCTTTCATGAAAATGTATAACAATAGTATTCAAGATACTTCTAACAAGGTCTTGCATTCTGGTTCATGTATTATGTGTTTTGATAGAGATGGAGATGGCGATAAAGAGTTGATTATGGGAGATATTTCTTGCAGTAATGTTTTTTTTGTGGACAATCAGGGCGATATTAGTAATGCTCACATTGGTGATACAACTATTTTATATCCCAATTATCCAGCTAAAGGAAGCACAGATATCATAAAAATGAATTCATTTCCTTGTACCTACAATTTAGATGTAGATAATGATGGATTTAAAGATTTAATAGCAAGTCCCAATGCTGTGGCTGGATCTGAAAATTATCAAAGCGTATGGTATTATAAAAATGCATCGAGTACACCTACAGTAAATTTTGTTTTCCAAAAGAAAAACTTTTTGCAAGAAGATATGATTGAGTTAGGCGAAGGAGCCTATCCTGTTTTATTTGATGCTGATAACGATGGAAAAAAAGATTTAATTGTCGGACATTTAGGCTACTATACTGGAAATACTAATAAATCACGTTTAGCTTATTATAGAAACATAGGAAGTACAACAGCGCCATCTTTTTCATTAATCACAAAAGATTATCAATCATTGTCATCTTACAATATTTTTTCAATGGCTCCAACTTTTGGCGATTTGGATAATGATGGAGATCAGGATTTAATTATTGGAGATAATAACGGACAACTTCATTATTTTCAAAACATAGCCATTAGCGGTGCTCCAGCATTATTTGCTAATCATATGAGTAATTATCAATCAATTGATGTAGGTAATTTTGCTTATCCTCAGTTATATGATTTAAATAAAAATGGAACCTTAGATTTAGTAATAGGAGCTATAAATGGTAAATTATCTTATTATTCAAATATAGGCACGGCTGCTAGTCCTTCGTTTAGTTTGCAAACTACTTTTTTAGGTGGAGTAGATGTAAGGCAAACAAGTATTGGTTCTATTACGGGTTATAGTATGCCGTTTTTGTATAATAATGCGGGAGTAACTAAATTATTAGTGGGAAGCGAAATTGGTAATATTTATTCTTACGATAATATAGACGGTAATTTATCGGGAACATTTAATAGAGTTGACACTACATTATTCAATATCAATGAAGGTCCTCGCTGCGCTGTGTTTTATGAAGACATAACGAATGATGGCAAAAGAGATTTGTTAATAGGAAATCAGGCTGGGGGATTAGCGTTTTTTAATTCAACTAATGTTAATGGAGTTGGAATTGAGGAACTGTTGAGTGAAAATGATGTGCAAGTATTTCCAAATCCTACTTCTGATAAAATTACAATTGCCTTTAAGAATAGTCATTATGAAGAACTAGAAATTAAGTGTTTGGATATACTAGGACACAATTTATTTGAAACAACCACCCTTAGCAAACTCATTCAGGTAGATATGTCTTCTTTTGATAAGGGTGTATATTTTATACTTATTACTAATCCTAATAATAATCATTCAAATACAATTACTAAAAAAGTAATAGTTTTAGATTAGATTACTAATTTAGAACATTGAAATTCAAATCTTTGTAGTTTTTTATTCTTTTAGTTTGTTTAATGTTTTTTGAAATGTTAAATGATATTAACATTTTGTTTAAAAGTAAATCTTTCAGTTTTTTTTAAAGCCTTACTTTTAATATTCAGAAAAAATCCAAAATCTAACATATGAGAAAATTATTACTTTTTATTTCATTAGTATGGACTAGTTTACTAGGCGCTCAATCCATTACAATTACCCAACCAAATGGAGGTGAGATTTTGTATGCTTGTCAAACATATACGGTTAAATGGACCCAAACTGGGAGCCCTTCAAATTATTGGAATGTAGATTATTCTCTTGATGGAGGAACGATATGGACATCTGTTGCAAGTAATTTTCTTTCTACAAACGGCCAGTTTGTTTGGACAGTGCCAAATGTTCAATCAACTACAGTTTTGATGAGAGTATATGATGCGTTAAATAGTTCTACAGTCGATCAAAGCAATGCATTTTTTACAATTAATATTCCCGTTCTTTTAACTTCTCCAAATGGTGGAGAAGTTTGGCAAGGAAATACAGTACAAAACATCACTTGGAATGCCATTGGGACATCAAACACATATAACATTGCTTATTCAACTAATGGAGGTACATCATGGACCAATATTGTAACTAATTATGCTAATACGACGGGTGTTTACAGCTGGACTGTGCCTAATATTCCTTCTTCAAATTGTCTAGTGAGAGTAATGGATTATGTTACTAATTGTATGCAAGATGTAAGTAATTCG
>PNMI01000005.1 GCA_013823565.1 Sphingobacteriaceae bacterium | reverse complement strand
ATGTACCTGCCATTAAGCCTGACTGTGCTGATACTGTTGCTCCGTTTGATGCTAAGTAACTATATGGACTTGTTCCACCTGTTGCTGTTACTGTTGCTGAACCTGAACCGCCATTACATAATACGTTAGTTACTGCACTAGCTGTTGTTAATGCTAATGGCTGAGTTATAGTTGCATTTTTTATACTTTTACAAGAGTTAGAATCTGTTACGGTTGCAGTATATACTCCAGCTAATAAACCAGTTGCTGCAGATGTAGTAGCTCCATTTGACCATAAATAAGTATATCCAGCCGTTCCGCCTGATGCTGTAATCGCAGCAGTTCCATTAGAACCACCATTGCAAGCAACATTAGTTACAGCGGTAGATGTTACCAATGCTAATGGTTGAGTTACTGTTACACTTTTAATACTTGTACAAGAGTTAGCATCTGTTACAGTTGCTGTATATACTCCTGCTACCAAACCAGTTGCTGTAGATGTAGTAGCTCCATTTGACCATACATAAGTATATGCCGATGTGCCACCTGATGCGGTAATCGCAGCCACTCCATTAGATCCACCATTACAAGCAATATTAGTTACAGCGGTAGATGTTACCAATGCTGATGGTTGAGTTACTGTTACACTTTTAATACTTGTACAAGAGTTAGCATCTGTTACGGTTGCTGTATATACTCCTGCTAATAAACCAGTTGCTGTAGATGTAACAGCTCCATTTGACCATACATAAGTATATGCCGATGTTCCACCTGATGCAGTAATCGCAGCCACTCCATTAGCTCCTCCATTACAAGAAACATTAGTTACAGCCGTAGATGTTACCAATGCTGATGGTTGAGTTATAGTTCCAGTGCTTATAGATGAACAGCTATTTGCATCTGTTACTGTACGAGTATATACTCCAGGAATAAGAGTTGTTATAGAAGAAGTAATAGCTCCATTTGACCATAAATATGTATATGAAGGTGTCCCACCAGAAGTAGTTGCTGCTATACTACCATTAGAACCTCCATTACAACTAACATTTGTAGTAGTTACAATGGAAGTAGGAAGTGTTAATGGGGTAGCAAAGTCATTTACAATTGCGCTAGGAGAAATCCAGTTAGATGTTGTGCCAGTTAAAGCAAAATTGTTTAACGTTCCTGTTCTTGCACTACCAGACACATCTGTTAATGTGTTAGTTGTTATGTTATTTGATGCATCATACCCTTGATTAAAATGATAATTACCAATTAAGCCAGTAGCTGTGGTTGTAATTTCACAATTTTTGTAAGTATTAATTTCACATGCTGTTCGAGCTACATTCCAAAAACGAGTTTCATCCATATCACCATTAAAAAAAGCTACACCTACATTAGCCCAGCCACTTAAACGCATACTATTATTACCTGTAATGAAACTGCGTAATCCTGCATCAGTATAACTTGCTTCTAAAATACCATTTACATATATACTAAATTGTAATCCTGACCTTACAAGTGCCACATGGTTCCATGCTCCTAATGTAACTGGAGTGCCAGCTGTTTCAAAATAGAAATTACCAATTCCCGCAGATCCAACTTCTAAACCAATTTTTCCTGCATTATATCCTAATACAAACCAATTTCCTGCTCCACCCATCTCAACACTTCGTGTAGTAATTAAATAAGAGCCAGTCGTTGCATTAGGCTTCATCCATGTTTCAATGGTAAAATTTGAAGTACCAAAATTTGGATCAGCCATTTGAACATAATCATTAGCTCCATCAAAATTAAGGGCTGATCCTTCAGCAATAAAAATAAAATTAGAAATAGTTAAAACTCCTCTTCCACAACAATTG
Source organism: Sphingobacteriaceae bacterium (assembly GCA_013823565.1). Classification (GTDB taxonomy): domain Bacteria; phylum Bacteroidota; class Bacteroidia; order B-17B0; family Aurantibacillaceae; genus UBA4416. The sequence continues at coordinate 224,451 of PNMI01000005.1, read as the reverse complement.
TCTTGATTAAACACTCTAAACCCAAATACATCTCCTGCGTTTACGGCAATATTAGATATTGTGCCGGATCCAACATTTGTTATTAGAGTAGTGACACCATTAATTACATAATATGCACCATCAAGATCAGGATTTACATGGCTATAATCAAAACTTATCATCCCACTAGCTGGTATGGTAATGCTATATTGTTCATATAGTGAACAACAACCTCCGCTATTGTTGTCACTTCCGCTCAATACAATAGAAGCTGGAGCTCCTGCCGTATTCACAGAACCGTCTCCACCTATTGTAGTTGTGCTAAAATTCCAATTGGCTGGGGCAAAAGCACCCGAAAACTGAGCAAAACTGTTTATGCTACAAATCATAATTACTGCTATGATAAGGGCTTTTTGTATGTAAAAATTATTTCTCATTCTTATTTTTTTTAGGTGTTATTAAAGCATTCATCGTTTTTTTTAACTCAACATAATAAATAGCCATCTCTTCTTGAGTTTTTCCCTTAGAAATTCGATAATCTATTAATTTTTGGATTTTTTCAACCTCCGCATTTTTTTCCTCAATCGATTGAAAATTAAGCTGTTCTGTTGAATTGATTTCTGTTTTAACAGCTGACCTAGATTTAGGTTTATCAGCAACTTGCGAATATGCCACTGAACCAATGGCCATCATTGCTATAAAAGTTAATGTTTGTTTTTTCATTTATTAGATATTAAATTATTGTTAGAAACGAAAGTAATTTAAATAAGAAGTGTATGTAAATAATTGGGCTGAACGACCAGATAAAGTATTCAAACAACATTCAAAAGATTTATATAAACTAAATTTTTAAAAACGCGAAGCTAACTTTAAAAAAAAGAAATGAATTTCCCATTAAGACATTTCGACTGCCCGATAAGACATTTAATTTAAGTAAATACACTTGGAGAAATCGAATTAACTGGATCTGATTTCTGATGGAAGCATGCCAAACTGTTGTTTAAATGCTGAGGAAAATTTACCCGCAGTTTCATAACCAACGGCTAAAGAAATATTTTTAATTGGCATTTCTGAATTTTTCACAAGTTGCATTGCCAACAGCATCTTTTTTTCTTTGTAATATTGAAGTATTGATTTACCATAAACCTCTTTAAAAGAGGTTTTTAATTTAGTAGGAGATATATTAACGTTATTAGCAATAAAATCGATGCCTGGAAATGTATGAGCCAAATTATCAATAATTATTTTTTCTGCTCTACTAATGCATTTTCTGTCTGATTCTGAAATAGTTCTTATATTTTCAATGACAGGGCTTTGACTTATGTTTTTAAAAAATTGAGTAATAATATTTAGTGTTTGGATTTTCAAATGCAACACATTAAAATGTCCATCGTTTTCTTTTTCCAAATTACTCCAGATATTTTTTGCTAAACTTTCTGCATCAGGTACAACATCCTCCCAACAAATCACTCCTTCATCTGAACTTAATAATTTTTTAATTTGATTTTCATTTGACAAAAGACTTAATCCAATATTTTTTTCTAACCAGATTTCACTAAATGCAAAATTAAAAAACAAACCAGAAGTTCCTTTATAATGATAGGCATCTATTTCGGTTCCTGGTCTATACAAAGACCAACTTTTACTAGGAAAATTAATTTTATTTATCAATGTGTTTTGAACTTTCACTTCTGTTTCATAAAGCGAAAAAGACAAAAAATAATAATTTGTTGGTTCACCATCATAAATAGCTTGAGTTTTTACATTTGCTTTAAATGAAATATTAGTCACCAATAACCATAATCCTTTTTCGATTTCACGATAACGCATGACACCCTTTGTAAATGGATTATTTGAATAAATAGCCTGTCCCAAACTATTGTGTTTAGTCACTGGCATTTTCTTCAAACTCTCCACCATTGTTTGTGGTGTGTTTGATAAGTAAGGTAGTTCGAAAAAACCATCGCGGTAAAAAAACAAGTATTGTTTAATTCCACTAAACCATTTATTAATTCTTTTAGAGAGCACTATAAGTCCAAAGTTCGATTATGCCAAAATACTTAAACTATTTAACATATATCATGTAATTTAAAGAAATGGGGCAAACGTCAATTTAATGTATGCAAACAACCAAACTACTTTAATATAGACTCTACTGATGTTTGATAAGCTCTTCCAATTGGAAATTCTTTAGTTTGAAGTATAACACTATTGGTTCTTATTTCTGTAATAAATTTCACATTTATCAGAAAAGACTTATGTATACGGACAAATTGTTGAGAAGATATTTGTTGTTGTAATTCAGACAAAGGAATTCTCACAACCCTTCTCTTATTATCCAAAAGATTAATCGTTACATAATTACCATCCGTTTCTAACCATAAAATATCATTACAATTCAATCGCACAAGTGCTCTCCCTTCTTTTACAATTAACTCCGAATTATCAGTATTACTATCTTTTTGAGACATTGAATTAAATAACGCTAATTCAATTGCTACCATTAAATCTTCGTTTTTAAAAGGCTTTACAATATAGGCGTTGGGACGAGTATGCTTCGCCTTTCCTAAAATTTCTGGGCTTGAATGAGATGTAATATAAATAAATGGAATTTGATATTTTTGAAATAAAAGTTCTCCTAAATCTATTCCTGATTTTTCTTTACCTAAATTGATATCTGTCAAAACCATATCAGGCTTACGACATTCTATTTCGGTTACAGCTTCCTCTACCGAGGATACTATTCGAACTTGCAAAAATCCAGCATTGGAAAGAATTTCAGAAATGGTTTCTGCAATCAAAAATTCATCTTCTACAATTAAAAAATCAGAGGCCTGTATCACATTTTAAAAATACAATAAAAAAAGTACTATACAATAAAACGAACTTCAAATATTGCCCCTTCTTTGTTATATTTTGTCAGAGTCCCTTTGATTTGTTTAGCCATAATGGTTACTAAACGTAATCCTAGGCTATCTTTTCTAAAATTAGTATCCTCGGGTAATCCTTTACCTGAATCACTCACTGATAGTAGCCATGCATTTTTTTCATTTTCAATAGTTTTAAGCGAAATGATAATTTCGCCTGTTTGAGCATCCTTAAAAGCATATTTAATAGAATTAGTTACTAATTCATTTACAATTAATGCCAATGGTACTGCCAATTTAGTTGGGAAAACAACATCAGGAATACTAGTTTCAATATCAACTTTTACGAAAGAGCTTTTTAATACATCACGATGAAAATCTAGCACCTTGTTCAAATAATTATTCATATTAATTTGAAGTGGAGAATCGTTTTGATACAACAATTCGTGTAACACTGATAATGACTGAATACGATTTTGACTCTGCTTCAAATACTCTGTCAATTTTTCATTCTCAGCACTATTAGCTTGCAAGGTTAATAAACTTGAGATTATTTGCAAATTATTATTAATGCGATGATGCACTTCCTGCAAAAGCACTTCTTTACGATGACTTTCGGAAGCCAAAAATTCAGCTATTTTTTTCTTATTATCATAAGCACGTTTCGCAAAAAACAATAACACTAAAGCCACTATAATAAATAAAATTAAAAAAACACGTTGCTGACTTTGTAATTTATTGTCTGCTTCAAGCTTAACTACAATCTTATCATGCTCAAATTTTGTTGCTACTTCTTTTTTCTCAAACTCATAATTCATTTCAGTTTCAACAATCTTTCTGGTGTTTTCTTTATTATATATACTATCTCTTAATGTGATATAATTTTTATAATGTATAAGTGCTTTACGATCATTTTTTATTTCTTTGTAAAACTCATATATCATTTCTTCAAACTGACTTTTTAAATCTATTTCACCAATTTCATCAGCGATAGCAATCGCTTGTAATAAATAGCTTTCTGCAATATTATATTGTTTTAATGAACTATATGCTACTCCAATATTTGCCATGCAAGTTGCAGTGTTTACTTTATCATCAATTTGTTTTGAAATAGATAAAGATTCTAAGAAATAATTAAGCGCCTCTTTTGTCTGATTTTTGTCAGAATGAATAAAACCCATATTAAGTAAATTCCTAGCAGTTCCTTCCATATTCCCATCTTCCCTATCTATCTTCAAAGCTTTAGATATATATTCTTTAGCCTCTTCAAATTTATGTTGTCGTGAAAAAATAATTCCAATATTACAATATAAAATAGATGCTTGATCCCTTTCATTTAATGAATCAGCTAATTTTAAAGCTCTAAAATTAAAATCTAGAGCTTTTTCATAATTACTTAAGTAATCGTAAACCTCCCCAATATGACAATATTGCACCATAATTCCTTTTGGTCTCTGAATTGTTTCATACAATTTCAATGATTTGTAATAGTATTTTAAAGCTTCAGGGTAATTACCTTTGCATTTGTATCCAATTCCGATATTACTTAATGACCGAGCAATACCGCGCTTGTAATTAATTTTCGTAGAAAGGTCCAGATTTTTTTGAGAATAGAATATAATGGAATCTTCGCGACCAGTGATTATTAATTGATCGATTTTTTTTCCAATTACATCAACCGTATTAGAATCATTTTGAGAAAAAGCAGAATGCTTAATGAAAAGCAAAAATAAAACAAGAAATAAAGAGATTTTCATAATATAAAACACAGCTAAGACAAAAAATGCTAATATTTAGCGTAGCAATATATTAAAATAATATTTAATACTATTAACATTGGTATTCCCCACTTAAACTTAGCCTTAGCTGCTTTATGATAGATAGGTGCCTTCGTTCCTAAATAAATACCTAAAGCGCCAAATGCAAAAGCCACTATAAATAATTTATTTTCAGAGATTCGTTTGCCTTTTTTCTTTGACTGATGTTTATCATACCACATTACAGCATATGCAAAACAATTTATTGCTATTACATAGGCATAAAATATATTTTGTAATAATTTCATTAAACTTGAATTATAAAAAAGCCCTTCTAATATTAGAAGGGCTTTTGAATTAAATATGATATTTTATATTAATTACTTTCTAAAACCTTTAATAACTCATCTAATTTAGGAGTTAAGATAATTTCTGTTCTTCTATTTTTCTTTCTAGCTTCTGGTGTTTTTGCAGCGTCAATTGGAAAGAACTCTCCGCGACCAGCAGAAGTAATTCGTTTTGGATCCGTTTTAGAATTTTGTAAAATAATTTTGGTTACAGAAGTTGCACGAATCACACTTAAATCCCAATTATCTTTTATTTCTCCCGCTCCCTTCATCGGCACATCATCTGTGTGACCTTCTACTAAAATATTGATATCAGCATTTTGTTCTAAAACTTTTGCTACATTTTTCAAGGCCTCAATTCCTTTTGGTTGAACAGCTGTTTTACCACTTTCAAATAATAAGGATTCGTCCATACTTACGTACACCTTACCATTTTTTTGAGTAATAGTCAAACCTTTACCTTCAAATCCCATTAAAGCATCTTGTAATTTTTTCTTTAAATCAGCTGTTGCTTGATCTTTACTTTTAAGGATAGCTTCTAACTCATTAACACGCGCTTCACGTTTTTTTAATTCAGCGGATAAAGCATCTAAATCTTGTTGCTGTTTATTTAAACGTAATTCCAAAGCTTTTAACTCATCTTCTTTTTTCAATAATTGTTCTTGAGTTAATTGTAATTGCCCGCTTAATTTAGCGTTATCTTTTTCGGAACCAACCAACATACGATTGTATTTATCTAACAACTGATCGTTTACCTGATTTAATTTATCATACTTATTTTGCAATAAACGTAAATTAGTTGCCATGATTGCTGTATCTCTTTGTAAACCAGCCATCTCTTTTCCTTCTTTTACTAATTTCTCGTTTAGCTCTGCATTTTTAGCTTCGGCCTCAGAAGCTGCTTTTTTAGACGCACTTGCTTCCGTTTCGCAGGTTGATAATTTAGCTTTAGTTTCCTCCATTAATCGTTGAGGAACACATGATGCTAAAAGAAATAAAGAGGTAATAATTGATAAATAAACTATTTTCATTTTGTTAGATTTTAAAACAAAATTAATTGTATTAGCGCAAAATATGTTACACTTAAATTGTATTTATTAACAAAGAATTTTGTTAATTATTTAATTATTTCGTGATTAAAGCTTTTTCAATTCGAGCCGTAACTATTTCAGCTAATTGAGCAAAGTAGGTATTAATAATCTTTGTAGGATTATTAACATTGAAAGGCAAATTAACCTCAGCGATTCCAGAATTAATCTCTCTAGCATCTAAAGTATAAACCGTATAATGTAAAACTATTTTTCGAGACGAAGTACTAGTAACATCTCCTGGAATTCCATTTAGCGCTTTAATATCTAATTCATTAATAAATAAAAACAAATCTGTTTTATATTTCCCTCCTAAATATGGAACCAAAGTAGCATTCTTTAGCTTCGCATTCATAAAACGTGCGTCGCTGTTACTTTCTACAACTAACTGTCCATTTTTAATTGTTTTCTCGTCTTTTTCTTTAACTGGTGGCTTATAATTATCTTGATTAGGGACTTTTTGATAATCGTATCCTAAGTATTGGTAAATATCAGCTAAATCTTTTTTGGTTTTGGTTGTATCTTCCAACAAATCAACAACGGGCATTTTTGGTTTTAGTTTTTTATAAAACTGTTCATTTAAACCATCACGCATGGTTGCCTTGATTTGCTTAGCCGTTAGTTTTGATTCTTTATTAATCATAAAATCAATTTCGCTGAGATACATTCTATTCTCAAACGGAATAATCATGATTTTATGCTTAGATACAGCTTCTTTACCAGTTGGTTTATTACCTGAACCAATAGTTTTATCTTGGGCTTGCAATTCAATTGCAAACAACACAAAGCCCAAAAGAATTAAAATTTTATGATTCAAATACTTTTTCACCATTAGTAAAGTATAATACAAAAACAATTAAAAGTTACTTAAAGAAATGTAAAAAATCGTTTAAGTTAGCATACAACATCAAGAACAATAATAAAGCCATACCAACATATTGCGCGTAGGTTAACACTTTTACACTTGGCGCTCTTCTAGTAATCATTTCATATAAGGTAAATACAACATGTCCGCCATCTAAAGCTGGAATTGGCAATAAATTCATAAAGGCTAACACCACAGATAAAAATGCTGTACGAGTCCAAAAATCTTCCCACACCCACTCGTCACCAAACATTTTAGCCATGGATTTAAATCCTCCAATGTGCTTATAACCGCCAGTACTTGGAGTAAAAATCATTTTAAACTGGCGAACATAAAAATTCAATTTATCAAAAGTCATCATGACTCCTGCTGGGAATGCCTCAAAGAAACCGTATTTTTTTCTCTCGTAAGTAAATCCACCAAATGCTTCTATATCATCATATTTATTAGCGAAATGCATTTCCATTTTTCCTTTCTCAGAAATTTTGATTGGCACATTTACTTGTTGTCCCTTTCTGATAACATTCAAAATAACATTCTCTCCTTTGTGATTTTTGATTTCGGTTACTAATTCATCATGATATTTGAATTTGATAGAATCATTTAATCCAACTACCATGTCTCCCAATTGTAGAGCTACTCCTTTATTTAAAGAAGAATCTGGAAAACCCATAAAATAAGAGGGAACACGGCTTGAAATGAAACTAAAATTTTCTGTTTTAGCAATTTGATCAACAAAATCTTGAGGCAAAGCAATTTCTACTTTATCCCCATTTCTATCTACCTGAACTGTATGACCTAACAGAATTTCAATTCTTAAATCATCAAAATATACAACAGGTTTTCCATCAACCGAAACAATTTTATCTCCTGTTTTAAAACCTACTGAAGTACCCAAAGAATCCATACAAGAAATGCCATCCTTTAATTCTGTCATAGGTATTTTTTTCTCACCCCAAGTAAATAATATCATTGCATAAATTAAAAATGCTAATAATACATTCACAATAATCCCTCCTAACATCACTATTAAACGCTGCCAAGCCGGATGTGCTCTAAATTCCCATGGCTCAGCCGGTTTTTTCATTTGCTCTGTATCCAAACTTTCGTCAATCATACCAGCAATTTGAACATAACCACCCATTGGGAACCAACCAATACCATATTCGGTATCACCAACTTTCTTTTTAAATAAAGCAAAATTTAAAACTCCTGGTAATGGAAATAAGAAATCAAAGAACATGTAAAATTTATCGACACGTATTTTAAACATACGTGCTGTGATATAATGCCCAAATTCATGCAACAAAATTAATAAGCCAAGGCTTGTTATAAATTGCATTATATTAATAAAAGTACCCATACTTATTTTTTAATTAATTCTGTTGTTAGTATTCTTGTTTCTTTATCACACTGAATATAATCTTCAATGCTTGGTGTTTTAATCATCGGCATTTTATCAAGCGCATTAGCAATCACATCACTCATTTGCAAAAAGCCTATTTTATCTTCTAAAAAAGCTTGAACGACTATTTCGTTTGCTGCATTTAATACACAAGGCATATTACCTCCTTTTTCCATTGCTTTAAAAGCCAAGGCTAAGTTACTAAAGGTTTCTGTATCTGGCTTCTCAAATGTGAGCTGTGGATAGTTAAAAAAATCAAAACGAGGAAAATTTGTTTTAATACGCTCGGGATATGTAAATGCATATTGTATCGGCAATTTCATATCTGGTAAACCCATTTGAGCTTTCATGCTGCCATCTGTAAACTGCACAATGCTATGCACAATACTTTGAGGATGTACAATCACATCTATTTGTTCGGCCTTTAAACTAAACAGCCATTTAGCTTCGATTACTTCTAAGCCTTTATTCATTAAGCTAGCTGAATCAATCGTGATTTTAGCACCCATTACCCAATTAGGATGTTTTAACGCTTGCGCTTTAGTAACATTAGCTAAAAAAGCTCTGTCTTTTCCTCTAAATGGGCCACCACTAGCGGTTAAATATATTTTTTCTATTTTATTGTCAAATTCGCCAACCAAACATTGAAAAATAGCCGAATGTTCAGAATCTACTGGATATAAATTAACTGCATTTTCGTAAGCTAACTTAGTCACAATATCTCCGGCAACCACCAGAGTTTCTTTATTTGCTAAAGCAATAGCTTTTTTATGTTTAATGGCATTGATTGTAGACGCTAAACCCGCATAACCAACAATAGAAGCTAAAACCGTATCAATAGTTTCCATCTCTACTATTTGTTCGATTGATTTAGCACCAGCAAATACTTTTACATCGTGTTCAAACAAGGCATCTTTTACTTGTTTATATTTGCTTTCATCACCTATAACAACAGCATTTGGCTTAAATTCAATAGCTTGTTTGATTAATAAATCTGCATTTCCATTTGCTACTAAAACCTCAGCTTCAAAATGCTCTGGATTATCTCTAATAACTTCTAAAGCCTGAGTGCCAATACTACCTGTGCTACCCATAATGGCAACACGTTTTGGCGATTTTTCTTGATTTGTACTTTGATTCATTAGCCTGTAAAAATGGCGAAAATTTTAGGATTTAAGAAATAAATAATCAACACAGAGATATAGAGTTTGAGAGTTCGCAGAGATTTTTTAAACTATGTGTAAAAAAATATGTTTAATCAACATAAAATCTCAGTGGACTCTGTATCTTCGTACCTCTGTGTTGAAAACAAAAAACTAATGAAACATAAAACAGCCATATTACTTTTACAACTAGGAACACCTGATAGTCCCAAAAAATCGGATGTTAGAAAATACCTAACTCAATTTTTAAACGATCCTCGCGTTATTGATATTCCTTGGTTGGCAAGAACTCTATTGGTAAATGGTATTATTGTGCCTTTTCGCTCAGGTAATTCATCCAAATTATATAAAGCTATTTGGGATGAGAAAACAGGTTCGCCATTATTAAAACACACACTGGATTTACAAAAAAAATTACAAGCAACCGTTGGCGAAGATATTAAAGTAGAAATGGCAATGCGCTATCAAAGTCCAAGCACAGAAAGTGTTTTGGAAAGAATGCGCAAAGAAGGTTACCATAAGATTATTGTTTTTCCTTTATATCCTCAATACGCTTCAAGTAGCACTGGAACTGCCTTACAACTATTTATGGAAATAGTAAGTAAGTGGTGGGTGATTCCTGAAATCAAAATTATTAGTCAGTATTACGACAACCCGGATTATATTAATTGTATCGTCAACAGAGCTAAACAACATGATTTATCTAAATACGACCATATTATTTTTAGTTACCATGGTTTACCTGAAAGACAAGTAGATAAAGTATACAATGATGGTTATTTATGCAAAGACCACCACTGCGAAACTGAACTAAGCAACGAAAATTATTATTGCTACAAAGCAGGCTGTTATCAAACAACAAAAGAAATTGTTGAGAAATTAAATTTACCAGCAGATAAATACACCATTAGTTTTCAAAGTCGTTTGGACGACAAATGGTTAAAACCTTATAGCGACAAAGTAGTTGAAGAATTAGCAAAAAAAGGAGCAAAAAATGTATTAGTATTTTCTCCAGCATTTACGGCTGATTGCTTAGAAACGATTTATGAAATTGGTACCGAATACCAAGAAATTTTCCATAAGTATGGTGGTGAAAAAATTCAATTAGTAGAAAGCTTAAATAGTGGGGATGATTGGGTAGAAACCATTAAGAAGATTGCATTACAATAAAAAAGAGCGACTGGTTAGTCGCTCTTTTTTTTATTATATATCATTATTTAATAATCATTCGTTTTGTCTGAATATTATCAGAACTTACAATTTTAACAACATAAATGCCTTTGGAAAAATTGTTGGGAATTTCAATCTTTTGATCACTTACTTTTTTTGTATCTTCAAAGCAAACAACACCGTTAATATCCGTAATCGTTACCAAAATATCTTTCTCAGGAACTAAACTTAAAACAATATTAGATTTTTCATTTTCAATTGCAGGATTTGGAACGATTTCAAAATCTAGATCTTTTACACTTCTAAAATCAACACTAATAATTTTTGAATAAGTAGACTTTCCATTAAAATCAGTTTGCTTTAATCTATAATAAACTAAACCATATGAAGGATTCATGTCTTTTGTTGAATAAAACATCACATCAGTACTCATCCCAGCTCCATCTATTTCTTCAATGGATTTAAAATTTATTCCATCTGAAGATTTTTCTACTGTAAAATAATCATTTTCTTTTTCGGTAGCTGTTGCCCAAGTTATATCAACATAACTATCTTTTTGTAATGCATTAAAAGATAACAATTCTATAGGCAACAAAACACAACCACCTGATACATTGGTTAATACATAAGAATAAGAACAAGCATCACCCGCAAAGCCATCCACCACTAAATAAGCGCAACCACCAGCTGCTAAAGTGAAATTAGGAGAGGTTTGAACAGCCGTGTTAGTTAGAGTAGGGCTTGTAGCTTGCCACACATTTGTAAAACTAGAAGTTGAACCTGTTAATATTGCCATTTGCCCACCAGTAGCACCAGTGAATGCGCTATTTACACAAGAAATAACATCAAATTGAACATTATAAGTCCCTGCATTAGCAGAACAAAACGTAAACCAAGATGGATTATTTATAACATATGTTATATCTGCTCCTGCGGCACAACTTCCACACTGTGTTCCCGCATTATTATCTAAATTACTGAATCCAGTCCCTGAGGCATTTGGATAATAACCACCTGCACTTGATCCGTTAAAAGTAACACCGCAACTATTAATTGCACTAGCTGATTGGGGAAAAGTATTTGTAGCAGGAGGATGTACACCAATACAAAAATTCGCAAAACCAGCCGCAGGACCACCAGCTTCATTATTTTGCACTTGCACTAAATAAGTATTATTACCCGCAGTAGTAGTTAAGCCAGTTAATTGGGTGTATTTTCCAGGATCTCCATTGATTAAATTATAGCTAACGCCTCCTACTGGACCTGAAACATGATTTGTTGGTTGTGCGGTTGCTAGTACCGAACCTCCCGTACATGCAGATGTAACATTTGCGCAACCAGTCGACAAACTTGTGTAAGGTCCATACACAACATAATTTGGAGGAGCGTCTGTCGAATTATTTTGAATAAAATTTAAGACTAACGAGGATGTAGATGCAGTAAATGAATACCACATTGTGGTTCCACTTGAACCCGCAAAATTCAAATTACATTCTCCAGCCTGAAGCGTTGAGTTAGTTGAATTTTGATTACATAAATTACTTCCAGAGGTAAGCGAGATTGCATTCAGACAAGCATCATTTGCAGGCTGAGCAATAAAATCATTAAATAATGAAACTAGTATATAAATTATAAATATTTTTTTCATTTTTCAATCGTTGTTTGTGACTGGTGAATTTTAGGATAAATTTTTATCATAGTACAATAATTCAACTTATACTCTACTATTTTATCCTCTTTTCTCATTTTTTCAATTTCACACAACGTAGCAGTTGGTATCGAAAAATTAAAAGTTGATAAACCCTCAGTGGAACCGGGAATATTAATGACTTCATAAGTTCCAGGTTTAGCCCAGTTTGTTGAATCACAAACTGATGAAGTTTGAGCCAATAAAATATCTTGCATCAAAAACAAGACAAAAAATAGTGCTATTTTTTTAATTGTATTCATTTTTATAATAATTTAAAGAGAAATGGTAATCTAGGACGTACCAAAATTAATCAAATTTCTGATTATAGCAATTTATCGAGTACTTTTTAACAATTCCTAATCTCTAAAAATTAATTGATTATTAATTGTAATTACCCTATTAACAAAAGGAATTTAAATAAATTAGTTATTTTTAGACAAAAAAATAGATTGTAAATTTATCCTAAAATATACTCCGCTATTCAGTCCATAAAAACATATTTATCAAACCACAAGTATTTTAGTTTATTTTATTCAAATGCCAATGATTGTGGGTTTCAAAACAAAATATTGGTTTCAAATATTGAACCACTGACTCATTTCGAACCAAAAAAGGAACAAATTTGTTTCATTAACTATGATTTTAAACAAAATATTGAATTTTTTAAACCAAAAAATAATAATCCTCTTTGTTTTCCTCAACAACTATTTATTGAAGCTGAACAGTGTATTTTACTAAATGAACTGAATTTTAGTGATATGGCTTCTACACAAAACGGTATGAAAATAACACCTACTGTTAGTAAAGAAGATTACATTTATAAAGTAAATGCCTTAAAACAACATATACAACAAGGCGACATTTACGAGATTAACTATTGCATTACATTTGAAGCTCATCAAACTAACATTGATCCTTTAGCTATTTATCAAAAACTAAATTCAATAAGTAAAGCACCCTACTCTGCTTTAGTGAAATTTGATAAGCAATATATTATTTCATCCAGTCCTGAGTTATTTTTAAAAAAACAGGGCGATACATTAATTACCAAACCGATTAAAGGAACTGCCAAAAGAGGCGCAACTCCTGAGCAAGATATAGATATTAAACAAGGGCTTTACAATAACGCTAAAGAGCGTAACGAAAACGTGATGATTGTGGACGTTGCCAGAAATGATTTATCGCGTGTAGCAAAAAAAGGAAGCGTTACAGTAGATAAATTGTTTGATATAGAATCGTTTGAACAAGTTCATCAAATGATTAGTACTGTGAGTTGCAAACTAAAAGACAATACTTCTTTTAATGATATCATAAATGCTACATTTCCAATGGCTAGTATGACAGGTGCTCCAAAAATAAGAGCCATGGAACTCATTGACGAATATGAATTATATAACCGTGGTTCCTACTCTGGGGCTTTGGGCTATATCAATCAAAATGGTGATTTTGATTTAAGCGTATTAATCAGAAGTATTTTTTACGATGAAGAAAAACAGTATTTAAGCTTTACTGTTGGTAGCGCTATTACAGCCATGTGCAATGCTGAAGATGAATATGAAGAATGTTTATTGAAAGCAAAAGCAATGATGGAAGTGTTGGCTTCGGCAACTTCGACAGGCTCAGTTACCGCCGTTTAGCAAATATTGAAAAAGGATGTAAATAATTATTCCACCACAAACGTTTTACTTGTAATTGTTTTATTCTTATCCATTAAATTTATAATGTACTGCCCCTTTGCCAATTCAGAAACTGAAATACTATTTTCGGAATTGATAGAACTGATACGTTTAACGCTTTTGCCCTGCATATCGTAAATTTCAATACTATTATTGTTTGTGATTTTATGATGAGTAATATTAATATTTAAAATTGATGAGCTTGGATTTGGAAACACATTCAACTCAGCATTATACATATTTTTTAATTCGTTTGCACCTAATAATACATTACTCTTTCCGTTTGCAAACACATATTCTCCTAGCTTCAAAGTGTCTGCTGTAAAAAAACCATTTTTTGATGATATTTTAAATTTCACATAATGTGAAACTTCTTTCCAATCATCTGCAGCATTTTTACGATATAATAAAATAATGCTATCCCCATTTATTTTAGTTAAACATGTATCTAAATAATTATTTCCTGATGTTACTTTATTTCCATTATAATTTAAACGAAGCTTACTTACAAATCCTGAAGATAAAATTCCATCTACTTTCCAATAATGTTGTGTGTTTAATCTAAAATTATTAATATTATTTTTAATAGCATCAGGAGCCGCAAAATTATGTTCTACTCTAATGTATGAAGAATCAGCCCCTTTGTTAGAAACCATCAATAAAGCATTTCCAAGTGAATAAGAAACATTGGTGTTGGTTTTAATTGTTTTATACTCTGAAGAAATAGCATCGCTAATTTTAGAATCTACATTCATACCAACACATGCAGGATTAATAGTTGTATTTAAAGTGAACGATTGAGTAGCGCCTGACATGGAAATTGTTTTAACTTCTTTGTTCCATGCATTATTCATAAAAGTTACCTCCAAAGGTACATTTGAGTAATAGTTTGGTGCACCAAATAATTTTTGTTTTACATACACTACAGATGTAAATGGTGCAGATGTTCCAGTTGTTTTAACTGAATCGATAGAGAAATGTGGCCAACCACCATTTAATACCCAATTATCAAAAAATGGGACTAAATTTTGTCCAGATGATAGTTGTAATAAATCTCTAAATTCAACGCTATTCATATTTTTGTAAGCCTTTTGCTGTAGTACATATTTTAATCCTGCAAAAAATGCCGCATCACCCATATAACTTCTTAAGGTATGAGCTACATCTGCTCCTTTACGATACACATGATCTCCATATGTGTACTCATGAGGCAGACCTGAAATTGCTCTAAAACCTTTTTCTCTTAAATGAGCAAATTTCACCATATCATCATGCACACTTTTTACATCTGTTAAGTATCTAGGATAGCCATACATCCATTCTAAAAACAGTCGCTCGCTATAACTTGCCATACCTTCATTTAACCACATATCTTCTTGAGTTTCACAAGTCATTAAATCTCCCCACCAATGATGTGATAATTCATGAGCCATTAAACTTGCTTCATAAGCAATGGAAGTAGCCGCTTGAGGATATGAAATATTAGTGGCATGCTCCATTGCTCCACTATTAAAGGGCACTAAGCAATAGCCCACTCTATTCCACACATAAGGTCCATAATAATTTTCGAAACCTAAAACGGCATTTGGCAAATGAATAAATCCATTTTTTAAGGCTGTTGTATCAGTTGGTCGTGCAGCAAGTGTAATAGGTAAATTACCATTTGCCGCATTCACATTCCAATTTACCTGTGTGTAATCTGCCACAGCCACAGAAGCTAAATAGGATGGAATTTCTTTATTTAAAACCCAAGAACGTGTTCGTGTACTACCATTTACCACATCAGATATTAAAACACCATTACAAAAGGATGTTTTAGTCGTACTGGTTATGATATTAAATTCATATACGGATTTCTCTACAAAATTATCAAAGCATGGAAACCAAACTCTTCCATAATTGTGAGGCTTTGCTCCAAAACCTACACCTAAATTATAGGCATAATTTCCGCTAAAAGAAAAACCTCCCCATCCAGCTGGATCGCCTTGCGGAGAACCTTGATAAAACACCACAACACTTACTGTGTCTGAAGTATTTAAAGTCGTTGGCAAATTAACTCGTAATAAAGTATCGTTATAACTATAATTTAATAAAGTATTATTAAGAGTAATGCTATCAATTTGCATTTTTAATAAATCCAGACTTATTTTATTTTGTCCATTCATTTTTGGCGCAAAACGAACTATCGTATTTCCTTTTATCCTTTGATTTGCAAAATCTGTAATGTCTAAATTAATGGCGTATTTGATGATATCAAACGTATCGCTTCTTAAATTTTCAGGAGAATAGTATAAAGAGCTCGCCGCTAATGACGATTTATGAGACTGACAATTAGCTACTTGAGATACAGAAATACTAGTAATGCATAGGAATACAATAAGAAAAGAAGTATAAACAGTTTTCATTCAACAAATTTTCAACTAATTTAGATAAAAATTGTTTAATTAGTGTGTCCAAATAGGAGTTCTATAATAATATCATAAAATTGCATTGCTAATATGAACTTAATTTCAAACAGAGATTTATTTGATTTAGTGAAATCACTATCTAAATCAGAAAAGCGCTTTTTAAAATTAACGGCTTCTGCAAGTGAATTAAATCCTAACTTAATTAGTTTATTCAACACCATTGAAGCAGCCTCAGAATACAAAGAAGATTTTTTTAGCAAAATTACGAAAGCAAAACACGAATCTTTAGAAGCAAAAAGCCAAACCTCTGAAAATCTTTACAACTTTATTTTAAAGTGTTTGCGTTCTTTTCACGCAGAAAATAGTGCCTCATATATTATTAAAGATGAAATTACGAATGTTTTAAATTTATTTGATAAGGCTCAATACAAGCAATGTCGAAAAATTTTAAATAAACAAAAGCAAGAGGCTTATCGCTTTGAACGTTTTCATTTTATACTTGAATTAATAGGCTTAGAGAAATTACTGATTTCAATAGAAACTCAATTCAATATCAAAAACAATACGATTGAGGATTTAGTGAAAGAAGAGCAAATTGTAATTGAACAAGCTAAAAACTTAGGCACTTATACTCTTTTATATTCTAAAATTAACTTAAATACAAGACAAAAAAATAAAGCCAAAACAATGGAAGACATGGAGAATATTAACTCCATTTTAAATTCTCCCTTATTAAAAAGCGACAAACTCGTTAAATCTAAAAAAGCATTAATTATTTTTCACCACTGTAGGTCTATTTTATTTTGTAGATGCCAGGATAACCAAAGTAGAGAAGAAGAATGCCAAACTTTATTGAACATCATGGATGATCATAAAGAATTGATTGAAGAAATGCCCAGTAGATACTTAACAACTCTTAACAATCTTATAAATATTGCTTACGAAGAAAAGAAATTCAAAACCTGTGAAGCTCGTATTAAACAATTAGAAGAAAAGAAAAATTTAAAAGCTTTTAATACCACAGATTTACAATTAAAAATTTTCACCTCTGTTTTAAATGGTAAACTAACCATCAATACCAATAGTGGTAATTTAAAAGAGGCTCAATCTAATGTTGAGGAAATAGAAAATGGGTTAATTGAATTTAAAGGGAAAATAAATAAAGAAGAAGAACTAGTGTTTTACTACAACATTGCTATTATGAACACTTATTTTGGTGATTATGAAAAGGCGCTACATTATATTTCATTAATATTAAGTGAAGGAAATAATTTATTGAGAGAAGATTTGCAATCTTTTGCAAGGATTTTAAATATTGGTTTACATTACGAATTAAACCGCTTTAAACAATTAGGTTATATTATTTCAACTATTAAGAATTATTACAAAACTCAGATTTCTTATTTTAAAACAGAAAAATTAATTCTTTCTTACTTTGAAAAATTATCCGAAATAAAAGTAAAAGATAAAGAGAATGAAAAAAGTATATTCTTGAGTTTTAAAAAGGATTTGGAGGAAGTGATGAAAGATCCACATGAAATTAATGTGAGTTTTTATTTTGACATTGAGGTGTATATTGATTCAAAAATTAATAATACACCGATGGATAAATTAATGAAAAAGAAATATGCTAATGCTTGGTTAAATTAATAATAAGAACATGAAGCCAACCAATCAACTATTCGAAATTATCAAGTCTTTAACTCCAGAAGAAGAAAAGAAATTCAAATCTCTTTCTTCGCTGCAACAGGGCGACAAAAACTATATTAAACTTTATAACTTTATTCAAAGTCAAGATAATTATGATGAAGAAACTGTAAAAAATCATTTTAAAAATGAAACATTTGTTCAGCATTTTGCTTCCGAAAAAAATCAGCTATTACACCATATTTTAAAAAGTTTACGATTCCATCGTCAAGAAACAAGCGCTAGCGCAAAGATTGATGAGGAAATCAAAAATATACAATTACTTTTTAATAAATCTTTATACAAGCAATCTCGTAAACAATTAAGCTTAATTAAAAAAATGGCTCAAGATTATGAGTTATTTTATAGTTTACTAGAAATTGTAGAGCTAGAAAAAGTATTGATTGATATGGAAGCTCATTTTGGTGATATTAATTATAGAACACTGGATGAGTTAATTGAAGAAGAAAACAATCTATTTAATAAAATAGAAAATTACGCTGCATACGAATTACAACTTGCTAAATTGAACGCCCTTTCTTCGAGGTTAATGATTGCCAGAAGTAAAGAAGACGTTAAAGAAATTAACGATATTTTAAAGGAAACAAAACGTTTCTCCGACCAAGAAGGGTTTTTATCAAATAAATCAAAAATCATTTTCTTATTCATAACTGGCGTGGCAAACATGCTCTTAAATGAAATGGAGGAAGTCCATAAATCTTTTTCGGAACTAATAATAGAATTAGAAAATAAGCCTGAGATTATTTCTGAGATGCCTTATTATTATATTGTATCTCACGGCTATTTAGTTAGATATTGTGCCATTAAAAAACAGTATAACGACGGACTTAAAATGATTGATAAATTAAAATCATTAGCTCTTAACGAAATGTTTAAAGCTACTGATTTACAAATCACCATTTTTACTCAGTCATACATTACCGAAATGGTATTGTACTCTTATATTGGTCAACACGACAAAGCAACTCATGTGATTCCTTTTGTTATAAAAGGATTGGATAAATATGAAGCGAAAATTAATAATGAAGATTTAGTGAGAATTTATCATACGATTAGTATGGTTTATTTTGGAGTTGGGGAGTATAATAAATCATTGCTTTGGCTGAATAAAATTATCAATACCAATTATGATGATTTGAGACAAGATATTATTAGAATTTCAAAACTCATTAATTTAATCGTACATTTTGAATTAGGGAATGATGATTTATTAACTTACATCTATAAATCAAGTGTGAGATTTTTTAATCAGCAAGAAAAACAATACAAATTCGAATCAGTATTCTTAGATTATTTCAAGAAAATTGCTTTATCTAAACGCGATAGCAAACAGAAAGAGACTTACATTAAGTTTAAGGAAGAATTAGAAAAAGTATTTAAAGATAAATACGAGAAAAACGCCTTAGAATATTTTAATTTTTATGCTTGGCTCGATTCTAAAATACACAACATCAGTTTTGCCGACGCCATTAAAATTAGAAGACAGAATATTTAAGATTTAGTAAACTAAACCAGTTTCAACATCATTTTTATACGCGTGACGGTCAATTTCTTTTCCTAGCGTATCATAATATAGCCACAAACTATCTTTTAAATCATTTTTATACCATCCAGAATAATAAAGTTTCCCATTCTCATGATATACCATTGTTGAGCCATGTTTTTTTCCTTTGTCATAAAAACATTCGCTCCATTTTAATCCATTCTCATAAAATGCCATCCATTGACCATGTCGCTGACCGAATCTAAAAAAACCAGTAAATTTTACAATCCCATTTGAATATTTATCTACATAATCGCCTGTGTAATCAGAATCTGGAGGAGTAATTAAATATTGACTATACGCACTATTACTATTTGATTTTAAGGCTGCATTTTTTAATGAGTCTTGCTTCATTTTTTCTACCTCAGCGGTTTCATCTCCCTTACAATTAAAGAACAAAACGCTAAGGCTTATAAAAATAAATACTGGTATCAAATTAACTTTTTTCATCATTCTATTATTTTTTTCTTTCGATTGAGTAATTTACTAATTGAATTAAGCTTTGTTTTGAAGGACTATCTTGAACAGAAGCTAGTTGCGCTAAGGCCTTATCTTTGTATTGATGCATTACTTTTTCGGCATACTGAATGCCACCTTTTTGAATCACAAATTCAATCACTTCTGATACTTTTTTTGGATCATCATTATGATTTTTTACAATATTGATAATTCTTCTTTTCTCTAACCAAGTACTGTTACTTAAGGCATAAATTAAAGGCAAGGTCATTTTCTTTTCTTTGATATCAATACCCGTTGGTTTACCGATAGATGTATCATCTCCAAAGTCAAACAAATCATCTTTTATCTGAAAGGCAATTCCTGCATTAATTCCAAACTCTTTAAATTGATTAATTACTTTTTCATCATTCGTTACCGAAGCTACACCAGCTGCACAACAAGCTGCAATTAAAGCGGCTGTTTTTTTAGTAATAATTTCAAAGTAAATTTCTTCGGATATGTCTAGTTTGCGAGCTTTTTCAATTTGAAGTAATTCACCTTCGCTCATATCGCGAACCGCATTACTCACTATTTTTAATAAGTGAAAATCATTATTATCTAATGACAATAACAAACCACTTGATAATAAAAAATCACCGATTAAAACGGCAATTTTATTTTTCCATAAAGCATTGACGCTAAAAAAACCTCGACGTTCGTTACTATCATCAACCACATCATCGTGAACCAAAGTAGCTGTATGAAGTAACTCAATTAAAGAAGCTGCTCTATATGTACTTTCATTTATGGGACCAGCGCTTTGTGCACTTAAAAACACAAACATGGGACGCATTTGTTTTCCTTTACGTTTTACAATATAATTGGTGATTTTATCTAATAAAGGCACACTACTTTTCATCGACTGTTTGAACTTAATTTCAAACTCATCCATGTGCTTGTTAATTGGCGCTTTTATTTGATCTACAATATTGCTCACTATAAAAAAAGTAGCGTAAATATATGGTTTAAAAAATAGATTTTTTACTTCTTGCAATGTTATTTAATGTAAAATATCGCTTCGGTTCTCGACTACGCTCGAACTGACAAATTCAAAGTGAAAAGCATTGTATTAAACAAAATATGAAGCAAAAAAAATCCCCTCATTTCTGAGAGGATTTTAAGCAATTTAAAAAGTTTAACCCTTAATTATACCCTAGTCAATTGCCTTTATCTTAATTTAAATTAATAGCAGGAATTTTTCCTTCTTTAATTAAATTGATTGTCTTTTGTTTATGATCTTCAAAACTGCCAAATGCTAATGCATCTAACATTTCAGAACGAGACATATTTGGATTACCAAATTGTTTTTTAATATCTTCAGAACAACGATCCACGTATTTTTCAAATTTATTAGGAGCCCATAAATAATCTTTTTTTATAGCCTCTTTTTCAATTTTAAATTCTTCTGGTAAACCACCTTCGATTTTTGATTTAATATCTAAACCTTCGTAAGATTTTGGTAATTGACGATTATCAAATAAAAACGGTTTAGAAATCATAATCACATGTTTCTTTCTTTTAGGATCTATCATTGATAAACCTTCGATTCTAAGTCCCTTTTTTTTAAGAGAACCGAATTTACTTTCAAAGCTTTTTAAAATCTCAAACATGGCGGTATAGTTACAGTTATTAACAAAGGTAAATCCTAAATTGTTAATAAACTAACTTATTAGACGAATAAGCAAAAATACACCTACCAAAAATTGTTCAAAATATGTTTCTTACGTGTTTATTTCACGTTAATATGAAGTTAATTTATATTTTAACTAATTATTTATCAATTAGTTACAAATAATCAAGAAAGGTGTTAAAAACCCAAATCCCTCTAACTTAAAACTTGAGCTGTTTTTCGAGCTCCGAAGTCCAAAATTCGATCAATAAAACTATATGGTTTATATCCGTTAATAGCTGCTTGATGGTAAATACATGTTGCTGGTGTCATTCCTGGTAACGAGTTGACTTCTATGAAGATAACTTCCACATGATTGACGTCAAATATCCTTACAAAAGCATCAATTCGGCAATATCCCACAATATTTAAGACCTTAGCAGCTGCTCCTAAAGTCTCTTTTACTTTGTTAGAAATCAATTGTCTTTCTTTTTCATCTCGTGAATAACGTGCTGGTGTGATATTTTGTCCTTGACCTGCTAAGAATTTCTCTTCCAGACTTAATATTTCGCCACTTGCCAATGCTTCAGATGCTTCGAATACCTCGTACTCCACTTCTCCTTTTGCGTTGAGCTTCGTTAACATACCGCCTGTAATTTCCAAGAAATGTTTAGCACCATTTTTACTAATTAATTCCTCCACCAACAATACTTGCTTTTGAGGAAATTCCTCTTTGTCTTTTATATGCAATATTTCTGCAGCCTTTGCATCAAATGCTTCCGAATTTCTAAATATCAATGTGGCGAAGGCTTCAAACTCTTCAAAACTCTTAATCATTTTCACCGCACTACTACATCCATCATCTACCGGTTTTGCAATTAATGGATATACGTAATCGTTTTGTAAAATCTGCTTAACCTTGTCTTTGTTATTCTTCCAATCTTCATTGGTAATTAAACAATGTTTAGCGGCCAAGAAACCATGCTTCATTAAAATTTCATTGGTTCTAAATTTATCTATGGTAATGGATGAACTTTCTTTTCCTGAACCATTGTATGTTAAACCAACCGCTTCTAATTTTTCTTGAATAGCACCGTCTTCTCCTGGTCGTCCGTGTAAAGCAATAAATACTTGTTTCACTTCTTTGGATAAATCAGCATAACTTAATTGTTTGGGTGCAATTAAGTTATTTGGAGAACCATATTTATCGGTAATCGTTTTGCACTCTTCAATAATCTGTTTGACTACAGGATGTATTTTCCAATTATTGATTTTATCTTTAATATCATCTGCATTATCTTTTAATAAAGCATTGATAGGAATTTGATACATTAAATGATTAGCATTATCACCTGTTAAGAACACTGGAATTGGTGCGTACTTTTCTGAAGAAGCTAATTTTTCAAAAATATTTCTACCGCTTTCTACAGAGATATGGCGTTCTGAAGAATAACCACCTAAGATAACGGCTACAGGAATTTTATTATTGATAGCATTTTTTTCGTTATGTAAAAATGTATCTAATTTATGTAATAACGGTTCGTAAACTGATGCGCCTTTACTATTTTTAATTCGTTTACTTAATGATGTACGAATAATATAAGTTAAGAATTGAGAAGGTGTTAAACCGATTTCTGCCGCTTGATGAAAGAAGAATGATGATGGCATCATCCCTGATGTGGTATTTGGATCATTTAAAAATACTTTCCCATCCATACTTAAAAAACCGTCAATACGAGCATACACATCAAAACATAGTTCAGAAAATAAACGTTCACATTCTTTTCTGATGGCATTAATTTGCTCATGTGTTGCTTCAATAGGTGTAATCTTACGAGATAAACCTGGTAGATATTTACTTCGGTAGTCAAATAATTCTTTTCCTTTTCTAATTTCTGTTGGAGGTAATGCTATTGCTTTATTATTTGAATCTGTATCTTCTAGTACAATACAAGAAAATTCTTTTCCTTCAATAAATCCTTCAATCATGACAGTGCTTTCACCATCCAATGCCTCTAATACAAAACCTTCTGTTTTATCGCAATTGTTATTTAAGAATGAAATTAATTCGTATTGATTGTAGAAAATAATTTGTTCGTTGTTATCTTGATTTAAATTCGCAAGGCCTAAATCTATTTTTATTGGCATGCCAATACCTTCGCGAATATCAGACAATGAACGCACATAATCGATTTGTTCTTTCTCAGATAATTTTTTCCATTCAGCAGAATCTAACCATTTTGTGAAAAATGCTTTTTCTACAGCCGCCATGAAATTATAATTGCTGTCTTCATTAAAAATAGAAATACCAATAGACGAACCTTGATTAGCTGGTTTAATAACCATTGGGAAGCCAATCTCTGATTTTGCTTTTTCCCAAAGTCCTTTTACATTTCCATTAATCCAATCCGTTCTATCAATCGTAAAAAATTTAGGACTATTAAATCCTGCATTCACCATTAATTTTTTCTGAACACTTTTATCAATTCCTATAGCGCTAGGTAACACACCACTTCCTGAATATGGAATATGTAAATACTCTAATAATCCTTGTATTCTACCGTCTTCGCCATAAGGACCATGTAATCCTAAAAAAGCGAAATCAATTAAAGATGCTAATTCATGTACTTGAACTTTTTTTCCAATTTTAGAAATTAATTCATCTTGTTGATGAACTGTTAAAGCGCCTAAATTTTCTGCATAATATTGAAAATCGGTATTATTTGCTGGTATAAATTCTACAGGAGGATAAAAATCACGAATCGTTCCTTTGTAAACAAAGTTCCAATCTAACAATACAAAATTGCCAAAGGAATCAACAAATAAAGGAATAGCTTCGAAAATAGATTTATTTAAATTATCATAAACGGTTCTTCCACCTGCAAACGAAATTTCACGTTCTTTTGAACGACCACCAAATAGAATTCCAACTTTAATTTTAGACATGATTAACCTTGCTTAATTTGTAAAGTTTAAAGTTAATGTGCTAAAGGAAAATTTAGGCTATTGCAAGAAGAAACTATGAACTAAAGAATGTTAAATAAATTGAAATAAAACGCTTCGACTCCGTTCAGCGTGACAAACATATAAAAGCTAGAAACACTCGCCAACAGTAAAATAAAAACCACGGTTATAGTTATCCGAATAACCATAATCTACCCGTAAATTCAGGTTTTCTTTCTCTAAAATAGTTAATCGGAGTCCGCCACCAAAACTGCCTTTTAAAGAACTGGTATTTATGTTTTTGGGTTGATTATACACATCACCTACTCCACCAAACACACAAGCGCTAATTTTCCAGAAAATATGGGCACGATATTCGGCAATAGCAGAATACATAGAATTATCTCTAAAACGACCTTGATAAAAGCCTCTTAAATTTCCTTGTCCACCTAAAGTTGCCATTGACCTATAAGGTGTTTCACCAAAGGTTGAGTAGTTATATAACTGACAGGCTAAAATATGTCCTTTAAATAATTGTTTAAATAATCTTACTTCCACTTTCCATTTATTAAACGAATAAGTAGATGCTAGCTCTTTATTGTAGGTTGTAAACTGAGTTTGCATAAATATCCCTTTAGTAGGCCAAAAGGTTGAATTACGGGTGTCATAACTCGCAGAAAAACCAATGCCTGTAATATTGTAATTTGTTTTACCATAAAACTCTGTTGAATCCATTAAACCTCCCTGAGTGTATTGAACTTTAAATATATTTTGGTAATCGGCAATAAGACCAAAAAAGGTATGTTTAAAAAATTTTCGTTTGATATGAGGATTAACAATAACTTCTTCAAATACATAACGCTCAACGTCTGTGTCTTTTGAATACTGACCGATTCCCCAAAAATTATCAGGAAAATAACTATGAGAAGAATTAAAGTAGAGAATATATTTTTCTTTAGGAAAATATATTGTGGCATCAATCGCTTGAATATTTTGCTGACGTTGAGAAAAAATTCCTAAAGCAGTAATTACAGACATTCTTGTTAAAGAATCATGTTTATGCGTTGTTTTAAAATTTGCAGAAGTTGATAATCCATAAGCCCAACCTGTTTCGGGTGTTTTAAAAAGGACAGGTATCACTAAATAATTTACCCGTTTAGCAGTGTCCATCCTAAATTGTGCCTTTATCAAAACAGGAAAACAAAAAATGAATATGAGAAATTTTAATTGCAAATTGTAAATAAAGATAGAAATTAATATCTCTTTATATGTAAAGGTTAATCTACTTTACTATTAAAAAAATTCAACAACTGATAGGTAATTAAGGCATCCATTTCGCAATAATCAATTAATTGTTGTTTAATGTGCTCTCCTTCTATGGCATTTTGTTCTAACAAACTTTCATAAATATACATGGCACTAATTCCAGATTGTATATCTAAATTATTAAAACCCGCTTCTTGATTTACTAATGGAGCAATACTTTTTAAGGTGAAATTGCCTTTCATATCAGGATGGTAGTAATTTCCTTTACGAATAGGTTCTGCTAAATCAACGATTTTATTTTTTAAATCAGAGATATCATTTCTGTATTCGGGATATAATTCCACTAACTGATTTAATACTGTTTCTTCTAATGACTTATCAAACATTAAAATAGAATTGAAGTGTTTGGTTTCAGCTAAAATGCGTTCTAAGAAATCTTTTCTTAAATCTTCTTCGATGGGTTTAAAATAACTGTAATTTTTTATCTCTCCGTTTTCTTCCGAAATCATGGAAAACAAAAATGGGATTTGTTGAAAAGGCTTAGTTCCATTATAATAAGGAATAGCAGGCATCCACACTTCAATATCTAAACTACACATGGGTTGTTTGATATTAGATACAAATGCTTTAACTTCTTCTTTAAAAATTTGTTCTTTTTGTTCGATGGCTGCTTTAACCTGAATTTTTATTTCTTTGTGTGCAATTGTATTAATGTCTATTTCATCAATTCGTTTGATGTTTTGATCATACAACTCAAACATGGCTTGCTTAGTTAATTTACCAAGAGTTAACACTGAATTTGGTTCATTAATATTTTTCCAACAAGTACCCAAAAAATCGCATTCATACGGCTGAAAACAATGTGCCCCAATTTTAATATCTGGAATTTTATTTTGTTCTAATGTTTGTTTCGCAATCTGTGTTTTATGGGCAAAATATTCGACGTTTTTAATAGCATCTTTCATTACCGAAGTTGTTTTAAATAACTTGGTAATATCTAATTCGCCATCCAACACATATTTAGGATTCATCGTTAATAAATTAAAATCTACTAAGTCAGGCAAGCAGTTTTTAATCACATAGTACTGAAAACAAGCATCTTTTACATACGTATCTGTAATTTTTAAAGAACTCTTTACTTCGTAAGCTATCCATTTATCCTCGTGCTTATGAAGAATATCTACCATCACTAATAAATCGTCATAAATGAAAGTAGCTTCATAAATAGTTTTGGTGCCTTGTGCAATTAAATGTTTTGTTTTTTCGGCATACAATTGTTGGTCTCTTTTTTCACCAGCAGTCACATCAATTCCATTAGGAAATAATTGTTGAGCAAAAATACCAACGTCAGTTCCTCTCTTGAAAATTAATTGTTTTTCTTTTGACAAAGAATCGCGTAAGTAATAATGATTTTTATATAAATAAAAATGCTTTAAACATTGCTCTGCTTTTATAAAAGCTGATTTACTAATAGGAGAACTCATAAACACTTAGTAATACTGTTCCAAAGCAGGTCTGCAGATTTATCCCAAGAAAACAAATTTTTTCTTTCTTTTCCTTTTTGTATCAATTGATTTCGCAGAGAAGTGTTATTATATAATTCTAACATTCCGTTACTAATACTATTTACTTCATATGGATTGACTAATAAACCAGCATCTCCTACAATTTCAGGCATACTGGTTGTTCTGCTGCAAATTACAGGAACCTCGCATTGTAAAGCTTCCACAATAGGAATTCCAAATCCCTCAAAGTATGGAACAAATGCTAATGCAAAAGCACTTGCCATAATTTTTTCTAACTCTTCTTGCGACTGACGACCCGTAAAAATAATATCCTGTTTAAAATTAGATTTATCAATAACACGCTTTACATCGCCTTCGCTTGAGTACACAGCACCTACCAATACTAATTTATAATCAGATTGGGATTGTTCTTTAAATACATCAAAAGCTGCAATTAAACGATTTAAATTTTTACGTGGACTTTGAGAACCAACAAATAAAAAATAAGGTTTGCCATGCGTATATTTTTCTCTAATAATTTGTTGTGACGGATCGGATAATGGCGCAAAGCCTTCGTTAATTCCATTATACACCACATCAATTTTATTAGAATCAATGTGATAATTTTCTGAAATATCATTTTTACTATATTCGGAAACGGTTGCAATACGCGTTCCTAGTTTTGCGTACTTCGGAAAAAAATGATTGTAATATTTGCTAGTTAAAGGTTTTAAATCTTGAGGATTATGTAAAAAATTAATATCATGAATGACTGGTAACTGCTTACATTTAGCGCCTGGAGATAAAAAACCATCAGGTGATAAAAACAAATCAGGATTCATGCGATTTAATAAATTTTTAACAGCCAGATGAAACCAAGCATAGTATAAAAACGGATGACGAGCTTGAGGCCCTAATACCAAGGGAGTAATATTATCTGAAAAAATAAATTGTTCATCATAATCTCTGTCAAATAAAAAAACAAAATGAACATCAGGATTATTTTGAGTTATACGCTTTAGCGTTTGATAACTAAACCATCCGATTCCATCTAATTTGTTTTGAATTAAAAGACGAGTATTGACTACTATTTGCAATTGATTATTTTACTGCAAAATAAGGGAAATTTTAAACTAAAAAAATTGATTTGTCTATTTTATTTACAGATTAATTAAACCAATACTAAAGGAATATCAATTTTATGTCTGACACTTTCAACCGTAGTACCAAATAAAATATCTTTAAAAGTAGTGTGTCCGTGAGTTCCCATTACCAGCAAATCGCAATTATCAACTAATTTAGGGATAACAGATTTAGGACTTCCGAAACCTAATTTTACTTCACAATGATAACCCTGTTCTAACAATTGATTTTTATAAGCTAATAAATTAGCGCTATCCTCTATTCTTTCGTGGTCGTTGGTATCTTCTCCATACATGACTGCATTAGTACTTTCGAGGATATGTATTAATACATAATGTGCTTGTTTCCCACCAAGCATCAAAGCTTTATTAATGGCTTTGTTATCACTCGAACTAAAATCAACTGTAATAGCAATAGATGAATAGGGTTTTGGTGTTTCGAAATTAATTTTAGCAACCTCTCCGTGAAACTGTGATGACACTTGTTGTTTCGCCTTTTTAAATAAAGGTTCAAACGTAATAAATAACAAAATCCCCAAACACAATAACATAAAAGGAATAACAATCACGCCTATTAATGTTGCGTATTCAGATTCTTGAAGCCATTCCTTTACTTTATTAAACAACATTTGACAATTTAAAAACACAATCACAGACACTGAAATCCATGAAGCAATTTTTTGCCATAAGGGAATGACAAATTCACCCATACGTTTTTTATTACTCACAAAATGAATTAATGGAATAATGGCAAAGCCTAATTGTAAACTTAAAATTACCTGACTTAAGACTAATAAATCACCCGTTTTATCTTCACCTAAAAAGTAAATGGTTAAAAATGCTGGCACAATCGCAATTAAACGTGTCAATAATCTTCTAATCCAAGGTTGTAAGCGAAGATTTAAATAACCCTCCATAATAATTTGTCCAGCTAAAGTTCCTGTAATGGTGGAACTTTGTCCGGCTGCTATTAAAGCAATAGCAAATAACAACGGTGCCAACGTACTACCCAACATAGGAGCCATCATTTTGTGCGCATCTTGTATTTCTGTGACTTCAACTCCTGTATTAAAAAATGTAGTGGCGGCAATGATTAAAATAGCAGCATTAACAAACAAAGCTAAGTTTAAAGCAACCGCACTATCAATAATATTAAAACGTATGGCTTTTTTTATTTCAATAGGAGTTCGCTCAAACTGCCGAGTTTGAACTAAAGAAGAATGCAAATATAAATTATGTGGCATGACCGTTGCGCCAATAATACCAATCGCAATGTATAATGCATTTTCATTAGTGAAACCTGGAATTAATCCTTTTGAAATTTCAATCACATCGGGTTTTGCAATGAGTAATTGAATAAAAAAAGAAACGCCTATAATAGCAACTAATGAAATGATAAATGCTTCTAATTTTTTAATTCCGGCGTTTAATAAAAATAATAATACAAAACTATCTAAAACCGTAATGCAAACACCCCCTAGAATAGAGATAGAAGGAAACAATAAATGTATACCAATGGCCATACCAATTACTTCTGCTAAATCGCAAGCAGCAATGGCAATCTCTGCTAATACATACAAAAAGTAATTAATAAATTTGGAGTAATGATCTTTGGATGCTTGCGCCAAATCTCTTCCAGCAACAACCCCTAGTCTAACACAATGGCTTTGAAGTAATAAAGCAATTAAATTACTCATTACTAAAACCCAAATTAAGCTATAGCCATATTTGCTTCCACCCTCAATGTCGGTTGCCCAGTTCCCTGGATCCATATAACCAACACTTATCATGTAAGCTGGACCAATAAATGCTAATAGCTTTCTAAAACCTCCTTTACTAGAAGTGTTTACTGAAGCATTAACTTCATCTAGAGATTTATGATTGTTAGTTGACAAGATTCAATACTATTTTCTTAACTCAAAATTAGCGCCTAAATAAACACGACGAACCATTTCGTCATTTGCCAAATCTTCGGCAGAACCTGATTTGATAACCTCTCCTGCATATAACAAATA
Source organism: Sphingobacteriaceae bacterium (assembly GCA_013823565.1). Classification (GTDB taxonomy): domain Bacteria; phylum Bacteroidota; class Bacteroidia; order B-17B0; family Aurantibacillaceae; genus UBA4416. The sequence goes on along the minus strand of PNMI01000005.1, from coordinate 193,808 downwards.
AGTTCTATCTGTAATGCTCAATGTTTCATGAACATTGTGATCGGTAATTAAAATGCCAATGTTTTTATCTTTTAATTTACGTACCACACTTTGAATATCTTCCACCGCAATAGGATCAACACCAGCAAAAGGCTCATCCAATAAAATAAACTTAGGATCTGTTGCTAAAGCTCGTGCAATCTCTGTTCTTCTTCTTTCTCCACCAGACAATTGATCGCCTAAATTTTTACGCACATGATGCAGAGCAAATTCATCTAATAAACTTTCCACTTTATAATCTTGTTCAGCTTTAGTCAGCTTAGTCATTTCTAAAACGGCACGTAAATTATCTTCAATGCTTAATTTTCTAAAAACAGAAGCTTCTTGAGGCAAGTAACCAACCCCTAACTGCGCTCTTTTATACATTGGCTCATTGGTAATATCTCTATCATCTAAAAATATTTTTCCTGAGTTAGGTTTTACCATCCCCACAATCATATAAAACGAGGTTGTTTTACCAGCACCATTTGGTCCAAGTAATCCAACAATTTCACCTTGAGCTACCTGAACACTGACGTTATTGGCAACTGTTCTGTTTTTATATTTTTTTACTAAGTTTTCTGAGCGAAGTATCATTTGCTTTCAAAATATCTATCAAATATACTCAAAGATATTTTAACAGAAGTTACAAAAAATGTGAATACGAAAAATGCTCTAAAATGCCAGCTGGAAGCCAAACTTAACCCCAAAATTTTCGATAGCTTTTGGTCTTAAATAGGTTGAACGCCACAAGGCATCAATTCTAAATACTTTAAATATATTTTCAATACCAGCACTTACCTCTACATACGGTTCATTGCCCAATGCATTTAATGTTGTAGGAAAAATTAAAGTTCTTTTATTTTTTTCGTTTACACTTCCCCAAAGTGCTTTACAAGTAACCACTTCTCTCCATTTTAATTTTTTAATTAAAGGAATCTTATTAAATAATAATCCCTCAAAATGATGAAACATTCCTACAGAAGCGTATTGATCACTAGCGAACTCATAATATTTCATCATATTAAACGACATATAATCATATACATAAGTTTCGTTACCGCCATGTAATTCCATTAATGGATAAGGAACAGCTCCATAAATTTTACCTACTTCTGCTGTATAATCTGTGTATCCTAATAAAGAAATTAATCTTACACGATCACTTAAATTTAAAACTACTTTCTGATAATCGTATTCACCCATAAAAGCATTTTGCAATGACTTAGCATAATTAAATTGCAATACGGGCCATTTAGTACCTAAGCTAATTCTACTAAAATCTCCGCTAATAAATTTTTCTTTATAAGCAAATCTCACATTTAATCTCACCTCTGTGTTTTTAATATTTTCTTTGGTGGCAATAGTCCCATCTTTTTTATAATATTGATATGCATTTGCTAAAAGAGGCGTTATCGTTCTTCCAGCCAAAATAACTTTAGAGGTTAATCCATCTACCCATTCTCTTTCATACCACGCAAAGGTTTGGTCAACGCGCGTAAGGTTGGTTAAAGGACTTGTTCTAAATAAAGAAGCGAAAATATTATCCTGCGAAAAGCCATTTTGACTTTGACCCAAAATTTCATAATCACTTTTATACGTCATACCAACCAACTGCCTGTGTGGTTTTTTTGAAATAAAACTTTTAAATCCTAAGCTGTATTTGAATTTTTCGTCATTAAAACCATATGCTACGTAGCCTTGTAGTTCGTACCATCTACTAAATTTACTACTAGTTCTTCCTCCAAATCTTACACGAGGTCCTTCAATTTTATTATAACTCACTAAGTTAAAATAAGGTCCAATTTCAAAATTATTTACAACTCTATAACCTGATACAAATAATGTAAAAATATCTACCCATGTTTTGTATACAGGTAATGTTTTAATGGTATCTATCATATGATAGATTTTCTTTTCTCGTATTGATAAACTATCATGTCGATTAGCGTTCCAAAACTCATCCGTTTGTTTCATTGCATTGTCTTCTACAACAATCTTATCTCCAAACTCATAAAACTTTACATCTTTTGGTTGATTAATTTTAAAGTCTTTGTAGGAAGTCGTTTTTCGTCCATAAATTCCCACTTGATTTTTATTCATCGCAAAATCAATAATTAATCGATCTTTACTTAACATCCAAGTACTATCAATCTGAGTAAATTCTTGGACAACATTGGCAGCGTTAATAAAATTTATGTTCGCATCTTTTGGGATACTCATTTCAATACGTTTAATTGCCCAAGTGGTATCAGAAATCCACATATTTCCTGAGAAACATAATTCCTGTGGTCTTTTAGATTTGAAACGAATTTGATAACATCTTGTGTTACCAATAAACAAACTATCTTCCAAATAGTATTTGTAATAAAAGAATCCATTATCCGAGATAGGACTCACAAAATCTTTTCCAAAAACCAAAATATTATTATCATAAATATTAATATTTTGATACATATCTCCCATCACAGAAGTAATACTGGTGTTTTCGATACCTGTGACTTTACTGGCTTTAATCACTTCTTTTTTAAGTGTTGGATTACTTCTAAAATATAAATCAGATAAGGATTCGGTGATGAAAATTGGTAATGATGGTTTTTCTCCTGAATAAATACTATCCACATTATCAAATACAAACTTTATAGGCTTAAACAGCTTTCTTTCCTGCATTTCCTTCGGAATTCGATTTAAATCAAATTCTACTTTATTGTAAGACTCATATTGATACGCGTCTAATTTTCGTCTGTTATTAAATTGTTTATGAGCTATTACATTTCGGATGATACGATGTGCTGGATTTTCTCCAGCTTTTACAACAACTTCTAATAAATTAACCCCTTCCAAAACCATCGGCATATTAATTACTTGATTTTCGCCACGCTTTATTGCTCTTGTTAATTTTTTATATCCTACATACGATGAAACAATAGAATCGCCCATTTTGGATGTAGAAATAGAATAATTTCCATCAAAATCAGTGGTAGCGCCAACCGTAGTGCCTTTTATTAAAACAGGAACAAAGGGAAGTGGCTCTTTGGATTCGGCATCAAATACTTTACCCGTTATAGTATAGGTTTGGGAAAATGAAACAACACTCCAAAGACAGAAGAATAAAACAATATAGAAACCTCGAATTTTATTCATTTTTTTAACAAACTTAAAAGTAACAATAAGTTCTAAACTCATCAACTTTATTTTGCAAAAAATGTTTATACTTGGAGTAGGATTTTTATGACAAAATACGACGCGGTAATAATAGGGAGTGGCATGGGCGGCTTGTGCTGCGCATATATATTAGCCAAAGAAGGCATGAAAGTTTGTGTGCTTGAAAAAAACAGACAAATTGGAGGGTCTTTACAAATATACAGTAGAGAAAAAACCATTTTTGAAACAGGAGTTCACTATATTGGAGGATTGGATGAAGGACAAAATTTAAATTCATACTTCAAGTACTTTGGATTAATGCAAGAATTAAAACTTCATAAACTAGATGAAGATGGTTTTGACATTATTTCTTTTAAAGGAGATGATAAGCGATATCCTCATGCTCAAGGCTATGATAATTTTATTGAAAAATTAGCAGAGATTTTTCCGAAGGAAAGGGAAGCTTTAAAATTATATATCAGTAAGGTTAAAGAAGTTTGTCAGGCTTTCCCTTTATTTAATTTATCTGCCGAAAAAAAGGATTTCACCAAAGCATGGCATTTAGAAATAGATTCGAAAAGTGTCATTGATTCTATTTTTACTGATCAAAAATTACGTGACGTCATTAGCGGAAGTAATATGTTGTATGCTGGACAAGCAGGCAAAACACCATTTTATGTTCACGCATTAGTGGTTAGTTCATATATTGAAAGTTCATACAGATGTGTTGATGGAAGTGCTCAAATTGCAAAAATTATGAGTAACAACATCAAAAAAAATGGTGGTGAAATTTTTAATTATAGCGAAGCAGTTCGTTTTCACTTTAATGAGGGTAATGAAATAGAATCCGTTGAATTAGAAAATGGCGAAAAAATTGAAGGCAAATTATTTATATCTGGCATTGATTTAAGTAAAACCATTGATATGGTGAAAGGTACTCAACTGAGATCTGCCTATAAAAATCGCATCAATAGTTTAGAGAATACAATTTCTTCTTTTTTAGTAAATGTTGTTTGTAAACCAAACTCTGTCCCTAGTATCAATCACAATATTTATCACAATATCGACCCTGATGTTTGGTCAGGAGCTAATTATACCGACGAATCTTGGCCACCTGCTTTAGGTTTATTTGCAAACACAAAATCAGGGAATCCAAATTTTACCGAAAACTATTCGTTAATGGCCTATATGCGCTATGATGAATGTGCTAAATGGTCGCATACAAAAAGTATTATTCCTAATCATGTAACTTACAGAGGAGATGATTATGAAGAATTTAAAATAAAAAAAGCAGAGAAGATGATTGATGAAATGGAATTAAGAATGCCAGGTCTGAAATCAAATATACAATCCTACACATGTGCTTCTCCTATTACCTATAGAGATTATATTGGAACTAGAGATGGATCTTTATACGGCATCATCAAAGATTACAATGAACCATTAAAATCTTTCATCACACCAAGAACAAAAATTAGTAATCTATTTTTAACTGGGCAAAATTTAAACTTACATGGAATTATGGGAGTAACCGTGAGCTCTGTGGTTACTTGTAGTGAAATTTTAGGACATCCTTATTTAATCAATAAAATAAACGACTCTATTTAAATCATAACACATTAAACAAAATTAAAATGCTAACTCTTACTCCTTCCGAATTAAACGTCCCTCAATTACATCAATATTTATTAGGTGCTATTGGTCCGCGCCCAATTTGTTTTGCGAGTACGGTTGATGCGCAAGGCAATCACAATGTAGCACCATTTAGTTTTTTTAATGTATTTAGTGCAAAACCTCCTATTGCTATTTTTTCTCCAAACTTAAGCGGTAGAACAGGTCAAGCAAAAGACACGCATTTAAATATTAAAGAAGTGCCTGAGTGCGTAATTAATATTGTGAACTATAATATGGTTCATCAAATGAGTTTAGCGAGTAGTCCTTTTCCAAAAGGTGTGAGTGAATTTACAAAAGCAGGTTTTACACCAATCGCTTCTGATTTAGTAAAACCAATGCGTGTTAAGGAAAGTCCAGTTCAATTAGAATGTAAAGTATTTGAATTAAAGGAAATTGGCAATTGCAATTTAGTGATGTGTGAGATTGTGAAAATTCATATCGACGAATCTATTTTGAATGAACAAAACATGATTGACCAACAAAAAATTGATTTAGTGGCACGTATGGGTGGCAACTGGTATTGTCGTGCGCATGGTGATGCTTTATTTGAAATTGAAAAACCTATTACCACTATTGGAATTGGATTTGACAATATTCCAACTAACATTAAATCAAGCACTGTATTAACGGGTAACAACTTAGGGCAATTAGGAAATATTGAAGTATTGCCAACTAGAGAGGAAATTGCAGAACATAACAAAACAATTTCTAAAACTTTTGCCAGTGAAACTGAGAAACACCAATACGCTAAAACATTATTAGAAGCCAATAAAGTAAAAGAAGCTTGGTGTGTTTTGTTGGGATAACAATGAAAGTTCTCGATACTTTTTTTGTAAAATGCAGACAAAAAATACTCGAACTGACAAACAAAAAGCAAGTGTAATTCTATTTCTTGAAATATGACAATTGTCAGATTTGAAAATGATTTTTGTTCTTTCGTATCATGTGTTGAGTTTTTAAATTTGACTATACTTAAAAAACGATAGCCATGCAAAAACACGATTTATTACACGAATTTCCTGAAATGAAAGATAAAATTCATGAGTTAAAAACAACTGATACTTATTTCAGAAAACTATTTGACGAATACCACGAGGTAGATCATCAAATTCATAGCTACGAAAGTGGCGCTACAGCAACAACGGATGATCATTTACACGAACTAAGAGCAAAGCGCGTTCATTTAAAAGATTCGCTTTACAATATGCTTAAAAACTAAAAAAGTAAGATTAGGTTTTATTTAAAAGGACTTATCAAAAGCTGATTTACAGTCATTCTGAACTTGTTTCGGAATCTCGTACTTGTAAAATAATCGCAACAGATCCCGAAACTATTTCGGGATGACGATTTGGGCTTTTGATAAGTCTTTTGTATTTCTATAATTTGTAGTAAATTTATTTACAATGAACTAGCCATGTTTACATAACAAATTAAACTGGCTATACCATATGACAATTAAATATTATAATTTTATCATATGAAACCCATCTCTTTTAAAACTCATATTGATAAACTCAGCTATTTAAAAACTTTTTATTTAGAAATACCTGCTACCATTGTCAAAAAAATTGGCGGTATTGGCAAAGTACGTTTAATTTGTGAAGTTAATAAAGCTTTAAGTTTTCAATGCGGATTAATGTCCTTACCAGAAGGCAAAGCCTATATTTCCATCAATAGCAAACGCATGAAAGAATTAGGCGTTGAAATGGGCGACAACGTGAATGTAATTTTAACCGAAGACACTAGCGAATTTGGTGTGGATGTTCCAGAAGAACTAACAGAGTTATTTAAACAAGACCCTGAAGGCAAAGACCGTTTTGATTTGTTAAAGCCCGGCATGCAACGTTATATTTTAAATTATGTCAATACAGTTAAAAGTCCTCAACTAAGAGTTGACAAAGCTTTTACGTTGATTTCTAATTTAAAGAATTTAACGCCGGGAAAAGAAACGTTTAAGGATATATTGGGGAAATAGTATTAATATTACTCTTAATCGTTTGTAATTATTTGTAAATTTGATAAACAGCTTAAGATGTAAAAAAGATACATATAAGCTAGTTAGCGGTCAGTTTAAAGGCACACACGCAATGACAGACATTAGACAAGAATATATTTCTTTAATACAAAAAAGAAGTGCTGAAAATGAAAAAGCGTTGCAATTATTGTTTTCACAAAATCTATTTGGAAACTGTCTTTCAATATTAAGACAAGAATTAGATTCATTCATTAGAATAATGTATTTGGGCAGAATTTTCGACATTAATGAAAGAGAGCGTCTAATGCAACTGACCTTGTCTGGCGAAAGGTGGAAAGTATTGACAGGTAATAATAAGTATCGACCTGTGACTGACAAAGAAATGGAAGAGAAAGCATCAGAGCTACATGGTTATATTCATTATGTTTACAAATTTGGGTGTAGCTTCATTCATTTGTCTGACTTCCATAATTATGAAACTGAAAATCCTTTTGACAAACTCGACGAAGTAGAACAATTTGACATATCATTTTACCTTAAACAATATCACGGCATACCACTTGAGACAGAACTTACTGTTGAGAATATTTCAAGCCTACTTCCTGCTATATTAAAAAAAATATCAACGAATATGACTTGCTATTTCGGCGCTATTTTGAATGATGGAATGATAGATAGTTAAAAAAAACCGCTAACATCTGTCTCATTCTGAAATAATTTGACATATAAAGTCACCTTTCAGCCCATGTTGGTGTTATCACCAACATGCAAGTAAAACAGTATAAACAAAATATTTATTGGTGAGAACACCAACAATGGCAATAAAAAAGAAGGATAATTAATATCCTCCTTTTTTTTGTTTTTCTAAGAGAGAAGTTGTTCTTCCTCCCCTTGCCCCCCCTGACTGCCGTCAGGCAAGTCTCCAGAGGGGGATATAAATTTGTATTAATTAATCGCTGGTAAGAAACTATAGTTTTTACTATACTCTAACATTTGCTCCGTGAAGCTTTTTGGATACTCGATTTTTACATCCACTATTTTTCCGTCTTTCATTACAGGTGTTAACTTTGGCTGAATAAAGCCTTGATATGGAGCCATACTTAATTTAGTGTAACGCTCTAATACTTCTTTATGTAAGGCTAAATCTACTTTTACGCCGTAGTTCTCAATTAAAGCTTTACCTGCTTTATAATCTCCTTGAGATTTAATACGTTGTAATTCTTTTAATAATTCTCCAAACAATACACGTAATTTTAAATAGTCGTTAATGACAAAAAACGTTTTACCATTTTCTACTTTCTTTTCAATCACATTTTCTTTTTGTCCTTTTTCAAAAGCCCATTTAGCAATCATTTGACGATTACGCATGTGTGCTTCTTCAATATTATCTCCTAATTTTAAACGAGATAATTGAACCATTAAACCTTTAGTGATATACTCATCATAAGATGCTTTACCATATTCTAAAGACGGCATCACGCCTAAGTCCACTAATTTTTGATCCATTAAGTAATATAAAGCCACTAAATCAGCACGTCCTTCTTCTAAAGCAGACGCATAATTTTTTAATGTTTCGTGTGGTTGCCCAATACCCGGTTCAATTTGTCCACTTGCGTGACCAATTACCTCGTGCATATCTGTATGTAACTTATCTGCTAAACCAGCATAGTCCAATACATTTTTCTTAATCGCATCGTTGTAATAGAATTCGTTTACAACACTTCCACCAGCTGCTTTTTCATAAGCCTCCACAATGTTTCCTAAGTTTACAGATTTAGAACCATGCGTTTCTCTAATCCACTCATTGTTTGGTAAGTTAATTCCAATTGGAGTTGATGGAGCTGCATCACCACTTTCCATAACCGCATTAATTACTTTAGCAGAAATACCTTTTACGTTTTTCTTTTTATGTTCAGGGAATAATGTTGAATTATCTTCGAACCATTGTGCATTAGCGCCAATCATCGCAATACGTTTTGATGCTTCAAAATCACGCACAGAAACAACCGATTCAAAGGTTGCTTTTTTTCCTAATGGATCTTCGTACACTTCAATAAAACCATTGGTTACATCAATGGCGCTTTGAGTATCTTTTACCCATGCAATATTATACTCATCAAAATCTTTTAAAGACCCAGATTTATAAAACTTCACTAATTTTTGTAAAGCATCTTTTTGTTCAGCGTTTTCAGCCACTGTAATTGCTTTCTCTAACCAATAAACAATTTTCTCGATAGCTTGAGTGTACATTCCTCCTACTTTCCAAACCTTTTCTACAATCACACCGTTTTCTTTTACCAGCTTACTGTTTAAGCCAATCATCACTGGTGTTGTATCTTTTTTATCCACCATTTTTTCATAAAAAGCAATCGCTTCTTGTTGATTCACGCCTTCATAAAAATTTACTGCTGAATTTAAAATCAAATCTTTCTTCGAATCTAAACTTACTTTTTTAGGGGCAATTTTTGGATCGTATATAATTGGCAACAAACGAGTCGTAAAATCCTTCACAGATTCGCCAGCGTTTAATGGCAATTTAGATGCATCTGCATTGGAGATAAATTGAGCAAATATTTCCTGACTAAGTTCTGGAAAAAATTTCTCGCTACCATAATGATGATGAATACCACGGCTAAACCAAACACGTTTAGCATATACCATGAATTTTTTATAGTCTTCGTTATTGACGTCGCCTTTATAAGACTCCGCAATAGCGTCAATGGTTTTACGAATGGTTAAGTTGAACTTATAATTTTGGTCCCACATAATATCTCTGCCACATAAAGCTGCCTCCGATAAATAATACAATAACTCTTTTTGTTGAAGAGATAATTGATCAAATCCTGGCACTTCGTAACGTAAAATTCTTAAGTCAGCAAACTGTTCGCTCACATACTCAAAAGCCTCTGCTGAATCTTTCATCATAGTATCTTGTTTTGCAACTACTTCTTGAGAAGTAATATCTGATTGATTTGATTTACAAGCGCCTAAAACTAAGGCTACTGAAATCGGAACAATAAATAATTTAGTGGTCATTTTTGTTAATTTTTGAGGTACAAGAATAAGGTTTTAATAAGGTATTTGCAACAGCATTTGCTATCTTTTTTAATTCCATATAATGGCTATATTTGTATATAATGGGCAGAATTAATCAAATTCTTATAGTATTAGTAGGCTTTACAAGTCTCGTTAATGGACAAACCATTAAACGCCATTTGCTATCAGCTAATGTTCTTAATTTCCGTAATTCTTTATACGTTTATGGTTATGAGCAATCCAATGCCAATTTAAAATTCAAATGTTTTTCTTACACAACACGACTTCAAACAAAAGACAGTGTAGAGTATAATTTAGGGAAACATACACCATCCGATTATTTAGAAATAAGTGCTGACACAATGCATGATGTTTTAAATTTTTATTTTCAATTAGCGAATCAAAAAAATGTAGTGAGTTTATTAAGAGTCACTGATTCCTTAAAAACAATTGCTACTGCCGAAAACTATGATGCCAATCATATTAACTCCTTAAGCATTTTTGATGATGAAAAATTAGCTTTTAAACAAGATTTATATGTTATCCGAACTTCCATAGATTCAGCCGATAAACAATTTTACTTATCAAAGTATTATGTTAAATCCATGAACAAGCCTTTTGAATATGATTATAAATGGCAATTTGCATTTGAAAGAAAATACATTTATCGCGCATCGGTTTTAGCCGCCGACACTCATCAAGTCATTGTGTATGCTCATGTATTTGATGGATTAAAAAAAGGACAATGGATTTTACGCATTAACGCCAACACAGGAGAAATTATCAGAGGAACGAAATTAAGTGCTAAAGGCGATCAACGTCATTTTTTAATGTCAAATTTTATTATTGATAAAAAAACAAAAAACATAGATATCATTGGCAGTGTTTATGATGCGAATAGCATTGATTTTAAAAACAAAACTTCAAATTTTACTTCGCAGGCAAAAAACCATAAATTGTTTTTAGTGACCATTGATAGTTTAGGAGATGTGGCTCAAAGAGTAGAAAAAGTGTTTCCGTTACCTATACAAACCAAAACACAAACTGGTTTGCAATCCTTTCATTTAAAAATAAGAGAGTTTACTAAAAACACAGATGGTAGTTACCATATTTGGTCGGACGTGTTCGAGCAGACATTACCAAATGTATTGACCTATTATAGTTCATGGCAATTTAACTTAGTGCCAGATGATGTAGACTATGCGGTTAATCGTTCAACATTTACTATTAGCAGTAAAGTCATTCCCAACTTTATGAGTTTAGCAAAAGGAGACAACTATGGTAAATATATATTAAATGATATTGGCGATTACGACAGATTTAAATACAAGAAACCATTAAATGAAGTTGTTATAAAAACAGGATTAGATGATTTGAACAATGCCTTTTATGTTTTGAAGAAAACAGATATTTTATCAGCTAAAAAATCATACAACTATATTTTTATGGGTAAAAAAGGCTTAGAATACAAAGCCTTACTAAAATCCGAACAAGGACAAAACATCAATCTGATTTTTATTGATAAAAAATCCTATATCAGTTTTATTACCAATATTGGTAATTCTGATTTTGAGTTGAAGATTAACAACTTATAATTTTTAACCACATAGAAACATAGTTTTCTTAGAAATCTAAAGTTGTTGATAGTGAAGCTTTGCTTCTAACATAGAGTATTATGTGCAAAAATATAATTTCTATCTCGTCCTTTACAACGCCCAGCTACTATGTACCTTGTGGTTAAGCACTATATCAAAGAATATAGAATTATATAATTTTAACCATAGAAACATAGTTTTCTTAGAAATCTAAAAGCTATTGATAGTGAAGCTTTGCTTCTCACATAGAGCACTATGTGCAAAATAAAATTTCTATCTATTTCTTTACAACACCCAGCTACTATGTGCCTATGTGGTTAAATTCTAAATCTCAACAACATTCAAATTCTTTTTGCTTTTCATTTCATTTGGAATAACAGATAAAATACAATCATGTAAGCATTTTACTAACTTAGCTTTTATAAACTCACGATGCGTAATTAAACTAATTTCACGCACGGGCTCAGGTGATTTAAAAGAGCGAATACGTTTTTGTTGTGAACCGGTTAAATGATGCGTAATTAATTCAGGAATAATAGTCATTCCGAAATTAGTATCAACCATATTCTTTAAAGTTTCAATACTTCCGGCATTATAATGAAAATGCTCTTCCGATTCTTTTTGCTTTTTTAAAGCACAAAAGTTTAATATCTGTGAACGCATACAATGCCCTTCTTCTAGCAACCATAAACGATTTACATCAATATCTTTTGGCAACACATATTGTTTATCAAATCCTTTTTCTTTTTGATTCACATACAAGTAATACTTTTCATAAAACAACACCTGTTCTGTAATTGCCAAATCATGAAGCGGAGTTGCTAATATTCCCGCATCAATATCACCTGTTTTTAACTTATGCATAATCACATCCGTGGTGTATTCATTAATGATTAATTTCACTAAAGGATAAGATTGCATAAACTGTTTTAAAAACAAGGGCAATAAATAAGGAGCCAACGTGGGAATGATTCCAATTTTTAATTCTCCGCTCACCATTCCTTTTTCATCCTGAATGATTTCTTTTAATTTTTTTGACTCAGATACAATTTTTCGAGCTTGGACAATTAGCTTTTCTCCTACATCGGTTGTTTTAACAGGCTGTTTGCTTCTATCAAATATTTTAACCTCCAACTCTTCTTCTAATTTTTTAATCATCATACTTAAAGTAGCTTGAGTTACAAAACAAGATTCTGAAGCCTTGACGAAATTTTTCAGTCGATCAACTGCTATTATGTATTCTAATTGTTGTAAATTCATTTGTATATTTTATAGTTGATTTTATATTATAGATTTTATCTATACAAATATAAAAAATATCAGTTTGATTGATAATTAAAGAATGTACAAATTTGCTAAACAAAAATTAGAAACTAAGTCAATATGGAAAATAACTCAAACAGTGGCGGTAAATGCCCATTTCATTTTGGAAGAAAAAAAGAAAGCGTAACTGGTGGTGGCACACAAAATCATAATTGGTGGCCAAATCAACTAAAACTAAATACTCTTCGTCAGGGTTCTGATCTTTCAAATCCCTTAGATAAAGGATTTAATTACGCAGCAGAATTTAAAAAGCTCGACATGGAATCTTTAAAAAAAGATTTACATACTTTAATGACCGACTCTCAAGAATGGTGGCCTGCTGATTTTGGACACTATGGTCCGCTTTTTATTCGCATGGCATGGCATAGTGCAGGCACTTACCGAACAGGTGATGGACGTGGAGGTGCAGGTGCTGGACAGCAACGTTTTGCGCCATTAAATAGTTGGCCAGATAATGGAAATTTAGACAAGGCTAGAAGATTATTATTACCTATTAAATTAAAATATGGTCAAAAAATTTCATGGGCAGATTTAATGATTCTTGCTGGAAATGTTGCCTTAGAATCGATGGGTTTTAAAACCTTTGGTTTTGCTGGTGGTAGAGAAGATGTTTGGGAACCAGAACAAGATGTATACTGGGGCACTGAGACAAAATGGTTAGACGATAATCGTTATTCGGAAGAAAGAGATTTAGAAAATCCTTTAGCAGCGGTACAAATGGGATTGATATATGTAAATCCAGAAGGACCAAATGGCAAACCTGATCCAATAGCTGCCGCAAAAGATATTCGTGAAACCTTTGCTCGTATGGCAATGAATGATGAAGAAACTGTAGCACTAATTGCAGGCGGGCACACCTTTGGAAAAACACATGGTGCAGGCGATGCTGCTTTAGTTGGTGTAGAGCCTGAAGCTGCAGCCATCGAACATCAAGGTTTTGGTTGGTTGAGTAAATTTTTAACAGGTAAAGGCAAAGATGCTATTACTAGTGGTTTAGAAGTTACATGGACTCAAACCCCCACTCAATGGAGTAATAATTTTTTTGAGAATTTATTTAATTACGAATGGGAGCTATCAAAAAGCCCAGCAGGAGCCCATCAATGGATAGCAAAAAATGCTAAGGCTACTATTCCCGATGCATTCGATTCTTCAAAAAAACATTTACCAACGATGCTGACTACGGACTTATCGTTAAGATTTGATCCAGCGTACGAAAAAATTTCTCGTCATTTTTATGAAAACCCTGATGCTTTTGCTGATGCTTTTGCTCGCGCTTGGTTTAAACTAACACATCGTGATATGGGACCACGTTCTCGTTATTTAGGAACAGACGTTCCTAAAGAAGAATTGTTGTGGCAAGATCCTATTCCAGCTCTTAACCATCAATTAGTTAACGAATCGGATATTGCGGCACTAAAAACGAAAGTATTAAATTCAGGTTTATCTATTTCTCAATTAGTGTCTACAGCTTGGGCTTCGGCATCTACATTCAGAGGTTCAGATAAACGTGGCGGTGCTAATGGAGCAAGAATTGCTTTAGCTCCTCAAAAAAATTGGGCAGCAAATAATCCAGTACAATTAGATACTGTTTTAAAGAAACTCAAAAACATTCAAAGTGAATTTAATGCTGGACAAAGTGGTGATAAAAAAGTTTCCTTAGCTGATTTAATTGTATTAGCAGGCGGCGCAGCCATTGAGAAAGCTAGTCAAAATGCAGGGCATTCAATAACTGTTCCTTTTACACCTGGTAGAATGGATGCAACACAAGAACAAACTGACATAGAATCCTTTGCAGTTTTAGAACCAATTGCAGATGGTTTCAGAAACTATCAAAAAGCAAAGTATAGCATTTCAACTGAAGAATTATTATTAGATAAAGCGCAACTCCTTACCTTAACAGCTCCTGAAATGACTGTGCTTATTGGCGGATTAAGAGTTTTAAAAACCAATTTTGATAACTCGAGTCATGGTGTATTTACTAAGAAGAATGAGACACTGAGCAACGACTTTTTTGTAAACTTATTAGATATGAACACTGTTTGGAAACCGAAAGACGAATCTCAATTGGAGTTTGAAGGACGAGATAGAAAAAACAATCATTTAATTTGGACAGCCACTCGAGCAGATTTAGTGTTTGGTTCAAACTCCGAATTAAGAGCCATTGCTGAAGTATATGCAAGTTCAGATGCCACCGATAAATTTATCAATGATTTTGTTGCTACTTGGAATAAAGTAATGAATTTGGATCGCTTTGATATTACTCAATAACCAAAAATAAACAAAGTAGCTTAACTAAAAAAACACCTGTCAGTCTTTAAAAAACTGGCAGGTGTTTCAGTTTTATTATTATTTTTATAGCTCATCAAGCACAAAAGACTATGGCTCTGAGAATATGCATTTATATATTTTTAATTTTATTTTACTATCCTATTTATTCTCAAAATACTGATTCACTTGTAAAAAAATCTGATTTAAAATATAAAAATACTGAGGAACAATTAGCTTTCTCAAAATCTAACTTATCAAATCCAAATAGCATTATCAGTCTACTATTATCTTCTTATGAAAAAGAAAACATCTATAGTGACACTAAAGCAATACAGCAAATTGACGAGTGTGTTAATCAATTGAAACAAGAAATAAACGGTAAATCAGAGGTAAAAAAAGTAAAGTACGTCTACGATTACGTACACAAACAGTTTTTAAAAGTATATAAACTTCAAAATAGTTTTGCTGACATCTTTACAAAAGGAGAATATAATTGTGTTTCAGCATCAGCGTTATACGCTATTATTTTTAGCAAATTAAACATTCCGTATAATGTCATTGAATCTCCTCAACATGTTTATCTGATTACATATCCTCAATCATTTAAAATTCTTATAGAAACTACTAGT
This sequence comes from Sphingobacteriaceae bacterium, assembly GCA_013823565.1. Lineage (GTDB taxonomy): Bacteria > Bacteroidota > Bacteroidia > B-17B0 > Aurantibacillaceae > UBA4416. Next base: position 178,146 of record PNMI01000005.1, on the reverse strand, counting down.
CCCGAAAAAGGCTACTATCAATTTAATGAAAATTTCATTAATCAATATGTAAAGAGTTTATACAATTCTAAACTAATTTCAAAATCAGAATTTGAAAGCAATAGCGCCAATCAACTATTTGATAAATATTATTTTAGTTCAAAAGGATTAACTTTAACTGAAGTAGTTAGTTTACAGTATAGCAATTATTCTATTTATCATTTAGAAGAAAAAAAATATACAGAAGCAATAGACGAAATTAAAAAAGCATACTATTTTAATCCCTATGATCGAAATAAATATATTTTAAAATCAACTCTCATATATAATGTTCAGAATAATAAATACGAGAAAAAAGAACAAATTGAAAATCTTGCGCTTTTATGTCGTTTTAGAACTCAAAATGACGACGAATTAAGTAATGAATTTTTAAAAAATGAATTTCTGCGTTTAACAGAAAGTCAATTAATTAACAATTCAAATTACTCACTATACGACGAATCATTTAAAACAATCATTAAAGAAATTTCGGATACTACTTTAAATAATGAAATTTCATACGGTTATCATTATGAATTATCTCGCCTGGGTTACTTAAATAATAAAGATTCAACTTATGAATTACCGCATTTAAGAGCTGCATATAAAATCAATCCAAAAAATGCAAACCTACAATCTATTATCTTAAGCTATTTAGAAAGAGAATTGAAAGAAAAAAATGATCCGAGAGATATTATTAAATTAATGGAGATAAATTCTAAATCCTTTGATTTTACTACTGATAACAACGGATTTAATGGAGTGAAAGCAAATTGTATTTTAGAGTTATCCTATCAAAGTTTTGCTATAAATGATATTACAAAAGGCGAAAACTATTTGAAAGAATTTGAAAACTTAATGGGGTCAAAAAAAGAGACAAAGGCTAATGATAGCTTTATTGAAAAAGCATACTCTTTTGCAGCTGGTGTATATTACAAAAAAGGAAACGTATCAAAAGCCAGACAAACATTGAAAAATGGATTAATTTATTCGCCCGACAATTTTGGATTAAAACTGAGATTAAATCAACTATAATTTAAAAATGATTTGCTGAAGCATTAAAACAAATTGTTTTAATGAACGTATTACCTAATCGGGTTTTACGATAAGCCGCTAATTTTACTTTTTCCATCACAAAACCTCCTTCATAAACTGAAAACTGAAGTACAAAGTTATCTCCCCTTTTCTCTAGTCTCGACATCTGAGAAACAACATTCCCTGTATCTTTATCTGAAACCCTAAACACTTCATCGTCTGGATTAGGGTTTTCTAAAGAAACAATATAATAAAGTGTGTTTTCAATATTTACTTTATTTTGTTCTATATACTTAATAGAGAAATCATTATTTACAAGTTCGCCAGTTTCCAGCCATTCCTGAGTTCCTAAACACAATCTATCATCATTATAATACTCAACACTTTTTGGCTTCCCACTGTTATAAAATGTTTCTTGTTTTCCATGCTTTGAACCACTTTTAAAATTAAACCTTTCAATTAAACGGAGTGTTTTATAAGTATATGTTAAAGCGACACTATCAATTAACCCCTTCTTGAAAGACATTTCAGAATACAACTTTCCTTGTTCATTAAATTTTTTCCAACAACCAGATTTGTAACCATCATGATGAATTTGAATAGCTGCTAAATTTCCATTAATATGATAATATAAAGCTGTATCTACATTTTTATCATCTTTGAACTGTTGAACAGTTTTTAAATTCCCATTCTCAAAATACTCCTTTAACGTTCCATTTTTTTTGCCGTCTTTATATTCAATAGTTTGACAGATTTTATCTGTACCAGGAAATTTGACTGTCTTAATTCCATTCTTACCATCAAATGAATCTGAACAAGAAACGAATAACAAAAAAACTACTGAGCTAAAAAATTTTATTCCTGCATTCTTCATAAATATATCACTAAGTCAACTCGTACGTTAAACTTCCAATTTTATCTAATTCGTTCATTAACTCCGTACTCACAGCAATTTTCTGAGATTTAGAAAACAGTTTTACGCTTAAATTTTCAGCTGGGTCTTCTACAAAAAATTCTACGCTGCATTTACCTTGAGACGTACTAAAAATAGATTCGATATTGGCAATTAATTCATCATTAATAGCGGCAATGTCCATTTTTAATTTCATCGTTGAGAAAATATTTTCTTTAACTGTTTCAAGTAATTCAATTTTTTGTATTTTTAATTCTAAACTTCCTGGCTGTCCATAACGTTCTTGTACTTTAGCTTTCACATAGACAAACAATGGCGATACCATAAATTTACTATACTCCACAAAGTCTTTACCAAACAACATGAGTTCTACAGAGCCATGATAATCTTCTATAATCAATTTACCAAAAGCATTTCCAGTTTTACTCGTTCTGTTTTCAAAACCTGTAATGACTCCGCCAAAGGTTACATCTTTACCTTTAAATGGCTCTAAGCCAGCTTTTAGTTGTGCGCAATTGGCATTACACTTATGTTCAATAATTAATTTATAAGGATCTAAAGGATGTCCTGAAATAAAGAATCCTACAACCTCTTTTTCTCTTGCTAGTTCTTCTAACTTACCCCATGGTTCAATTTTTTGAGGCAATTGTGGTTCTGTAATTTCAATCTCATCATCGCCACCAAATAAACTTGCCTGTGATGTATCATTACCCAAACTCATTTGATTACTGTACTTAATCATTTTGTCGGTTAATGTTAAACCATCAGTATCTGGTGTAAAAAACATTGCACGATGCAAGCCTTCAAAACTATCGAAGCCACCAGCTAATGCTAAACCTTCTAAGGATTTTTTATTGACGCTTTTGCTATCTAAACGTTTTGCTAAATCAAAAACAGAAACAAATTTTCCATTCGCATTTCTTTCTTCGATAATATTATTTACGGTATTCTCTCCTACTCCTTTAATAGCACCCATTCCAAAACGAATATCAGTACCGCCAGGAATTACGGCAAACTTGGCAAAACCTTCATTAATATCTGGACCTAAAACTTTTACACCCATTCGTTTACATTCTTCCATTAAAAAAGAAATAGAATCGATACTTCCAGCATGGTTTAGTACCGAAGCCATAAACTCTGATGGATAATGTGCTTTGATGTATGCTGTTTGAAATGCTACATAAGCATAACATGTAGAGTGCGATTTGTTAAAAGCATAACTCGCAAAAGCTTCCCAATCTTTCCACACTTTTTCGGCAACTACCGGATCATGATTATTGGCTTTACAATTATCAATAAACTTGCCTTTCATTTTATCAAGAGTCGCTCTGTCTTTTTTTCCCATCGCCTTACGCAATGTATCAGCATCACCTTTTGTAAAGTTTGCCAATTTTTGAGACAAACGCATTACCTGTTCTTGATAAACCGTAATTCCATAAGTTTCTCCTAAGTATTCATCCATTCCCTCTAAATCCATCACAACAGGCTCTCTGCCGTGTTTACGATTAATGTAATTTGGAATGTAGGCAATTGGGCCTGGACGATACAGGGCATTCATGGCAATTAAATCATTGAAGGTATCTGGCTTCAAATCTTTTAAAGACTTTTGCATACCAGCACTCTCATACTGAAACACACCGTTTGTTTCTCCTCGTTGAAATAATTCGTATGTTTTTTTATCTTCTAAATCAATGGCATCAATGTCGATATCTATTCCGTGATTTATTTTAATATAACTAATCGCATCTTTAATAATGGTTAAAGTTCTTAAACCCAAGAAGTCCATTTTTAATAAACCAGCGCTTTCTGCTACTGAGTTATCAAACTGAGTAACGAGCATGTCACTATCTTTTGCTTTAGTAACAGGCACAAATTTCACCATATCGTCTGGTGTAATAATCACACCACAAGCATGAATACCTGTATTACGTAAACAACCTTCTAATTCATATGCTTGTTTTAATACATCCGCTTCAGGCGTTTTTTCTTCGGCTAGTTTTCTGAAGTTATGAGATTGCTCAACCACCTCACGTTTATCTTTAATCTTCCCTAAATATTTTTCATCAATCCCACCTGGTTTTAATAAGGCTTTTAATTTAGCCTCTAAACTGTCAGGAAAAGCTTTTGCTAATCTATCTGCATCTGGTAAAGGCAAATCTAAAACTCTTGCCGTATCTCTGATAGCAGATTTACCGCCCATAGTTCCATAAGTAATAATTTGCGCTACTTGATTAAATCCATATTTATCGATAACGTATTTAATAACTTTATCTCGACCTTCATCATCAAAGTCAATATCAATATCGGGCATACTAATACGATCCGGATTTAAGAAACGTTCAAATAGTAAATCGAACTTAATGGGATCAACGTTAGTAATCCATAAACAATACGCAATAGCAGAACCAGCAGCCGAACCACGACCAGGACCAACCGCTACTCCCATTTTACGAGCCTCGGCAATGAAATCCGCTACAATTAAAAAGTATCCAGGATAACCCATTCTTTCAATGGTAGCTAATTCAAAAGCGATACGTTCTTTAGTAGAATCTGACATGTCTGGATAACGCTTACGAGCGCCTTCCCAAGTTAAATGCGACATGTAAATAAACTGCTCGGCAATCACTCGCATCTCAGCCTTTTGAACTTCAATGGCTTCTGGAGATAAATTTTTCTCAGCCCAGCCTTTTTCTTTTAAAGCAATAATGCGTTGATGAGATGCATCAATCTCTTCAACATTAGCATCAATAAAATCTTGCGCAATTTCAAATTTTGGTAATAAAATATCACGGCCCAATTTATACTGCTCTACCTTCGCAACGATTTCATTAGTCATTTCAATGGCTTCAGGCATATCAGCAAATAACGCTATCATCTCTTTAGGAGATTTAAAATAAAATTCTTTGTTCTGTAAGCCATATCTAAAGCCTCTTCCACGACCAACTGGTGTTGCTTTTTTCTCTCCATCTTTTACGCACAATAAAATATCGTGTGCATCAAATCCATTTTTATCTAAGTAGTAATTACTGTTAGCCGCGAAGTATTTTACATTATATTTTGCAGCAAATCTCAACAACACTTCATTAACGTGATTTTCCTCTTGTAAATCATGACGATTTAATTCTACATAAAAATCATCGCCAAATAATTCTTTATACCAAACAAACACTTCCTCTGCTTGCTCTTCGCCAACATTTAAAATTAAATTAGGAATCTCAGCAGACAAAGAACCGGTTGTAGCAATTAATCCATCTTTATATTGTAATAATAAATTTTTATCAATACGAGGAACATAATAAGCGCCATCAATTAAACCTACTGAACTTAACTTCGATAAATTTTGGTAGCCCAATCTGTTTTTCGCAATGAATACTTGGGTGTAACCATTATCTTGTTTGGTTTTGTCTTTATGATCTTTGCAAATAAATAATTCGCAACCAATGATGCATTTTAATTCATTTTGTAAATCGCCCTCTTTCTCTCCTTTAGCAATTGCAGCATTATGATCTTTAACTCCTTTATTGTGCTTATCAATCGCTTGCCAAAATAAAAAGGCGCCATACATGTTTCCATGATCGGTTAACGCAACCGCTGGCATGTCATAAAACACAGCTTTCTTTACTAATTCTTTAACATCACTTGTTGATTGAAGAACCGAGAATTGTGTATGATTATGTAAATGAGAGAATTTTAGTTTCGACTTCTCGACTTCGCTCGAAGTGACAGCTGTATCTGACCTCTGACTTTTAACTTCTACCTTCTGACTTTTCCTCTCTTTCCAAGCTTGTTCGTGTTTGTATAAATCAGTTAAATCTGGCGCTTGGTAATTAACTGTTTGTAAATCTGAAACTTCAGCAACTTTAGTAATTCCTCTTTTAATTATTTCGAAGAATACTTTACCTGTTGCTAAAACGTCAAATGCTGCATTATGTGCTTCTTCGAAAGAAGCATTAAATAACTTTGTATATAATTCCGTTAATGTTGGCCATTTAAACTTACCGCCACGTCCACCTGGAATAGCACAGAATTCGGTAGTTTCATCGTTCTTCGTGTCAATAAATGGTTTAGCGGCTAAACTATTTTCGAAACCACAACGTAATAACTCAGCGCCGATGATATTATTATCAAACTCAATATTATGTCCACATAAGTATTTAGCTTGATTAACAACATCTACAAATTCTTGTAAAACTGCTTTTAAATCCTGTCCTTCTTCAATAGCACGTTCGTTAGTAATACCATGTATTTGAACAGCGTTAAAAGGAATGGTATAACCTTCAGGTTTAATAATAATAGAATTACTATTAATTAAATTTCCTTGAGCATCGTGTAATTGCCAAGCTACCTGCACCATACGGGGCCAATTATCAAAATCGGTTAAGGGTGCGCTATAACTGCGTGGTAAGCCTGTTGTTTCGGTATCAAATATTAAGAACATTTATTTTAATTATAAGTTTTATGTACATCTCTTCTCGACTACGCTCGAAGTGACAAACAGTATGATGAAAATTTATTTTTTTAAAGCGTTTTTAATTTCTATTAATTCGTTTTTAATATCAGTTAAAAGTTGTGTGTTATCAATAACGTGAGTTTGCTGCGCAGTATTAGCTACTGCAGTTCCATAACCGTGTTTTTGGTTAATTACTATTTCTCTTTGTTGTAATATTTGTGTTTTAAAACTTTCGGCATCATTAATACCCAGCATACTCATCATATTTTGATGATGCGGCCCGCCGCCGCCGCCAGCAGTTTCAATTTTAATTAAGGTTAATCCAAAGTAGCGAAGTATTGGTCCGCCAACAAATGATAAGTCTTGTATGTTTTCTACAGGAATTGTTTTTTCGATATGCACAACCAAGCCTTTAGAAAATCTTAAATTTTTATTGGTGATTTGACAAGATAGTGTTGTAAAATATTTTCCACTTAACCATTGTCCCAATCCAAAAATCCAAAATGGAACCAATACAATTCCTATAACGGTTGAACATAAGAAAACTAACACTACAAAAAAGATGTAGGTTTTTACTCTTGGACTAAAGGTGGCTTCTCTTAAAATGATTTCTTCTGTCATACTCTAAAATTAAAGAATTTTTAAGTGAATTTTAAGTGTCGTTAATATATGCTCATAAACTCTTTTTAATTTTATTTTATTGATTTTCAATAATTTGAGATATAAATTTAGCCTAATAGTCAAATACATTAGATTCTTATGTATCTTTGTCTTAAGTATAACATTATAACATCATGATTTACTCTTCAGAATTAATAAAAGGAACACTTAAAACAATTGTTTTAAAGCTATTAGCCGACAATAAAAAAATGTATGGTTATGAAATTACACAACGTGTAAAAGAATTAACGCTAGATAAAATTCAAATTACAGAAGGTGCTTTATATCCAACTTTACATGCTTTGGAAGCAGATGGTTTGGTTACTACTGAATCTGAATTTATTGGAAAGCGGGTTCGTAAATATTATACACTTAGTCCAAGTGGCAAAAACAAAACCAAAGAAAAAGTAAGCGAGTTAGCTGACTTTATGGAAACGATGAAATTTTTGTTAGACATCAAAACAAAAACTGCTTAAAGTTTTAAAGTCACTTCGAGTGATTTTTTGGCTGCCTCTTGCAAAAAAATTGTATCGAGAAGTTTTGACAAATTGTTCTCGATACGAAAATTCAAAGAGGCAGAATTTTCTACTCGAACTGACAAAATAAAATAATATGTACCAAATCAGTGATCAACAAATAGACTATATCCTTAACGACATCGGTGCACGTGGCGTTGAGATGGAAAGCCTGCAGCAAAACCTATTAGATCATGTTTGTTGTATCATTGAAAACAATCTCGAAGAGAATGGAGACTTCGAGAGCTTCTACAAAAAAACCATAGAAACATTTTACAAAGATGCCTTATGGGAAATTGAAGAAGAGACTCTCCTATTACTAACCTACAAAAACTATTACACTATGAAAAAGATAATGATTAATAGCGGAATCGCTGCAGCAACATTTTTTATAATTGGCTCATTCTTTAAATTCATGCATTGGCCCGGAGCTGCTGTGCTTATTTTATTAGGAATGACAATTGGGGCACTGGTATTTTTACCACTAGTATTTTTATTTAAGAAAAACGAAACAACTGAAAGCAAAGCAAAAATAGTTCTTGGAGTAGGGGTCATTAATGGTATTCTATTTTGTATTTACAGTTTATTTAAAGTCATGCATTGGCCTTATGCAAGTACTTTATGGTTTTTTACATTAGGAATTTTCAGTTTGGTTTTTATTCCTTTATATTTTTTTAATGGAATAAAAAATCCTACAAACAAAGTAAATACTATTACTACAACACTTATCTTAATTATTGTGGCAGGAGTATTCTTTTTGCAAACAAGTTTAAAAAAGCAGCTAAGGAATTTACATCACACAGAAATTAATATCCGAATTGAAAATGAAAAAATAATTCAGTCAGATTTTGAATATGTTGATAAAATCACAAAAGCCGATAGTAGTATGTCTAAATCGAATAAAAGAATAAAGGAAATCTATTCAATATGTGAAGAGTTAAAAGCTGAATTATTAGAATTTGATACTGGGTATAAAAAATTTACTCCCGAACTAAAAGATAAAACGATAACTATTTCTGGTAGCCAAATCAGTAGTTTATGGGGAGGAAATTTTAAAGAATTTGAAAGCAAAATCTCAAAACTAAATAATTTATTAAATGAAGAAACTATGTTTGAGCTCATTGAACGAACAAGAATTACAAAAAAAGATTCTGAATCTTCAAGTAAATCAATTCTATTTCCATCATCCATTCTATCACCAGATCCTGATTTTATTAGCTATAATAATACAGTTATAGGTGCATATACTGAGATTCAACAGATTCAATTGTCTGCTATAAGTAATCTAACCCAATTGGTGGAACTGAAAGAATCTGTAAAAAATAATGAAAAGGTAAATTCTAATTAAACAACAGAATAACCTTAACCCTACTAGAACTTTATTCTGGTAGGGTTTATTTTACAAACTCGTCCAAGTAGTTAAACCTTGGGTAGTAAATTTAAATGATTGTACTCTGCCGCCAAGACCTTCAATAGCTCTAGCTACTTTTACTTTAGTGACTCCAGGACAGTAAAAAAACATAAAGCCTCCCCCACCAGCACCAGATATTTTACCTCCCGTTGCTCCAGTATTAATAGCAGTTGTATAAACATTATCAATTAAATCATTACTAATAGAATGGGCAATTTGTTTTTTATTCATCCAGCCGAAATGTAAAATCTCACCTATCTTATTTAAATCGCCTCGTAATAAACTATCTTTCATTTGTTGCGCTTGCTCTTTTAAATTATGCATGGCATCAACTGATTTTTCGTTTTTATCTTTTACATTTTTAACTTGCTCATTAATAATGGTAGCTGATAAACGTTGCGTTGCAGTGAAATATAATAATAAGTTAAATTCTAATTCATATAACACTTCATCCTTTAATTGCAGAGGATTTACAATTACTTTATCATTTTCTAAAAACTCCATGAAATTAATGCCACCAAAAGTAGCCGCATATTGATCTTGCTTTCCTCCACTCATTCCTAAATCAATACGTTCAATTTCATAGGCTAAGCGAGCAATATCATATTTACCTAATGGTAATTTCAACCATTCAACAAAAGCACCAATTAATGATACAACTATGGTTGAAGATGTTCCTAAACCAGAACCTTGAGGTGCTTCGATATAAGAAGTTAAACGAAACGATAACGGCTTTGCCCCGATAGCTATCGGAGCAAACTCTTTAACAATACGATTATACACGCCTATAAATAATTCAAAGCCTTCTACTATTTGTAATTCTTTTTCTGATTTTACGAATAAACATTTATCTGTCCCATCGATACAAAATTCTATTTTACCATTATCTAACGGCTCTAAACTCGCATAAGCATATAAATCAATCGTGGCATTTAAAATAGCTCCACCATAAATATCACTATATGGAGAAACATCAGTTCCACCTCCTGCTAAACCAATTCTTAAGGGAGCCTTGCTTCTAATTATCATTTCTACTATGTTTTAGTGCTCAAATATAGCTTTAGTATGTTATATCTCAAAACAAGCTGTAACAACAGAAAATTGTTAAAAACATAATGCTCTTTTAAAAAATATATTATCTTTAATATATAAACCATATAATAAACAACTATGAAAAAAATCTACACAATTTTATTATTAACCGTTGCAACTGTTTGTATGAAAGCAACTTCATACACTGTAACCATTAGTGGCTTTGCATACTCACCAGCTACATTAACAGTTACTGTAGGAGATGTTGTAACGATTGCCGCAAGTGGAACTCACCCATTAGCAGAAGTAAGTCAAGCAACTTGGAATGCAAATGGAACTGCAACTGTGAGTACTGGTTTTGGAAACAAAACAAGTAATTACACTTTTACAATTACTTCTGCTAGCGACATTTATTATGTTTGTACAAACCATGTGGGCATGGGGATGAAAGGCATGATCACTGTGAGCACTGTAAGTGTGAAAGAACAAAATGATCTTATTTCAAACATTAACATGTTTCCTAATCCTGCAAAAGATAAATTTTCAGTTAAATTTAATTCTACTGAAAATGGAACTATTACTGCAAAATTATATTCAGTATGCGGGCAGGAAGTTGAATCTCTTGTTGTAAATAAGGAATTTAATTCAGGTGTAACAACATTAAACTTTGACTTACAAAATCATATTCCAGCAGGCATATATTTTGTTCAGTTAAACTACAATTCTAAAAAAGTAATCAAAAAATTAATTATTGATTAATAAATTTATCTTAACAAAAAAAGCCCTACTTGTATAACAAGTAGGGCTTTTTTTGTTAATTCTATTATCTTTTAATTGACTGAAACAAATCGAATACTTCATTGACAAATATTTTCCAATCGTATTTTTGCTTTTCTTTTATCATTCCTTGGGTAAATGAATGTATTCTATTATTCTCAAAATAATCTTTAATTCCTTCGGCTATAGCTTTTCCATTTGATTCAACTACATAACCTGCTACTTTATCAGGAATAATTTCACCTAAACCACCAACGTTAGTCACTAAAGTAGGTACTTCAAAATGAAATGACACTTGAGTCACTCCACTTTGTGTAGCACTTCTATATGGCAAGGCCACTAAATCTGTAGCGGAGAAATATAATTTCACATCTTCGTTAGCTATAAACTTTGCATGTACCATCACTTGATTTTGAATTTGATATTTCTCTATCAAATCTAAATATGGTTGTTTGTCTTCATAAAATTCTCCTGCGATAACTAACACAATATTTGGATTAGACTTCAATTCATTCATCGCATCCAACAACATATCTAAACCTTTATACTTTCTAATCAAACCAAAGAATAAGACGATTTGTTTATCTTCTGGTAAACCAAGTGCCATGCGTGCATCCAACTTATTTAATTTTTCACCAAAAGAAGTATACAATGGATGTAATAAATATTTTTTATGAGGTGTAGTCGTAAACTTCCCCAAATCATTCATGACCGCTTTACTCATGGTCACAAATCCATCACAGGCATTTATAAAGTATTTTGCAAAGGCAACATCACCTGGTCTTGTTTCGTGTGGAATTACATTATCTGTAATGGCTAAGACTTTTACACCGCTTTTACGAACCATGCGAGCGATACTTCCTAGTGCTGGTCCCATAAACGGAATCCAAAAACGAAAAACAATAAAATCAGGTTTTTGTTTTTTAATAAAACGAGCTGTTTTAATCCACGATAATGGATTGACTGAATTTATTAGGGTATGAATTTTAATGTGTTTTGGTGCATTGCCACTAGTATCAAATTGTGTGCTTCCTGGAAATAAAAAATTAGGATACTGCAAACTATACGATATAATTTCGCAATCGTGACCTTGTTTATTAAATGCCTCGCAAAATAATTCGTCAAACGTAGCTAAACCACCACGTAAAGGATAAGCAGGACCTATAATAAAAATTTTTGCCACTTAAATTATCTTTTTCCTACAACTAATTCTATTAAATCTTTTTCTTGCAAATATGTATTTGCTAAGGTTTTTATTTCTTCAGGCGTGATTGTTTTTACGGCTTCAAAATATTTTTCAAAATAGTCGTAATCTAAACCAAACTCCCAAATTGCTTTAAACTTATCAGCTAGAGAATAAGGCCCATCCACACTTCTTAAAAACTGTCCTAATACATAATTTCGAACGGTTTCTAATTCATCAGCGTCAACCAATTTTTCACGTAATAATTTAATCTCTTTATAAATTTCTTTTAATGTATCCTTAGTAACATCTGTTCCTACTTCTGTTGAAATGTAAAAGAACCCTCCATTAACCAAAGATGCTAATCCGCTTCCAATACCATATGTATAGCCTTTGTCTTCACGGATGTTTGCCATTAAACGAGAACCAAAATAACCACCTAAAATTGTATTTAAAACTTGAAATTTAAAATAGTCTGGATTTTTTTTATTAAACATTAATCTTCCAACTCTTACAGCCGACTGAATAGCATCTACCTTTTCAATAAAATGATGTTGTTGTTGAGTTGTATCTAATTTAACTTGAGGCGTTGGAATAGACTGAACATGACCCCAAGTTGTTTTTCCAAAATGGTTGTTTAATATTTCTAATAAATCCTTTGATAGTTTCCCAGAAGCAATAATAGTACAGTTTCCTGAATGGTAAAATGTTTTATAAAATTCAATAACGCTATCTAAAGTTAGTTTTTCAAAATCATCATTTTTTACGGTAACACCATAAGGATGTTTTTCGCCGAATACTAATTCTGAGAAACGGCGACGAGCTAATACATTTACTTTTTCGGAATTAACTAAGTGTTTTTGTTTTTTATTGGAAATATAAATATCAAATTCATCTTTTGGAAAAGTTGGATTTTTAATAATATCTTCTACATAATGTAAACTCTTATCAATGTATTTATTTAAGCTAAACAAAGCTAAGGAAGCAAAATCTTGCTCAACAGCACATTCGAAGAAAGAACCAAAAAAATCGATATTATCTGATAATTCATTCGCTGTATAATTTTTAGTACCAGTCTCTAATAAATTATTAGCAGCCGATGCTAATAAAGGTTGAGATTGGTAATACATTCCAGCTTTAAAAATAAATTCAATTTTAGTTAATTCTTGGGAACCGCTATCAATGGTATATACTTTAATGCCATTATCTAAAGTATTTTCAACGGCATGTTGAATATGGATTTTATCGATGGTTTTGAAATCGGGTGCTTGTTTTCTATCTAAAGTCATAACAGTAAAAATACAGAAATTAGATGAAATAACAGGAATAATTATAAACCAGAAGGGGCTTAAATTAAAGAGAATCTTTCATCTTTAAAAGCTGCTCTTTGATAGTTTTTAGTCTATCAATCACTTCCACTTTTACCTGATCAGATTCTTTAACCCCACCTTTCAATTTGTCTTTAGCACCTTGCAGTGTGTAACCTTTTTCTTTTACAAAATGGAAAATCAATTTAAAATTCTCAATATCTTTTTTTGTAAAAAGTCTATTCCCTTTTTTGTTTTTAGTTGGATTAATGACATCAAATTCTTTTTCCCAAAAACGTATTAATGATGTATTTACATCAAACATATCAGCTACCTCGCCAATAGAATAAAATAATTTTTCAGTTTCTTTTTCTAGTAATGCCATTAGTCAAATATAATAAAGGAAAGTCTTAGTGGCTTTGAAGTTTTTTCAACAAAAACGACAAAGCAATTAACAGTTTTACTTTTTTTCACTCACTACCTCAAAAGGTATATTGAGTGTTTCGCCAGTATTATCAGATAATGACAGTATATGTTTGCCTTTTGTGGGATTTAAACCTAATTGATGAATATCTTTTGTTGTTCCAACTAAAACCCCATCAATGTGCCAAAAAACTGAATTAGAAGGATTACGATGTGCTATTTCAAAAACTGTTTTTCCTTGTTCGCCACTTAATTCATAAGGAATATAAATAACCGTTCCAGCTTTTGGATAAATCATTTCCATAGATTTTTCAATCTCCGGTGCACAACCTAATTTATAGGGAGGCAATGATTTATACATTGGATTTTTTGTTTTAAAATAATATTCTTGAACAGGTGGTAATACAAACCAAGAAATTGTTTTCATGTCTAATGGAGATACACAGGCATCTGTTACACGATATTGCTCACTTGCATCTACATGTATAGGTTTATGATAAGAACAAGTTATAGATACAATACTGTTTTTTGGGATTCTTTCTTTTTTAACATCATTACAATATTGCGAAGCCAAACAACCACTTTGTTTACAAACCTCAACGGTTTTTAAATCATTAACTGGCATTTTAAACCAATTTGATTTTGGAAGAGAACCAAAAATTTCAAATAGGATTGGCGCTGCTGCTGAAATTCCTGTTAAACCTGGACGACCTTCTCCATCAGCATTTCCAACCCACACTCCTACTACATAATTCCCAGAAATACCAATAGCCCAGCCATCTCTAAAACCAAAACTAGTTCCTGTTTTCCAAGCAATTTTTTGCGCATTACCTAATCGTTGCCAACTTGCATCAATATCTGGCCTACCAACCTCAGCCATGGCTTCAAATGTTAGCCAAATAGATGAGGCTGATAATAATGGAGCGTTACTTTGTTTTATAAATTGTTTGGATTCAGTATTTAATAGATAATGTGGCTTGTCCCAATCACTAATATGATAATTTTTTGATTCATTATAGTGGTTTAAAACTCTTGCCATACTGGCATAAGCCGAACACATATCCCACAACTTAGCTTCGCCTCCACCCAATATTAAAGACAAGCCGTAATTATCTGCCGAGCGATTCATACTTGATAAACCAATTTGTTTTAATCTATCTAAAAATTTATCAATCGTATATTGCTGCAACATTTTTACCGCAGGAATATTTAAACTTCTTGATAAAGCTTGTTTTGCAGGGACTGCGCCATCATATGTGAAATCAAAATTTTGAGGTACATAACCTGCTATTTGAGTTGGAATATCTGGCACTAACATATTTGGAAGTAATTGTCCATCATTCAACATAAATCCATATAAATAAGGCTTTAATAAACTACCAGTACTACGGTTTGATATAATCACATCTACATCTTCACCATGTGGTTCTTTGTCTTTTATTGGCGTATTTCCAATATAAGAAACCACTTCATTTTTATTAATATCTAAAACCAAAGCACACGCATTATGTATTTCGTTTTGTTTTAGTAATGAAGCGTGTTTAGTTAAAATTTCTAATAACCTATTTTGAATCTCTGCATCAATAGTAGTTTGGAAATTATTTTCGGCACTATTTTCATTTAAAGCTCTGTTTAATAAATGTCTTGATTTATTTGGCAAAGCAAATGGTTTTTGAGGAAGTGGTTCTTGAATCGACAACAAATAAGTTTCTTCATCAATGCATTTCAAAACAAAAAGTTTATTCAATAACTTATCTCTTTTGCGTTTTAGTTTTTCTTGATTTTTTCCAGGATAAATAATGGAAGGTGAATTTGGGAGTACGGCTAGTGTAGCACATTCGGCCCAAGACAATTCAGATAAACTTCTTCCAAAATAACGCCATGATGCTGCGTCTACTCCAACAACGTTAGTACCAAATGGCGCATGGGAAGAGTACAATTTTAATATTTCAGATTTTGAATAAGTTAGCTCCACACGCAAAGCCATAATAACCTCAATGAATTTTTCGTTGTACGTTCTTTTTTGATTTTGACGAATCAACCTTGTTAATTGCATTGTAATAGTGCTACCGCCACTGACTACTTTTCCAGCTTTTTTATTTTGTTTAAATGCCCTATAAATCGAAAAAGGATTTATGCCTTTGTGTTGAAAAAAATATTCATCCTCAAAAGCCAATATACTATAAACAAATTTTGGATTTAAAGTATTAGACTCAGGAAATCGCCATTGTCCATCTCTAGCAATTTTAGCCGATAGCAAATTTTCATTTTTATCATTTAAAATGATAGAATAAGCGTCTTTAAATAAAGGCTTGGGTAAACATAACAAAAACCACATTAACAATCCCAAGAAGATAATTAATACAATACTTGTTTTTTTATGTTTAAAAATTGGATACAAAAAAAGTCGAGTTTTATCTCGACTTAAATTTAGTTATAAAACAGAAATTAATTCAATCCATGTTCACGTTTACGTTTAAATAAAGCATCATCCAAAGTCATGAATTTTAAATAAATTTCAAATCCACCTTGCATTTGACTTACTTGTTTATATTTAGAAATATTTAAATCATAAGCTACTCCTACAGCATATTTACCCATGTCTAAATTCACTTGCGGAATAATAGCATCCCCTACACGGTAATAAACACCAATATTCAAACCTGTTTCAGATTTCATACCAGTTACTTTAGTTGGATTTTTAAAACGATAACGTATGTGAGTTCCAACAATAATTTCAGAAGCTGTGGCTTGTCTTAAATAAACAACGCTTGGCAAAATCGCAATTTTAGTTCCTTTAATATCTATCCTTGCTTGAGCATTTCCTACGTAACGCATTGGCAATTTATATGTAGAACCCGATGCAAATTTTTGAACAGGTTGATTTAAATGATGAACCGCTCCTCCAATTTTTAAACTAAAAATATCATCACGCAACATATCAATATTTGCTGACGAAAATTCATAATTTAATCCTGCTCCAACATCAGAACTTACAAATGAATTGTAAGTTACTACTTCTCCATTTGCAATCGTATTATCAATTTCTTTACCATTATATTGATTAGCATAAGTTAAAGAAGCATAATTGGCGCTGTTTTGATTAAATCCAATATAAACAGCTCCGCCTAATTTACTTTTTTTACTCGTTTTAATAATCGCATTTAAATGCAACTGTCCTTGTGTTGTTCCCATCTTCGCAACACCAGCCCTATCATTAAACACAAACAAACCTATGCCTAAATAAGCTTTACCCTTTTTTGTTTTTAAAGATGAAGCATCGACAGAAATAGCCATCGTTTGATACGCATTTCCCATGGAGGCCCATTGATTTCTATAATTAGCAATGGCTCTAAAATAGCCATTCATAAATCCTGCATTTGCTGGATTTAACCAAAGTGGCGATTCTTGGATTTGTGAAAAGTGAACATCCTGAGAAAAACTAACTGAGGAGACAAATATTGTAATGATGTATAAATATTTTTTCATATGTAGATATTAATATTTTTTAATTGTCATATGGTATAGCCATGTTATCTTCATTTGTGTTTGTTTGCAACAAACTCTATTAAATTGGCTGTTTCATAATAATTATCTGATTAATGTAACATTACCTTTTATAACTTTCTCCTCATTAATGGCATTTGTATAATATACTCTGTAAGCGTACACTCCTGTTTGGGCAGGTGTGCCATTAAAATTACCATCCCAACCTTTAGTAGGATCTGTAGAGCTATAAACTAATTGTCCCCAACGATTCCAAATTTCAATGGTCATTGTTTTTACATTTCTAATGCCTAACGGAGATAATATATCATTTCTGCCATCTCCATTCGGCGTAAATGCCGTAGGAAATACAACATCTTTAGCCTTCTCAATATAATGCGCAATAACATTGTCTGTTGTTGTTAGTTGAATTGAAACGCTATCATCTGTTGTATTCATTGAAGGAACATGATTTTTAAATTCCCAATAATCAAATTCGTATTTTGAAGTATCTAAAACCGTTTGTTGGAAATTCATTTTCACGCCGCCAAAATAATTACCCGTCCACACAAAATTGTTTAACCAAATACTATTTAGTTTTACATTACCAGCACCTGGAGGATCAACATCTACAGTAATATTAAAAGGTCCTGTTACATTGTAACAATCTACAATGGCAGATTCTATCAATGCACAGCGCTTTTGAATTTTAGCCTCCAAAGTATCCATATTAGTTTGCCATTGAGCCATTGAACCGCCCCACTTTGCAATTTGACGAGGCATTTCGGGAGTTAAAATAGTTTTGAAATAATTAAAATGAGGCATAATCTTACTGCATTTTAATGCTGTATTAATCAAGTCGGCATATCTATTTATGTAGTAAGCTTTAAAATCGGGATTCGTCAATAGTTTATCTAAGATATCAGGATGTCCCATGTTTGGGCCCGCATTTTGGAATTCATTTGTATAATCACACGGACTGGAATTCATATCAGTTGTTGGTAAGCCTGAAAAATTTTCTCCTAAATCATATACGTTATCCATGTCCCAACTCCAGTAACGCCATTTCTTTTTATCACCTTGTGTTGCTCTTCCTCTCCACCAAGCAGAATTCCAATTAATAAAATCCGAATTCACAACGTAAGAATTGTAAACCATATAATCTACCAAACTTTTAAAATTCAATTTACTTTCAACGTAAGCATAATTCGCAACGTTAGTCATTGAATTTGCCATAATGAAATTATATAGATTTACCCAACCCGTGTCGCTACCATTTCTAATTTGCAAACTTCCCCAATACGCTAAATTATCAATACTGTCCGCAGGTTGATCATAATAGTAATCTGTATAATCTCCTTCAAATGCTTCACGCAATTCGTATAATCCCCAATACGCACCATTTTTAAATAAAATCACATGTTTATTTCTTCTACCATCCAATTCTAATCCACTCTTAAATTGATACGACTGAACAAATGCATCACGCATATGACAAGACAATTTACCAATATTGTTAGAAGAAGAGTAATTATCTGATGCAGCTGCCTTTACCATAACATGCTGAAACTCTGTTCTTGGACTAGGGTTCATGTTGGGGTCTGAGAAAAATTGATGTTTAAACGCATTATTGTAGCCATACTCATCATAAGTCTCAATATCAATTCCTCTTTGCTGATAGGCCCATGAATCATTTCCATGTTTATCAGAGGCCCCATATCCTTCTGTTTTAAATGCTTGGTTTTCAAAATATTCAAAATGGGTTTTAGGATTATTTTGAGTTCCTCCTAGTAACTGATCTAATGGAGATCCACCACTTATTGAAACAACTCCATACTGAGCATTAATCGTTTCATTAATAAAATAAGTATTAGTTTCCATGAAGCTTGGTAATATCGAAGGGTTGCTGCTCACAGCATAAGCTCTTAAAACAGAAGTTGTGCTAATACTCACAGGAGTAGAAACATACATCGAAGATCCTGTTGTTGGTTCAGAACCATCTGTTGTGTAATAAATAGTTAAACTATTTGATGGTGTTACAGATAAAGAAACAATCTTAGTTCCTGAATAAAAACCTGGAGCCACATTCATGACTGGAGTTGGAGCATAAGCATCGTAAGCTGTACTTGTATTAGATGCATTAGGTGTTGGTGATGTAAATATTTTCCAACCTACAGAACCATCTGGAGATCTACCAACCGAATGAAGCGCCTGTGTTCTTCTTAATTTTAAAGAATCAATTAAAACACCGCCATTTCTAACAATTAGCCATTCGCCATTACATTGAGTTAATTTAAAGTTTGTATGTAAATGTCCTACTGCGTCAGCAGAACCACCTTTACCACTGCACCAAACTCTTAAAAAACCATTAGCTGGAACTGAAATTCCTGAAGGAACTGTATATTTAGTTAAATCCGCTGGATCATCGCTAATATTCCATCCTCCAATATTTACTGGAGATGCGCTAGAGTTATATAATTCAAACCAATCTGAATTATTATTTAAATTATCTAGTATTGCTGCCCCTGAATTAGATGCAGAATATTCATTTATTTTTACTTGAGCACTTGATGCATTCCATAAAAAAAACGATATAACTATTGGAGTTAACTTTTTAAACATATGTTATTGATTTAACAACCTTAAATTTACAATTTTTATTCGACAAAACATACTTTTTGTCGTCTAGAATTGGATTTTTAAGTAAAAGAGTTAAAAAAATCTTATCGATAAACTCCAAACTAAATGGTAAATTTGTAGCCTGAAATTATGAGTGATAAAATACAACATGAATGCGGCGTTGCTTTAATAAGATTATTAAAGCCTTTAAGTTTTTATAAAGAAAAATACGGTAGTAGTAGATACGGCTTACATAAGATGTATCAACTTATGGACAAAATGATTAACCGTGGCCAAGATGGTGCTGGTGTTGCTACTGTAAAACTAGATGTTGAAGCTGGAACACCATATATTGATCGCTTAAGGTCTATTGAGCCTAAGGCTACACAGGACATTTTTTCACAAATCAATGATTTGTACATTAATGCCAAGCAAAAAAATCCAGATGCTTATAATGATATTGAATGGCAAAAAAAGAATATCCCATTTATGGGTGAGCTTATTTTAGGTCATTTACGTTATGGAACATATGGCGGGAACAATATTCAAAGCTGTCATCCATTTAGAAGACAAAACAATTGGATGGCTCGTAATTTACTTGTAGCTGGGAATTTTAATTTAACTAATGTTGATGAGTTATTAGAACATTTGGTGGAATTAGGTCAGCACCCAACTGTTAAAGCTGATACAGTAACAGTAATGGAAAAAATTGGTCACTTTTTAGATAAAGAAAATGATCGATTGTTTAAACAGTTTAAAGAAAAAGGGCTTAATAATTTTGAAATTTCTAAAGAAATTCAGAAAAACATTGATGTTGCGTCGATTTTAATTGAAAGTAGTAAACGTTGGGATGGTGGCTACGTGATGGCTGGTATGATGGGGCATGGAGATGCATTTGTATTGCGTGATCCAAATGGAATTCGTCCGGCATATATGTACAAAGATGACGAAGTATTAGTTGTTGCAAGTGAAAGACCGGTTATTCAAACCGTATTTAATGTAAATATTAAAGATGTTAAAGAATTAAATCCAGGCTTTGCGGCAATTATTAAAAAAGACGGTACATTTTCTGAGCAACAAATTATTGAACCTTTAGAGAAAAAAGCGTGTTCATTTGAACGTATTTATTTTAGTAGAGGAAACGATGCTGATATTTATAAAGAGCGTCAACAATTAGGACGCTACTTAGTGCCTCAAGTATTAAAAGCTATTGATTATGATTTAGAGAATACAGTTTTTAGTTATATCCCAAATACGGCTGAAGTTGCATTTGGTGGTTTAGTTGAAGGTATTGACGAACATATCAATAAATCAAAGGCTACTGAAATTTTAAAAATGGGCGCTAATGTTTCTGAGCCAGCATTAAGCAAAATATTATCAAGACATCCTCGTATCCATAAAGTTGTTTTAAAAGATGCTAAGCAACGTACCTTTATTACAGATGACGAAAGCAGAGATAATTTAGTAAACTTAGTTTACGATATTACTTACGAAACTGTAAAAAAAGACGTTGACACATTAGTGGTTTTAGATGATAGTATTGTACGTGGGACTACTTTAAAACAAAGTATCTTAAGAATTTTAGATCGATTACATCCTAAAAAAATTGTGATTATTTCTTCTGCTCCACAAATTCGTTACCCTGATTGTTATGGTATTGATATGGCTATTTTAAGTAAGTTTATTGCTTTTGATGCTGCTATTTCATTAATTAAAGAAACTGGCAAAGAAAGTATTTTAAATAATTTATACGAAAAAGCTAAAGCTGAATTATTAAAACCAAAAGAAGAACAAATTAATGTTGTTCAAGAAATTTATAGAACGTTTACTAACGAAGAAATTTCTCAAAAAATTGGAGATTTATTGCGTCCAAAAGATTTAAAAGCTGATTTACAAATCATTTATCAAACCATTGAGGGATTACACCAATCTTGTCCTAATAATTTAGGGGACTGGTATTTTACAGGTAATTATCCCACTCCTGGAGGAAATAAAGTAGCAAATAAAGCCTTTGTTAATTTTATGGAAGGTAAAAACGAAAGAGCTTACTAAAAAATTAATGCCATAAAAAAAGCGCCATCAATTAGTATTGATGGCGCTTTTGATTTAAAAAAATATAATTACTCGATAATTAATTTTCTAACAGATACTTTATTACCTAAAGTAGTTTTAACCATATAAATACCTGAATTTAAATTAGAAACAGAAATGTTTCTTGTAATCTCAGAATCATTTCCTAAATCAATTTCTTGAGCAATTTGACCAATTGAATTTACAATTTGAATTTTACAATTAGAATTAACTGCATTATGTAATTTCACATTCACATAATCTTTTGCTGGATTAGGAAAAATATTGAAGCTAGCATCAAAATTAAGATCGTTAATCCCAGTAATAACTGAATTATTTATTTTAATAGTTGCCGATGTATTTGCAAAAGCTCCTTGAACATCACTATAACTTACTGTTAACAAAGGAAATTTTTGCGTACCGTGATAGTAATTATAATCTGTTGTTTGAACAGTAGCAGTAATAAAACCACCAGCTAAATTCAATTCTACATTTTGTTGAGTTTTAACTTGTAAAATATTAGTAAAACTAGCTCCTCCAGGAATAATTAATGTTCCTGTTCCTGTTCCCATCGTAGTAGTTGTACCAGTAGCTGTCCCTGTTAAAGTTCCTCCTGCCGCAGCACTTCCAGCAAAAAGATCTGTATTTGAGTATCCCATTGTAACTGGCCAAATAGCTGCAATAGCGGTGTTTGTAAAGTTTAATACAATATTAGGATCCTCTATCCCAACTATCTCATATTGTGTAGAAGTTGATTTATAGTATGTAAATCCACTTTGTCCATCATCTTCAACAATAGTAGCTCCAGCATAATTAGAGCCATTTGGCGTAGAAGCAACCGTAGTAAATGTTCCCACTTCAGTTACTGAGCTTGAAGTTAAGGCAGAAAAGTTCCAAACTTGATTTAAGCCTGTACTATTATTTAAAACAGCAACTGAATCAAAAATTTCTTTTGAATTAACATCTCCCAAAACAGGCTCATTAAATGCCTTTGTTAGTGTTAATTGTGCGTTTGCAGAAAACGCAATAGTAGCAGCAATGATTGATAAGTAAATTTTTTTCATATTAAATAGTTTAAAGTTTGAGTAAAAATAGTCTAAATTTTTTAGCAAACAGCATTTAACAAATAGTATTTAACAAAAAACCCATCAGCTATTAACTGATGGGCTTGAAAATTATAGTATTTTTTTAGTGATGAGCTTCTTCAGTAGCATGCTCTGTTCCATGTGCTGGAGTCGCTTCACCTCCTGCATGATGAGCGCCATGACCTGCTCTTAAATCTTCTTGTTGTTTAATTAAAATAGGATCTACTTTAGTTCTATTTTCTGGGTCTCCGCTATAAATACCTTCGTCCAATACAATAAAAATAGTGTATGACATAAAAATAAGATATGGAGCTAATACTACATACTTAAAAAATTTAACCTCATGCCCTAAATGCATGAATGCCATAACAATAAAACCAGCTTTAAGAATGGTTAATCCAATAAATAAGACTTTAAGTCCTAAAGTACCACTCCAACCTTGAGCTGGTGCCATTGAACCAATAACTAATTCAAATATAGTTATTGCCAACATGTACCAAAACACTCTCCAAAGAGTTTTTCTAGTTTTTTTTCCTTCTTCTTCGCTATGGTGAGCCATGTGCTCATATGATGGATAATCGTCGTGAAATTCTGACATAATAATTTTAATTTGAGAGTTTATGAATTATTGAGTTTATGAATTTTAAATATTTTACAATAAATAGAAGAAGGTAAATACAAATACCCACACTAAATCGACAAAGTGCCAGTACAACCCAACTTTCTCTATCATTTCATAATGACCACGTTTTTCGTAAGTTCCTTTTAATACATTTAAGAAAATGATTAGATTAATCATAACTCCAGAGAATACGTGAAAACCGTGGAAACCCGTAATAAAGAAGAAATAATTAGCGAATTGCGGAACACCATATTCATTCACGGTCATATTAGCACCGTAAACGGTTTCTTCAACATATGTGTGTAATTCTTGACTCCAAACATGGCGTAAAGCTCCAGTTTCAGTACCAACAATAAAGTGATACCATTCCCAAGCTTGAGAACCTACGAAAGTAGCTCCACCAACAATTGTCCAAAACATCCAAACGATTACTTTCTTTTTATCATTTCTGTGCCCTGCCTCTACAGCTAATACCATAGTAACAGAAGACATAATTAAAATGAAAGTCATTAAACCTACATAAGCTAATGGCAAATGTTGCTCAACAAAAGGAAAGTGCGTAAACACATTTTCAGCTTTTGGCCAAACATCTGCATATTTGTGACGGATAAAACCATAAGATGTTAATAAACCACCAAAGGTTAAAGCATCAGAGATTAGGAAAAACCACATCATCATTTTTCCGTAGCTTACACGAAACGGTGATTGACCGCCATCCCAAGCTTGTTTTGAATCGATTTCTGTACTGTGAGACATAATAGAAATTTACGTTTTAACGATTTTTATAAATTATGGTGCAAGTTTAACGAATATAATACAAAAATAAAAACAAATAGACCCATAAAATATCAAGAAAATGCCAATATATTGAACAAAGTTCTAAACCTAGCGTATTTTCAGCATTATATTTCCCTTTGATGGCGTTTTTGAGGGTTACTAAAACCGAAATTAAACCTGCAAAAAGGTGTAAAAGATGTAAAAATGTAATTAAATACAAAAATGAACCAGAAGCATTTGATGATTTCCCTCCAAAAACAATATTTTTACTATATAATTCGCCCCAACCTGCATATTGTAAATAAGCAAAAGCCAAACCTAAAATAAAAGTGGCTAGTAATCCTAAAACCATTCCTTTTTTATTGTTTTTCTTAGCCATTTGCAAGGCATAAAACAAAGTAATACTGCTGGTTACAATAACAGCAGTGCTTAAATAAAATGCATTAGGCAAATTAAAAATTAACCAATTTCCATTATCGGCTCTAACAACATAAGCGCTAGTTAAACCAGCAAATAACATCACAATACTTAAAATACCAACCCATAACAATGGCTTAGATGCTTTTTGTTGAGCTGCTTTTAAATCAGCTTTATACGTTGGACTAGGTTTGATTTTTTCTTCCATACTATTATATTAAAAATTTGTGACCAATCATTAATGCTACTTGCACTACAGGTAAATATAAAAACGATCCAAACATTAATTTTCGGGCATCATCAATAGTGCCTGATTTATATAAATTATACGCTTGAATGATAAAAACTAATCCCATACAACTTACAACTGAAGCGGAAACCCAACCAGTGAAGTTAAATACAAAAGGAGTGAGAGCGATAGGAAATAATGATAATGTGTATACTAAAATTTGTGAGCGAGAACTTTTATCTCTACCTCCTTTTGAAGGCAACATAAAAAATCCTGCTTTTTGGTAATCATCATGACTTACCCATGCAATAGCCCAAAAATGAGGGAATTGCCAAAAAAACTGAATACAAAATAATAAAATAGCAAAAAAGGTAACATGCCCAAAGCCTTCTGAAGCAGCAATAGCGCCAATTAAGGTTGGCAATGCTCCAGGGATAGCTCCTATAAATACCGAGAAAGGAGTTACTCTCTTTAAAGGTGTGTAAACTAAAGCGTATAAAACGATAGATACAAATCCTATGATACCACTTAATGGATTTGTAAATACCCATAATAAAATAGTTCCTAATACTCCGAAAATAGCACAAAAAATAAATGCTTGATTAGTCGTTAAATTGCCAGTAGGAATAGGTCTTAACCTAGTTCTATTCATTAACTTATCTAAATCTTTTTCGATAATTTGATTAAATCCATTGGCTGCAGCAGTTACTAAAAATCCACCAACACAAATAGCAAATACTTGCTTCCAATTATATTCTTCGGCAACTGTAAAAAATGTAATAATAGCTGAAAACACCACTAAAGCCGAGAGTGTAAACTTGGTTAACTTTAAAAACGACTTTACTTTACTATAGGTAATAGTTTCTTGAGTTGATGTATGAGTATCAGTTTGCAAAGCGGCACAAATTTAGGAAATAAATTACCATTTGGTAAACTCTATTGGTTTATATTTGTTATAAAAGAAATCAACTATCATTTATATGAAAAAACTATTCATTTTAGCATTATCTGCAATAACTATGGCATTTACAACTTCTGGCACAAAATCCCTACATGATTTTAAAGCCAAAACCCTCGAAGGAAAGGATTTTAACTTTGCTGATTTAAAAGGCAAAAAAGTTTTAATTGTTAATACAGCTTCCGAATGTGGCTATACACCACAATACAAAGATTTAGAAGCTTTATATGAAAAATATAAATCAAAAAACTTTGTTGTGATTGGCTTTCCTTGTAACGATTTTGGTGGACAAGAGCCTGGATCAAGCTCTGACATTAAAACATTTTGTACTAAAAATTACGGAGTTACTTTTCAAATGATGGAAAAAGTGAGTATTGCTACAAGCCCAATTTACAAATGGCTAACTTCTAAGGCCGAAAATGGAGTTTTGGATGCTACAGTAAAATGGAACTTCAATAAATTTTTAGTAGATGAAAAAGGGCATTTAGTAAAATACTTGCCATCTAACACAAAACCAATGGATGCAGAAATCACCAATTGGATTGAGGGAAAATAATCACTTATCCTAAAAAACACTCCACTTATTAGCCCAAACTAGCCAAATGCTAGTTTGGGCTTTTTATTGCATGTATTGAAAGTAGCTTTGTAATAGAAACCAATTAAAACTACTATTATGAAAACTACTTTACTTTTTATAGCAGGTTTATCTATTAACATCGCTAATGCACAAACATTTGAATATTTAGACATTAATCTGGTAAAAGCCAGAGTAAATAGCGGTGGCGATTTACACTGGGATCCGACAACTGGTAATAGCGGTTATGAATGTCCGCAAGGCAGTGGTAAAACATGGAGCTCAACTGCTAGTATATGGATGGGTGGATTAGATGTTGGTGGTCAATTGCATTTAGCTGCACAAACCTATCATCAAAGTGGTGTAGATTTTTGGCCAGGTCCATTAACAACTTCTGGTGCTACAACTAACTCTACAACTGTAAATCAATATAACCGTGTATGGAAATTAAACAAAACAGATATTGATGATTTTTTAACCAACTTTGCTAACGGGAATGTTCAAAATGGGAGCTTTACTCCTACTGCAGATTTATTATCATGGCCAGCAAACGGAGATATTTCTCAAAATTATGCATCTCAATTAGCACCTTATATGGATGTTGATGGAGATGCCGTATACAATCCAATGGCTGGTGACTACCCTTTAATAAAAGGAGACCAAGCTATTTATACCATTTTTAATGATGCTCATCAATTACACCAAAGTGCAGGAAAAATATTAGGTACTGAAGTTCATTTAATGGCATATGCTTATGGGCCTTGTAGTATCACTTCTAACAATTCATTTTTAAACTATACCACCTTTTATAATTTCAAGATCATCAACAGAAGTTCTTTTGCTTTGGTTAATACTTATGCAGGATTATTTAATGATTTTGATTTAGGGACATATATGGATGATTATGTAGGTTCAGACGTAGCAGACCATTACGCTTATTCTTATAATAGTTTAATATCTCCTTCAAACGAACCTGCTATTGGAATTGTACAGTTAAAAGGTCCTATCGAATCTTCAAATAGCATTGATGATGATTTTGATGGAACAATCGATGAACCATTGGAACAAATGAGTATGACTAATTTTATGTATTTTAATAATTCATTTCCAGGTGTACCATTATCTCAAGTTGATCCTAGTAATGCTTCTCAATATTTTCAATACATGAATGGTTTTTGGAGAGATGGAACACCCTTAACCTGTGGAGGAAATGGATACGGAGGAAGTACTCCCACAAAATTTGCTTACACAAGTAATACTTACACAAATGGACCATGCGGCACAACATCGTGGGTGGAAAATGGAGCAGGAAGTGATAAAAAATTTGTAATGAGTTCTGGGCCATATACATTACAACCAGGCGCGGTAGATGAACTAGAATACGCATATATTGTTTCTTTCGATAGTATTACTAATAACCCTCTCGCAAAATTAGATACTGATGTTCAAACATTACATTCTATTTACAATTCCACTTTAAACCAGTGTTTAACAACCAGTATTAAAGAGCAAAAAAATCAAACTGTTTTTACATTATCGCCCAATCCTACTAATGGAACTTTAAACATCAGCTGTGATTTAAAAACAAATGGCTTTAAAATAGAAGTGATTGACGCCTTAGGAAAAGTATTAATATCTGAAGAATATAAAGTGTTAAATCAAACATCTATCAATGTCAGTAATTTAAGTTCAGGGATTTATTTTGTAAAAGTAATTTCTGGAGAAAATACCTCAACTAAAAAATTCATAAAAGAATAAAAGACACATTTCACCCTTCGACTCCGCTCAGGCTGACAACTCGAGAAAAAAAAGAGGCTACTGATTAGTAGCCTCTTTTTTACTTAATACTTAATTCCTCTGCTCGATGTTCTGCATTTTGCAATGCTTTTATAATCACTTCACCCATTTTATTTTCGTTAAATGTTTTTAAGGCTGCTTCAGTGGTTCCTCCTTTTGAAGCCACGGAAGTAATATATTCGTCTAAGGTTTTTTGTCCGTTATTAATTAAATGAAATGATCCTAACATGGTTTGTTTAGCAAGTATAGACGATACATGCTCATCTAATCCCATCTGTATACCAGCATCTACTAAATGTTTCATGAAGTAAAAAAAATACGCTGGTCCGCTACCACTAAGTGCCGTTACAGCATTTAATTGTTTTTCTTCTTTTAAATATAAAGTTCTTCCAGTAGTAGATAATAAATTTTCCACTAACATAATCTTATCATGTGATAATTTATCAGAAGCTGTAAAAGCTGTCATACCCA
This sequence comes from Sphingobacteriaceae bacterium, assembly GCA_013823565.1. Classification (GTDB taxonomy): domain Bacteria; phylum Bacteroidota; class Bacteroidia; order B-17B0; family Aurantibacillaceae; genus UBA4416. The sequence continues at coordinate 149,317 of PNMI01000005.1, read as the reverse complement.
TGCTAATTTCCACTGGAAGATTTGGCATAGCACGAACAATGAATTGATGATTTAAAGCAGATTGGATAAAAGAAATTTCAGTTCCTGCCATGATAGATAAAACGACGCAGGTTGGATTAATCACTTCTTTTAAAGTATTTGATAATTCCTTAAAATCTTGTGGCTTTACAGCTAATATTACAATATTACACTCAGTAATACTTTTATTATCTGTTGTGACAACTTTGCCAATATTCATTTCAGATAAACTTTTTTGTCTATCAATATTTTTCTCTACTAATAACAAATTTTCTTTTGTAACAATTTTGTATCTTAAAAAGGAATTGGCATATATGAGTCCCATATTACCACATCCTATAATGGCTATTTTATTCATTGGTTTATTTTTTATTTGATATTGACTTCTCGACTACGCTCGAAGTGACAAAATCAAAGAATGATGATTTATTTAATTAAATATGATTCGTATTCTTCTTGAGTTGATTGATCTGCTATATTGCTATCATGAAGTAAATCGGCAATCAAATTTCTATCTGGTAAAATTTTAGCAAGGTGTTTCGTCACAATTACTTTTGATCCAATAAAACTAATTTCTTCAAATTCATCTTGACTAATAATCTTAAAGAAGTTTTTATTGTTTTTATATTTTCTATAGGTTGGAAAAGTAATTTGACTCATAACTATTTATTTTAAATAAAAAAAAGCGCCTACAAATGTAAGCGCTTTTAGTTTTTAACTACATACCACCTTGCGGCATGGGTTGCGCTTGCTGTTCTTCTTGCGGCATTAATTCCTCCATGGGAACGCTAGCAGTTAAACGTTGCATTAATTGTTTCGAATGTTCTTCTTGTTTAAATTGCTCAGCTAACATTACTAAACGGCGCATAATTTCTTTTGCTTGATCCATTTCTCTGTTAAACGCCACTCTATGAGCAGGCTTTTGAGATTTATATACTTTTAAATCATTTTCATAAATATCAAATAATTTTCCAGATAATTCTGTTGCCTTTTTCATGTTACCAATTTGATAGTAACCAGCTATAATCGTATAAAGTGTTGCTTCATAACGCACATTAGCATCTGGCATTTTCTCTAAACATAAATCCAATACTTTTTCGGCTTTTTGTTTTTGACCTTTATTAATTAAAGCTCCCGCTAACGTTGCCATTTGCATACGCATATTAGACGCCATACGTGTACAGTTCTCATCTAAACTCACACCTTCTTTATCTAAACCACCCCAAGCAAATTTATTCATAATGTTATCGTACATGATGTCTGTATTTACACGTCCACCTTGTGCCATTTCATTATCTGTATTTTTAATTGGCACTAAACGATAAGCTAAACCTTCTAATTGGAAATATTCTTCCAATCCTAAATAAGCTTCAGAACCAGTTGTAACAGCAAAATAAATTGGACGTTTCCAGTTATTATGTGCAATTAAATCTAACACCATTAAATCGTTTTTAGTTAAGTACTGGCGATTAATTGACCACTTAATAGCTTTAGCTAAACGGGCAGTATCTTTTACAGCAATTACTTTTTCACGCATCACTTGCATCGAATCAACTGGAACGTAGAAAGATTTTGATGGGAAATAATCTAAAGGTTTATTTCCGTAATCTAATTTATTTTCTAAATCATCGGATACTGCAAAATCAATCGCTTTTTTCAAGCTCATTGGTCCTGACCCTTTATCCATAATATAAATAACTTCACGTTTACTCTGAGTATATTTTTCAGCTGGAATAGTAAATGGCACTGGAGCTGATTCATAAGCTGCACGGCGCATTTGATTGATATACCAATCTGTTTGTAATAAACTTAAATTTACTACTCGAACATCTGTTCTAATACCTTCTACTTCTTGCGCATACCATAATGGGAATGTATCGTTATCTCCATTTGTAAATAAAATTGCATTAGGTGCACATGTATTTAAGTAGTTCACCGCAAAATCTCTACTCATGGTTCTTTTTGAACGATTATGATCATCCCAACCTTCAGCAGCCATTAATGCAGGAATTACTAAACCTAATCCTAAAGCAACAACTGAAGCTGTTTTGGCATTTATTTTTTTACTTAAAAAATCAAATATAAACAACACTCCTAATCCAATAAATATAGCAAAAGCGTAGAAGGAGGCCACATAGGCATAATCACGCTCACGTGGTTGATAAGGATATTGATTTAAATAAAATACTACTGCTACTCCATTTAATAAAAACAGTAAGGTAACAACCCACATATCATTTTTATTATTTTTTAGATGGAAGAAGAATCCTAATAATCCTAAAATAAATGGCAATGCATAAAATGAATTGCTCGCCATATTATTTGATGCAGCGTGTGGAGTTAAAGACGTATCCGAATCTAAAAACACATCATCTAATGCTTTAATACCTGTTTTCCAGTTTCCTTCTAAAGGATTTCCATTTAAACCTTGAATATCATTTTGACGACCAATAAAGTTCCAAGCAAAATAACGCAAGTACATATACTTAATTTGATAATTGATAAAATAAGTCATGTTAGCTGCAAAATTCGGAATCTGAACTTCTTCCATTTGGCCAGTTTGTTCATTCATCGTTGTTTTCTTCTTGTGATGATTTTGAACATCTCCCCAATAACGATAAGCGGCCTCATGATTTCCTTGTTGACTCCACATACGTGGGAAAGGCGTACAATATTCTTTTTGATAAGCAGGAATAGATTTTTTTCTATCATCTACGATTTTATATTTTTGAGAAGCCTCATCTTTAGCATAAACAGGTTCTCCATCTTTAAAATTGGCATTATCTGTTGGAGCATTATAATACTGACCATAAGTTAAAGGCCAGTCGCCATATTGCTCACGATTTAAGTATGACAACATTGTAATGGCATTCTCTGGATCATTTTCATCCATTGGTGTATTTGCCTGAGAACGGATAATTAAAATAAAGAATGATGAATAACCAATAATTAGGGTTGTAAAACTTATTAAAATGACATTAAGCGTATTGATGTTTTTTGTTTTCAAGTAGTTAATTCCGTACAATAAACCACCTAACACAAGAACGCGAGTAAACATTGAGCCTATGCCGTTTGCAGAAATGACTGCAATTCCAGCAAATAAAATTGCTGTATAAAAACCAAATTTATAGTAAGATTCTTTCTTTTTTACGGTGTACATAATCAATGCAGTAAGCGCCGTAAATAAAATCACAAAATAAAATGCTGAACCTATATTAAAGCCCATTCCTAATTTGTTCACGAAGAAAATTTCGTAATCAGCTGCGAACTTCACAATTTTAGGAATCATAATATTTTGAATACCTCCTAAAATAATTAATGAGATAATTCCTGTGATAAAAAATGATTTCCAAGTAAATGGATACTTTTTGAAATAATAAATAAAGCAAATAGCTGGAATAGTTAATAAATTTAATAAATGGACACCGATTGATAATCCCATTAAATAAGCAATTAACACCAACCATCGCATAGAACCAGCTGGATTAGTCGTATCTTCTTCTTCCCATTTTAAAACTGCCCAAAACACTAAAGCTGTAAAGAAAGATGACATCGCATATACCTCACCTTCAACAGCTGAGAACCAAAATGAATCAGAAAATGTATACGCTAAACCACCAACAATACCAGCACCAATAACTGCCCATTGTTTAGCAGAAGTAAATTCTTCACCTTTTTTTACAATAGCTTTAATTCCAATACGAGTAATCGTCCAGAATAAGAATAAAATAGTAAACGAACTACATAAAGCCGACATAATGTTAATCATTTTACCAGCCATGGCAGGATCTCCACCAGCCATTAAGGCAAAGAAGCGGCCAACTAATAAAAAGAATGGTGCTCCAGGAGGGTGACCAACCTCTAATTTATAAGCACAAGCAATGTACTCGCCACAATCCCAAAAGCTTGCTGTTGGCTCAATTGTAGAAACATAGGTAAATGTTGCAATGGCGAAAACAATCCAGCCAATAATGTTGTTTAATTTTTTAAACTGCATATTTTTATTTTAAAAAGCTATAAGATGCGAATTTAACTAAAAAAGGCACTTAAACAGAATGAAAGTTTTTTTTTATGAATTTTTTGTAAATGAAGATATTTTGTTATTTTTGTGCCCCGAACTTTACAGGAAGTTTAGATTGTCCGATGGTGTAACTGGCAACACGACTGATTTTGGTTCAGTAGAGTCTAGGTTCGAGCCCTAGTCGGACAACAAAAAACCCTCTTAATCATTGATTGAGAGGGTTTTTGATTTTTAAGGGCTAGTCTAGTTTGGTCGCTTACAACTAGACTATTATTATTGCTTATTTATTTTGCATATCAGAATGCGTGTTTCTTTTATAAAGCTCGAACATAGTTGAGAAATTTCATTTCGATTAGAATCATCTAATAATAAGTAATTACTATCTGAATCTGTCGTTTTTGTGTATAATAGCCGAAACTTAGTTTTGAGATCATCGATATTTAAACTTTTATCAAAAATGTTCACAGTTGAAGAAAAAAGTTCAATATTAGTATTTAACTGATTCATTAAATTGGTCATGAGACTAATTTCAACCATATCTGATTGGGTATTATTTAATACATTATTAATATCTCTTTCGATATTCTTTAAGTCTTGAATAAAATAATCTTTTTCATACCTATTTTCTGTAACTTTTTTTCCAATGTACCATCCAGTCGCTATAGTTACAAAAGAGGAAAAAATTAATGTGGAAAAATCCATTAAATCAATTTCTTTTTTTAATTGAAATCCATTAATCCAGATACCTTCACAAAACGCATGTGCCAATATGAATAAAATAAAAATTCCAATACACGAAAAAAATATAGTTAAAAACTTCATTTCCAAATTTCTTCATTAATATACTTAACGATCCAATCAAAAAACTGAGAATGAAACTCAATGTTCTTCCTCACATTTTCAATTCCATAATCACGAGAAAGCTGACCAAAAGATTGATCTAAAAAAGAACTTCCATAACCCTTTGTCCCATCTAAATAAATATGAAGTTTTCTATTAGAGTTTACAGCTTCTAAATATTTTGGTTTAAGTAATTTGTTAAAAAAGTCTTCCCCAGAATAAGGGCCTAATTTAATCCATCTACCACCTATTTTTTCACTGAATTCTTTTGCTATTTCTATTTTACACTCTTCCATTTTTTTATATTTTCTTTACTAATAGTCCAACTAAAATACGTGCCAACAAAATTCGGATTATTATTTGCAACAAATGTTCCGTCAATATACTCCAAAGATACAGTATTTGTAATTAATACTAAATTAGAGATTAATTCCTTTTCTATCATATCCTTTAACTGTTGCAAACCTCTTCCTCTATTTGGCTCCTTCGTTGAGGATCCTAATCTTCCATATAATGAATCCAACACAATATTTTCGTGCTTGACAAAATTATATCTAAATGGTAAGCCCGCTTCTTTATGAGAGTTAATTATACCCATTCCCATGTCTACAAAGGTATAAATAACAGTTTGATTTTTCCTATCAATTTCATGGGTTAGCCACCAATTTATATTTTTCGCTTTTATACCGTGTTCAACTGCATTTCCTACAAGTTCTGTCAAAAATATATTAAATGGCACATAATAATCTTTAATTCCGATTTTTTTTAAATCTTTAACAACTGAATCAATTATATCTGGATTAACTAGGTTTTCCTTTTCTGCATCTGTTAAGTTAGAAGGTTCAATTGTTTTGTTAACATGAAAAAATACGCTTTTTGCAGTAAATAGCTTTTTTATCCTACTAACATTAGGAATACCACCAGTTCTATATAACTTTATTTTTTTATCAATAGTTGCTTTCTCGGATTGGGCTATTAGTACTAATAAATCTCCTTTTCTCATATCTATTAATCCAGAAAAATCAATAGCCAATTCCTTTTCCCCATCCTTAACTAATTCATTAAGAATAGAAATTGTCACATTAATATGCTTCTGCGTTAATAAAAATCGAGATGGTAGTTTTACAACTTTCATAATTCAATCTCAAATCTATGTATTTTTTATTATAATTAAGAAACTTAAATTCTTGCCATTTTGTCACCTCCGACCCTATTGGTACAACCTTTGACTATAAAAGACCGAAAAAAATAATGTCAGGCTGAGCGAAGTCGAAGCCCTTAAACTTAAATATTTTAAAACATGAGCACTGGAAAAATTAACGTACAAACCGAAAACATTTTCCCAATTATTAAAAAGTTTCTTTACAGCGATAACGAAATTTTTTTACGCGAATTAGTGAGTAACGCAACTGATGCTACTCAAAAGCTAAAAGCCTTAACATCTATGGGTGAAGCTAAAGGTGAGTTAGGGGATTTAAAAATTGAAGTTAAAGTTGATAAAGCAGCTAAAACCATTACCATTAAAGATAAAGGTATTGGTATGACAGCTGAAGAGATTGAAAAATACATTACACAAATTGCCTTTAGTGGTGCCGAAGAATTTGTGACAAAATACAAAGATAAAGTAGATAAAAATGTGGTGATTGGCCACTTTGGTTTAGGTTTTTACTCTGCCTTTATGGTAGCACAAAAAGTAGAGATTTTCTCATTATCTCATAAAGAAGGAAGTAAAGCTGTTCGTTGGGAATGTGATGGAAGTCCTGAATATACCATTGAAGAAATTACAACAAAAACTGACAGAGGAACTGAAATTGTTTTACATGTTGCTGAAGACAGTTTAGAGTTTTTAGAAAACAGTAAAATTGAAGGCTTACTAAAAAAATATTGTAAGTTTTTACCCGTTGAAATTGTTTTTGGAACCAAATCAGAATGGGTTCCTACTGGCGAAAAAGATGAAAAAGGACACGAAAAAGAAAAAGAAATTCAAGTAGAAAACATTATCAATAACCCTACTCCTGCTTGGATTAAAAAACCAGTGGATTTAAAAGATGAAGACTATAAAGCGTTCTATCGCGAATTGTATCCAATGCAATTTGAAGAGCCTTTGTTTCACATTCACTTAAATGTAGATTATCCATTTAACTTAACTGGTATTTTATACTTCCCTAAATTATCTAACAAGTTTGAAGCACCTAAAGACCGTATTCAATTATACAGTAACCAAGTGTTTGTAACGGATAACGTAGAGAATATTGTCCCTGATTTTTTAACTATGTTACGTGGTGTAATTGATAGTCCAGATATTCCATTAAATGTAAGTCGTAGTTATTTACAAGCCGATGGAAATGTGAAAAAGATATCAGCACACATCACTAAAAAAGTAGCAGATAAATTAGAAGAGATTTTCAAAAAAGAACGTCCTGATTTTGAAGCTAAATGGGATGATGTAAAAATATTTGTTCAATACGGAATGATTAGCGACGAGAAATTTTATGAAAAAGCAGTAAAATTTGCTTTAGTAAAAAACACCGAAGCGAAAGCATTTACTTTGGAAGAATATGATGCTCACGTTAAAGCAAACCAAACAGATAAAGATGGTAAAGTGGTTTTCTTATATGCAACTAATACCGATGAACAACACACCTATATTGATGCAGCAAAATCAAGAGGATATGATGTATTGTTAATGGATTCGCCATTAGATTCACACTTAATTAATCATTTAGAAAGCAAGTTAACGAACACACAATTTGTTCGTGTAGATGCTGACACTGTTGAGAAATTAATTAAGAAAGACGACGGACAAGTCAGTAAATTAAGCGAAGAAGAACAAAACACTTTAAAACCAATTGTGGAAGGTGTGGTTGCTAAAGAAAAATACACGGTGACGTTTGAAAGCTTAAGCGAAACAGATTCGCCTATGTTAATTACACGCCCTGAGTTTATGCGTCGTATGAAAGACATGCAAGCTATGGGTGGCGGAGGTGGAATGAATTTTTATGGTTCAATGCCTGATATGTATAATTTAGTTGTAAATGCAAATCACCCGTTAATTAGTAAAATATTAGTAGAAAAAGATGCCGCTAAACAAAGTCAATTGGCAAAACAAGCAGCCGATTTAGCCTTATTATCCCAAGGCTTATTAAAAGGTGAAGAGTTAACGAAGTTCGTGAAGCGCTCTGTCGAAATGATTAATTAACCCTTCGACTGCCCTCAAAGTGACAATGCTTTGTCAGTTTGAGCGTAGTCGAGAACAAACAAAAAACATTATCTTTAATAAAAAAACAACCATGGAAAATCAAAACCCTGAAAATCAATTAAACATCGAACTTTCTGAAGAGATTGCAGAAGGCATATATTCAAACCTTGCTATTATTACGCATTCTCCAACAGAGTTTGTGGTTGATTTTATTAAAGTGATGCCAGGTGTACCTAAAGCAAAAGTAAAATCTCGCATTGTATTAACTCCACAACATGCTAAACGTTTAATGAAAGCTTTAGCAGATAATGTCACTCGTTTTGAACAAATGCATGGAAAAATAAAAGATAGCGAAATGAACGCCTTACCATTAAGTTTTGGCGGACCAACTGCCCAAGCTTAACGACTAGTTTATTTTTAGCAAAAAGCGTCTAATGTTAAATCATGGGACGCTTTTTGCTTTTATTAACAAATGGCATATTTATTGAGTCTTTGAGTTGGAACTTTCGTTTGTTTTTTATACATTTGGTTTAATACATTAAAATTTAGCACCATGAGAAAAATATTTACAATTTTATTCTTTGTCTTAATAGGCATAAATAATATAACTGCTTCAACCTTTTCAAGTGTAGCTTCTGGAACCTGGAGCGCTCCAGGAACATGGACTGTAACTGGCGCAATAGATACAGATGGCATCCCGGATGCGGATGATGATGTAACTATTAATGGTGGCAACTCTGTTATAATGACTAGTACTTCATATTGGAAAACATTAACTGTTCTAAATAATGGAACTATAAATTTTAACAGCCAAAACATGTTTGGTTATGGAGATTTTACTAATAACGGAACCTTAGCTGGAACAGTGTATTATCAAGTTTATGCTCCAACTATATTTAGTTCAAGTACTCAATTTACAAATCCTGGTAACTGGAATATATATGCAGATTTAACCATTGCATCAGGTACAACTATATATAAAGCCAATTATTTTTATTTAAAATCTGCTACTGTAAGTAATTTTGGAAATGTAACATTGTGGGGCGGTTCTATTATAGGATATAACACTGCAACTAATTGGATTAATGAATCTAACTCTTCTTTAAGAGTTGCAAGCTCTATAACTGTAGCAAATTTAACAGCAAGCGCAACAAACAACTCTATTACTTATAGCCCTGGCAGTCAAAGTTTATCTATATTCCCTACTACATATTATAATCTCGTCATAACAGGGGGATTTACTAAAACCGCAAATGGCAACTTAACTATTTTAAATAATTTTACTCTCTCTGGGTCTAATTTTAACCTAAATAATTTTAATATGACTATTGGTGGTAATTGGAGTAACACTGCCAACTTTACTATCACAAATCAAGGCACGATAACATTTAATGGTTCTGGGACTCAAACAATAAGCAGAAGTACTGCTAATGAACAGTTTAATGATATGATTTTGAATGGATCTGGAACAGTATCTTTGAACCGTTCTCTTATTATAGTCCAAAGTTTAACAATTAATTCAGGTACATTAGACCTATCAGCTGCAAATCAATCTTTATTTATAAGAGGGAATTTAGTAAACAATGGGATTTTGAATTGCCGACAATCTACTATAACTTTTAATGGATCTTCATCACAAAATATTAGTGGCTCCACTAATACACAATTTTACAATTTAACATTAAGTAATCCTGCGGGTTTAACTGTTAATAGCCCTCAATCGTTAACAAACGTATTAACTAATTCTGGCGGAACGTTTAATGCTAACGGCAATTTCACACTAATTAGTGATGCCTCAAAAACTGCAAGAATTGCGCCTGTTACAGGAACTGGAGCCTTTGCTGGCAGCATGACAATTCAAAAACATATCAGTTCACGCGCAGCAAACTATCATGATTTAAGTAGTCCTGTATCCAATTCAACTATTATGGATTGGGATGATGATTTATATATGAGTGGTATTGGCGCCGATGATGGAATTCCAGGCCCTGCAGGTGTTGATGGAACAGCTAGCGGCTCTAACTCAGTATATGATTGGCAAGAATCAATTGGAGATTACGCGCCTGTAACAGGCTCTTCTTACCCATTAGTAGCGGGAAAAGCTTATGAAACATATATAGCTGATGATTTAACATCATGGGCAGCTAGAACTATTGATACAAAAGGAACACCAAATTTTGGAAACAAAACAGTTAATTTATCATTTACTGGAGCTAGTGCTTATGCAGGTGTTCATTTAGTTGGTAATCCTTATGCCTCTGCTGTAAACTACTCAGCTTGTACAAAAACTAATATTATAGGTAATGTCTTAATTTTGGATAATACAGGAAATTATGCAGATTATGGTTCTAGTCCTGTTATACCGCCTCATCAAGGTTTTTGGATTACAGTTTCTTCGGCTGGATCATTGGTCTTCACAGAAAGTTCTAAATCAACCAGTACTGTAACAACTTTTTACCGTACAATTCCTAATTATGGAATTAAATTAATTTTTTCAAGTCCAACATTGTCTTTCTATAATGAAAATACAATTAATTTTAATGATAACGGAAGCTTAGGATATGATAAAGACTTAGATGCTTTGTATTTGAAGAGCCCAAATAAAACGGCTCCTGCTATTTATATGTTGACTAATTCTGACGCTAAATTAATTACGAATAATATTAATACAGAAGATGATAATGTTACTTTGCCTTTAGCAATGTATACACCAAAAGAAGGCGTGTATTATATAGAGCCAAACGTATTAAGTACAAATAACTACAATTATGTTTGGATTGAAAACACTAAAACTGGTAAAAAATATGAATTAAATTCTTCTATTTCAATTGTAGGAAAAGAGAATGACACAAATACTGACTATGTATTGAAATTAAGTAAAAAATCTTCTGAATCTGATGTAAACCAAGCAATATTTGATAATGATATGATTGTTTTTGGTTCTGAAAATACAGTCAATTTAAAATCTATTAATAGCACTCATTATCTTTCTAAAGTTGCTATTTATGATATTTCAGGAAAATTATTATTTGAAGAAAACAACATGATTGTGGAAGCAGGAAACACCAATAAAATTGATATTTCTAATTTATCAAGTGGTGTTTATATTGTTAATGTTACTGACCTATTGGGTCATATAAAAACACAAAAAATCATTCGTTAATTTATATATTACAAAATTCATTATAAAAAGAGCCGCTCGTTGAGCGGCTCTTTTTATTTTATTTTTCCTCTTCTCGTATCTAATAAGTTGTCGTATAAACAGTCAATAAATCTTAACACTAGTCATTCTGAACTTGTTTCAGAATCTCACAATATTTAAAAAAGGATTAAAAAGTAGAACTAGATTAGGGGAGCTGTTTTGTTTCAACTTTCAAATCATTAATATAATTCAAATAAGACACTTTATTGTAATAATATAACAAAACAAAAAAAGGAAAACCATTTAAAAAATAATGACCCTGTCTAAATAAGTTTAATAATATCATGACTAACACCCCGTTACTAATCAACCAATGATACGTCAAGTGTTCTTTATCTCTTTTTACATAACACTTCACTAGGATAATTAAAAAAATTAATAGACCAAATAATCCAGTTTCTGACATTAATCTCAAAAACATCGAATTAGCATCTTGTCCATTAAAATTAAATCCAAAGGTTTTGAAATTTTTAGCTAATGAATATTTTTCAAATGCTACAAGATGAGAACCGATTCCCGTTCCAAATAAAGGATTAGTTTGAAAATTTTTTAAAGCCACTGTATAATTATTATACAAAATAAAAGAAGAGCCATGAGTTGTTCCTTGAATAAATTCTTCTCCAGAAAACAAACTCACTAATCCGTCTAAACGATATCTGAAATCGGTTACATTGTTATACAGGATATTAAAAGTTAAAATCGTAACTGGAATCAAGATAATAATATATCGAACCAAGCCATAACTAATTGCCAAAAATAAAAAAGTCAAAAATATCCCAGCTTGTCCTAAGCCTGAAAATGAAAGTATATAAACGGTAATTATGCAGATCCCTTGCCATTTAGATAAATAATAATTTTCTTTATTAAATAAATTATAAAGAGATAAGAAAAATGCTGGCGCTAATACACAAGCCAAATGGGTAGGTTCCGAAAAAACAGAATTAATTCGCATTCCAAATAATCCACCACCTGCAAAGCCCCACTTATTAAATATTCCAAAAAAGGTATAACCACTTCTAAAACCAATCTGGTAAGATACAAACTGAAACAAGCCTAAAAGAGCAGCAAGATAGGAAGCCTTTAAGTACCATTTATATAAATTTTCAATTTCAAAATTAACCTCATTAAACACATAATAATAAAAAGAATAAGACAAAAACAAACCTAAGAAAACTTTAAAAAATTGAGCAGCAGTATCATTTCCAGCCCAAATATTAACAATACCATTAATCAATAGTACTGAAAAAATAAAAAATAAAGCTCTATTAAAACCATATCGAAAAACAAAACCAGGCAAAAGAATAATATATATTAAATAACCTATATAAAATTCAAATGGCTCTTTAAAAAACACATAAGAATTTATGAAGATAGAAATGTAAATAAACAAAACTATCCAAAAATTCTTACGTCCTTGCTCTATGTATGGAATTGTGTTCAATTAACTAATTATTATTTAGAAGCTATAAACCAACGATTGTGCTCAATAGGTCTATCTTCTTTTACAAAAGAGCGATACCAACCCTGATCGATAATTTTTGTTTTATATCCTAAATCTTGAAGAAATTTTAGACAATCTATTTCTAATTGTTTTGTATGAGTTTCTATTACAAAATAACAATTATTATTGATGGCAGTATTTTTCATTCCGTTTAAAACGTCCATTTCTCCTCCATCTACGTCAATTTTAAATAATAACGTTTTATTTTTATCCCGAAAAAGAGCATCGATACTTACATTTTTATCATTATCTAAATTTGAAACAAATTTATCATAGTGATGATAATCCATTTTGAAGCCATTTAACCTAAAATGCTCTTCTTGTTCTTTCTTAAACTTTGTTTGTGCCTCAAACATATATATAGCTCCAGTTGGATTATATTTTCTATATAATAAACTATAATATCCATCAGATGCACCAATATCAAAAAAATAATTACAGATTTTAGAATAATTCATAAATGGTTTTTGAATCTCGCGTTCATCTAATCCTATTATTCTTTGAGCTTTAGACGAAACATCAATATTCATTTTCAACCCTTTACCAATACCACCTTTAATGGTTTGAATTTGGTCATCACCAAAAATCATTTTTTTAATTAGCCTTTTCATATATGTAATCTTTAATAAAGTGTAACAGTATTTAATTATATTTTTTCTAAAAACATTTTCAATTTTTTTTTATATATTTTCCAAGAATAATTTAAAGCCGAAGTTCGTGCTGCCTTACTCATTTTCTCAAATTCAATTTCCGACTTTTTTATTATTTTCTCAATCGACTCTCTAATTGCCTCAATATTTCGGATAGGCACTATATACCCATTTTGATTATCATTGATTAATTCGGGACCAATAGAATGAGCAGTTGTAATGACTGGCAATCCAGCTGCCATTGCCTCCACTATCACTAAGGCAAATCCTTCAAAAATAGTTGGCAATACAAGCACATCAAACTCGTGATACAAATCAAATAATTTTTGTTGAGAAACAGAGCCATGATAGGTATAAACATCTTTATACTTTTCAAAAGCCACTCCTGATCCAAATATATTTCCAATGATATGTAATTCAACCTCAGATTTACTGAAATGTTTCATAGCTTCTAGTAAATAATAAATTCCTTTACGCTGTGTAACTGTTCCTGCATACAACAGCTTTAAAGGTTTATTTTTATTTCGTTTTTTTTCAAGGTATTTGATATGTTCAATATCCGCGCCTAATGGAAGTATATGTATTTTACTTTCTGAAATACCAGACTCAGTTAATGTCAATTTTGTAAATGCTGAAGCGGCTATGACAATATCAGCTTCTTTTGGCTCTTCAATCAAACGTTTTTCATACTGTACAGGAAAATCAACATTTGAAATACTATCTGCCCATTCTGGATGTAAAAGCTTTTCTTCATTTAAAATACGCTTTGCATAAGTAATGTGAGCTGTGGCTAATTCACAAATAGCTGTTCCTCCATATTGCTTAACGGTTTTCAATGATTTCAAACAACTACCTTGAAATCCCCAAAAGTACTTTGGTTTAGTTTTAGATAAAACAGTTGAAATATACGTATCAAATTTTTCATCGCGACTATAAACAAGTTCTTCAATTTTTTTTGAATCATACTTAAATATCTTACCAAGATGTTCGGGTATTTCAAATCGCCAATTAGCGCCAACTTTGTTTCCAGATAAACCTTTTAAAAATCGCCTTGTCCAAAATTGATTATTCCTTTTTAGAAAGTATTTTTGAAGCCCAATATTTTTAATATATGAACTCGTATAAAATTGATTTAAAAAACCAAGTTCATTTAAAGATTTAGCCACTTGGTAAGAATGCTGTTTACCAGAATGGGATATAACTATTTGATGATTTGGATTCAATTACTTCTTTTTTAATCCAAATAAAGCAATATGCAAAGCCGAACGATATGGATTAACTCCTTGACTTCTGATACCCGTAATTAAAACATCACATTTTGACTGAATTGCTTTATAATTATTAAAAACAGAATAAGAGTAAAATAACCCATCGGCTTCTGAAATTTGATAGCGTTTGCCTTTTGTTCTTATCAAATTAAAAACGTTCCATAAACCAAAGAAATTTAAAGCTTGTTTAAATGAACGCGAAATTAATCCTCCTTGTCCAAAGTTGTTTGAATCTGAAATAAAAATGCCAATGGCAGCTACTCTTAACATCTCATTTACTACTCTTTCTGGATATCTCACATGATGCAAAACACCATATTCACAAACTAAATCGTAACTATTATTTTTCAAATTCATATTATTTCCATCTCCATCAATCAATTCTGATTTTAATAAACCTTTTTTATAACCTTCTTCGCGCAGGGCTTCTACCGGTTCAATTCCCAGAACTTTTAAATTAGGAAATCTATGTTTTAAATATAAAAGAGTTCTTCCAGTTCCAGCACCAATATCCAATACAGATTTAATATTGTAAAATGAAATATAAGCGCTCATTAATTCTAAAGCTAACATGTGTTCCTTATCGGTATGCAAAACATGCATGTTATCATACTGAGTAGCTGTAGAAGCGTAATATTGCTCTTGAATTTTTTCGGGGGTTTGTTCCATTGTATTATTTTAAATGTATTCTTTTTTCAATTTCCTGAATCTCTTTTTTAATAACCTTTTCCCACAAAAAGTTATTTTTTACTTTATTTAAAGCCTGATGTTTATATTCTAAAATTTTTTCTTTTGGCATTTGTATCAATTTTACCAAAACACTTTTAATAGCCTCAGAAGAAAATGGCGGGATTAAAAAACCTTCTTCACTTGAAACCAATACTGAAATCGCCCCAACATCTGTTGTCACAATGCCACAGCCACTTGCCATCGCTTCCACTATCACATTGGGCATTCCTTCTGAATGGGAAGGTGCTACCAAAAAATCAGACTCCCTTAGAATGGTTTTAATCGCTTCCTCACTTTTTAACACACCATGATATATAATAGAAGAATGGTGAATCTTTAATTCTTCAGGTAATTCTCCAATAAAATGAAATTTAAAATCTTGGTCTGTTATCATTTGAGACAATGCCTCGTGTAATTCAACAATTCCTTTTCTCACGTCATAACGACCTACAAAACAAAAGGTTCGTTGTTTTTGAACAGTTACATTTTCATTGAGCCAAGATTGGCTTATACCTGTTGATATTTCAATCATTTTAGAAGATGGCAAATGAAATGCTTCCTGAGTCATTTGAGTTAATTTACCTCCGTAAGAATACACGTAGTCTGCATTTTGATTTAAATAACTCACCAAAGGCATATACATGATTTTTCTGATTTTATTTTTTATAGAGTTTGTCTTTTGTAAAATTTCGTATCCATGAAGTCTTAATGCGATGGGGGGCAAAGTAACTCCATTTTTCTTTTCTTTTATAAAACGCCAACCGCAATAGCCTTTTGTATAAATATAGTCAACTTTTGGCTGTTTCACAAAGGTTTCATATAAAGTTGAGCTATAATCGTAAGATTCTTTAAAGTAATGCCCAAGATATTTTTGATACTTTGGAAAAGTAAACACAAATGAATTCAAATATTTTTTTTCTTCCTCTGTAAAGAATTCTAATTTTGAAATATCATAATGACTTTCATTACAATGGTATAAATCAACATAAACACCATTTTTCAAAAAATATTTAACTAAAAAATAGCTATGTTTTTGCATTCCACCTATCACATAGGGCCAAATTCCATCAGTTATTAAAGCAACTCTCATTTTAATATTTATTGTCTAAAATGAGATTTTTATACTGACTCAAAAAATGAATTTTAGAAAAATTTGTTTGAGCAATATACTTAATTTTTTGTTTATCAGAAAACAACACTTTTTTATGAGGCAAAACATGCTTCCCATTTAGTATACCATTATCAAATGTCTCAACAAATTTTGAGTAATCTCCTAAATGATCAGAAATAATAACCTTTAAACCACAAGCAATATATTCAGCAAATTTTACAGGAGAGGCTACTTGATTTGTAACCGTTTCTTCTCGTAATAATAACCCATAATCTGCCGCTAACAAATACTTAGGTACATCATTCACCTTTAACTTTTTACATATAACCTGATGAGGAAATTGATGTTGAAGTTTTAAGATATTTTCATCCTCATCCGATAAAAACATCAATTTATAATTTGAATCCCTATTTAGTATTGGAGAAATGTAATCATACAATACATTAAACGATTGCCACCCAGCCACAGATCCTGAATATACAAAAACTATGGCATTTTCATCAAAGCCAATGGCTTTTCGAGCTTCATTAATTGTTTGTTCGGTTAAAACAACATCTTCAAATAACTTATTTAAAGTACATGGAATAACAACGTGATCATTTGAACAATATCCAAAATCATGTTTCCAATATGTAATTAATTTATTAGAAACAGCTATTCTACCATCCGATTTCAAAACCACTTTTTTTTCTAAATTAAATATTTCTGAAAGCATCTTAGGATTTTGAATAACTTGATACTCTTCCCACTCTGCTTTTATAGCACCTCTTCCATCATAGATAACTTCATTCACTCTTCCACTAGAGCGCATCTTTAAAGCTAATTGGGTAGCTAAAACACTACGCCCTATAATTTTTTTGGGGCTTTTAAATAATACAATTAAAAACAATAAAAAACTATTTAAACGCCATCTGTGCACCCCAGGAAACATGGGCAGAACAATCGCATCAGATAATTCTGCTTTTATTTTTGCTTTATGATTAAAATAATTTCTAATAGAAACAAATGATACTAATTGTACCTTTTCTTGAACATGTATATTCAAAAACTTCACAACATCAATCACTTGACTGGAAAAAATTCCAGAAGGTGCGTCGTTAAAAGTTAAATACAATATCATGATTAGTTAGATAAATAGCTTAAGATTCGTTCTGTTGATTTTCCATCCCACAATTTTGGAATTTTTCCTTTTTTATATTTTCCAGATTCAATTTGAGAAACAAAATCTTTTATAATATCCACTTCAAAAGGCACAAGCGTATTTGTTCCCTCAGTAACAGTTATAGGTCTTTCGGTATTAGGCCTTAGAGTTAAACAAGGTTTTCCTAAAAAAGTAGACTCTTCTTGAATGCCTCCACTGTCTGTAATAATAAATTTACATTTTTTTACTAATTTTTGAAAACCAAAATAATCTAAAGGGTCTGCTAAAATAATTTTAGGATTCGTCAAAAATTTCTCTTTCAAGCCAAATTCTTCAATTCGTTTTAATGTGCGAGGATGAATAGGGAAAAACACTTTGTATTTTATAGTTAAATCTTCTATCAACTTATAAAGTTTATGAAGTTCCTCATAATTGTCAACAGTTGCAGGACGATGCATAGTCATCAATACAAAATCATTCTCATCTAATTTGTATTGAGTTAAAACACCTGAACCATCAATTTCTTTTTCAAACGCAACCATGGTATCAATCATAGTATTTCCAACAAAAATGATTTTATCAGAAGACACTCCTTCTTGTATTAAATTATCATATCCACTTTGCTCAGTAATAAAATACAAGTTTGACAATTTATCGGTTAAAATTCTATTATGCTCTTCTGGCATCGTTTCATCAAAACTTCTCAATCCGCTTTCAATGTGCGCTAACTTTATTCCCATTTTATTAGCTGTAACGGAAGCTGCTAATGTAGAATTAACATCTCCTACTACAATCAGTAAATCCGGCTTAAAGTCGCTCAGCATAAGCTGCTCCAGCTTTTGCATAATTTCAGCAATTTGAGAATTTGGCGAACTCTGAGATATATTTAGAAAGTAGTCGGGAACTAAATTAAATTGTCTAAAAAAAACATCCGCCATCTTATCGTCATAATGTTGACCTGTATGAACAATTTTTAAATCCAATGATGGAAAAGTTGATGCTATTTTTTTAAATTGAGTGACCTTGATAAAGTTAGGTCTGGTACCTATAACAATAAGTATATTCATCTGATGATATTAGTTTTATTTTTCTACGAAAGCCTACATTATATAAAATAAATCTATTATTATATACATTTCACTTAAAATACAACTCTAAATCATTTTATTAAAGTCATATTCTACATTAAAATGAGAATGACAGTATTTTAGAAATTTTTCAAAAGTATATAAACCATGATGTGTAAACATTTTAGGGTGCGAAATCCAATGCATATAATCATTTTTGTTGATATATGACTTATATAACTTAAGTTTTGCGATTGTCAATATGTCTATAGATATCATTTCTTGATTATTTGAATTTGATTTAAAACTAGCAGTATCTGCGCTAATACCATCGCCCCATCCTCTATCTCCAGTTTTCCACAAATATTTTTTAACTATTTTATCCTGTAAAACAACGCTACCGTTACAATAAATAGTAGAAATAGGAAACTCTTTAAACAATCCTTTAATATCAGGGATTTCAACTCTATCAGAAAAAAGATAAGGCTTATTAGTTGTCACGTCAGAAAAATCAAATGCTTGTGTCATACTTTTATTTTTATACCCGGGCAAAACACTAAATTCACTTATTATATTATTTCTCAAAAAAATATCTTTAAAATTACAAAAAGGCTGTATACACCAACCTCCAGCACGATATCCATAAGCATTATATGAAATACCTATATCATTTAATAACCTGATAGCCTCAGTAAATAAATCATTTATTTCTGAAACTGAAAACATTGACAACGAATACCTAGATAAATTACTTAAATCAAATTGCTTTTCCTCTTTAATGTAAACAGAATCAATCCAATGTGGATGAATATGAGGAAAAATAAAGTGTCCATTTTTATTTAATAAGATTAATTGAGCTTTGATAGCTTCAAAATCTAGATGTAAATCTGGTATTTTTTTTAAGTACGATACATAAAGTAAATCAACAAAAAAAACACATTTTGCATTATATTTTTTAACAATAGACAATAAAGCATTTGTTGGCTCAATAACACATTTTTTTGCTGAACCTGATTTTTTTCCAAGATATGGTTCGTAATCAAACGTTAATAATATGTTTTTGTTTGGTCTCAATTTTTAGGGATATTATAAATTGTTATTCCTTTTTTTCTTAAATCTAACAATTCATCATACAATTTCTGAATATCCATCCACCAAATATTTCCAGAACCAAAGGCCCCTTCATGTAAAATTTTTTTTTCTTTAAAATATTTCCTAAACCATTGCTCTATTTCAGGTGTTTTATCAATTCTATATTTATGGAATTCTGGGTTATGAACGAAAATATCTTTGTTAAATATCATATTATCCAATTTAATTTTAATAGGATATTTAACTTGCAGATACACATCCTTAAAATCATTAGGAAAAAAATCTTCTATAGTATGATAAATAGTTACTGGTCCTATTCCTATTCCTATTCCAACAATTTTCCCTTTCATCTCTCTAATTTTATGAAATGGAGTTCCGATACCAAAATTTGTTTCTGCTTCCAAATGCCCTGAAACAATAGTATCTGAATTTGGACCAAATGCACATATTGAATGAGTAGGATGAATACTCCTTCTTACATTTTTCATCTTTCTGAAAACCTCTGTAACAACACCAACAACTGACTTTGTATGAATAGGATCAAAAATATAGTCTTCTTCTTTAGTGGTGTTAACCATAGAATGAACATAAGAATATGCTGGCATTGCTAAGTTTCCAGAATCTCCAATCTTCTCTAATAGAGAATCGATTACTGTTTGGGCACCTCCGTCTACATTACCTACTTTACTTAGAGATGAATGAAGTAACAAGATGTCTCCTGATTGAATTCCAACTGCTGATAAATTCTTTACTAATTTTTCTTTTTTAATTGGCTTTTTAAATTTTCTGAAAAACTTACTCAACTTTTGGTGTTGTTGATTAAGCTTCGACTTAATTTTTTTTATGAATATCATTGTAAATTTCGTTTAATTTATTCATATGAGCTTGAAAACTAAATTTATCAACCACTCGTTGTCTATTTCTAGCAGAAATTTTCCAATTTGTAATATTAGAAAAAGCTTTTACGTACTGATCAATATTTTTTTCTTCACAAAGAATTCCGTTTTCACCATCTATCACTATTTCAGGAATACCCGCATGAAATGTAGACATAATTGGCAATTCTAAAGACATTGCTTCTAATAATACATTTGGCAATCCTTCTTGATCTCCATTTTTTGCTGTTACACTCATTTGAACAAAACAATTAACTCGGCTGGCTAGCTCAACCATTTCTGAAGGTGTAATAGATTCTTTCATTATCACATACTTCTCTAGTTCAAATTCTTTAATGCTCTGCCTAATTTCATTTTTTAAAGGCCCAAATCCAACTATTATGAATTTATAATTATATGTTGTATTAAGCTCTATAAATTTTTTAAAAGCTTTTAATGTAAAATAATGTCCTTTTTTCTCTAAAAAAGAAGATACTTGTAAAAAAACAAACTCTTCATCTTTTAACTTATACGATTTCCTTTTATAAAAATCTGTATCAATACCACTATTAAGAACATTAGCTGGGTTATAAGGATTGACATACTTATTTATATTATCTACAAGAGACTTTGATACGGCCGTACTATAAACATTAGGTAAACTTAAATATTGCTTATACTTTATTAATATAGCTTTATTTCGAATTTTTTCTGTTACGTCAAACCCATAAAATGAAATAAGAATAGGAATTTTTTTATTCTTATTATTTAAATTTGAAATAATTTTTAAAAAATCTGTTCCAAAATGACA
The DNA here is from genome assembly GCA_013823565.1 of Sphingobacteriaceae bacterium. Classification (GTDB taxonomy): domain Bacteria; phylum Bacteroidota; class Bacteroidia; order B-17B0; family Aurantibacillaceae; genus UBA4416. The sequence continues at coordinate 127,792 of PNMI01000005.1, read as the reverse complement.
ATGAATAATATCTGGGTTAAAATCATTTATTACTTTATTTATCTTGCTTCTAAATGAAAAATTATACAAAGTGTAATATATCTCATATTGCTCTAGCCACCATCTAATTTTATTATATATTTTATTATATCTAAATGGAATATTAATCATGTTTTTTAAAATATACCTAGAGGGATTTTTCCTTTCCGAGTATACAAATAATAACTCATGAGATTCTTGCACACATTTTAATTCATTTGTTATGAATGTTACCGTCTCGTGTGCATAAACTTCTGTGTAAGCAAAAATCTTCATAAATGATAGTAAACAGTATGAACTTTAATGATGATAATATTTTATATATATGTTTTTCAAATAAACCTCTGGATCATTTATATTGAAATTTATGTATGACAATAGTTGCTTAGAGATATTAACTGTATAATGAACACCTTCTTTCTCATTAATTAAATAATCTCCTTTTTTTCCAAGAAAATCCTCAAATGCATTTACTACTTTCATCACACTATAAGGAAAAGGGAAAAGTAAATTATAACACCCAGATTCCAATGATTTACTGGAAATTATTTTTTTAATAATAAGATAGACATCCTCTACATCAATAAAATACCTAACAGCATGCATATCTAATTTAAATTGTTTATTATTTATTAATGAATCATAAAAAAAATTAATCATAGTATTAGGATTATTTGAAGCACCAATTACATTTGGCAGTCTGAAAATCCAATATTTACTAAAATTTAACTCAATAAATTGTTCTATATTTTTTTTATGTTGTACATACATTGAAGACTGAAGAGAATCATCAAAAACACTACATGTGCTAAAATATATTAAAGTAGCAGAAGTTCCTTTTAACTCAGACAACATTTGCAACTCTCTTTGAAATGCTTGTAAATCAGTTTCCTTAGAATTACTAACTCCTGAGGCGAATACAATTAATGAATCATCACCAGAAAATTCACTGAATGCTTTTGCCATCATGCCATTACCAATAACCATTATAAATTAACTATAGTATACAATTTAGTTAATTTCCCAATTCTCCCATACAAAAGGATAATTATACGTTAAATGATGCGTTTTACTTAACTCGCTCCTAATATGGTCATATCGTTTTTGAAAATCAGGATAAAAATCATGGAATTGTATTTGCAAATTTTTACACATTACAACATACCCTTTATCAATCATTCTATCTAATAAATCATACTCCCCTCCTTCAATATTAATTTTTATTAGATCAACTTTATTAATTCCTTGTTTATTAAAGAAATCTGCAACATCCATAATTGAAATTTCTTCCTCTACTCCCTTTTTATGTATACTTTCACTTCTATTATAAGAAGATGCCTCATCCATTACATGAATCTTAAGTGTTTCATTTTTCGCCCCTAAACCATACGGGATAGTTTTTATCGAAGAATTTCCAGCAAAACGTTTATTCAAATAATTTACATATTTCTTCACTGGTTCGAAAACAAAAATAGTTGACAAATAGCGAGAAAATAATTCTGAGGCAAAATCACCTTCATAACCACCAACATCAACAACAATAGAATCTTGGTTTAATGAATATTCATATCTCAATTTTTTTTCACAATTATCATTATACCATTTTTCTTTATTTATTTCAGATAAAGGCAAAACTAAAAGCTCCTTTGCTCTTGCTTTTTTGTAAAAAAATTGGTGTGCTTTATAAAAAAAAGCTGATATTTTAAATAGTAATTTCATATATATTCCATTAATTTTTTAAACTTTCACCCAACGTTCTGGTAAAATATCTTTTGAGGTAATTTCTTTATCCTTAAACCAATTATTTGGGCCTATAATTATGCTTCCTTTTTTTTCACCTAGCCAAGCTGCCCACCAAGCAAATGTTGAATTTGAAATAATAAAATGTTTACATCTAGACAATAATTGCATATAATTTCTCGCATGAATTCCAGCATGTTCATCACCGACATAATTTAAAAACGTATTTGGTATTCTCAATTCACTTTTACACCAATCTATATCATCTGAAAAAACATAAAAGACAGGATTATCTAACTTTTCTTTCATTATGTTAACAGATTCAATATAATATGAAATAGGAAGTACTCCAATCATTTTGTTGTATACTGGACTCGTAACATAATCACCTCTCCTTACGTGAATTGCTACTGAATTCACCAATTCAACTTCATTAGCAAGTGTTATACTTTGTTCTAAAATAGGATATTTAAACTTAAAAATATTTTTCAAATCGTTAATATTAGCGAAATATTTTTCGCTTTGAAACGCACCAACTAAACAAACATTATCATTCAATTTAGTAAGATTATTATTAAACCCTCTATCTTGTTCAATAATGAGCCTATGTTTCTTAAATTGCCAAAATATTTTATTAATTATTTTTCCTACAAACGATTGATATAATTTTCCGTTAAAATATTCTATTTCTTTTTTTGAAGCTATATCAATCGTCAATTGAAATACATCTTGTAAAACTAAATCTCTATGAGTTACTATTTCATGTGGTTTAGTTTTATCATCTAACAAACTTCTATCAATTTTTAACAAGGTCTTGTTTTTTTGAGCTAGACCATACGCAAAAGCATATTGAAACATCTGATTACCCAGACCACCTATCATACGTAACAATATCATTTAGCAAAAAAACGTTTGAGTATATACTTCGTGTATAAAAGAAATATTTTAAAAGATGGGTACTTTTTAAATATTTTAAAAATTAATTGGAAGTTAATTGATTTCATTTCCTTAATGGCGCAATCAAAATACCAATAAGTATACCTTAATAAAAGCCTCTTTTGAACAGAGTGTTTTAAATAAAAATTAACATCTTTATTTGAAAAAGTAAAAAAATAACTTATTAAATACTTTTCTGAGCTAATTAAATTATATGAAGACATTGTATTATTTGATTTAAAATATACAGTAGTATACTCAGGAGCTTCGAAAAGACGGAATCTACAAAGTAACCTTAACCATAAATTATAATCTTCTGCAATTCTTAAACTTGGTTCAAATAAATTATTTATCAATAAACAACGGTGAAGACAAACGTTATTAACCGTTATTGTATTATTTATAATATACTCTAGCTGGTTACCCTGTATTTTAGATATTTGCTGAGAAGATCTAATATTATTTTCATCTTCAAAAAGTGTAAATGTTCTATATATAGCTTTTTCAAAATTATGCTTAGTAATCAAATTTTTTAAAACCTCCAGATGATTTTGTAAATAATAATCATCATCATCCAAAAAACAAATCCATTCACCTTTAGCTAATTCAATTCCTTTATTTCTGGCAGATGGTAAGTACTCATTAGCCTGTTTGTAATAATTAACTCTTTTGTCATTTTTAAAAAGTTGAATAACAGTCTCGTAATTTTTTTCTGAACCATCATCTATAATTTGAATTTCAAAATCTTGAAAAGACTGTGATAAAACACTTTGAACAGCCCGTTCTACTAATTTTGGGCGATTAAATGTTGCTATAATTATAGAAAAAAAAGGAGCTGTAGAATTCACTTTATTGTGCTAATTTAAAAAACCTGTAACCGATTTTTTTAAATAATCTTGTGCCAAGAAATAATAATAATTTGCGTGAAAAAAAAATAAGATAATTGTTTAATGGATTTTTATAAAGATCTATTAATTGATTTAATTTTTGAGATGATGCTTTTTCCGCTTCAAAAAGAACAAATTTATTTAGCATCATAATTAATGCTTCATTTTTTATTTCACTAGGTACAGAACTAAAGTTAATTTTATATATCGCATAAATACTAGGAATCATTGCTAGATTATCATTATAAGTAGATTGATTAGGATGAATTCTGTAATAAAATAATCTTTCTGACATTCCATAAAAATTACACCCTTTGTCGGCTAACTTAATAAACAACTGATAATCTTCTGCTCTTTGAACATAGACATCTGCATCAAACGTATTCACCTCATCTAACACATTTTTTTTTAAGAGAACTGACAATACTGGAACTTGATTTTGTTTCAATAATTCATTTAAAAACAAATCTGATTTACGAAAACCTAATAAAACATTCATGTCATTTTTCCTTACTTCAGAAACGGAATCATTAAAAAATTCGTTAAAAGACCACCCCTGTGAGTAAACAACATCTATATTTTTTTTAAATTGAAATATTTCGATTTGTAGTTGAAGCTTTTCAGGAACCCATAAATCATCTGCATCTAAAAACGCTAAATACGATCCTTTAGAGTGACTAATAGCTAGATTACGTGCTTTTGCCTGCTTTCCATTATTTTGATATAAATACTTAATTCGTTGATCTATTTCACAATAATGCTTTACAATTTCTGCAGTTTTATCAGTAGAGCCATCATCAACAATAATCATTTCCCAATTAACATATGTTTGCAATAAAACCGAATCTATAGTTTGAGCAATGAATTTTTCAACATTGTATGCAGGTGTAATTATTGAAATTAATTCCATCAAATATTAATTACTATTCAAGTACTTTTTCAGTTTATTTAAAATTCTAATTATAATATTAGGTTTAACTCCAGGAATTTTATTTAAATCAATACCACGAAACTTTCCACTTTTATAGTCAATAGCATTATAATATTTATAGTTAACTCCAAAAGTTTTTAAAAAGTACCCGAACTTAATAGCATCATCTGATATTGATGTGGATAGTTTTTTATTTAAAATTAGACTTTCTACATCATTTATATCTAATGGAATATGAGGTCCTTTTAATTTATAATATAAAGTTTTTCCTAATAATATGGAGGGCTTGCCCCAATAAACAGCTTCCATACCCATAGTTGAGCCAAATGTTATAATTTTATCACTATTATCTAGTAATTTATAACTAGAAATGTTAGAATCAAAATCGATTAACGAAACATTTTCATAAAATCCTAATTTTTTTAATTCATCAATGTATAAACTAGACATTAGCTTAGTATTTGGATGCACTCTTATATATAAGTGCATTTGTCTTTGTTTTGATATTATGTTTGCAACGTAGTGCAGCCCTTCTAACTGAGACTTAAAAAAAGGATTATCCCATTCAGAACTTATACTTGCAAACTCATCCTCGGATGAAGTAAATAATGTTATATTATAATCTTTAGGATTCCATTTTTCTGGTAAAATTTGGGGATCTTGTAGGTCTAAAAATGAAGACCAAGAACCTATTACATTATTCTTTCTATCAATGTAGAATTGATTCCCTAATTTTTGTTTAGTTGCTATGTTCTTTTCAAGCTCCCAAGCCGAAAGTGTACATCTTGTAAATTTTGAAATATTATGAACTGTGTGATTTTTAAATAAAGAATATTTTGAAAAAGTAGATGCTCTCTCATGAACGTAACACTCTATCTCCATCGCATTGGCAGCTTCTAAAATAGCTTTAGTATAAGATAACCGCCCATTAAAAACATATATTTTTTGTAATTGATATCTTTTAATATAATCCTTAGCGCTGTAATATATCCTACAAGAATCTTGATATAAATTAATCAATTCGTTTTTATATTCAGATATATCAATAAATGGATCTCTATATGCGCTCACCAATGAACTCATCATTGCCCATCCAACTTGATATTGGTCATCAATAATTAAAGTTTTTAATTTACTAGAATGAGTCAAAAAATCATCTTCTAATTTGTATATTTTTTCCGTTTCTTTTGAGTTGATTAATTTATCTTTACTAAATTTCCCTTGCAATAATGAAAACCCCATGCTTTGTTTGTTAAGACAATAATTGCAAGTTTCTTTTCTTAATTCAGTTATTGTTGTTTTTTGTTTAATTGCTTTATTCCAAATTAACTCACATTGATTTAATTCACCATTGCAATGAAAAACAATAACTTTATTACCTAAAGATATTTCCGTTTGTATTATTTCTAAATCTGTTTCAAAATGACTTGGCCAAAGTACGTGAGTAGAAAAAACACCTATATTATTTTTCATTAAAAAATTAAAAATCGTTTAAATGAGTTGCAACAATAGCATTTTGAGGGAGCAAACATGGAATATCTTTAATAATTGGATAGGCCAACAAACCTTTGGGGGTAAAATAATATCCTTCGCCTTTTTCTAAAGGTGTTTTTGTGATCGGACAAAAAAACTCAAAATTTTGTGATATTTTATTTTTTTGTTTTTCAATAATAATAACCTGAGTAGGGTTTAATTTATTAGCACATAATTCAAATAATCTGTTTTCAATCACTTTATATCCCAATTCTTTTGAAAGACCAACTAAATTTTTCACATAACCATGAGAGTCCATTCGTTTTTTAGCATCATCATTACCTAATTCATAAGCTGGTTCCAATAAAACCATATATTTATTGGTTACTCTATAAAGTTCTTCTAATGCTTCTTTTTCTTTACCGCCATTTGGCTCTAATGAATGTGATGTATAAACAATATCTACACTATTATCTGCTAAAGGTATTTTAAATAAATCTCCAGTAAATAAATTGGCATTAGATATTTTTTTTTCTTTTAAATATTGATTTCCAAAATGAATTCTGGACCAAGAAATATCAAATCCTAAAGCTGTAGCAACTGGGCTTTTTAATTTACCAAGAACGTTAGCTAAAGTTGTAGCTTCTCCAACGCCCACTTCCATAATTGAATCAAACTTCGTGTTTAATTTTTCAAACTCTAAGGCTATTAATTTAGAGTAGTTTTCCATATACTCCGGATTTTTTTTCACAAAGTCAATATAGGAACCTGCCTGAAAATCATAACTAATTAATATATCTTCTAAACTATTTTTTGACTGCCCATTAACACTTTTTAAAAACTGGATAATATTCCCTCCTGATTGGTAGATTTCATTGATTCTTGACAATATTCCAAACTTGTTTTCCATACTCTTAATTTTCAAATTATATTAATTGTTATACTATAGCTAATTTCAGATATACCATTTATTCTATCAATTCAAATGATAAGGCTGTTCCTTTTTCAATGTCAGATTTGGCTATTTTCCCCAATACCTCACTATAATACTTTGGATGCATGCCATATCCGGGTCTTATAGACCTAACATTTTCCGGGGTAAGCATTTCCCCTTTCTTGACATCCTTCACGATATAAAGTGATCTTGAAAAAGTACGTCCACTTTGTTGTTTATCAGTTAATTGATAATTAACTGCTCCAATGGCTCTTTCTGCTTCCCTAACTGCAATTACCATTTGCTTAAACTCTGCTTCATTCATAGAAAATGAAGCATCTGGTCCTCCTACACTACGATCTAATATAAAGTGTTTTTCTATAATTTTTGCTCCAAAACAAACAGAAACAATCGCTACAGTGCTTCCCATCGTATGATCAGAAAGACCAGATATTACACCGTATTTATTTGCCAAATCTCTTACCATAACCATGTTCGCTTCTTCAATTGGAGCTGGATAAGAAGACGTGCATTTAAGCAAGGCTATTTGATTATTCCCCATTTTTTTACATGCTGCTATTGCCAATTGAATATCCTCATCTGTTGCAATACCTGTTGACAATATTATTGGTTTTCCTTTTGATGCCACATATTCAATTAAAGGAATATCTGTTATTTCAAATGAAGCTATCTTGTATGCTGGAACATTTAGTTTTTCCAAAAAATCAACAGAAGAAAAATCGAATGGAGAAGAAAAACATATAAGAGATTCTTCTTTTGCTACTTTAAATAATTCTTCATGCCATTCCCAAGGCGTGTATGCTTCTTGATATAATTGATAAAGATTTTTGCCCTCCCAAATAGTTCCTTTAATTTTAAAATCTTCTTTATTACAATTAATAGTCATTGTATCTGCAGTATACGTTTGAAACTTTATAGCGTCAGCTCCAGCTCTTTTTGCTGCACGAATCGTTTCAATTGCTGTTTCTAAACTACCATTATGGTTAGCAGATAATTCTGCTATGATAAATACGGGAAACCCTTCGCCTATGGGGATTAATTGTTTTTCTTTCATTTTCAATTATTATCTAGCCATTTATGAAAAGTATACTGGGTATTGACAAGTCTAAATCCTAATTTATTGTGTAAACTTTGAGAACCAATATTTTTGTCAACAAGAGAACTGTCAATTATATCTACACCATTATTTAAACAGGATTGCATTGCTGCTTTAAAAAGTTTCAAGCCAATTCCTTTATCTCTAAAATTACTATCTACAAATGCTGATTTCCACACTCCAAATTTTTTATTAATTGTAGTTTTATGATTAACAACATCGTAAACAAAAACTCCTGCTATCTGATTAGCTTCTTCAATAATTACAATCTTCTGTGAAGATTTAACTGCATTTTCCATCCAACAAGAATACATTAAATCCACTTTTTCAACAGGAAACTTATTGTCTAAATAAAAATGTGATTTAGGATAAGTGTTTTTCAATCCTATGTTTTTAAGTGCTTCAATATCTGCTTCACAAGCGTACCTGTACTCTATTCTATCGGCAATACCTGTCGCTACGTCTGAAGCATCTATTGTTTGATAAGTTATAGTTTCATAGAATATGTATCCATTTTGTTGAAGTATATATATTGGGCTAAAATATTGAGTATCCAATTTCGTTATAACCACTTCTATTTTTAATTCTATAGTCCATTCATGAAATTTTTCCAATAAATTGGAAGCTACTTCCCTTTCAAAACTCACATCAGCGCCTTCTAGCACAAGAAAATACTGCAAAAAGGCTAATTTTTTCTGAAAAACCTCGGTATCCCATTTAGAAAGATGAAATCCAATTAATCCTATTACCTCAGAGTTATTATTAAGAGCTATCGCTACTGATGCAGTTTTCGAGTATTCTAACACTTTATTCCACTCGAAATCTATTGCTCCTGTTGTTGCAAAATTTCTATCCAATAAATATCTCCCAAAAGGATGTTTTTGAAAAAAGAATTTAATTTCTTTTTCAAATTTAGAAAGATCAACGAATTTATACTGTACCATTGATTATATTGTTAGATTAAATTTGAATTAATTTACCTGGCCTTTTATTATAATCGATATTTAAAATTTCAAATAGGACCATACTAATTACTAAGTATTTTAGAATGAATTATGACATCTATAAATTTAGTTTCAAAAAAACAGTGTTCTTTTAAAACCGCTTCTTTTTCAAAAGTATTCTTTTCGAGTATGTCATAAATTTTTGGTCTTAAATCAAACGCGTAAGTGAAAATTTTATGCATTACTAATTCCTGATGAGCAACTTTTTCAATAAACTGAAGAAAGTTGGTCCAATGAAATTCAAAAAAATCAAACTCCAGTTCAGTATCCATAATAAACGAAATTTCGGCATTCTTATCCACCCAATTTATATGAACTAATCCCCCGTAACCAATACACTTGTTTCCATGTAGATATGAAAACAAAATTTGATCCGGGTAATCTTGTTCAAACAACTTAGCTACCACATTCTTAAAATAATTATCCTGATCCTGCGCTGTGAGTATTTTATTTTGTCGAAGATGATACATTTGCTCATTACGCCATTTCATTATTAAAAATCTATCCTCTAAACGAATAGGCACAATTGAGAAATCGCCTTTCTTAAACTCTTGATTATTTAATACTTTGTAGTAGTTCATATTTCATTTCCGCTAGCTTCCAATCGGTTTCATTATCAATATCCTGTACTTGTAATTCATTTAGCACTATAGAACCTGTATTATTCGTAAACATTTTTTTCTCTCTTAAAAATGTCGGAATATTCAACCAATAAAACTGTCCTGCATCATGATATCTTGGCTTTAAATCCTGAGAACGTTTATTCATATTTTCCGGATCAACCATTGTTGTTTTAGAATGATTAATTTCTAAAGCGCGTTGAATAGGATATGAAAATTGACACACAGGAAATACACTATCAAATTTTTCATGAATCAATAATTGATAAGCCTTTATTAATGTTTCTTTTGAGATAAAAGGCGCTGTAGGATAAATACAGCAAGCATTATCAAATTGTTTTCCTTTTTTTTGTAGATCATTTAATACTTCAACAACAACCTCAGCAGTTCCTGTAAAATCATCAGCAGTTTGTTTACTTCTCATAAAAGGAACCTCGGCTCCATAATGTTTTGCCACTTCTGCTATTTCATCATCATCCGTTGACACCATCACGTAATCAAACAGTCCGGAATTCAAAGCTGTTTCGATAGAATAAACAATGATAGGCTTGCCTAAAAAATCTTTAATGTTTTTTCGAGGAATACGTTTACTGCCGCCTCGAGCTGTAATGATTGCTACATTAGCCATTTAAAAATATATTGATACTTTCAATAACAAACAATTGTTGCTCTTTTGTTAATGTTGGATACATTGGTAAACTCAAACAAGCTTTATAATAAATTTCAGCATTTTTAAAATCACCTTCTTTCCAGCCTAACGATTGGTAATAAGGTAAAGTATGAACAGGAATATAATGTACCTGACAAAAAATGTCTTTAGTTTTCAAATAATCATATAGGTCTTTACGTTTTTCAACCTCAATGATATATAAATGATAAGCGTGTCCATTTACCACACCAGATTGTCCTATAATGCTTTTGTTGTTTTTAAAGGCTTCAAAATATGTTTGAGCAATTTCTCTTCTTCTTTGCAAACCATCATTTGCTCGTTTTAATTGCGAGGTTCCTAATGCAGCCTGAAAATCAGTCATACGATAATTATAACCTAAATCCTGCATTTCGTAATACCAACCACCCTCATTTTTATGCATTAGGTTAGGATCTTTAGTAATACCATGTGTACGTAGTTTGATCAATTTATTATATAACTCTTCATCATTAGTTGTCACCATTCCACCTTCACCACAAGCAATATGCTTTACCGGATGAAATGAAAAAATAGCTAATTCCGCAAAGTTGCTATTGCCACATAACTGTTTGTTTCCTTTACTATCTGTAAAATATCCACCCGGTGCATGACAAGCATCTTCAATAATCCAACAGCCAAACTCATCAGCTAGTTTTCTAAATGCTTCCATATTAACAGCATTACCTGTAAAATCAACAGGTATAATTCCTTGAAAATATCCTTTAGGGTGTTTTTCCAATAAAGCCCTCACTTTATTAATATCTAACAAATAAGTTTTAGGGTCAATATCAGCAAAATGAACCTCGCCATCACAATAACGTACACAATTTGCCGAAGCGGCAAAAGTTATAGGGCTGGTAATAACTCTGGAATTTTTATTAACGCCTAAAGCCATTGCACATAAATGCAATGCCGCCGTACCATTTGAAACAGCAACTGCATATTTACACCCAATGTAATCAGCAAAATGTTTTTCGAATTCGGAAATTTTTGGGCCTTGTGTTAAAAAATCAGATTTTAATGCGTCTACAACTGCACTAATATCTTCTTCTGAAATATGTTGTCTACCGTATGGAATCATTACAAAAAAATCTAAGGTTTAAAAGTCGGATCAACATGTTCTACAATTAATTTTCTAAGGCTATCTATTGTTTCCCACTCAGCATTATTTTCAGAAGTATAATGAAAGCCTTGAGGGACTAATTGTGCATTAAAATTTTTAATATAATCGCTTAAATTAAAATTAGTTACTTGAGGCAGTATCACATAATATTTTCCAAGATCATACGTTGTAAACGAATCTGAACTGGTAATCATTTCTTCATGTATTTTTTCGCCTGGTCGAATACCATTAATTTTGTGTTCACAATTTGGTCCTATAGCTTTTGCCACATCCATAATTTTGTAAGAGGGGATTTTAGGTACAAATAATTCGCCACCCCATGCAGTTTCTAAAGCATGTAAAACCATATCAACTCCTCCTTTTAATGAAATATTAAAACGAGTCATATTAGGATCCGTAATTGGCAACACTCCTTCCTTTTTTTTATTTAAAAAGAAAGGGATAACAGAACCATTTGATCCCATCACATTTCCATAACGAACAACCGAAAATTTAATGTCTTTATGTCCTTTAATATTATTAGCCGCAATAAATAATTTATCCGATGTTAATTTAGTGGCTCCATATAAATTGATTGGCGCGCATGCCTTATCAGTTGATAAAGCAACTACTTTAGTCACGTTTGATTCTAGAGCCGCTTTAATAACGTTTTCTGCTCCTCCGATATTTGTTTTTACGCATTCATCTGGATTATATTCCGCAATATGAACATGTTTCATAGCTGCAGCATGAATAACGTAATCTATTCCTATGAATGCTCTTTTCATCCTTTCTAAGTCACGCACATCACCAATAAAATAGCGAATGGCTTTATACTTAGATATAGGAAAATCCTGCTCCATTTGAAACTGTTTTTGCTCATCTCTTGAAAATATAACCAAACGTTTAACATCCGGCCAGTTTTCTAAAATAGTTTTGGTTAATTCTTTACCAAGCGAACCGGTACCACCGGTAATAAGTATTGATTTATTTGATAACATAATTTATTTTGTAAAAAAATATTCGTAAGATTTAAAAAAAACATCATTGCCTTTATACTTAAATTTTTCAGACACTTGAGGAAGTTGAGGGTTTCCAAACATAGAATTGGTAAATTCAAGTTGAAAAATTAATCGTTCTCCTTCTTCCAACTCTTTGCCTTTATGCAACCCCCTAGTGTCAACCGCAATAATAGAACCTGCTTTACCCGTTATTTCAACTATGTTTTTTTCATCATTTTTACTTACATGCTCGTCTGTATATCGTCCATCTTTATTTATATAAGAAGGAATTTTATTATGAGTTCCCTTAACATATACGTGTGGCCCTGTATTTGTATCAACATCTGTTAAATAGATAAAAAATTTTAAAAATTTTAAACGATCCATATCGAAATGGAACATTTGTGCGGAACGATTTTTCAGCAACTCTTTTTTTTCTTCGTTTATGTCAAGATTTTTTAAACTATTACTCCACCACATCACAACAAGATCAAGTATTGGTTTACTATTAAGATACTGATTAGCAATATGTAAAAAATTAGCATCAGTAACAATATTTAAAATTGATGCGCTAGATTTAAAATTGCTAATATTGAGTATTTGATAACGATTAGATAAATTTTTAGAGTCTCTATATTTTACTGTATCTTTAGAATAGATAATTCCTTTTTCCTCTGCCATTAAATAATGAAAAGGAGATGTAGATGCAAATTCTTTCATTTCTTCAACTAACTCTGGTGATAATAAATTCGGAAAAACATAATAGCCTTCTTTTTTAATTTCACTACAAATATTATTAGCCTCTTTACTATCTAGAGTACCTAAAATACCTTCCGACTTTTCAATCTTGTATTTTGGATTTAACAACCCATTGATTGCCGAAACCTTGTTAATTACATTAAATTTAGATTCAATATAATCTCTCCTCATTTTAAGATAAGAGGCTTGATCATTTGGTTTTCCAAAATGATATTTTAAAAAATTAATAAGTGTTTTCATTGATAGAAGTTACTGTAAAACTTTAATTTCTTTAATTAAAAAAACTTTTTGATCTTCATCTATTTTTTCGTGGTTAACGGTAAACTGATGATAATTAGTGTTAGAAATATCAAAACTAATATTTTCAAAGATTGACTGAGAAAGAATAACATCTTGATTATTATAATTTAGTGTTATAGGAAAATCAACTATTTTTTTTATAGTCAATTGTACCTTTGATGCATTATTATTCAAATATGCTTTAAACGAATTTGAAGCGCCTATTCCGCCTGATTTCCTATCTTCTTCCAGATTTTTTAGATTAACAAAAAAACCGCTATAAAAATTAGGCAGATCTGAATCATTCATAAAATCTAAAATTGACTTAGGAACGAATTCTAGTCTTTTTTTTATCAATTTTGCTGGTGCGCCAACCATAATCGAAAATGGATCTACATCATTTGTTACAACAGAATTAGAACCAATTACACTCCCTCTTCCTATAGTTACGCCTGACATTATAACCGAATTAATTCCTATCCATACATCATCTTCGATAACTATTTTTTTTGAATGTTGTTTAGATAAATCGTCAGATGAATGAACCATTTCATCTTGATCCTTGATATAATAATTTGGAGCAAAATCATAATAGTGTCTTCCAGAACTCATATAAACATTTGGAGCAGTTAAACAATACTTTCCTATTTCCACATCTCCCAAAATAATATTATGATTTTGTATAGTAGAACCATACCCTATTTTTATAATTCCGTTGATTGAAGGTTGAAGTTCAGTATCTCGTCCTATACTATTCTTTCCTTTCAAAACAATCGACGCATTTCCTTTAGTAATTAATACAGAACTGGAATCAATATAACATTCATGTCCGATAGAAATATTAATTTTCGAAAAATCTTTATACTTTTTTTCTAATTCAGAAAAAATCCCTGCATAATAAAATTTGTTTACAATTTTTTTTAAAAGATTTTCAAATAACATTACTACTTAGTATTGAATTTTTATGGGCAACGTTACAAATCCACTATTTTCATGAACGTCCATGCTTACTGGATTAATATTTAAAATTGGTAAATTTACATTCTCGTCTACTACGTCATAAAAAATCTTTGTGCCTGCATCCCCTAAAGCGAAATATAATGCATACTGACCTGGTCTTATTGTTTTAAAAGGTATTATAACACTAAAAGAAAGACAATCTTCAATCTCTAATTTCTTGTCAGAAATAACTAATTTGAAATTTGAAATAATTTCGCCTGAAAATGGATTTTTTATGGCTAAATAAAATGATAAATCATCTACTTCAACTTGCACTTTTACTTTAATGTTTACACAAATATCTTCATCATAATTAAATTCCCAACACTCTTCATTATTTTTTACAGCCTTCACCTCTTCAAAAATCACGTTACCATTTGTTCTTTTTAATCGATTAGAATTTGAAACATTTATAAGGGTTGTGTTTCTTGAGGAAATAATATAACTTTTAACGCAATCTTCAATATTTCCATATGTTTCTACTCTACCATTTTTCAATACTATACCTGTATTACATAAATTAGATACTGCCTGTAGATTATGACTCACAAATAAGACTGTTCTTCCTTGCCCACTAACATCTTTCATTTTACCTAAGCATTTTCTTTGAAATTCTGCATCTCCCACCGCCAATACCTCATCCACAATTAAAATTTCTGGCTCTAAATGAGCAGCAACAGCAAAAGCTAAACGCACATACATGCCTGAAGAATAACGTTTAACAGGGGTATCAATATAACGTTCTACCCCACTAAAATCTACAATTTCGTCAAACTTAGATTTAATTTCATTTTTGGTCATTCCTAAAATAGCTCCATTTAAAAAAATGTTTTCTCTCCCTGTTAATTCAGGATGAAAGCCTGTTCCTACCTCCAATAAACTAGCTATTCTGCCCCTTACTTTAATATTTCCAAGTGTTGGCCCTGTTACTCGCGATAATATTTTAAGCAATGTTGATTTACCTGCACCATTTTTGCCAATTATTCCTAATACATCACCCTGCCTAACTTCAAAATTTATATCCTTTAAAGCCCATACTAAGTCACTTTCTCCTCTTTGTGTTCGGTCATTTACATCTCCAATTTTCAAATAAGGATCTTCCTTTCCTCTAACCTTGTACCACCAACGATTTAAATCATGAGAAACAGTTCCAGTACCAACACTACCTAAACGATATTGTTTTCCTAAATTTTCAACTTTTATAACTACATCACTCATACTTATACTGTATCCATAAAGGATTTTTCTACTTTATTAAATATAATTACAGATATCATAATTAATAATCCCATGAAACTAAAACTATAGAACAACCAACCCTTATCATAAAAACCACTTCCTAAAAAAATATATTTAAATGTTTCAATAATAGAAGTCAATGGATTTAATAACATCACAAATTTTACTTTATCAGACATACCTGAAATAGGTATTACTACCGAACTGGCATACATTAACAACTGTACACCAAAGCCAACTAAAAATGTTAAATCACGATATTTTGTAGTTAATGAGGATATTAAAATTCCAAAGCCAAAACCCAATCCTGCCATAATAAAAATAAGCAAAGGCAACAACCACATTAAATTCCAATGTGGATTTACCTGATTTGTTGTAGAATAAAAATAAATCCAAATAACTACAAAAATTAAAAATTGAATTCCTAATTTTATTAAATTAGATACCAAAACAGATAGAGGTATTATTAAACGCGGAAAATAGACTTTACCAAAAACACTTGCATTGGCAATAAAGGTATTTGATGTTTTTGTTAAACAATCAGAAAAATATGACCATAAAGTAATACCAGCCATGTAAAATAATATAGGAGGATTACTATCAGTACTGATTTTTGCTACGCTACCGAAAATAAAAGTAAATGTGATCGCCGTTAATACTGGCTGTATTAAAAACCAAAGTGGGCCTAAAATAGTTTGTTTGTAAACTGATACGAAATCACGTCTTACCAACAACATTAATAAATCTCTGTATCTCCAAATAGCTGCTAAATCCAACTGATACCATTTGTTTTTGGGTTTAATAATTAAATCCCAGTGTTCTTCGGTTTGCATTATTTTTTCAAATCGTTTAGTTTATTTTACGGCTTCGCCACCTTAGTCACATGTGACTTAGTGGGGTTTTATTTTACTTCGGTTCTCGACTACAATTCCACGCCAAGGCGTGATGACAAGCCGTGAATTTCGACAAGCTTAATATGCGTGTCTGTATTTATTTACTCCATAACAAAAGGGGATTAATATCCGCATCTGTTATTTGTTTTAAATGAAAATCTTCTTCTTTACAATGAACGTAATGTATGCTTTTATGTATTTTCTTTTCGGCCTTTGCAATTAATTCTTTTAAAAATACCTCGTTAATATCTCCCACTAAAACCAAATCAATTACATCACTATCTTTTCCTTTAGATAAATTTCCCACCAAATACACTTTTTTCAAATTTCCCATTCTTTGCAGCACGTAGTCTATCACGTGATCTAACCCAACTAACTTCAACACAATGCTATTGATATCCTTAAATAAAGGATGTTTTTCATTCACTTTAAATATTTTCTTATTGGATTGACTATATGATTCTAAAAAACCAGCTTTTTCGAATCTATTTAATTCTAAACGAATAGAGTTAGTTGATTCACCGAATTCATCTTCCAAACCTCTTAAATAGGCAGTAGTACTACTGTTTAAAAAAAACTTAAGTAGTAGTTTAATACGTGTTTTAGAAGAAATAAGTGTTTCTATCATATTGAGTAATAAAATTACTCAATAATAAGTAAATAAACAAATAATTAGTCATAGAAATCCTAAAATTAAATAACTGTTTCTTATGAAATCCTCCCTGCTTAGGAAGATGAAATTAGCTCAAATAATTTTTATACCAATCAATGGTTAATTTTAATCCTGTCTCTAAATCCACTAAGGGGTCATAGCCTAATAGTTCCTTAGATTTATTAATATTTGCTAAACTGTTTTTAATATCCCCTTTTCTTTCGGGTTTGTATTCTGGGGCTAATGGGCTCCTTAAATTACCTTTAACTAGGTTAAATAATTGATTTAAGCTAGTAGATGCGCCATAGGCTACGTTATAAACCTGATTAATAGATTGAGGATTAGTAGAAGAAAATGCTAAGACATTAGCGTATACTACATTATTAATAAATGTAAAATCTCTGCTTGTAGTTCCATCTCCAAAAATGGAAGGAGCAGTTCCTTTTAATACATTTGAAATAAAAATAGGGATTACTGCCGCATAGGCTCCATTTGGGTTTTGTTTTGGGCCAAATACATTAAAATACCTTAAGCCTATTATTTCCATCCCATAAGATTTTGAAAAAATATCGGCATACAACTCATTTGTTTTTTTGGATACAGCATAAGGTGATAATAAATTACCTGTGATATGCTCTTGCTTTTCGATACTTTGATCATCTCCATACACTGAAGAAGAAGAGGCGTAAACCACTCGCTTCACTCCTTGATTTTTAGCCGCAAATAATACATTGACAAAACCAGACACATTAGCTTGATTAGTCGCCATAGGATCTTGCATACTTCTTGATACTGAGCCTAGTGCTGCATTATGAAAAACGCCATCGATGTTTTTACAAGCTTCTAAACAAGTAATGTAATCTGTAATGTCTCCTAAAATAAATTGAAAGGATGACTTCGATTGATGTTCTTTTAAATTATCTTTAATGCCAGTTGATAAATTGTCTAAAACCCTAACTTGTTTAGCACCATTATTTAATAAATAAGACACTAAATGAGAGCCTATAAAGCCTGCTCCTCCAGTAACTAAAAATTGTTTACCCTTAATAGATGGTATAGGAGGTATAATTGATTGTTGATTCATTAGCTTAATTAGATTGGATTTTTAAAATATGTCGTGGCAACTTCACTTTAATACTTTGATGAAGACTTTCTAATTGAATTTGAATATAATTTGATTGTGCTAATTGTAATACAGTGCCTTTTAATCCTTTTAAAGCCCCTTGAGTAATTTGTACTTCGTCTAATACTTTAAAATTATTTATTTCTAATGCGACATCATATCCACTCAACTCTATGGATTTAAGCGTAGAAATCTCAACATCCTTTATTTTCGCCTCGATTCCATTAAATTTAATAAAAGCAAATACACCTGGACAATGAAGGACTTTCTCTTTTTCCTGTAAATCAATATTTACAAACACATAACCACTCAACATCGGAAACTCTACCATTTTTTTTCTGTCACTCCACTGTTGCACTTTTTTAACTATTGGTGAATAAGCTTCGATAAATTGTTCCTGTAGCTTTTTAACTACTTTTTTTTCGTGTTTCACATTTACATATACAGCGTACCAATTCAACATCAGGTTATAATTCAGATAGATTTAAGCTTTTTTGTTATAACCATAGCCGTAACCATAACCGTAGCCATATCCATAACCGTATTTAGAATAATAATAACGACCGCGTTTTCGCTTAACTCCATTTAACACTAGATATACATGCTGTATCGAATTATCCTGAACCAATTTCTGAAACTGGTTCAAGACCGATTTAGTAGCAAATTTAGTATTCAATACAAATAAATTAATGTCAGAATATTGCATCAAATATGCTGCATCTGATAACAATCCTAAAGGAGGTGTATCAATTAATACATAATCAAAATTAGCTTTCGCATAATCTACTAACTCTTTTAGTTTTTCAGAAAGCACTAAATCAGAAGGGTTTGGAGGAATTGGCCCAGATAAGATAGCAAATAAATTATTGATTACAGTTGGCTTTACAATTTCATCCAAGGTGTTTTGCCCCACCATAAAAGTACTAATTCCTATATCCGCATTCATTTCTAAAGCTTTTTGAATACGTGGTTTATGTAAATCTAATTCTAATAAAACAACTCTTTTACCACTCTTCGCTAAAATCGCTCCTATATTAATCGTTGTAAATGTTTTCCCTTCTCCTGGAGCATTAGAAGTCAAAAGTATGGTTTTTTTAGGAGAATTTAGAATCACATATTGTAAATTAGTGCGCAAAGTTCTAAAGGCTTCAGCAATAAAAGACGAAGGACTTTCCTCCACCACAAATCCTAAATTAGAAACCCCTTTTTGAAATGGCAAATCACCTATCACAGGTAAAACAGTATTTTCTTTTAACTCTTCCACTGTTTGTATCGTGGAGAAAAATAAGACTCTTAACGCAATGATTAATAATGCTATCGCTAAGCCAATTGCTGAAAAAGTGGATAATATATTTTTCTTATCCGTACTCACAATTCCTTTGTTACGAGGACTATCAATTACTTTTATTTCTGGGACAATAGAGGCTCTTGCAATTTTAGTATTAGCTCGTTGTTGTAATAAAAAATTATACAATTCCTCATTCACCGCTACTTTACGCGAAATATTTAACATTTCTCTTTGCTTTGGGGGGATTGAGTTAATATCAGCAACATAAGAAGAAATTTCATTATTAACATTCTCAATGATTTTGTAAGTAGCATTGCGGGCATTATTTAAATACACCAACATATTTTGCTTTAATTTTTTAATTTTTTGTCTAATTTCTATGACATTAGGGTTAATTTCTTTAGAAAAACTCAACTGGCTGTTTACCTGAATCTGAAGCTCGTATAAGTCTTGAATAGATTTTTTCATAAACTCATCATCGCCTACTAAAAAAATATTAGGCGGCAAAAACTCTGGGTCTTTGTCTTCAATGATATATTTTTCTAAGTCATTAATAGCATCTATTTTCAATTTAAGAGATGATTTTTCTCCATCATATTTAGCCAATTTTTTAAAAAAATCTTCTTTCTCCCAATTTAAATCTAAAATATTATACTGCTGTTTAAAATTCTGCATAGTATCTTCAATCTCGTTTAAAGATAGACTCACGTCACTTAATTGTTTTTCAATATAATTAATGGTTCTTTCATTTATTTCAAAACGGGAATTTAATGATTTATTGATATATACTTTAGACAAGGTATCCAAAATCAAAATGGCCCTTTCGGGAATAATATCATCCATTGTTAAAACTAAGACATTGGTATAATCAGGATTTTCAACTTTTAATACATTCCTAAATTGGCTCACTAAATTATTCATTTCATGCACAACAAACTGATAGTTTAACTTAGAAAATTGTTCTGCGAAATTTCTAGAAAAATTAGCCTCTCTATTTATACTTAAATTGAATTCAACATCCACTAAAGCTTCATTAAATTTTCCTATTTTAATAACTTCATTGCCGTTACTTACATAACGCATTTCATATTCATTAAAATTTAAAATTTTAAACGAAAATGGTTGTTCAAATAATTTAGGGTTAATTGTATTGACAGAAACATTAAATGGCGAACCTGAGAACTGTTCGGTTGTTCTTACCCTTCCTACTATATAATAAGAAACTTGTAACTGATGTTTTAACTTTTCTACAGTCTCCTTCATAATATCATATGAGGTAATAATTCTAATTTCATTTGAATTATCTACGAAAGATCTCGAAGCACTATAAAAACTATTATCAGTAATGACACTGGATTTATAATAAGTGTCGTTTGATTTCAATAACTCTATGGAAGCCTGATAAACATTTTCAATTTTATATGAATAAAAATAGCCTATTAAATAAAAAATAGGCATAACAATTAATGGGATAAACCAATTCTTGGAGATAATTCTCCAAATGAGTTTAAAGTCATTAATTTGAATAGGTGAATTGTTCTTTTTTTGCTCCACAAGTGATTTTTATCCACACAAATATAATAATTTGACATGATTTTTAACTATGATTGTTATTACAAATAAATTTTGTACATTTACCTCATTATTTTAATCAAATGAATATCAAATTTTTATCCATATTAGCCTTGACTATAGGCGTTTCAACATTTTGTTTTGCAGGTCCTCCCCCAAGTCCAACTAATGGAGGGGCGCCAGGTTGTTGGCCACCTCCTTGCATTCCTATAGATGGGGGAATTTCCTTGTTAATAGCTGCTGGCGCTATTTATGGTGGTAGAAAACTTTATAAAAATAAAAAAGAAGAAAACTCATTATAAGCCTCAACCCCCCGCCAATTAGCGAGGGGTTTTTTCGTATGTTGCAAAAGCTTAAACAAAATAAATTTCAGTACTTTATCATTAAAGCATCGCTATTATATGGAAGTTGCTATTTTTTGTATGAATTTATTTTGAAACGTCTTACCAAAGGAGACCAACTTTTTGTAAGGCAAATTATTAATCTATGTCAATGGATTTTAGAGCAAATGGGCTATAAAACATTTGCAAGCAGAGATGTAAACGACATGCAAGTGTTTGGTATAGATGGTTCAAATGGTGTTTGGATTGGAGGTCCATGTAATGGTATCACTCTCATGTTTTTATTTGCCATTTTTGTAATTGCTTATCCTGGTAGTATTAAAAACAAATTATGGTATGTGCCTTTAGGGATACTAATTGTTCATACTATTAATATTATTAGAATTATTGCATTAGCATTAATCTCCTATTATAATTATGAGTATCTAGATTTTAATCACACCTACACCTTTACGTTTTTAGCATACAGTGCCGTATTTGGCTTATGGATGCTTTGGGTCAATAAATTTTCAAATACCAAAAAGCCGTTTGAAAACTAGTTTTAAATACATCCTATTTATATCCATTTTTGCAGCTTTAGGATTTAGCAGAGAATTTCTTTTTGTAAATTTAAATAATAGATTATACTCCTTATTTTATCATCATAATGATTATATCCTTCCTAAAAGCTTATCTTTTTTTTATCAATTTGATTACAATACCCTTTACTTCATTAAATACCCATTAACAGTCTTATATTTTCTAGCGTATTTTTTTACGAGTTATTTTACAATTAAACAATTAGGTGGTCATAAAAAAATTACCCAATCTGTTATATATATTTATCTAATATTACTAGCTTTGGCAAGTATTTCGATGTTATATAATTACTTTGTAAATCAAAAATTTGATGGCGATGAATATACTTTTAGCCGTTGGTTAATGGGTATTGCTCAATCACCTTTAGTTGCATTTTTTATATTAGCTTCGAGTAAACTATACGAGAAAATTCAAACAGAATAATAAACACCATAATTATGAAGAAAGACACCGCCATTTTTAAATTAATCAAAGAAGAAAAAGACCGTCAAACGCGCGGTATCGAATTAATTGCCAGCGAAAACTACGTAAGCGATCAAGTAATGAAAGCAATGGGTAGCGTATTAACCAACAAATATGCTGAAGGCCTTCCTTCAAAACGTTATTATGGTGGATGCGAAGTAGTTGATAAAGTAGAGCAATTAGCCATTGACAGAGCTAAAGAATTATTTGGTGCAGTTTGGGTAAACGTACAACCTCACTCTGGCGCTCAAGCAAATGCCGCAGTGATGTTAGCTTGTTTAAAACCAGGTGATACAATCTTAGGTTTTGATTTATCTCATGGCGGACATTTAACTCATGGATCTCCGGTGAATTTTTCGGGTAAATTATATCGCGCTACTTTTTATGGGGTTGAAGAAAAAACTGGAAGAGTAAACTATGATAAAGTAGAAGAAACTGCTAAAAAAGAAAAACCAAAAATGATTATTTGCGGCGCCTCTGCTTATTCTCGCGATTGGGATTATGCCCGTTTACGTAAGATTTCTGATAGTGTTGGGGCTTTATTGTTAGCCGATATCTCTCATCCATCTGGATTAATTGCCAAAGGAATTTTAAATGACCCATTACCTCACTGTCATATTGTAACAACCACCACTCATAAAACATTACGTGGGCCAAGGGGTGGTATGATTATGATGGGTAAAGATTTTGAAAATCCAATGGGTGAAAAAACTCCTAAAGGAGAATTAAAAATGATGAGCGCTTGTTTAGATATGGGTGTTTTTCCAGGAACTCAAGGCGGTCCATTAGAACACGTAATCGCAGCTAAAGCTGTAGCTTATGGAGAATGTTTATCTGATGAATACATGTTATACTGTGTGCAAGTGATTAAAAATGCACAAACAATGGCTAAAGCTTTAGTTGAAAAAGGTTACAAAATTATTTCTGGTGGAACCGACAACCACTGTATGTTAATTGACTTACGTAGTAAAAACTTAACTGGTAAAGAAGCAGAAAAAGCATTAGGTGAAGCTGACATTACAGTCAATAAAAACATGGTTCCTTTTGATGACAAATCCCCATTTGTTACTTCGGGTATTCGTATTGGAACTCCTGCCATCACTAGTCGTGGATTAAAAGAAAAGGACTGTTTAAAAGTAGTTGACTTTATTGATGCTGCTTTAAAAAATAAAGACAATCCAAAAGAGTTAGCTAAATTAAAATCAAAAATTAATACAATGATGAGTAAATATCCTTTATTTAAGGATTAGTATATTATTTTAACATGTGGTCGTCATACCTTCGTGCGAGATTCAGGGTCTTATGAGATACTAAGTCATGTTCAGCATAACTCTAAAAAAAGGAGCCACTCAAATGAGTAGCTCCTTTTTAAATTTAACATTAACAAATAATTTAATAAACCATTTGAGGTTTAAATATTACTGAATAGGTTAAATGAAATCCCACACAACGTATTCCTGTTAAAATTGCAAAGTCTTTTGCTGCTTTTATCCATTTTTTCTTATTTGAAGTTTTTTTATCATTACAGCTCTGATTCAAATAATAAACTAATGTCGTACCATCAATCGTTCGTTTGGAAGTTCTTAATAAATGGTAAGCATCTGTTGAACAGGCAAATATTGTAGTACTACCAGTAAATTTTGGGCCTAATTTTGGATCTCCATTTTTATATTTGTTTTTCCAACTAATAGCAGGATTCCAAAACTGATCATTAGCGTTCGGAAAACGAGGCTTGAATCCAGTCTCGTAATGATAATTAATCGTTTCAATTGTTCCATCAAGCATCCCTGACACAAAAACTGAAGATCCTGCGATTAAGTAATCTCTCCATTTTTTTTTCATTTGTGCATTACTAGTATTAGCTATTGCAATTATTAGTAAAATCGACATCGAAACTACTTTGTATGTTTTCATAATTAATTTTTTATCAAAAGTCATATAAATCAAATTCATAAGAAATGTAATATGGATTATGTGATTACAGATGTAAGATTTTTTTATAAATAAGTAATCTTTATGTTTTAAATAAAAATAACCTGCTAATATAGAATTAGCAGGTTATTATCAATAAATTTTATCGTACTAATGTTATCTAATAATCAATTTCTGACTATATAATAAATCATTTGACGTTGCAGTTATTATATACGTTCCTGAACTTAATTTATTTTCAGTATCGATACCAATAATATCTGAATTTTCAAGTACCACAATCACTTTTGAAAAATATTCTCTTCCACTTAAATCTCTTAATACAACTAAAATTTCTTTATTTTCCAATCCTTTTAAGCTAAGTTTAAAACTTTCATTACTTGGGTTTGGAAATGCATTAACAGTACTTTTACCATAAATATTATTCACCATAACAACATGAGAATAAGTATTTTCATTAGTTATGTTCGTTAGTCTTAATCGGTAATAAGATATGCCTTGCAATGGCTGAAAATCTGTTTCTATGTATTGTATAGCATCAGTAGCTGTATTAGCTGCATCAATAACTGAAACGGGATCGAAGTCAATTCCGTTTTTAGAACGCTCTAGTGTGAAGCGTTTATTGCTAGATTCAGATTTTATAGACCAGAAAACTTCTACTTTATTCCCTGCTTTTACTGCCTCAAAATTTAATAGTTCTAAAGATAAATTTTTAGAGGCTTTCTTTTCTTTAGATTTTTTAGGACGCTCTGTATTTAATATATAATTCTCAATAGAATTTTGCAAATATACTTCTTTAACAGAAGCACTTAATTGACACACGCAAATTAAAAAACTCAGTAATAAAGCTGATGCGTGATTGTAAGTTGAATTTTTCATAACATAATTTTTTTAAAGATGAAATAGTAATTTATTTTTGATGTAAAATTACTTCTACTCTACTTTAATTAAAATTCTTAAAACTTACATTCATTTCAAATGTAAGATATGAATGAAATGTGTTAGCTTTTTTGAAAACGAGTTCAATGTTTTTCTATCTAAAACATTTTCCAGTAAATTGTAATTCCCTTAATAAACTGTGACATCAACAAATTCCAACCCTCTAATCATTCACTGATTTAAACAAATTTAAATTAAATCTTACATGCGTAATAGCTCTTTTGTTTCTAAATAGAAGTTTTTGCTAATCCAAATTACTTTTATAAAAAATAAACACTACACGAATGAAAAGTTTAATTAAATACATCGTATTATTTACATTGGTAACTCAACTACAAAAAGTTTGTGCAATAACTTTTAATATTAAACAAAATGAAGATAGTTTAGTTTACCTAGAGATTAGAGGAAAAATAATTATAAAAGAAAAAAGTGAAAATAATATTTACAAAGTAGAATTAATAGAAAATAACAAAGTGATTGATTCTGTTTTCTCAACCGATAATAGGTTATTTGTTTTTGGGTTATTAAAAAACAAATATTATGCGTTAAAAGTATACAAAACAGGATATCTACCAAAATTAATCATGGTTGATACATATATACCTGATGATAAATACTTAGATGATTATTTTATATTTGATTTCAAAACAGAATTAGTAAATATTAGTGAAGAAGTAAACTTAGATTCTGATACTAAAGATTTTCCTATAGCAATTGTTCAATTTGATTCAGTAAAAAAAGGATTTAATTACAATCAAGAATATTCCCAAAATATAAAAATGCATTTATATAATAAATACTAAGGTAAAGATTATTCAAGAAGGAAAATTCTGCTAGATTAACTAAGTTTGATATTATTTGTTTCTTATAGTTTGCAGTAATAAATAAATTTATTATATCTTAGATAAGAATTAATTGTATGGCGCAATTTTAGGCTCGAATAGTGCGCTATTTATTTTATCTCAATGAAAAAAATTAAAGATTTTGAAAAAGTCATAGAGTTTGCTCCAGATGCCATGGTGATTATTAATTCACTTGGAGTGATAGAGTATGTAAATTTGCAAGCCGAAAAAATATTTGCATACAAACGAGAAAATTTAATTGGAAAACAGATAGAAATCTTAGTGCCTGATAGATTTACAAAAAATCATGAAAAACTTAGAAGTTCATATTTTAGCTCACCGCATGTTCGTCAAATGGGTGCTGGAATTAAATTGTTTGGAAAAAGGAGTGATGGTTCCGAATTCCCAGTTGAAATAAGTTTGAGTCCGATTGAAAAAGAAGGGTTAGTAGCCGCTGCTATAAGAGATATTTCAGAAAAAGTAAAGTTAAATGAACGTTTTGAAAACTTGTTAGAATCTGCGCCAGACGCTATTGTAATAGTAAATAAAAAGGGGATAATAGAAATTATTAATTTACAAACAGAAAAATTATTTGGATTTGAAAGAAATGAATTAATTGGGCAACCAGTTGAGATATTAATGCCAAATCGATTCAAAGAGAATCATCCTGGCCATAGAGAAGGTTTTTTTCTAAATCCACACGTTCGTCCAATGGGATCTGGTATAAAATTATTTGGAAAAAGAAAAGATGGCTCAGAATTTCCAATCGAAATAAGTTTAAGTCCCATTGAAAAAGAAGGATTAGTAGCTGCCGCCATTAGAGATGTAACCGAAAAGTTTTTAAATAATTATTTAATTAATAAAACTAAACAATTAGAGGATTTTGCATATATCACTTCTCATAATTTGCGTTCTCCAGTCTCTAACTTAACATCTCTTGTTCATTTCTATAAAATAGAAGAAACCGAAGCTGGAAAAGAATTATTATTTAATAAATTTGAATTAACGGTGGATAAATTAGGGGAGACTTTAAACAACTTGATGGATGTATTAATTATTCAACAAGGTGCAAATACAGTAAAATCGAATATAAATTTTGAATCTGTCTTCAAAAAAACTGTCGCTAATTTAGAGTTTTACATAAAGGAAAATAATGCTGAAATTACTATTGATTTCTCTGAAGCCCCTACTATACAATATTCTAAAATTTACTTGGAAAGTATTTTCCTAAATTTATTAAGCAATGCGTTAAAATACTCCTCTCCGCAGAGAAGACCAATAATTCAAATTAAAACTAGTCTTGTAGGTGACAAAACTCAATTAACGATTACAGATAATGGTTTAGGGATAGATTTAAAAAAACACGGCGAAAAAATATTTGGATTAAATAAAATATTTCACAAACATCCTGAAGCTAAAGGAGTTGGTTTATTTATTACAAAGGCTCAAGTTGATTCGATGGGCGGACAAATTACTGTAGAAAGTGAAGTAGATAAAGGAACAAGTTTCATAATTATTTTTTAACTTTGATAAAAAGAGATGATAGACAAAAAAAGCATATGTTTGATAGATGATGATGAGGTATACCAATTTCTATGTAAAAAAACAATTGAGAAATCTCATCATGTAAAAAACATAATGATTTTTTCGAATGGAAAAGAGGCTATTGATTTTTTTTCTGAAAATACTGCAAATACGATAAACTTACCAGATGTAATATTTTTAGATTTAGACATGCCTCTGATGGATGGATGGCAATTTTTGGAAGAGTATATCCCATTGAAATTGGATATAAAAAAACAAATAATTATTTACATAGTAACATCTTCTTCTCACCCATCAGATTTATCTCGTGCCAAAGAAATAAGTGATATAACAGGTTATTTAATTAAACCTATTACTACTGAAAATTTTAATTCAATTATGAGCATGTTTCAATCTTAATTTTTATTTAAAACTTTAAAATGCATAAATTAAAAAAAATCATTACTCAAATACATCAAGATCATTTTCTTGAGATTGAAGAGAGCTTAAAGGGTACTAATTCTGTTAAGTTTCATTTTTTGTTCACCGAATACAAGAAAAATATCCTATCGGATGAGGATATTAAAAATCAATTAAACTGCACCGATAATTCTTATTATGTACTAAAATCAAGATTATATGATAAGATTCAGAAATTTATTTTAAGCAATAACAATTTATCTGAAAATCAAACGTCTGCAAATAGCAATTCTGATTTGACACATTATTTGTATGAATTTCCTAATGAAACTACTGTTGCAATGCTGCAGGAACTTGAAAATAAATATATTGCGATAGACTCTCCTAATGATCTTATGAATGTTTACAGTGCATTAAAAAAAGCACATTTTTATTCTGATAAATATTACGCCTATTCGCAGTTATATAATAATCAGGTAGCTTATGCATTAGCAATAGAAAAAGCAGAAGAAACGCTATATAATTTTAACAGAACACTTTCTAGTTATTATTTTTCGGATTCTCCTGATGATATTGAGCTAATGAAACTCTTAATTAAAGAGATTAAAAACATCCACTCTCTATATAAATCGTCTCGAATAGAAATAATATTAAATATTATTATCATACAGTCGACATTATTTGCAAAAATTGATCATAAAGATGAACCTGCTATAGAAGATCTTTTGAGTGCCAGTGAAAATATATTAATTCAGTACGAAAATGACTCAAAAATTAATTACTATAAACCAGTAATAAAATTTCTGTATTTCGAATACTACTTTTCGCTCAATCAATTAAAAAAGGCAAGTACATATTTCATTGAACTCGAAACGTATTCTCAAAAATGGCTTCTTCAAAATAACTCTTGTTTAGCGTTTAAATTCTTATTATCCAAAATAGAGTATTTATTAATTCAAGACCAAAAAGGAGATATTGGTAATCATGTTGAGGATATGTATTTTGACAGTAAAGATTTATATACAGACGTTATTTATAAATTTTACAAAGGAATTTCATTATTTTATGATGGGAAAACCAAAAAATGCATTACTACCCTTAATGACTTATTAAATGAAATTAGCTTTAAAAACTTCTTTTATATTGAAAGTGAAGTAAAATTATCGTTAGCCTTTTTTTATATTTCACAAAATGAAATTGAATTAGCTGAAAATATCTTAAAAGGATTGAGTAGAAAATTAGCAACAATTAAAATAAAAGAATACAAAAACATTAAAGAAGCTATTAAGTTATTTAATATTTTAATGAATGATATCAGTAAAGCAGCTTCACTAAAAAAATACAAAGACTCTTTAGATCAGTTTGAGTTTTATAATCTAAAGGAAAAGAAAGTGCTTAGTTATTTAATGCCTGAACTGGAGTTACTAGCTTCAGGAAATAGAAGAAAGTGATTCTTGTGTTAAAGGTTTATTTAAAAAGATAATATTAGGTCTTAATCTTTTAGCAATTTCTCTATCCTCAGCATTTAATGAAGACGTTAAAATAACTATTTTGCTAGTTTTAACAAATTCTTCGGGCATTTCATAAAATTTTTCAATAAACTGAAACCCATTTATAAGTGGCATATTTAAATCTACAAAAATCACCTCTGGCAGCATTTCTTCAAGAGTTTCTTTTTTAACATTTAAATTATTTAAAAATTCAAGGGCACTTAAGCCATTTGTATTGGTATAAATTTTATCAGCAAAAGAATTCGCTTCTATAATTTTTTGATTAATAAAATTATCCATTTCATTATCATCAATCAGCATAACTGTATTATACTTAAACTTGGGCTTTTTAACTTTAAATGTTTTTCTCATATGATAATATAAAATATAATTGAAAGATAAAAGCGACACTATAAAAATTCAGTCACTAATAAGTGCCACTTTTACCTAGCTAATATAATTATAATTATCATTATTAAAACATCAAAATTGTTTATTTATTTACTTACTTTAAAAAGGCTAACTAGAAGTCAAAAGATAATCCAGTATTTAAAGCTATTGAAACGGAATTATATTCTCTGTATAATGATTTATCACCAGATAATGTTTTCCACCCTCCAAAACCGATTGAATTACTCCATTTAAGGTTGTCAACAACTCTTATTTTTAATCCCAAACCAACATAACCTTCAATAGCACTAAATTTCAAATTATCAAAAGACCTATTATTATCAGGATTAATCTTTTTTTCTCTCCCTATTTGTCCTTTACTTAAATAGGCAGAAGAATTATATCTAATTGTAGCAAAAGAAAATAATTCTAAATCACCCATTAAACCATCATTATAACATCCTTTTTGATCATCAAATAATATATACTCAAAATTAACTTGCATGCCAGACATGTTAAATTTTCGTTTTTGAATATTTAATCCTAGCTCAATTTTTGTTTTATCTGTTTTATAATACACGCCTGGTGTATACATTGTTCCAAAACCAGCACCACTTAATGAACTTGATGCTGAAACTCCGAAATGTGTTTTTTTAGTTTGTGATACTGCATTAGTACTTACTAATAATGATAAAGCTACTATACAAATGCCTTTTAATGATTGTTGAATGTTTTGTCCGAATTTTGAATTTTGATTTTTCATAATATAATTTTTTTAATTATTTAAGACAAAGGAAAAGCAAATGAGGTGAGTAATAAATTCAATATAACCCAAAAGCTTAATGACTGTAAGATTTTTTATGATTTTGTTTTATTAAATGTTTTTCTTACAAATTGATTACTCTTTCAATTGATGTAAGATTTACGTTTTTTTTGTACAAGCCCTACTAATGCTTTTGCAATACATTTGCCTTAAGAAATAAAATATTACAATGAAAGCAAATCTCAATAGTATAGCAACCAATTTTATTATTTTTAGAAAAAATGAAGAAACTGGTCTCTTAAAAAACAAAGCAACTAAAAGAGTTGTAACTTATGTTAATAAAACAGATACATATAATGAACGATTAAGTGAACAAAGATTACTCTACTTTTTGTTTGATTTATTTAACACGAATAATGATGTCAATTTCGTTCTTCAAAAAATAGTTGATGCATTGCCCTCTGGATCAGCTTTTCCAGAAGAGATAAGCGCTAGAATATCATTTAATAGCTTCGAATATCGTACATCTAATTTTAGTAAATCTCCTTATTCATTAAGCGCTTCTTTTAAGACTTTTAGTGACAAAAAGGGTGAATTAGAGATTTTCTATAAAACAGATCCTTCAACTAAACATATGGGGCCATCATTTATCGAATCACATATGTTAATTGAAGGTATTTCAAAAATGTTGATTAGTTGGTTAAACAGATTTGAAACAGAAAGGGAGTTGGAGAAAATGTTACTTCAACTTGAAATGAAAATAGAAAATAGAACAGAGCAATTAAAAAAAGCGAATGAAAAGCTAATTGAAATGAACAAAGATATTAATGATAGTATCAATTATGCTAATAGAATACAAAGAGCGATTTTACCAACAAATGAAATAATCAATGAAGTATTTCGTGAAGCTTTTGTTTTTTATAAACCAAAAGATATAATTAGTGGTGATTTTTATTGGTTACATAAAACAAAAGACAAGATATTTTATGCCTGTGCAGATTGTACTGGACATGGCGTTCCTGGAGCATTAATGTCAATGGTTGGGCATCAGTTATTAGATCATATTATTACTGATAGAAAAATAACAGATCCTGAACTTATTTTAGAAGAAATGGACATGGCGATCATCAAATTATTTAAAAAAAGTCAACTATCAGATCATTTAAGAGATGGAATGGCCATGTCTTTATGTGTCATAGATACAAAAAGTAACAAAATTTCTTTTTCAGGCGCTTTCAATAATGCATACATATTTACAAATGATGGCATGGTTGTTTTAGATGCAGATAGACAGTTTATTGGCGGAAATGAAGTTATTGGCGGAAAAAAATTCACAAAGACAATTAAAAAATTTACCAGTGGGGATTTAGTATACATGTTTACTGATGGTTTAGCAGATCAATTTGGTGGTCCTAAAGGAAAAAAACTAATGAGAAAAAATCTTTTAGAATTAATCAATCAAAATAAACACGAAAGTATGGATCTTCAAGGAGAAATATATGAATACCATTTCGAGAAATGGAAGGGAAATAATTTTCAAGTAGATGATGTTACATTATTGGGAGTAAAATTGTGATTGGACTTAATTAAACCTAATTACTCTTCTATTAATCAGCAACAGCCTGTTACTTGACTATTGTAATTCAAAGCCCCTTAAAAAACCTCACTTAAATAGATGTTTTTTGATTACAAAAACAGAAAAAATCTTACATGTGCAATTGAAGCTTATTTGTAGGCTATTTCTTCACAACAAACCAAGGTAATTTTGATTTCAAGTAAACATTAAAATTAATTGTCATGAAAAAAGTACAACAAGAATCAATAGCATTATATAAAATCAAAGATTGGAAGTTTTTAATTAGTGCTATTATGTTATTTATTATTATGTTTTTTTCTCAAACATTTTATGGACTTGATAAAATAAATGAAGTAGAAAAAACTACAACACAATCTCTATTCCGACTTAAAATGCAAGGACTTCCTAATTATTTGGATGAATGTGTGTTTTATTATCAAGAAGGCTCTACTAATGGATTTGACAGCAACTATGATGCATACAAACTTTTTGGCCCAAATCCAGCCCCACGTATTTCAATCGACAATGATAGCTTGCTAATGTCAATCAATGGGATTCCTCCAGTATCTCAAACTTATTCAACAAACATTTTAACAACAACTCATATTTCAGGAAGTTTCACTATAACAGCAGCTGATGTTCAAGGACTTCCTTCTGGCACTTGTTTGTTCTTGAAAGATCTTCACACGAATACTATAACCAACTTATTAACAAGTCCTTATGTATTTACTTTATCAAACACTACCTCCTCTTCACGATTTACATTAACTATTACTTATAATACTTTACCAATTACATCTAATTTAATTCAACCATCTTGCCAAATAACAAATGGAGGGAAAGCTGTTGTTATGAGTAACACTGCCGCCCCATGGAATTATATCTGGAGAGATACATTGGGAACTGTTATAAAAACGAGCCTTGGGATAAACACTTATGATTCGTTAGATAATTTAAGTAATGGGAAGTATAATGTCGAGATTACTTCAACTAGTAATGCCTGTTTACGAAATGAAATTAGTTTTAATATAAATCAAGTTGTTATTCCTGTCGTTTCATTTACATCAAATGATACAGTTGTTTCTAATATGTCTCAAAATTTATCCATAACAAATTTATCTCAAAATTGCACTAATTATTTCTGGAATTTCGGAGACGGTATTGGATCCTCGATGGCTTTTGAGCCAAATTATACATATTCCACTACCGGAGTATATAATCTAAAAATGATTGGCATAAGTAATACTGGATGCGCGGATAGTATTATAAAAACAATCACTGTTACCAGCCTAATAACTTCTATAGAAAATTTACAAAAAAAAGACATAATAATTACAAATGCTGGAAATAACACCTTTAAAATTAAAGTGTTGTTTGATATATTAGAAACACTGGAGGTTGAACTTTATGACTTAAATGGTAAAAAAATAATATCTGAGCGTAAAGAAAACTTAAAAAAAGATGATGATTTAACACTAAATCTCAATCATTTATCTCAAGGAATATATCTTGTTACAGTAAAAACGGGAAAAGGCATTTCAATAATTAATAAAATTAATATTAATTAAACATTTCTACTCAATCATTTGATAGTTTATAAATTTGATACATTAATAAAAAGGCTCGCTATATTTAGCGAGCCTTTTTGTATTTATTATTTTGTATTAATACCCAAACACATCTTTTAAAGTTAAGTACTTCACTGTACCGTACTTCTCAAGTGTTTTAATATCTAACATATCTTTTTTACCTAATACTAGAATAGATGCTGGTTTGTTTTTAATTTTTTCATCTTGAAACTTCTTCACATCTTCAAAAGTCATTGTTGCTACTTTAGCAAAAACATCTTTTCTAATATCTACTTTTAAACCAAATTTCTCAGCGTTCAAGTAATCAAATAAAATATCAGCTTTATTAATACGCTCTGTTTTGATTCCTTGCAAGATAGCTTCTTTAGCAGCACCAAACGCAATATCAGATTTCGGAACATTGTTTAATAAATTCATCATACCTGCCATCGCCTCTGGTAATTTATCAGCTTGCGAACCAATGTATGAGAAATTATAGAATGGTAATTTGGGTGTATTTGGGCCTCTGTAAACCGAATAACAAGAATAAGCTAATGCTTTTGATTCTCTTAAATCTTGGAACACAACAGAACTCATGCCTCCTCCAAAATATTCGTTATACATATTAATTAATGGAACATTAGTAGCGTCATATTTATCACCTTCTGTTAAAATAACGATTTCAGCTTGCTTCATATCATAATCAACTACATAAACCGTGTTGTTAAATGTTTGTCTTGTGAAATTTGTTTCAACAGGAACTGGTTTTAATCCAGATGCAGGAACTGTGTGAACAGTATTTAAAATCTCTTTTACGTTTCCTACTAACTTAGGTCCATAATATAAAATCTTATGCTGATAACCCATTAATGATTTTATTAATTCAGCAATTTGAGCAGGTTGTAGTTTATTTAATTCATCTTCAGATAAAATATTTGTAGCTGGATTAGAGGCGCCATACTTTGCATAATTTACCATCATTTTTTGCAAAATAGTTCTCTTTTGCTGTTTAGCATCGCTACGTTTTTTAAGAATATCTGACACTAAATTTTTAAGCGTTTCTTCATCAATTTTTGGGTCTGCAAATAAACCTTCAAATAAACGAGAAGCTTTTTCAAAATTCTCACTTAATCCAGTTAAGCTTACCCACGTTTGACTCTCAGAATTAAAAACATTAAATGAACAACCTAATTTATATAACTCTTGTTGAACCTCAGCTGGAGTCATTTTACTTGTTCCCAAATAAGGAATATAATCAATAGCAACTGGCAATAGTTTGTCGTTATTAGTTCCCATGTCAAATACATAATACAAATCAAACAATTGATTTTCTGTATTTTGACTATACACAACAGGAATGTTTCCATTCATCGTTGCCTTAATCACATCCTTATCATAATCAATAAACTTAGGCTGAATATCAGCTGCTTTAGAAGTTAAAATATTTTTTACAAATGGTGATTGGTCATCTCTGTTTACTTCTACTGGAGTAATTTGAGGTTTTTCTACCTTTTGAATATTTTTGTCTTCACCTACACGTTTGTATGCTACTACATAGTTATTAGCATTGTAGTTTGTTCTCACAAAATCCATTACTTCTTGCTTTGTAATTTTTGAAAGACGATCTACTGAATTAACAACTTGTTGCCATTTAGTATCATTTATAAACGCATCAACAAAAGCCATAGCGCGAGATTGGTTGTTCTCCAACTCTTTTGTTTTTTGCAATTTCATATCGGTAATAACCGCGCTCATTAACCAATCAGGGAATTCTCCTTTTTTAAGTAACTCTAATTGGTTCAATAATAACTTTTCGGCATCTTCTAATTGTTGTCCTTCTTTAGGCTCAGCAAATAAAATATGAGTAGAATAATCTTTTAATACATAAGCAAAGCTTCCGCTATTTAAAACTTTTTGTTCTTGATTTAAATTTAAATCTAACAAACCTGCTCTTCCGTTACTTAATAATAAATTAATTAAAGTAATCATATCTGCATCTCTTGTTCCAGTGCCAGCAAAACGCCAAGCCATAGCTAAATTAGCCGCATCTGGTCCGATAATTTCTTTTACTACTTTTTGAGTAATAGGTGTTTCTTTTTCGTAAGTATATGGAGCCACTGGTTTTGAAGGCATTGAACCAAATGTTTTCTCAATTAACTTAATCGTTTCATCTGGATCAAAATCACCGCTTAAACAAATAGCCATATTATTAGGCACATAATTCGCATTGAAATACTTCATAATTTCCTTCATAGAAGGATTTTTTAAGTGGTCAATTGTTCCAATAGTAGTTTGTTTACCATAATTATGATTTGTAAATAAACCCGCAAAGATTGATTCCCATAATTTACTGTTATCATTATCTAAACCTCTGTTTTTTTCTTCGTAAACAGCTTCTAATTCTGTATGAAATAAACGTAAAACAGGTTTACGGTAACGCTCTGCTTCAATTTTTAACCAATTTTCTAATTGATTAGAAGGAATATCATTCACATAAACTGTTTGATCAAAAGATGTGAATGCATTTGTTCCTTGTCCACCAATACCAGCTAACATTTTATCGTATTCGTTTGCAATAGCATATTTTGCTGCCACTCCAGAGATACTATCAATTTGATGGTATATTTTTTTACGTTGAGCATCATCTTTTGTTTGACGATATGTTTCGTATAAGTTTTCGATTTTTGTAATTTCTACAGATTCTTTTTCAAAATCTTTGGTACCAAACTTATCGGTTCCTTTAAAAACCATATGTTCTAAATAATGGGCTAAACCTGTTGCTGTTGCAGGATCGTTTTTACTACCTGCTCTTACAGCAATATAGGTTTGAATACGTGGTGCATTTTTGTATACACTCATGTAGACTTTTAAACCATTTTTTAAAGTGTAAATTCTTGCTTTAAATGGGTCATTTAATGCGTATTCAAAATTAAGAGATGGAACCTTTGAACCTTCTTTTAAAGTTTTGGTTGATGTAGGTGCTTTGACTTGTGTTTGAGCATTTGCACATACTACCGTAAAAGCCAATGCTAATGGCAATAAAGATTTTAATTGAATCATGTGTTATTTTATTATGTAACGAATGTAAAGAAAATTGTTGTGTTTGACTAACCACTTATACAATAAAAGAGCCCAAATTTACAGGGGGCTCTTTTTATGTTTATTTGGCAAAAAGAATAATATTTATTTGAAATCCAATCCGTCTTGATTACCTTCCTGGCCACCCATACCTTTCATTTGTTTACCACGTTTGAAAATAGAGGCATCCATTTTACCAAATAAATAGGTAACTGTAAATCTAAAGTAACGAGACTCGCGTCGACGCGATAAATCTTGATTATAATATGGTGTTTCGTAATGTGTTCCCATTCTTCTGGTGTTAAATACATCACTCACTGTTGCATTAAATATCCATTTGGTTTGATACATGTAGTTTAAAGACACATCCATTGAATAAATAGGATTAGCTACTCCTAATAGTAAAATTTTAGGAGATTCGTAATTACCGTTGACTTGCAAAGTGATGTTTTTTGGAAATTTATAGGAGATTGTTGTTTTAGCGTTCCAAGCATAACCTTCGGCAGTAACTTCTGGTTCGGTTGGAACAATTTTACCTCTCATGTAAATGTAATACGCATTAGCATTCACGGTCCAATCTAAATTTTTCCAAAATGTCCATTTAAATGTATTTTCTAATCCATAACGAATAGCATCTTTACCATTGATGGTTGTATTTACTAATACATCTGTTTTTGTAGGGTCAGGGTCTGGATAAGCCACGTCTGTAATTGGCTGTTCTTCATACCTAAAATAACCCGAAGCTAAATAACTTCCTTTAGAAAATATTTTATTATAATTTACTTCTGCTATGTTTTTAAATTCAGGTTTTAACTGAGGATTACCAATACGGTAGTTTTGTTTATCAGCGAACATCACAAATGGCATTAACTGAAAGAAATTTGGGCGTTGAATTTTCCTACTAAAGTTCAATTGCACTTCTTGGCTCTTTTTTAGTTTTTTAGAAAAATAAATGGCTGGGAATAAGGATTTTAAAATATCATCAGAAGATGCAGGATAATTATAAGAAAACTTTTGTTTTTTATCAGTTATGTTTCCAGCATAGTATGATTGCTCGAAACGTAAGCCTGCTTGATAACCAATATTCCAAAACATCTTATCATTATAATTCACGTATGCTGCATTTATCATATCATCAATCACATAACGATTACTCATAATGCTATCTCTTGTATATGAATCTTCGGAACCTGTAGCACGTGAAGTGTTATTTTCACTAAGAGAATTTTTATAATACGCTTTTATACCAGCTTCAAATTTTCTAGTATCAGAAATAGGGTTTACATAATCCAATTGAAAGACATATTGATTAGCAATAGTGGAACCCACATTTTTTTGATAAGTGTTTGGCAAATAAGTTGTGTCAGGATTTAAGTGAGTAGATGTATTAAAAACATAACCATTTTTAGAGGTTGTATAATTATAATTAGCATCAACCGTTAATTCTTTCCCTACTTTAGGAAATGTTTTTTTGTACAACAATTGTCCATTATAATTTTGGAAGGCTGCTTTTTGGTTATTTACCTGTTCACCATTAATCGCAAAAGGCACTAATGTATTAAAATCAGCATCATATGTTTGATTATCTGTTGTTTTAAACTGACCTCCCATTAACATTCCATTTAAAGAAATCGTATTTCTATTGTTAATATAATAATCAATACCAAATCTTCCAAAATTAAATATGTTCATCATTCGGGTATTATTTTCCTGATTAAAATGACCCGTTGTAACTCCACTATCTAAATTTGTACGCTTAGTAAACCCTGTCGTGTTATTAATGCCTTGATTGTATGAATACATTAAAGAGGTGTTCCATTTTCCTTGCTTAATATTAATATTAGCCATTCCGCCATAACGATCTCCTGTTCCCACATAAGCCATCACCATGCCGTTATATCCCGGCTTATTGTTACGTTTCATAACCACATTTAAAATACCACCTGTAGCACTTGCATCATATTTAACAGAAGGGTTTGTGATAATTTCTACCCTATCAATTTGATCTGCTGGAATTTGTTGAAGTGTTAACGTTGTTGGTCTTCCATCTACAAAAATAGTTGGCGATTGATTACGTAATTGAACATTACCATCAGCATCCACTGTTAAACCAGGAATGTTTTTCATCACATCAACTGCAGTTCCGCCTTTTACTGATAAATCTTTTTCAACATTATAAGTTCTTTTATCAATACTTAAAACAACCGCACTTTTTTCGGCAACAACATCCACTTCCTTTAATAATTTATCGTCAACCGCTAATTTAATATCTCCTAAATCTTGGTCAACTTTATCTGGTGGAACGATATATACTTTTTGTAAGTAGTCTTTATAACCAATAAACTTAATTTTAACACGTACCTGACCAAAGGAAGGTAATCCATCCACTGCAAAATCTCCGTTTTCTTTCACTAAAGCACCGCCTAATAAACTATCCTTACTAAACCATAGTACCTGAACCGAAGCGTATTCAACTGGTTTTCCTGTATTAGCATCAATTACTTTACCATATACACGACCCAATTTCGGGTCTTTCATGCCTTTTGGCATACCACCAGGCATTTGAGCAAAAATATTAAAACCAATAAACAGGGCAAGTATTAACAGTATATTTTTCATATTCATTTTAAAGTGCAAATGTATAAACAATAGCTACTCCTTTATAACAAATTATATAAACGGTAGTTTAGCTTGACATACACTATAAAAACGACGGTATAAAACATAAATCAGACAACAAAAACCCCGTCAATTGGCGGGGGTTTAAAATTATTGAGGTTTCTTTTCTTCTTTTTTGGTTTCTTCCGCTTTCTTTTTATCGTCAGTAGGAGGAGTTGAAGTTGTTTTTGAACTTGATTTAGTTTGAGATTTAGTTTTTACAGAAACTCCAGCTTGATTAATTGCTCTTTCTTGAGTCCCGCCAGAAGGAGTAGATTTAGATTTAGTTTCTTTCTTTTTTTCTGGCACTTGAGCATTTAAGGCAACAGAAAACATTAAAATCATAAAAGTTAATAGTATTGTTTTCATTGGCATAATAGTTTTAAAGTGATATAAATGTACGAATTTTATTTTAAAAGTTCTTGGGCCTCTTGAATAGAAATAACCTCACCTTTAAATACAGCAATAACAAAAGCTTCTATAAATCCTTTATCTGCTAACTCCTGACGGTATTTATCTGCTTTAGAGTAATCATTAAATGTTCCTGCGGTATATCTAATCATGCCCGAACCAGTAGATTGTTTTTCTAAACCTTGTAAATCTTTTGTTTTTTCTTCCATATCATTAGAACCTGCTCTGCGAAGCGCTCCTAATTGAATTTTAAAACTCACTAATGATTTATCTACAGAACTAAAGGATTCAATTTTATTAATATCTTCTTTTTCATTTGTTTCCATCGTTGCTTTTGTAGCACTCATTGGAATACGTTTACCATCTTTGTAAGCTGTAATAAAGGCATCGCCGTAACCCTCTAATACCAAATTAGCTTTTGAATTAGCAGCATCTTCAATAGTTCTAAATCCTTTAGTAGCATAACGGAAATAATTATCATCCGTTTTAAGTTCTACAACTGATCCAGCATTTTTAAATACTTCTCTTGAAATTCTGTTTTTGTAAGCTCCTAATTGTACTCTATAAACAATATCCCCTTTAGCAAATTCATTTTCATCATTTGCAAATCCAGTTTCGTTAGTTGCCTGATTTGTTCCTGAAGCAGATGCTACTAGTTGATTTAACTCATCATCACTTATACTAATTAATTTCCCGTTTTTAAAGTAACCTACTTTAGCATTTTTATTTCCTTCGGCAATAAATACATCTCTACGTTTAATGGCATTTTGAATTTCTTTGTAAGTTCCAGCAGTATATAAAACCGTAGAATTATCATCTAATACAGTTGATACAACATCACCAATACTTAATAAATAAGCCATTTCATCATTTGGAACGGGACCTGTATACCTTGCTAATTCAACAGTATATAATCTATCTTCTTTAGATACGTTGTTGACTTGATTTGAATTACCTGCCGAATCTTTTTTAGCTGCATAGAAATTCTCTATCAGTTCTGTTTTAACAACGCTGCCACTATCCATGTACATATTGTACCAATTTTGCCAATATTCATCAGTAAGTGCTACACCCTTCATGTTTACTTCTATTCCTTGAGGTGAAGCTAATTCATCATCTTCATGATTAGCTACGCCATCATTATCATCATCAAACGGACAACCATTGGCATCTACTTTCACTCCTTTAGGCGTACCATGGCATTTATCATCCCAATCTCTAACGCCATCGCCGTCATAATCATCATTATCAATTGCTAACCAATCTATATTATCAAAATAACCATCTGGTAAAGTATCTCCTTTTGCTTTTTTCTTTAATACCAAATCATATTGTAATGCAAAAGAGGTATAAACAAAATTATCTTTTTGTTTCGTGCCGCTTCTTGTTCCTATACTATTATTTGTAATGCCATCCACATAATCAGTCGTAGTGAAATAATATTGGAATCCGATTTTAAAATCAATTCTATCAGTCACTTTCATTAAAGCTCCAGCACCAACAGGAAAAGCCCAAGCGCGTTCTTGGTATTTTCCAAACCCATCTTTATTTCTTTCTCTAATATCTGTTTCGTAAACATAATCTCTATTTATATTTACGGCTAAAGATGCTGTTGGCGAACTTTCTTCCATATTTTTGATAGAGCCATCGTTCCAATAATAATACTGATTACCATATCTATCAAACAAATCTGTTTTTGATAAAAACTCAAATGAATTAACACCAACAGAAATCCATGGGCGTATTCTATACTTATCTGGAATAAAATTTCCAAAATCATACATTAAACTTAAACCTCCTGCTCTAATTTCAGATTGAAAATTTTCTTGTCGTCCATTTACCCATTCATTAGCTCCTAGTTTTCCAAACAATACATTAAAATTTAATTGAAGAGACTTGAATAAGCGTTGAGAAATATTTAAATCATAGCCAATTCTACCAGTCCAAGGTGCTTGATAATGCTTTGCGTATAAATCTCCGTGAAAAGATAACATACCAGTGCCAAGAGAAATTTTAGGCTTAAAAACATCGCCCAAAGCAGGTGGATTTTGATTGGTTTCTTTTTTTTGTTTAGAAAGCGTGTCAGATGGGATTGGACTAGTTACAGTAGAATCTTTTTGTGCTTTAGCAAAAGAACAAGTTAAAATAAGAAATATAAAAAGTACCTTTTTAAGCATTTATTGTGGCTTCTATACAAAATTATAAAAAATGGCTTATTTAAACCATTTTTGACTAGTAATCATTAATGCTTCTTGAACAGTAATTCTTTTAGAACCATTATAAGCAACTACAAAAGCACTATTACATCCTTTTTGTTTTACAGTCTCTCTGTGAGAACGAGCTTGTTTATATTCGTTAAAACTTCCAACCATAAACTTACTAAAACCCTCTGCCATTTCGCTCTTAATAGTTTCTGTTATATTAAACTTTTTAGATAGCACATCTGATTGAATGGCATTTCTAAATGCTCCGATTTGAACATTATAAATCACATTTCCTTCTTTTTTAGCGACAACTTCTTTTGTTTCAGTTTTAACAGGCTCAGTTGAAGTCGTTTCTGTTTTTACAGGCTCGTTAGATGTTACCTGAGTTGTTGATGTAGGTTCGGCAGCAACAGTT
The DNA here is from genome assembly GCA_013823565.1 of Sphingobacteriaceae bacterium. Lineage (GTDB taxonomy): Bacteria > Bacteroidota > Bacteroidia > B-17B0 > Aurantibacillaceae > UBA4416. Next base: position 84,945 of record PNMI01000005.1, on the reverse strand, counting down.
GGTGTTTGAACAGGTGTTTCTGTTTTTACAACATCAGCTACAGCGCTAGTTCCAACCATATCAATTGGTAATTTTATTTTTTTACTTTGATCATTTTCTAAATAAGAAAACTCGCCATTATCTAACTTTGCATCTGGAGCAGAAGCATCTGTTTTTTCTAAAACATAAGACACTACTAATTCATTTTCAGCAGGTAAAGACACCCAAACAAATTTTAATTTTCCATCTGATACAGAAAATGAACTACCGTTTGTTTTATCTCCTTTTGCAGTATATCCAGCAGGTAATACCTCTTGAAATTTAGCAAATCCTTTAATTTCTCCCTTTTTAATCCTCACCTCGATATTATGTGAGTTAGCCGCAGCTCCATTTGTAATTATTCGAGAACAAACAATATTTGAGTTTGGTTCAGTATGATTATCAAAAGATGCAACTAAAGTAGATGTCGTGGCTGCTGGAGTAGTAGTTTCTGGCTGAGTAGTAGTAGCAATAGAAGTTTCTGCAGGCGCATCGCCAATCATCATCTCTGCCGGAGCCATTTCAACTACTTCTTTGTTATTATTATTTACATAAGAAAACTTAGAAGTAATTACTTTTTGTCCTGCGGCAGAAGCATCTGCACTAATCGTAAATTTAACCGTAAACTCTGCATCGCTGGGTGTAGATGTCCAGATGATTTTAGCAATATTAGTAGCAAAAGAAAAGTTTCCACCTTTACTTTCTAATTCTTTTACTGTAAAACCTTGAGGCACTTCTAATTGAAGTTTGGCAAAACCACCAACTGTTCCCTTATTAATTTTTATCTCTGATACAAACTCTGTATCAATCTTAGCCGATTTAGGAAAACTTCCTGTAACTGTAACAGGAGTGTCTCCAAAGAAAAAGCTAAATAAAAATACTGATACAGTGTTAAATAAAATAATAAGTGGTTTTATCATATGCTTGTTTTACTGCTCAAAGAAAAAGTCGATGAGTTTGTTTATCTTCTCAACATTAAATGAATTCATTCCTTCAAAGAATCCATCAATGGTTTGTGTAATTTCTGCTGCTGAAATAATACCATCTTTGTTATAATCCGCCTCTACAAATTCTGCAGGTATAGTCGCTGTTTTTCCAGTTTTAGCTTGATTCTCTTTTGTTTTTGTTTCAATATCTTTTAAGTAAGATAAACTAGGGGCAGTATTAAACCCTTCGCTTCTTTCAACTGCTAAACTATCCCAAGCCAATTGACGTTTTGCCAATTCTTCTTCATTAATTGTAACTCCATTACCATCAACTTTAGCACCCTTTTTAGTTGCTAACTCTTGATCCATATAATCATAAACGCCATCTTCATCTTTATCGTCGGGACAACCTTTTCCATCAACCTTAACTCCTTTAGGAGTTCCTAAGCATCTGTCATCTAAATCTTTAACGCCATCTCCATCTGTATCAGAATTATCAACCGCACTAAAATCTACATTACTGTAGGCGTCTTTAGGTTTTTTACCAAAATGAATGTTTAATCCAATATTTGCCGATGCCCAACTATCATTACCACCTTTTTTGTAGTTATCAATGTAATCACTCATGCAAATGTTATAGGCTACCCCTACTCTTAAACTTGTACGAAATCCCATTTGAAATTTAGCTCCAATACCTACTGGAATATAAAACGTATTGCGAGCATAATTAACAGCAGAATCTTTTAATTGGGTTTCGTAAGTATAATCTCTTTTAATTATAACAGATAAAGGCTCATTAGCAGATGATTCTGATAAATTACGAATTGACCCATCGCTCCAGTAGTTATACATGGTTGTATTTTTATCTCTTAAATCCCCATAAGGATCAAACATTAAATAACCAAAACCTGCATGGATATATGGGGCTACATCCTTTTCCTTTTCTCCTAACTTATCAAAAAAGGCAAAAACGTTAAGCCCTCCGCCCATCACTGTTGATTGAAAATTTAAATGAGAAGACTTGTCATTATCTGTACCAGCTAATTTACCGTACATAGCATCAATACCAATTCCAAGAACTTTCCCAATTCTATATTCTACGCCTAAACCGTAGCCTAATCTCATATCACTAAAAAAGTTGGCATTCCCTTTTTTACCCACATCCCCTAGGAACTTAAGGCCTCCTGCTTGCGCAGTAACCGATAATTGGGCAAAAGTCGTATTTAAAACAACCAAACAAACCGCTAACAAAGAAAGTTTTGTAGAAATTCTATTCATAAATTTATCGTTTAATAATCGATTAAATTAGTTGTTTTCTCGATAAAAACAAAACTAAATCAAAAAAAACGTTAAGAATTTGCCATTCCAAGGTAATTGTAAACACTAATTTGTTAGTTAAGTCCCATTTTATCCATTAAAAAGCTTGTTTCTAGAAATCTTCAGCCCTTTCTTGAGTTTTATGGCGTGAAATACACTTGGAACATCTGTTTGAGATTTTTTAAGAATGGCTGCTATCAAAACTATTTCAATCTGAACAAAAACTCCATACCAAAAAGAAATCATAAAACTATATTCACCAGATTGATTTAAAACTAAATCTATAAAAAACCATAAGAGTAAAAGTGCCCAAAATTTTGAAATGATTGTATGATAAGATATTCTTTCTTGAAATTTAAGAAATCCAAAAACAATAATTAGGAATTCTGAAAAAACTAAAACACCAACTTGTAATAAATGATTTTTTAAAAATAATGGGTGATTAATAGAAATATAAAATAGGCAACTGAACCAAAATACTGTATCAATTTTCGTATCCATTTGCCTCATTTCTTTTGTTGAAATTTTTAAATGACGAGCGATGATACCATCCAACACATCGCTCACAATAGCATAAATACTTAATGATATAATGACAACTGGTTCAATTTTAATAAATGAAAACACAATGATTAAAATAGATACAATTAATCGAGAGTATAATAAGGCATAAGGAATTGAATTTAGAATTTTAGATTTCATAGTTTTTATGATTTAAAACACCAATTAATAAATGGTAATGAACGTTTTTGATTTTTGTTCCATAAACCTATTTGTATTCCTTTTAAACACCCTGCCATATTAACTATACCTAACTGTACTCCATTAACTTTATTTGATGAATTGATGGCAGATACTTGTAATCCATTAGATTCTACCTGTGATGAATTTGTTAAAAACGTACACTGAATTCCATTAAAAAACACAACATCATTCCCTATAAAAGCAAACTGACACCCGTTCAACACATTAGAAAAATTTGCATAAGCAGCTATATTTAATCCGTTAGTAACATTAAATTTAGATGAGATGCCATTCATATTTAAACCATTCATATTGCCATCACAAATACTACCTGATGGTGATAAATTAATTCCATTAATCTGTATTTGAACGGTATCTGATAAAAACTTTTCTTTTGCTTCATAGTTGTTTTGTCTTATTGGACTTTGAGGAAATAATGGTCCAAATAAACCAAAGCCTAATAATTCAAAATTAATTCCATTGACAACAACATCATTAATTTTAAATGTTGAACAAAATCCCGCTGATAGTCCATTGATTTTTGTACTATCGTCATGAAAAGTCCAAATAGGAAAACGAGTTTTATTTTGTGAAAACAATGAATGACTTATTAAAAACATTAAACATCCTATAATTATTTTTTTGAAAATATGTTTCATAATTTTTTAATTTAAGTAGATAAATACTTTTACGCCGCTTTTAATTGACACACTTCATGATACATGTTTGTTACAACCTCCTTAGCATTTTTTCCTTTACAATATTGTAACTCTCCAAATACGACTTTGCAATTAAAAGGTATAGGAACAATAGCATCTTTAGGAAGAACTTTTCCTGTGTTTTCGATATAAGTTGGAATGTAGGCTATATGAGGATATTTTAAGAGAATGTGCCCTATTCCATTTTTAAACTCTTGCATTTCGTTAGCTTTTCCTCTTGATCCTTCGGGGTATACAATTAATGATTGTCCACGTTTTAAAGCTTTCATCATGATGCGAAAAGGATCTTTACTTTTGTTTCTTAGAGAACAACATCTTGGGATTAATAAAGCATTTGTAAACAATACAGTTATAAAAGATTTCCATTTTGTAGTTCCAAAATAATCGCCAGCTGCCACAGGTTTTACTTCAACGATTTTATGTTTTGGTATAGCACTCATTAAAGCTAAGGTATCAATATGACTATTGTGATTTGCGATAATGATAAATTGTTTGGCTTCTGTTAAAACTTCAGCATGTTTATATTTTACGCCTGTTAAGGGTTTTAAAATAAAAGGAACAATCCCTTTATAAAGAATATTTAAAAATAATTGTCTCATGATTTAAAATTTTATTTGGTGAAAAAATATACTAAGTGAAAAAATACAGGTACTGCTACTACTAACGAATCTATTCTATCTAACACACCTCCGTGACCAGGAATTGCTGTTGATGTGTCTTTTAAGTGTAAATCTCTTTTTACTGAACTAATGATGACATCGCCAATAAAACCAGCATTAGCAGTTAAAAAACTAATGATAATAATTTGAGAGGTAGTGCATGGTGTTAAAAATTTAAGAGCAAAACCTAAAACAGTAGTACTTAAAACACCACCAATAAATCCTTCCCAAGTTTTGTTGGGACTAACCTTTGGTAGAATTTTATGCTTCCCTAATAATTTTCCCCAAACAAATTGAAACACGTCATTCATCTCAACAATAAAAACTAAAAAAAATAATAATCCTCGTCCACCAGGAATTGATAAAAGCAATCCTAAATGACTTAATCCAAACAAAGCAATCATTAATGTTGCTGGGATAACAGCCATGGATTGAATAATCCCTTCTGTTTGTCCAACTAGCACTAAACGAAATGGCAAAGCCACAAACATAAACACTGGAATAAAAACCAAACTAGCAATTAAGTAACCTTGATAGGTAAAAAAATATTGAATGGGAATTGCCAAATAACATAATAACATGGCAGACCTATCTTCTTGACGCAATTTTAAAATGGTTAATAATTCGCGAAGTGCTACAAAAGATAGTAAAGCAAAAGCCACATAAGATATTTTTGTACTGAACACAGTTGCTATTAAAAATACCGTCGACATTATCCACCAAGATTTACATCTGGTTTTTAGCTCTTTTAAATTTGCTTCAGGTTTCAATTTTCCCCAAACAAAAAATAAAGCGCTAGCAAATGACAATACTGAAAATAAAATCAGTATAAATGACAATACATTTGAATCGATTTGATGTAATAAATTATTCATAATCAATATTATAAAACGTTAGATAATCTTTTATAAGTACTAATTAGCAAAAGAATGATGGCTATAAAAAGTACTATATTAAATGCGAATCCAATTGATGGAAAAATAAAATACAACAAACACCACAATCCAATTAATAATGCTCTATCGCTTTTTCCCATTGGACCATCGTATCGTCTAATTCCTGAAATAAGTTTTGCTAATACCCCAGAAAACTCATTGATTATTGACAACACAATAAAAAGAAATACCAACATATTACTTGCATAAGAAAATGAAAACAACGCACAAAAAATAATAGTGTCAGACACAACATCTCCAAGTTCATTTAAAACTTCACCTAGTTTACTTTGTTGATTAAAACTTCTCGCCATCATTCCATCCAAGGCATTTAAAGCCATTCTAATAAATAATCCCAAAGCCACAAAAACTAAATAAATTGGATGATTAGGCGACATAAACAATAATCCTCCAATCAATGCAGACCAAACAATTGCCACTAGAGTAATTTTATTGGCAGTAATATGTTTTTTATGTAATTGATTTAAGATAGGCAATAATAATTGCTGAAATCTTGGTTTGAGTTGATATACTGATATCATGATTTTATTTTTTAATAGAAATAAATAATAGAAATAAGAATAACTGGTAATGAATGATTTGTTTTTTCATTTTTGTCTGATTATTGAATCATGTCAAAAAAACATACAGTTCCTTTTCCTGATGACTCTATACCATAGAGGTATTTAACATTGTGAATAAGGTTTTTTGTAATCACTACTGTTGCTATAATTAGCGCGCAAACCATTATAATATGGAATGTGGTTTTAAGGGTTGTTGTTTTCATCATTTCTATATTTAAAATTATGAGTCAAAATTAGTTGGAAGCAAAAGGCTAATGAAACGGCTTCATAAGCCCCCAATCAGTTTTATTGCATAAAATCCCAAAAAGGAAGTTTTTAAATCTTGTTTCAGATTCATTTTTTGCGAAAAATAATAGCAAAACAAGACTAATTTGCGTTTTTCGCAAAAAATACATACATTTATTAGTATTAAATACCACACAATGGCAAGTAAAAAATCGGCGTTTGAAATGCAAGATGTGTTTATTAAACACTTAAAGCAGATTGTTCCAGCTAATGTTTCGTTAGTAGACGACATTGCAGATTTATTAAAAATCAGTAACGATAGTGCATACAGACGATTAAGAAATGAAACAGAACTAAGTTTAGATGAAACTTATAAAATCTGTAAACATTATAAGATTTCTGCTGACTCTATCTTTTCAAATAAAGGGGACTCTGTTACATGCAATTACATTAAACTAACAGATTCGGCTGAAAATTTTGAGAGTTATTTAAATAGCTTATTGACTCAATTAACTCGTTTACAAAAAGCAGAAGACGCTAAAATCATTTATGCTGCCGAAGAAATTCCAATTTTTCACTCTTTCTTTTCAAAAGAATTAGCCGCTTTTAAAATGTTCTATTGGCAGCGTTCTGTTTTAAATGTTCCTGAATACCAAAGTAAAAAATTTGATTGGGATTCTATTCCTGAAAAACAATTAAAACTAGCAAATGATATACATCAAACTTATTTGCAAGTTCCAAGTACTGAAATATGGACAGATGAAACTATTCAAACAACAATTAAACAAATTGAATATTATTTCGAATCGGGTGCATTTAAAGAAAAAGAAGATGCGATTATAGTTTTACAAGAGTTAAAAAAAATGATGCAGGCAATTAATGATTATGCTGAAAATGAAACCAAAAATGATTCTAAGAAATCATCCACTTCAACATTTAGTTTATATAATAGTGATTTAGTGATTGGAACCAATTGTATTCATATTACCGTTCATGGTCTTGTATATTCATATATATCATTCAATACTTTAAATTCTTTAACCACAGGCAATCAACAGTTTTGTGAAGAAATAGAACATTGGACAAAAAACTTAATTAAAAAGTCAACTTTAATTAGTGGCATTGCCGAAAAACAGCGTTTCCAATTTTTTAGCAAAGCTTATAAAGCCATTGACGCATGTGTTGAACGAATTAAAAACTACTAATCATGAATTCACAATATAACGTTATCATTGTTGCGGGCGGAACGGGTTCTAGAATGCAATCAACTGTTCCAAAACAATTTATTGAAATAAAAGGAAAACCTATTTTAATTCACACTATCGAGAAATTTATTGAGTTTGATGAATTCATAAATGTCATTGTTTGTGTACATAAAGACTATATAACTGACGCTAACTTTATGTTAGCCGAATATTTTCCAGAAAAAAATATTCAAATTGTTGTTGGCGGCGAAACTCGTTTTCATTCGGTAAAAAATGGATTAAACTGCATTACTAATAAAAATGATGTGGTGGGAATTCATGATGCTGCAAGACCTTTTGTAAGTGTTGAAACCATTAAACGTTGTTTTGAAACAGCTGCTCAAAAAGGAAATGCTATTCCTATTTCACCTATTAACGAAAGTTTAAGAATGGTAACTAATGGCATTAACAAAGCTGTTAGTAGAGACGATTATAAAATTGTGCAAACCCCTCAATGTTTTATCGTTTCAAAAATTAAAGAAGCTTTTGAACAAGTTTATTCTCCGTTTTTTACCGATGATGCTACTGTGCTAGAAGGCATGGATGAAACTATACATTTAGTTGAAGGTAATTTCGAAAATATTAAAATCACAAATCCATACGATATAAAATTTGCTGAATTATATTTATGAAATAGCCATGCGCCATTTAACTATTTAAAATCATGGCGTATTCGATTTGACAATTAAAAACAAATAGAAATTACAAATCATGACAACAGAAGATATTGCAGATGCATTAGAAATCACTGCCAAGTTGATGGAGCTTCATAATGAAAACCCATTTAAAATAAAATCAATCAATAGTGCTGCTTACAAATTAAGTAAAACACGTGTTGATTTAAGCGCCCCAACGGTTGAAGAATTAACTCAATTAGAAGGTATCGGCAAAAGTTTAGCCGAAAAAATTATTGAATTTAATACCACAGGAACTAGTAAGGAACTTCAAGAATTAATGGCCAAAACACCATCTGGTGTCATAGAGATGCTTGGCATAAAGGGGTTAGGACCAAAAAAAGTTCGTCAGTTATGGCAAGAATTAGAAATTGAAAGTGTGACTGAATTATTATATGCTTGTCATGAAAACAGATTAATAGAGCTCAAAGGGTTTGGTGAGAAAACACAAAATACGATTATTCAAAACATTGAATTTAAAATAAAAAATACAGGTTGGTTTCATTATGCTTATGCTGAAAAAATTGGGCAACCAATTATTGATGCTATTCAAAAACAAACCAATTTAGTAAGTTTTACAGGAGCAATGTATCGTCGATGCGAAGTAATTGAAGAAATAGATATTTTAGTTGGTGATGAAACTATTGATTTAGATGAATTTGTTTCTGAAACAATTCCTTTAAATTTTATTCAATGTAATCCAAATGTATTTTATAGAAAATTGATAGAAACCTCCTCAACAAAAGAACATTTGGCAGGCATCGGTTTTAATACTTTAGCTACTAAAAAATACGATAGCGAAGAATCTATTTACGCAAACCTAAACATTCAATATTGCGAACCAGAATTACGAGAAGGACTACTTGAATTAGAAAAAGCAAAAAATAATCAATTACCGAGATTAATTGAACTCTCTGATTTAAAAGGCATTTTACACAATCACTCTACATACAGTGACGGCATGAATACTTTAGAAGAAATGGCAACTTATTGTAAGGAATTAGGTTATCAATATTTAGGCATTTGTGATCACTCCCAAACAGCAGTTTATGCTGATGGATTAAAGCCTGAAACTATTTTAGTACAGCATCAAGAAATTGAAAAACTTAATCAAAAATTATTTCCATTTAAAATATTTAAAGGAATAGAGAGTGATATTTTAGGAAATGGCGATTTAGATTACGAAGAAGGCATTTTAAAATCATTTGATTTTATTGTTGCTTCTGTTCATGCTAATTTAAAAATGGATGAAGAAAAAGCAACTGCTCGTTTATTAAAAGCCATTGAGAATCCTTACACAACCATATTAGGGCATCCAACTGGTCGTTTATTATTAGGTCGTCCAGGATATCCAATTGATCATAAAAAAATTATTGATGCCTGTGCTGCCAATAAAGTAGTGATTGAATTAAATGCACACCCTTATCGTTTGGATATTGATTGGCGTTGGATACCATATTGCTTAGAAAAAGGCGTGATGATTTCTATTAATCCTGATGCTCATCAATTAAAAGGGTATCACGATATGCGTTATGGAACTTTAGCTGCACGAAAAGGACTACTTACAAAAGAACATTGTTTAAATGCAATGGACTTAAATAATTTTGAATTATTTTTAAAGAACTATAAAAAATAAATGGCCATTCTAAACTCCATAGCATCATGGTTCATGAAAAAACGCATGCACCAAATTGAACTCTTCATGAAATATCCTCATGATGTGCAAGATGAATGGATGCTGGAGTTATTAAAATCAGCAAAGGAAACTGAGTTCGGCAAAAAACATGGTTTTAAATTCATTAATAACTATGAACAATTTAAAAAACACATTCCAATTAATGATTACGAAAGTTTAAAACCTTTAATTGAAAGAACACGCAGAGGTGAGCAAAATTTATTATGGAATACAGATATTAAATGGTTTGCCAAAAGTAGTGGTACAACTGATAAAAGTAAGTTCATCCCTGTTAGTAAAGAGTTTTTAGATGGCTGTCATTACAATGGTGGCAGAGACATGATTACATTTCAATGTATTAATAATGCCGACACCAAATTATTTACAGGAAAAAATTTAGCACTAGGAGGAAGTTTTAAAACGGATGATTTTGGTGATTACAAATCCTATCATGGTGATGTAAGTGCTATTATTATTCAGAATTTACCCATGTGGGCTGAATATTTTAGAGCACCCGATGTTAACATTGCCCTCATGGATAACTGGGAAGATAAACTGGAACAAATGGCAAACTCCATGGCTAACGAAAATGTGACCAGTTTAGCAGGAGTACCAAGTTGGATGTTAGTTTTGATAAAACGTATTTTAGAAATTAAAAAAGTAGATAATCTAAAAGAAGTTTGGCCAAACTTAGAGGTATATTTCCATGGAGGTGTAAGCTTTACTCCTTACAAAGAATTATTTGATCAATTATTCAATAATAACAAAGTTGCTTTTATGCAATTGTACAGTGCTTCTGAAGGCTTTTTTGGCATACAAGATGAACGAATAAGTGAGGAGATGTTATTAATGTTAGATTATGGTATTTACTATGAATTTATTCCTACAACTGAAGTAGGTAAAGAAAATCCAAAAATTTATAATTTATCAGAAGTTCAAAAAGATAAAGATTACGCCATGGTTATAACTACTAATGCAGGCTTGTGGCGTTATCAAATTGGTGACACCATTCGTTTTACAAATTTAAGTCCTTATCGTTTTATTATAACTGGAAGAACTAAACAACATATTAATGCATTTGGTGAAGAACTCATGATTCATAATGCCGAACTAGCTTTAAAAACTGCTTGCGAAAAAACAAGAGCTCATATTATTGATTTTACAGTAGCTCCCATTTTCATGAATGAAAATACAGGCGCACACGAATGGCTCATTGAATTTGAACAAGAACCAAGTAATTTAGATTATTTTAAAAGTGTATTAGATGACACTTTAAAACAAATCAATTCAGACTACGAAGCTAAGCGCTTTAATAATTATATATTACAATCGCCTGTTATAAAAGTATTATCAAAAGGCACTTTCTACAACTGGTTAAAAGCAAACAACAAATTAGGCGGTCAGTTTAAAGTTCCTAGATTAAGTAATGACAGAAAAATACTAGAAGGAATTTTAAATAGCATAAAAGCGTAAAAGCCTCGCTTATAAAGCAAAGCTTTTAAATAATATTAATTTAGATGATACCTAATTAATCGTCTCTCCCATCTTGTGGAATTATTCACAAAAAAGTACCATTCCTGAACTACCTTTCCAACATTTTCAGCATACTTAACTCTTCGGGTTCTTACTGAACCAACAATATTATAATTAGGATACATATAGTAAATTTCTTTAAAACTAGACGTATTGAATGTTCCGAGTGGCGTTGTAACACTAATGTTATGATCGCCCATTTTATATTCGTATCGGCAAACCGTATCATTAGTATTTACGATTTGATATCCTGTTTTAAAAATTGTTGTAAAATCTTGTGATGAAAATTCAATGCGACCATAATTTGTTATCATATAACTTAAAGAATCTCTGTAATATTCTGAAACATAAGGAGTAACTGTGTTAGGGCTTACTGAATTTCCGAAATTAGGAGAAACATATTTGAAGTATGTTTTACCATTGATATTGGTATCTTTTTCGATGTAACAACTATCAATAATTGACAGAGGAGTTTCATTACCTAAAGTGTCCTTTTCAAATCTTTGGTATATCCAGTAATTCCCTACTTTTAAATTTGAATAGTTTGGATAATTAATTGAAGACGGATTAGATGTCTCTTCATCAGGCTCAACTTTTTTATCTTTCTTACAGGAAAAAAAACCCATAGTAATAGATAAAAACACTAGGCTAATAATACTTTTCATTTTCTAATTTTGTTCTGAAAACAAGACGCCTGAACTTTTTTCAGGATTAAATGTTAGATAGGCGTTTTAGTAAAAATGATTCTATATTATCTAGAAGGTTTTTTATACAGAACGTGAGCAAATAAAAAATATTGTTTAATCAATAAAAAATATTAGGACTTGTATAAGCATTAAAAAGCAATTTCGGTTTCTTGATTTTTTGTTCTTTTCTATAGAGATACTGATTTCCATCTCTATCAATCATTGGTATATGGAGGTTTTCAACTTTTTTCCAATTTTTTGGAACAAAAGGCATATCATGAATAATTTTATTTTGTACTACATTTCTTACTTGTTCAGCATCTATACCAATATTAGATTGAAGATATTGTCCATATTCATTAGCATATTTTATTTGAGCGCTTAGTAACCCATGCGATAAATTACTATAAACTCCATTAACAGTATTCATATATCCAGGTGATGGAAATAGCGAATCATTTTTTATTCCTGCACCCATTTTACCTGTCCACATAGTGCAATTAATTGCATATTGAAAATGTTTATCCTGATACTGTAATAAAAAAGCGCCAGTTCTAAACCTATCCAAAATAGGTTTTGCCAATAAATCATTTTCTGTAATAAATGAAAAATGATTGAATTGAAATGCAATAAGTCCTGTTACTTGTGAGGTTTTGATTTTATTTCGCCAAATATTATAACTATACGCAATTGAATTTTCATAACCTGTTTGGTTGCTTACAGAATTCAAAAACAAATTGTCGTCTTTAGTTTTAGAACCATAACCTAAACATAAACCCAAAGCTGCATTTACTTCACCATGTTCTTCCTCAGGTCCAATATTTTTAAAGTTATCATATAATCTTACTGAAGCATTAATTTGTGCAAACTCATAAACCGCGTAACCTTGGATAACTATTCCAAATCTTTGAACATGAGTTCCAAATGCGCCAATAAAACCGATATTAAAACCATAATTTTTATTAAGTTCTAATTGTCCGAAAAATGTGGAACAATAGCCAATAAAAAATATGATAATAAATTTACCACGCATTTATTTTTTTATAAAATTTAAAACTGTTTCTTTAAATTCGTCTTCGTGTAAATTATTATGATATACTGTTAAATCTGCTTGCTCATAATAAGGAGCTCGTTTTTGTAAAAGATCTTCAATATAAGGAAGCATATCTTTTTCTTCTTGATTTGCTAATAATGGTCTGTTTGCTTTGATACCAAAAACTCTTTTTAATAAAGCTTCAGCATCCATTTTCAAATAAATTAATTGTCCGCTTTTTTTCAAGAGTTCAATATTATTATTAAAACAAGGTGTTCCACCGCCTAAAGCAATCACCGTTTTTTGATTATCATTAATACATTCGTTTAAAGATTCTGTTTCAATGTTTCTGAATTCATCTTCGCCTACTTCCGCAAATAATTCGGTAATAGATTTGTTATATTTTTTTTCAGTATACTGGTCCAAATCAATAAAATGATATCCTATATTTCTAGCCAACTTTTTACCATGAGTAGTTTTTCCTGCACTCATAAATCCACACACAAACAACAATTTTTTATCTTCCATTATTTAATATTCATTAATCGTATAACTTTCTCAATATCCTCAGGCGTATCAATACAATGACTATCAAAATTAGTAATCGCACATTTTACTTTAAAGCCATTTTCTAACCAACGTAACTGTTCCAAAGATTCAGCTAATTCTAAAGATGATGGTTTTAACTTAGTTACTTGTTCCAGCACATCAACTCTATAAGCATACATTCCTACATGCCTAAAATAATTATGGTGTTTATGCCACTCTTCTTGAGGTTTTCCTTTAATATAAGGAATTACCATTCTACTGAAATATAATGCTTCCATGTTTGAATTTAAGGTAATCTTTACCTCACCCATATCAAATAATACTTCATGAGAATCAACAGGAATCATTAAAGTAGCTAATTCTGTAGTTCCAGTACAAACCTCACATAATAAATCAATTTGTGTTGGATCAATAAAGGGTTCATCACCTTGGATATTAATAACGTATTCAAAATCCTCCTCTATTTTTTGAAAAGCTTCAAAACATCTATCTGTTCCACTAGGATGATCTTCTTTAGTATATACTACTTTGCCTCCAAACGACTCAACATGCTTAAATATACGCTCATCATCAGTAGCAATAACAACATCTGTAAGCAATGCAGATTTAATGGCTTGTTCATAAACCCTTTGAATCATACTTTTACCAAGTATATCAATTAATGGTTTACCAGGAAATCGGCTAGAGCCGTAACGAGCTGGAATAATTCCTAAAATAGGGTTCATAATTTATAGGTGTTAAATAAAACTTAAAAATACAAAAAAGTCTAAATAGTTGTTTGTTATATCTTAAGGGAACTCTTACCTTCGTGTATTGATGTTAAAACTATATTTTTTCATATTAATTTTGGTTTCAAGCACTGTGTTTTCGCAAAACGCTAAAAAACGTGCTAAGGTTAATCCTATTGAAAACCATAAAGAACATTCAATAGAACATTTTAAAGATTTTAAAATCATCACCGATATGATGGATTCGGTGAAAAAAATAAGCTACTTACGATTTGGAATGAAATCGATAGAGCGAATTGAAACAGGTTATTCTACGGCTACCACAAAGGTTAAACTACAAAGTCATCCTCGAAGATCTTACTTGGTTAATCCTGAGAAAAAATTAGAAGTTTTATTTAATGAGGGAGAACTAAATAACAAAGCCTTAGTAAAACCTCATGTATTTCCTTATTTCACAATGTCTTTAGAGCCTAGAGGAAATTTAATGCGAAAAAATCAGCATTTCACAATTATGGAACTCGGCTTTGATTTTACAGTGAGAACTATTGCTATTGCTCTGAGTAAGGAAAAAGATCAGGTTGCCAAACACTTAACATATGTTGGCAAAGTTGAGAAAAATAAAATGATGTGCTATCTTTTAACATACGAAAATCAATCATTTGGTTACACAGATTATATTGTTCAACATAAAGAAACAGTATCGGGCATTGCTGCGAAATTTACAGTAAATGACTACATGCTAAGATGTAAAAACAAGCTTTATGATGAATATGGATATTTAAAAGAAGGCTCTAAAATTAAGATACCAAACTTTTATTGCAAGAAAGCTGTTTTTTATGTTGATGAAAAAACAATGCTACCAATAAGTATTAGTATCTACGATGAAGTTGGCTTATTTGAAAGCTACGACTTTTATGATTTAGAAGTCAACAAACCAATACCAGCGGTTGAATTTACAAGAAGCTATAAAGAATACGGTTTTTAATAGCTTATCCCTAAATTATAAAACACAAAACTCCACATATCAGCAAATTCAACAATTTGCTTATCTGTTGGTTTTCCGGCTCCATGTCCTGCATTCACATCAACTCTAATCAACATAGGATTTTTTCCAAGATTATTTTTTTGTAAAGTAGCTGCAAATTTAAATGAATGTGCTGGCACTACTCTATCATCATGATCTCCTGTTAAAATCAAAGTAGCTGGATAGTTTACATTTTTCACATTATGCAATGGCGAATACATATATAAACAATCAAATTCATCTTTATTTTCGCTACAGCCATAATCTACTGTCCAAGCTCTACCAATCGTAAATAAATGAAACCTCAACATATCCAAAACACCAACTGTAGGAATAGCCACTTTAGCAATATCAGGGCGCTGAGTCATTACTGCGCCTATTAATAAACCTCCATTACTTCTACCATGTATTGCTAATTTTTCATGTGATGTATATTTATTTTCCACTAAATAATCGCAAGCCGCAATAAAGTCATCAAACACGTTTTGTTTTTTACACTTTGTTCCATTCATGTGCCACTCCTCTCCATACTCACCACCGCCTCTTAAATTAGGGACGCAATAAATCCCTCCAGCTTCTAAAAACACTGCTCTATCAATTCTAAATTCTGGTGTGTAAGAAATATTAAATCCTCCATAGCCAAAAACAAAACATGGGTTATTTCCGTTTAATTCAATTCCTTTTTTATGCGTTATAAACATCGAAACTTTTGTGCCGTCTTTACTTTTATAAAACACTTGTTTGGTCTCATATTGATTAGACTGAAAAGAGCAATTAGGTTTAAAAATTCGACGACTAAGTCCTGCACGCATATCATAAAAATAAATCTCCTCAGGGCTTATAAAAGATACTATGGAATACATGGCATTTTCTTCTTCCCTTGAAGAATTAACCGCATTAACCTTACAAATTCCAGGAAGAGCAATCTCTTTCTCAATCTTTCCACTCATATTATGTAGATATAACTTAGAGGAAACATTTTTCAAATAGTTAGAAATAATTTTGTTTCCACAAAAAGATACTCCTTCTAATAAATCCTCTTTTTGAGGCAACACATCTTCCCAATTATCCTGTGTAGGATTATTTAAACTCACTTTCACTAATTTATAACGAGGTGCTTTATAGTTTGTATAAACATAAAATTGATTACCAATATTTTCCATCACACTATATTCATTATCAAAATTAGAAACAATAGGAACAAATTTATTTTGTGATTGAGATAAATCTTTAATCATCATACTTTGTCCACTAGTGCTCTCACTTCCATAAATAATTAAATAACTCTCATCGTGAGTTACTTGTGCCGAAAAATTTCTGTTAGGATGTTCCTTGTCTTCATACACTAATACATCTTGGCTTTGCTCTGTGCCTAATGTGTGATAATACACTTTATGAAATTCATTTTTTTGAGTAAATGCTTTTTCATCAGAAGGTGCATCATATCTGCTATAATAAAACCCATTTCCCTTCCATGCCATTCCCGAAAACTTAACCCATTTTACAACATCTTTTAAATCTTCTTTTGTATTAATATTTTTTACATGAATCTCAACCCAATCACTACCAGCTTTTGAAATTCCATACGCTAAATAATTTCCATCTTTACTGATATCCATGCCACTTAATGATGTTGTTCCGTCCTTTGATAAAATATTGGGGTCTAAAACAACAACTGGATTATCTAGCAGAGATGCTTGAGAGCAAAACACCGATTGATTTTGTAAGCCATTATTTCTAAATGAAAAAAATAATTTACCTTTTTTAAATGGCGTACTCATTTTGTCAAAATTCCACAAAGAGGTTAAACGCTCTTTTACTTTTTCTCGATATGTAATTTGAGATAAATATTGGTTTGTAAGCTTATTTTGATTTTCAACCCATATTTTAGTTTCCTGAGAATTATCATCCTCCAACCATCTATAAGGGTCTTCTACCTTTACTCCGTGATAGGTATCAGTTTGTTTAACAATTTTAGACTCAGGATAGTTCATTTGACTATATGTGTTTGAACAAAAACATGTGAATAGAAGACCTACTAAAGCCACTTTTAATACTTTCATAATATTTACATTTGTTAGAAGAATGAAAACGGATATAAACAAATATACCAAAGAAGTAGAAAATACGCTAAACCGCTTATCATTAAATAATGACAAACAAAAAGCTGAAAAACTAAAAAAGTATATCGGCACCAATTTAAACGTACTTGGCCTTGTAACTAAAGTACAAATAGATGCGCACAAAAAGGGCTTTAGTTTCTACAGCGAACAGAAAGAAGAGACTTTTCTGATTCTTAATAACATCTATCAACAAAGTACTATTTTTGAAGCAAAAAACATTGCCTTTATTTTTTTAGATAAAAATCACAAGCATATTTCTCTTCAAAAACAATTAAACATTTTACCAAAATGGGTGAAACATGTTGACAATTGGGCTCATTCAGACGGATTATCAAAATATCTCTCAAAGTTAGTTGAAGATGAGAGAACTCATGAACACATGTTATCTATCATTAAAAAATGGAATACATCAAAAAACTTATGGGAACGCAGACAATCTCTAATCTCTTTGTTTTATTATGCTAGAACTAAAAGCAAACATGTTAGTTTTGAATTGACTCAAGAACTGGTGTCACCACTTCTGAACGACAAAGAGTATTACGTTCAAAAAGCAGTTGGCTGGACATTAAGAGAAAGTTACAATGTTTACCCGAAACAAACGTATACATTTATAGAACAAAACATTAAACATATAAGCCCAACAGCCTTTACAACTTGTTTAGAGAAAATGACCGAAAAAGAAAAGAAAGCATTAAAAGAAAAACGTAAAAAATAATGAAGTATACTTACATATTTGTTCTTTATGTTATGAGTCAATGTTTATTGGCCCAAAAAAAAATAACGCCCGAAGAGTACATTGCTGCCCATAAAGAAGATGCTGTAAAAGAAATGTATTTACACAAAGTTCCTGCCTGTATTACACTTGCCCAAGGCATGTTAGAGAGTGGAAATGGCAACAGTCCTCTTGCTAGAAATGCCAACAACCATTTTGGAATTAAATGTCATAAAGAATGGGGTGGAGAAACTTATATCATGGACGACGATTCGGCTAATGAATGTTTCAGAAAGTACAATGATGTTTTAGAATCATACAGCGATCATAGTTTATTTCTATATTCAAGATCAAGATATGCCGCTCTCTTCGAATTAAATATTAATGATTACAAAGGCTGGTGTTATGGATTAAAAGCTGCAGGTTATGCAACAGACCCTAAATATCCCCAACGATTAATTGATATAATTGAAAAATACAAACTACACGAATTAAATATTATGGAGAATACTCCAAAACAAGATTTACCATCTCGACATGTCATAAATTCTGATTTATCTATCCGAGAAGTTTACCGTTTCAACCATATTAAGTTTGTAATAGCGAAAGAGAATGATTCCTTTTATAAAATTGCGACTGATTTTAATTTAGAACTAGATCAAATACTTGACTATAACGACTTAAGTAAAGATGATAAATTAAGTTACGGACAAAAAATATATATTGAGAAGAAAAGAAGAAGAGCTCTTGAACCTATTCATGTTGTTCAAAAAAACGAAACATTAAAATCTATTTCTCAACTACATGGCATTCGTTTAAGTTCTGTTTGTAAAAAAAATCATCTAAAGCCAACTGATAAATTAAAAGTTGGAGACGTTATTTATTTAAGACAAAAGAAAAGCAATACTAAATAAATTTATTTTAAAACAATAAAGGCTCGTATGATACAAGCCTTTATTGTTTTTAGTTAGTCCTAAATTATTCTTTAATTACTTTAATAATATTTTGGCTACCATCAGCAACTACTCGTATAGAGTAAATTCCTCGAGCATAGTTAGCTAATGATATTGTTGTTACAGCACTGTTTACTTTTTCGAAAACTACTAACTTACCAATAGCATCATATAATTCTATTGTAGATTGATTTACTATCGAAGCATCTAATTTCACATAAATTAATTCTTTAGTAGGATTTGGATAAACAGACACCATATCACTAATAATTTCTTGAATTCCAGTGCATAAACTAACATCTACAGTTTGTGTCGCAGAAGCCGAACATGTATTAGCGTCAGTATAAGCATAAGTTAATGTAAATGTACCAGCTCCAGACACAGCAGGATCAAAACTTGAACCACTAACACCTGTTCCAGAATAAACACCACCAGCAGGACTACCCACTAAAGCCACTGCAGCGTTATTAACGCATAAAGGACCAGCTACAGATGCTAATGTTACATTTGGCAGCGAATTAACAGTCACAGTAACTTCTTGTGTTGCCGTTGTACTACATCCTGTTAAGTTACCACTAACTGTATAAATAGAAGTACTTGTAGGATTTACAAAAATAGTTGATGAATTTGAGGTAGTGTTCCACGTATAAGTAGTAACACCGCTAGCTGCTAAAGTTGCTGTTGAGCCAGCACAAATAGTAGGAGAGTTAACTGAAATAGAAGGTGCTGAAATTACATTTATAGTAGCAGATACACTATTATCACAGCCTTCAACTGATGTACCAGTCACTGTATATGTAGTTGTTGTAATAGGATTATCCATTAAATTAGAAGAAGTAGCTCCTGTATTCCATGAATAAGTAGATGCTCCTGAAGCTGATAAAGTTCCTGTTGAACCAACACATATTGTAACATTAGATACAGATACTATTGGTAAAGCATTTACAACAACGGTTGCTACTTGAGAATTAGAACATCCCAAACTTGTTCCTGTAATTGTATAAACAGTAGTTGTTGATGGATTAACAGATATTGTAGATGTAGTAGCACCTGTATTCCAAGAATAAGAAGTTGCACCAGTGGCAAATAAATTAGTAGAAGTTCCTGAACACACCGTTGCATTATTAACCGCAACTGTTGGTGTTGTATTTACAGTTACACTAACTGTTTTTGTATTTGTACAACCTGCATTTGACCCTACAACAGTATACGTTGTATTAACGGATGGTGTAACAGAAATAGCAGATGTAGTTGCTCCAGTATTCCATGAATAACTAGTTGCGCCAGAAGCTGATAAATTAACTGATGAACCAGAACATAAAGTGGCATTATTAACCGCAACTGTTGGTGTTGTATTTACAACAACACTTGTAGTTTTTGTATTTGTACAACCATTTGTCGTTCCTGTTACTGTATAGTTTGTCGTAACAGAAGGAGTAACCGAAATTGATGATGTTAACGCTCCAGTATTCCACGCATATGTTGTTGCACCAGTGGCTAATAAATTAGCAGAAGTTCCTGAACATACCGTTGCATTGGATACAGCAACTGTAGGAGTAGCTTTTACAGTTACGGTAACAGTTTTTATACTGTTACACCCCGAGTTAGAACCAGTAACAGTATAATTTGTAGTAGATGCTGGGCTAACAGAAATAGAAGAAGTTGTTGCTCCTGTACTCCAAAAATAAGTTGTAGCTCCTGAAGCAACTAAGTTAGCTGAAGAACCGGAACATATAGTGGCATTAGAAACCGCAACTGTAGGAGTAGAATTTACCGTTACTGTTACTGTTTTCGAATTCGAACACCCACTTGTCGTTCCAGTTACTGTGTAGTTTGTAGTTACTGTTGGAGTTACCGAAATATTAGGCGCATTAGAACCTGTACTCCAATTGTATGTAGTTGCACCAGATGCATTTAAATTTGCAGAAGCTCCTGAACAAATAGAAGGGCTATTTACAGAAACTGTAGGAGTTGCTTTAACTGTTATACTAACTGTTTTTGTATTTACACAACCATTTGTAGTTCCTGTAACCGTATAGTTTGAAGTTACAGTTGGAGTTACAGAAATTGATGCGGTTGTTGCTCCTGTATTCCAAGAATATGAAGTCGCTCCTGAAGCAACTAAGTTTGCTGCTGTACCAGAACATACAGTTGCATTAGATATAGCTACAGTTGGAGTTGCTTTTACAGTCACGCTAACTGTTTTTGTTGCAGTAGCTGTACAGCCAGATAAATTACCAGTAACAGTATAAACTGTTGATGTAGTAGGTGTAACTGAAATGGAAGAAGTTGTTGCGCCTGTATTCCATGTATAAGTTGTAACACCACTTGCACTTAATGTTGTTGAATTGCCTGAACATATTGTAGATGAATTAACTGCAATTGAAGGTGCAGAACCAACTGTCACGGTTGCTGTTGCTGTTTTAACACAACCAGTAGTAGAAGTGCCTGTTACTGTATATGTAGTATTAACCGAAGGCGAAACTGCTGCATTAGCGCCAGTGGCTCCTGTATTCCATGTATAGGTATTAGCTCCTGAGGCAACTAAAGTGCCTGTTGATCCAGCGCAAATAGTAGTACTACTTACTGCTACAGAAGGCAATGCATTAACCGTTACGCCTACTGTTTTGGTGTTTGTACAACCAACTGTATTAGTTCCAGTAACAGTATAAATTGAGGTTACTGTAGGAGTAACTGAAATAGATGCTGTTGTTGCTCCCGTGCTCCATGAATATGATGTTGCTCCTGTTGCTGTTAAATTAGTAGCAGTACCAGAGCACACGGTTACGTTAGTTACAGCTACTGTTGGTGTTGCATTTACAGTAACGCTTACCGTTTTTGTATTTGTACAACCGCCTGTTGTTCCTGTTACTGTATAGTTTGTAGTCACTGTTGGAGTAACAGCAATAGATGATGTTGTAGCACCTGTATTCCAAGAATAAGTTGTTGCTCCTGTTGCTGTTAAATTAACCGACGAACCTCTACAAACATTTGTATTTGTAACAGCTACCGTTGGTGTTGCATTTACAGTTACGCTTAATGTTTTTGTATTTGTACAACCATTTGTTGTACCTATTACTGTATAATTTGTTGTCACCGTTGGAGTAACAGAAATTGAAGATGTTGTAGCACCTGTATTCCATGAATAAGTTGTTGCACCTGATGCAGTGAGGGCAGCAGATGAACCAAGACAGATACTTGCATTTGAAGCGGCTACTGTTGGAGTAGCATTTACAGTAATTGTTTGAGATACAGCTGTACTTGTACCAGAAGCATTTGCTGATGTTAAAGTTACCGTATAAGTTCCACCAGCTGTATAAGTTACGCTTGGGTTTTGAACTGTAGAAGTTGAAGGTGTTCCACCAGGGAAAGACCATGACCAACTTGTAGGCGTATTTGTTGATTGATCAGAAAAAGAAATAGATGTTCCAGAGCATTTTGTTGCAGCTGTTGAAAAACTTGCAACTGGAGCTGCTGCTGTTGTTGTATATGAAATATTAACATTATCTAAATAAACATAATTTCCCCAACCACTACGAGATTCGAATTTCAAATAAACACTTGACTGACCAGCATATGAAGATAAACTTACTGTTTCTCTTCTCCATTGAGCATTAGCTGTAGGAGTATAAGCAGCTGTAGAAGTTCCAACAGAAGTTGATAATTGCGCACCGCCTTTAGTATATACATTAGTCCATGTACCACCACAATCTGTTGATATAAATACATTCAAAGTATCTATATCAGTTGTGCTATACATTTTATGCGACACATCAAACGTTACATTTAATGAACTATTAGCGCCTGTAAAACTTAACGCTGGTGTACGTAAAGCATCTTTTTGTCCTGTGATGTTAACATTTCCTGTATAGTTATCCATTCTAGCACATGCTGTTGTTGTAGGCACTACAGGAATTCCAGTAGTATTAGCAACTCTTGTCCAAGTATTTGCAGCATTTAAAGTATTACTTGCTAATTTAACCCAACCAGTCGGAGGAAAAGTTGTTGCATCAAATCTTTCAGTAAAAGGTAATGCTTGTCCAACAGGAGCAGACACAACCGTAAAGGTAGATGTCATAGTATTATTAGTAGCATTTTGATCTGTCCCACCATTTGGAGAAGTTACCCAAACAGAAAAAGTATGGGCAGCATTAGTTAAACCAGCATAAGTATTTAAAGTTAAAACCGTGGATGTACCTGATGCTAAAGAACCTGTCCAACTTAATGTTTGAGTAGCTAAAGCATCCATTTTGTAATTAATAATAGCAGATGTTAATGTGGTTGAACCAACATTAGCTAATGTAACTTTAGGAGTTACACTATTATTACAAGTAGAAGAACCATTAACAGGAGCTATGACACTAGAAATACCTGCATCCAATGCAGAAACAGGTGTGCATCCTAATGAAGTTTGTAATATATTCCATGGTGCAGTATTAACAACCGCTTCCATACGAGCAACTTGATTTGCCGTAAACATATACATACAAGCATCGTCTGTATAATCCATATAATTCATCCACATCGTTCCTGGACTTGAAGGAGAACATGCATCTGTTTGAATTGAACCTTGAGTAAAACAGCCATAGTGTTCTCCAGCTTGGTTTGGAGTATCAGCACAATTATCTGTTCCTGAACAAGCTGTTCCATCATCTCCCCAAATATGATTTAAATTAAAACAGTGTCCAAATTCGTGCGTACCCGTTCTTCCTAAATTAAAAGGAGCCGTTGCTGATCCGCCACTTCCTGTATATGCATAATCAATTACCAAACCCCAAGTTTGACTAATTGTACCTGTTGGAAACTCTCCATAACCTAATAGCGATCCTGATAAATCACAAACCCAAATATTTACATATTTAGTAACATCCCAAGGATCATCCCCGCCAGATGCACTTGATTTCACAGCATCATTAGTTCCAAAAGAAGTAACAGTTGTTGATTTATGAACAATACCTGTTGTAGCATTTCCATTTGGATCACGTTGAGCTAAACAAAAACGAATATTTGATCCAGTTGCAACGGTAGAAAAAGTAGGTTGTGTTACTTTATTAGCATCTGTATTCAACTTAGCAAAATCGTCATTCAAAACCTGAACCTGAGAAGCAGCTTGCGCATTACTAATGTTTTCGGCAGCGGTATTATATACTATGTGCACAACTACTGGAATGGTAACAATTGGCATAGCACCTGTTCTGCTAGCTGCTTGGTTAGCCAAATATTGTTCAATAACTTGATTGTATTGATTTAAATCATTCTCATAATTAGGACGCGTTTGCTTTAAATAATTATGATGCTGAAGTGTTCCACATACTCTTTGCGATGGTGTTTGAGCAAAAAGAGCAATTGATGAATAAATTGCTGTTACAATAGTTAGTAGTGTTTTTTTCATTTTCAGATGCAATGTTTAGTTGCAATGAAGTAATGGAAGCTATCTGATAATTCAAAAAAAACGAAATGATTTTAATAAAAAAAATCGCTAAATGATTTAGATGATTTTAATCTATTAAAAATAGATTTTTGTCGATAAAATAAACTTTTTAGTCGAAGTAAATTTATGTTAATATCTCATAGGTAAATGCCAAATACTGTAGGCTTTTTGAAAAAATCTGGAGCCATATTTTTTTTCCAAGCAGAAATTGGTTTTACTTGTATGCACTCATCACTCAAAGTGATATTAGTTGCTACTAATAAATGAGTAGTTGGTTGTAATGTTTTTAATAAATCTTCGAACACATTTCCGTTACGATAAGGGGTTTCTATAAAAAACTGCGCTTGTTTAAATTTCACACAAATATTCTCTAACTCCTTGATACGCTTAGCTCTTTCAACTTTATCAATTGGTAAGTAACCATTAAAAGCAAAATTTTGTCCATTAAATCCACTAGCCATAATAGATAATACAATAGAACTTGGGCCAACTAATGGCACCACTTTAATTCCTTTTTTATGAGCTAGTTTAATAATCTCAGCTCCAGGATCTGCAATACCTGGACAGCCGGCATCACTCATTAATCCCATATTATTTCCTTGTAATAATGGTTCTAAAAAAGAAATTAATTCTTCTGTTTTTACGTGTTGATTAATTAAAGATAATTGAGCCCTGCTTATCTCTGGATAAGCACATTGTTTTAAGAATGCTCTAGCTTCCTTGGCATTTTCGGCAATAAAATAAGTGAGGGTTTTTACTAAATCAAAATTTCGTTTTGGTAAAACGTCCTCCAAATTACATTCTCCTAATCCAACTGGTAATAAATATAAAGCTCCGTATGTAGACATAACTTATTTTAAATAAATATTTTTTTCTGAATCAATATGTAACACATCATCATCAATGAGTTTGTTAACCAAATCATTTAATCGTTTACTATTAACAGATTGAAATTTACGAATTAGTTCGGTTAAACTAAGTGATTGATTTGCTAATTCGATTTTAATATTTTCTATCAGCCCTTCTTCTGTTTCTAAATTTCGTTTGTATTTCTCTATGCATACGTCACAGTATTGACAATCTTTAAAATCCGTCTCATTAAAATAAGACAGCAACAATCTACTTCTACAAATATTTTTTTCAGTGACATAATTCACTACACTATTAATACGTGTCCAAGCTTTTTCTTTTAGAATAGGATAATTAAGTAATTTAATATTTTCAAATTTTAAATTAATTCTGTTTTGTAAGAAAATTAATTTTGGCAAAGTGGTTTGAGGAATAAAAGAAATGACCCCTTGAGTATTTAGGTTATCTAGCTGCATAGCCAGTTCGTGTTCCGAAATTTTAGCTCTATAGGCTACGTCTTTTTCTTTAATGTGAACGTATTGTTCATATAATCCACCATAACTTCTCAGCAAAACTTTAATAACGGATTCGTATTTAGGAAACTTTATTTGATAATTATACAAATCATCTTTATTCATTTTCATCATGACTTTTGACGGCTCATACCCACTATCTAAAAACGAAAAATACCCTTCTTTTTCTAAACACTTAATTGCATTATATAAAGTAACAGGTTTTAAATTATAATTTCGAGTCACTTCATTAATATCAAAACTAACCGATAAACCTTCTCCACTTTCTACAGGTATTTGATAAAAATTATAAATAGCTTGGTAGGATTGTTTAATCTCATCAATACTAGGTGTTTTTTCTTCGTATTGTTCTTTTAAAGAAAAAACATCATAATTATTGCATAATAATATGGCATAAGCTGTCTTCTCATCTCTACCTGCCCTACCCGCTTCTTGAAAATACGCTTCTAAACTTTCGGGCAAATCTAAATGCACCACAAAACGCACATCAGGTTTATCAATACCCATTCCAAAGGCATTGGTAGCCACAATAACTTGCGATTTATTATCTATCCAATTTTGTTGAATGATAGCTCTATCGTTTGGATTAATTCCCGCATGATAAAAAGAAGCCGAAATTTTATTTTGTAAAAGCCATTTGGCTATCTCCTCAGTTTTCTTTCTATTTCTTACGTAAACTATTCCTGAGCCACCAATATTATGAATCACTTTTAGTAAACGTTCGTATTTATTTTCTTCTAACTGAACAACATACCTAATGTTTTTTCTTTCAAAAGATTGACGAAATACATTTGGGTTTTTAAATTCCAATTTTAATTGAATATCCTCCACTACTTCTTTAGTAGCACTGGCTGTTACAGCAATAATATTTACTGAAGGGAAGTACTCTCTTAACTCTGCAATTTTTAAATAGCTTGGTCTAAAATCATAGCCCCACTGAGATATACAATGAGCTTCGTCAATAGCAATTAACCCAATTGGTAAATAAGATAAGCGCTGGCGAAACGTTTCATTTTCAATTCTTTCTGGCGAAACATATAAAAATTGAACATGACCATAAGCTGCATTATTTAAAGCAATGTCAATTTCATTTAAATTCATAGAAGAAGTTATTGCAACTGCACTTATGCCTTTATTTTTTAAATTCTGAACTTGATCATTCATTAAGGCTATCAGAGGAGAAACGACTAAACAGGTTCCACCAATGACTAATCCTGGGATTTGAAAACAAATTGATTTTCCTCCACCAGTTGGCAATAACGCTAAAGTATCTTTATTAGATAGTATAGATTGAATAATATCTTCCTGCAAAGGGCGAAAAGAATCGTAACCCCAATGCTTTTTTAAATAAAAATAAATATCCTCTTTATGACTCAAATTTTACACCCAACTTTCTAAAATGCTAATTTATTACATTCTTACTCAAAAAACTAAACAAGCCTTGATATTTAGTGTTATAGCTATTATATTAGTGTGTATTAATGATGCAGAAAATGACAGAATTTGTAAATCCTATTGATAAAGATAAAGTTGCTGAAAATCCAGGACTCCTTCCATACCCTCATCATGTTGGAGGAATTGTAATTAAACCTGAGGATAATGGAAAAATAAAGTCTCGTGCCTTAACGGCTATGAGAGAACAAACCAATATTCAAATGAACCAAATTCAAAAGCAAGTTGAATTATTGGCTCAACAAGCAAACGAACTGAGAGAACGAATTGAAATGTCGGAAAAAATATACATGGCAGATTTATCTTTTGAGCCGTTAATTGGACATACTTATCATCTCTATATAAAAGAAGGTAATTATAAATTACTATTGATTGGGCCAGATGATTGGGGTAAACTTCCTAAAACACTAGAATATATCGGCACTGTGAAAATGCTAGGTGATCATACTTGGGAAGTTCTTTCTAAAAAAGATTAAATATTTTATATTAAACAAAACTTTGTTTACCTTGTTTACGTATATAACATACAAGTAATACATGTTTAAAATAATTATATATATATCTTCTGCTCTGGTTTTTAGCTCATGTATACTTTTTCAGCCATCCGCTAAAAAGTTAAATGATAGAGCTTTACGTATACATAAACAGTACGATGCTGTGATTGTGCCCGGCGTTCCTTTTTTAGAACCAAAATGGGATAGAACCATGCAAATGAGGGTTTTATGGGCCATACATTTATATAAAAATGGTAGCACAAAAAAAATTATCATGAGTGGAAGCTCTGTTTATTCACCTTATGTAGAAGCACAAATCATGAAATTATATGCTATCGAATTTGGTGTGCCTGCTGATGATATAATTATTGAAGATAAAGCACAGCACAGTACCGAAAATGTATGGTATGGCTACAAGTTGGCCAAATCATTTGGTTATGAAAAAATTGCTTTATGTACTGATCCTTTTCAAACACGCATGACCTATCGTTTTGGAAAAAGACGATTAAAGGACCTCAAATATTTGCCTGTCATTTTCGACACATTAAAAACATTACCTCATGTTGTTCCTGAAATAAACTACCAAGCGTATAAGATTGAAAATTTTACGCCTATCACTGAAACGCAAAGTTTTTGGTTTAGATTTAGAGGAACAATGGGAAAACATATCAATTTCAAAGAATAATTTTATCTTTATATCGCATTTATTAAACTTTAAATTATGTGTGCCTTACAGATAACTACATTACTTTTCTTTTTTAGTCTATTTTCTTTTTCTCAATCAGAAGAAGGATTAGTAAAATGGCTAACTATTAAAGAAGCTCAAGAACTAAACAAAAAACAACCAAAACCTTTTTTAATAGACGTTTATACGGATTGGTGTGGCTGGTGTAAACACATGATGAAAACCACCTACTCTAATCCAAACATTGCAGGTTATATCAATCAGTTTTTTTACCCAATAAAATTTAATGCTGAAACTAAAGACACCATTGAATACAACGGTAAAATTTACAAACCAACTTCTCCAAATCCTAAAACTCCTCATGAATTAGCTATTAAATTTTTAGGAAATAGTTTAAGTTACCCTTCTACCATTTTTGTTTCTAATAATTTTGAATACAATTTATTATCGCAAGGATTTTTAGAGGAAAAAAAACTAGAGCCATTATTGGTGTATACAGTAGAAAATGTTTTTAAAAGCGCGCCGTATGAGGAATTTGCAACTCAGTTTAACAATGCCTTTTATGACACCACCTTCACTAAAGGGACTGTAAAATCTTATAACATCAGAGAAATTGAAAAATTACAAAAGAAGAAACCGAAAAAAATATTAGTAAATATTTATGCAGGATTCTGCAATTCTTGTAAAGTTCAAAATGCAACTACGTTAAAAGATACAAGCATTGTAAATTACATTAACAAGCATTTTTATTTAATGAATTTTGACGCTGAAAGTAACGATACAATTATGTTTAGAGGTGAGAAATGTTACAAAACAGTATTAAACGGTTACCCACTAAACACATTTGCTTTGAGAGCAACTAATAACAGGTTGCAATTTCCATCAATTGCAGTTTTAGATGACAAACAAAATACACTAGATGCTCTTAATGCTTATTTAACTCCAAAAACATTATTGCCCATATTAAAATATTACGCAGAGGACAAGTACAAAACTATCAGTTGGCCTGATTATATAAAAGCATATAATGAGCAAAAAAAATAGCGATAATTTCTTATCGCTATTTTTTAAAATTCAAACTTATATCCTATTCCTTTAATAGTTTTGATATAATCGTCACCTAACTTTTCACGTAGTTTTCTGATGTGAACATCTATTGTTCTATCTCCAACCACAACTTCATCTCCCCACACTTGTTCTAAAATGTACTCACGAGTGAATACTTTACCCGGTTTACTTGCTAATAAAGATAATAGCTTAAATTCTTTTTTAGGAAATGAGATTTCTTCTCCATCTTTATGAACGCAGTATTTTTCTTTATCAATTTTAATTCCTCCTAAATCTAATTGTGATGATTTTTGTTGATCAGGCGTATATCGTCTTAGTAATGCCTTAATTCTACTAATAAAAACTCTAGGTTTAATAGGTTTGGTTATATAATCATCTGCACCAACCTCAAAACCCGCAATTTGAGAATAATCCTCATTTCTAGCACTTAAAAACGCAATCATCACATCCTTTAAACTAGCTATTTCTCTAATTTCTCTACACGTATCAATGCCATCCATTTCTGGCATCATCACGTCTAATACAATTAAATGAGGAATTTCTTTTTTTGCGATACTAATAGCATCCCTTCCATTAAGTGCAGTGTAAACCTGAAATCCTTCTTTTTTTAAATTATAGCTCAAAAAGTCAAGAATATCTTGTTCATCATCAACAAGTAAAATTTTATATAAATTATTTTCTGTACTCATATCATTCATTGGCACAAATTTAAGCTTAATGATTAGGTTCAAAGTTAACTAAATATTAAGAAATCGCATTATTTTAATATTCTGTAATTGATTTAGTTAAATAATAAAAAATATAGTTTAAAATACTAATATTCTAAGGTTAAATTTACAAAAACAGATTTAATAATAAGTTTACAAAGACTTTGTTAGCTTCACAAAAATTAATAATTATGGCAACTACAATAAAAAGTCTTATTGATAAAAACAAAAACGCATTTGATCATGCTTTTTTTATTGAATCCTTAAATCTTTCGTACATATTAGTAAACAAGGCTTTAAAACAAATAATAAAAGACGAATTAAATCAAGAAATTATTGACAACAAAATAAAAACATCTAATTTAATAAGTCATATCAAAAAAGCATATGTAACAAATCCATCTATAAAGTTGAAAATTTCAAAAAAAGCAATGAAAGATATTGAGTTATTTGTCAGTCTCTATAAATTAATAGCTAAAGAATTGAAATTTCAATATCCTGAAAAGAAAATTACTGAAACGGCTCAATTGGGCATAAACTGCATTGTTATTTTAAATACGAGTCTATTAAAAATCAAAAACAATAAAATATCTCTGTAAAATAAAAAATACATTTAACAATTTGGTAATATACAGGTTAGATTATGTTTAAATAACTTCTGTTAGTTTGTGGCATAAAAATTTACAATCACAAAAATGAAGTTAACGCAAAAAATAATTCTTTCTTTTATCATTATTTGTTTAATAAGTGTTTCTAGCGCTTATTCAAATAACAACCCAAAAGAGAAAACTATCATTGTTAGCGGTAAGATTGTTGATTTAAATAATAATGAATTATTAGCGGGTGTTTCTATTACAACATCTCAAGTTGAAAAAACAATGTATTCTGATTTAAACGGCAACTTTTTTATCTATATAAAAATTAAAGATACCTCAAATTTCAAATTAGAATTTTCTCAAGTTGGCTACGCTAGTAAAACCCTATCATACGAAGATTTATCTAAGGCCTCAGGCAATATTGAAATTACACTTACAGAGGAGTAAAATTACTCAATGTAAAGTTAATGTTAAGGTTTTGTTATTTTTGTAACATTACTAATTTTTCTTGGTATAATTGTGTAGAATTTATGTTCCACAATTAAAAATTCCAGATCATGAAAAATTTAATCTTAAGTCTTTGCATCCTAATTTCAGGAATTACATTTTCTCAAAATATAACTTTAGTTGATGGCATTTACCTTCAAAACGAAGTAGCTTATACAGGTAAATATATTTTATATTACGAAAATGGGACTGTTAAAGAAGAGTTAAACATCAAAGATGGTAAACTAAACGGCTTATTCACTAAAAATTACGAAAGTGGCAAGAAAATGGAAGTTGGTAACTACGAAAACAACTTAAAATTTGGCTTATGGACAAGATATAGTCAAAATGGAAACTTAATTGCACAAGCGTCTTACTTAAATAATAAAAAAGATGGCAATTGGTTTGTTTACAATGAAAATGGGACAAAACTATTTGAAATGACATATAAAGATGGCGAGAAAACAGGTGTTTGGAAGCAGTGGGACGAAAACGGACAATTGATTAAAACAACAGATTATAGTTCACTATAATTAAAATATTAAAACTCAAAAGCGCATCATTTTGGTGCGCTTTTTTTATGCAAATATGTTTCCTTTACATTAAATAATTATGTTTTCGACCAACTAGAAATATTATTCTCCAAAACATTTAATTAAAAACATAACTAGTAAATTCAATGAGAAATTGAGACTTTTATTCATTTCTGAAAACAAAAAGAGATAATGGTTTGCTAATATAATCTACGCATCTGCTTAATATATGGTACCGATATTTGCATAAAATTGCAATACATGTACCCAGAAACCATCATTGATCACGAAAGCAGTTTACTATATGCACAAACCATTCAAAATGGTTTGCTTCCAAAAAAAAGACATTTTGATAAGTTTTTTAATGATTATTTTATATTATACAAACCTCAAGACAAAATAGGTGGCGATTTTTATTGGTTAACTCAAAAAGGGGATACTTTATATTTTGCATTAGCGGATTGCACAGGTCATGGCATATCCGGTGCAATGCTTTCTGTTTTGGGAATTAGTTTATTGAACTATGTTATTCAAAAAAATTATACCAACATTGGTGATTACCTTACCGAATTGGATAAAAAATGGATAGAAACATTTAATAATGAATTACACGACTCTCATTTTAATAATGATTGGCTAGAGATTACTCTTATTTCTTATAATACCAAAACAAAGGAATTTCAATATTCATGTGGTGGAGGCGAATTTGCAATACATCAAAACAATCAAATAAATTTTTATAAAGGAAATAATTTCCCGATTGGAGGTTGGCAAATAGAAAAATCTAGAATTTTCGATACTCATAAACTAGTTTTAGAAGAAAATGCAAAACTCTACTTTTTTTCAGATGGCATAAAACATCAATTTGATTCGGATAATAATAAAAAGTTTAGCAGAAAAAGATTACTCCATCTTTTAAATCACTATAGCGAAGCGCCAATGAATCAACAAGTAGAACTATTAGAATTTGTAATTGACAATTGGAAAGGTGCCACAAAACAAACAGATGATATTTCTTTAATAGGAATTGAACTACAAAACTTATGTTAAGTAAACATTAACTATTTAAACATATTTGGGTTTTGATTTAATATTAAGGTAATATATAATTGACATTAACCTTAAGTAGGTATTGTTTTTTTGCAGCGTCAAATACAAGATATCATGTTCAAAAAAATAGCCCTTACAATTACAATTTCATTAATTTCATTAATTATAAATGCTCAAACTGGTAAAATTATCGGTAAAATTATTGATGCCAAAACAGGAGAAACACTTCCTGGAGCAACCGTTTTAATTGATGGTACTACAAAAGGTGCATCGGCTGATTTTGACGGGAACTTTTCATTAACTGGATTACAAGCTGGAAAATATACACTTGTCGCAAGTTATATTACATATGACAATAAGAAATTTTTAGATGTTGTTGTGAAAGCCAACGATGTAACAGAATTTAATATTGGCTTAGATCAGTCTAATTCTCAAAACTTAACAGAAATAGTTGTTCAAGCAGAAATGAATAAAGAGAATACTAATGCAGTATTAATCATGCAAAAAAATAATGCAAGTGTGAGCGACGGTATTTCTTCTGAAAGCATCAAAAAA
Organism: Sphingobacteriaceae bacterium; assembly: GCA_013823565.1. Classification (GTDB taxonomy): domain Bacteria; phylum Bacteroidota; class Bacteroidia; order B-17B0; family Aurantibacillaceae; genus UBA4416. The sequence goes on along the minus strand of PNMI01000005.1, from coordinate 51,445 downwards.
ACACCAGACAGAACGACTAGTGATGTTATTAAAAGAATTAGTGGGGCTACTATTCAAGATAATAAATTTGCTATTATTAGGGGGATGAGCGATAGATACAATGCAGCTTTTATAAACGGAGCTCCATTACCAAGTTCTGAAAGTGATAAAAAAGCATTTTCGTTTGATATTTTTCCAGCTAATTTATTAGACAATATTATTATTTTAAAAACAGCCACACCAGATTTACCTGGTGATTTTGCAGGTGGTGTTATTCAAATCAATACTAAAAGTATTCCCGAAAAAAATTCTCAAAGCATTTCAATAGGAGCTGGCTATAACACACAAACAACTTTCAAAGATTTTAAAACATACGAAGGTGGCAAAACAGATTGGTTAGGAATTGATGATGGCACTAGAGCACTTCCTGGAGGAATTCCTTCTACAAAAGATTTTTCACAAGATAAATTAGAACAAATTAATTATGCCAAAATGGTTAATTATGATTGGAGTTTGCAAACTAAAAAAGCATTGCCAAATTTCAACATTCAGTATTCTTTAGCGAACGTAGGAAAAGTATTTAAAAAAGAAGCTGGAAGTATTTTTGCTTTAACATACAACAACAATACCAATACAACATTTACAACGCGAAGAGACTTCTCGGAACAAGGAGAAAATTATGATATCATAAAAAACAGCGACTATAAAGACACGACGTATTCAAATACAGTTTTAGCTAGTGCTCTTTGGAATTTAGCATATAAACTAAATGATAATAATCAAATAGGTTTAAAAAACTTATACAGCATAAACTCCGACGACCGAGTTATTACAAGAAGAGGTGCTCTTGAAATAAATAATAATAAATGGGAAATATCTAATGCTAGATGGTTCACTCAAAATAAAATATACTCTGGGCAACTAAATGGAGATCATTACATAGAGAAAGCAAAAATCAAATTAAAATGGGTTGCTGGATATAGTAATATTCAAAGAGAGATGCCAAATTTAAGAGTAATGAGATATACAAAAAGCTCTATCGAACAAAATGTAGAAAATGACTCAATACCTTATACAGCCAATATCTTTACGAGTAATGCAACTTCTACAGGTAATGGAGGAACCATGTTGTTTGCTAAAACTGATGAATCAATTAAAAGTATAAAATATGATTTAAGTAGAAGTTTTAAAATCAAAAAATCGCAACATGAAATAAAGATAGGAGGAAATCATATATATAGAGATAGAGCATTTGAAGCGCGATTCCTCGGATATGGAATGTATAGAAAGAATTCTTCTTTAACTCCTAATACAAATTTATTATTGCTAGATGAATCCGAAATTTTTTCTCAAGAAAATATGGGTATAGTTAATGGACCAGGAACTAAAGATGGAGGTTTTTTACTAGTTGAAGCGACTACACCAAAAGATAACTACCAAGCATCATCAATGTTACATGCTGGTTATCTATCAATTGATTCTAGATTTTTTGAAAAACTAAGATTTATTTATGGAGCAAGAGTTGAATCATACAAACAAAAAATAACCTATTATTTAAATCCCGATGAAGCAACTATTAAAGATTCAACAGTAATCGACATTCTTCCTTCAATCAATGCCGTATATAGTGTGACAGACAAAACAAATATTAGATTTGCGTATTACAGAACTGTATCTAGACCTGAGTTCAGAGAATTGGTTCCGTTTACATTTATTGACTTTGCAACTGGATTTAGTATTGACGGAAACCCAACACTTGTAAGAGCAAAAGTAGACAACTATGATTTAAGGGGTGAGTGGTATCCAGGAGCAGGACAAATAGTTTCCGTGTCTGGTTTTTACAAACGAATTACAAATGCCACCGAAATGGCTGTTAATGCAGCTTCTCAAATTAAAAGTTTAACATATGTCAATGTTCCATTAGTAGAAAACATTGGTTTAGAATTAGAATATCGTTTTAAATTAAGTACCATATTTAAATCTGATTCATCAAAATTATTAGATAATACAACCATCTTCACAAATTTTGCTTACATTCAATCAAAAGTAGATGTTAGTAAAATCAATGGAGCGGGAGCATCTTCGCGTCCTTTACAAGGTCAATCACCTTATATTATAAATGCTGGGGCTCAATACCTAGACATTGAAAAAGGATGGGGAGTTAGTCTGTCTTACAATGTTATTGGAAGAAGAATTGTAATTGTGGGTTCAAGTGCTGAACCAGATTTTTATGAAGCACCAAGACATGTATTAGATTTACAATTATCAAAAACATTCAAACAAAAATTCGAAATAAAATTTAATGTAAGAGATATACTTGCTCAAAAACAGGTTTGGTATCAAGACATTAATAAAAATGGAAAACTAGATAAAGGAGCTGAAAAAGAAAGTCAAAACTTAACCCATTCAGGCCAAACAGACAATGTGATGTTTAATACAAAACTTGCTCCTACGATTTCATTATCCTTATCTTATAAATTTTAAATAAACAATAACAAACAATGTTAAGGCTGTGTAAATCACAGCCTTTTTTGTTAACGTTTAGTTAATGTAATTGTAAAACACATGTAAGGTTAGTTTAATGTAAATAAAAGATTGTTGAAATAGTTTTGCGTATCAAAAAAACTAAAACTAAAATGAAAAAAATTTACTTATCAGCAGCAGCATTATTAGCTTGCTCTTTTTTAAACGCTCAATCAGCGTTCACTTGGGATGTAACATCTTACAAAGGTGCTTTTCCTGTAACAGATAATACTCCAGCTACAGATTGGACATCTGGTTGGGCAAATTGGGATCCAGAAAATACAAATTACGCAGCTCCAACTTCAACAATAACAGGAGACATTTCTACAAACACTTCTATAAGCGGTGTTGTATATTTAGATGGTATCGTGCATGTAAAAAACAATGCTACTTTAACTATCGCTGCAGGAACTATAATTAGATGTAGACCGAATGATGTAAGTTTAAATCCAGGAACATTAGTTATTACTAGAGGCTCTAAAATTCAAGCTCAAGGAACAGCTTCTCAGCCAATTGTTTTCACATCTAATAATACTGTATCTAACGGTCGTAACCCTGGTGATTGGGGTGGTGTAGTAATTTTAGGAAATGGTGTAATTAATACTGGTGGTGTTTCTACAAATCCAAATGTAAGTAAAGTTGAAGGCTTTGCTACAACAGATCCATTAAGATATTATGGTGGAACAAATGACGCTGATAACTCAGGCGTTCTTTCTTATGTAAGAATTGAATTTGCTGGTGTAGCGTTAGATCCATTACAAGCAAACTCTGAAATTAACGGTTTAACTTTAGGTGGTGTTGGTTCTGGAACAAAAATCGATCACGTACAAGTTTCTTTTTGTGGTGACGATGCTTTTGAATGGTTTGGCGGAACTGTTGATGCAAAATATTTAATTGCCTATAGAACAACTGATGATGATTTTGATACTGACTTCGGTTTTAGAGGTCGTGTACAATTTGGATTAGCTATTAAAGATCCTAATCTTTGGGATGCTATTTCAGGTGGCACAACTAATGGAATTGAATCTGATAATAACGGAACCTCTCCATATTTAGCATTACCATTAACTAAACCTGTTTTCTCAAACTTTACTTTTATTGGTGCTAAGGGTGACGGAACTGTATACGGTGCTGGAACATTACCTGCTGGTGAAGCTCATGAGGCATTTGCTCATATTCGTCGTAACTCTTCTCATTCTGTTTTCAACTCCTTAGTTTTAGGTTATGAAAAAGGATTACGTTTACAAGGTGCAGTTACGTTAGACAATTTCAATTCACCGTCAACAGCTGATTCTGTTGCTGTAATCGCTAACTCAAATATTACCGCTGAAATCCCTTCTACATTTATTACTGAATCTGCAACTGTATTTACTCAAAACTGGTATCATACATACGCAGCAGCAAATAATATTGATACAGTAACTACAATTGCACAAATTGATTTTGTAGCTGCATTTAATGCATTAGGAACTACTTCTGATTTCCGATTAAAAGCAACTTCAACTGCATCAACTGGCGCTACATTTACACATCCAGCATTTGTTGGAGGATTCACAGGTATTAATGAAGTTTCTAGTGTAATTAAAAATTCATTCGTATTGTATCCTAACCCAGCTTCAGAAAATACAACTATCGCTTTCGACATTGCTGAAAAGAATAAAGTAAGCGTTTCTGTTTATGATATATTAGGGAATTTAGTATCTATCGTTTCTCAAGACAATGAATTTGAAAAAGGAAACAATACTTTTTCATTGAATACATCAAACTTATCAAGTGGTATCTATTATATTTCGTTAGAAGTTAATGGTGCTAAAGAAACTAAAAAATTAGTAATCAATAAGTAATTTAATATCCTATAAAGGCACGAACAAATGTTCGTGCCTTTATTATTATATGCAACAATCCTTTCACATAGTATTTGTATCTAACTCTGAATCGTCGGTAAAAAAAACAGCTGATTATTTAGAAGAAAAAAAGTATAAAGTCTCTTTCGTTAAATCCGAAGAAGATTTAATGGATTGTCTTCATAAGGAACATGTTAATTTGGTTATTGTAGAGCTAGATTATAAACAAAAGGATGGAATAACTATTACATCAGATATTAGAAATATAAAGGATATAGAACAACCTTTCATTATTTTATACTCAAACAAACAAGATGATTATATCCAAATAACGGCTTTTAATTCGGGAGCAGATGATTTTATAGTTTCTCCCATAAAACCCATTTTATTAGAAGCTCGGATTTCAACTCTCAAAAAACGGTTGATTAGCAAAACCATTGAGAATAAAGAAGAACAAACGCCTCCAAATTTTTACGTAGATAAAGAACAATATCTCATCATTACTCCTAACGGGAAAATAAGTTTACCACGAAAAGAATTTGAGATGGTGAGTTTGATGTATCAAAACACACATAAAATATTTACTCGTCAGGATTTTGCTAAACTAATTTGGAACTCACCAGAAGTTGCCAATAGCAGAACCATCGATATTCATATTCGAAACATACGCCGTACGCTTGGCAATGATATTATAAAAACTACCAAAGGAGTTGGCTATACAATTAATAGAGATTTACTTTAACCTAATGTTGTAGAGGGCGCTTTTTAATCATCCCTCCTTTAGTATCCTTAATTGTATTCATGACCACAAAAGCATTCGGATCAATTTTTTCAATTTCAGTATTTAATTTATTTAATTCCAAACGTGTTACTACAGTGTACACAATATCAATTTCTTTACCTTCTCCTCTTTTGCCGTAACCTCTTTTACCACAATACACTGTTACTCCTCTTCCCATTGTATCAATAATCATTTGGCGGATTTCTTCGCTATGCGAAGACACAATGGTAACACCATTATATTCTTCAATACCTAATACAACAAAATCTAAAGTTTTAGAGGCAGCTAAATAAGTAATCATGGAATACAAAGCAGCTTCAATAGATAAAAAATAAGCTGCAGCCGAAAAGATGAAAATATTTATGATTATAATCACATCGCCCATCGTTACTCCAAATTTTCGACTTAAAAAAATAGCCAGTACTTCAGTACCATCAATCACGGCTCCTCCTCTTACTGATAATCCAATTCCTGAGCCTAAGAAAAATCCACCAAAAATAGCGACTAATAATTTATCATGAGTTACTTCAGGGAAATGAACAAACGCAATGCAAATCGCTAATCCAGTAATAGCTATTGCTGTTTTAATCGCAAATTCTTTCCCAATAATTTTATATCCTAAAATGACGAACGGAATATTAATTCCTATAATTAAAACATATAATGGAATGTTAGTTAGCTCCGTTATTAATAAAGAAATACCTGTAGCACCACCATCAATAAATTTACTAGGTAATAAAAAACTCTCTAAACCAAAAGCAGCTGCAGCAATTCCTAATCCAATTAATACTACATCTTTTAAAATACGCTTTACTAATAACTTAAACTCTCGGTATGCCTTAGCCAAACGAAATCTCGAAGGAGATTCTGGGAACTGATTAGGTTTTTTGTTTTTGTTGTTAATTATGGTTTGTATAACAACTTGAGTCAAAAAAGGATTCATGGTGCAAAATTTTATTATTGGTAAGATAATAATAAAATCAAAATAAGAAAAGTGAAAAATATATAATTAATACTGGCGGCTATGAAGGGCGTGTTAGCTGCTGCTTAATTGTCTTTTGTATTTCCTGTAGTATAAAATAGACAGCATAACTAGTCCAAATTCTATAATTATGAGTGACCAAAATAATATAAAGTCTATTTGTCTACAAGAACTAATTTCGAGAAGCGGATGGTAAGAATAGCTGTCGCTTTTTTGTACACCAACCATTTTAAAAGTTAACAAATAATAATTATCGAAGTCGTCTGTATCAATTAAATAGCGGTCAATATTTGGTGCTGATTGTTCTGTCACCATAATTCCACTAACGTCAGAACTCTGTATAGAGTCGGGCATCAGCCTAGCAAGTTTAAATTGTCCGAAACTCACATTGTAGTCTGGCCCTGTTGTCTGAAGAGTGGATACAATTATTTTGTCGCTACTAAATAAACCTAATGCGACAATACCATACAACATAAGTACAATACTTAAAACAATTGTCACTAATGATGTCAATGTGTATTTCCTTTCGTTCGTCATAAGTTGCAGCTAACGGTTGCAAGCTAAATTCCCGTTTGGGGATTGAAACTTTGTCTACCGAAATGTTACTTTAAAGATAAATGTTTAATGGACTTTTGCAAAGAGAAAATTAAATAATTGTCTGCCGCTTTTGCAAAAGCCGAAGCCGAATGCCCAAATGGGATTTAGGTTGTGTTACCTGCTGGTTTTTCTTAAAAAGTAAAGTAGTGAATCACCCCAGTTTTCCATTGACTTCAAAAAGTCAGATATGTATTTCAAAGAAATTACTTCTGGGTGGTATAGATTATAGTTGTCGTATGGAGCTGCTGAGTGCGACATTTGAACTGGAACGTAAAGTGCTTCTTCCAATTCTATATTTTGTTCTTCCGTTAGATTTGATATACACAGGACTCCATCAATAACGACAACAGGCACGTATATTTCAATATGTCTATGGTTACTTTCATTTTTTTGAATTAAGCTGTCATTTGTTGTTGGTATTGATTTATTTTCACTTAAAAGGCCATTAGCTTGATATACTTCATAGAATGATGCTTTTATAGAGGACATAAGAGCTTCATATATTTTGCTTGGTTCGTCCGGAGATTTAAAGGCCTCATAAAAATTGGTGCCAATAATGTTTGTTGAATTTCGTGGAAAATCATGCATCAAGTCTTCACCCCTTAAGTCAGTATATGTTATGTTCTTTCTGGAGTGTATTATGCCATATCCAGGACCCTTGAATTCAAAGTAATTTTTTGAATTTGGAATCGTAAAAAATACCCATGGCCGAGAAGATTTTTTAACTTCAATTACTAAATTGATGGCACAACTGAATTTTTCATCTTTTCTGTTAAAATATTTTCTAGCTTTTAAGTCAATTTCTCTACTTCTATCGGTTTCGAAGTCACTATATGTTGAGTTTTGTTCACACGTCCATTGAGATTGTCTCAAGATAGATGCAACCTTTAACTCAGACGGAAAGCCGGTCTTAGTAATATCAGTTATTATTTTCTTTTTTAATTCCTCGTCCATAAACTTGCAGGTAACTAGCTTATAACCGCCATAAAGTGAATATTATTAATTTTATTTCCCTGCCGCTGCGGCGCTTTTCACTTTGGCGTCCTCTAATATTTTTTGGCTTTTCACTTCAGCTTCATCTAATATTTTCTGGGCTTGCTTATCGGCTTCTTTCTTAGCTAACTCTGCTGCTTTTTTAGCAGCAATTTTCCCTAAAGGATTTTTCACATCCTCTACTTGCTTATCTGCCGCTGCATAAGCCTCTGCTTTTAATTTATCAGATGCCGTTTGAGCATCTGCTTTTATTTTCGCAACTTGAGCTTGTGCATCTGCTAGTATTTTTTGAGCTTCTTCATTAGCCTTATCTTTAACTGCCGTAACTGCTTGATCTTTTACACTTGCTCCTGCTTCACCCGCTTTTGTACCTGTCTTCACTGTTGGATTCATCACTGTTCCGCCAAATCCAACATTTACTTTAACTGATTTAGGCATACTCACATTAGTTCCAGCCGCTGCATTTGCTTGTCCCAATAAACTACCAACCATTGAATTTGCTTGTGAACCAAACATCTCTGTTGGCACATCCATTTTCCAATTATAATCTATGGTTTGATCAAAGCCAGTTGAACCAGTAATTTCAGCATTGATTTTATCAATTTTTACTTTAACAGGATTACGCAGATTTACTCTTCCATCTTTAAACTCATAATCAGCAACTACATTTTGTAAAGTTAAATTTTTCAATTGCTCAATTTTTAAAGCTTCTCCTAATTTTACAAATGCTGGAAATCCCCCTATAGATACACTGCTCGTTTTTAATACACCATTACCCTTTAGAGTTGATAATATTGGCGACATTGTTTGATCTAAATCTGCTTTAAAGTTTTCTAAAGTTGCTGTAAACATTCCTTTTGCATACTGTCCTATTGGCGCTAATTTTTGCACGGTATTAAATGCGGCATATGTTTTTTGAATGTCAAAATTATCTACTTTAAAAGTTAAATCAACTGTTGGTTTTTTAGGATTAGTTGTTTCGTAATAACCATTCATTAAAACCTTACCACCTAACAATCCTAAATTTAAGTTTGTCATATCTACTTTACGTTTCTTGATTTCGATATTACCATTCATATTATCAATCACTAAATTATCATACAATAACTTTGTGATATTTGCATTTAAAATAAAATCGATATTCCCTGGCACTTCCGCAACTGTCATCGCCGCTGTGTCGGCTGCTACTGGTTGAGCAGGTGCTGTTGACGTAGAAGAAGAACTCATTAATTCATTTAAGTCCATCAAATTAGATTGAACATTGAAATGTCCAACAATTAAAGAATCTTTAAAAATGTATTGCATGAAATTATCAATTTTACCATTTGCTTTCACATCTGATTTACCCATTAAGGCATCAAAACCTGCCAGCTCCACAAATTGATTAGTGAAATTTAATTTCATCATATTCAACATCACTTCATATGGAAGCGTTGTTGTTTTATAATTCATTTTATTAATTTCTAAACTTCCCGCCATTTTGAATTTTTCGTATTCTTTCTTGTCAATGCTACTCATTCTTCCAGCTGCCGAAATATCTGCTTTAATGATGCCACTCATCTCATCCCCTTTTTCTAAAGGAACAAACTCTTTTACAGAAGCTAAATTGATAATCCCTTTTACTTGAGCTGCTAAATCAGGGTCGGAAATTGGTGTTTTAACATGAGCCCACATATCAATTGGATTACCTGCCATTTCTAAATGAAATTTATTCACATCAATTACTGTGGCATCTAAGAAATCTTTTTTATTTTCTACATGTACATCAATATTTATATTGTTAACTGATTTAGGTAATGAAGGGTATTTAAACATCGCGTTTGCAATTCCTAAATTAACTTCAAATGATGGGTAAGTATCGCTCTTTCCATCTGCACTTGTATGCATAGTTCCTGCAGCTTTACCATTTAATTTTAAACTACCCGCTGTTTTAACACTAGCAAAATCTTTACTATAAACACTTGGGATTAGAGATAAAATAGATTTAAACTCTGTTTGCTTAGCTGCAAATTTCAAATCCATGGTGATATCATCTTTAGGCATAGAAACAAAACCATCAAAAGATAAACCTAAGTCATTTAAGTCTAATTCATTTTCTTTAAAAGTAAATTTCATATTAGGCATATCCATATCTAAATCTGCCTTAAAACGTGTTTTTGCTTTAGTTAAATATCCAACGCCTCCCATTTCAAAAGATGTTTCAGCAATTTCCAATAAATTACTTAATAAGAAATTATCTTGAGTAAAATCTCCGCTCAAGGTATAGTTCATATCCTTTAATGAAGCTGCCATATTACCTTGCATATCATTGTAAGTAATATTTGCATGCTTAATTTCTAATGATTTTAATTTTAAGGCAAATTTAGTTGCAGAAGTATCTACAGGTTCGGCAGAAACAGTATCTGTGCTTGCTTTAGCAATATCCCAATTGGCTTTGCCGTCAGCCATTACAATACCATTAATCTTTGGTTCATCAATCACTAATGAATTTACCTGATATTGATCCCCACTAATCACACTTTTAATATTTAAATCAAAAGATAGTTCTTTAATAAATGCTAAAGTATCTCCTTTGAATGGTTCAACATTGATAACACTCACATTTTGAATTTTAAATCTAAAATCTGGAAATGAACTAAATAAAGTTAAATCAAAATCTCCAAAATCAACTTTGGCATTTAAATTTTTATTAGCCTCGTCTTTTACAATTTGAACGATTTTGTCCTTAAAAATAAAAGGAGCTATTATTATTAAAACTAAAAGTAATAAAAATGAAATTCCGCTCCATTTTAAAATTCTTTTAAATAAACTTTTCTTTGCTTTAGGTTGTTCTGCGCTCATAGTATATATAAAAATGAAATACGAATATAGTTAATTTAATATGAATTTCAAGGTAAAGTAAAGGTTAAAATCACCGTAAACTGAAACATTTTAGAGTTATTAACGTATAGTTTGAGTAATTTTTATATCTTTACTTACACAGTTTATAATTAACTCAAACCGATTATGAATAAACCTTTACTTCTATTTATTTTTTCATTTTTATGTTTTGCGTCTGAAGCTCAAATTGTAAATGCTTACGCCAAAGTTACCAGTATTAATGGGGCTCAAACAACCCTTATTGTCAATAATGTAAATGAGGCGAACCATACGTTTACAGTTGGTGCCAAAGTAATTATTATGCAAATGCAAGATGATGCCATTGGCACAAACACAACCAATACGTCAACTTTTGGAGACGTTTCCAATATTCAAAACGCAGGAAAATATGAAATAGGAATTATTGCATCAAGACTTCCAGCAACAGGAACCCCAAATAGCATTACATTGGCAAATGCTTTAACAACTTCTTTTAATACTGGAGCAAATTCCTCATTACAAATTATCACCTTTAGAGATATGGGTGCTAATTATACCACTACGGCAAATATTACTGGCTTAGCTTGGAACGGTAATGTGGGCGGGGTTATTGCTTTTGAAACCTCAAACACATTAACATTAAATCATAGTGTAATCGCAGATGGGATTGGCTTTTTAGGAGGCGTTCGGTCAAATGATAATGGCGGTCCAGTTTGTGTTGCGGGGAATTCAACAAATTATATTTCAAATAATGCAAACTATGGTGGAAAAGGGGAAGGGATTTACAAAAATTTAAATGCTAACTTTAATAAGGGCAGAGCAAAAATATTATCTGGCGGCGGAGGAGGAGGCGACCATAATGCTGGCGGTGGCGGTGGAAGTAACTACTCTACTGGCGGACAAGGTGGAAATGGATACAATAACTGCGCTGCATTTCCCGCAGGAGGTTTAGGAGGCGTAGCACTATCTTCTTATATATCAGGTTCTCGAATATTTATGGGCGGCGGCGGCGGCGGCGGTCAACAAAATAACACTGTTGGTTCTGCTGGCGGAAACGGGGGTGGAATTATTATAATAAAAGCAAATACGCTTGTTACCAATACTTTATGTGCTTCATCAATCAGAATAAGTGCTAATGGATTAACTTCTGCAAACGTAGGAAATGATGGCGCTGGTGGCGGTGGAGCTGCGGGAAGTATCTTATTACAAGTAAATACATTTTCAGCAAGTGCAACTTGTCCTTTATCGGTTAATGCAAATGGCGGAAATGGTGGAAACGTTACAAACTCTGGAGCACACGCTGGTGGCGGTGGCGGTGGACAAGGCGCATTATTATACCCTGCTAGTCAGCCAACCGTTAATGTAACTTCAACAACTACAAATGGAAATCCTGGCACTGATAATTCTGGTGGATTGGTATCTGCCAGCCCTGGTGGTGGACCAAATAATGGAGGTATTATTCCAAACTCTCCAACTCCACTTCCAATAGAATTAATAAGCTTTGAGGGAACGGCAGAATACAATAAAATAAAATTAACTTGGTCAACAGCAACAGAAACTGACAATGATTATTTTACAGTTGAGAGAAGTGCTGATGGAATTCATTTTAACAGCATAGGTAAAGTAGATGGCGCAGGAAATTCTCTGTCAACAAAAAACTATTCTCTTTATGATACCAAACCTTATCCTACAATTAATTATTATAGATTAAAACAAACTGATTTTGATGAAAGCTATACATATTCAAAAATTATATCTATAACTTCTGAAAACGAATCTTCATATACTATTTATCCTAACCCTGCTAGTACTAGTGAGCCTGTGTATGTTTTATTTGGAAAAAATCACACAAACTCTATAGAATTAAGTATTTACGATATCACTGGAAAACTAATTACAACAACTATAATCAAAGAGTTAACAGAAGATCATCAGACAAAAAAGATTAATACTACCGAATTAGCAAAAGGCATCTATATGATTCGTTTTTACGATGGCATTAAAAATCAAGTGAAGAAGCTAGTTATTAATTAGTTTTAATCGCTAATAATTGCTTCTGCAATCTCATAAAGTCTGATTTATTTTTTACCATCGTTAAAGCAATTACTTTCTCAGATAAAGAAATTAAAATTCCTCTATGTAGTTTATAGCATAAGTATCCTCTGAAATACTTACTTACTCAGAATTTTGAAATCTGTTCTTCTATTTTCCTGTCTTCCTGCTTCTGTATCATTAGTAGCTACTGGCATTGTTTCACCGTAACCTTTAGCCACTAATCTATCTGTAGAAATTCCTTTACCAATTAAATAGTTTACAACAGATTGAGAACGAGATTGAGATAATTTTTGATTATACTCATCGCTTCCTTTACTATCTGTATGACTTCCTAATTCAATTTTTAACGTAGGATTATCAGTCAGTAATTTAATTAATCGATCTAACTCGTTAGCCGATTCAGGTCTAATAGTTGCTTTATCAAAATCAAAGAAAATGTTTTTCAAAACGATAGACTGCCCTACTTCTATAGCCTTTAAAGCAATATTTTTTTCAACCTCTTGAAATTCTTCAGAAGCTTTTAAATCAAAGTTTTCAGAATGAAATAAATAACCATCTTTCTTCACGGCAATACCGTAGTTTTTACCAGAAGGTAAAGACACTAAATACTTACCAGTTGTACTGTTTGATTTAAAAGTTGCAATCACTTCGTTCAATGAGTTATCAATTAATTCAATAGCCGCTTCTAACAATTTATATGTTTTAGCATCTGAAACAACACCTTTTAAAATGGTCATTTTTGGTCCGTTACTCACAATTTTTTCGGCTTTAAACTCACTAACTGGAGCCGCTACGCTTGCTAATAAATTATCTTCATTCATTACCACTGGCGGTTTTTCTGGCCCTAAGAATGTAATTCTATAAATATCTTTATCTCCATAACCACCTTGTTTTGATGAAGCAAAATATCCGTGATTACCACTTCCACTAATTACAAAAAATACATCATCATCTGGTCCATTAATTGGATATCCCATATTTACTGGCTCACCCCACTTACCATTTTCAAATGTTGATTTAAAGATATCATAACCTCCCATAGTACTATGTGCTTTAGAACTAAAGTAAATGGTTTTTCCATCTGGATGAATAAACACACCCTCTTCACCATATTTTGTATTCAAAGACGGACCAATATTAACAGCTGGGCCCCAATCTCCCTTAGCATCTTTATCAGAATAATAAATATCACCCGCTCCTAAACCTGCTTCTCTATCACTAATAAAATACAATCTTTTAGAATCATACGATAAACTCACCGATGATTCATGAGCCTTTGAGTTAATGTTTTTATTTAAATGCTCTGGCTTACTCCATGTATTACCTGTTAAATTACTCACATAAATATCTCCACCATCTTTTTCTTTATATTTAAAAATAAACATAGTTGTTCCATCACTTGATAAGCCTGAAGTAGCGTCATGCTCTGGGCTATTAACTAAAGGTCCAAAATTTTGAACTGGAGTCCATTTACCATTTACTTTAAAAGATTGGTATAAATCTTCAAATGGCCAACTATCTCCTTCATCTAATTTGCCACCTGTTGAATTTTCTCTACGAGCCGTTAATACCATCATGGATTCATCTGCAGAGATAAAAGCCGAATATTCAGGATAAGATGTATTAATGTTAGGACCTAAATTATCTACAAAAATTCTTTGTGGATTAGCTACTTCTCTCTTTCCTACTCTACACTCTCCAATTTTTTTATTAACGTCTTCAATAGCTAAAGCATTTCCTTTTGCATCCGAACTTAATGTATTTAAATACACCTGATAGTACTTAATAGCATCATCCCACTTTAATTGAAACTGTAAAGCCCATCCTAAAAAATAAGTGACATCTAATGGAATTTTACCATTAAGAGTAACTGCTTTTTCTAAATATTTACTAGCGGCATCTGATTGAGGATTTAAATTAAAATTTATAACTCCTAGCATATAATTTAATTCGGCATTATTAGGATTAAACTCTTGTGCTTTCATTAAAAATGGTTGCGCTTGTTTAAAATAAATATCACCAGCACGTTGATAATCTTTACGACTTACTGGATAGTACTTGTTTTTCTCCACATAACCTTCCAATACGAAATCATATTCCTTTTTGCCTAATTCAAAAGCATCTTTACCTTCCTCTAAGTTTTTCTTAGCCTCTTTTAATAAATCCTTTTTGTCAGGGAAATTAGATTTTTCGAATTCCACATTTTGGGCTAATGCCAAAGAGGAAGTGAAAAGAATTAATGTTACTATTTTATATAATGTCTTCATACTTGAATATTAGAATGATTGTATAATTTTATCAATATTAGATTAATCGCAAAAACCAGAAGTATATCTCTTTCCTTCTGCCGAACCATATTCAGATGCTTTTTTCCAATCAGAACAAGCCCCTTCTTCATCTTTCAACATTTGTTTTGCTATCCCTCTATTTACGTATGCAGCCGCTAATTTTGCATCAGCCTGAATAGCCTTATTTGCCCATTCTGTTGCCGATTTATAATCTTTCTTTTTAATGTATGCTGAAGCCATATTATTCATCGCTAACACATAATTAGGTTTTATCTTTAATGCGGCGTCAAAATCAGCAATAGCTCCTGCAAAATCGTTTAAGTTTAATTTTGCTGTTCCTCTGTTATTTAAAGCAATATAATAATCAGGTTTAATACTAATTGCTTTATTGTAAGCCTCAATGGCTCCAGCATTATCTCCTTTGTTACGCTTACAAGAACCTAAATTATTATATGCAAAAAACAATTTAGGGTCGATAGAAATTGCTTTTTCATAATCAATAATAGCACCTGCTTCATCACCCGATTGTTTTTTTGCAGAAGCTCTATCATTATATGCATAAGCATAGTCTTTTTTATTTGCGATCGCTTTATCATATTCAGAAATCGCATATTTATAATCTCCAGCCTCAAAATTTATTTGCCCATTTAAATAAAAGGCTTTGCTATAAGTATCATCAATAAAAGTAGTTTTACTTAAATATGTCACGCAAGAATCTTTTTTATTAATCGCATAAAAACTTTGAGCCTTACCAAAAAAAGCATCTGTGTTTATTGGATTAATTGCTAACGCTTTATTATAGTCATCAATAGATGCATCATAAGATTTAGCCTCGTATCTTGCTGCGCCTCTGTTACAAAAAGCTTTGTCAAAATTAGGTTTAAAGGAAATGGCTTTTGTGAATTGTTCAATAGCCATGTTATAATCCTTTTTAGTCATTAATTCTAATCCAGCATTATAAGCATTTTCAGCTTCTTGATCAGAAGTTAATGCTGTTTTTATTTTTACGGTATCTTGAGCAGAGATGTTTAAATACAAAAAGCCAAGACCTACTAATACAATTTTTCGCATAAGATAGTTTGTTACGTTTTAAAGATAAAAAAATAAATGAAAAAAAGGAACTTAAATTTAAAAATTAAGGTAATAATCCTTTGTTAATTGCTTATAATCATCTGTATATTGATGTCTTTCGTCCAGTTCAATCGCTATAGTTTTTTCGGAAAATTCGGTAGGCGTGAACTCAAACTGCATTAAATGGCGCTTATCTGTATCCTTATTAACTTTAGATTTTACTCTTAACAATTTAGATAAAAAAAGTCCTCTTTTTTGCGCCAAGACTCTAAATTTTTCCGCTTCTAATGTTGGTAAAATCAGACAAAATTTACCTTTTTGGTCTAGTAACTTTATAACTCCATCTATTAATTCTTCAAAAGGCAACACATCAGCATGACGAGCAAAAGAACGCTGCTCATCACTGGACTTTAAAGATTGTTCAAAATAAGGTGGATTAGTAACGATTAAATTGTATTTTTTATCAGCTGTTTTTGAATATTCTTGTAAAGAAGAATGAATGACGGAAATTTGATTTGAAAACTTACTTTCAGAGGCGTTTTGACTTGCCTGATTAAATGCATTGTTATCAATATCAATCGCATCAATATGCGCATCCGTTTTTTGGGCAAGCATTAATGCAACAACACCTGTTCCTGTTCCAATATCTAAAATTTGTTTACTTCCATTTGGAAAAACCCAAGCACCTAACAAAACAGCATCTGTGCCAACTTTCATAGCACACTTGTCTTGTTTAATAATAAACTGTTTAAAAGCAAATGACGTACCAGGCATAAACCATGTTTAGCGTTTTGAGTTGTATAAAGTTAAAAACAAAAATGAAAGTATAAAGTTTTATTTAAGTTAAGGAATTAATTTTATAGAAATTTAGCAAATTATAATGACAAAAGCAAGTTTCCTCTTTATACTTATTTTACTTTCAAGTGATTTGTATTCTCAAAATTCGATCGATATCGTTTTAGACAACTATAAAAAAGATAAAGATTTACAACATGCTACTTATAGTTTTTGCATAGTAGATGCAGCCACAGGAAAAATGATGAAAGAATTTAATTCTGAATTAGCATTGATCCCCGCTAGCACTATGAAGATTGTTACAACGTCTGCGGCTTTAGGAATTTTAGGAAAAGACTATACTTATAAAACTAATTTTTATACGTTCGCCAAAACAGATTCTGTATCAGGACAAAACATGAATCATTTATTGATTAAAGGAAGTGGAGACCCGTCTTTTAATTCTTCATATTTTTATAATAATGATTCGTCTTTTTTAAATCCAATCATTCATAAACTAAAAACGAAAGGGATTAAAAAAATAAATGGTTCTATTATAGCAGATGCTTCGTGTTTTGATAATAGCATCCCAAGTACTTGGATTTGGGGCGATATAGGCAATTACTTTGGCGCAGGAGCCAATGGATTATCTTATCATGACAACAAATTCTCATTATTTTATAACAGTGGAAATACGAATACTAAAGCCGAATTAGAAAGCATCTCGCCAGAATATTTTTCAAAAAAAATAAACATACAATCTCATGTTATTTCATCAGGAACTGAAGATGATGCATTTGTGTTTGGTGACCCAAATGGTTACTCAAGAACTGTAAAGGGAACAATTCCTCCAAACAAAAAACATTATGAAGTAGAAGCAGAAATGCCAGAACCTGCATTATACTTCATCAACCAACTTCAAACCGAATTAAAGAAAAATAATTTAGTAAATAATGAAAATAAATTAACCTTAAACGAAATACCTAATACCTTCAATACAAAACCAGAACAATTAATTTACATACATACTTCTCCCAAACTTGAAAAAATAGTTTACTATACGAACCTTAAAAGCAACAATCATTTTGCTGAAAGTTTATTAAAAACTGTAGGCGCTGCAAAATCAGGAAAACAAGGAACAACAACAAATGGCATTGCTGCCGTTGAAAATTATTGGAAAGATAGAGGTGTTGATATGAGTGGCTTGCACATGGCAGATGGTAGTGGCTTATCAAGAGCTAATACCATTACAACAAAAATACAAGCCACTATTTTATCTAAAATTTATAGAGATAGCTTAATGTATCCTGCCTTTAACGCATCCTTACCTATTGCAGGTAAAAATGGCAGTATGACTAGTTTATGCAAAGGAACATTTGCTGAAGGAAATATGCGAGCAAAGACAGGCTACATAAATAGGGCAAGAGGTTATTGTGGTTATGTAAAAACAAAATCAGGGAAAGAATTAGCCTTCTCAGTATTGTTTAATAATTACGACTGCTCTCCAAAAGAAATGAAATTGAAAATTGAGAAATTATTGGTGGCGTTGGTGGAGCTTTAAATTAAATGTCATGCTGAACTTGTTTCAGCATCTCAAGAGACCCTGAAACAAGTTCAGGGTGACAAAACACCTTAAGAAATAACTTCTTCGATTGATTTCAAAATAATTCCACACGCTTTTTTAATTTCTTCGTCTGTTATAATTAATGGTGGGGCAATTCGCATAGAATGAGAATTGAATAAAAACCAATCAACGATTAATCCATTCTTAATACAAGTTTCAATAATTTTAAAATTTAAATCAGTGTCTTCAAAATCTAAAGACAACATAAAACCTTTGCCTCTAATTTTTTTAATTGCTGAATGAACTAACAAGGAACGAATCAAATTAGATTTACGTTCTACATCATTCATTAATTTTTCGGATTGAATAGTTTGCAAACATGCTAATGAAGCAGCACAACAAACGGCATTACCGCCAAAGGTATTAATGTTGCCTAAAACAGGATTGTAAGTAAATTCATTTAACAGTTTCCGAGAACTAATAAAACAACCAATAGGTAATCCACCTCCCATACCTTTTGCTAACAATAAAATATCCGGCACAACACCTGTTTGCTCAAAGGCAAAAAAAGTACCACTGCGTCCAAATCCATTTTGAATTTCATCCAAAATCATCAAAGCGCAATGCTCATCGCATTTTTTTCGGATAGCTTGTAAAAACTCACTAGTAGCAACTGTATAACCCGTTTCGCTTTGAACTGGTTCTAAAATAACAGCCGCTGTTTTTGAAGTAATATATTTGCTTACATCTTCAATAGAATTATAATCAATGATTCTTACATCTGGTAATAAAGGTCGAAACGCTTGTTTAAATTCCTCATTTCCCATCACACTTAAAGAGCCATGAGAACTACCATGATAAGAATCTCTAAAGCAAATGATTTCTGTTTTACCAGTAACCCGCTTTGCTAATTTCAATGCACCTTCAGTAGCTTCAGTTCCTGAATTAGTATAAAAAACAGAATTTAAATTAGGAGGTAATAAATCGGTTAATGCTTTTGCTAATTTAATTTGAGGCGCTTGCACATACTCACCATATACCATTAAGTGCATGTAGGTTTCACTTTGTTGTTGAATTGCCTTTACAACATTAGGATGACAATGCCCCACATTACTAACCGAAATACCTGAAATAAAATCTAAATACGAATTATTATGAGTATCGTATAAATAAACACCTTGCGCTTTGACTATTTCCAAATCCATTGGTTTTGGAGATACTTGCGCTACATGATTTAAAAATAATTGTCGGTTAGAAATTTGCATAACAAAAAAGTGCCTGTGTAAATAAACACAGGCACAAATTTAATTTTTTAATTAAAGAAATCGAAAAAGAACATTACAGCTGCTTGTCTCTTATCTACACCACTTGCAGAGCCAACAACACTTCCGTTTTTTCTAATATCACCATTGCTTTCAACTTTACCAACTACACTTCCATTAATTCTCACGTCTCCATTTGACTCTACTTTACCAACAACAGAACCATTCTTACGAATATCTCCGTTAGATTCAATCTTACCTTTAACGCTACCGTTTACACGAATGTCTCCGTTTGATTCAAATTTTCCTTTAACGCTGCCATTAAGACGAACATCTCCGTTTGATTCAATCTTACCAAATGATGACCCACCTTTTCTTAAATCTTGGGCCGAAGCAGTATTAATAGCTAAACAAGCTACAACTGCCAATACTAAATGTTTTAATTTCATAATTGTTATTTTTTTAAGATTATAACTAAAAGTAATAAGGAATTTTATCATTCGCTAATTTTAACATGAAGTTATTTATACTCCAACTTCAATCCTTCTATTTTCTTCAACTTTTCTTCGCATTGCTCACTATTAGCTTTGCGAATACTAAAGCTTATTTCACAATTATTATCAAACTGCTGATTGGTAATTTTACAATCCAACTGCTTTAACAACTTCATCACGTCATTTAAATGTTCGAAATAAAATTGAATGGTGTAATTAAACAAAATCTGTTTTTCAATAATTGCCGATGCTTTAATCACATCAGCGGCAGAATTTTTATAAGCATTGATCAAGCCACTCACTCCTAATAAAGTACCTCCAAAATAACGCACCACAACAATTAAAACATTCGTTAAATCATTAGATTGAATCTGACCTAATATTGGCTTACCTGCTGTGTTATTAGGCTCGCCATCATCATTGGCTCTAAAATTCATCTTATCAGCGCCTAATCGATAAGCATAACAATGATGATTAGCGGTGTGATGTTCTTTTTTTAATTGATTCAAAATTTCTTTAATCTGCTGATCATTTTCAACAGGATATGCAAAAGCTAAAAACTTACTGCCTTTGTCTTTAAAGATAGCTTCTGTAGGTTTTTCAATTGTTAAATATGTATCTGAGAACAGCATTAAATAGTCATGGCTAAAGCCACTAAATTAAATAAACTTGTTTTAACTACGGACTTAAGTTCGTAGTTAACAATAAAACCAAATGAGAGCTTTAGCCCTGACGCGTAACCTATCATTTCATCAACTGAGGTAGTAATCCTAAAATTAGAATGGCTAATAAACTCAAGCCTATTCCTAACCAATTTTTAGAGGATAATTTTTCTTTAAAAACAATAACGGATACAATAGTAGATAAAGTTAAAATACTTAAGTTGTTGATAGGGAATAAAACCGAAGGCTCCATCACATTGGTATTTAAAGCAGAAATAATAAAATACATCGTTCCAAAATTAATGGTTCCTAAAATAATTCCTGCAGGAATGGCTTGTACTTGAAATTTTTCTTTCTTGATAATTAACTGATACAACAACACTACAAATCCAAATACAAAAGCGGTTGCAAAAATAGTAGATAAAAATGCATCAAAATTTAAATCATTTAATAAGTTACGTTGCGCATAATTAATAGAAGAATCAATGATACCACTACATCCAAAGATAATTAAAGGGAACAACCACCATAATTTGTCAGCTGGCTTACCTTCTGCTTCTTTATGAGACACTAAATATACAGCAACAATGGCTAAGATGATACCAATGATCTTAGATACTGAAACGCCATCTCCATAAAACAAAATAGCAATACTAATGGGCACTACTACCGACATACGGTTAGCAACTTGAGCAACAGAAATACCTTGTTTGGCTGTTGTTTCAGCAATCACAAATAAACTACTGATAAAAACGATTCCTAAAAAAACGGCTATTAAAAAAAATGGTTGTACAAATACATTTACAGGAGTTACATCCGATTTAGTAGTTAAAAATCCTAATGAACCAGCAATAATATAATTGATAATAATCGCCTGAAAAGCATTGATATTTCTAATAGAAATAATTTTAAAAGAAATTCCAAATAAAGTGGAAACTAAAATAGAGAGTAATAAAAAAAGCATATTAAGAATTTAGAATAGTATACAGCAAATCGTTGCCAACGTTAATAGGTGTGATGTTATTTAAATTAATTTCAGGCGCAGAGATTCCGTGCTCAAATTTTTTAGTTGGGTTTACAAATACTTGTGCTTCATCCCAAGCATTGATATTCATAAAATTATAAATAGTGTTTGTACCGCCTTCTACAATAACACTAGAGATATTGTGTTTAAAACAATAATCTAAAACTTCTTGTGCCTTTTTGTTCCAATCTATTTTCACAAACTCTACATTATTTTTTATTTCATCTTTTACAGGATTAAAAATAATCGTTTTTGCATCTTGGTTAAAAATATGTAAATCTTCAGGCAAATCAATTGTTCGAGATAGCACTAAGCGAATGGGATTTTTACCTGACGCTAATCGAGTAGTTAATAAAGGATTATCATTCATTAAAGTATTATACCCAATTAAAATAGCTTGTTCTTGAGAGCGCCACTGATGAACCAAGTCTTTACTTTCTTTTCCTGTAATCCAATTATCTTCTTTGTCTTGCGGCAAAGGCCAATGACTAATAAATCCGTCTTGAGTTTGCGCCCATTTTAAAATCACATAAGGACGCTTCTTTTCATGAAAAGTAAAAAAGCGTTTATTCAATGCTCTGCATTCATTATCCAAAACACCATATTCTACTTCAATACCAGCATCTTTCAATTTTTGAATACCTTTTCCTGAAACAAGAGGATTAGTATCTAAATTTCCAACTACTACTTTTTTAATTCCTTTACTAATAATTAAATCAGCGCAAGGTGGCGTTTTTCCATAATGAGAGCAAGGTTCTAAGGTAACATATAAAGTGCTTTCTTTAAGTAATTCATCACTCACTTGTTTTATAGCATTAGGTTCTGCGTGAGCGCTACCATATTGCTCGTGATACCCTTCTGCAATAATTTGATTATTATGAACAATCACACAACCCACCATTGGATTAGGTGCAACATGCCCTAAGCCTTTAAAGGCTAGTTCAAGTGCATGTTTCATGTATGTTTCGTTTGTTGTAATAATGTCGATTTTATGGAGAATTAAAGTTAAAACATTAATTTTAAATAGAGACTAAAATTCGCCTTTAATTCATTATTTTTATACCATGCTAAAATCAATGACAGGCTTTGGGAAAGCCACAAAAGAATTTGAAAATAAAACCGTTAATGTTGAGATTCGTTCCTTAAACAGCAAAAACTTAGATTTAAGTTTACGTATATCATCAACATACAGAGATAAAGAACATGAACTAAAAAGTGAAATCATCAAACTACTAGAACGTGGAAAGGTAGATTTATCAATTTATGTAGAATCAAAACAAGTAGAAACTCCAGTTGAAATCAATACAGATTTAGCAAAATCGTATTACGAAAAATTAAAACAATTAGCTGTCGAATTAAATGAGCCAACCACTAATTTAATGTCGCATGTACTAAAAATGCCAGATGTTTTAAAATCAGAACGCAAAGAACCAAACGAACAAGATTGGAATGATATTCATAGCGTTGTATTAACAGCCATTGAAGGATTAAATAAATTCAGATCCGATGAGGGTAAATCTATTGAAAAGGATTTTGAAACTCGCATAGGAATCATTGCTGATTCTTTAGAAAAAATCAAAGAACATGATGCCGCTCGAATTCAAAGTATCAGAGATCGAATTAAAAAGAATTTAGAAGAAGTTGTTGGAAAAGACAAAGTTGATAATAACCGTTTTGAGCAAGAATTAATTTACTACATCGAGAAGTTAGATATTAACGAAGAAAAAGTGCGTTTAAAAACACATTTAGATTATTTCATTAAAACCATGAAAGAACCTGCTGGTGGGCGTAAATTAAATTTCATTGGTCAAGAAATTGGAAGAGAAGTTAATACGATTGGCTCGAAGGCTAATGATGCTGAAATGCAGAAATTAGTAGTATTAATGAAAGATGAGTTAGAAAAAATAAAAGAACAAACTAATAACGTATTATAAGATGAATCTTTTTAAAATATCAGGATTAATATCAGTAATTGCGGGTATTATTTGCTGTGCGATGTTATTTTATCCTGCCTTACTTCCTTTCTCATTATTATTTGCTATTGTTGGTTATACATTTTCTACTATCAATGTGTATTTAAATGCAAAATTTGAAATCACTAAAAGCTGGTTTAGCATTGGCTACATTGGAATGGTTCTATCTTCTATTCCTGTTGTGTTTATTTTAATTCTTATTATCAGCAACCGCTAATATGTCGAGTATTAAACATTACTTATCTTTAGTAAAATTTAGTCATACTATATTTGCCTTACCATTTGCTTTAATTGGTTTTACTTTGGCTCTATCAGAAGGGCATTCTTTTTCTTTAAAATTATTATTGCTGGTATTAGTTTGCATGATTACTGCTCGTAACTCGGCCATGGCATTCAACCGTTTTATTGATAGAAAATTTGACGCCTTAAATCCACGTACCGCTATTAGAGAAATTCCTGCAGGAATTATCAATCCAAAAAATGCCTTATTCTTTATTATCACCAATTGTTTATTATTTGTAACAGCAACTTATTTTATTAATACGATTTGTTTTTATTTATCTCCAGTCGCATTATTCACAGTATTATTTTATAGTTACACTAAACGCTTTACACCATTATGTCATCTCGTATTAGGTTGTGGATTAGCACTTGCTCCTATTGGCGCTTATTTAGCAGTTACAGGAGTTTTTGCCTGGTTACCCTTATTATTTTCTTTTACAGTATTTACTTGGGTAAGTGGTTTTGATATCATTTACGCATTACAAGACGAGGCATTTGACAGAGAACACAAATTAAATTCTATTCCTGTGTTATTAGGAACAAAAGGAGCTTTACGTTTCTCAGTAGTATTACATCTGTTCTCAATTGCCTTTGTTGTTGCCGCTGGATTTTTAGGTCACTTTAACTTCTTATACTGGATAGGTACAACATTCTTTACCGGACTCGTTATCTACCAACACACAATTGTGAAACCAAATGATTTATCCAGAGTGAATTTAGCATTTGGAACAACAAATGGTATTGCTAGTGTAGTATTTGCATGCTTTACAATTATATCGTTATTTATTTAAAATGATTGAGTTTATAAAAGCCCATAAAAAATTCGTCAAATGGAATCTTCTCATCATCTCACTTTTGTTTTTATCCATCGTATGTTGTAATTACTGGATTGTAAATTCAACTACAAAACAATTATATAGTGATGTCAATACAATTCCTGCACGAAAAGTTGGTTTAGTATTGGGTGCTAGTAAAAAAACAAGCAGAGGAACAAATAATTTATATTTCTCCTATCGCATGCAGGCCGCTTATGAGTTATTTATAGCTAAAAAAGTGCATTATCTTTTATTAAGTGGAGATAATCATGTAAAAGGTTATGATGAGCCGTCTGACATGAGAGAAGCTCTAATTGCTTTAGGTGTTCCTGATTCATGCATTGTGCTGGATTATGCAGGATTTAGAACTTTAGATAGTGTTGTGAGAAGCAATGAAGTATTTGGAGAAGATTCCATCACCATTATTTCTCAGGAATTTCATAATCAAAGAGCCTTATTTATTTCAAATAAAAATAATATCAACGCCATTGGATTTAATGCAAAGGAAGTCAATAAAAACTACTCCTTTAAAACACGATTGAGAGAATACTTTGCGAGAGTGAAATGCGTGTTAGATATTTTTGTATTGTATACATCGCCTAAATTCTTAGGCGATAAAATAAAAATTGGAAAATAAACTATGTTCAAATTCATTTATATGCTTTTTGTGTGGACTGGTATATTTATGACTAGCTCTAACAAAATTGGTTACGATTTTTCGAAACCAACATTAAATGACGAACTCCCTCCTATTCTTCATGAAATATCTGGTTTAGCAATTATAGACTCCACTTCCATTGCATGCGTGCAAGATGAAGATGGTATATTATTTATTTATAATATAAAAAAACATAAAATTACTCAACAACACACTTTTGGATTAAAAGGTGACTATGAAGGAATTACTTTAGTAGATGATATATTGTATGTATTAAGAAGCGATGGCGTTTTGTTTGAAATTAAAGGTCATCAAACAAAAAAACTCAAAGTAAAAACCTACTCTACTAAAGTTCCTGCTATCAATAATGAAGGTTTGTGTTACGATGCAATTAACAATAGACTTTTAATTGGCGCAAAAGGAAAAATTAATAAAGATCCAACCAACAAAGATGTTCGTTTGATTTATGCTTTTGATTTAAAAACTAAAACACTAAATCAATCTCCTGCTTTTAATTTTAACATCACAGATATTAATCTAACAGCTAAAATGCAAGGAATCCATTTTCCTAAAAAACAAAATAAAAAAGGAAAATCCATTGAACATGGGTTTAAATTCAATACGTCAGAAATCTCTATTCATCCCATCACTCATCAGTTGTTTGTTTTATCGGCTACCGAACATGTTTTATTTGTTTTTAATAAAAATGGCGCCTTAGAATATATCGAACAACTTAATCCATTAGTGTTTAATAAATCTGAAGGCTTAGACTTCTTTCAAAATGGGGATTTAATCATTTCTAATGAAGGACAAACTCATATGCCAACTTTACTCAGATTTAATTATATGCCAAAATAATTTGTAAATTTAGTTAAGTCTAAATTTTATGGGAACAATTTCAGAAACAGCATTTATTGCAAAATTAAAACAACTTAAATCGTTGGTTTTTCAATTTGATAAAACATCTAACGATACTAAAGAAATTTTATTAAATGACTTAATTTTAAATGTTCCTAAAAAGAAAGATACCTATTTACAATTTCATCATGTTTTGTTATGTATGATGGCCTATCCTAGTAATCAAACTCTACATAATTTAGTTGAGAAAATCACTTCGCAATTATTACAGCAATTATCAAAACATCCTTCTATACAAGGTAAATTAATTGGAACAGGCTTATTACATACTGGCGTTGAATGTAATTTTTCTTATCAAAAAATAAAACACATCATTCAATATTTCCCAAATCAAGTATCGATTCACAGTGCTTCTTCAAATATAGAAACTCAAAAAGCAGT
Organism: Sphingobacteriaceae bacterium; assembly: GCA_013823565.1. Taxonomy (GTDB): domain Bacteria; phylum Bacteroidota; class Bacteroidia; order B-17B0; family Aurantibacillaceae; genus UBA4416. Next base: position 24,666 of record PNMI01000005.1, on the reverse strand, counting down.
TTTAAAATTGATTCTACCTAATGTAGAATATTCTAAAATACATGCTGGAGAAAAAGACTTTAAATCAAGAATTTCTGAATTCCATCAATCAAAACATCAAACGGATTTAGAATGGTTATTGCAAACTATCGAACAATCAACTCCAGATATTAAAACACAAGCCTTCATATATAATCAATTAGGCGTTTTTATTCAATGGAAGATATCTAGCGAAAAAGATTCAGTCAGTTTTTTAAGAGGCGCTCAGTTGCCAACTTATTTTCATACAACACCTTTAGAAAAAAAAATAAGCTTACAGGATATCATTAAACAAAAATTGCCAACTCCTGTAAAATTATCTATAAAAGAAAAACAACAACTCATTCATTCAGCAAAAATGACTTTGTTTTATCTGTACAGAGAAACTGAGCCTTTTACGAATGCCAATGAAGATGATATCACATTATTTCATTTAGACAAAGGTATTTCTGTTGCTTTGTTTGGAAGTACTAATAACAAACGCTATTCCTTAGAATCATACATTGGTTATTTAGTTTTGAAAAACAACATTCCTGCTTCCTACGGAGGTGGTTGGATATTTGGAGAACGCAGTCAGTTTGGGATTAATATTTTAGAATCATTCCGCGGTGGAGAATCAAGTTTAATTATTTGCGAATTATTAAGAGTATACCATCAGTATTTTAAAGCAACTCGTTTTGTAGTTAAGCCGTATCAATTTGGATTACACAACCCAGAAGCTATTAAAACAGGGGCCTTTTGGTTTTATTACAAATTAGGATTCCGTCCCGAAAACAATGACTTAAGAGCCTTAGCAAAAAATGAGGAAGAAAAAAAATTGAAAAATCCTTCTTATAAAAGTGAAGCAATCACTTTAAGAAAATATACTAAAAGCAATATCGCTTTAACGCTTTCTGATAACACTTATCCTAATTTTGATTCAGAAGTCTTAAGTCAAAAAATCACGCATTACATCAATACTCAATTTGAAGGTAATAGAGAAAAAGCCACGAATCAATGTTTTAAACTACTAAAAGAGGCTTTAGGTATTAATGTAAAAACTTGGGAAGCAGAAGACATAGATTACGCCAAACAAATCTCCATTTTATTTTGCTCTTATCCTGATTCTAAAAAATGGATGATAGATCATAAGAAAAACATCATATTACTGATTCAATTAAAATCAGAAAAAACAGAATTGCTTTGGATCAAACACTTACAAAGCTTTAAAGCATTTTGGAAATTGATTAATTAAAAACAAAAAAAGCCTGAATACAAATTCAGGCTTTTAAAATAAATAGAAAATAAATCTATTTTAATTCTTTGATTTTATTCAATAAATCTGTTGTGCCTTGATATTGTTCAGGCGTCTGCTTTTCGTTTTTAGCCGCTTCTATAGCTTTATTAGCATTTTCCAATGCTAAATCTTTCTTTCCAAGTTTATATAATATAGCTGCATAAGTATCTAAATTAGCATAGTTAGATTCGATAGCACATGCCTTACTCGACCATGATTCGGCTTTTTCTAACGATTCTTTTTCATTTACGTTTTCATAAAAGGTCCAAGAAATATTATTTAATGCATTTACATCATTAGAATAATATTCATCTACATGGCTAACAGCTAACTTAGAATAAGTAAGCCAATCTGCTTTATTAGCAGCTAAACTTAAATCTGATTCAAATAAAAGTAATTTAGTATTAGGTAAATTATAAGATGAAATTTTCGATTTTAGTTCATTGTACTTTTTTTGGTCGAATGATTTACTGGTTGATTCAGCATATAATGAATTTCGAAATATATTTTCAATCACTACATCAACCTCTTGGGATGGATATAAATTTTCAAACTTTGCTTTGTTTGCCATCAAATAATCAAATTCTCTACTATTCATTGTATTAACAAAAAATTTAATCATTTTCCAGTTCTCTTCATTCGTTAAATCACTTTCTTTTTGTAAAGCAAAATAACTCTTCACTAAATCTCCTGTTTCTAAACAAGTACCATCTTTTGCATAGATATACTTTCTTAAAAAATCCGAATTTGTTTTATTAGTCTCATAATTATTAGCGTAATATGAAAAACATTTTTCTGGTGATTTCGTATCCTCGCCAAGTGCAATGAAATCTTTTGGCGACATTCCTCCTGCTACACGGTGAACAATTTTACCATTTCCATCAACAAACAATAAATTAGGATAGCATCTTACATCGTATTGTTTCGCTATTTCAATGCCCTCTCCTTTTTCCATGTCAATTTTTGCATTCACAAAATTTTTATTGTAGTAATCTGCTACAGTATCATTTGTAAATACATTTTTAGCCATTTGCTTACAAGGTCCGCACCAACTAGTGTATGCATCAATAAAAATTAATTTATTTTCTTTTAAAGCCTTTGCCTTAATTTCTTTAAAAGTAACATGTTCAAATTTGATACTTCTATTTTGAGCAACTGATACAAATGATAATGCACTTGCAATACAGATGATATATTTTTTCATAAAATAAATTTTAGATATTAGTCTTTATAGGTTTTAGGAACTTGAGGATCTGTTATGATAATATAATCGCCCAAGTGTTTATGTTTAACCCAATCAATATTAGGAAAAGAATCATCTGAGCCAGAAGAAATAATAAGCATCTTAGTTTTTGGGTTATATTTTTTTAACTGAGTAGCTACAGCAAAACCTTCATCACTATGAAAACGTCCGTTTACTTGAAATACTTTTTTAGTTTTATTGATTTTTAAATATTCAGAAATAGAATAAGCCATAGTCGCATCCCAAAGTGATTGCGCCATTACTAAATTAAAACCTCCCATTCCCATTACTGGCGCTGCTTTTTTAGCAGTATCATTTGGGTGGTGAGATAAACCCATTAATTTATCATAATATTTTCCAGATGCTGTATCATAAGGTAGGGGAGCAAAGAATTTTTTCGATTCTATTGGTAAAGCTATCAATGCTTTTTGCCCTTTACGTCCTGCTAAATTTGAATAACGTCCTGCTGCATTTGCACAAACCACATCTAGTTTATTAGTTTTACAAAGCTCTACCATTGGTCTGTAATCTCTATAATTAGACCATACACGGGCATCTTTTTTGAAGTTTTTCTCTCTAATTTCAGAGGTTAAATACTCATTCATTACTGGCTGAACATCTCTATCAAACATTTCCATAGAAAGAGCAACATTGCTCTGGTATTTTTGAAATAAACTTTCAAAAATTTTACTTTCTAGATAATGAGTAACTGAATCATTGTGTTCTTCGCCATAAAAAAGAACATCATTGTTCTTCATATCCTCAATGATGTCATTAACACTAACTTCTTTAGCTAGTTTAACTGAATATATTTTATAATTTTTTTCGGTTACTTGAGATTTTACTTGAACTGTCCCAAATAAAAAAAGGCCAATAAATAAAATAGATAATGATTTCATGAGGTTTTGTTTTAGGTTTAATAAACTTACTAATTAAAAGTTGGATTTCTGAATTTTTTTATGAATTTCAGGTGTTTCCATCAAGGAGGCTGAACCATACCAAAGAGTATATTCTGGTTCCAAATATTTTTCTTTCACTGCTGTATCACCTTCGAGCAATGCTTTAGCTTCTTCAAACGTTGTGACATTTAAAATAAATATTCCTCTATTGTTGCCTCCTTTTTCAAACGGTCCAGCTACTGCTAATTTCCCATCATCTGCCATTTTTTGAATATTTTTCATGTGACCAGCAAAGGCTTTGTCTTTAGCGGCTTTATCGTTTGATGTGTTGGTTCCTGTTTTAAGAATAACAAACACATACATTTTCATTCCATACTCATCGGCGTTGAGTTTTTTTGCCAAAATAGAATCATAAACTGGTTTTTGCGCATTTACATTTAGGTTTAGAGCAAAAAGAAAAGATAAAGTAATCAGTAATTTATTCATAAGGATGTTGTTTAATAATTATTCTATAATAATATCGTGTCTTGTTAAAAGTCTAAATAAATCTTGAGATAGAAATTTTGCTTTTTTAATGTTGTTAATTTCAGGATCGATAGCGAAATTGCTAGAGCTAGTAAAATCAACTCCTGAAAGGTTTGTTTTAGCAAAAACAGCTTCGTATAAATCACAATCCATCAATGATGATTTAGATAAATCGGCATTTGTAAAATTTACTTCGTGCATTTTGCAATGTTTAAATTCGCTTTTATTAAGTTTCTTGCTATCAAAAGAAGCGTAATCCAATAAACATTTTTCGAAATACACTTCAAAAGCAAAATCTTTGGCTTGAAAAAAATTAAGTCCTAATAATTTACAGTCGATAAATTCAACACCTTGCAGCTTTGTATTATTAGCTTTACAACTACTTAAATTGCAATTTTTAAACGTACAGTTAATGAAATTTAAATTAGAAATATCCGTCAATGTACAATTAACGAATTCGCACTTTTCATAATCTTCTCTTTCGGAAGGTTTAGGAAGAATGGTAATATTGGATAGGGTTTCAGAAGGTTTTAATAATTTAGTCATGCCATTAATTAGTATGACTAAAGATAGGGAAAATATTAAAATAAATTAGCTTACATATTTGTTTTAAAATGATTTATTTGGAACTAAAAAAATTTAACCACATAGAAATATAGTTATTAAATAAGCAAAAAGAGAGACAAAGAAGCTTCGCTTTTCTCATAGCAATCTATGTGAAAAAATTTATTTTTCTATCTCAGCCTCTAACAACATTAGCAATTTCTATGATTCTATGTGGTTAATTGTTCTATTTAAAAAAAGTTCGAATGATTCCCATATAAACCAAATTAATTTAACCTCATAGAAACAATAGAGTTATTGTTTAGGTAAAAGACTAAAATGCTCATTTACAAAAGTTTTCTGCCCTTCTCTAAAAATATTAAAACAATTAAAATTTATTAAAACTCCTTTAGGCGATTTTAGCAGTTTCATATAAGTTAGAAGCTGCGCTTCATGCACATTAGATATTACTTGCACAGACTTTAATTCAACAACTAAGCATTTTTCCACAAATAAATCACACCTAAAGTCCATATTAAGTTGTTTTTCTTTATAAATAACTGGAATACACATCTCAGTTGAAAAATTTATTTTTCTATGAATTAACTCTTCTTTTATGCATTGATGATACACACTTTCTAGCAGACCTCTACCCATTATCTTGTGAACTTCGATAGATGCTCCAACGACTTCATAGGTAAGTTCATCTAAATACTTTTGAGTAATCATTACTATATCTCCACGTGGTTAAACGTTCTATTAAAACAAGCTCAACTGATTATCACCCGCTTTATAATTAAAACTTACTGTATTAAATACAAACTTTGACTCCACTGACATAAATCGTTCTCTAGACAATTTAAATAATTGCATGATAGATTCTGCTATTTTCCCTTCACCTTTCATTCGCACGCTTTTTCTAGAATCACTTACTTTACCACCATGACATTCCATAATTTGATTCCAAACTTTATCTACTCTATCAGGAAAATTTTTAACTAACCAATCTTTAAATATATGTTCTACAGAACCATTTAATCTCACAATTGTAATACCTGCCGAAGTTGCTCCAGCAGCAGCAGCTTGTTCAATCACATTAGATACTTCATGATTATTAATGCCTGGAATAATAGGTGCCACCATAACGCCACAAGGAATACCATGTTTTGATAAAGTTTCTAAAACCATCATTCTGTTTTTATATGTTGCCGTTCTAGGCTCTAATAGCTGACGGACTTTTTCATCTGTACCCGTAATCGAAATCATAACATGTACCAAATTATGCTCAGCTAATTCTGTTAATACATCAATATCTCTTGTAATTAATGAGTTTTTTGTAATGATAGAAACTGGATGTTTATATTTTAAACAGGTTTTTAAAATATTACGAGTTAATTCCATTTCACGCTCTATTGGCTGATAACAATCCGTGTTTCCGGAAAGCATAATAGGTTTTGGTTTCCAGCTTTTTTGACTAAAGGCTTTTTCTAATAATTCAACCGTATTTTTTTTAACGATAATTTTTCTTTCAAAATCTAATCCTGCGCTATAACCCCAAAATTCATGAGAGTTACGAGCGTAACAATAAATACAGCCGTGCTCACAACCTTGGTAAGGATTTAAAGAATAAGCTAGGCCAATATCAGTACTCTCTACCTTATTAATAATAGTTTTAGGATAGGTATAAATAATCTCTGTTTTTTCTTTTTGAAGAAACTCTTCATCTAAGCCTTCCACATGATCTTGAACATATTTTTTTTGCTCAAATTTACTAGGAGGATTATATTGCGCTCCTCTTCCCTTGAAATAATTAACAATCATATTTTCCATAGCTCTAAAACTTAGGATAAAGTTACGCCTATTCGATAGCAATTGATTGCTACAAATTGTAGCAATTTAATTAACGGAAGACTTTTGAAGACAAATAAGTTAAACCACTATGGCTTTTTCAGTGCCATTGTATTGAATAATGACATTCTTAGGGTCATTAATGATTGTTTGCTCTTGAGAAAAAGCTTTAAAATCAAAATCTAAAGGCAATACCACATAACGGTATTTATGATGATTTAATTTTAACTCATCAATCAATTTATTTTTTACTGTAAAATCAATTTCTTCTAAAAATAAGCTCTTAGGTTTTACTTTAAAATGTAAATAATAATCAACCGCTATTAACTGCTGTAAAACTGTATCGTTTGGATAAGCAGCTTTTGAATAAGAAGTTATAATTTCAAACACATCCGTTAAAGAGTACTTATGAAAATCTTTTTGAGTTCCAAAATAATGACCTAGGCCTAATAAAAAATCGAAAATACTATAATGTTGTGTCACATAACGTAATGTATTAGTAGCCTTTTTCCCATTCCAATAAATCTCTAAAGCATGCTCTAATTCTACAATTTGATGTAATTGTTCTTTTGATAGATAATTACTCTCGATAATTTGATACGGTGGATTAGGATCAAATACAAATCCATGTTCTTGGTATTTTTGACGAACGGGCGTCCCTTTCAAGAACTTTAAAAATCCCAACTGCATTTCGGGAGCAAATAATTTAAACACTTCTTCGATACTGTATTTAATATCTTCCCAATAATCCAAAGCCATTCCAACAATTAAATCTAAGTGCATTTCTACTTTATAATCTAATTGCTTGATGATACTAGTCGTTTTCTCAAAGCTTTGTTTACGCTTTACTTCTAAATTAGCTTTTTGATTCACCGTTTGTATTCCTATTTCAAAACGAAATAAATTATCAGGCACTTTATCATGAATAAACTGAATGATATCTGGGTGCAATATATCTGCCGTGATTTCAAATTGAAATACGTTTTCAGGACGGTAGTTATCTAAAATAAATTGAAAAATATCAAGTGTAAAATCTTTTTTGATATTAAAGGTTCTATCTAAAAATTTAATAACCTTGCCGTGCTTCATCATATACAACAAAGTGGCTTTAATAGTAGAATTAGGCAAATAACGCACTTTATTATCTAAACTCGCTAAACAGAACTCACACTTATAAGGACAACCACGCGAAGTTTCGATGTACAATACCTTATTGATTAAATCTTCTGGCTTATCAAATCGGTAAGGCATACTATTTTCAAAGTTCTTTAAATCAAACATAGGAGCCATTTTATTGGTCTTCACCTCTGTTCCATTTTTCCAAACTAAACTCGATACTAATTCTGGATTTGGATAAAAATCTAAGAATTCTTTAAAAGCAATTTCCCCTTCTCCAACAATGATATAATCCACATAGTTTAGCGCAATGATATCTTCATATTCATAGCTCACTTCTGGTCCACCTAATAAAATTTTAGTATTTGGATGAATTGTCTTAATTTTTTCGCAAACAGCTAATGTTTGAGTAATATTCCAGATATAACAACTGAAAGCAACGACTTCAAACTCAGAACAAAATTGAGCTACATCGTCTTTATCTTCTTTGATATTAAATTCTTTCCACTCAAGCCCCTTATATTGCTCATGATTTAGCTCATACAACAAGCGAATGGCTAAATTCGTGTGAATGTACTTGGCATTTAGTGTGGTTAAAAGAATTTTCATGGGCTATAAAGATAGTGATTTGATAGCATTTTATACAAATAAAAAACCTCTGCTAATTGCAGAGGTTTTCCTATTAAATTATAGCTTGTCCTACCTACTTGCTATAACTATTAATGAATTGTTTTTATCTATAAATTGTATTGATTCTGTTTGCTTACCAATCGCAAAAAGTTCAGTTTCTTCGGCATTACTTATTGATCCATATTTTGCTGAATACGATAATTGCGCATTCGCCTCTTCTCTCATTTCTTTTCCAATTTTCATTAATCGCTCGGCATCTTGATTTAATTGATTGGCGTAATTAACGATATCAGTATTATCTTTTACTTTAACCATCAATTCATTAATCATCAATCGGTTTTGATTAAATTTCTCATAAGTTAATGCTGATTTTAAATTAGAAATCTCTACTCTTTTTGCGATATACTCTTTTTCTAAACTGATAGCTTCATTAATCAAAATATTTTTTTCATTTAAAGAAGCAGTTAATGCTGTTTCTCTTAATGATTGAGCTGTCGTTTTCATATTATCAGCTTGTGTTAATGCATCAAACAATGCTTCCATTAATTGTTCTGATTTTTCAACGGTTACTACTGATGGAGTATTATTTTTTATTTCTGCTTTCACAGCAACACCTTCTTCTATTACTTCTTCTTTAGCATCTGACAGATATTTTTCTATCATCCCTAATGCTTCTATTTGTTTATTAAGCGCTAATGTTTCTTTTTCTTCGGCATTACTCATGCTTCCAACCTTCGCTTGAAGACTAATTTGAGCGGCCGCTTCTTCTCTAATTTCTTTAGCTAATTTCATCAATCGTTCAGATTCATTATCAACCAAAGTCACTTGAGCATAAATGTTATTTGTTTTGGATGTTTGAGTATAAAAAACAAGAAGAGTTTTTTTATTTTCTTGGAATTTTTGAAAAGATATTTGTGCAGATAATTGTGAAGCTTCAATTTGTTTTGTAAAATAATTTTGCTCTGCTAATTCAGCTTCTTCTTTTAATTTTTGAGCCCCAATTTTTAATTGATTGGCTTGTTCTAACAATTGCTTATATTCTTCCATTGTTAGTGTGATGTTACTGTTTGTGTATTTCATAGCAACAGGAGTTTTAGCTCCCATAATATCCACTCTAATTTTATGAGCTTGGTTGCCTTGTGTTTGGCCGTTTACCATTACCTGAATGGTAAGAGCCAACAATGTTGTTAGGTAGGTTAAAGTTTTCATAGGACAAAGGTTTTAATAGGTTTATATTCTTCATGTGAATTATTTTAATATATAGGCAAAGTTATTACGTGATGCCCCTGAAGGCAATATGATTTAATTGCTAATTTTTAGTTTGATTGTATACAAATGTTAGAAATAACATTTGTTTTGATTTCGTGTACTCTAAAATACTTCTTTGTTTTACCAGCCCTTTGATTGTGTTAAGTTCATTGGGTTTCGAGTAAGTTTTGTTTTAGTTCTGACTTATTGTACGCCAGAAAATAAATAAGGTTCCGTTTTTGTAAAAAACTTTATGAACTGAGTTTTGTTTATTTCACAAAACGACTTAAACTACTTGTGTTTACAGTAAATATCAGACTGTTCTACAGGATATTTTTTATCTAAATCAATATTATTGAAACTACTTTCGCCCCAGAAAAATAGTTTTTCAAAAAAAGGTAATAGTTTGCTATCTTTTATTTTGCTTAAAAAATATACTTCATGTTCTTTTTCTTTAATTCCCATTTCGTATAACACAACATCGTGTTTGGTAATTCCCAACGAATTAAAATATTGTTTCATTCTAAAATATTCGCACACATTTCCGCTTTCTAATCTACCTGCAAAATAAAATGGCATAAACCAACCAATTACAAAACAGCTTCCTGAAATAATTTTACCAATTACATGAAATTTAAATTCGTACCATTTTGAAACTGGAATATGATAATGTTTCATAATTTGAAGCACTTCTGCCCTATGGTTCCACTCATCAATTTCTATTTGTTTAATAGCTACTTTCTCTTCTTTATCTTTAACAGAAGCTGCGTGACCGATGTATGCAAATGCAGCCGCTTTTTCAGCTGAATATGCTTTTTTAATCAAATCAACTAATTGCGGATGGTGGAGCTGCATAGTATTTATTTTTTAATATAAAACTTTAATAAACCTGTTTCGTTTTTATCAATAAACTGATAAGTAGAAGGGATTTTATTTTTAAAAGTATAATACGTTACCAATCTGGTTCCAGATTTACATTCATTTAATTTCATCATTAAATCTTCATGGTATTTTTTATATTCTTTCAAAGACACTTTTGATGTTTCATCCAACACACAGGTTTCATCTAATTGTTCATGAAATGAATTAAAAAAATAGATACCATCAAATTTTTTAAAATCTAAACTCGTGAAATCGTTATTAATAAAATGTGCGTTTTTTAATTTATAGTTTCGCTTAATTTTATTAGAAAGATTGGTTAAGGTCTTTCTTTTTTCAACACCGTAAAAATGCGCTTCTGTAACCGCAGAACCAATACAACAAAATTTACCAACTCCTGAGCCAATATCTAATATTTTATCGGTTGGTTTATCCACTAATAGTTTAGCAGCTTTAATAGCAATATTTACAGGAGTAAAATGACGAGCAGAATGCTCTTGATATAACTTAGGGTAAATTGTATCAAATACAGAATTAGAAGGGTACTTTTTTTGTTTTAACTGCTCAAAAACCATGCAGTAAAAGTAAACTTATTATAAAAGCCAGACTAGTAATTTCAATAATTATATGCACTGGATATTAACCGAATAGCACTAAAAATTTAAATCGTTTCTTCATTTATAATCAATATCTTAGTAAAATGAACAATCGCTCAGAACAACTTAAGAATTTACGTCCAGAGATACATGTAGATAATTCTAAATCAACTGATTTGGAAACATTTCAAACTAATACATTAAGACCTATTCTTAAATTTCAAAACGACTTGATATTGACTTTAATTAATCAACATTTAGCCGAGAATAAGATTATTGTCAAGAATTTAACTGACAATAAAAAAACAGAACGCATTCACGAAATCGTGAAAGGAAATTTACAATTAAAGCAATTATTTACAGGCATTACCATTGGCTTATTTACAGAAGAAGAAATTATATTTTACCACGAAAATAAAAGAGAAGTAGTGAAACGCACTATTGCCATGCTATTAGAAAGAGTGTGTACTCAATTAGATAAGTTACAATTCTAATTTATTTTAACACAACAAACCACTCAAAATTTGCTACAAATACTTTGACTTTTTGTTCGTCAAACAATTCAACAATTGTAGTCAACAATACTCTTTTCTTAGTTTGTAATTCTAGAGAAATATTCTCTATTGTATTGTCCTTTAATATTGCTTTAGATTTGATAATGCCTTGCGCTGGTTTTTTGTAAGACACATCTACTTTTCTTAAAACAGGAATCACATTTTCAATTACCTCTTCAGGAAATGCTTTCAATAACAACTGTGCTCCCGAACCCTCTGCTAAAGCAAACAGCGCTGCTGCATGAACTGTCTCTAAATGATTGGTATATTCTTTCTTAGCGTCTAACTGTAATAAATAGTCTTTATCATTCGCTATTGAAATGCCTAATAATTGATTAAAGGGAATTTTTGTAATATCCATATATCAAAGGTAAAAAAATAGGCAAACTATCGAAAAATTAACAATGAAACTTAAATAAAACTTCAATCGTATAAGGAGCCATGGGAACATTATCTGAAAACTGGCTAACTGAAAACCTGATTGACTTTGAATACAAAAAATATGTATTGCTTGGTTATTTACAAAAAGTAAAGGAGCATTTTAATGAGCAAAAATTATATCCCGACTTTGCAGAATTAATAGCTCACTATAAAAACTTAGTTTCTATAAAAAATAATACCACTTCATTAGAAAATAGTTTTAAAAAGAATGTCAAAGGCATTGATTATAAAAACCTCACGCTTGTATATGAGAATGCTATTAACGATGATTCTTTAGATGAATTAAAACAAATTATAGCCTTTAGTGAGCCGTTATTAATTGATGAATTAAAAAAAGGTAAAACAATTTTTGATTTTGCCGAACAACATATTTCAACAGATCATATAGGTATATTACCTATTTATAAAAAGGAGGGGTACTTTATGTTATATCCTTTTCAATCCAAACAAGTGCATGTATACAATTACTCTCTATCTAAATTAAATTTACTTCAACAAGAAGTGTTTGGATTAAACAGTTCTTATTTTAGCACTTACAGCATTTCTTTATCTCAAACCGTTGATAAAATTAAATTAGATATTATTGATACGAATCCACAAATGCCTAACCCGGCAGTATATTTATTTAAGGCTAATGCCAGTTTACCAAGCGAAGAAACGTTTTTACCAATAGCTAAGCGCTTATTGTATAAAAATTTAGTCACCTAACGAATCGTCATTCTGAACTTGTTTCAGAATCTGTGAGACCCTGAAACAAGTTCAGGGTGACCTTAATTCTTTTTAGGAATTCTCACTAGAGTCTCTAATAAAAAGCCCCAATACTTTTGAACTGAACTAATTTGAACTCTCTCATCTGGCGAGTGCGCTCCTTTGATATTTGGTCCAAATGAAATCATTTGCATATCAGGATAATTAGTTCCTAAAATACCACACTCTAAACCAGCGTGGCAAGCACTCACTTTAGCCTCTGAATTATATCTCTCTTTATATAAATCACTCATTAATTTTACGATAGGCGCTGATGGTTTTGGTGTCCAACCAGGGTAAGAACCCGCTGCCATGATTTCTGCTCCCAATAATTCAAATGCAGATGTAATAGCATGTTGTAAATCTATTTTTTCTGAATCAACTGAACTACGGGTTAAACATTGAATTTGAAAAGCTCCATCTTTCACAATTACTCGTGCCACATTATTAGAAGTTTGAACTAAACCTGCAATATCTGGACTCATACGATAAATGCCATAAGGACAAGCATAGATACTACGTAATAATTTATATTGAAACTCTTTATTAAATACTTGAGCAGGCGCTTCGGTATCTTCAATAGTCACCACTAAATTTGGATCTGTTGTAGAATGTTCGGCTTTTACTACTTTTTCAAATTCTTGAATTTGTTTTTTCAAAGCGTTAGCATCTGCAACAGTAATAACAGAAACTGATTCGCGAGGAATGGCATTTCTTAAACTTCCACCATCAATACTTGCTATTTCAATTTGCAAATCCTTGCTTAAGTTTAATAACAAGCGATTCATGATTTTATTCGCATTACCTCTTCCACGGTGAATATCCATTCCAGAGTGACCGCCAGTTAAACCTTTAACAGTAACTTTAAATGCAGTTTTATTTTTAGCAGACTCTGTTGCATATTTACCAGTAGCAGTCACATCTACTCCACCAGCACAACCAATCGTTAACTCATCGTCATCTTCTGTATCTAGATTCAACATAATACTTGCGTCTAACAACCCGCCCTTTAATGCTAAAGCACCTGTCATTCCAGTTTCTTCATCTATCGTAAATAAAGCTTCCAAAGCTGGATGAGGAATATCTTTTGATTCTAATAAAGCCATAATAGAAGCTACACCAATTCCATTATCTGCTCCTAAAGTAGTACCATTAGCTTTTACCCAATCTCCTTCGATAAACATTTCGATACCTTGAGTATTAAAATCAAAATTAGTGGCTGCATTTTTTTGATGCACCATATCTAAGTGACTTTGTAACACAACGGTTACTCTGTCTTCCATTCCTTTAGTGGCAGGCTTTTTAATAATCACATTCCCAACTTCATCAACAAGTGTTGGTAAGCCTAATTTTTCTCCAAATGCTTTAGCAAAAGCAATTACTCTTTCTTCTTTTTTTGAAGGGCGAGGTACTGCATTTAAATCGGCAAAGTTATTCCACATCGCTGTGGGTTCTAGTTTTCTGATAGCTTCGTTCATGGTATTTTAGTGTATTTAATGGCTAAAAGTAAGTTAATTATTAATCTTTAAATAATTTTAAACTAACTATTTTCAGACTTTTTTTAAGACTGTGACTAAATTTTTTTAATAAAAACTTCCCAGCCCCCAACGTTATTCCAATTTTTGAAAATATATCCAGGAAATTTTAAAAGTACAGTTGCTATATATCGCTTTTTTTTGTTTTTAAATGGAATCTCTATTAACGAAGGTTGGCTTTTAATGACGCTGATTTTAATATGATAAGATTGGAACAATACTGGAATATGATTCCAAAAAATACGACCCATATCAAACAAATGCCAAGGGAATTGCATATCCACTTTTTTCTTTAGATGCAATTTCTCGCACATATTTTTTAATGGCAAATTAAAGGGAGTTCTAGCATAAAAATACCCATTTGATTTTAAAGAGGTAAATAACATTTTCAATGTATCGAGAGGCTTATTTAAATGTTCAATAACAGCGCTTGCAATAATAATATCGTATTGATAATTTGCAAGGATGCTTTCTGAAGTAATATAATTTACAGCATCCAGTTTATTTTCAATTTCATAAATATCATAAACATCAATTATATAACTACATTTTTTTCTCTTTCTTAATTCTTCTGCTACATATTTAGCTACAGAACCGTCTCCACCGCCATAGTCTAATATTCTTACGGAAGAGTTTACTGTAACTTTTGAAGAAATAAATCTAAATATATGTTTTCCTAGAACAGATGGATTGATTCCTGTTTTAAAAACATGTTCATCATAATAATGAGAATACAGTTTTTCGGTATCCTTAACACTTAACTGTTTATCTGTATAACTAACTTTACAATGGTTACAAAAAAAATAATTTACTTCAGGGCTCTTGTGTATTGTATCTTGTTTAACAACATCTGATGAATTACAAAATGTACAACTATTATAAGAGACGAACTCAAAATCTGATAAATCTATTTTTTTGTTCAGTTTCATTGAAGTATAAATATAGATATTCCTATTACTCTTTAAAAGAAACTTTTGCAAATCGATGGCCTGTCTTTTTAGAGTACGTTAAAACCAATAAATCGAGCTTATTCATCCTAAAACTGTACTTCATAAAAGATAAATCAGCATTTGATGAATTATCAAAGATTGTTGCTGTCACTACATTTCCATCTGTACTGAGTTCAAATTGTTTATTGCAATTAAATAATAATTTAACTGACTTATTTTTTTGGAAAGGCATATATGACAAAGTGCCGCCTTTACAAATTGGTTTCTCTCCCTTTATAAGACTAGAAATTTTTTGTGCGGAAAACCCTTGTTTTTCTATTGTATTGAAATTAACCTTAATACATGGTCCAAATTTCGAATCACAATTACCGTTATCACAAATGGTGTTTTGAAACTCACATATAACAACCAAATTATTTTCATCTAATTGAAAAGTATTAGTCAAATAATAATGATAAAACTTTTCTTCAGGAAATAAGTCTTGGATATTGTATTGAGCCTGTGATAGAGTATTTAATTTCTCCAACTCCAAAATAGTATAAAACACACCTTTCAAAGTATGACTTTCTTCCCAATTAGAGCCCGAAGTTTTTTCAATGGCATAAGTACCTGTGCATATTAAATTTCCTTGAGTGTTTAACTGAAGATTAGCATCTAGAAAGCGTTTTTCGTTGATAGAAATTTCTATTTTAAGCAGTGAATCTTTCTCAGATTTATAACTCGCTACAAATAGTTTAGTGTAATCTCCCGATTCTGTTTCGTTTTTTAAATATTGCTTTTCGGTATAATACAAATTATGTTCGTCATCCATTAATACATTAGCAATAGTTGTTTTATGAAGCGGTTGCGTTAACTCAATATCTTTACTGAATACTACTTTTAACCCTTTACTAATAACTTTATAGGTTATTTTTCCTTTTGCTTCTTGCGATTCTGAGCTTTCACGAAAGGCTAAAACACGATTGCTATCAGTAGATAATTTAAACGTGTATTTACAATAATAATTTTTATCAGTAAATGAAACTTCGTCAATTATTGTATGATTAAGAGATAACTCTCCATTATTTTTTATTTCATTAATGTAAACTGTATACTTTTTCGATTTTTTATCGTGATGAGAACTAAACAGATATATATGCGAATTGAAATATAAAATATTCTCAAATGCGTTTGATTTACCTTCTATTTTAGGGAGTTCTACTTGCGTTTTAAAAACTCTTCTTAATTCTTTATTAGTAATACACTCGATATAAAAATCATTATCCGACTTGGAAGATATAGCAAAAAACGATTGTTCGTTCATGCCAAACACTTCTGGATACGCAAACTCATCGTTTACATCTGGACTCAGTTGAACAATACTGTTTTGTGAATAGTTATTTAAAAAAGAAAATACTAAAAGAATGAAGGCGATATTTTTTTTCATAGAAACAGGCGTTATCAAATATTAAGATAGGATTTTTTTTGAAATTGAAATAATAAATCTCTTAAATACGAATACCAATCACACATACATCGTCAACCTGTTCTAAATTGCCTTTCCAATCATTAAGCGATTGGCGTATCATATCATGCTGGACTGACATTGGTTTGTTATGAATAGACAATAATAATTCTTCGAGTTGTTTATATTTATATTTTTTTCCTTTCGGCCCACCAAACTGATCGGCATAACCATCCGTAAATGTATACACAATATCTCCTTTTTGAAGTTCTACTTCTGTTTGCTTAAAAGGGATATTATCTTTATCGTGTTTACCAATAGGCATTTTATCTGCCGCTAACACTATTAAAGTATTTTTTCTTACAATCCATATTGGATTATTAGCTGCTGCATAGGTTAGTTTATAATGCTTAAAATCAAAACATATCAAACTACAATCCATTCCATCTTTTCCTCCTTCTTCACTACCATCATGCATTAAGTGATTAATCACCTTATGGCGCGTGGCATTTAAAATATCAGCTGGCTCCGTTACTTTATCTCCTTTAATTGATTCGTTTAAGCAAGCAATATTTAACATACTCATAATAGCACCTGGAACTCCATGCCCCGTGCTATCTGCTGTAACTAAAGTAAAAGTCTCTGTTCCATTTTTATTTATAATTTTTGAAGCCCAGTAAAAATCTCCACTTACCACATCTTTTGGCTGAAAATATAAAAAGTAGTCGCGTAAATTATCATCCAATAATTTTTTATTGGCCAATAGAGCATATTGAATGCGTTGAGCGTAGTTAATACTATCCACAATTTCTTTTTGTTTCTCATCAACCATGTGCTTTTGATGTTCAACTTCTTGTTTTTGCTTTTCAATAATCTTATTGGTTTTTTTACTTTTACTTAAGTTAAATAAAATATACACAGCAAAACATAATAATAAAAATACACCTCCAATAAATAAATTCCGCAACTGTTTTTGCTGCTCGAGCTCTTTTGCTTTTTTTTGAGCTTCGGCTTCCTGAAGTAATTTATCTTTATTTAAAAGCTCAACCTGTTTCTTTTGCGCTTCTGTTTCAACTTGCTTTTCTTTAAGCTTTAAATTAGACTCTGTTAAGCTTAATTGATTTAAAGCATTATCTTTTTCAAGCTGAACAATTGCTTGCTTTCTTCTTTCAATCTCCAACTGTTTTTCCGACTGAGATTTAATAAATTCAGCTTTTGTAATAGCTTCCTTTGTTTCAAAATCAAATTGCATTTGCTTTTGTAAAATGGCTTTTTGATTAGAGATACCATACAAAGAGTCCTTTAATGGAATATATTTTTTAAGATTTTCCAAACTTAATTCATATTGACCCGTAGCTGCATATAAATTATGCAAACTAAAGTATAAATCCTTTTGAAGCCTTATACTATTTTTCTTTATAGCCAACACCAGCGCTTCTTTGAGGTGTTTTTCTGATTCTTTATAATCTTTTGTCTCAAAATACAAATCGGCTATATTACGCTCGATGGTCGCAAGACTCAATGTATCATTTAAATCCTTTACTTTTTCAAGAGCAAGGTTGAACGTTTCCATAGCTCCCTTGTAATCTTTTAAATTTACTTTTACTAAACCAATATTAGCTAAGTTATTCGCAATATAGCTTTTGGAACCAATTTTTTCATTTATAACTAGGGCTTTTTCATGATATTCCAAAGCTTGGTTATACTTTTTTTGTTCATTATAAACATTCGCTATACAAACATAATTAATGGCTTTTCCTTGTTCACTTTTTATTTCCTCATTAATTTTTAATGATTTTTGATAAAACTCTAAGGCTTTATCATCCTCCTTCATAGAGTTATAAATAGCGCCAATATTTCCAGCGAATCCAGCCATACTGAGTTTTTGCCCCAGAACTTCATATGTTTTAAATGCTAATAAAAAATAGTCTAAGGCTTTAGGATAAATATCCAATCGATAGTAGGTGCTACCTAAACTTCCAGACGCTAGGCCAATGCCAACATTGCTTTTCGCTAATTCAAATAAGTTAAGTGCTTTACTCAAATACTTGATAGCATTATCATTGTCGTTTTGCTTAAAATAGTTATATCCTATGTAGTATGTTGAGTTATTAATTCCTCTTACATAATTTAGTTTTTCTGAAAAAGCAAGCGCTTCTCTTCCATATTGGTTAGCTAAATCAAATTTTCTTTTGTAAGTAGCCTCTCTTGCTATATTAATCAATAAAAGTGCTTTATTAGTATCCGCTTTTGCAGTTTTTGAAACGGCTATTAAGGAATCTAGCACTGATTTTTGCGAATACGAATTAAATAACGCAAACAAACAAATTAAAATAGTGCCTAGAACTTTAAGACGCATACTTTTTAGCTAACTAATTTGAAATTGAATGTACGAGATTTTTAATAATTCACATAATGGCTATACTATTATTTTATTAAATTATAGCTAAGAAATGGATTCCTTTTATGATTTTAACTTAAATACTAGCCTAAAAACTAAGCCATCATCGTTTTTAAACTGATGCGTGCCATCTAATTGCTGAGATAAGGAACTTATCAGTTCCATTCCTAAACTATGGTTGTTTTGTTTCCAATTTTCAGGCAATCCTTTCCCGTTATCTCTTACCTCTAACTCAATCATATTATTGAAGTGACGCAACTTAATATGTATAATTAATTTGTCCTCGTTGCTAGCATATTTAAATGAATTAGTAATTAATTCATTTAATATCAAACCACATGGTATGGCGCTCGATAAATCCAACATCACCAGCTCTGTATCTAAATGAATATCAACTGGTTTATTACTCCTTAAAGAATTTTTGATTTCGGTAGTTAAACTTTCGATATAAGCTTTAAAATTTAGCTCTACAATACTATCATTATTAAAAATAGTTTGATGAACCAAAGCCATCGAAAATACTCGGTTTCTACAATCTTCTAAAGCATCTTTTACTTCCTGAGAATTTGAAATCTCTTTTTTAAGATTTAACAAACTCGTCACAATATTCATATTGTTTTTAACCCGATGAAAAACCTCTGCCAATAATATTTCTTTTTCTTTCAACATTTTTTTAATCAGATTTTCTTGTGCAATAGACTCCATTACTAAACTGATATTAAAGGCAAGAGCTGATGAAAAACAGAGAATGATATTAAACAACTTTGTATGTTTAAACGCTCCGTTGCCCATTTCAAAATTATAAATATTACCATTGTAACCAATAACTATAACAATAATAGTAAAGAAACAAAAAACACTAATCACCACTAAATGCCTCAAAGTCTCTCGCCTACCGAGCAATTGAATCAAACTAATCATCATAGGAAAGTAAAACAAAATGATGTAAGAATCTATACCCATTTTAAGACACATTGATGCCAACAAACTAAATCCAACGAAATAAAATCCGTAAGCTGTCCATATATAATTTTTGTAACGGTTCAATAAAATTAAAAAAGGCAAAACGATCAACGACAATAAACAATCTATAAAAATGTGCGTGTATCCTGTTGATTGAAAAAACACCAAGGCAATAATCATATTACACATGGTAATGCAAGTAATTAAATTGAGTTTACGAGTCAAATAAATTTCCCAAGGCTGATACATTGGTTTTACACCAACATTTATAAGCTTATTAAACCATGTAATCATCGCCTAAAAGTAACAAAATATATCACATATTTAATATGAACTAAATCTGATTTAATAATTTATATCTTGAACGCCTAGGATTTTACATACCATTATTTCAACTCAGCTTGGTAGACTTGAATAGGCTTATTTTATAGATCAAAGAAGCCTAATTTTAAAACAATTCTTTGATAAAACAAAAACATTAAAAAAGAGGCTTGAAAATTCAAGCCTCTTTTTTGTTTTACTAATTAACAACATTTACTAGAGTTACAATCGCAAGTATTTTTATTGCAATTGCAGGTATTGCAATTACAAGAACAATTACAAGTATTTGCAGTTGTGTTTGTTGTTTGACAGTTGTTTGAGTTACAAGAACATGATTGATTTTGATTTTCCATGATGTTTAAATTTTAAGGTTATACATTTATTTATTTTATAACCTATAGACGCTCACTTTTAAAAAGGACGCAAATTAAGATTGACAACCGCAATCTTTTTTACATTCATGCTCCATAATATTTCCGTATTTATCTGATTGAATAGAACAGCACTCATTAAACAAACTGTGCAATTGCTGACGCGCTCTTTGAATACGAGATTTAGCGCCCGAATAAGAAATACCTAATTTATCGGCATATTCTTTTTGAGACAATGCACCCATTTCGGTTTGTAAAATAGCTTCTTTATAATTGTCAGGTAATTGGTTAATCATGGGCTTTAAGCATTTTACCAATTCGGCATTAAATACTTTTTCTTCTTCTAGTTCTATTAAATTATCTGATAAAGGAGCTTTATTTTTTTGCTTTCTAAAATAATCTAAAATGCTGTTTCGAGTGATTTGATATACCCAAGAAGCCAATTTGTCCTTATCACTCAGGGTTTTGAGCTTTAAATGAATTTTAATAAATACATCCTGCAAAATGTCGTTTGAGGCCTCTTTATCATTCACGCGTTTGTTGATGAAGTTAAATAACTCCTTGTGAAAAGCTTTCCATATAGTTTCGGTAGTTGTTGTCATAAACCTAAAGACGCAGCATTTAAAAAAAGACGCAAAGAAATTACCTCTATTAAAGATAAGATAATTTTAAGACGTATGCCATTTGCTTGGTTGCAGACTCGAAAGGTTTTAAAACCTTTCGGGGCTTTGTGATGGGACTAAAACTCCAATTCTGGAATTTCTACGATTAGCTTATGTAGACTTTTAAAATTCTCCAAATCTTCAAATAAATCAATGACCTCAGCTTTTTTCAAATTGGTGACCTTATCCGAAACACAGGTTAAATAAGAGCTCCAAGCATAGTCCATAGCGTTTTCACAAACTCCATGATTAACTGGGTTGTTATGAATATAAAGGATTAAGTTTTTGAAATATGTCTCATTATCTACTAATTTTCTTTTAAAAGGCCTTTGAAAAAGACTACTGTGCCTGTTGTATCTTTTATTGATAGCTTTTGTGTAAGCATTAAATAAATTAGAAAAACTTTGATGCGGCGTTTTTGGAGCTTCATCTTTTATCCTAACTAAAAAATGAAAATGATTTTTCATTAAGCACCAAGCATATGTATCGGCAATTGGATCTATATAGTTTCCGTATAGTTTTATAAAATAATCGTAATTGTCCGATTCAAAAAACAATTCAGTACTATTGATTCCTCGGTTATAAATATGATATACTTTTCCTTCTTGTAACGGCTCTATATTTTGCATTTTATTCGTTCGTTTGCTACACCTGTCAGGTTTTAAAAACCTGACAGGTGTAATTACACAAAGTAAAGTAATTTTAAAACGCGACTTTGCTACAGATTGTAGCATTTTATAAAAAGTCCAACATGGTACTAGGCAGACCTGACAGGTTTTAAAAACCTGTCAGGTCTTGCGCAGATGCAATTATAAAAACAAAAAAGCCCAATGAATTTAATCATTGAGCTTTTGATATACCCTAGCATTTTAAATACAACTGGATTTCGTACTATCAATTCACTTCCTGTATTACCACTTCTTTTTTCGATTTTTTGAGTGCTAAACATATTTGTTGTTCATTCATGGCTTGAAATTGAATATAAGAGCTGTATTGTCCCAATTGTATTACAATATAGTTTGTAGTTTCAAAAACGGCATTTACTCGTTTACCAGAACCGATGGAAGTGCTTTCATAATTAATTACAATTCCCATCTCATCACTTTTAAAAAATTGTGGATGAAATAAGCCTTCCTGATAGTATTGCGACATAAAGGTAATATAGTCTAAATCTGTATTAAATTTATAAATCCCATGAGGTAAATTATTAAAAACCCTTGCATCAGCATACCTGAATTTGTATGCTGAATCGATGATAGGCTCATCGTTTTGGGACAGCACCATGTTGTTAAAGCAAATAAGTGATAAAACTAAAAAAAGGTATATTCTCATTTCAACTAAATTTATTGACTAAAAATAGCAAACAAATGCAAACCAAAAATGGCCACTTTATATCTGGCGACTTTTTCTCGATAAGTGGTAGGATTTGTTCTTGCGCGCGGATGCAAATTGCAAAAACAAAAAAGCACAATGATAAAAATCATTGGACTTTTAAAGACTCTACTCTTATTTAATTTTCACTAACAATAGTATTTTCAGCAGTTGGAATAGTTTCGTTTGACATTTGCGGAACAACAGAATCAGCAGGTTTTTTCTCCTTTAATTTTTCTTTTCGTTTATTTGCTTTAGCTATTTTCTTTTTCGCCTCATCAGAGGATTCGCCTTCCAATATCTCACGTTTAATAACATCTGAAACTAAAACAGTTCTTATTTCATCATTAGTCACTTTAATGTCAGGATAAATCTGTTTTAATTCTTTTTTAATGGTATTTAAAACTGATTCTTCACTCAATAAATTCCCAATCATGAATTTATTGGTAGCTTGTTTTTGCGTGAAATACTCATCTAATGAATTTTTAGCAATAGCTTCTTTGGATAATAAAAATATTGTTTCAATATCCTGAATAGCTTTTGGGCGAAGTTTTAAAAAATCAATATCACACACTAAAATATTTTGTATAGGTTTTGAGAAAACTACTTTGTAAACTCTCCATGATACTGAATTGGTTAAGATAACCCATTCAATTCCTTTATTAGCAGCATAATCTACAACCTGTTTAACATGCTGTTCCTTTAAGTCAATCCCAACAGCTTTTGCCTCAATTAATAAAGATATCTTATCATTTATCTTTAGAGCCAAGTCACAATAAGTTCCACGTATAGCTAATTCTGTAGTTATATCCACATATTTATCATATCCTAAAATATCTGATAAAATCCCTGTTAACATAACAACAGTATCAGATTCACTAACATCTCTGATTTTAGCTGATTCTACAATAGGTTGAAATTTCTTTAACCCTTCAGTTATTCTGGTTTGAATTTTTTGTGGAATAATTGCCATAATATTATTTAATTAATAAAACAAATGTATATAAAATACATATATCAACATATCTGTTGACGAAAATAAATCATCTTATCTGTTGATTTGTGTTGCTCATGAAAAAGCAACCATATTTAAATAAACTAGGTAAACGAATTGTTGAACTACGCCTCAAAAAAGGCTGGTCTCAACGTGACTTAGCTTATGAATGTGGAAAAGAACCCCAAAGCATAGAACGTGTTGAGAATGGAAAATCAAACCCTACTGCTTTTTACCTAAAAGAACTAGCAGATGCTTTGGGAGTTACAGTTGCAGATTTCTTTAATTTTTAAATAAAAAAAGTTGGGTGACTATTTCTGGGAATTAGATTACAAATCTCCAAAACGCGACTTAATTCCATATATCATTAACATTATATAGTTTAATATATTTCATTTTGATAAAACAGAAAAGAGAGACGTTCGATAAAAAAAATAATATATCATATTTATAATCCAAGAAAAAAGAAGAGACAATGTTTAGCGCCACAAAGAAAAGCAAAAACAACCAAGTTGATTTCTTAACGCTAAATTCATTTTTACAAAATGAACACTCTATTTTCCTATCTGGACCTACTCGCAGTTGATCTAGATTTTTAATTCCTTCTTTATGACAATTTGGGCAAGATTGCATATCTCTATTCTTTAAAAAAAAGCCTCTCTAAAATTTCAGAGAGGCCTTTTTTCAGGGTTAAACTTATTTTCTTTCGTGTCGCTTCTCGATACAATTCTCCTTGCGTCGAATCACTCGAAGTGACACTTTTATTTTAAGATCCGCAAGCTTCGCAAGCATCTGGATTATCTAATGAACAAGATAATTGTGCTTGTTGCTCTTCGTAGCTTAATACGTGAGCTTGTCCGCGCTCTACTAATAATTGATCTTCGTTACCTAATACTGGTACAGATAAAGCTGCTTGATCTACTGTAAACTTAATAGCGTCTGCTGCTGCTTTTGTACGTAAGTAATACATACCTGTTTTTAATCCTTTTTTCCAAGCGTAGAAATGTGCTGAAGATAATTTAGCAAAGTTGGCGTCTTGGATAAACAAGTTTAATGATTGAGATTGACAGATGTACGCTCCACGGTCAGCC